>NZ_CP145605.1:4166875-5452500 GCF_036884255.1 Paenibacillus tundrae | reverse complement strand
ACTAGATCTGATATAAGGCACCGACGCCCAAGGTAAAGTGTAACGCTTAAGTTTGAACTTTATTATGGCTCGGTAGCTCAGTCGGTAGAGCAGAGGACTGAAAATCCTCGTGTCGGCGGTTCGATTCCGTCCCGAGCCACCATTTATAACTTAATATGCCGGTGTAGCTCAACTGGTAGAGCAACTGACTTGTAATCAGTAGGTTGGGGGTTCAAGTCCTCTCGCCGGCACCATGTAATCCTGGAGGATTAGCGAAGTGGCCAAACGCATCAGACTGTAAATCTGCTCCCGTACGGGTTCGGTGGTTCGAATCCATCATCCTCCACCAGTTTTTAGGGGCATAGTTTAAAGGTAGAACAACGGTCTCCAAAACCGTTGGTGTGGGTTCAATTCCTGCTGCCCCTGCCAATTAATCTTTAAAAGTATATTATATATGGCGATCGTGGCGAAGTGGTTAACGCACCGGTTTGTGGATCCGGCATTCGGGGGTTCAATTCCCCTCGATCGCCCCTTTGTTTTGTTCATGGGGATTAGCCAAGCGGTAAGGCAACGGACTTTGACTCCGTCATGCATAGGTTCAAATCCTATATCCCCAGCCATTATGCGGAAGTGGCTCAGCGGTAGAGCATCGCCTTGCCAAGGCGAGGGTCGCGGGTTCGATTCCCGTCTTCCGCTCCAAATTAATTCGGCGCCATAGCCAAGTGGTAAGGCACAGCTCTGCAAAAGCTTTATCCCCAGTTCGAATCTGGGTGGCGCCTCCAGTTATTTTCTCAACATGCAAAAAAAGAATATGTGCCGGCGTGGCGGAATGGCAGACGCGCTCGACTCAAAATCGAGTGGGAAACCGTGGAGGTTCGAGTCCTCTCGCCGGTATAACGTATAGCCCTATGGATTGCACTTGCAATTCATAGGGTTATTTTTGTAAGGAGAGAATACTTAATATTCAATGAGCGTGCAATTGAGTCTGTTGAAGCTCATTGATTTCTTTTCTAACATATTGACGTAATCCAACATCGAATATATTATAGATATATAAAGTCCTTAATTTGTGAATCTTCTACATATCATCACGAAAATGATTGGATGTAAAGGAGTTAGTTATCATTATATGTCTGTAACTAATTATAGATATAATAACTCCTTTATATTTACAAACCGCATGGATTGAATTAGTTGAATTGAACCCATAAAACCAAAAATTTGATTGGAAGAAATGGAGTGTGTAGAGATGACAGAAGTAACAACAAGCAATGAAATAGATATTGCTCAAGGATTATTCAATCTTTCTGTGTGGGAAGAGGCTTGGAAGAATAGACCGAGGAGTCCCAAATATAAAAAGCAGAGTGCCCCTTTTAATACAGCAGAAGCTTTTGAAAGATGGGCTAGAGAGTATCATCAGCAATCCTTTACAACAGAAGGGAAGGCGCGTTCTGGGCGCATTATGGGTTGGATTGAGAATCAAGGCGTAGACTTTGAAGGAATGTCCGTTTTAGATATCGGGGCAGCTTCTGGCATTTTTACGATCCCGTTCGCAGAGAAGGGCGCAACTGTAACAGCGGTCGAACCTTCTGAGCTACTCGTTTCCTTGATGAAGGAGACAATTCCAGCAGCTTTGACATCTAAGATTGAAATCGTATGCGAGCGTTTTGAAGAAATATCTATTGAGCAGAAAGGGTGGAGGAAAAAGTACGATGTTGCCTTTGCCTCAATGTGTCCAGCAATGTCCGATTGGGAAACGATTGAGCAGGCTATTAGTTCTGCCCGGAAGTATGTGTATATCAGTACAATGGCTGGACAACGGGAACATACACTGATTGATGAACTAAGAACAGTGCTTCAGGTGGAGCCACCATTTAAACCAAGTGATATGGGATTCATTCAACAGTTGCTCTATCTGAAGGGATACTCCTATACAACACTAATCACCAAGGAAGTGAATACCGTTGAACTGCCTGTGGAAGAAGTTGTACAAAAGCTACCTGAATGGCTGAATACGTATGGTCTACCAACGGACGAACAATCACTTAGCCTGGCTGAGCAATACATTAGGAAGACATATGATAATGGAACAGTGACATTTTTAAGAGGAGGACGGTTTGGTAAAATCCTGATTCAGTTGGAACAGCCAAACATGAAGGTTCTCACAAACAAATAAAATAAAGATCTCATAACAACAACAGGTGTTTTAAAGAAGATCAATTAATTAATGTTAATGAGTGTATGAGTGTTATATAAATAAAAAGGAGCAGATCATCTGCTCCTTTTTTTGCATTCAATTTCCGACCCCCTCCGTCGTTTCTGGTCTCTAATTACGAACAGAGCAATATACAGTTATTGTGTTGAGATAGATCAGCAGATAGCCGACACCGGGTGTATTTCCTGGCGCGGTGTAATGAGTCTGACGCCTCGGCAAACTTATTTCCCAAATGAACGACTTTCCTGTACATAGCCAGCTCGACGTTTACGTTCTCGGTATTGTCCAGGTGTGATACCCTCCCACTTGCGAAAGGAACGGATAAAGTTCTGCGGGTTGTTGTATCGAAGTCTGGCTGCAATATCCTTAACCGTGAGATCGGTCTCTTCTAACCACTTCTTAGCTATCGTAAATCGATGCTTGGTTAGATATTCACTGAAGGAACAGCCTGTTTCCTTGCGAAATACACCGCTTAGATAATTGGCATTGTAGTGGAGAAGGGCAGCGCACTCCTCTAATGTAAGATCTGTATCATAGCGCTGCTGGATCAGAGCAATTATTTTCTCAGAAATATGATGGTATTGTGCATACTGCCTTTCCTTAAGAATAGTTATAATCGGCATGATAATACGTTGGGTAAACCATTGTTCAACTTCAGCCGCAGACTGGAGAGTAAAGAGTTGTTTGAACATACTGCTCTGTCCAACTGTAATCTGCCCTAGAGGTACG
Organism: Paenibacillus tundrae; assembly: GCF_036884255.1. Taxonomy (NCBI): domain Bacteria; kingdom Bacillati; phylum Bacillota; class Bacilli; order Caryophanales; family Paenibacillaceae; genus Paenibacillus; species Paenibacillus tundrae. The sequence goes on along the minus strand of NZ_CP145605.1, from coordinate 5,449,577 downwards.
CCGACTTCCTGCATCATTAACAGAATACGTGTAAGCAATCGCATCAACATCAACTGATACTCCTCTGGTGTGGACTCCATATTAAATACATATTCAAGCAGCTGCTGGAGCATAGAAATAGCTTCAGTTTCATCCACGGATTGAATAGCCTGAATTAACTCGTACTCGAATGACTCCGGGTAAGCCATCGACCAATGCGAAATGTGGGACTTAACGGTTTCATATGGAATAATAACGCCTGTCCCTAATTTGAGACGGTGCTGGAGAGCCTCCATAGCCTCAGTATAGGCTTGGTGCACTTCCAATAGAGAAGAATAGGACTGACTGATTCCAATGCTTATCTGTAAACTGAGCAGATCCTGAACTCGTCGTTGTAGTTCCTCTGTTTGAGCGTATAACCGTATCGTAAACTCATCTGAATCTGATTCATAGGTTCCAATGACCGTTACAACGGTCTGCTCGATTACAATCGGGAGCAATTGCAACTCAGGCAAGATAGTTTCCTCTAACATATTTTGAATAGCGAACAGGAGCAACTCCCGGTCTTGTGAGCTATATTTTGCATGATTCACAAGATCTGCTTGTATCGTTATGACGGCAATATGTTGCCATTGCTTGAGCTGAGAGGCATATCCTTGTTCATTCAAGATGTGTTGTAGCTTAGTGGGTGGATATTTTCCCAGAAATATATTCATTAAGAAATGGTTGCGTGTATGCATTACATAATGATTCAACTTGTTCTCAAGCTGAGAACGGGATGCAGATAATTGAGAGACACCAGCTCTAATTTGTTCAAACTCATCCATAGAGATCTCGGATTCCGCTTGCAGTGAGCTTGTAGCTCTTGCTGCTACTTGCTCTTTAATGCCGACTTGGGAGAGGAGTCTCTGAATGGGTGTGTGCATTCGCTTTGAACCTAGCCAGGAAAGCAGTAGAGATAGAAGTAACATTCCAATACTGATATACATCGTGTGTAATGCGACTTGAATGTACTCCCGATTCAGGATATTCATCGGTGTAACCAGAATATAGCTCCATCCTTTTAGTGGGGATTGGGAGTATACCATGGAATAGTGCTGATCTGACGTGTGCAGTTCACCGTACGAAGAGGACGCCGGAAGCGAAGCAGGAGAGAGTTGCTCACTCAGGCTTTCCCCCGTGTCACTATTGATTAAGCCGGTCGCAGCTAAGGGTTTACCCATATAGCTAGGGTCTGGATGTGCAATGATACGTTGTTCACGGTTGACAATGATCAGTCCTGAAGCGGATGAATTCGTATCTGTTGCCTCAGAGGGAGTCTGTAGTGAACACGCAGGTATTCCAGCAATAAGAGCCGAGTTAGTTGAGTCATTTATCGTTTGGATCGACCTTGCTAGTGCAATATGATAATTACAGCCAGAACTCTTCATCCGCTCTTGGTTATTAAAAACAGAGGACGGGACAAGTTGCCAACCTGATGTGAGCGTATTCGACAGTAAGTCTTTCATAGGGAGAGACAGTGGGAAATCCGTATTCAGATAAAGTCCTGCATGATCGATAAGCCAGTCCCGAGTTTGGTTAACCAGTGTAATGTCCATTAATGGTTCCCAGGATCTCATATGTTGGAACTCGGATTGCAGTTTGTTCGCAATAGCTGGCTTTGGGCTTAGATAAGGTGACGACAGAGATTGTATAGTCACTGGAGAACGAGTCGCTTGATCCAGCATATAACTGACCGTCCCAAGTTTGTGCTCTACGTTTGATTGCATTTGTGAAAGTAGCTGTTGATTCGCTTGAATACGATGTGACTCCATCTGATGGGAAGAGTAGAGAAAAGCAGCAATTCCAGTTAAAAGAATGGGTAGCGTGCTCAGCAGAATGCCATACACTATCATTTTATGTAAATAAGTTAAGGATCGCACAGGTCATCTCCTGACATAAAGGGTAGTCATATCACTATTTTAGTAAACGCTTACAATTAAAACAATCTAAATTTAGATTATATGGATAAAAAAGTAATATATAATGAGGGTTGCGTTGGAAACTTCATTTCTAGGGCTATGATGTAGAAACGCGAACTCATCATAAACGTAACTTAGGGTAAGGACTGTATCTGTAGATGGAAGGTCATACGGGGCTCTAATGCGGGTAATAGGGGGATAAGGAGGCTTGGGCGAACCTTGTCAGATCAAGGTCTGATATAAAGATAGCCAAAGGTCGAATATGATCCCCGACCTGAGTCTAGGATGAAAAACCGTCCACAGTCTGTTTTGAAAAGTCGCAAATTCCCCTAGAATAAGGACATAAGGTTAAACAAGAAACAAATGCACACGGAAAGGGCGGTGGAAAACATAATGAGATGGAATAAAGGAAACGGCTGGGCGATTGTACTGATTGCGCTAGGCGCACTCATCCTCTTCGGAAAGTTAACACCTTTGCTAGGATACATGATGGGATATTTGATTCCGATTCTGATGATTGCACTTGGGTACTACGGAGTGAAGCGTGGTAACACAACGCTGGGATGGATTGTACTGATCATCGGTATCATCGCATTGATCGGTAAGTTATCTTGGTTGCTCGGACCAATCATCGCAATCGGGTTGATTATCTTAGGGGTATCGATGCTTGGGAACAAACGCAACAGTCATCGCCGTTACTAAGATTTCACGATTATGAGAAGGAGGACAGAATATAATGAGTGTATTTCGTCGAATGCGGGATATTACCGTAGCTACGTTGAATGAACATTTGGAGCAAAGTCAGGATCCAGTCAAACTGATTGACCAGTTTCTGATCTCGACCCGCCAAGACATCGGTGAAGCTGAGAAGCTTCGTCATCAATATGCAAGTCACACCAGACAGATGAAACAGCAAGCTGATCAGGCAGCATCGATGGTTCACAAACGTGAAGAACAGGCTTCAATGGCCTTAAAAGCTGGTGAGGAGCATCTTGCCAAACTTGCTCTCCAAGAAAAAATTCTACATGAAGAAAAAATGGATCAGTACAATGAATTGTACGCCCAAAGTAATGCGGCATTACAGGAGCTTGATGAACAGATTGATCAGCTCAAAGTAGAATATCAAAATGTCTACAGTAAGCGCCAATATTACTACGCACGGATGCAAACCATCCAGCTACAACAACGAATGAATCAGAGAAGTCACTATAATAACGGTCAGAATGTCCCACGGATGTTCAATCGACTGGATGATCAAGTCTCTGACCTTGAATACGAAGCACAAAGCTTACGGGACATACGCCGTATGGGCCAGGATGGTTCTGGATCAGCAGGAAGCATGTCTTCCGGAACGCTGGATAAAGAGCTGGAAAGGCTGAAACAGAAATTAAACAATGACAAAAAGGAGTAGTTAAAATGAGTAAATTATACCGCTCAACGCGTAATCGGATGCTGACAGGTTTGATCGGCGGCATCTCCGAGAATCTCGGAATCAGTTCCACGCTGCTACGCCTCATCTTCTTCATCAGTATTTTCGCTACGGGAGGTACATCACTGCTCATCTACTTCATCGCTGCATTGGTGGTGCCGAAGGAACCCTACTACGCTGATCCATACGATCACGTAAGAGGACACAAGTAAACGAAAGGAGTAAGCACATGAGCAAACTATACCGCTCAACGCGTGACCGAATGTTAACCGGTTTGTGTGGCGGGATATCCGAATCCATTGGAATGGATTCCACACTACTTCGGATCATCTTCGTCATTAGTATCTTCGTAACTGGCGGTACGTCGTTGTTAATTTATTTCATCGCAGCACTGGTAGTTCCAAAAGAACCCTATCCGCCATATGATCCATACGGATACGGATCAGGTCCTGGCAGAGGATACAACAACTATGATCATCAGCCGCCAAGAGGCCCGTATCAAAATAACCATAACCAATCAGGTCATGGAAGCTTCAGTCCTGGCCCAGGTTATAACGGCAGACCGCAATCAGATCCACGTTCGTATGACAACAATGCCTACGGAGCTGGAACACATCAAGAAAGTGATCTGGACTCCATGATGAAAGATATTGAGAAAAAAGCTTTGAAAAAAGAAGTTGAAGAGCTTCGCCAAAAATTATCTCGTTACGAGAAGGGAGAAAAGTAAAATGGGAGTATTTAAACGGATTAAGGATATGACGAAAGCATCGGTTAATGATATGTTGGATAAAGTGGAAGACCCAATTGTAATGTTGAATCAGTATTTGCGTGATATGGAGGCTGAAATTCACGAGGCTGAGGTAACTGTTGCCAAACAAATGGCAAATGAGCGCCGTATGAAGCAACGTTTGGATGAAGCAGAGCGCACATCTGTACAACGTGAGTCTCAAGCTGAAGCTGCCTTGGCTAATGGTCAGGAAGAAGTAGCTCGCAAATTGCTGGAAGAGAAAATCTACTTTGATCAAAAAATTACGGAATACAGCGATCTTCATGCACAATCGGAAGCACAAGCCAAAGATTTGTTGCAACAGCTTCATGACATGAAAGATGAGTTCTACAAAATGCGTAACAAACGCAATGAACTGGTATCTCGTGCTCAGATGGCTAAAGCGAAAAAACAAATGTCTCAAATCAACAGCTTGCACAGCATCGAGAGCGGAGGCGCATCACTTGGATTCCACCGCATGGAAGAAAAAATCATGCAAATGGAAGCTGAAGCTGACGTAATCCGTGCACCATATCGCAACACACAATCCACGTACACTAATCCTGTGGATGCCGAAAAACAGTTCAAAGTTGATCAACAGCTGCAAGCTTTGAAAAACAAAATGGGCAATGGCTCCAAAAATGATGCAGGCAGCACTTCAAAAGAATAACTGTTCGCTATGCAAACAATATGATATTCTATAAATCGTGAATAGAGAACGGTTTGTAGAGCAAAGGTTAAGCCATACGGGACCTCAGTGCCTGGTATGGCTTTTCCATCGAATAGAGAAGATTACGTTTACAGAGGAGGTGCGGTGGAGATGAATAAAAAAAATCAATGGCTTGCAGTGTTAATCATTGTGATTGGCGCCTTAATGTTATTGAATCAAAATATGAACTTTCTAACTCTTGCCGCACTGATCCTGCTAACGTATGGGATGATTCAAGTTCAAAAAGGTGTTACACGTAAAGGGTATCGTTGCTTGGGAATCGGTGCAGCGTTATTGTTGCTCGATAATTTGATGATTGTATTTTTGATCGTACTTGCTTCACTCGCTTTTTTCTACTCCAAAACAAAGAAGATTCATCTGAATGAAAATGTCATGCGTAGACAAAATTTTATGGCACGGTTCTATTGGGATCAACAGCCTTGGCGGTTACAAAGTATGAGTCTGTGGCATGCCATGGGGGAAGTTAACGCAGATCTATCGCTGTCTATTCCGGAAGAGAAACAAACTATTGTATTACTTCAGGGCGTTATGGGTAATGTGCGCTTGACCTTGCCTGAAGATTATGGCGTTGAAATTGAAGCATTCGTACTGTTTGGCCGCGTTAATCTGAATGGCGAGCAGGACAGTGGGATGATGAATAAAATAATATGGAGAACTCCTGGCTACGAGTCCAGTGAACATAAAGCAAAATTTGTAATTTCCTATATTGTTGGCGACCTAAGCATTAGTAATCCGTAGTAATTAAAAAGATGACAAAGGAGGAGACCTGTATGAACACCAAACGACATACCGACATGGTAACCCGAAGTATGCGTGAAGGAATCCTCCTTGTTTTCATTGTGCTCGCGGTTGTCTTGTATGTACTATATACATATGGTTATCTGGCTCCGTTTGCAGGCTGGAGACATCTGATCCAATCGGGTGTGGCATTGTTATTGCTGTTAATTGGAATCGGTGCAGCATTTGGTTTTTACCAAAGCTACCGGGTGAAGCGAAGACTAGAATTGTTGCGAGAAACCTTGCTGCAATGGGAAAAAGGTTCTCTCTCCCGCACGGTGCCTGATCTAGGTATGGACGACGTTGGTCGTCTAAGCGATCAGCTTGGGCGGATCGGGAAGAAGTGGGAGGATCAGGTCACCTCGCTACAGCGACTATCCACCAACAACGCTCAGCTTGCAGAGCAAGCAAGAGTTACGGCGATTGTGGAAGAACGTCAGCGTCTCGCAAGAGAATTGCATGATGCGGTATCTCAGCAGTTATTTGCCATTTCCATGACAGCAACAGCGGTTGGACGGAAAATGGAAAAGGATTTTGAACGTGCTCAGCGGCAGGTTGCTCTAATCGAAGAGATGGCTTCCGTGGCTCAATCGGAGATGCGTGCTTTATTATTGCACTTGCGCCCGGTATATCTGGAAGGCAAACAGCTGGAGCAGGGATTGAAGGATCTGGTCATGGAACTGAAGACGAAAGTGCCTATGGACATTGTGCTGGAAATCGATGAGGATATTGACCTGGTTAAAGGCATCGAAAATCATCTGTTCCGTATTGTTCAAGAAGCGATGTCTAATACATTACGTCATGCGAAGGCAGAGAAAATGGAGATTAGGCTACAGCGACGGACAGATGCAGTTAGAGTGTTAATTCGTGATGATGGTCAAGGCTTCGATCTGGATGAACAGAAGCAGGCTTCTTATGGGCTAGCAAACATGCGTGAACGTGTTACAGAGATCGGTGGAGCCATTCAATTTGTAACAGCACCTGGTAAAGGAACACGGATCGAAATTACGATACCTTTGATGAGCGATGAAAGTGAGGAAGGACATGTCAATGGAGGAGACGGAAGTGGACACACAGTCAGAAACGTCAATTAAGGTACTGCTCGTGGATGACCACGAAATGGTTCGGATTGGTCTCGCCGCAGTTCTTGATACGGAGGATGGCATTGAAGTTGTCGGTGAAGCAGGAAGCGGGGAAGAGGGCATTCGTTTGGCACAGGAATATAAGCCAGATGTTGTTCTGATGGACTTAGTCATGGAAGGTATGGATGGCATTGAAGCTACACGGCAATTGCTGAAAATGTATCCTGAATGTAAGGTTATCGTTCTGACGAGTTACTTGGATGATGAGAAAATGTATCCGGTTATTGAAGCTGGAGCCTTTAGTTACCTGCTCAAAACCTCCCGAGCTAACGAGGTAGCTGATGCCATTCGTGCTGCAGCACGTGGTCAATCCGTACTGGAGTCACAGGTAGCTTCCAAGATGATGAATCGTTTCCGTCAACCTCAAGCTGCAGCGCCGGCTCATGAAGAACTGACGGATCGTGAAATGGATGTCCTTCGTTTGCTCGCTCAAGGTAAATCTAATCAGGATATTGCCGATGATCTGATTATCGGAATCAAGACGGTTAAATTTCATGTGACCAACCTGCTCGCCAAGTTAGGCGTAGATGACCGCACACAGGCAGCAATATATGCCTATAAGAATGGACTTGCAGAGTAACGACGTTGAAATGATGACCGATAAATGAGCGAATAGGTCGTTCTACTATACAAGCTATTAGATCTACACGATAAGCTTAGCAAAACATAGAAGCGATTTAAGTATGAAAGTCCGATTAACCAAAGTAATTGGTTGATGGGGCTTTTTTTGTATGCAATAAAGCGTTTAGTACGAAGAGAAAGCGGGCATGCTGTTGATAGATTCATAGAATAGAGAACGAGCGGGGGAATGAGCATGTTAAAACGGTGGATGATGACAGCTGTACTAGCAGTAGCAATCGTTATGTTAATCGGTATTACTCAAGTATACGCGGAGAAAAGTGTATCTGAAGGTGAGAAGTTAGAGCAAATGCTGAACACGGCAGGTGCTGCTATAGAACAAGTAGATCGCTTAGTACTTAAGTGGCAGGGTCAAGGTACGGGAGATGCACAGGAGATAGCGGGATTACTCGCTGACGGGCTACAGCTCCAGAAACCTGAGTTAGTACGTCAGACAGGACATGATGTATACCGCAGTGAGTTGAAGGCGTCAAACGAAGATGTGGGCATTCTGGTCAACGTTGTCGTTACAGATTCAGCAGAATATTATACGATTATCCAGTTATCCGGCAATGAAGAGACGGATTGGCGTGTGTATCTCGCTTTGCATGAACAGGTAGAGCGATTGCTTAAAGATGTCGGTATTAAAGCGACTTGGAACTTTTCAGTACAAGGTACAGGGGAAGAGGCTGCTGTAGGGATAGAAAATCACAACAACGCTCCAGTTCAAGCCGGTACTGTGGTAAGACACATTGAAGGAGCATTATCAGATAAGCTGAAACTGAGTGCAGTGGAACGTTATGAAGATGACAGCACAACAAGCGTATCTTATGTTGTCCCTGAGTTATCAATGGCCGTGAACAGTGGTTCGCATCAATTAAATATGCAGCTGGCCGTTCATCAGGATGATGTGTTAGGAACGAACCGTGTTACTTTGGGATTTCCTGTCATTACGATTGAGTACTAATTGTTGAGTATGATGTATTGAGAGATTTTAGAGATCGTTTGAATCATGATGATCTTGGTTAAGGAGTACTCATACCATGAATGGAATATTTATCAATGAAGTTTTAATGATGAATTATAGAAAAAAATTGGGCGAAGACTGCCATAAATTAGTGCATCGCCCTAGTTGATATGCTAAAATGGCATCACATCCAAGAAGGAACATGCTGGTAATTGACGTTAGTATATTGTGCATATATAACACCATTACATAGCTCGGGGAGTTCTTTGGAGTGTGTTCTTCCCCGGAAGAAAGAGGAGCCTATGGTCGAAAAACTAATGCAAGATGAAGTGCAGACACCTGGCGCAGTATTTTTCATTTTTGGAGCAACGGGCGATTTGGCTCGCCGGAAGTTATTTCCGGCCATTTATAGTCTATACCGTGAAGGCAAGCTAGCCCATGACTTCGCGGTTATTGGCGTAGCACGGCGTCCGAGATCACCAGAACAATTCCGGGAAGACATTCATGAATCCATTCGAGAGTTCTGTCGTTATCCAGCGGGAGAGCCGGAGGAGTGGAATGCTTTTGCCCAACATTTTGAATACAAATCACTTGATATTAATAACGTTGATGGTTTCAGAGAGCTGCGTGAGCAGACGGAGGCTTTGGAAGCGAAGTTTAACACGCCGGGTAATCGGTTATTCTATTTAGCGCTTGCGCCAGAACTATTCGGTAACGTGTCATACAGTCTAAGAGATGGCGGGATGCTGGAAAGCAAGGGCTGGAATCGGCTTGTGATCGAGAAACCTTTTGGGTATGATCTGCAATCGGCAGAACAGCTTAATGAACAAATTCGGGAAGTGTTTCGTGAAGAGGAAATCTACAGAATCGATCATTATCTAGGTAAGGAAATGGTGCAAAATATTGAAGTCATTCGCTTCGGCAATGCCTTTTTCGAGCCACTCTGGAATAACAAACACATTGCGAATGTCCAGATTACACTTGGTGAGACGGTTGGTGTGGAAGAGCGTGGAGGATATTATGACCACTCTGGTGCGCTGCGTGATATGGGGCAGAACCATATGCTGCAGATGTTAACGATGATTGCTATGGAGCCACCAAGCCGACTATTCCCTGAGGACATTAGGGATGAGAAGGTTAAGGTGCTGCGATCACTGCGTGCTTTTGCAACAGACGAAGAGGTAAGCAGTAATGTGGTGCGGGGACAATATACGAAGGGCGAGTACCGTGGGAAGCAGCTTCCGGGGTATCGAGAGGAGGACAAGGTTGATCCAGAATCCACTACGGAAACTTATTTTGCAGCACGCGTTTTTGTGGATAATTTCCGCTGGGCTGGTGTACCGTTCTATATTCGGACAGGTAAGCGTCTTCCAGTGAAAACGACCGAAATCGTGGTTGAATTCAAATCGATGCCAAACAACGTATATCTGGGCAAGAAATATAAGTTAGAACCTAATTTGCTGGTCATTCGTGTGAACCCGATGGAAGGCATATATATCAAAATTAATGCCAAGAAACCGGGCTCGGATTCGGAAATTCAACCGCTTGCGATGGACTTCTGTCAAAGCTGCATGATTGGCATCAATTCGCCGGAAGCATACGAACGACTGCTGCATGACGCGGCAGAAGGAGATTCGACGTATTTTACCCGTTGGGATGAAGTTGCAACAGCATGGTCATTTGTGGATCGGATCGCAGCTGCATGGGCTCACAATCATGGGGAACTTCATACGTATCCTGCAGGCACCTGGGGGCCTGCAGCAACAGATAAGCTGCTTGAGCAGGATGGTTACCACTGGTGGCCAGTGAAAGGTCAGGATGAAGACCGAGTGATTTGGCAAGTGAATAATTAATGAGCTGAAACTTCATAAACGGAGATTCAGGATGTTCGCTACTGGGCGAATGTCTTGAATCTTTTTTAGTGTGAAGAGCAAACATGTATGAAGCAGATATTGTAGCTTAGAAATAAGAGGCATATGTTGAATGGGGATATACGTATACTGGTGAGGAAGAAAAGTTGCAGGAAAGAGCAAAATAGTTGAAATATAATTACTTAAAATAATTTGTTGACAAAAAGTAAGTAGATAACTTATACTCAATTCAACAGATAAAGAAATTACGCAAAACAAAAACAAAGATGCGACTTAACCATTGACGTTAGTCAGATGAAGCGCACATGAAACAGAATTGCAACGAGTAGGGGTACACGTTACATGAAGTTCATGAAAAAAATTTTGGCATAATATCTTTAATCTAAGAATACCAAATTGTAAATATTGAATGGAGGAAAAAGAAATGTTGGATGTAGGATTGTTGTTGATTCGTTTGGTGATTGGTTTGTCGTTTATGGCGCATGGTGCTCAGAAATTGTTTGGCTGGTTCGGTGGATATGGGATTAAAGGTACTGGTGGTTGGTTTGAATCTATGGGTATGAAGCCTGGTGCGTTGGTGGCATTGCTAGCAGGTTTGGCAGAGTTCGGCGGTGGATTGCTGCTTGCACTTGGTCTGCTTACACCAGTTGGTGGTATTCTCATCGCATTAACAATGGTGATCGCGATTGTGAAGGTTCATGGGGCTAATGGATACTGGTCTACGCAGAACGGATTCGAGTATAACCTCGCGATTCTAGTGGTCGGTGTAGCTCTGGCTCTGACAGGTGGCGGACAGTACGCCTTGGATGCTTTGATTTTCTAAATCGCATATATGAAGAACGAAAGAGAAAGTACCTGGATGCTAAACTAGCTGAAGGGTGCTTTTTTTGTTGTGTAAAAGTGAGAAATCTGCGGAACGTAATCGGTTATTTTCACTACAGATTATGGTACAATAGGAGAGTTGGGTTTAGAATCAGTATTAACGTATAAAAGGGAACACAGATCTGGAGAGGATGAACTCCATTGTAATAGTGTAAAATGAAACTAATGTGCCGACGACGTTGCGGCGGAAGTTAATGTACAATCAACCGGCTCTGCCGGATTTGAATAAAGATTGAATGATGGACCGGCTCAGCCGGATTAAACGTGAATGAACGGATGAAAGGGATAGAAGCTATGAGCAAAGCTGCAGATAACATTCTTCAACAGGAAGTGGACAAACGCCGGACGTTTGCCATTATCTCTCACCCGGATGCGGGTAAAACAACTTTAACCGAGAAGCTACTATTATTCGGGGGCGCCATTCGTCTCGCGGGTACAGTTAAAGCGCGGAAAGCAAGCAAACATGCAACAAGTGACTGGATGGAAATTGAGAAACAACGGGGGATCTCGGTAACTTCTTCCGTGATGCAGTTCGATTATTTGGATCATCGAATTAATATTCTGGATACACCTGGTCACCAGGACTTCAGTGAAGATACGTATCGTACGCTGACGGCTGCGGACAGTGCAGTCATGTTGATTGACGTAGCGAAGGGTGTCGAGGCACAGACGATTAAGTTGTTCCAAGTATGTGCGAAGCGTGGCATTCCGATCTTCACATTCATCAACAAATTGGATCGTGAAGGACAAAGCCCGTTTGACTTAATGGAAGAGCTTGAGAATGTCCTTGGTATTCGCTCTGTACCGATGAACTGGCCAATTGGCACAGGTCGTGATCTGTGTGGTGTATATGATCGCATGAAAAACCAAGTTGAATTGTTCCAGGGCGACGATCATTCGACGATCAAAGTGCAAAAAGTGGATGGATACAAAGATCCCATTATCCGTGAGATGGCGGGAGAGTACCTGCATGATCAACTGTGTCAGGATCTGGAGTTGCTTGATGTAGCTGGGGATCAGTTCGATATGGAGAAGGTTCAACGTGGCGAACTTACGCCGATTTTCTTCGGTAGTGCGATCAACAATTTTGGTGTGCAGACGTTCCTGGAGAATTTCCTTGAACTAGCACCAAAACCTGAACCTCGTCGTAGTACAGCAGGTGACATTGAGCCGACCAATGAGAAGTTCAGTGGTTATGTGTTCAAAATTCAAGCCAATATGAACCCAGCACACCGTGACCGGATTGCGTTCTTACGTATCGTATCTGGTAAGTTCCAACGTGGGATGAGTGTGAAGCACAACCGTGTGGGGAAAGAGATCAAATTGTCTCAACCACAGCAATTCCTTGCCCAAGATCGAGATATCGTTGAAGAGGCATATGCTGGAGATATTATCGGTCTGTTCGATCCAGGGATTTTCCGAATTGGCGACTCGCTTAGCCAAGGCAGTGAAGTTGTTTTCGACGAATTGCCGACGTTCTCACCAGAGATTTTCGCCAAAGTAACTGTCAAAAATGCGCTAAAACATAAACAGTATCAAAAAGGGATCGACCAATTGACGGAAGAAGGAACCATTCAGGTCTTCAATACCGTTAGCTTCGACGAGACGTTGCTCGGCGTAGTAGGTCAGCTCCAATTTGAAGTATTTGAATACCGGATGAAGGGTGAATATGGGGTAGATGTGCAATTGCAGCGTATGCCGTATCAATTTGCACGTTGGATTGTGGACGAAAACCTTGATCCAAGCAAATTCCGTATTAACTCTACGCTGGTAAAAGATAAAAAAGGCAATTACGTTGTACTCTTCGAGAATGAATACGCGATGAGAACAGCAATGGACAAAAATCCTACGGCGAAATTCTTGGAAACTGCGCCTTAAGTTAAGTCTTACTGTGTAAATTTACACAAACCACTCCGATGACAGAATAACCTTCCGATCGCTGTTATCCCCAGATTTTTTGATCCCCCCTTTTTTTAAGGGAAAATCCGGGGATAAAGGCGAACGCTATGCTTCTTCATGTTATTTCTGTCCTCTCCGTTTTTTTGTGTAAATTTGTTTTATATCATGTAGTATAAGCAAGTGCGGTGTGTTAGCACTTGGTAAAAAGATAAAGATCCCTCCGCCGGTTGGTGGAGGGATCTATTGCTATCCACTTACCTTAGGCAGGGGTGACCTAGCCGAATAAGGGAAAGCTTTCTTTTGCAGACAGAACAAACGTATTGATGGTTACCTTCCCTTATTGCCTCACTTATCGAAGCGGTTGTACGGGAATGGTGTGCAGATGCTCCTGCGCGATTTGAATCAGTTCTTCCTGCTTGGCAGGTTCTGTGTTCTTCCAGATCATTTCGAAAATGGCGCCAAGTCCAGGTAAAGCTGCCTCAGGCCCGTCCACGGAACCTTCAATCATCTCTCGGAGCTGATCATCACTTTTGTCATGAACCTTATGAACAATCGCGTCACGCAGGCTTAATGTAATTGGCATCGCAATTCCCTCCTCGTATATTCGGCTGCTCTTATACTGTTCCCTGGGAAGCGTGAGCGCATTCAAGTTTGTTAGGCTTTGTGGTATACTACGAAGGATTATTTAAGTAAGCATGGCATGTATTTATGATCTTAAGAAGTATCAAAATAATGTGTAGTGCTGAAGTGCAGCGGGAGGGTAAAATCCTAATGGCAAAGAAACAGTATGCTGTGATTGGCATGGGACGATTTGGATCAAGTGTAGCCAATGCATTAAGTGGTATGGGATTCGATGTGCTGGCGATTGATGCAGATGAGCAACGGACACAGGAAATGTCTAATGTGGTGACCCATGCTGTCTCAGCCGATTCTACAGATGAAGAAGCGCTACGTGCGCTGGGCATACGAAATTTCGATGTTGTCGTGGTGGCAATTGGTGAAGATATTCAGGCAAGTATCCTGACAACGCTCATTCTGAAGGATATGGGTGTGCCAGTTCTTATTGTAAAAGCTCAAAATGAGCTCCATGGTAAAGTATTACAAAAAATTGGTGCGGACAAAGTCATATACCCTGAACGGGATATGGGTCTGCGTGTAGCGCATCATCTAACCTCACCAAACATACTGGATTATATTGAGCTGTCTGAGGATTACAGTATCCTTGAGATGAGAGCCTCTGAGCAAATGATCGGAAAAAACCTGCTCGAGCTAAACATTCGGGCACGGTTCGGTTGTAACGTGATGGCGATTCGTAGTGGTAATTCGATGAACATCTCTCCATATGCCGATGATCGGATTGAGGATGGGGATGTATTGATCATTGTAGGGCATAAGGATCATCTGACGAAGATGGAACTGGCCTATCCGAAGTGATGAGATGGGAAGGATGGAAAGATGGATATTGTATCACCGCAAAATGCACGTGTGAAGGAATGGGCTCAGTTGCTGGAGAAAAAGCACCGTACCCGTCAACATAAATATATCATTGAAGGCATTCATTTGGTTCAGGAGGCGCTTCGCGCTGGCGCTGATCTAGAGTGTATCGTCTATGATGGAGAGCAAGGCGTACCGTACGAACTTGCGGGATTCGAAAACCCACTTCAGAAGGTTGAATGGGTTAGTGTAACACCTGCAATTATCGCCAAATGTACGGATACGATGACCCCGCAGCCCGTATTTGCGATTGTTCGGAAGTCCAAGGAACCGATGCAGAATCTACTCTCTGAGACGAGAAATCTGGTCATTGTATTGGATAACGTACAAGATCCGGGCAATGTGGGAACGATTATTCGTAGCGCAGATGCCGCAGGTGCGGCTGGTGTCGTGCTGGGGACAGGCTGTGCGGACGTCTATAACCCGAAAACAATTCGTTCGACGATGGGCTCATTGTTCCATTTGCCGATTGTTGAAGGATCACTGGAGACGTTGCTGCCTGAAGCCAAGGCGGCTGGTGTCAAGATTGTGAGCACATCTTTGCAGGCAGAATACTCGTGTTATAGTTATGATTTTACGCAGGCAGTGTGGCTTGTCATCGGCAATGAAGGCAAAGGCATCTCTGAGTCCACCGCACGGTTAGTGGATGATGCTATTACGATTCCCATGCAAGGACAAGCGGAGTCGCTGAATGCAGCGATGGCTGCTACCGTTCTGTTGTTTGAGGCGATGAGGCAGCGGTTGGTTTAGGAAGTAGTTGTAGTGTGTGGTTTATAACATCAATTGAGACTAGTTATATCGTCCAATGAGATAATTTATAACATAAAAATGAGACTCATAAAATGCTGTTTAACTAGTAATAGCGCCGTTAGATTGAATCGACCATCGTATTTTACCAACTACTGTTTTAATTTTTTTTTGATTTTGTATTAAAAGTGGATAAGCATTTCTTATATTATGATGTGAGACAAACTTCCTTGGGGTCAAACTTAATAATTTTTCGCTAACCTTGCACAGTCCTAATATTCATCTTTTAGGGCTGCTCTTTTTTGTTTAATTACTTTTTTGGATAGAAGGTGGAACAAATGACTAGCATAGGAGAAAAGTTAAAATATATAAGGAAATTAAACAAACTTAATCAAACAGAATTCTCACAGATGATCGGTGTTTCACAGGGAGCATTAAGTGAGCTAGAAAAAGATAAATATAAACCATCAGTAGATACTATAATCGCATTAAAAAAGAAATTTAATATTGATTTGGAGTGGTTTATCTTTGAGGAAGATTTAGATAAAAGTAAACAAGTTTTTAGTGTTCAATTAGATGATTTCGAATCAAAATTTATAGCAGATCTAAGAAAGCTGAATAAGAAGGATAAAGAAGAGTTAGAAGGTATTTTAGATTTAAAATTAAAGTACAGATGAGGAATAAAGGGAGTTTATAATGGCTTAGAGAATTAAAAGTGATTTATTCGGTCGGTGTTTTCTTGTCACACTTTTCAAATTTTATAAGATTGAAAAAAACTTTCTATGTTTCTTGCTTACTCTACTAGTGAAACTTTTTTCAATCTCGTTTCTTCGACCTCATTCAGTTCTCAATAATAACTAAGCTACTATTATGAGGACAAGTGTCTACCATAATTTTAAGCAATGACGTTTTGCAATCTCCGTTGGAACCAAGCAATCCATAAATCCAAACTTTATTTAGTGGGATCATTCACCATCTGCTAATTGAAGTTACTTCAGGGCTGATCGACCTTATAACCTATAACCTAATGAATCCAAGAGCGTTTATTTCGACTATAACGCTCAAAGAAGGATTCAAAGGCGAATACCACATTCGACATTGGCAGCTGTGCCAGAAAGCAGAGGATTGGGGATTGGATCTCGACTCATTCAACATGCGGAAGAGCAAGCAATCTCACAAAGGTTATCATACTAGCTCCCTGACAGTCAAAAAGGAGAATCACCTTGCGGCAAAATTGAACACCAAACTTGGATACGAAATCACTTCTGAGATTAATAAACACTCCATCTCAATGTATTGAATGGTTAAACAACTCACATAATATGGACTTGGAAAAACCAAATCAAGGTAGGCATGCATTTATCATGAGGAAGTCTCCCCCTCGTTAAATGACATGTCTGTTCTTATTTATGACTACTGAAAAGTTAAAACCAAGTGTTCACACTGGAAAAAAATTAGGGGAATGCCCGAATGGACATGTACCAAGGTACATACCCTAAGCAACAATTCATTATATAATGATTGAACCAAAGTTAAGAGGTGATTCATGTGAGTAAGACAAACGAACCGTCAAGTTTTTTGAATTCGGGTATTGCTAACGATGATGATAAGATAGCTTCTACACGTATACCTGTAATTGTATGGGTGATCATTGTATCCCTCATTACACTTGTGTGGCAAACGATGGCTTCGCCTTTGTTACTACCAAGTGTGTTTTTCGGTGTAGTCATGTTGATACATATATATCTATACTGGCGTGTAAATGACATCATTAAACATTCCAGATTGATATATGTAGTAATCCAAGGAGGATTAATTTTTGGTAGCGCGATGATGATGCCAGACGGTTTTCCTGCCGTGTTGATTGGTCTAATTCCTGTATTAATTGGGCAGACGATAACGATCTTTTATGAAACAACGAAAGTAGTGCTCATTGCTTTAAGTTTATATTTCTGCTTCATTATGAATATTTACCTTTCAAAAGGTGCGCAAGAATTAGCTGTATTAATTCCGCTTCTGTTACTTATGATCATTGTTGTCGTAGCATACGCTGTTCTGTTCTATAGGCAAGTCAATGCAAGAGTCAGGACACAGACTTTTTTGTTGGAATTGGAACTTGCTCAGCAAAAAGTTGAGGAACTTACGCTTGCTAATGAACGTCAGAGGATTGCCAGAGATTTGCATGATACACTTGCCCAGGGTTTAGCGGGAGTCATTATGCAGTTAGAGGCTGTCGATGCCCATCTAAGCACGGGAAGAACCGAACGAGCTCATGAGATAATTATCAGATCGATGGGACAAGCTAGAGAGACCTTGGCAGATGCTAGAAAAGCAATTGACAATTTAAGAAGTAGGGCTACTCCTTCGATTGATTTTACTGAAGCAATGAATAATACAATTGATCGCTTTGTTATAGCCACCGGCATCAAAACCGATATCACTTGTCAAATCAACAAACCTATATCTGGTTTTAAGATGGAACATATTCTTCATATAGTGAGTGAATCGCTTATGAATGTAGCTCGACACGCCCAAGCGGATCATGTCAATATTATCATTGAGGAACACTGGAAAGGTGAGCTCCTCGTATATATTCAAGATAACGGAAGAGGATTTAATGTTGAAAAAATAGGTAAGCAATCCGGTCATTATGGGTTAATAGGAATTCATGAACGTGCACGTTTGATCGGGGGACAAATTCAAATAGAAAGTCATAATCAGGGAACTATTATTAAGTTAATTCTACCCTTTTCCCATAGGAGGTAACAATAATGAAAAGCTCGGTTTTAATTGTTGATGATCATTGGGTTGTAAGAGAAGGCCTCAAGTTAATTTTAGAAACGAATGATAAATTCTCTGTAGCAGGCGAAGCTGAAGAAGGTATAGAAGCTTTACAGCTCATGGAGGATCTAAATCCTGATGTTGTTTTACTTGATCTAAATATGCCAGGTGGTCTAGGTGGATTGGACACGTTGAAGAAGATGCATGAAAAACAAATTCAGATACCAGTGATTATCTTGACTACATACAATGAGAATGACCTGATGTTCAACGGTCTAGCTCTTGGTGCAAAAGGTTATCTTCTTAAAGATACAAGTCGGGAAAATTTGTTTCGTACTTTAGAATCAGCACTTCGCGGTCAAACATTATTACAACCTGAAGTAACAGCACGTGTATTTTCATTCAGGGAAAGGGAACCTGTCAGCAACCTCAAGTCAGAGAGGAATACGTTGTTAACCGAGAAAGAATTAATCATTCTTCAAGCCGTTGCACGTGGAATGCGTAGCAAAGAAATTGCGTTTGATATGGGTGTTACAGAAAGGACAATAAAAGCTCATCTAACTAATATTTATAATAAGCTAGGGGTTGATTCACGATCTGAGGCTGTTGCTGTCTCAGTGGAAAAAGGAATTCTTCACTTGTAAACTTCTTAGATACAAAATCGAAATGCTTTTCTGTAATCTTTAAATGTATGAGTACAATAAATAGGTTAATATGATAGGATTGGAATAATGATAGTGATATCTACTATATAACAATATCAACCTCAATTCCCTAGAATAGGTGAAATTCATATTTCAACTAATGCTTTTCATTCTATTGTTGATCATTTAATTGTAATGATTCAGTTGAGTGTAATTGTAAAATACATTTAGTTTGTCGCGAATTACAGAACTATTTACACAAAAATATGGAAGAATTAACAGGTGTTTATGTAAGTGAAATTCAAGTTCAAGTAGTGGGATCATCAATTTAACACAGTACTTATTCAAACAGTGCGCCTCGTATGCAATTTCCGAGGAATGTACTGTTTTTTTACTAATTAAAGAAAGACTCAACCAATTTTCATGATTCTAAATGTGTAACTGTGTACAATATTGGATTGATAATTACTCAATATTCCCTCTCGTTCTTCCCAAAAGTACATATGCTTCTTGCCCTTTTGTACGATTCATTAATTATTCTTCCGAGTTATGATGAATCCATGAGCTCGTCCTTAAAACGAACTCAAGATATGGGAATTGAGAGGGGAAGTTATTACACATGGCAAAATTATTATTCCGACTAGGCGAATGGTCGGTTAGAAAAAGTAAGATAATCATAATAGGAGGCATTGTTTTATTGATCTTACTTGCTTCCATTGGTTTAGGAAAGGGTCCTTCATTCACTGGTTCAATGACGATTCCAGGAACTAAATCTGAACAAGCAGCAGATGTACTAAAGGCGGAATTTCCACCCTCAGCAGACGAAGGACAAATTAGATTGGTCTTTAAGGCAGAGCAAGGTACCTTGGAAACGCCAGCTAATAAAAATTTGATTAATAAAGCACTAAAGAATATGGAAACAGATTCTGCGGTAAAATCCTTCCTTAGTCCTTATGATGGGTATACATTAAGCGAGGATAAAAAAATTGGTTATGCAGATGTCACTTACAAGTTACCTGCAGCAGAAGTAACCGAAAAATCTAAAGAACATGCACTTGAAGTTGCAAATTCCTTGAATGATAAGGGTATCCAAACAGAACTTGCTGGCAGTGTTGCCCTGTCCGAGCTTGAAGTTGGAGGTACATCAGAGGTCATTGGGATCTTGATTGCTTTCATGATTTTGGCATTCACATTCACCTCATTTCTTGCAGCTGGTCTGCCGATTCTGACTGCTGTAATCGGACTGGGAATTGGACTTATGACGATTATTATAGGTTCGAATTTTGTGTCGATGTCCTCATTCTCCATTACACTTGCAGTGATGCTTGCACTCGCTGTAGGCATTGATTATGCTCTGTTCATCATGTCGAGATATCGCCACCAGCTTGCAGAAGGATTCGAACGCCATGTAGCAATAGCTCAAGCTAATGCAACTGCAGGTAGCTCTGTTGTATTCGCAGGCCTGACAGTAATTATTGCGCTTGTGGGTTTGTCGGTTGTGCAAATTCCGTTTATTACGACGATGGGTCTAGCAGCTGCAGTAAGTGTTTTTGTCGCAGTAATCATTGCTGTAGTGTTTGTGCCCGCAGTGCTCGCAGCGGCAGGAGAACGAATCAGCCCGGCACGTGAGAACAAATTGCTTCGCAAATGGTCAGGAAGCAAGAAGAAACATAAATCCGAAAATTTTTGGGGCAAAGTTGTAACAAGAAAACCGTGGTTGACGACCATTGTATGTATTGTTATTTTAACGGTTTGCACACTTCCGTTCATGCATATGCAGCTTGGATTACCTGATAATGGTCTTAAGTCGACAGAAACAACAGAGCGCCGAGGTTATGATCTGCTTGCTCAAGGATTCGGCGAAGGGTTTAATGCCCCCCTGATTATTGTTGCCAAAGCAGCTAAAAGCACTGATGCTCAGGCTGATATTGCCAAATCTACTGCATTTATCGAAAAGCTAAAAGGTGTAGCTAGTGTGAGCCCCATTATTCCGAGCCCTTCGGGAAATACAGCTATAATCAATGTCTTACCTAAGACAGGACCACATGATATTCGTACTACTGAACTTGTAAAGTCCATTCGGAACCAAGCAGATAAGATTTTTAAAGAGGATAAGGTTCAAGTTCTCGTTACTGGAACCACTTCCGTTAATATTGATATTTCTGAGAAACTGTCCGAAGCCTTGCCTAAATTTGCCTTACTGATTGTTGGTCTCGCATTTGTGTTGTTGATGATGGTATTCCGCTCTATTCTGGTTCCAATAAAAGCGGTTCTTGGATTCCTATTTACCCTTGGCGCTACACTTGGTTTTGTTGTTTGGGTCATTCAGGATGGCTATTTGGGTAGTCTATTCGGAATCCCGGAACCTGGACCCGTCTTGAATTTCCTGCCCATTTTGATTACGGGCATTCTGTTTGGCCTTGCAATGGACTATGAGGTATTCCTTGTGAGTCGTATGCGTGAGGATTACAGCCACACCGGAGATGCACATCAATCTGTTAAAAGTGGTATGACTCACAGCGGACCAGTAGTTACCGCAGCTGGACTTATCATGATTGCTGTCTTTGCCAGCTTCATATTCGCAGAAGATACCATTATCAAATCCATGGGACTTGCTTTAGCTTTCGGTATATTGATTGATGCCTTTGTTGTTCGAATGACACTTGTTCCAGCGATTATGACGATCCTGGGTCGGAGTGCATGGTATTTGCCGAAATGGTTAAATCGGATCTTGCCGAATATTGACGTTGAGGGAGAGTCGGTAATGAATAGCCAGAAGAAATCGGAATAAGGAGGAAGGAATATGGCTAAGGTTCGCATATTTGCAGATAGCATATCGGATATCCCTCAGGAATGGATCATGAAATACAACATTGGCATTGTGCCCTTGTATATTGTATTTGAAAACCAATCGTTTCTTGATCGTATCGAGATAGATACCCATGAGATGTACAAAAGGGTAGCGGAATCTGGCAAGTTGCCAAAGACTGCAGCACCTTCACCTGCTGATTTTAATCGAATATTCAGTCCTGCAATTGAAAATGGAGAAGATGTAC
Source organism: Paenibacillus tundrae (assembly GCF_036884255.1). Lineage (NCBI taxonomy): Bacteria > Bacillati > Bacillota > Bacilli > Caryophanales > Paenibacillaceae > Paenibacillus > Paenibacillus tundrae. The sequence continues at coordinate 5,427,834 of NZ_CP145605.1, read as the reverse complement.
TGTTTATCAGTATGTCTTCTGAGTTATCGTCTACTTATCAGAACTCAATAATTGCAGCGCGAGAATTTCCGGCTGGTCGAATCACAGTGGTAGATTCATTAAATGTATCGGCTGGAACAGCCATGATTGTTCTCTTGGCTATCAGGGCTGCAGCAGAGGGGCAAAGTGCACTTAGTATTTCAGAGAAAATTCATAAGCTGAGAGATGAAGTACAATTAAACGTATTAGTAAATGGGCTTGATTATTTACATAAAGGCGGAAGAGTAAATAATCTTCAACATTTAGTTGGGAGTATACTTCGAATCAGGCCAATACTTTATGTAAGACAAGGGCGAGTTTTCTCTGGTGTGAAATACCGTGGAAACAAAGAGCGAGTTCTCCGTAAACTGCTAGATAATATACTTTCACAAATTCACCGTATTGACCATGATCAGATCATCATTGCTCATACTTTGGAGGCAGAATCAGCAGAATGGATCAGAAATTTAATCCTTGAAGAAACCTGTATACGTGATGTATACATTATTGAAGGTGGCTGTGCTATCTGCTCTCACAGTGGTCCACATAGTCTCGCAATCAGCTTTATTATGAAGTTGAACCCATTTTAATAAGTTCATTTATTCGAATAAGGAGCTACCCCTGCGGTGACTTCTTTTTTTATATTTCAGGTATGTAGTTCAACTAATTTTATAATTTGAAACAAATAAGTTATGTAAGACACGATGTAGGGAGAAGCACAGTGAGATGTCGTAAATCTGGTAGAATTAATATATAAACTATGATCAAGTTAATAAAAGTAAGCATTCATGGTTACCAGATCGACCAGACTACTTTCAATACATAGGAGGAATAAAAATGGGTATGCATTCCCCTCATTTTTCCTTAAACTCGATCCGTTTAAAACTGGTAGTGGGCTTGTTTGTTGTTACATTACCCCTCATTACTCTCCTTATCTACAACAATCGCTATAGTATTGACGTGGTACGTAACCAAGTCGCCATTTCTAACAAGAATTTAATTTCTTTATATATGAATCAGATTGATGACCGGTTAGAACTTGCCGAAAATAATATACTTGGTCTAGCCACAGCTAACTCTGATATTCAGTCCATGGGTACGCCAAACTCCGAAGATGAATATCAAATCGCTAAATATAATGCTTCAGTCAATCTGTCCAATAGTATGTTCTTATATAAATCTATTGATGCATTCTTTGTTTATATACCCAACCGTCAAGATTTATTAAATATTTCGCAATCCTCTGTTTCATTTACCGAACGGATAGAGGTTGAACACCATTTGGTTAAACACTTAAATCAATTATCTAATTCGTCCCAATTGCCAAGCAACTCGTGGTATATCCAAAATGTTGGAGATCAGAGTTATCTCCTCCGTGTCACTGAAGCAGATAATTTATTTATCGGCGCTTGGGTCAATGCTAATACACTACTTGGTCCTCTGAGTTTAATAGATTTCGGAAAAAATGGTAGCGGACTTCTCATTTCATCTTCAGGGAAACCGATAGTTCGTAGTGAATTAAATCTTGAACATGTTGATCTTATGAGAGGATTTCAACATTATTATCTAACCGGTGATAGAAACAACTTGATGGTTGTTGGACAATCCTCTAATGAAGGTGATTTCAGTCTGGCTGCAATCATCCCTAACGATCAGATTCTACAAAACCTGCCTATGTTATCATGGTTAATTGGTTGGATATCATTTTCTGCTATTGCATTAGTGCCAATAAGTCTATATTTTCTACATCGTACCTTGTTGGTGCCTTTAAAACGTCTCATTGCAGTCATGAATAAAATCAATAATGGCCTATTACATGTTCGCGTTGAGGATTACAAAACATCCGAAGAATTTATAATGGTATACCACACTTTTAATAAAATGATTAAACAAATTGAGCAATTAAAAATTGATGTGTATGAAGAACAATTGAGTAAGCAGAGAATCGAACTTCAGCACCTCCAGCTTCAGATTAATCCTCATTTCTTTATGAATTCGTTAAACATTCTATATAACTTAGCTCAAGTGAAGAATTTTACTCTTATTCAAGATATGACCCTTTGCCTAGTTCGATATTTCAGGTTTATGTTCCGAAGCAATCTATCCTTTGTAACATTGACTGAGGAACTTGAACATGTCCGCAATTATGTTCGAATCCAGGAATTGCGTTTCCCGGAGCAAGTGACTTGTACTATAGAATATCCAGAAACGTTAGATCACTTAAATATCCCTCCACTGCTAATTCAAACTTTTCTTGAAAATTCAATCAAACATAGTGTTACTTTAGAGGAACCTTTGCATTTGTCAGTAATACTTGAATTACGAGAAACAGGTTTAAATCCATTTATTGAAATCATTATTAGAGACACGGGTAGAGGATTTCCTGAAGATGTATTGACACAAATTCGTTCGGGAAACCGAATCATTGATGAGAAAGGTGAACACATAGGCATCTGGAATGTTAAGAAAAGGTTACTTCTACTATATGGTCATGACGCATCATTATTCTGTTATAATGGCTTTCCACAAGGCGCTGTAGTAGTGGTTCGACTTCCTTATGCTGAAGAGAATTAGAAAGGTGGTTTCTATCATGATGTACCAGTTAATTATTGTTGATGATGAGATACATGCTGTCGAAGGAATTCGCCTGGGTATGGATTGGAGTAAGCTGGGGATTGATAAAGTTTTAACGGCGCATACAGTTAAGCAGGCCAAAGAATTGTTTGAGGAACAGCATATTGATATCATGCTCTGTGATATCGAGATGCCTCAAGCATCCGGATTGGAGTTAGCCCAATGGGTTCGAGAACGATTTCCTCATACAGAAACTATTTTTTTGACGTGTCACGCTGATTTTGACTATGCCAAGCAGGCGATCCGATTAGGAAGTTTAGATTATATTTTAAAGCCTGTACCATTCAATGAACTGGAAAAAGTAATCCTCAAAGCAAAAGAAAGGATTCACAAAGAAGCAGAGACTGTTCAAATCAGTCGATTTGGGCAATTTTGGTTCCAACTTCGACCGATATTAAACGAACGTTTCTGGGAGGACATACTAAATCAAACTATTCCGTCAAATCCACAAGCTCTGAATCTCGCTGCAGCACATCGAAATATTGAATATCTAAATGAAATGTTATTTTTACCAATCTTAATAAATATTCAAAGATGGCATAAGTCACTAACCTTGCGTGAGGAAAAGATTTTGGAGTATGGCCTTAAAAATTCTGCAGAAGAAATACTCCTAAAGTCAAGGAAAGAAGGATTGGTCATTGCAATCAGCAATAGAAAGATGCTGGCTATAGTATCCCTAGAAGAAAATGAGAATTTTACAGCTGCATTAGAACAAGAAGGACAAAGATATGTTGAGGAATGCAGTCATTATTTTTATTGTGATATCTCATGTTATATTGGACAACCTGTTCATGGTCATGAAATGTTGGATATGATGAACAAACTCAATGAATTGGATCGCAATAATGTTGCGTACAACAATAAGGTGTTTTTCCTTTCTAAATCTCAAAATAAATCCTCATATTATGAGCCCGCAAATATCAAGTTATGGAGTGTTATGTTAGCTAAAGATTTATTTGATGAAGTATTAAGTGAATCTACCCAGTATTTAAATGGTCTGGATAGAGGGATTCTAAACGCCGATCTTTTGAACCGAGTCTATCAGGACTTTCAACAGATGATGTATTTTGTACTACAAACAAAAGGAATTCAAGCACATCAATTATACAGTGATCCCTTTTCACAGCAAATGATTTTGAATGCTCCTCGTTCCATAACCAATTTACTTGAGTGGGTTGAACACGCTTTAAAAAAAGCAAAAGAATATGTACATTCGCTAGAACAATCATTGACTGTTGTACAGAAAGTAATGCAGTTCATACAACTTAATATTTCAAAGGATATTTCCCGAGAAGAAATTGCCAATCATGTCTTCCTTAATCCAGATTACTTAACACGTATTTTTAAAAAAGAAACAGGCATTGCTGTATCTGATTATTTGTTTCAAGAAAGGTTACGGATCGCCAAAGAACTCTTGATAAAAACGGATATGCAAATCAGTGCAATAGCTTCACATATTGGATATGTGAATTTTTCTCATTTTTCACGGATGTTTAAGAAACATACCAATATGAACCCGAATGAATTTCGCAATACACATCAACATCCAAAACTAGAATTATGATTAGCGAAGTGGAAGAGAGCACATACTCTAGCTGTGCAACTATATAGTAATATTTTTATAAATGAACCAGTCAAGTTTACGCTTGGCGGGTTCATTTTATTACTCAAGCTGATGGACTAATCATGGTCGTTAAATGAATATTGAAAGGTCGTACAAACAGCAGAATTACAGGAAAGCTTTCTGTAAACTACAAGTACTCACTTCTGAACACCACACTTTTAAAGGTCTTCATAAGTAGAGAAATAATCATGAGGGGGAACAGTTATGAAAAAGAAATTGAAGTTATTCAGCTTGCTGGTACTAACCTCCGTGTTGCTATTATCTGCATGTAGTAGCAGTGAGAACAGCAGTATCAATCAGGGTGAGAGCAATAATGAAGAAGTGACTGAACTAAAGGTTGCATTTCCTATTTTTGGTGCACTCCCGAAAGATATGCCTCTGATTGAAGGTGCCGTTAACGCATTGGCCCAAAGAAAATCAACGTGAGGGTGAAATTAATGCCCATTAGCTTTTCCAACTGGATGCAGCAAACGAATTTGATGTTCTCCAGTGGTGAACAACTTGATCTTATGCCAAGCATTTATAATTACAGTCAGTCCGTTCTACAGGGGCAATTGATTCCGCTAGTCGAGCTATTAGCAAGCCATGGACAAGGAATTGTTAAGGCTCTGGATCCTGCTTATCTAGATGCCTCAAAAGTTAAAGGGATTATTTACGGTGTACCAACATTGCATGAAATGGCTATGATTAACGGAGTATCCATGCGAAAAGATATTGTTCAGAAGTATGATGTCGATACTAGCAAAATGCAAACCATTCAGGATCTCGAAGAAGTGCTGAAAACAGTTAAAGCTGGAGAGCCCAATATGGCATCTTTAATTCCGTCTACTGTAGGTGCGTCTATACTTAATAATTACAAAACATTTGATGAACTAAGCAACACTATAGGTGTTCTCCCAAATTACGATAATAATTTAAAGGTAGTTAACCTATATGATACTAAAGAGTATGCTGAACGCGGATTCTCATTTCTAACCAGTGCACATCCGGCAGCTCTAATTGAGACAGCTGAAGATGAAAGTTTACAAATTCACATAGCCTCCTGTTTCCACAACATCTCAAATAACAAACACGATGTGGGGAATCACTGTGAACTCCAAAAACCCGGATAAGGCGATGGATTTTCTGAATCTGATGTACTCTGATAAAGACATTGCGAACTTACTGATATGGGGTATTGAGGGGGAAGCATTATGATATCAAATCTGGTAATGTTATCGACTTCCCTCAAGGTGTTGATGCTCAGAGTTCGGGATACTATATGAATATGGGTTGGTTATCTGGTAATCAATTCATAGAACACGTCTGGAAAGGGACTGACCCTGAATTATGGGAGAAAGTAAAAGAGTTTAATGCATGGGCTACGAGATCAAAAGCATCGGGCTTTACTTTTGATTCATCGACAGTTAAGACTGAGGTAGCATCTATCGGAAACGTTATTACTCAATACGCGCTTCCACTTGAAACAGGGAGTTTAGACCCTGATAAAATCCTGCCTAAATTTATAGAAAGCTTAAAAGCAGCAGGCATTGACAAGGTGATTGCAGAGAAGCAAAAGCAGCTTGACGAATGGACGCAAGAACAGAATTAACTGTAACGTCAACGTCTCAATAGATCGAAATGAAAGAAGGGAGTGTTGCATGATGAAAGGCAGACTAAATGATGCAAGAAGGACACTATGGAAATATGGTTCCCTTTACTTAATGATGTTACCCGGAGTTGCTTATCTGATCATTAACAACTATATGCCTATGTATGGAATAAGTATTGCATTTAAAGATATTAATTTTGCTAAGGGGATATGGGGTAGTGACTGGAATGGTATGGATAACTTCAAGTTTTTATTTTCATCGTCCGATGCATTCATTATTACCCGTAATACCATTCTATATAATGCAGCTTTTATTATTATCGGACTTATTGTTGGAGTGGGAACAGCTATTCTCCTGAATGAAATCAAGAATAAGCTGGCAGTCAAGTTCTATCAAAGTGTTTTGCTGCTGCCTTATTTAATTTCTATGGTGCTGGTAAGTTATCTGGTGTATTCGTTACTAAGTGTGAATGTAGGGCTAATGAACAAGACGGTCCTACCGGCCTTAGGCATAGACTCTGTATCTTGGTATAATGAGCCCAAATTCTGGCCATTCATATTGGTCATCGTAAACTTATGGAAGGGTATAGGCTTCTCCTGTGTAGTGTACCTTGCAGCCATTATTGGTATTGATAAGGAGTACTATGAGGCAGCCAAGTTGGATGGCGCTAGTAAATGGCAGCAGATACGTAAGATCACAGTTCCATTAATAACACCAATTATTGTCATGATGACCCTATTAAGTATAGGGCGTATTTTCTACTCAGACTTTGGACTGTTCTACCAAGTGCCCATGAATTCAGGTGCCTTATACAGTACAACTAATGTTATTGATACGTATGTATTTCGCGCACTTATGCAGCTTGGTGATATTGGGATGTCTGCTGCGGCAGGATTGTACCAATCTGTTGTAGGTTTCATCCTTGTCATTCTTTCAAATTATACTGTTCGAAAAATTAACAAAGAAAATGCGTTGTTCTAGGAGGTATTGTGATGGCTAAAGAAGAACGTTTTTGGCATTGGGGTTCTAATATTATTTTGATCTTGTTGTCTCTTGCTTGCATATGTCCATTCCTGCTTCTTGTAATATCCTCATTAACTGATGAGCAATCTATTATTCAACAAGGCTATTCCTTCTTCCCGGAGACATTTAGTTTTGCAGCTTATGAATATATATGGCAGCAATCCTCTCTCATTTTTAATGCCTATGGAATCACGATTTTTGTTACCGTAGTTGGAACTGCATCCAGTTTACTTATTACTTCAATGCTAGCTTATCCTCTTTCAAGACCAGATTTGCCTGGTGGAAAATTTGTAGCATTCCTTTTGTTCTTTGCTTTGTTATTCAACGGAGGATTAGCTCCAACTTACATCATATATACTCAAATATTCCATCTGAAAAATACACTTGCAGCTCTCATTATTCCAGGGTTATTAATGAACGGATTCAGTGTACTGATGATGAGAGGTTTTTTCATGACAACCGTACCAGCCTCTGTTTTGGAGTCAGCAAGTATAGACGGGGCTCGAGAGTTTACAATTTATCGCAAAATCGTATTACCGCTTTCATTGCCTATATTGGCTGTTGTGGGTTTGTTACAAGGACTTATGTATTGGAATGATTGGTTCAATGGTTTGATTTATCTGACGGATCCTGAATTATACAGCTTGCAAACCGTGATGAATCAACTAATGAGTAACATTCAGTTCCTTTCCAACAACAGTTCAGTAAGTTCATTGGCAAGTGGCTCCATGCAAGAGCTTCCAACAGAGGCCTTCCGCATGGCTATTGCCGTAATCAGCATTGCTCCCATTATGATAGCCTATCCCTTTCTACAGAAATATTTTGTCAAAGGTTTAGCTCTGGGAGCGGTTAAAGGTTAAGCGCTATAGCAGTACTTGGACTTTCAATCAAAGGCTCATCATGTTCAATACATGATGGGCTTTTGATTTTATTAAAGATGTTGTCCACCCTAATTTACTCTTCATCGTCGTTCACAATGTTAAATTTGTTCTTGTCTCTGTATTTTTTTGGTGTCGAGTCTGTATGTTTTTTAAAGATCTTAATAAAATGGGCTTGATCATAAAAATTCAATTTAGCTGCTATTGCAGTAACAGGTAGTTGGGTTAATTCCAACATTTTTTTTGCTTCTTCAATTTTTTCTGCTTGAATGAACTGGGTAATCGTCACTCCCGTTTCTTTTTTGAAGAGCTGAGACAAGTAATTTTCCTGTAAACCGACCTTTTTTGCCAAAACAGATAAAGTAATATTTTCATATAAGTGGTTAAAAATATAATCCTGGCAAGATGCAATGGACTTGGAGAGATTCTTCCGTTTACTGTTAGAAACCCGATCAACAAAGTCTATTAATGCATCGCCAATGGCAGCAACTACCGCACTGTATTCACGAAGATCTTCGATATGCTGAATATGAAGATCGCTGAGAGTATAAGCGATCTCCGGATATAGACCTCCTTCAATTGCAGCTCGCGCAGCGAGTGCAATCGAATAGATACCAAGATTTTTTATCCTTCGCAACTGGTTATAGTTAGACAGAATACCAGGGCCATCGTAATTAGCTGTAAGTGTCATTTGATTAAAGGCAGTTTTATCACCGTTTTTAATAGACCTTAACAGCTGTTTCTCAATATTAAATACACCACTGAATTCGAATGATTCCCGTCGGTCGGAAATAACGATCTCGGCAAGTTTACTTGAATCAGAGTCAGGCTCAAATCGAAAATGCTTTTCCATAATATCAGTGATATCAAGCATGATTCCATTCAGGAGATGGTGTACCAAAATTCCGATATGATTAAGACGTTTTGTTGAGAAGAGAGGTAGTTGTAGCAAGTAAGAAGCCCATTCAGGTGTTACGGTGTAATCACATTCTCTAAGTAGATCGTTAATAATTTCGTTGTTCATGGAGATCACGGTAGTAGGTCCCATAACGACGATTGCCTCCATAACACGATCATGAAGTAACGGAACAACGATGAAGGATTCTCCTAAAGGAGTTGTATGAATATTGGGGATAAGCAAAGGCTGAACTTGTTGCTTCAGAAGCCCAACAAGCTCGGAGTGATGGTTAAAAAGGGGATTAACCTGTATGCCTTCATGGAGGTAAGATATAATTTCGTCACTATCATCCATCCAAGTGTAACAGATAGGTAGTTGTAAGCTCTCTAGCAATAACTTACATGAATTATGTAACCGCTCATCATTTTGAACTGATCTCATTCAATTCACATCCTACAAGTCCATTGATTTATACTTTTTTAATAAGAATCATACCATAAACAATACATATTTAATATTAGAATTAGTGTTAGTGTTAGTTTCATAACTTAAACGAGGTGATTAAATTGGCTTTTACAGAAAACTCAAAATTAAAGGAATTGCTTGCGAACGAAGAAGCGGTCAAAATTTTAGAAAAATATTTGCCTGGGATTTCTACTAATCCAATGATTAGCATGGCAAATAGTTTTACGTTGAAGCAACTTAGTGCTATTCCACAGGCCAATATTCCTGAAGAGCTTGTTTCAGTTATTTTGTCAGATCTATCGTCTATCTCTACAACTGCCCAGCCAAGTTCAGCAGAGACTGTCCAAAACAGAAGTAACAATTTGGAAAATGGGCTAGTTGCTATTGTAACCGGAGCAGGTGGAGGTATTGGCCGAGCTGCATGTCTAAAACTTTCTGAATCTGGATTCAAGATTGTGGCTGTTGATTTCAACACCGTGTCTGGTACAGAAACGGTTAGTCTGATTCAGCAACGAGGTGGGGAGAGCCTATTTTTACAGGCAGATGTTACAAAGGAAGAAGATGTCGAACGTTACACGAAGGCTACGGTAGAAGCTTATGGTCGAATAGATGTCTTTTTCAACAATGCCGGAGTTTTGCAAAATTTCTCTTTACTTGAGAACCTTGAAACAATGGAGTTTGACCGGGTGATGAACGTAAATGTACGAGGTAGTTTCTTGGGATTAAAGAAGGTGCTATCAATAATGAACGCACAGGGGTTTGGTTCAATCATTAATACAGCGTCCACGGCAGGAATTCGTGCTGAACATAGTATGTCTGCATATACAGCAAGTAAACATGCCGTTATTGGTTTGACGAAAGCAGCGGCCATTGAATACGTTCGTAAAGGTATTCGCGTGAATGCCATCTGTCCTGGTGGTGTCGATACAGCACTGACACAATCTGTTCCTACGATGATGCAGGAATCAGGCTATACACCAGAAGAGTTTCCTAATATGCGCATCGGACGCTTTGCTGAACCATCCGAGATCGCGGAAATAGTCGACTTTCTGGCTTCAGATAAATCGCGTTACATTACAGGTTCCATCATCGCCGTGGATGGTGGATTAACTCTATAACATTAAGGAGGACTAAGAATGAAGCAGAGAATCAAGATCGACAAGGCAACACCCAATAACGGGGTATTGGATTTTTCGAAATTGTTGGATGCTCCAGCGGGTAAGCATGGTTTCACTCAAGTTAGAGATGGCAATTTATACTTTGCTGATGGTACCCGTGCGAAGTTTATAGGTTTCAATTTACCTACTCGTTCTAATACACCTGATCATCATACTGCTGAGCGATTGGCTGAGCGCTTTGCATCTATGGGGGTTAATGTCATTCGACTTCATGCTGCTGACGCTGCACCTGGTCCTTCTGGATGGAGTTCAAGTATGGACAATCCTTTGATTGATTATGATAGCGGTTCCAGCAGGAACTTAAATGAGAAAGGTCTTGATCGTTTTGATTATTTCATTGCGAAGCTAAAGGAAAAGGGCATTTATGTGCAGATCGATCTACTGGTGGCGCGTGTTTTCCAAAACGGAGATGATCTGGATTATGCTGATTCACCGCCCTTTTTCTTTAAAGGCTTCACTCATGTTAATGACAGACTAATTGAACTTCAGAAGGAATATGCAACCAATCTCTTATGTCATGTGAATCCATATACTGGACTGGCTTTAATTGACGACCCTGTAGTCATGACCATTCAGGTCAATAATGAGGATTCCATCTTTCGGGGGACGGAAGACATTAAGGATGAGAAAGGCATAATACCATACCGAGAAGAGCTACAGCGTCGTTTTAACCGGCACCTGCTCGCCAAGTACGATACAAGGAAGAATCTTGCAAAAGCATGGACGTATAACAACATCTGTGCGCTGGGGGAAGAAGAAGATCCAGAAGCAGGGAAGGTTCGTTTTCCAGAAGGCAGCTTCTATCAGGTAACCAATGATCCAATGGGAGAATGGGCAGGGAATGTAAGTCCAGCACGTTATGCCGATTTTATGGAATTTGGTATTGATGTAAATCGTCGTTACTACAACACCATGATTGATCATATCAGGTCTTTAGGAGCAAAAGTCCCTGTAAACACAAGTAACCTCCTGAATGGTACAGCGGATGTTTATTCACATATAGATGGGGATATTATGGAGAATAATACATACTTTAACCATCCAATGCCGCCATTTCACCAGGAAACTCTGGTGGTGCCGGGGATGCGAGAATATGTAACTTCTAATCCACTGACTGTACACAAGGACGGAATATTCATGCGTACCGAAATGCTGCAAATGGCTACTACCGCAGTGGTTGCCGGTAAACCTTTTATCCTAAGCGAATGGAATGAGTATGGTGTTAATCCTTTTCACTCCACAGCATTTATATCCATGGCAGCATATGCTTGTCTGAATGACTGGGACGGTCTTATGGTCTATTGTTATCATACATCAGAAAGCTGGAACGATCAGCCTGATGATGTCATCACTGACATTTTTGATGCTTACAATGATCCGTCACTTATTTGCCAGTTTGGTTTTATGGCATCATTATTTCTGGGAAGTCTGGTACGTCCGGCTGAGCATCAAATGGATCTCGTTTTTACCAAAAATGATCTAAAAACCCTTCCGTCTTCATTTAGCATGCCGAATACTTTTCTTCCATACATCACTAGCCTACGTAATGTATTTCTGGATCAGGGGGATACTTATACTGGCGATGCCGATGTCGCTATCACTGGAGGCTTTGTCAACAACGGTGATCTCTCTCAGGCCAAGCACGCAGTTTACTTCTCTTGGTCATCCTTTAGGGATGCCATGAGGCACACGTCTGGTACAGGACGATTAGAGAGACTTGCAGAGCAGACTGATGAAGAATTGACTGGTGCGAAATTGGGCGACAAGCTATTGGTATTTGAAGACATCACTTCCTTGGCTGGAGATGGCGATTATACTGCTTTTGCATCTAACCTGGACATAGCACTCAAGCGTTGGGGGCTTCTACCTAGTGACCGTGGTTTAGTTGGTAATGCCCTAATCTCTGATACGGGTGAGATAAGCTTTGATCCCATTGCGGGTACGTTCGGTATCCAAACTCCAAGTTGTAGCTACTTTAGTGGAGATCCTGCCGGAGGTATAACGCTAACAAAGGATATTGTCCTGAATGTTAACAATGATCGTTTGTCCGCCGCTTTATTACCTGTGAACTGTGATCACATAGATGTTGCAAAATCATTTCTTATTACGTTAATCGGTCCCACTGGAATGGACGAAACGATTTTCACTTCTGATGGTTTTACTACGATAGTTGATCATCAAGGTAAATTGTATGCAGACACCGCTGAGGGTTCTTTGTTCGTCCAAAGCCAGACGGCAACCCTCATTGCCTTGGACACAGTGGGTACGCCTGTTGCCAACATTATAGGAACACCTACTGATGGTGGTGTAGTTTTTAATCTTGACGGGACTATCCCGGCAGTACATTTCCTTCTGGAGTTCGTATAAATATGCAGACTTGGGCATTGCGTAAGTAAGCGCTAACAAAATAAACAAAGAATATCCAAGTTTTACCCTGTAGATTGTACACCCTCAACAGTAATAAAATAAATGAATCACCATACACAAGTATGGTGATTTCGTAATCCTCACTTTGTGAATATGGCACAATAGACCATTTAAAGGACGGGGATTGGCTACTTTTAATAAATGAGATTTAAGCCGGGGGGAATCCACCGGCTTTCTTGTTATCAGAACTTAATGCAATAGAGATTTTTAGGAGGAATACATCATGAAGCTGCTGATCATAGATGACGAAGACAGAACCAGGGACATGCTGTGTAATCATGTGGAATGGAGAAAATTAGGTATTCATGAGGTAGAGACTGCACGTAATGGATTGGCTGCTCTAGACTTATGCCGTAGTTTTCTCCCTGATATTGTTCTCTGTGATATCCGGATGCCGAAGATGGATGGCATACAATTTGCTAAATTACTCAGGGAAGAAGATTTATCATGCAAACTGTTGTTCATGAGCGGATTCTCAGATAAAGAGTACTTAATGTCAGCAATTCGCCTGAATGCCCTTGACTATATTGAGAAGCCAATTAATCTGGATAAAGTTCGAGAGGCAGTCGGGGAAGCCGTTAAATCAAGACAACATGATGAGAAAAAAAGGCTTGAGGAACGCCAAATGCAAAACGCCTATGATGAAGGACTCCCTTATCTGAGACAGGAGATGGTTCGTAAGTTAATCGCGGTTCCGAGCTCACTCAATGTACAGAGAGCTCTTGAGAGCAGAGAGACTTTTCTTTTGCCTTCGGAAGGAGTGTACACCGCGATTGTCTCATCCATATACTGGAGGCGGCTTCAGTGTATGGAAGACTCAAGACAGTTACAGGAAGATTTACTACGTAGGCTGAGCATGAATAGCACACTTACTTCACTTCGTTGCATTTGTGGATTCGACTCTAGACAATTTTTGATTTTCATACTACCAGAAGCTTACGGAAGCACCTATAGGGAACAACGTAGCGTGCTGGAAAAACTTTATGCAGAAGTAACCGACATAATAGGCAACAATATACGTTTTTGCATGGGAGTTGGGGAGTCAGTAAAAGAACGAGTAAAGATTCCAGATTCCTACAGAACAGCGATGGATGCGTGTAGCCTTCATTACTATAGCGATGGCAGTCGATTAATTTTTGCCAGTGAACTTGGAGATAACCAAGAATTGGCTACGGATTGGGATTTGGTTCGCCGTTTACGTAACTTTCTGCAACAGGAAGATATTGAAGCTGCCCGCAAATTAATTATGAATTGGACTAAGAAAGCAAGGTTAGCCTGTGATTTGGATATTATTCGGCTCAAGGACTCCTATTTTCAATTTTTACTGGTCATTCTTGATGTTGCTGTACAGTTAGGGTTCACGGATACGGATGAGGATACAGAACGTCGATACATCTGGAAGGAAATTGACCAGGTTCCCGATCTCTCAAGTATGGAGGAGTACATTCTTTCCTTCCTGGATCTGTTCCAGTTATCGTCTGAACAGGACGGTAGTTCCGCCAAGATGCGGGAAATACTGCAATATATACACAAACGTTTTCATGAAAAAGGTTTTTCAATTCCGGATATTGCCCATCATGTAGGTTTAAATGAGACGTATCTCAGTTCCTTATTCAAAAAACAGAGGGGAAGTACAATTAAAGAGTATATCTCTTCCCTGAGAGTGGAGAAAGCCAAAGAACTTCTACTGGCGAAAGGGCTAAAACTGTATGAAGTAGCTGACATGACTGGTTTTTCTGATGCCAATTACTTTACAACCTTCTTCAAGAAATATGCAGGTTGCACGCCCTCGGAGTACAGGGAGAGGATGGCCAAATGAAACGGATTAACTGGAGGACGTTCGCTGACTTTAGTATCCGTTACAAGCTGTTTGCTTCCTATTTAATGGTTATCATCCTGCCTTTGATTCTGCTGCTCTTGCTTCATCTGTATCTGAGCACCAATGAAACAGAGAAGCAGGCAAAGTACTCAGCTCAAAAAATGCTGGAGGAGACCAAGTCGCATCTGCAATATCGTGCTGAAATGGTCAAAGAAGTATTGAATTCAATTGCATTCAGTGACACGGTTCAGAATCTTGTCTCTGAAGATCCCAAACGGTATGAGGATGTTAACCTCTGGGGATTGGATGCAAACAGACTAAGCCGTATTGTGGGACAGTTTAGTTACAATTCGGATATTGAATCCGTGCAGGTCTATATGGAACAGGGGCTCGCATCAGTGACTGAGAGTACGGATTTTTTGAGTATGAAGAATTTGAAGCACAGTCTCTGGTTCAGAAACTTCTTAGACAGCCATTCTGTCCTGACTTGGCTGCCTTCTTCGGTCATGGAAGAAAAAAAAGACAATAATGCCATATCAGTACTGCGCGTTATTCCAAGTCCTCATAATATCACGAAAATGGACGGTATTGTACGGGCTCAGATCTCACAGAGCACAATGATAGCTATATTGGAACATGCTATGGCGACTCCGTCCACTTCCGTTGCTTTATTTAACGAACAGGGTGAAATTCTCAGTACCTCTAAGACTTTTGAATATACAAATACAGATTTTGAAGAGATATTGTCAAAGGCTTTGACAGGAAGACGTATGAATATTTGGGAAGATAATCTGGAGTTTAATGGACAGCGGATTCTGTTAGGTCTTCAGGAGATACCTCAAACGGATATGCGTGTAGCGATGATTGTACCTTATACGGATATTTTGAAAACAAGCAATGCTATGCGTGATCGGTTAATCTTTATATTTTTGCTGATCATTCCTCTAACATTGGTTCTATCATTCGTCGTTGCGGGTTCTGCAACTAAACGTTTACGCAAACTTACGAGACATGTGCGTAAGGTCAAGAATGGCGATTTTGGCATGAATCCACTTCCGGTCAATCAGGATGAAATTGGTGAGCTAATTAGTAATTTTAATGTGATGGTGGATAATGTATCACGATTACTTGAGGAGACCTATACGCTTGGGCGTGAAGTGAAAAATAAGGAGCTAAAAGCGCTACAGGCACAAATTAATCCTCATTTTCTATACAATACCCTGGAACTGATCAATGCTATGGCGATCAGCTCCGGAAATGAGGAAATTTCCAAAGTAGTGGATCGATTAGCCTTGTTCTATAGGTTGAGCTTATCTAATGGTAGAGAAAGTGTCACTTTGGAGAGTGAACTCAAGCATGTGGAATCCTATGTATCGATTCAGAATATGCGATTTAATAATGCGATTACATTGACCATTAACGTTTCACCAGAGCTGTCACATTGTGAAGTACCCAAAATTATGCTTCAGCCTCTGATTGAGAATGCAATTTTGCATGGAATTTTGGAAACCGATTCTGAAAAAGGTGAAATACTTGTTTCCGCAAGAACAGAGGAAGGAAATTTGCTTGTGGAAGTTAATGATAATGGTGTCGGTATAGACGAAGAGGTGTTAGAAAATATTCTAAACAGCTCTGTTAGCAAAGGTACGGGGGGATTTGGCATATGGAACATTCAGGAGCGTATTAAGCTAAATTATGGATCTCAGTACGGATTGTTATACAAAAGCCAATTGGGCGAGGGAACCTCTGTACAAATATGTATACCAAAAAAGTAAGCGTTAACAAAGAATATTAAAGAAGATCAGAGCTTTCCCTCGTAGGATGAGAATCACCGTTCCATTACAATGTGAAAGGAGAGAGGCATTCAGAAGGAGGTTGCATATGAACGTCAAGTTAGAGCGATCTGTAGTGACGAAACCCAAAAAAATAAAAGGGCTGTCACCACTACAGGAGATAAAGAAAAACTGGGTTTTGTATTTAATGTTTGTACCGATTGCTGTTTTTTTTATCATCTTTTCCTATATACCGATGACCGGTATTGTAATGGCTTTTAAAGAATTCAACTACAGGGATGGAATTTTCATGAGTCCCTGGAATGGGCTCGAGAACTTCGAGTACTTCTTTCAGTCAGGTAAGGCATGGATCGTCACAAGAAACACGATCTTGTACAACGTAGTGTTCTTAGGATTATATACGCTATTCTCGATATTGGTTGCGGTACTGCTATCAGAGACGTATAACAAATTTTTCAAAAAAACTGCTCAGACATTAATGTTTCTGCCTTACTTTATATCCTGGGTTACCGTGTCAGCGTTCGTTTATAACTTTTTCAACTATGAGTTTGGTATAGCCAACGTATTCCTGAGAAATCTCGGTCTGGAAGCTATGGATATCTATTCAACTGAAAGCTACTGGTACCTATTGCTTCCTTTACTTTATGTGTGGAAGTGGGTTGGGTTTGGAAGTGTTTTATACTTGGCAGCGATTGTCGGGATTGATCAGGAGATCTATGAAGCAGCAACAATTGATGGGGCAAGTCGTTTCCAAAAAATTATGAAAATAACGCTCCCTTTGTTGAAACCTACAGCGGTGGTACTGATATTACTTGGACTTGGACGAGTCATGCGCGGTGAATTCGATATGTTCTACCAGCTAATCGGCAACAACGGGGCACTTATGAATGCTACAGATATTATTGATACATTAGTTTTCCGTTCTCTTATGGGCACACAAGACTTTGGTATGGCTTCATCAGTGGGTCTTTATCAGTCCGTACTCACTTTAATCATTATCCTGATTGCTAATTATCTCGTACGTCGTTATGACAAAGAGAACGCACTGTTCTAACTAAAACTTAGAAAGGAGGAAATATTGTGAATAAAAATAAACTAAATTCAGCTCCGATTTTTCAAGCCTTTTCTTACACTGTTGTAGCAATTGTCGCTATTTTGTGTTTGCTTCCATTTATCGTTCTTATCTCAGGTTCCATTTCAGATGAAGGACAGGTTTTAGCAAAGGGCTATTCCTTTATTCCTCGAGGCTTTTCATTGGATGCATACGCCTTTATTTTTCGCAATCCTGCTGAACTTCTCTCTGCTTATCGGGTGTCGATAATTGTCGCAGTGGTTGGAACCGTTCTGTCACTGCTAATCTCCACGATGGCAGCCTATGTGATGTACCGCAAAGAGGTGAAGTATCGGAACAAACTGGCGTTTTTCCTGTTCTTCACCACATTATTCAGTGGTGGCTTAGCTCCCTTTTTCATCTGGGTTACTAGTTACTTGCATCTGAAGAACACGCTTGCAGTTTTGATACTGCTTCCTATGTTCAACGTGATGTACGTTTTGATCCTCCGAAGCTTCATTAAAGGTTCGGTGCCTGAGCCGCTGGTGGAATCGGCAAAAATTGATGGAGCAGGAGACTTTCGAATTTTTTGGCAAATGGTTCTGCCCCTCTGCAAACCAGCACTTGCTTCAATTGGCCTGTTCACTATTTTAGCCTACTGGAACGACTGGTGGACACCTATGATGTTCACTGACAAACAGGAGTATGTACCCCTACAGTACATGCTTTATAAAATGTTGTCTTCAATGAATATGTCAGCTGCCCTAGCTCAGCATGTATCCTCTCTTGAAATGCCGAAGGAAACATTCAAGCTTGCTATGACCGTTATAGCTACAGGTCCGGTTGTGATCCTGTTTCCATTTCTTCAACAGTATTTTGTTAAAGGGATCACCATTGGTGCTGTTAAAGGCTAAATGTTATCAGAATCCTAGACTTGATATGAATCCTATTTAATTCATTGGGATTTATATAAAAAAATTAAATAAGGGGGA
This sequence comes from Paenibacillus tundrae, assembly GCF_036884255.1. Lineage (NCBI taxonomy): Bacteria > Bacillati > Bacillota > Bacilli > Caryophanales > Paenibacillaceae > Paenibacillus > Paenibacillus tundrae. The sequence continues at coordinate 5,409,442 of NZ_CP145605.1, read as the reverse complement.
AGAAAAATGAAGAATTCTAAGAGAAATATAAAGGTCATTCTTGCTATGATGCTATCGTTTACATTGCTATTGTCTGCCTGTTCAAAAGGTAATGAAGGCAATACAAGCACTACTGGCAATGAAGATTCAACAGGGCAAAGTGAAGTTGTTCTAAAAGGCTATCTACTTGGTGAGGCGCCTAAAGGTATGCCTGAGGTACTTGAGACATTGAATAAGAAACTTAAAAATGACATCAATGCTACGATTGAGTTGAATTATATCAATTGGGGAGATGTGCAATCTAAGTACCCATTGTTGTTGGCTACGGGCGAAGATTTGGACTTTATCTTCTCAGCAGACTGGAATTATTATGTTGAACAAGCGAATAAAGGAGCCTTTTATGAGCTGAAACCAGAGGATATAGCCAAAAATATGCCGAAAAAATCGGCAGCAATGGATCCTGCTGCTTGGGATGAAGCCAAGATTAAGGATAAAATCTTTATGATTCCGAAGACAACCCCTGATAGTAATGTCTTCGTATCTGTACTTCGTAAAGATATTATGGCGGAAGCCGGCCTTACCGATGTAAGGAGTCTCTCTGAGATTGGTCCTTATCTGGAAGCTGTGAAGAAAAATCATCCAGATATGGTTGGCCTAAACTTGGACTCACAGGTTGACCTGCCAACACCGTATCAACATCTGATGCGTGAGAAAGTGGGCTTTACGGGCGGCTCACTTGGCGGTGGACCTTTGTCTCAGGGAGCGGCTTTTGATTTCACAGATCCGTCCGGAAAAATTTATAGCATGGTTGAAGAGCCTTACTTAAGTGCCCAGAAATATGCGGCTAATATCATGAAGGACTGGTATGACAAAGGATACGTCAACAAAAATCCTTATGCCAATAAAATTCGCTCCAAAGATAATTTTGTTGAAGGAAAATCTGCGGTAGCGTTTGGCAACAGTATTGATATTGCAGCGACTATTGAAGCTGCTGAAGCAAAAGGAATTGAAACTTACATTATCCCGTCATTGATGCCAAACGGTAAAGTTCCGATGGGCAATCACATTGGGGCTGGGATATCAATTGCGGCAAATTCCAAAAATCCAGAACGTGTAATGCAAGCATTTGACCTTATTATGGAAGATCCATCATATGTTTATTTAACTTATTTCGGGATAGAAGGTAAGAACTATGTGGTCAAGGATGAAAAAGTCGGTTTGCCGGAAGGGGTGACAGCTGAAACAAATACCTATCCTCCTGATTCCGCAGGCTTCTGGTTCGTAAATAAAGCTTTGTTTAAGCCAATGAGCACTTGGCCGAAGACTTATATTGACTTCTGGGAGAAACAGGGCGAATACAATACCTCAGACTTTGCACTTAATGGATTTAACTTCAACACTGAGAACGTGAAAACACAGATTGCAAACTTGGCCAATGCATCCACACAGTATGCCAACCCGATTTACATCGGTGCAGTTAAGGATGTAGACAAAGCATTTGATGAACTGAATAAAAACTTAAGTAGTGCTGGTCTGGAAAAGGTCAAAGAAGAGGCACAGACACAAGTTGATGCTTTTCTCGCGAAGAAGAAGTAGAAATATCTTCTTTCCAACGAAATGAATTTTTTTACTGATGATAATTCAGTCTACGAGAGCGCAGTATGTGTACTGCGCTCTTTCTAACAAATAATTTAAGCTTCCTTCTATAAAACTATGCTATCTCCTTCAGAAAAAGGGCGAGGATCTTACGATTGTATTTTATTGAAAGTGAGTTGAACACTATGATTGGCACTTGGCATTTCTTATATGAGACCGTTCATACGACCATAAAAATGCAGTTCATTATTGGAAAAGAGGAGAATTTCACCTTATCTGTTATTCTTGAGCCCTTTCCATTTCCAGTTGATATTAATAATGTGAAAATCGATGGTAACCTATTGCAGGCAAGGGGTACGTCTCAATTTGTACCAGGAGAGGGTTTTGAATTTGATTTAACTTTTGAGGGCAAGGAGTTCCAAGGAAGAATCAAGATTCCCTATCAGGAAGAGTTCTTTGTTATAGGGGCAGAAGGAACTGGACCATCCCTTGAAGATTTGCTCATTTCTAAACTCTCTAATTACAGGAAACAAAATGTAAAACAACGGAGTGATAATGAGATCCGTCATGAGGTTGACACGTTACTAAAGAAGATGTCCGTTACTGATAAGATTGGTCAAATGAGCCAGTGCATGTCTACCAATCTTTCTCTGGGATCTGATATTGATTCTGAGTCGCCAGAAAAGCTTGTTTCCGAAGGAAGAGCAGGCTCAGTATTGTCGGCTGTTAACAGCAATCGTGTGTTCGAATTGCAGAAAATTGCGGTAGAACAATCTCCGCATGGTATCCCACTGTTATTTAACTTTGATGTAATTCACGGATTTCAGACTATATTTCCGGTACCACTCGCCTGGTCATGTAGTTGGGACATGACAGCGATCCGAGAAGCCAGTGTGATTGCCGCAAAGGAAGCAAGTGCTACAGGAATAACCTATAACCACGGGCCGATGGTCGATATTACAAGAGACCCACGCTGGGGACGTGTTGTTGAGGGGGCAGGAGAAGATCCTTATTTGGGAAGTTTAATCGCAAAAGCTCAAGTGGAAGGTCTTCAAGGGAATAGCCTGTTCGATTCAGAGACAATTATAGCTTGCTTGAAGCATTTTGTTGCATACGGTGCTGCTGAAGCCGGTCGGGACTACAACACAGTAGATATATCTGAAGGAACGCTACGGAATGTATATCTGCCACCATTTCAAGCAGGCATTAATGCTGGTGCAGGGTCGGTTATGAATTCCTTTAACACCTATCAGGGAGTTCCGGTTGCGGGTAACCAATATATTCTTGATGAACTCCTTCGAAAAGAGTTGGGATTTAACGGAATATTGATCTCCGATTACGGCTCCATTGATGAAATTGTCGCTCATGGAAATGCGAAAGACAGTAAAGAAGCAGCAAAAAAAGCACTGGATGCTACGATGGATATCGAAATGGTAACTCGTTCATATGATCATCTAAACGAATTAATTGAGCAAAGAATCGTAAACATTGAACAAATAAATGAAGCAGTACGTCGAATTCTTACCTTTAAATATAAGATCGGTATTATGGACGATCCATACCGTTATATTCGTCCCGAGAAAGAAAAAGAATATCATTTTCATCCGGCACATCTGGAAGCAAGCCGGAAGTTGGCTCAGAAGTCCATTGTTCTATTAAAGAATAACGGTGTTCTTCCCATTGAAGACAAAGCAAAAAAAATTGCGGTGATCGGTCCATTCGGTGATAGCAAGGATATGCTTGGCCCCTGGCAGTGGTCCCGGTATTCGAAGGAGACCGTTACATTAAGAGAAGCTCTGGAAGAGAAGGGAGTTCCGAACACCCACATTCTGATGGAAGCAGGTTGTAAGGTTGAAGAATCATTGGACGGGGGAGTAGAGCGAGCTGTTACAGCGGCAAAACAAGCGGATATTGTTATTCTGGCACTCGGAGAGAGCAGCGAAATGTCTGGCGAAGCTGCGTCCCGTATGGACATTACACTGCCGAAGGTCCAGCAGGAGCTTGCGGAGACTATCGTTCGTGTGGGCAAGCCAACTGTATTGGTCCTGACGAATGGACGGCCTCTGGTCCTCGATTGGTTTGAGTCACATGTTGATGCCATATTAGAAACATGGTTCTTGGGGTCGCAAGCTGGACATGCCATCACAGATGTGCTCTTCGGTGAATATAATCCATCCGGAAAACTGACAATGAGTTTCCCCGTACATATCGGACAACTACCGGTATACTACAATCACTTTAAAACAGGGAGACCCGTAACGGAAAGTAATAAAGAGGAAAAGTTCTTTTCCAGATATATCGATGGCTCCAATAATCCGCTATACCCGTTCGGTTACGGCCTAAGCTATACGACTTTTGAGATCTCGGATATTCGATTATCTCAAACTCTGATGACGGATTCGGGAAAGATATTTGCCAGTGTAACGGTTACCAATACTGGAGGGCTAGCGGGAGAAGAAACCGTCCAAATGTACATTCAGGATATTTATGGAAGTGTTGTCCGCCCTGTAAAGGAGCTTAAAGGATTTAAAAAAGTAAAGTTAGAACCAGGTGAATCGAAAGACATCAGCTTCAGTATCACAATTGAAGATCTGGCGTACTGGAATTTGGATTTGAAGCATGGAGCTGAACCTGGCGAATTCAAGGTATATATCGGATCGAGTTCATTTGATGTGAAGGAAGCATTGTTTGAGTTTTTACAGCCTATCTGAATAAACGCTTTTAATGATCCGTATTTCATTACTCCTAAAGTCGGCACATGAAGAACGCAAAGTAGTTTTAAGAGTAGAGCCGCTTCACGGTCAACGTAAACTTAAACTAGACTGGATTTCTTTTTGAAATCAATAATACTTGGAGGTAAGACATGATCTATAAAGATGCCAGCAAGTCTATTCATGAGAGAACTGAGGATCTGATTAAACGAATGACTTTAAAGGAGAAAGTAGCTCAGTTATATTGTGCAAATTCTTATGGAGGAGAATCTGTTTATGATAGCAGAATGCATAAATTGAAGGATGGGATTGGTACCGTAAGTTATCTGAATGATTCTTTTACAGGTGACCTGAAGAAAGATAGAGAGACTATAAATGGGATACAAAAATATCTTGTCGAGGAAACCAGATTAGGCATTCCTGGATTGTTCCATAGTGAAGGCATAGCTGGTGCGCAGATCCCTAGCGCAACTACATTCCCCCAGTCACTTAACCTTGCTTCGACTTGGGAACCGACTTTAGCACAAAAAATGGGCGAAGTCGTCAAAAAACAACTCATCTCTTTTGGGTTTAGAGCAGTGCATTCCCCACTATTTGACTTGGCCAGAGATCCGAGATTTGGACGAGTTGGTGAAACCTATGGTGAAGATCCCTATTTAGTTGCTCAAATGGGTGTAGCTTTTGTCAAAGGAATACAGGGTGATCATGAAATTATGGCTACAGCGAAGCATTTTGTTGGTTATGGAAATGCAGAAGGTGGAAGAGGAGGCGGCGAACAGCAAATATCTGAGCGAAGATTGCTAGATAGTTATTGTTTCCCCTTTGAAGCTGCCATTCATGAAGCAAAAATAAAAGCGGTAATGAACAGTTACGGCATGCTTAATGACCAGGCTGTGTCTACTTCCAAATGGCTACTCACTGATGTTCTAAGAAACAAGCTGGGTTTTCAGGGATTGGTCGTAGCAGACTACGGTAGCATTACTCATGCTTTTTTACGGTATAGAGTGGCTGAAGATGCGAAGGGGGCAGGTATACTAGCATTCAAAGCTGGAATGGATGTGGAGCAACCTGGAAATCAATGTTATCAGCACTTGGTAGAAGCAGTTGAGTCAGGTGAACTTGAAGAAGCGCATATTGATGTTTCATTAAGAAGAATTCTTGAAACGAAATTCACATTGGGACTATTCGAAAATCCTTATGAAGCCGGCGACTTCTTTTATGAAATTAAAAAGGTTGAGAATGAAGAATTATCCTTGGAAATTGCAGAAAAATCTATGGTATTAGTAAAAAATGAGGATGGTATCCTGCCACTCAACAAGAAGCTGAAAATTGCTCTGATTGGTCCAAACTCGGATACCAAAACAAACTTCTTTGGAGGCTATTCATCCGTTGGATCGGCTAGCACAAAAAGCAGTGATTTTGATAAATCTGAAGAAGATAGCTTTCTGAGAATGCTATACACCGGAACCATTACGGATAATAAAGAATCATTAAAATCGATGGGTATCGAGTTTGATGAAAAACCTACTCCTGAACAGAAATCCATTATTTTAAATATGATCAGACAGAATTTGAATTCTGATGATTCCTCGAACAGAGTCTATAGAACGAATGAAGAGTTTGTTCAAATGTTTTATCCAGATTGTAAATCTGTGAAGGATGTTCTGGAAGAAGAGTTCGGGAAAGATCGTGTGTTACACGCCAAAGGTTGCGATATATTCAAAGCAATAGATGGGGGAATAGAAACAGTAAAGGCTGCTGTCCAACAGGCGGATATTGTCATCGCAGTGTTAGGCGGTAAAGAAAGCATGATCGATCCTGAAGCTACCTGTGGTGAAAACAAAGATAACATCAATATAGGTCTTGAGAAGCCCCAATTAGACTTGATGGAAGAAGTATTTAAGCTGAATAAACCTGTTATTTCTATTGTGGTTGATGGGCGACCGCTATCTACACCTTATGTGAGCCAACAGAGTAAAGCGGTCCTTTATTCATGGCTTCCGGCTCAGTTTGGGGCAAAAGCTATTGTGAATATCCTTACAGGCAAGATCAATCCTAGTGGAAAATTGCCGGTAACCATAGTAAAAGAATCTGGCCAGATTCCTATGTATAGCAGTAGACTACCACTCTATGTTGACATTAATGAATATGCTGAATATATCAAAACTAACCAAAACACCCCGCTCTACCCATTCGGACATGGATTAAGCTATACCCAATTTGAATACAGCGAATTGGTACAGAATGCCGCGGTTCAGGCAGACGGTGACCTCAGCATCGCATTTAAGTTAAAAAACACCGGACAAGTTGCAGGTGAAGAAGTAGTCCAAGTTTATATTAGGGATCAAGTGAGCAGTGTTGCAAGACCTGTGAAGCAGTTGGTTGGATTTGCACGGGTTACCCTGGATGTTAATGAAACAAAAATAGTTCAATTTAAGGTAAGTATGAAACAGCTGGCATTTCATGATTTAAATATGGATCAGATTGTTGAGCCAGGTAAGATGGAAATGTATATAGGTTCGTCCTCCCAAGATATCCGTTTAAAAGGTGTATTTGCAATTATAGGCGAGAAACTTATTGTTGAACGTAAAGTGTTCTCATCACAGGTAACAATTACAGATCTATAGGGGGGAGAAAATGATTAGAGAAAATATTGACCGGGCTTGGGAGTTTAGCCATGGTATCCCATCAATAGTACCTGGCTCCACCCAGCCAGGAAGATTATTGAATTTACCGCATGATTTCATGATTGAAATAGATACAAAGCCAGAGGCGCCGGGAGGTTCATTAACGGGTTATTACGATGGGGGAATTGGAACTTACACAAAGATTCTTGATATTCCCGAAGAATATGCTGATAAAAGGGTTATGGTTGAATTTGACGGTGTTTACATGAACGCGACGGTGAAATTAAACGGGCATGTGGTTACGAAACATCATTATGGCTATTCTCCGTTTCACGCCGATCTTACGCCTTATTTGAAGCCGGGCATGCCTAATAATCTTATAATTACTGTCAATAACGGCGCACAACCAAATGCACGCTGGTATTCAGGCTCAGGGCTTTACCGTCATGTCGACTTGCTTGTAGCTCAGAAGGTGCATATCGTTCCATGGGGCATTTTTGCCCATACCTCACATATTGTAAACGGAACTGCATTTGTTTTTGTTGAAACGACAGTTGAAAATTTTAATTCGGCTCCCGCCGATGTTTGGTTGAATGTCAATATGATGAGAGAAGTCTCCGGAATCAAAGCGGGAACCGGGCGTGTGAAAGTACATGTGCCTGCTGGAGAGAAGGTTGTCGGTAGGGTACGGGTTGCAGTTGAACATGCAGATCTTTGGGATATCGATTCTCCTAATTTGTATAGAATCACAGTAGAGTTGACCGACAATAAGTCAGTTCTGGATCATGATAGCACTCAATTCGGGATAAGAACGATATCTGTTGACCCGCTTAACGGATTTATGTTAAATGGACGTTCACTTAAGCTTAAAGGTGGTTGTGTCCATCATGACAATGGCATTTTAGGTGCAGCTTCGTTTAGGGACAGTGAATTCCGCAAAATGAAGCTACACAAAGATAATGGATATAATGCTATTCGTTTTGCCCATAATCCGATGTCAAGAGATTTACTAGACGCTTGTGACCGTTTAGGGCTGCTGGTTATTAATGAAGCGTTCGATGTTTGGACGATGGAGAAAAACGCTCAAGATTATAGTCTGTACTTTGTAGAAAATTGGATGAATGATCTGGAAACATTTATGCTACGAGACCGGAACCATCCGAGTATCATCATGTGGGCAACAGGCAATGAGGTGCTTGAACGCGGAGGGATGTCAGATGGTTACCGTCTGGCAGCGCAATTGGCGGCAAGAGTGCGTGAACTTGATCCTACTAGGTTGGTTACGAATTCCTTATGTTCTTTTTTTAACGGTCTTGATGATGAAGATACTGCTACTTTTTATAAGGAAATGTCTTTACTTCTCGAAGATGGCGAAGGTTTCACCCCAAATTATGATACTGATTTTGGTATGAAAATCTGGCCTGAGTATTCAGAAGCGTTCGCCGCACCTTTAGATGTCGTGGGATATAATTACATGAACTATCATTATGCGAATGCTATCGAGCACTATCCAGACCGGGTGATCTGCGGCACCGAAAGCATGCCACCTCAGTGTGATAAGTACTGGCATGATGTAGAACGGTTTTCCCATGTAATTGGTGATTTCGTATGGACGAGCCATGATTACATTGGCGAAGCAGGACTCGGGAAAGTGAAATATGTCCATCGGGATGAAACCCGTAATACTCATAACAGTATTGGCAATTCTCCTTACCCATGGCGTTTGGCCAATTGTTCAGATTTTGATCTCTGTGGGTTTGCACGTCCTCAGCTATTCTACCGAAAAATTGTTTGGGGTTCCGATGAGACCTTCATAGCTGTTAGAAATCCGGGAAACTTCGGGAAGCTGGAGATTCTGAGCAGATGGGGTTGGCCAGAATGTGAGCATCATTGGAGTTGGACGGGTTCGGAGAAGCTTCCTATACAGGTAGATATTTACTCCAGAGCTGAAGAAGTGGAACTGATTCTTAACGGAAAGAGTCTCGGCAGAAATCCTGCGGGTAAGACGAACAGGTACACAGCCAGTTTTGAACTTATATATGAACCAGGTACTTTGGAAGCGGTGAGTTATATAGATGGCAAGCGCATATCATCTGATATCCTCATCACCGCTGGAAAACCCGAAGGTATTAGGATTGTTACCGACAAGAAAGAGCTTGTTGCAAATGGACAATCTTTAATCTATGCAGTTGTAGAGATCGTTGATGCAGAAGGGACATTGGTACCAACAGCTGAACTAAAAGCAACAGCAAAGTTGTCTGGTGCGGCAACATTGGCAGCTTTTGGGACGGGCAGGCCGCAAACCACAGAGAACTATACGAAAGGCGAATTTACTTCGTATCAAGGGAGATTGCTTGCTATCGTTCGTGCAAGCTATGAAGTTGGTATGTCAACAATGATGGTTGAGATTGACGGACTGAATCACGAATCAATTGAGATCCCTGTACAATAGTTTTAATTAGGAGTGATAAAATGAAAGTAAATAAAATACACCATTTTACTGAAGATGGTAATTCCTGCATCATCAATACGCCACGCACTCCAAGACATTGGTACAACTACTTGTGGAGTGAACAAGGGTATTGCACACAGGTTTCCCAAATCGGGCATGGCCGAAGCTACTACATCAATTCAAAAGCTGATATGTGTATGATCAATAATCAGGATGCAAAGTATTTGTACCTACGTGATGATGATGCCAATGTATTCTGGAATATTGGGGAAGGCCCACTAAACGAAGAAGTTGAGGATTTCTCATGCGAACATAATATCGGATATTCCATCCTCCAGTCCCAAAAGAACGGTGTCCATGCTTCCTGGAAGCTTTTTGTTCCCCATGAAGGCTACAATGAGGTTTGGATGGTTAAAGTGAAAAATAATACGGATGTAATGAAGCGAATCAGCGTATTTTCTACCGTGAGCTTTGAATTGGAAGGCTTTAAATACCCGCGGTATTACGAAATGTACAGAAGTTGTGAAACCTTTTTCAATGAGCAGTTGAATGGAATTTATTGTGAGTCCAAACATCCGTTCGCACCACACAATAGATATAACGGTTATATCGCATGTTCTGAAACTGTCCACGCCTTTGATGGCAATCTTGGAACGTTTCTGGGGGAACTGGGGACGTATACCCGATTGGATTCTATGCCGGCGCCATTGTTCCAGCGGCCTGATGTTGTGGTTAAGGGTAGAGATTGTACGAATTCTCTCACTACGCTTGCTAATCTTGGTGGCGTTTTGCAGAACAAGCTGTTACTGGCACCCGGTGAAGAGAAAGAACTGTATTATGTGCTTGGAGTCAGCGAATCACTCGAAGAGGCTGTTCAAACCGTCGTGGACTATAGCACAGGTGATCGTATAACACGAGCATTACTTGAAACACAGGAATTCCAGATGAGCAAATACGCGAGTCTCCAAATTAACACACCTGATGAGAAGCTGAACGTGATTATGAATGAATGGGTTAAAAAACAGGTGGACTTCTGTATTGTTGGCAAGAAGGGGGTAAGGGACAACCTTCAGATTGCAGTTGGACTGCTTAACTACAGGCAGGAGAGGGCCAAGGAGGAGATCATTGAATGCTTGCGGCATCAGTTTAAGGCTGGGCATGCCGTACTAACATGGTACCCATATGACGCTACCCGTTATTCAGACCAGCCCTTCTGGATTATCTGGTCTGTATGTGAGTTGATTAAGGAGACTGGAGATTATTCTCTTCTGGATATGGAGATTGAATTTCAGGACGAAGGTTCAGCAACGATGCTGGAACATGTAAAGGCTGCAGTCAACCGGTTAATAGAGGACAAAGGAAAACATGGTCTGGTACGCATTTTCTTCGCGGATTGGAATGATGCTTTGAATATTACAACTGATCCCGATGCGGAATCTGTTATGTTGTCTGAGCAATTCTGTTATGCCCTGAAAGAGCTCTCAACATTGATCCGGCGACTGGGAGACGCTGATTATGCAGGATATCTGGATGATCAGTACAATATCCTTCGTAGTGCGATTAACAATGTGGCTTGGGACGGAAGCTGGTATATGCGTGCCCTTAGTAAAGAAGAGAATATTGGCTCCAAAGATAGCACAGGAAGTAAAATCTATATTAACGCTCAATCGTGGGCTGTTCTTGCAGATATTCCGGATGAAGAGAAGTTGCCCAAAGTGCTGGAATCCATGGACAGCATGGAGCATGATTTTGGCTTCCCGATCAATATGCCTCCATATATGGAATATTCCCCACATGTTGGCCGAATGTCCGGCATGCTACCGGGGCTATTCGAGAACGGGGGCGTTTATTGTCATGCAACTGGTTTCAAGATTATGGCCGATTGCAAGGCAGGCAGAGGAGCAGAAGCGATACGTACACTACTGAAAATCATTCCAGACAGTGAAGCGAATCCATCTACAGAATCCGGAGCAGAGCCATATGTCTTCACGAATTGTTATTCGATCCACCCCAAATATTATGGAAAATCCTATCAATCATGGACAACAGGAACCTCGGCTTGGGGACTCATATCGCTTTTGGAGGGGATTATGGGGATCAAGCGGGATTATGATGGTCTCCGAATTGACCCATGTTTCCCTGCTGATTGGGAGCAGGCTCAGGTGTACAGGGAATTCCGCGGCACACGTTATGAGATCACCATCAAGAATCCAATGAAGCTATCCAAAGGAAAACCGGAGATAAAGGTGGACGGCAATCGTATAATCGGAAATCTTCTCCCTCACTTCTCTGACGGAAAGATTCATCATGTAGAAGTTACTCTTAATCCTGTCGTTTAACACCAAGCGTAGGTTGCTCTAAATACCCATCAGGAGCGAAACGAAAGATGGAGCTTGAATTATTTAGAGATCGATTGATGTTGGATCTGTTAGTTCGTCGTCAAATGAATATCAAAATGTCGTTAAGTGAGCAGTCTCCCAGGTTGAAAGAAATTAAAATGTGAATGTATACATTTTATTGAAAAATATTTCTTATATCGAGGAGGATAATATGCCAAAAAATCGAAGTTTGCTTAACGCATTGCTTATCATTGCCATGTTACTGTTGTCAGCCTGTAATAACAGCAGCAATAACAATAATGGAGAGACAACGGCAGAATCCGATCCATCTGCAAAACCCGGCGAACTGACTGAACTGACGGTTGCTTTTCCAATTTTTGCTGCACTTCCGAAGGATATGTCCTTGATTGAAGAAGCAGTTAGTAAAATAGCCGAAGAAAAAATTAATGTTAAAGTCAAATTATTGCCTATTAGTTTTTCCAACTGGATCCAGCAAGTAAACTTGATGTTTTCAAGCGGAGAAAAGCTGGATCTAATGCCAACAATCTATGCCTACAACACAGCAATAACTCAAGGTCAATTGATTCCGCTGGATGAACTTCTTAACAAGCATGGAGAAGGTATAATTGCGGCATTAGATCCGGCTTATCTGGATGCTTCAAGGGTGAAAGGCACCATATTTGGTGTGCCGACTATGCATGAAATGGCGTATGTTAATGGCATTACAATGCGAGAAGATATTCTCGAAAAATACCAAATTGATACGAGTAAACTTCGTAAGCTTGAAGATCTAGAAGAAGTTTTGAAAGCGGTTAAACATGGTGAACCGGATATGGCACCACTAATCCCATCAACAGGGGCATCTATACTTGATAACTATCAGACTTTCGACAGATTGGATAATCATCTAGGCGTTCTTCCTGATTTTGATAATGGACTAAAAGTTGTTAATTGGTATGGTACAGAAGAATACGCAGAGCAGCTTCACATGCTTAGAAGATGGTACGAGGAAGGTCTAATTCTCAAAGATGCTTCGACGAATCAGATGAATGCACAAGATCTAATCGATTCTAATCGTGGTTTTGCGTTTCTACTAAATGCTCATCCCGGAGCACTTCAATTTGAAGAAGAGGGAAGTAAATCTACCAGTAAAGTGTCTATGGAAACCATAGCATTCTCAGATCCTCCCGTGTCTACAACTGCTCATATCACAAACACAATGTGGGGGATCACTTCAAATTCAAAATCTCCAGATAAAGCAATGGAATTTCTTAATCTGATGTATTCAGATAAAGACATCTCGAATCTGTTGATTTGGGGAATTGAAGGCAAACATTATAAAGTTTTAACTGGAAATGTCATCGATTTTCCTGAAGGTGTCAATGAACAAAATTCTGGATATCGATTAAATGCCGGCTGGATGTTTGGTAATCAATTTATCGCCTATGTCTGGCGAGGAACAGATCCGGATATCTGGGAAAAAGTAAAACAGTTTAATGAGTCAGCTGTAAAATCAAAGGCTCTTGGTTTCACGTTCGATCCAACATCGGTCAAAACAGAAATTGCTGCCATTGGAAATGTTATTTCACAATACCGTCTCCCTCTTGAAACGGGAAGTGTTGATCCAGATAACGTGTTGCCGAAATTTTTAGACAACTTGAAAATTGCTGGAATAGACAAGGTAATTGAGGAGAAGCAGAGACAACTCGACCAATGGGTGAAATCCAACCAATAAAGGGCGGCCTATTGCATCATCCAATTCTTTGGAAGGGAACGATGCCAGATGATTATTACGAAACTCAAAACAAATCGAATTACGAATCCGTTGGGATTCTCCTTGAGTGATTGGCCTAGACTTTCTTATATAGTCACGTGTACTGATGCTAAGAAGCAGATTGCAGCTAGGTACGAAGTAGCACTGGACGAAGATTTTTCTTCCATCATATTTGATAGTGGTAAGCATGCGGAGATTGATAGTCTCTCCTTCGAGCTGCGGATCGAACTCCAACCCAGAACTCGCTATTTCTGGCGGGTAGAGGTGTGGGCAGATAATGGAGACCATGCTGTTAGCGATGTTGCCTGGTTCGAAACGGCAAAACTAGATGAATCGTGGGACGCGAAGTGGATCATACCTGTAATGGACACGGAGCATCACCCGGTCCTTAGCAGAACTTTCAAACTCACAAAATCAGTTGATTCCGCCCGTGCATACGTATGTGGTCTCGGATTGTATGAGATGCAGATTAATGGGATCAAGGCAGGTGACGAGTATTTCGCCCCTCACTTCAACGCATACAACAAGTGGCTACAATATCAGACGTATGACATAACAGAGTTATTGCTCGAAGAAGAAAACCAGGTAGAGGTGAGCCTTGGGAACGGGTTATACAAGGGACGTTTCGGATTTGATGGTTATTCCAGAGAATTATACGGTAACGAGTTCGCTCTATTATGTGAAATTCGGGTGAAGTATACGGACGGAACAACGGAGATTCTAAAATCAGATACGGAATGGATTGCGGAGAGAAGCCCGGTTCTGAGTGGTAATTTGTATGATGGTGAATTCTACGATGCAACCTTCACGGCCACAGAATTGCATTCGGTTCGCGAAGGTGACCTTGGCTTTGAACGACTTACTGCAAGGTTAAGTCTTCCTGTTGTGGTGAAGGAAGAGTTGAAGCCAATTGAAGTAATTTACACACCAGCAGGTGAGACAGTACTCGATATGGGTCAAAACATGGTTGGTTGGATACAATTTCATACACATGCTTCAAAAGGAACGGTGATTCGTCTTCAACATGGTGAGGTTATGCAGGACGGGAACTTCTATCGCGATAACCTTCGAACAGCGAAGGCGGAATATGTTTATACAGCTAATGGGGAAGAAAGAATCGTTCGTCCGTACTTCACTTTCTATGGCTTCCGGTACGTCAAGGTGGAAGGGTGGCCGGGAGAGCTCGATCCTAACGACTTTACAGGCTGTGTCCTCTACTCTGATTTGGAACAAATTGGAGTAATTGAGACGAGCAGCCCGCTTGTAAATCGGTTGTTTCAGAATGCGCTTTGGGGACAGAAGGGCAATTTTCTGGATGTTCCTACAGATTGCCCACAAAGGGACGAACGGATGGGATGGACAGGAGATGCCCAAGTGTTCTCTGGAACCGCTTGTTTTAATATGGATTCGTATGCGTTCTATTCAAAGTATGGTCATGATATGGCTCTGGAACAAGAGGATCGCGGAGGCATGGTTCCAATGGTTGTTCCCGCAGTGAACGTTCCGAGTGGTGGCTCTAGCGCATGGGCTGACGCGGCCACGATCATTCCATGGAACGTATATCTTCATTATGGAGACAAGGGAATACTAAGGCAGCAATACAAGAGCATGAAGAGTTGGGTTGACTTTATTATTCATGCTGACGAGGATTCGGGCTGCAGCAGACTGTGGACGGTCGGTTTTCATTTAGGAGACTGGCTTGCCCTGGACGGGAATGATCCTGAGTCGGTAATAGGGGCCACAGACACGTCCTTTATCGCCTCTGCCTATTATTACTATTCCTCAAAATTGGTCGCGAAAGCGGCCAAGGTGCTAGGTTTCGAGGATGACCAAGTCTATTTCGAAAGGATTTCCGGGGAAGTCAAACAGGCGATAGAGAACGAGTTCTTTTCAAAAAACGGTCGCCTTGCGATCGATACCCAGACGGCATATGCCATAGCACTGTATATGGATCTAGTCCCGGCTGCGTATCAGAAGCGTGTTATAGAGGGTTTAATCATTCGGCTTCGGAAGGATGACTATCATCTCCAGACTGGATTTGTCGGAACTCCTTATCTAAACTTCGCATTATCGAATAATGGATGTGAAGAACTTGGCTACACACTGTTGCTCAACGAAGATCATCCAAGCTGGCTATATGCAGTCAAGCAGGGAGCCACGACAATTTGGGAACGCTGGAATTCCATTGACTCGGATGGCAAAATCGGTCCACCTGGGTTGAACTCCCTGAATCACTATGTCTATGGTGCAATTTCAGAATGGATGTACCGAGTAATCGCAGGAATGAACCCAGATGAAGAAGTACCGGGTTTTCGCCGAGTCATTTTGACACCGAAGCCGGATTTTCGTTTACAGTGGGCGAAAGCTGTAGTCGATTCGGCGGTAGGTACTTATAAGAGTGAATGGTCATTTGATGAAGACGGGAGACTTGAATTCCGCTTCGAGATTCCGTTTAATTCGACGGCGCATGTTCTCCTACCACGAGCATCTGTGGGTACAATCTCAATTAATAATAGTTTGGAGTTAAATGTGCCCATGATTAAAGATGGAGAGGATGTAAAGCTTGAGTTAGAGAGTGGAAACTACCTGATTCAATATATGCCGAATAGGAGCTATATTAAAACTTTTAGCACATATACACCGCTTGTCGATCTGGTTGTGAACGAACATGCACGTAAGCTTATTAAACCAGTAGTTCCTCCTGGTTTTGAGATGGAACCAAGTTCGATTTGGTACAAGGTTCGAGACTCTTCAATCAGAGATTTTGTCGCTCATTTTCCTATGGATACAAGCATACTTGAGGAGTTAGATGAAAAATTAAAAGCGATTAGGTAATTTTGACAGGAATTAATCTTCAAAGTCGATATAAATGAATTAATATCCATTTATTACAAATATGACAGGAGAGTTTGCATCATGACATTGCCTTACTTAAAAAAAGAAGACGGAGTATTTAACCTTTATGTTGACAATAAGCCCTATATAGCCTTAGCAGGTGAGATTCATAATTCCAGTGCATCCGACCTGGACTATATGAGAGATAACGTGTGGCCAAACCTAAGAGGATTACACTTGAATACGGTAATTGCTCCGGTCTACTGGGAACTTGTCGAACCGAATCCTGGCGAATTCGATTTTGAGCTAGTGGAGGGAATTATCGAACAGGCACGCGAAGAAAACGTTCGCTTGGTACTCTTATGGTTTGGGTTGTGGAAAAATGGAGTTTCATCCTATGTCCCTGCTTGGGTGAAGAGAAATAAGGAAACATATTTCCGAACAGCCTATCGTAATCAAACGACTTCAGATACGATTTCGCCGTTATGCGAAGAAGCTATTAAAGCGGATGCCAATGCTTTTAGGCAATTCATGAGCCATCTGAAAAAAGTGGACAGTGATCATCATACTGTGATTATGGTTCAAATGGAGAATGAAATAGGGTTTCTTGGTAGTGATCGTGACTATTCAGATGCTGCAAATGAACGGTTCAACCTTCTCATTCCTGATGAAGTAGGAGCCATTTTTGGAAAAGAAGGAACGTGGAAAGAAGCTTTTGGTTACGACGCAGAAGAATATTTTATGGCTTACCATTACGCTCAGGCAGTTGAATTGATCGCAAGTAACGGAATTGAAGAGTACCCGTTACCTGTGTTTGTGAATGCCTGGCTTGAACAATTTCCGTGGAATCCGGGATCCTATCCAAGTGGTGGGCCGATTGCAAAGGTGATACCGATCTGGAAAGCAACGGCTCCGTCAATCTGTCTTTATGCGCCGGATATATATGTTGAGAATTTTACAGAGGTTTGTGAGGAATATACGTCTGGGAACGAAAATCCGTTATTTATTCCCGAAGCTAGAAGAGACGTGGCATCTGTGGCGAAAGTCTTTTATGCTTTTGGAAAGTATAATGCTTTGTGTTATTCCCCATTTGGCATCGAGGACTTCTTAGCTCCGCCTAAAGAAGATTCGGATTATGATCCTAGCGTGTTAATAAGTCTCAATATAGATTTTTCCGCATTTGATGCAACCGGAACAGGTTCCTACCTTGCACAGAGTTATAAGTTGCTTAGTAATATGCTAGGAGTCATACAGAAGAACCGTGGAACGGGGAAAATGACAGGTTTCTTCCAGAATAATGAGCCAGGCTGTATACTGTCGTTCTCCAAATACAATTTAAAAGTCACTTATAAGCTCAAAAAAGATGGTAAACCCTTATCAGGGGGACTCGTCATCGAGGCCAATGATAACGAATTTTTTGTAGTAGGTATCGGTTTTTCGGTAGAATTTCTCCCTAAAGAAGGGGACTACAATTCAGAGTATGTTCGTATTGAGGAAGGGACTTTCGTGCAAGACGAGTGGGTTCGTGGACGCGTGTTGAATGGAGACGAAGCAGCTTACGGCTTCTCCATTGGGAGTCGCCCATCTGCGCTCCGAGTGGAGCTACACTAAGTACATTGTAAGTTATGTTGTGAATGGAGGCTTGATCTGTGATGAAACATCTGTTTGATATTCCTGAGAGTAAATAAATCCGTTTAATAATTAATACTGATGCTAAGAAAGAAGCTGATGATTAATTTGCAATTGTTCATGCATTGCTGACCCAAGATTCCATATTAAAGGCTTGCAGCTCATTTTGGAGAACTCAGAACGTCCACTTCGATGCAGGAAAGCTATGATGAAGTGATCAACGTATTGGAACTTATGGATCTGACTCGGGAAGGTTCTGTCTTTAAGGGTTCAGAAAGAGCCCTATCAGATGATCCGAAGTCGCTCTAGGTTATATTCCTTGATCCGATCACTGACTTTGCAGCGGCATATTTGCAGGAACCAGCAATTGCCGACAGATTGACTGCAGTATGGATTGGTGAAGGGCAATGGCCTGATCGAATATTCGAGTTCAATTTATGCAATGATATTAATGCGGCCAATATCATTTTCAATTCAAATATTCCACTATGGCTTATCCCTAATAATGTTTACGTGAATATTTGAGTTAGTATCGCGGAACTTGCCGTCAGAGTGAAACCGCATGGCAAAGTAGGGGCATATTTATATCAGCAATTGTGGACTTCAATTTTCAGATGGGTGAGTCACTAGGGTGGCCCAAAGGTGAAATGTGGAGTTTGGGAGATTCTCCAGCGGTCAGCGTCTTACTGGATGATCACGAATACGGCTATGAAATGAAACCTGCTCCAAGAATTACGAATGACATGCGATATGTGCATAACCAGAATGAGCGGTTAATCCGATGGTATCATTCTATAAATCCTCGGTTTACATTAGATGACATGTACGCCAAGCTCCAGCTTCATTTTGGTTCATAAAATATCAACAAAAAAAGCAGTTGGACATGGAGAAAATATCCTTTGTTCAGCTGCTTTTTAGATCTAAATATAAACAAATGTATGCCACCCAACCTACCGTTACTGGAAATAAAGAAAACTTGTTCGAATCTAATATTAGGAGTTTAAACTAACATAATTTCATACAATTTTTATAACAATCATACCAGTATATAGGAAACAAGAGGACTATACTCTAAAAAGAGGTTGCTAGATAAACCACTGAAAGATAATTGATAAATTGCATGTATTTGTAGTTGGATTTTTAATGATTTCAATGTGATCAAAATTGCTGAGGAGGAGTATTAATGTCTAAAAACGAAAATTCAAATCTCTCAGGTTCTAAAGTTGATTTTTTGGATCGTTCCTTTATTCAGCACCCTTTTCCAGTATACGAGAAGCTACGTGCGGATGAACCGATTCATCGTTTTTTATTGCCGGGTGGGCATTATGCGTGGATGGTATCACGCTATGAGGATGCCGTAAATATCCTACAAGATGGACGCTTTGTCACGAGCCATCCTCTCCAAGGACAAGCCGGGGAACAAGCTCCACATATGGAGATTATCTCGCAAAATCTACTGAGCGTGAGCCCAGAAGATCACCGACGTCTACGGCGATTAATTCAGAAGGCTTTCACACCACGTATGATTGAAAGGTTACGTGGAAGAATTGAGGAAATTAGTGATGAATTGTTAGACAAGATACTTGTATCGGGCAAACGTGAAATCGATCTAATCGAAGAATATGCTTTTCCTCTGCCGCTAATTGTTATCTGTGAAATGTTAGGTGTTCCAATAGAAGATCAAGATAAATTTCAATTGTGGTCGAATACAATTATGGAAAGCGTCAGCAACCCTCAGATGAGTCAGGAAAGTGACCTGGTCATGAAGGCTTTTGTTGACTACCTGCAAGGCTTTATCGCCGAACGTAGACAAGAGCTTAAAGATGATCTTATCAGTGATCTTATCAATGTGGAAGAGGCAGGAGACAAGCTTACAGAACAAGAACTTTATGCACTCGTGTTTGTTCTGATTATAGCTGGTCACGAGACAACAGTGAACTTGATCGGCAATGGATTGTTAGCTCTTCTAGAGCATCCAGAGCAAAAAAGGCTATTAGTAGAAGAACCTAATTTAATTCAGGCTACCGTCGAAGAAATTCTACGATTCAATGGTCCTGTAGAAGTAAGTAATGTTCGTTGGGCAACATCAAATGTTGAACTGGACGGTCATCAGATACGTCAAGGTGATATGATGTTTGTTGCTGTGGCTTCTGCGAATCGAGATGCCAAAAAGTTTGAGGAACCTGATACATTTGATATTACGCGTAAAGTTAATGACCACATTTCTTTTGGTAAAGGTGTCCATTATTGTCTTGGTGCCCCCCTTGCAAGACTTGAAGGTGAAATTGCTATAATTTCACTTCTCCAGAAACTCCCTGAGATGAAATTGAATACGAAGATTGATCTATTAGAATGGAGATCAGGTATGATTATCCGTGGCCTTAAGACGTTACCAATTACTTTTTAAAGATGAATTTCTAGTTTGAAGAGAAACAGTAGATAGTTAATTACATCCTATGAAAATGCAATATCCTACAATCTTAATTATTGTATGTGAAGTTTGCTTGATGTTAGGAAAGAGCCTTGGATTATAGGCTCTTTTTTCTTAAAATGTTGAATATGTTCATATCCATAAGTTAGTTCAAAAGCACTCAATGGAGAAGTACATTCCGTTTTTCCGAAACCCCTATTTTGAAAAAATTGATAACATCTTGAATAATAATAATTCTGGAAGGAACCCAGGAATGTGTTGATGCATCCACATCTTATAAGATGGCTCTAGTAGCAAGTTCAAAGTCAGATACGGCTGTGATCAAACGTTCTATCGGCTCCCCTGGCAGGGTATTACGCAGCAGTTACAGTGATAACATACTCGCTATTGAACGTGCGACACCTATCTATGATGCGCTGAAAGACAGTATAAGTGGCGAAGCTAATAAGCGATGGATTTATGATGGTCACAAAGAAGAAGGCTTCGGCTGGGCAGGCCAAGTGACCGGCATGATCCGCGATATTCCAACTGTCTCCCACTTAATAGACAGAATGGTTAAAGAGGCAGAGAGCATACGTGGAAAATGGGGGACAACAGAGTGATAAGATCCATTTTTAGCCTTCATTTCGTAAATTCATATTGCTATTTCTCCTGAGTAAAATGTTGTGCGAAGTAATAACCAGCACAAATCAGGTAATGGAGGTGATTACAACCGTATGGGCGTGTCATCCTATCGGACTTGGTAAGCCCATTATTTTTTTTATTCCCAGCTCACAGCATTTAGCTTCATGCAAATTTATATTAGTTTTGATGCCTATATAGGTGAAGTAGAAAGAAGTACTGTCAGTCCTAAGTGGTTAGTGAAAGCACCAGAAAAGTTCAGATGGAGCCTAGAAGGACTCTTTACGTATGATCTATTATTAGATTCATATAGCGAGAGTGATAGAGAAAATTAATTAAAAATTTCGAACTGTTAGAATGCTAATTTTGAGTGTAATCCTGCCAATTAGTTTGTTGACGTGTTCTTCGGTTTCTTAAATTGCTAAATGCAATGCCACTTAAAATAATGAAAACACCCGTCCATTGAAACCAGCTTAAAACTCTCTCTAGTACAAGTGATGACATGATAACGGCCATGGGAAGTTCGGATGCAGTCATAATAGTACCCGTACCTGAGCCGATATGCGGCATACCTATAGAGTACAAAAGTGGAGGGAGCAATACTCCAAAAAAACCAAGCACTAATCCGTAAAGAGCTATACCTGCCATTACATCCAGATTGAATAAGAAGATTGGAGGGAAAACGACAAAGACCGTAATAACGGCGCCAGTAGAAAGCAGAGCGCTTTTTAAAATTGGTGAAGTCTCTTTTGCAACAGAACCACTAAGGAAAATAAATAAAGCAAAGGTTGAAGCAGCCAATAACCCCAAGTTGTACCTTGCCACGTTAAGGAGAGAATTCCCTGAGAGATGACATTTGATGCAAATATCGAACCCACGAGCAATACTCCAATTGAGATTAGTTTATTCCGGGAGTAGCCATTCGCCCTACTTCGGGTAAAATTATTGAAACTAATCTATTGAGCCTTTTGGACTATTAATATAGAATTGGAATATCATAGAAGTTTTATTTTACATATAGATGGCTGAGGGCTAACAACATGAAATAGGATGTGATTAGAAATGTATTTTATGGATACGCCATACTTCATTGAAGGTAATATTAATCTCAGACAGCCACAACTGGAGGCCTACTTGAAAATTCAGGCGCATTTTAGTAATGGTGCCAATGAAGAAGCTTTAGTTGTACTCCCGACTGGCACCGGAAAAAGTGGTCTGATTGCTATCGCCCCATTTGGAATTTGTAAGAGTAGAGTATTGATTATAACGCCTGGACATGTAACGAAGAAAAGTATAGCCAAAACTATTGAAACCTTAGATGAAAACTTTTGGATCAACTCTAATGTATTATTCAATATTGAGGATAACCCCACGCTTATCTCTTTTGAAAATGACGTATTAGACAGTGAACTAAACAGTGCAGACATTATTTATACTAACGTTCAGAGAATTAATTCGACTAATGGTTTACTGAGCCGTGTTACTCCCAATCATTTTGATATGATAATAGTTGATGAAGCGCACCATGCAGCTGCAGAATCTTGGAAAAGAGCAATTGAATACTTTCCAGATGCAAAAATTTTGCATGTAACAGGTACACCTTATCGTGGTGATGGGGTAATTGTACCAGGGAAAAGAATACATGAAACGAAATTGTCAGAGGTTATGGAAAAACGTTATGTAAAATGGTTGCGTAACAAAACAGTTCAATCTGAGGACATTAATTTTTATTTAGCAGATGGAACCATTCTGTCTTTAGATGAAGCTAAGCAACTTAGGGATAGCGCGTGGGTTCAAAAATCAGTTGCTATGTCTGATTCATGTTCTTTAGAGATTATCAGAAGAAGTATAGAAGAACTAAATATTCTAAAGGGGCTTTCTCCTCAGGTGCCTCACAAAATTATGGCATCCGCGTGTAGTATCAAACACGCTCAACGTGTAGAGGAACTATATAGAGATGAGGGATTAGAGGTCGTTCTCATCCATAGTAAACAAGCTCCTGAGGAACAGGATCGCAAGTTCAAAGAGATTGAGCACCATAAAGTTGATGTAGTTGTAAACGTAGATATGATGGGTGAAGGATATGATCATAAATATTTAACTGTCGCAGCTTTGTTTAGGCCGTACAAGAGTCTGAACAGATTCGCACAAGTGATTGGTCGTGTTTTACGAGCTATTCCAGATGAGGAAATTACAAAATATGAAATCGACAATAATGCTCTGGTAATATATCATGAAGAATTAGGATTAGAGGAATTGTGGAGTTATTTTAAGCAAGAACTTGAGGATATAGGAAAGTACAGAAAGGTTAGAGAGATTGAACCTACTGATTATGATTTTGATCATAGGGAAACGATTTACGGCGAAGTAAGGTTGGGTGGAAATACCTCTGAATCAATTGATTCTTTTAGTCATATAATCAATTTTCAAGTCGAGTTTGAAAAAGCAAAAAATTCGATTGATGAAGAAAAAGAAACTAAACGAAAACAGTTACAAGAAATAGGTCTTGATGATGAAATTATTGAAGAAACTTTAGCAAATCTAACACGGAAAAATATGCGAGCCAAAACAGATGAGTTCACCCATCTGTATAATGAGAAAAGACCTCTGGAACGCCGAAAAATGATTCGAAAACTTCTTACTGAAAAGGTTCAATTAACTGCAATTGTGGCCCTTGAGAAGAGTGGGATTGAGGCAAAAGACAATCAACTCTTTAGAAAAATGGGTAAATTCCTACCGAGTTATGTTAAACCAAGTACTAAAAATGATGGTGTGCTCGTTATTTTTATGAATACTAAGATAAAAAAACGTTTTGCAGGAAGAGACATAATGGAAATTGAAGATTTAATTAATGCTCAGGCTTATTTGGAGGATGAGTTGAGAGCAGAAGTGGAGAGGATTCTGAATGGAATATCTTAATGAGTTAAACAAAATAGTAGAGGAATTAATTGTCTTTGATATGAATTCAGGAATTACGCCAATTGAATTAGCCTCAAATATTTATGAGGAGGGGTACTCCGAAATACGGATGTCAAAAAGATTTGGCCTTATAGAGTGTAGTGTATTTTTTTATGATACGGAGTATTTTTCTGACAAAAAATTGAAGTACGAATACCAATATAGTTATGATATAGATAATATTCTTCAAGAAATTGTACAGATTCAAAGTAAGAAACGTACTCTTCTTTGGTCAAGAAAAGAAGAAAGAAGTAAACTGATTACCAATATTTATGAAATGGCGAAAATAGTAAACATTAATATTGGAGATCTTCTATCTATGGAAGACATTAGACAAGTACAATCACAAATGGGTAGTTAATGAACCTGATGATGAATAGCATAAAAGGGCTGCTTTGTTTTAGTGGCCTTTTTGTGTTGTTAGGTTTACACACAAAAATGAACTTTTTCGGTTGAGGGGATTTTTAAATGAGAGAAAAACTATTTGAGTATTATAAAGAAAATGCATCAACACAAGCGCTCATATTTAGACATATGCGATGGTATCGCATATTTTTTTTGATAGCTGTATTTTTTAATGCGATATTAGTTTGTGTAGTAACTATTAGCTCTTTTAGAACACATTTTATAAATAGTATTTTAATGTGGTTCTTCACAATTATTAGTTTTTTTGTGTTTTCGAAATTAAATAGATTGTTCGACATAAAAGCAATGAAAATACTTAAGAGTCAGCATTCAATTAATTCAAGTCCACACAACTGGAGTGAACATCTCTCTGATATACGAATCACTATGATTACGGAATATTTATTGGAACATGGTATGCATCAGAGATGGAAAATTGAGAAGTTAATATTAGATTTTCATAATGATAATGAACGAAGGAAGATACCTCCCTTCATAGCACCAAGTATTATACTTGCAATATCAATCCCGAACCTAACTCAATTGTGTTTTCAGATGTATACATATTTTAACCTAAATGGTCACTCACCTTACTTTATTTCGAGTATGATCTACCCGAAAGTTATGTTGAATATATTTATATTTCTTGTTATCCTCCTTGTTTCTTTGTTAATTGTTGGGGTTATTACAATATTTAATAAAATGTCTGGCTTCATAAAACGCCAAGTTGTTGATAATCATGCCCCGAAACGTAGTGGTTTAATAGAAACACTTGAAGATATTTTATATCGTTTGCAAGATAAGAACTCTAATTAAATCTGTGTAGTTAAGGCACGGGTGATTACATAGAATAAATGAGATCCAAATTTTCTCAACTAAGAGTCATAGCGGAAGGAACGATATCTTCGCCAATACCTTTCTTTTGGAGGTGATGGGGACTCAAACCTATGTAGATAGATGATTTTATTAAGCGATAAACTATGCGACTTAAAAACAAAGTGCCAACCAATGAACTTTAATTGTTGGTACTTTGTCTTCACCGTAATTAATACTTACGTTTAGTTAAATCATGGATTTATACTGATTCAATTTCTCTATGGTAATTTAATCTACTTAGCTGTTAGGAGTTTTTAGACGTAAAACTTGTTGGCGTACTTTCATCTCATCGTACTTCAACTTCTGTTCCAATTCCTCGTTGTATTTATTATTTTCATATTCACCTCTATTCATAAGGTTTTTAATAGATTTACTTATTTCTAGTTGATATTCCTCAGGATCAAACCATTTTCTCATTTTAGTTTTTCCCCATGATTCCCCATCATTCCATGCCATCTGAAGTTGAAATGCAACTTCATCTGCTAATTTTTCAGAAGGAAGCTCCAGGATCATTTTTTCAACAACCCCATCCCTCAATACAACCCAGTATTCTTTGTTGTCAATAATTGAAAAATACATTATTCTCTTCCTCCTTTAAAAACACTAGTACACTAATTCTCTTATATATATGTTTAATATGCATTGAAAGTTTTACCCGATAACTTAAGATATATTCCCCGGATATCGATAAAAGAATAAATAAATATATATTGAATAATAAATATCGAATTGTAAATAAATGTAGTTAGTAGGAAGAGATTATCGTCAGAGGGGGATAAATAAATGTATGTGGAAAGGCTCCAGTTGTTCATAAAAAATCAGCAGTATTTTGAGATGAAACAGCTAGAGAATGAGTTGTCTCATCTACGAAATAAAATAATGGAGTATCAGGAGACAGTAGGGCTAGAGCGTATTGTATGGAGAAAACAAGGGGTTGTTGGATATTTTTCTAGAGTCCATTTCTATGAAGAAGATAGAGTTGCATTATTTGATTTTTTGTACTGTTTAGGCTTACTCCCCTATGTAGTAAATATCTCTTGGGCGAAGTTATCCACCGAAGAGCAACAGAAGCTGGAGGTAGTAGCTACTAAACGAGAAGGCTATGTTCGTTATTGGCCAAAGAAAACACAGTCTCTCATACTTAAAGAATTAAATAATGATATGGCCATTCCTTTAGAAGAGGGTATAGTAGATTTGGTAAGTAGATGGAGAGCATTAAAGAGGAAATACGACCAATTGGAAAAACAATGGGCACTCCTTAGGGGAGGTGCTTTAAAAGAGTGGGGAGAACGGGAGCGAAAAATTCAGCTACCTTCTGGGAGTTTAAGTGTTGTTCGGTTACAACCGCAAATACATGCTGTCACTCTTCTAAAACATTTAGATATATCTACTTTAATCCGCTCTGGGACTATAAATTACGATAGGATTCTTGAATTCGCTGCGAAAGGTTATTTTAATAAAACCGATATTGATAAATTTCGAAAAATTAAAGAAATCTCCATCAGATACATCTTGATTGAGATCCAGAATGAAGATAAGAAACATGAATATAATAAAAGAAAAATGGATTATTTTTCTCGAATAAGTCGACATTTGTAAGTTATTTAGATATGATTAAAGTAAGTTTTATTTTTCAATATATTACAAATTTTAAGCCTAGAAAGTAAACTGAAACAACATATAACATTAACAACAAGACGACACTGCAGAGGAAGAGCAGTGTCGTTTTTTTCCTTGATTTGGGGTGCGCAATAACGAAAGTGATACAGCACAATACCTGATTTGTAGAAGGAGGATTTCATTGTGGGTTCTTTACTATGGGAAAACTATAATTGGATCAACGAAGATCAGGAATTTTTACCCAAGCGCCGAGTCGATAACAAAATTAGTTGGCAAAGGCCTCATATCATAGGAAGCTTTTATAGCAGAAAGATGAAACGTACCGTGGAGTATCATTCACTGAACGAATGTCTTTTTTACTATTATTTAGAAGTTGATGTATTCATAGTTCGTTACTATGTCCAACCTATCGAGGTTCCTATTGCATATACCACCAAAGGAGGGGAAAGAAAGTATTGGCCACATGTTCCTGATGTACTTGTATTTCGAGCTGGATACCAACCGATATTATATCAGATTAAAGAATCACCAGATTATTCTGGGGAAATATTCAATACTTGCAACAGCCATTGCGAAAAAATGGCAAATTTAAAGAACTGGAAGTATCACATTATTTATCCGAAGCAATTACCTAAAATAGTGTTAAGTAACATTCAAAAACTTCAAGGGTATCTTCGAGAAAGGAAACTATATTCAATAATCAGGAAGGATGTAATGTTTAACCTAACGTTGAATGGTCCACTTTCAATAGAGGATTTATCCCATTGTTTTCCTCCATATACTTCTGTAGATATTAAACCTTTTTTGTTTCATTTAATTGCCACAGGAGAGGTTAACACTAACATAACTATACCCATATCACGACATTCCGAAATAGATCTGAAAGGAAATGCAACGGATTACTCTTTAAATAAAATATGCCAATCAGCATTTGGTATAGAACAATGAAAATTACCCTGAATGTAGATGAAGAAATCAGTTTCATGGGAAGAAAACATAAGCTCATTTCTATTAAGGGAAGTTATGTTGTGCTACAGCGTTCTGAAGGAGACCATGAAACTTTTAATTATAGTCTTGAAAAACTCATTTCAGATCCGACTTTTAGGGGTGGAAAATTACTTGCTCAGGCTGAAAAGAAAAAATATGAATCGATTCTTGAAAAATTACCTAAAGATAAAAGGGAAGAAGTGTCTTGGAAATACGAAATAATTCGTCCAATATTGCTTCTTTCTAAGATAAAACAGAATGATGTGAGAGCTATATATGAATTTTCAAATAAATACGACAAAGTTTATTTAAATAAAAATGAAGATATTTCAAAATTACCCCAAGAAGAACTTATATCAAGGATAATAGAAAACAGTAAAAACCAAGGGAAAAAAGTAGCTAGAGCAACATTGATGAGGTATCTAAAGGCATATCGAGATGGAATGAAACAAGGTACACCAATGGCATTAGAATGTTTTGTTAAAGCTACTGATGTAGATTATATACAGAGAAAAGACACATCAGCTATTGAGATTTACAGCCCAAAGCATCCTGATGTTGTGGTAGATATGATCTACACAAAATATGGAGTAGAGCATCAGGCAATCATTAAGGAAGCCATAGAGAAAAAATTTCTTAATACAAAACGACTAAAGCCAAGCTCCATATTTCGTACTATAGAGTCAGAATGCACTAAAAAGGGTCTAAAGGTTATTCCAGAAATTTCTGTCCGTTCTCTATTAAAGCAGTTAAGTCCGAAAACTTTGGCGATTTTTAGGGATGGCAGGAAAGGGATGGAATCATACACTACAACCCAACGTGGTTACTCAGAAACGGCTGCACTTTACCCGCTCCACATCGTTCAAATTGATCACACAGAATTGGATATTGTTGTAATTGATGAACAAACGGGTTTAGCTATCGGCAGACCTGTAATTACGCTTGGAATCGATGTTCATACAAGAATGATATGGTGTATGCATTTATCCTTTGATGCACCATCAGCTAACAAGGTTCGTAAGGCAATTGAACATGGTTTATTCCCAAAGGAATCGATAGCGAACTTTGGAACGTCTAATGAATGGGGGATCTTCGGAATTCCTTCGGTTATTTACTTGGATAACGGTTCTGATTTTACAAGTGTTAGTGTCAAGCGAATGATTAATGAAACATTAGAATCTGAGGTTCGATATCGGCCAAGAAGAACCCCTCACTATGGTGGGGTTATTGAAAGACTTATGGGGTCAATGAATACGAAACTAATTCATAATCTCCCAGGATCGACGGGATCTAACATAGTTGATAGAGGTGAACGAGATCCTGTTAAAGAAGCAAAGCTCACTCTAAAAGAATTGGAAAGTATTATTGTCAAATATATTGTAGATATCTATCATTTTGAAACTCATCGTGGATTATCTGAAGACTGCAATGTTCCCTTTCTAAAATTTCAAGAAGGTGTTGAGAGTTTTGGGAATCCATACTTCATCGACCCTCAACTGAAAGAATATTATCACATTGAATTATTGCCTTCAGAATTAAAACCATACACTCGGAAGGATGGCGTAACCAAGGATCATATTCACTATAGAGATGAAAAATTAAGCCACTTAATTAATTCAAGAGAAGTAAAGTATAAAGTGAAATATGATGATGATGATTTGTCACACATTTATATCCAATTGCCAGAGTCTAAGGAGTTTATAGAGGTTTTTGCTTCTTCTCCATCACCAGAAGTATTAGATGGCTTAAACCGCTACACTTGGAAAAAAATCAAGGATATTCTTCGTGAAAAAGGAAAAATAAAACGAAGTGAACGATTGAATGATCAACTGATTCAAAAATGTAAAGAAGAATTACAAGAAGTAATTGCAAATTCATTTAAGACTAAAATGACTGCACGGAAAATGAACGAAAGAATGAGTGGGAAAGTAGAGATATCTCTACCAAGTAAAAAGTTGTCTGACGAATTTGATTTGGATGATCTACTACTGGGTGCTAAAGCAATACTATCTGAAAGGGAGGTAACAAAATGATAGATGAAAAAGAACGGGTAGAACACTCACTAGCTTATAGAGTAGCAAACCTCAATGTATCTTATCCTAAAATTGAACAAGTGTGGCATGTACTCGATTCCATAAGAACACAAAATAAGTATAAAGAAGGCGCAACGAATTATGGTAAGCGCCATATATCAGTTATCGGTCCCTCGGGGGTTGGTAAATCTCAAGGATTACTTAGGTATGAGGAACTCAACAAGGGAATTACCGAATTAAGTGCAGACAAATCTACCGAAGTGGATACTATGCCAGTGGTATATGTGGAATTACCAGATCCGTTTACAATTAAGGAACTCTACCAACATATATCTCATGCTTTGGGCTTTCCAGAATTGCCGCAAAGGATATCTATTGGTGATGCCCAGCGTCAAGCTTTTCATTTGCTAAGAGAACAAAAAGTTGAGGTGCTTATTTTAGATGAATTGGACTACATCCTGAGCTCAAATGTTACGTATAAAGCAGCTATGAATGCAATAAAAAAAATAGCTAACAAAGCTAATATCACTTTGGTTCTCGCAGGGACACCTGAAGCTGAAGATTTACTTAAAATTAACTTTCAGAATTATCGAAGATATCCGAAAATGTACATTAATCGATTTGAACAGTGTGATGAGGAGTGGTGTCGACTACTCGAAAGAATGGAAGAAAGTTTAGCCCTCAATTATTCTATAGGTTTAGGTGATCCCATGACTAAGCTACCACAGCTTTTACATTCAATGAGTTTCGGATTATTGGGAATTCTAACTCCAATACTTCAAGAAATGTATAGTCTACTCGGCGTATTTGACGGAGTTGATAAGGAAGTGACTTTCACTTCAGAAACATTAGATGTGCTAAAACAAGCATACCAGAATATAAATGGTGACCTACCTAGAGACGAATTTACATCAATGTTAGAAAAAGGGTATTAATATGTGCCTTCTAGGGAATAATATTATTATTCCCTAGAAGGAGAAATCGTGATGAATAAAGGTTACCAAGCACTTCCCTCCAGAACTTTTTTCTGTGAGGGAGAGTCTTTATTTAGTTATCTTTTAAGAACTGCATTGAACAATGGGATTTCTGTGATGTTGCTGATGAACATGTTTAGGAAGAATGAAAAGTATTTACTCCACAAAGGAGATATCCGAAGAGTTGATTTTTATCCTGAAAGTGTATTCGATTTGAAGAAATTAATTCAACTTACTGGGATTAGTCGAGAAGAGATTTACAAAAGTACGTTTACAAACGTCTTAACAGCATTTGGATACTCTCAAAATGGAGAGAAGGCTCGATTCATGAATAATATGATCCGAGAAAACCTCCATTTTTGTTCGCGTTGTTTGCAAGAAAATAATTGCTATAATCTCGTCTGGAAAATAGAAGGGGTTCATCATTGTCTGAAACACAATCAGAAGCTCAATAACGTATGTGGTCATTGTAGGCAAAAGATAGGCTACCACCTAGTCAGTTCTATGCACTTTTGTCCACATTGTAATCACTTATTAAGTGATTCCTACAGTAGCTGCACGGAAGAGGAGAAAGATTATAAAGTATATCAGTATTCTTTACAGACTAATTGGATTCAACTTACAGAAAAAAAACTTTGTTTTGAAGTGCAAAGCCTCGCCCAAAAGCTATTGTTCATCATGAATGAGTTCCAGCCATTCTATGATGCAAAAGTAGTTAAAAGTTCTATTTTTGGATATAGCGTAACTCATTTGCTGCAATACGCAAGAAACACCATAGTCGCCCATAATAATATTAGACTTCTATTCATTATGAAGATATTACATGACAAAAACATGGATATAATCAGTCTGCACAATATGAAGTTACCGCTGACATTTGTAGAATCGTTGTTAAAGGCAAACTCGATTCAATGGACTCGGGAGTTTACGTGTGAAGCTCCATGGTGTAAAGAAAAGGGAAAATCTAATAGCCTCACCCCAACAAGCTCGAAACATACTAGAAAAGCAGGTGAGAGGTTATCACATTACCTGGTCTGTAGAGAATGCTTCTGTGAGTATGCATTCAATGAAGATCGAGCTTTAGTTGAACGAACCAGCTTTATCGCTGCATACGATGTTATAAATAGATATGATATATCAAGTATGACTTGGCCAGAAAAAAAAGAGTGCTTCTTAATGAGTAGGGAGCGAATTAGAAGAGTATGTGCTTATTTTAATGTGCGTCAAATAATAAAAAGGAATACAGTCATTCAAAAACAAGACGAAATTCATTTTTTGTTGCTACAAAAATTTGTGTCTGCATTAAGAGAAGGGAGCCAGCTTTCTGATATCCGCTTTTGGACAATATGGGAAAGCTATAATCAATATCTTTTACATCGATATCATCCAATTGTGATGAGGGAGTTATTCTACCAAAGATATGTATCTCCACAAGAGTGATACATATCTGAAAGTTTAGTTTATAGATTTCTAAAGTGGGGGACTAATGGGAGGGAGAAATTTGGAGGGCTACTTTAGAATTAGACCCAAAATTGCGGAGCATGAGTCGCTTACAAGCTATTTATATCGCTTAGCAAAGTGTAATGAAACAACATACAGGGCGATTATTCAAAAAGTTAAAACTCAAAATTTTGTAATGTCTACTAACTATAAATATTTAGACAATGACCCATACGGGTTAATTGATATTCACTTACTAAGTAAACTGACTCAAATGAGCAGTAACGAACTGTTCAGTCACACGCTACATCCAATAGTTTTGGGAACTACAAGTCATTCAGATCCAAAAGAGTTGAAGAAAATTGTAGACAGATTTGCAGTGTATTATTACGATAACCAAAAAAGAAAGTATTGCTCCCATTGTTTGGAGTTAAATAATATTTATAAATTAATATGGCAGATCAAAAGTATAGAAATATGTCCTATTCATAGATGTAAACTCAATTGCAGTTGTAGTGAGTGTGGAGCAAAACAGCCTTATCTCGGTAAGCATTTGCAAGATTTCAAATGTTTTTCATGTAAGTATCCTCTCACAATAAATGATGATGTTGGTGTATTAGACGAAATATATTTGCATAAAATGAGCGAGCTATATCATATTTGGGAATCTTTATTATCAATAATTACTCCCATTACTTCAGCCCAGTTTAACCTGACAATTGAGCAGACAGTATGTTTGAAAATGTTATTTTTGTCTCAAAGTAATCGAGAGAAATATAATGTTTCTAATAATAAAATTTTTCATCCACGTATTATACACTTTTTAAAAGAGTTTATCGGAAATGAAGGTATGAGAGAGAAATCTTACTTAGGGAGTGTAATTCGATTTTTTACTAATAGTGGAATATCAATAAAACAGTTTAGGGACACAAAAATTAGTAGAGAATATTTTGAATCATTCGTCTCATTTCATGAAAAAAAATATCCTGGAAATTGTGAAACGCCCTGGTGTGAATTTAGAAATTGCAGTAAGAAGATGTGTCGTATAATTGCAAATCGAAAACAATACAATGGTGCTCATTATTGTTCAGGGTGTTTTATAAAGTATGGATATCATAAAAAAACTGAAAAATGGAAAGAAATAGGTAAGAAAACAGCACTCGTAAAGAAAATAATCTCTGATATATACGAACAAAAAAATATCGAAACTCTAAAAGAGAATGAGATTATTGGATATATTCATGCTTATAATCTTTTACCTTCGTCTACAATTAATTTTCAGGAGATTTGTGTACCAGAGACTGAAGATCTATTGCAGAAATTCAAAGTTTTATTGGCATTGGGATTAAGATCCACATCTGATTTGTATAAAGAAGCCACAAAATTGTTTGGTTGGAGTATGCAAGAATTTGTTTGTTATCTTAATCAAAAAGTAGTTCAGCAACTTTTATTCAATGCACCCAAAATATTAAGAGGAGCTAACAAATGGAGTGATTTGCATTTATTATTGTCTAGATATTTAAAAGATTGTCACGAACAAAATAAAATGTGCTCAAAAAAAGAATTTATGGCTCAATATGATATTTCTAAGCATACAATGCTCTTATCTGGTATAAATAATTCAATTGAAAAGGAAATAGAATTATTTAAGGAGAGAACTAGAAAGGAAAAGACAGCAAAATTAAAGGAATTGGCTCAGCAATTTGTCACACTAAAAGCAATAGAGAAAAAACCTCTTCACACAATCGATGTGTTAGAGAAGCTTGGAGTAAGTGTTAAGTGGTCAAGAAAGAACTGTCCTGATTTATATTATTGGGTTTTAAAGGAAGTGGAAAAGTCGCGTGAAGAGATAAGGCAATTAGTATCAGAGAGCAATAAAGAAAGACTCAAAGAAACAATTGAATATATGAAGGGAAAACAAATGGCGATTACAAAAGTTCAATTGAGGGAAATGTTGGGGTTGAAAATTAATGCTTTAGATAGAGGTACTGAATTGTGTAATTACTATAATGAACTGTTACTAGATATGAAAGTGCTATGATTAATATCAATGTCCACACAATACATCTGATAGGAGAAGCACCCTTTAAAAATAAACATAGGATAATCCGTGTTAATTTTAGAAGGGTGCTTGTGTATTGCTTTAAAAAATAATGATTTGTTTGTGATTATACTTAATCAAATTTAAGTATAATCACAAACGAAAATAAGATTACACATTACTATCATATAATATGTTATAGATAGCGCTAACTAACTAAATTTAGTTTCATGTGATGGTGTAGTTCACACGTTTCAATTAGCTACTGCTAATGTTCGTTCACCGACAAGGACACAATTCATTTATATCAAGTTTAAGGAGTGTAAATTTATAAAGATTTAAATTCCTCTTGAGGATACTTTTTAACAGAGTATTGCGTAAACCCCTTCATTTAATTTGGCTCCTCAAAGAGCTATGTTAACGGGTTAGTGATATAATCGAGAGAGTTAGAAAGGAGGGATTATTTGACTATAAGTACGAGGACTATGATCACTGTAGGTGTAATGGCAGTTTTACTCATTATAGGCATCATTTTCGTGGTAAGACACTTTAAGAATCATCAACATGAGGAAGGTATCGCATATGTTATCATCATGTTTGCAGCTGAGGTTATTGCAACTTCATTCGGTACATTAGATGATAAAATATTTGCTTTTCTGAGCCACAAAGATGTAGGTACGAATTATGCCCAATTAATATCCGGATTTATTTTATTGGCGTTAGGATTATTTCTCATGTTACATAGTAAAAACAAGATGTATATTTTAAATCTAAATGGTATGTCCCATGATCGTAGAATTGACAATCATCATAAAGAGGTAGGGTTGAATCCTTTTCAGTTCAAAGAAAAGGAGGTTGATTTTGTCCGTTTGTATAATAGAAAGATGAGTAGTAAGGTAGCCAGTGAAATCATTCAAGAAATAAAGTACAAAGTCGAAGTGTTTAAACAAGAAAGCAAAGATAAAAAACGGGGATATACTGGGATTGCAGCAATTCCGTTTGTTTTGTTGGCGGGAAAGTTCTTCAATCGTTCAGTCATGAATGAGTATTTCGAGTACAATAAGTTTCAACAAGTTTACTACAGACTTACCTCAAAGAAGAGATTTCCAAGATTAACACTAGTTCAAAATGATGCCATTTCTCGTCTACGATCAGCAAACTGTAATGAAATTGCTATTGCAATTAGCATAACAGCTTCAATCAACAACGATCAATTAGCTCAGTTTACTTGTCCCCACGTTTTTCTATCTGTAACTAATCCAGATGATAATATAATTAAATACAAAGAACAGTTGAAATCATATGTGAAGACTACATATGATTTATTGATAGATGCAAATGAGAAAATTTCGCATCTAAATAAAATTCATCTTATTATTTCATCTCAAAGCTGCTTTGCATTTGAGCTTGGTCAATTGATTGAGGACACACGTATTCCTATGGTTATTAGCTATCAATACAACACACAATCTGAGCCGAAATATCCATGGGGGATAATTATTAATGGAGATCAGCAAGGCAAATACGTACAATCTTAGAAAGGGGAACTTCTATGTCCACAAGTATGTATAATGCTAGCTCAAAATTTAAAGAATTCTATGATGATCATGTCGTGCTCTCTGCCGCTGAACAAACGAATTTAAGGGAAAAGAAAAACCTAAATATAGAGAGGTTGGAATCTGGTTTAACTGAATATAATACAGATAACAATTCAGATTATAAGCTAACTAATCATAAAGTTCAGGGTAGTATGGCTATGAGTACAATCGTACAAAATGAGGAAAATGAATATGATATTGATGTAGCTATTATTTTTAACAAAGATGATCTTCCTGGCGGAACGACAGCAGCAAAAAATATTATAGTTGATGCACTAAAAAGAAAATGTAAAAGGTTTAAAACTGAACCAGAGGCGAAGACTAATTGCGTTCGTATTGAATACGCGAGTGGATACCACATTGACTTTGCAATGTACCGTAAATCAGAGGATGAAGATGGAAATAATGTGTATGAACACTGTGGAAGTGAATGGCGGAACCGTGATCCAGAAGTAATTACAAACTGGTTCAATAAGAGTAACAAAGATAATAACGGGAATGTTCGTATTGTTGTTCGATTACTAAAAATGTTTTGTAAATCAAAAAGTGGTTGGTCAATGCCAGGTGGATTGATTCAATCTGTACTTGTTGAAGAGTGTATAGAGTCTAAAGATAGAATTGATGAGACCTTCTACTACACAATCACAAAAATACGAGATCGACTTGAAGAAAACAAAGAAGTATATAATCCAACTAACAATGAAACAAGCCTGTTGTTTAATGCAAAAGACCATCAGAAAGTCAAAAATCTGTATACTCGTTTAAAAAGTTACATAAGTAAGCTTGATGTGTTGTTTAAAACTGTATGTACTGAAAAGGAAGCTTTAAATGCATGGAAAGAATTTTTCAATCATAATTATTGGGGTGAACTTATTACAGAGTCTGCTGAAAATCGGACTATACTATCAAAAAGAATGTATGGAAACTACTCTGTAACCATTGTAGCGATGGTAGAATGGCATCCAGGTCAATATATACCTCTTAATGAAGTGTTAGGTCCTATTCCGAAAGGGAAGAGTATACGCTTTACTGCCAAGCCCAATATATTTGATTTTTCAAGAATTGAGTGGGAAGTAAGAAATAACGGTGATGAATGTGTTGAACTGGATGATCTAGGGCATGTATCTGAAGGAGTCAGCGTAACAGAGAACACCGCATACAGAGGTGGTCATAGGATGATTTGTCGTGTGTACCGTAATGGTAGTGTTGTTTGTGAAAACGAAGTAAGGATTCAAATTAAATAAATGGTGCACATATATCACAGTATATCTACGCTTAGATTTTTTTATAAACTGCTGGAGAAAAAATGAATATTCCGTAAATCTAACAAACTGAGAGCTGCTACTAGCAGCTTTTTTTGTATAAATGAAGAGGAGAATTACAATCATGTTGTCTTATAATTATTGTTAAATGAAATATTTGTTTAAATATTTCCTTCGATCTTAATTTGTCTTAAATCAAAGGAGGATGAGGATTATGAAAGAATTCATAGAAAAATATGCATTGTATAGTTATGAACGTCTCCAATTGCAGCAACCTCAATTAGTAGTGAAAGGGTTATATAAACAGCAAAGCTGGTATTATATTCTATGTGATAATCTTAATACTGTTCCAATGAAAAGTGAGTATACTGATATCATTAAAACTTTTGACCGAGAAATTAGAGTTATGGGTTGTCCTATTAAATTAGTTACTAAGTTACCTAATCTAGCTCAAAAAATTAATGAGCGATCTCAAAAAGATATAATTAATTTAGTTGGTAATCCTTTAACTATGAATGATTTCAATATCCAACTAGCATTAAATTTACCGAAAGATCTTTCTTCAATGTGGGTAGATTATGATCATAGAACTGAAAAGTGGAAAGTTATGAGTATTGAGGCTCTCTCGGCTAATGAGTGTGAAGTAGTTAAACAACATATATCGAAATTATGTGGTTATGAAACAGAGGTTTATTTCACTCAGCGAGAACACCTTCAAAATGAACTTCAGTTAGCTAATACAAGTATTGAAGGTATAACACTTGCTGTCAGAAAACATTCAACATTAAATTTTTCTAAAGAATTATTTAGTAAGTGGGAAGAAGATGAGGAGAAATGGTTACAAAGTAAAGAAAAATTATTTTGGAGTGATTCAGATGAACTTATTAAACAGAATTACAATCAATCCGCTTGTCTTGTAAATGGAAGTTCGGGAGAAGCGAATGATATAAGAAATTACTTAACACTGTTTAAAGAAATAAATCTGATAATTCCTCAAGAATGGATTCATGAGAAGTTTTTCAGTGAGTTGGGTGTTAATGAAGCTGATCTACTCAGGCTAATTGAAATGAATAGAGTAAAGTTGATTCTGCCTGATTCTATTAATTATTACAAAAAGGTTTTTTTAGAGAAGGCTATTGCTGTAAATCCAAAAAGTATAATGCTCAGTAGAGAATTAGCATGTAATACATTGAGAAATCAAAGGATAAGAAATCCCTTTACGTTTCTTCCTCTCAATACTGAGGAAAAGAGAGAATTCCTATCTTCCCTTTTAGAATTAGCGAGCAGTCGGAATATATACGAAAATGGTACTGGATATAAATGGGTTGAAAGCTTAGCACTAGGTTTGTCGAATTCATGGAGTCATATGTATGAATTACTTGCTATGAATGGAGCATTGGGAACATATGTAACAGGTCTAGGGCCTCTTATTCATAATACAATTAAATCTCTGACAGGTAATGATTACGAATTTGAAATAATGGAATCAGCGTATTCAATTGAGTGGGCTGCAGCGAATAACGCGGTTCTTTGCCCAGTAGGGCCATTAGCAAGAAATGAAGAGAATTTAGCATATCTATATTCTGGTGTAAACAGAGGTTGGAATTTTGAAATAGCTACATCTCCTAATATAATTACTGATGGAATACTTACTATATCTAAACATGTTCCAGTACTTGAAATAGCAGAGGCATTTGAAGGAAATGAGATAGAAAAATTGCGAAATTTAATTATGAGATTGTCTCATAACCAGACCAAAGATCAAATAACCGAGACAATAGCAAGGTTTAATGCGAGTGTGAAACACTTCGAAAAAAAACAAAAAAGATTAGACGTATGGGATGTGAGGGGCGTTACTCTTGATTCTATAATTGAACTAACTAATGCTACTGTACCCTTTGCTGGTTTTATTACAAAGCAACTAGGAAGGATGGCAGAATATATTGGATCAAAGAATGGTGAGGTGGAGACAGTACTAAGGAGAATTGAGGCCAAACTGTCTCGCACTTCTCCAGATGTAATCTTAGTTAGCCGTGCACGTGATAAAATCAAGGATATGTTATGAATATTGTTTAGTCAGGGAATATCTCATTCTATAGTATAGAAGAGATATGTTTATCTTGTACTACGATATAAAAAATTCCAAATGATGATATAAAAGCACGTCATTTTCACGTAATATTAGTCTCATTTCATGATATAACCCACAGACATTTTATATGTACTTAATGTGTTTTCGATATTAAAGATCAAAAAGCCGCCTAGTGGCGGCTTTTCTTGTGCTTATTTTTCCATTCCGTTTGCTAACTATAGCTCATAGATTAATGATTTTCGTTGCAATATTGGCGCAGAACTCACTGTCGT
This sequence comes from Paenibacillus tundrae, assembly GCF_036884255.1. Taxonomy (NCBI): domain Bacteria; kingdom Bacillati; phylum Bacillota; class Bacilli; order Caryophanales; family Paenibacillaceae; genus Paenibacillus; species Paenibacillus tundrae. The sequence goes on along the minus strand of NZ_CP145605.1, from coordinate 5,369,890 downwards.
GCTCGACAAAGAGAAGCGTTGGCTCAAACTCCAACAGCAAATCTTCAATTTGCATACGCGATATAACATCCACGAAGTTGAGTGGTTCATCCCAGATATGCAGGTGCGCTTGCTCACTTAGACTTTTGGCAATGAGTACTTTCTTTTTCTGCCCGGCGCTAAAGCTAGAAATATCCTTCTCCAATTGTAGTCTGGAAAAATCGAGTTTTCTCAGAATGGATTTAAACAGGCTCTCATCAATTCCTTGATTAAACGCATACTCAGATAAATTGCCACTGAGATCGGATGTATCCTGCGACACATAGGAAATTTTGAGCTGAGGATCTTTGCGACAAAGACCTGTATACGGAATATCTTCACCATAGATCAATTTAAGCAGGCTTGATTTACCCGATCCATTTTTTCCGTAAAGGGCAATGCGATCTCCTCTTTCAATCGTAAAGCTTACATCGGTACACACGGGGTTAGAGTCATATGTGATCGTTACATTCTCTAATTCGACCAGTTCATTCTTGTGAAAATCGAGCTGATGAATCTGTAATCGTTCTGCGCTTTCCAGATTCTTGAGTAGTTTAGACTTTTCTTGGATGGCAGATTGCTGTCTCTGTTCGATGTTTTTGGAACGTTTCATCATTTTGGCAGCCTTGTGTCCGATATATCCTTTATCTACTTTGGAACCGGAATTTCTGGTACCATTCTTGCTCTTTTCCACTTCATGCGACCATCCACCCGTCCGTTTGGCTGAGTCGGATAAACGCTTGATATCCTTCATTAGTTTCTCATTACTGGCGAGTTCGAACTGATCTTGTCTTCTTTTGTTCTCCCACCAGGCGGAGAAATTCCCCTTTTGAATCTCGATGTTCGTCTTGTTGATGGACAGGATATGATCTACACAGTGATCCAGAAAAGATCGATCGTGAGATACCAAGATAAACCCACTTTTATTGCGAAGATACTCACTCACGATTTTCCGCGCATGCAGATCCAGATGATTAGTGGGCTCATCGATAAGCAGAAATTGATTATCCTTCAGGAACAAGGCTGCAAGCATGACTTTGGTCTGTTCCCCCTGAGATAAGGAATCGAAAGGCCGATATAGAATATCTTCCGATACTTTCAACAGGTTAAGCTCACGCGCGAGCTGCCAATGTAGATACTCAGGATAAATGTCCTCGACGACATCAAGGGTCATCATGCTCTTATCCTTTACTTGGAAAGGGAAGTATTCAAAGTCAACCTGCGCTGAGATCTGTCCACTGTACTCATATTTACCAAGCAGCAATTGCAGAAAAGTTGTTTTGCCTCTCCCGTTCCTGCCGGTAAATCCTAATTTCCAATCGGTGTCTAGCTGAAAGCTTACATGTTCAAATATATTATCGTAACTGCCATCATAGGCGAAGGTAAGGTTAGTAACATTAATTAACGACATAAAGATCATCCTTTTTATGTGAAATATAAAAGTTAGTCCGGCAGAGTAGCTACCATGACATGGATTGCTTCACTTTTACATTTGAACATAATCAGAATTTCAGATTGTCTCTGAAATGAATGACTTTATCTAATGTTTGAGAAGTTTAGGTTAGTCAAAACTTCCGGATATCCTTAGATGAAAAACACAAAAAAGCCCCATTCTCCGGTGCCTTTTTGCGTAACATCAACCTAATTATACGGTGAAGTAACCTAGCGACTAGGATTTAGTGCCAAGTAACTCTATATAGTAGGAGGATAAAGTGCCGGATTCTGATTAGTTATGTTGTGAACCATGCCAGTGTTGATGTTTGTTGACAGGTTCACATAAACATCCACGATTTCTAATTCAGTCATCACCGGATCCCCCTTTAAAAGCTCAATAATTTAATATAGAAAACGTAACATGGAATATAACTAGGGTCAAGGTACGGGTGTCCTTCAGGGATATGTACGTGGTGATATTGTATATAGTGAGTAGCCGTTTCATTAGACGGATTATGTTGATTACCCATCTCTCAGCGTCCGAAAGAGGTTCGTCACTCTACAATTTTATGTATCCTGTTTTAAGCTGATGGGAGGTGAAAAGTTGATTTAGGTAGAACATTCTTATTTATTGGCTGATCAAGAAGCCTTAATTAAATGAAATATTCCGCTAAAAGCCATTATAGCTTATTGAAAAAATAAATTTAATAATAGGATGGATAGGAGATTGAATAATTATGACTAAAAAAGAAGCTCTAGAGTTATTGAGTTATCATTCTGGGCGTAATTCGGATATTTATAACGAAAAATGGAAAAGTGGATTTTTAGGAATGCTAAGACCATTTATTGGAAGGTTGTCAGATGAAAATTTTATAGAAATAATGGAATGTTTAAAAGTCTTAACTTCAGATTTTAAAAATAAAGAGCTTAATCATGATTTAATTTCTGATGTATGGGGAATGCAGCACTATTCTAACATGTGGGTTGAAAAAGGTGGCATGTTAGAAACCGTAATGACGGAGGAACAAAAACAGTTAATAAAAAAATGGACAGGCATAATATCTTATACTGTCATATGTTTACTGGCAAATAGTGAAGAAGCATTTTATGAGTACGAAGATTATCTTGAGGAAAAATCAAAAGGAAACTAGAAGGGATTAAGTTAAGTAAGCTACAAAACAATCCGTATATTTCATTCTAATGTATAACAAAAAAATGCAAGCTTATCCAACACAAATGGTGGGGTAATCCATCTTTGCTGTTACAGGGTAGGCTTTTTCCTATGTCTCATTGCCATTGCTAACGAAGCAACATGAATATGAATTCTAAAATAAATCGAACGATATGGGCTCGTTATGCCAATATATAGTGAATAGAGGAGAGGGGCTGGCTGATGAGAGAGGAACACGAATACATAGAACTTGTAGCGTTAACACGAGCTGGTGATGATGAAGCCTATGGAGAGTTGTATGAAAGAACGGTAACAGATGTGTACCGGACTGTCCGGTTTCTGATTAATCATGTCTCTGATACGGAAGATTTGGTGCAGGATATTTATATTCAGGCGTATCGGTCATTGGACCGATATGATGCGGAGCGTGCTTTTCGTCCGTGGCTTATGGGTATAACGATGCGTCAGGTGAAAAATTATCGGCGACGGAGGCTGACCCAATTTCGGTTTAATCAACGGATAGAGAAATCAGACACTGGCATGGAGATTGATTTCTCTGTTGATCTAATCAGTAAATTGGCACATCAGCCTCTGCTAGAACAAGTACGTCGGTTGCCATACAAATTGCAGCAAGTGGTTACCCTGCACTATTTAAACGAATACACCCAAGAAGAAATTGCCTGGATTCTAGATATTCCGCTCGGTACGGTTAAATCTCGAATTCATGCTGCACTGACTAAGTTACGCCAGAAGAAAAGTATGATCTATTCATTTGAAAATAGGAAGGGTGGAGGATTGGCATGAAACTGGAGGATGAATTACGTTCGGCCTATCGCCAGGAGACAAGACATTGGTCTAACCCACAAGAAGGGAAAGAGAATATGCTCAAAACTATCCGAAGTATGTCCATGGGAAACAGGCGTCCACATAAATGGATAGTCGCAGCCGTAATCGCAGCGGTTCTAATTATCCCTACAGGTGCTTATGCAGGCTACACCTATCTTGCAGATGATATCTATGGTTCTGAACAAAACATAACCGTGTTGGGAGGTACAGCGGCCGATTATAATCGTTTGGAAGCGAAGCTCCAGAAAGCCAAGGCGTATTTTAGTGATGATGAGTTCACGCAGTATATGAGTCTACTGAAACAGTTGGGCCAGATGGCTCTAACACACGCTGATCCACAAGGAGACTTGCATCCGGAGCAATGGAGCACAGTGGATCAGGAGAAGTACAATCAACTGGCGGCAAGTTTGGAGCCATTCTTCGAACGGTTAGAAGGTGCGAGTGAAGAGAAGGAATTGATGGACCGTCAACAATTCCGTACGGAAACATACAAGGCTGCCGAGGAGATGCTTTCGAAGGAAGAGTTTATTGAATTTCAAGTCTTGTTCGAGAACATGGAGAAGTATGAAGCCATTGTTGTGGACGAGAATGGTAGCATTCATGAGGAACGATTATCAGCAGAACAGAAGCAGGATTTGGATCAAGTGCGTAAGCAATTTTATTCGTATTTAGATCAGATCGGTTATAGTGTGCGATAGGAAGAGAAGAGGGCAGCGTGAGAAATAGAATAAGAGATGGGTTTGAAATCAATTTGTTTATGCTTACCACTTGCTGGCGTTGGGTTGTTATTAAGTGAGATGAACGAAGAAGTAAGCAGTTATATACACACCGACTGGAGCTGGGGGCTGGTTACGCCTACTGCTCCAGTTTTTCTGTTGGGGTGAAGTTTCTATTTTACTTTGCTTTTCCCAATAAACCCTATAGACTTATTACACTGTAAAGTAAACGAGATATACATATAATTAACTGTAAATCACGTTAGAAGCTTAAACCTAACAAAGCGTCTAGACACAATACATAGCGATCAGAAAGTGGTGGTGATCAGTATGAGTAGTCCAGAAGCAAATGATATGTCTAATATCTATGAGAATCTGGAGAAGATTGAAAATCGAGAAGATATGGTTCGATTTATTTCCTCTTTAGTAGATGATCTGAAGAACAATGCGGATGATTGGGCGAACATTTCATTGGAGGATTATTTAAACGGAATGGCATCATGGATTGAGGATATGGATGGGCTGTACCCAGAATCAGAGAGAGCCAATTTAGAACATTTAGATTGGAAGCTTGTTGCAATGGTCCTATATACAGGAAGTCGATACGAGTAGATATTATGGTGGAGAACCAAGGTTAGAGAGAAAGAGGGAGGAACATGGGATGGACAGTTCTAAACTGATTGTTGAGGAAGAAATCGAACTGCTTCCTGGTTATCATTACTTTCAATTTATTGAAAATAGATTAAGTCTACGTGATCTCATCGACAAATTAAGTCATGAAGATGACCCAGCGAACACATCCTCTATACATTATGGTGTGAGTTTCTATGACATATGGAAAGAAGTTTATGCAGACGAAAAACAGTTAGAGAATCCTGCATTGATTCAAAAAATAACTAGACTGTGCGAGCCTTATCAGCACATTGCATTGAAACAGCTAGAACAATTGGAGCTGTATTGACATGAATGAAGCACTTAAATATCTAACCAAAAATAAAGATACGATAGAGTATCTGACATTCTTTGTTTTACTGGAGAAAATAAAATACATCCCGCCGATTCTAGAATATTGTGGTGATGATTTTGTGGAATATATGACAGAACTTCTACCACGAATTGATGATAAATATGACCGAGCTTCATTAATTGAGACGATAGTTCAATCGTATTATTGGGATGAGAACAGTGTTAGATATTCTGATGAACTTTTCAATGAATACATCCGATGTATACGTGATCATGCTACTAATTTAGACGATATTATATCTTGTTTAAATGGATTTGTTCATGCTGGGGTGCGTAAACAAGAGATCGTGATTCAATTAATAAAACATGTGGATAAAGAAAAGACCATCACAATTCTTTCCCGATTTGAACTGGATGATGTGACCGGGTCGCTAGGTAAGGAATCAAAAATACTCACAGAGGCCAAAGAAATTTCAAGTATAAGATGGCGTTCTGGGATCATTGCACAATTTCTGTTATTGGTGCATCCGCAGGTTCGAAAATATGCTGGCATAAGCCAAATTACGTTCTTGTATGATACTTACCATGGCGTTTATGCGGATTGCTGGCCTAGAGGATTGCTTCCTAATCAAAAAGACCTCTTGCTGAAATCAAAGGTGCTGTCAGCAAGAGAAATAAGCGTTCTGGAAACATTGGAAGAGTTGATTAACTCGCAAGAGAAGGATTTGGATTCACCTGAAGTGAAGCAATTGTACGATGCATTTTTTGCAGGCAAAGATCCATTGGAGGTTATTTTTACATTACCAAAGTGAATGGTGTAATTGTATTATTTTTGCAACAAGAGTCAGGAGCAAAATGCCAAACGACGACGAATGAACCTTGCCGATTCGAGCTCGCTCCTGGTCATATAGTGTTAAGCACCAACATTAGAATTTCACTATAATCCACATAATATAACAATGAAATTTCCACAAAATATAAATTGAATTTCAACCTAATATTAATACAGCTACTAGCTTAGCTCCATCTTAAAGCCACTTATCAGCCCATCGTTCCACGGCACTTAATGCCCTCCCGAGCTCTGTCCCTTTGCGGGACAACATATATTCTGTCCGAACCGGACGTTCTGTAACCACATGACGAACCACTAGTCCTTCTTCCTCAAGTTCCTTCATTCGTTCATTCAACACACGTTTGCTCAAGTCAGGGATATAAGCGTGAATTTCACTGAAACGTTTGGGTTCTTCCATCAACGCATGAATAATGAGGGCTACCCATTTGCGGCCAATGATCTGATAAGACTGTTCCACTTTTTCGCACATTTGCTTGGCATTCTTATCCTCGCTCATAATTGTACTCCTTTAGTTTGGTTATGCTTATTATAGCATTAGTATACTTATTGTAACCTGGGTGTCTAGTTGCTTTATGTATAAAAGGTCACATGCCAATTGTTATTAATGTTACCACATAAAGCGTTATCATCAAAGAAAAACCCTGTAAACACTGGTGTTCACAGGTTCGACATGATTATTGACGAATTGTGACGACAGGTGTAATATGGGTAACGTTAATTCAAATGGTTACAATTTATAACCTACAAACGAGTTGTGGAGAGAAGGAATGTTCCATGTTAAATTCAGGCCGGATATGTAAACGGAGGCAAGGCGGGTAGCATGCCCACTTATTCCGTCTTTTGTCATGCTTGGATTTGAACATTTTGCAACATCATATACTATACTGCACAGAGCACAGGAGGCACTCCAATGGATGCAATGACATTTGTCCTGTTTGGGGCAACAGGCGATTTAGCAAAACGCAAGATTTACCCTGCATTATATAATTTGTACATGGATCAAAAAATGCCGAAATCCTTTTCCGTTATCGGTCTGGGTCGGCGTGAATTGTCAGATGCAGACTTTCAGGCGAATGTCGAAAAGTCATTGCATGAATTTTCACGTCAAACTCCGGAGGAAGCATCCCAGGTACGTGATTTCATTGGGGCTTTCCGCTATTGTTCTCTAAACAATACGAAGCTTGAAGATTACACCAAACTGCTTGAGTTGGTTCAACAGCGTGAGCAAGAACTTAGTATTCCTGAGAATCGCATGTTCTACATGTCGGTAGCACCAGAATTCTTCGAGCCGATCGCACTGAATATCCAAGAAAGTGGACTCGGTAACACGAAAGGCTGGAAGAAACTGATCATCGAAAAACCTTTTGGACATGATCTGCAATCCGCACGTGAATTAAATGAGAAGCTTAGCAATACCTTTGCAGAAGAAGAAATCTATCGCATTGACCACTTCCTTGGTAAACCGATGGTTCAGAATATGGAGACGTTAACTTATGCGAATCCAGTAATTCAGGCTTTGTGGTCTAACCGCTATATTGCCAATGTACAAATTACAGCAAGTGAGACTGTTGGTGTTGAAGAGCGTGCTGCCTATTATGACCAAAGTGGTGCACTTCGTGACATGTTCCAAAACCACATGCTTCAGTTGCTGATGATGATCGGCTTACATTTGCCAAAGCGTTGTACACCGGAAGAAATTCAATTCAAGAAACGTAAAATTGCTGAGTCTCTTCGTCCACTAACGAAAGAGAATATCGTTACTGAAGTTGTTCGTGCTCAATATGCAGCAGGCGACCTGCAAGGTTCTTCTGTTGTTGGTTATCTGGACGAGCCTGGTATTCCAGCTGGTTCTCAGAATGAAACTTATGTAGCCGCAAGGTTATGGGTTGATGATCCATTCTGGAGTGAGGTTCCTTTCTATATCCGTACAGGTAAGCGTATGGCTGAGAAATCCACCCGAATTGTCGTTGAATTCAAAGCTCCACTGAAAACAGGGCATGAATCCGAGAATACGATGGAGCCGAACCTGTTAACCATTGAAATTGGACCAGGAGAAAGCATCTCGCTTCAACTAAATGCGAAGAATCCATTGAACCATGGTGAAGTGGAACCCATGAGTATGACGTTCAGCTCAGGCAAACGCAATGTGCCTGAAGCTTATGAGAATCTGATCTTCGACGCAATGCGTGGAGACTCCACTTTCTTCGCACACTGGAATGAAGTTGAGTTGGCATGGAAATGGGTTCAACCAATTCAAGAAGCCTTCCAAGAAGGTAGTGTGCCACTGGATACGTATGCAGCAGGTTCACATGGTCCTGAATCAGCAGACCGCCTGACAACAGAGAATGGATTCCGTTGGTGGTAAGCAATTTAACATTACGATTTCAATTTTGATAAGAGGCAACGGCTTCAAAGTTCCAACTGTACCATTCCAATTTTGCGTAAGACCTTCCGCTTATCTTTACCTCGAAGGCTGTGGAAATTTTTGAATATAGATGGCGTTCGGTTTGAAAATGGGTTGGATGAGACGGGGAAAAGTAGTGGAGGAGTCGAGATCGATTCTGGAGAAGCGAAAGCGTGCGCCTTTATCCCCGGATTTTCTTCTTGTAAAAGGAGATTAAAAAAATCTGGGGATAAGAGCGATCGTAAGAACGATTCGACACCGGAACGGCTACTTGGTCCGTGTTGGTACTTATTTTCTTATCTGAGCAAAAATAAAATTTAAACATAGTTCACATTACAGGAGGATTTATTATGAAACTCGGACTCGTTGGATTAGGTAAAATGGGATTGAACCTTGGAAGAAACTTGATTGATCACAAACATGAAGTCGTAGCTTTCGACTTGAACACTGAAGCTGTGAAAGAAATGTCAGAATACGGCGCACAAGGCGTATCTTCTTATGCAGAAATGGTTGCATCTCTTGAATCCCCACGCGTATTGTGGATTATGGTTCCCCACAACGTAGTAGATGCAGTATTGGCTGAAATTAGCCCACTTCTCTCTAAAGGCGACATCATCATTGAAGCGGGTAACTCCCACTACAAAGAATCGATCCGTCGTTATGAAGAGTTGAAACCACAAGGCATCCATTACATGGACGCAGGTACTTCCGGTGGTATGGAAGGTGCGCGTAACGGTGCATGTTACATGATCGGTGGCGACCCAGAAGCATGGGCAGTGGTTGAACCAGCATTCAAAGATACTTCTGTTGAGAACGGCTACCTGTATGCAGGTAAAGCGGGCAGCGGTCACTTCCTCAAAATGGTTCACAACGGTATCGAGTACGGTATGATGGCTTCTATCGGTGAAGGCTTCGACGTATTGGAGAAAAGCGGTTTTGACTTCGACTTCGAGCAAGTTGCACGTGTATGGAACAACGGTTCCGTTATTCGTTCTTGGTTGATGGAATTGACAGAGCGTGCATTCTCCAAAGATGCAAACTTGGATGAAATCAAAGGTGTTATGCACTCTTCTGGTGAAGGACGTTGGACAGTTGAAACAGCATTTGACCTTCAAACAGCTACACCTGTTATTGCGTTGTCCTTGTTGATGCGTTATCGCTCCCTGGAGACAGATACGTTCACAGGTAAAGTGGTAGCTGCACTGCGTAATGAGTTTGGCGGTCACGCTGTCGAGAAGAACTAATTCATATATTTAGCCACAGTAACAATTAATAAGTAATAAGTAATAAGTAATAAGTGTACTCTTCCACAGATGTAGTGGGAGGGTACACTTTTTTTGTCGTTTATAAACGAGTGTGTTTGCCAACTTATCATATAAGAGGTGCTGTCCTTCTTTTTCGGGACAACAGTGCATAAGGATAACATATACCTAGTCGGGTCAGAACAACCTCGTATAGCTCATCCCGCAGGGGAGGGACACTAAATTGATGAGAAGAAGATGGCGAAGCCGGAGACGCCGTAAACCGCCAAGTGGCAAGCGTAAAATGTGGTTGATCATTTTATTAGTAACTGCTTTTTGTTTGATGCAGGGGTTTGCCTACGTGGATAAGAAAATGAAGCCCCCTATAATGCACCTAGCCAAAATTAGGGTGAAGCAGATTGCCACCGAGGCGATCAACAAAGCGATTACGGCACAGGTCGCAGAAGGTAAGACAACGGAAGGCTTAATCGATTGGAAGACGGATACTGCCGGGAAAGTGTCTGGTTTTATGCTGAACTACAACGAGCATATGCGAATCACCGCAAGCACGATGAACATCGTGCAGTCTACTCTACAGAATGTGCACATGTTAAAAGAGAAAATACCACTTGGGCAAGCGTTAGGCAGCCCTGTGATGGCATCTTTTGGCCCCAATATCCCGGTTCGTATCGAACCTCAGGGAGCGGTAAAAGTAGACCTGAACACTCGTCAGCAAAATGCCGGAATCAATATGATCTTGGTCGAAGTTTACATTCACATCATTGCAGAGGTTGCTGTGGTGGTGCCATTTGATATGGAGCCTGAGACGGTGGATACGGAGATCCCGATCTCGTACCTGCTCGTTGTGGGCGATGTACCGATGTACTACTACGATAATCAAGGCAAACCTGTAGGCAGCAATGGTAGCCAGGCTCCAGCTATCGCACTCCCATCAGGTCATTCAGGGGTATCAAGTGAAGGAGGGGTGACATCCAATCCGGGTAGTCTTCCATCCACGAACCCTTCAGCTCCTTCACAACAGCAGGCCCCATCTGAAGGCTCACAAGGAGGCGTGTTTGACCTAGAGCATGAGATGCCAGAGATCAATGGAACGCAGCCCAACACAAATGGAAATCATTAAGTTTTAAAATAAAAGACAAAACCCAAAGGAGCCTTAACATAAGGCTCTTTTGGGTTTGATGTTTGATGCTTAGACGTTAGACCTTAGACATTTGATGTCTAACGTGGTACGTGGGTGAGGAATAAGAAAGAACACATTACAATATTCAATCCAGTGTCTTCAACATACGTTTATTTGCTTTTGTTTTTCTTCTGTTTACGTTCTTCCCGCTCCCAATGAGATAACGATGGATAGGGATCGAACGACCATTCCGTCAGACCACTATCTCGATAAATACCATAATGAAGATGTGGAGGGAATTTGCCTTGAGTTCCTGGTTTCCCATAACCGGAGCTGCCTACCCAACCAACGACTTGACCTGGCGTTACAACTTCACCGATATGGGCGTTTTTGTCAAAGCCAGATAGATGTGCGTAATAGTGATAGTGATTATTCAAGTCCCGAATACCAATCCGCCAACCACCAAATGGATTCCAGCCTTTGATTTCTACAACGCCATAACAAGTGCTGCGGACAGGAAGACCATGTGGTGCGAAGATATCCGTACCTTCATGAATTCGATAACCACCCCAGCTTCGCTTGGTTCCCCATGTACTTCGATAGGAATAATTGCTACCTAACGGGACGGGGAAAGCATGTCCAAATAGATCCAGATTGTCGAAGTGCTCATATAACTTAGCAAATTGTTGAATTCGTTGTACCGATCTGGAGTTGTGATAGTACTCCCATAGAGCAATGTTGAAGTCCTCCTGACGGTTTCCATACTTCTGAATGACACTAGCGAAACTGTAGAGTAGATCCAGATCATTGTTGGGATCTGCAAGGCCATCACCTGAACCATCTCGTCCATACCCGTTGAAAAATAGGATGGAGGCCGGATGCTGATCCGTCACATCCGGGTTTAACCAGCCTCTCCATGCTGGAGACGTCATGTAGATGCCTGTCAGCCGTTCGGGATGCTTGCGATCCTTCGGGTGTGCACGTGTAATGGTTCGTTCATATTGATCAATCGCTGCTAATCTATACCAGGGTATCCCGGTTATTTGCCCGATACTTTCATATAGATGACGGCGTGCAGCGAAAATTTCAGCAGGTTTTTGTTCTGCACCCTGGTTCTGGACTTGTGATGTGGTTACAGAGGGTTTACCATGGACATCTACAGGCAAGAGTGGGAGAAGCAAGGTGCCTGCGAGAATCGTTTTGATCCAGAAAGTATAGGTGAAACGCATTGTGAAGCGATCTTGCACAGGGAAGCAGCCCCTTTCCGTAGATGATAAACACGAGTGCCGAGTGAATAAGCTATATCCTAGGTTCTTCAAAAGTCGTGATTTTATCCATGTAAGCATTTTGCATATAAGAGCTGTGATGCACAAGATGAGACAAATGGGAGTTTTTCCAACGCTTTCATGGTATAATATGTTCCGAGCAACAGCCTAACTTCAGTAGAAAGAAGGTTTACGCATTGGCTAAACGTGTTAAAGAACCGAAACCAGATTGGATTCGGATCAAGTTGACTACCGGCGATAATTATCAGGAAATGAAAGAGATGATGCGTTCCAAAACGCTGCATACAGTATGTGAGGAAGCACGCTGTCCCAACATTTATGAATGCTGGGCCAATCGAACGGCAACTTTTATGATTTTGGGCGATATTTGCACACGGGCATGCCGTTTTTGTGCGGTCAATACCGGCTTGCCAACGGAACTAGATTTGCAAGAACCAGAACGGGTAGCAGAGGCGGCAGAACAGATGAATCTGCAGCACTGTGTCATTACCAGCGTAGCTCGTGATGATTTGAAGGATGGCGGGGCAACGATTTTTGCGGAGACGGTGAAGGCTGTACGTAGACGGTTACCACTCTGCAGTGTTGAAGTACTTATTCCGGACTTTTTGGGCGATCGTGAGTCGTTGCAGATTGTTATGGATGCCAAACCGGATATTTTGAACCACAACATCGAGACGGTTGAGCGGTTGTCAGACAAAGTGCGTGCGAAGGCGAAGTATAAACGATCGCTGGAACTGCTTGCTCGAGCCAAAGAAATGCAGCCGAACATCCCGACAAAATCAAGTATTATGCTGGGTGTCGGTGAGGAGTATAATGAAATTCTGTCAACGATGGATGATCTTCGAGCGGTAGATTGCGATATTATGACGATTGGTCAGTACTTGCAGCCTTCCGAGAAACATCTGTTTGTTGAAAAGTATTATCCGCCAGAGGAATTTGCAGCACTGAAACAGGAAGGTTTGAAACGTGGATTCAGCCACGTGGAATCCGGACCGATGGTGCGTAGTTCCTACCATGCGCATGAACAGGTGAAGTCAGCTACCAAACATGCGGAACAGGCGGCAACACACGCATGATGGAGGATACATGATGGACGATATAGAAGTGCAAGAAGGAAGTACAGAAGAGGTTCAAGAGTCGCTTCAGGATAAACCTGAGGATCAATCTCAAGACAAACCTGAGGATCAATCTCAAGACAAACCTGAGGACAAACCCCAAGAAAAAATCATCGTTCAAGTCGGTGGGAAAAATTACGAAATCGTACAGAACCACAAAGAAGGATGGAACGCGGAAGTTTTCCGTGATCGGTACAGCGAAGTGCTAGAACGATACGATTATATTATCGGAGACTGGGGTTACAGTCAGTTACGTTTGAAGGGCTTCTACCGGGACAATCATCCCAAAGCAACGAAGGACTCAACGATCTCCAGTATGGTGGACTACATTAATGAATATTGCAACTTTGGTTGTGCGTACTTTGTTCTACAAAAGAGCAAAGATCAGCCACCAGCCAAAGCAAAAAGCGGCTCCTAGAGAGCCGCTTTTTTTGTAGCTTGTTATCAGAAGATAACTCTCATTGGCATAGCAAGTCGTGCAGCTAGTCCAGAAAGGCAGTGCGCACTCGATTCCAGAACGGATACGGACGATACCGCGCAAAGCTCACTTTATGACTAGATACTTGGCAGCGTACAGAGATAAGATCCTCAACCATAACGTTAACGTGATCAATCGTCATCAACAGACGTTGATCCTTCCGCGAGAAGATATCGCAGTGATGGTGCTTCGGCAAAATAACCGGTGAACCCAGCGTCCGATACACGCGATTGTTGATGGAAGCAATCTCAGCGATCTGAATCGCATCAATTGTAGGATGCACCATAGCTCCACCAAGTGCCTTGTTGTAGGCTGTACTGCCAGATGGCGTCGAGACACAGATGCCGTCCCCACGAAACATTTCGAAAGTAACGTCATTGATGTCAACCTGAGCAACAACGGTACCATCTACCCCTTTTAACGTAAATTCATTTAACGCAATATAAGAGGAATTGCCTGACTTCTTACGAATCTCCAGCTCCAGTAACGGATACTGCACAATGCGGGGTTTAAGATGCTCCGAATCCCCTTTTCCGCTCATTAGTCTTACCAATTCTCTTAATTCTTCCTTCTTCCAGTCGGCATAAAATCCGAGATGCCCTGTGTGAACCCCAACAAAAGCAATGTCCGGGATCCGGTCGATGAAGTTATGAAATGCCTGCAGCATCGTACCATCGCCTCCGATAGAGACAACAATCTCGGGTGATTCTGCATCCAGCTTGAATCCTTCCTCTTTGGCCAGCGCGTGAAATTGCTGACTGAGATCAATCGATAACTGGTCTCCGCGGTCTTGAACATAGTATCTCAAGATGAAAGCTCCTTTGTGGTCATTATACTACCGATGATAATCAATTCCGGAGAAGAACACAACGTTGGATTCATATTCCTGCCCATAAAGATGGACATAACGGATTATCTTTTTACATGTCTGTTTGAAAATAGAGAGATGATTAATGAGAATACCAGCAGCAGAAGGGTCACAATCCCAAGAGTAACGAGACCCGTAACAACAATCGTTCCCCAATACTGGGTATATATAAAAGGGTTGAAATTAGGGATATTCGGAGCAAACACAGGCAAATCCATCGTTCCCATCATGGGTGCCCACAGTAACAACACCAGTATTGGTGCGATGAGTGCATGGATGACTCTAGCCAACAGGAAAGTCCCATACCTCATAGGGGTGTTGCTCAGTATGCTCATAATCTGTGCGTGAACAGAAAGCCCACCCCAAGACAATACAAATGCTGCGGCTGCCGCCTTGTATATCAGGGGGATACTTGCTCCAGCGGCTCCGGCTTCTTTGGCTCCCAAAGTCACTTCAAATAACCCGCCTACAAGACTCTGGGACAGAGCAGGGGGTAGCCCAGCATGAACTAGACCTAATTCCGTCCATTGGTATAACACACCCAGCCAGCCTGTTTGTACCAATAGTTCCATGATGACGGAGAAGAATACAACTAAGCCCCCAACGATAATAATAAGTCGAAGGGACGAGGAAATGGCCTGGCGCAACAATTCGCCAAATGCCCGCCCATCTGCCATACGAGCCTGATGCATCGACTCGATCGCTAGCTTCAATTTATTTTTAGGTATGTGATTTGGAGATGAAGGGTAAACTTTAGATTCGCTAATTGAATGTTTATTGGAGTGATCTGTTCCTCTGCCATGGAAACGCATCAGTAGTCCCACGATAAATGCGGCAGCATAATGTGAAGCAACTAGCACTGGCGCAATGGCAACATTATGGAAGAAGCCGACAGATACGGCACCAATCATGAAAATGGGATCAGATGAGGTGGTGAAAGCTACGAGGCGTTCTCCTTCCTCACGGGTAACCAACTTCTGTTCCCACAACTGCGCAGTTAACTTAGCTCCTGTAGGATAACCGGATGCGCAACTGACAGCGAATACGAACCCACCGCTCCCAGGTACACGAAAAAGTGGACGCATAAGTGGATTAAGTAACGTACCGAGAAAATGAACAATCCCAAACCCAATGAGCAGCTCAGATAAAACTAAAAAAGGGAAAAGGGAGGGGAACAACACGTCCCACCAGATGGCAAGACCACGCACACCCGCTTGCCACGTTTCCGCCGGAAATAGAATCATGAGCAGGCATAGGACGAGGAGAGCAAGTATAAACATGACCTGGGTTAGTTTTTGCAGCTTACCAAGAGCAGACATGATACCTCTCCTTTTCAGCAAAATGGCTTTCCGGCAGAATAAGGGCTTGTGCGATCAATATATGAGCTTAAGCGGACAAACAGTACAACAGAGTACCTATTCGCGATAGAAAGCGCTTGCAAAAATGGCTGTATTTTTAAACGATGTATGCTAAAATGAAAAAAACGCCTGAACGTCACCTCAATCTGCTAACGGGTGAATTCAATTCGGATGGAGTGATGATTATGAGTCTTGTCACCGGAGTCCTAGTCTGTGCTTTTGTCTACGTTATACGTGCGTCGCTTATACGCTCTGAAGAAGAGGACTGGCGAAGCTATTAATGAATAAATGATGCGCTGAACCTTAGGTTTGGCGCTTTTTTTGTTGTTTTTATCTAGTCGTAAGTACGTCCATATCATGCTGTCATACGCAAAATTGTTATATAATAATCCATATCTTGTGTGATGTTAGATAGGACTTTTGGTTTTTTTTTGATAGAATGAGGATTAGGGTGTATGTAACCTGGTCTTTAATTTTAGTTCACAATTAAGCATAGGAGTGTAATATATGCCAAAATTCGACACAACTAATGTGGGGGCAAATCAATGAAACCTACGCTAAGTATTTATGAAAATCTCGGCGGGGAACAAGGTGTACGAGCTCTGGTAGAAGCCTTTTACCCGATTGTTATGCAAAATGAACAGTTAGCACCTTTGTTTCCTGAAGATATTCAGCCAGTGATGGATAAACAGTACATGTTTTTATCTCAATTTTTCGGTGGTCCTGCCTTGTTCTCTGAGGCATATGGTCATCCGATGATGCGTGCCCGCCATATGCATTTCGAAGTGACGGTTGAACGAGCTGAAGCATGGCTCTCATGTATGAATCAAGCGTTGACACAGATCGGTGTTGAAGAACCGTTGCATTCGTTTATCCTGCAGCGATTATCGGGACCGGCTCATCACTTTGTGAACACGCCTTAGTTCCGATTACAAGCTTACGGGAGAGGGATGGAATGAGTGGAACTAGAACCGCTGTATAAGGTGAAAATAACGTGTCACTATTGTGAAAATGAGTTTGAAACTTCACGGGTAAGACCAAGTTTGAAGAGACCTTACCGAACCGATTCCGACTTCTGCGCTTATTACAAACTAGAGAACCCTGACTTTTACGTTGTACGTATCTGTCCTGAATGTGGATTTGCTTCTACAGAGAATTCAACGGAACGTTTAAGTGATACACAGCGGCAAAATTTCAAGAATCAGATCGGCAACCGTTGGGAGAAACGTGATTATAGCGGGGCACGGACGATCGATCAGGCACTTGCAACGTACAAGCTTGGACTGTTGTGCGCGCAAGTGATCCAAGAAAAGGATCGTGTCGTTGCAGGTTTACTTCATCATATTGCCTGGTTATACCGCTACCGTGAGGATCATGAGCAGGAACGTCGTTTCCTGGAGTTTAGTCTAGACTCGTATGTGAGGGTCTTTGAGCGGGAAGGCACAGGTGGAAATGAAGCCCGCTTGCTCTATTTGCTGGGGGAATTGAATCGTAGGATAGGTCGCTTCCATGAGGCGGTCAAATGGTTTGGAAGAGTCATTCAGGACAAACGTATTACAGATGCGGCCATGATTCGTGCTTCGCGAGAGCAATGGGCATTACTGCGGGAACAGATGATATCTGGCAAAATGGAGCTACCTGAAGAGATGGTTGAAGCCGAAAAAGGGGCTACCAAGCGTAGCCCCATCTAAGCACCATTCGTCTTGGAATCCAATTAATTACGAATTGGACGGCTGGACAGCAGGTAGTCACTATCGTTATCAATCACCGTCATACTACCGTTACAACAAGGAAAGACCAGCAATTTCTTCTTGCCTTCACGGATGCGTACAAGCTCTTTCGGTTTCAGGGGCAGCAGCACATTGCTTGCATGGCAGAACGGGCATTGCTGTACATAGATGTCTCCCATCACAATGTCGTAAGGCCAACTGTTCTCAAAAGGAATCATTCCTGCTCGCCTTCCGAGGGTTCTTCCGATGCAGTTGGCTTGGACGCTTCAGCTTTGGCTAATTCGGCAATTTTCTGCATCAGGATATGCTGGGGCATATGCATCAGGTGTTCCAGTGGCACACCAAGGGATTCCGCTAATTTAACGGCTGTATCAGCCGATACTTGTAAAGGTTTCATCACATTTACCTCCTAAAGAATAGCTTAAACTATTCCTCTAGTATAGAGATACAGTCTTCATAAAACCAGTCTTTATTCAGGTAATTACATTTGTGTTGAATGGAAAATGGAATCAAAGCATGCAAAGGGTTCATCGCATCATTGGTTATTCAATCTGTAGAGAGAGGTGCCTAATTAAATGAAAACACCATTACATCCCGTATGGGATCTGGAGTCCATCTTTAGTGGAGGTTCTTCCTCCGAGTCATTTGCTGCATATCTAGTTGAGCTTGAGCAGGATGTTCGCAACCTTCAGCAACTACTGAAAGAAACACCAGTACCAAGCAATCTGGAGGAAACCAAAACATTTGATCCGATTCTGGAATTGTTGCAGAGCTGCTATATTCGGACTTCCGAAGGATCGGCCTTTGTATCTTGTCTCTCTTCACAGAATCAGAAGGACAAGAAGGCTACACAGCTTCAAGGTGCAATTAGTTCCCTTGGAGCTATGCTGAGCAGCAGTAAATCCCAGTTTGATAATAAACTTAGTGAAACGGAAGACCACGTATGGGAAGCATGGATGGCTCGGGATGACATTCAGCCACTATCTTTTGTACTGAACGAAAGTCGTACACAAGCTCGTGAGAAGCTGTCACCTGAACTAGAGGGTCTTGCTCTTGATTTAGGGGTTGATGGTTACCATGGCTGGGGCAAATTCTATAATACAATCGTAGGAAAAATTAACATTCCATTTGAGCAAAATGGAGAAACAGTCATGCTATCAGCAGGGCAGGCTTCCAACAAGCTTAGTGATAGTGATCGCACTGTACGCGAAAAGGTTTTCGCACAGTGGGAAGAGGCTTGGACTGACGTCGAGGATTTTTGTGCGGATACGCTGAATCATCTTGCTGGCTTCCGTCTTAAGTTATATGAGAAGCGTGGCTGGGATGATATCCTCAAGGAGCCTTTGGCGATTAACCGGATGTCGCGTCAGACACTGGATACGATGTGGGATGTTATTAACGGAGCCAAACCTTCATTAGTTCGTTACCTAGAGCGCAAAGCGAAGCTTCTTGGCGTAGACAAGCTGAGTTGGAGTGACGTCGATGCTCCTGTTGGAAAATCGGGTGGCAAAGTGACTTATGATGAAGCTGCGATTAATATTGTTGAACAGTTCGCGAAGTTCAGTCCCAAGCTTTCCAAATTTGCTGAGATGGCGTTTGAAAAGCGTTGGATCGAAGCGGAAGACCGTCCTGGTAAGCGTCCAGGTGGATTCTGTACATCTCTGCCACTGAGCAAAGCAACTCGAATCTTCATGACATTCTCTGGGACTCCATCCAATGTTTCGACACTTGCTCATGAGTTAGGACATGGGTATCATCAACACATTATGGAAGAGTTGCCTGCGCTGAATCAGCGCTATGCAATGAATGTAGCGGAGACGGCATCTACTTTTGCAGAATTGATCGTTGCGGATGCACTTGTTCAAGCGGCGACGGATGAACAAGAGAAGTTGGCTTTGTTGGAAGATAAAATTCAACGAAGTGTAGCATTCTTTATGAATATCCACGCTCGCTTCTTATTTGAGAATCGTTTCTATGAGCAACGTAAAAAGGGACTCGTTAGTGCTGATGAACTATCCAAATTAATGGTGGATGCTCAACAAGAAGCATTCTGTGGTGTGTTAGCATCGGATCATCCGCATTTCTGGGCATCGAAGCTGCATTTCTATCTGACAGGTGTACCATTCTATAACTTCCCGTACACATTCGGTTATATGTTCAGTGCAGGAATCTATGCTAGAGCACAGCAAGAGGGAACAGCCTTTGCAGATAAATATGACGACTTGCTGAGAGATACGGGGCGAATGACCGTAGAGCAATTGGCAGATAAACATCTGGGGACTGACCTAACTAAGCCTGAGTTCTGGCAAAATGCCGCCGATCTAGTTATTGCTGACATTGAAAAGTTCCTTGAAATGACAAAGGATCACGAATAAGCATATAGCATATATAGAGGTTGTCCCAAAAGTAGGCTTTAATCAAGCAATGTCTCTACACCTACTTTAGGTGACGTTTTAATTTTCACCGAGTTACAAATGTCATTTGTATATCATACAAGACTGCCAGCCCGATGCACGTTATTTGGGTGGCAGTCTTTTTTGTTGACTACAACAGATGCGATTATTTTGTCGCAATACAGAGAAAAAACTCAGTTTTAATCGCGCAAATGGCAATTAATTGTGCAAACCATAGTAATAAATACCCAAGTTTGTTTGTTATTGTTGAATGACCATATATATTGTCATATAATGAGTCGTAAGTCCTTGTTATGAAGGGATGAAGTGCATAAAGGAGGAGCAGTATGGTAAAAATTGACCAGCTTTCATTAGCACGACAGTTAGATCTGGTGTTCAAAGAGCTTGATAATGAGTTGGCAGGGTTGGATTCAGGTGTTGTTTTTGTGCAAATACGCAATAACGTAATTGGGAAATTCGGAATTCGACATAATCCGATATCTGGGCGGAATGGACAATTAGAAGTGGAGAATGAGGGATTAAATGAAGCTCAGCGGTCTTCTTTCCGGGTTATGGCATTAGAGACGTTGAAATTCAAGAAGAATTGGACGCATGGAGAAATTTCATATGACTTTACAGTAAGACAAGGCATGATATTGGTAGATGCAACGATGGAATCCAATTACAATATGGCTAACTTAATGATTCGTTATCCTAGGACAAATACATACAAGGATTCAGGAATGGAATCAACTTCCTAAGCGCCAGCATAACCAAAAGCGGCACTTCCGAAGAAGGCCGCTTTTAGCTTTACCACGTAAGCATGCTTTCGAGTTCTTAAGAACGACCCGATAATTGCTGCTCAGCGATTTGTACCAGACGTTTAGTAATGTATCCTCCCAGAGATCCTGTCTCACGGGAAGTGTAGTTACCGTAGTATCCATCTTGTGGAATGGTTACACCCAGCTCTTGCGCCGCTTCAATTTTCAATTGTTGCAAAGCTGCTGTTGCTTGGGGAACAACCAGATTGTTAGAGCTGTTTCTATTACCTTGGTTTTGGCCTCCGTACATGTGTGTCACCTCCTTATGGGTTGGTGATGTTAGTATGGTTAGAGAATGAAGAAATATACATCATATGACGTAAGGGAAATTTTAGGGATTAATGATGTGGAAGGTATAAGCAAAGAGCCGATCCTATAAGGATCGGCTTTTTGGCGTATAGGTAAAATGAAGAACGTACGTCTGTGAGCATCATGAGGTGCATGATAGAGTTGTTCTTTATAACGTTACTCTACTGGAGGAACAACTTCAATCCGCGTAACCAGCTCTACTGGTTGCTGTGGTTCCAATCGAATCAATCCCGTTTGCTGGTCGGATAAAGACAGATTCGGGGCATCGGAGAGCCACGTGTAAGGTTCAATGCACAGGAATTGATCGGATTCGCCTTTTGTATAGAGAACCCAATGCTTGAAATATCGTTCATCTGCTGAATAATTCAGCAGGTAGCCATCCTGACGTCGTAGTTGAGCAATAGCCGGTTTATGCTCGTCAGCCTTGAGAAGTGTATCCCAATTTCGGCCTTGCATATTCATGCCTTCGTTCAGGGCAGCCCATTCACCTAGCTCAGCAATTTCACCTGTAGGCAACTGTTCTTCATTCTGTGAATATAAACCTGAAACAGGCAGCTGAAGTGTCCATTCGGCAGGTGTGCCGTCAAGGAGGAACCATGTATGATATCCCATTCCAAATGGAGCAGGAGTTGAACTCAAATTCGTTACGCGCAACTGTTGGCTCAGGACAGCATTTTGCAGCCTAAACGTCATCTCTAGCTTAAGAGGAATGGGGAATTGCTCCATCCAGTGCTCTTCGTTCTCGGTAAGTAATTCCGTAGTGATGGCACAACCATCTTCATCCTCTTCAATGTCACTAACACACCAGGATTGTGTGCGATGGAGACCATGGATGTGGTTGTCGTTGGCTGTGTTCTGATCGAACTGGTAATGGACGCCCTCATATTCGAATTGTCCACGATGAATTCGACCAGGTGGAATGAGAAGCGGAACACCGAAGTGATACGGTTTCTGCAGATAAAATGCAAGATCATCTTCTTCTGGACTGCGAACGACATCGCGTCCCTGCACGAGATCACGAATAGAAATGATATTGTTTCCAAGACGCGGTAGCAGGGTAATCTCCAATTCACGGCTATGTAGGATATACGTGTCGTAACCATTCCATTGGCCTTTGGTCACTTGTTTCATATCGATGCTCCTTTTCCCACTTGAAATCTGACTGCAAACGGCTTTTTTAATCTTCCGCTGCAGGCGTGTCATTGTGTACATGCCAGCAATCCCTTAAGCAATCCACGTGAATGCTTGGAATAGGGTTAAGCTATTCCATCATAACAGATTTCAGTGGGGTGGGTAAAAAAAGCTCATTCTTAATTTTTGACAATCCGTGTGGATGGCATTAAGATGGTATTCAGATATAGCTTTATTTACGAGTTGAATAACTTGAAAATGCTTGTTTAAGAAGTGATTTTTAAACAAACGCTTAAAGCGATGATAGGGATAAGTAAGTGGAGGGCACTCTCTTCAGAAAGCCGGTGGGTGATGTGAACCGGTGTGAACTCTTTGCCGAATGGCCCCTTGAGTGCGGAGTTGAACCGGGTAGCTGATGTTGGCTCTATCCCGCAGTAGGTTCTGACGTATATTCCACGTTACGGAACAATGAAGGTGTTTCTTGTCGTTGAATCGATGTGCGTAAGTACAGAGAATCTACTTATCAAGGGACACGAATAAGGGTGGCACCACGGTCTCACGTCCCTTGCGGGCGTGGGATCTTTTTGCGTCCGCGGAGAATACATGATTGACCCAGAGTTAACTGGATCAAAGCTAAATTCGAGGAGGCGTTACTTTTTATGAAAACTGTATTATCTGGAATTCAGCCGAGTGGTAAACTTACGCTTGGTAACTACATTGGTGCGATCAAAAATTTTGTGAAGCTGCAGCATGATTATCAATGTCACTTCATGGTGGTGGATCTTCATGCCGTCACTGTAGCTCAGGAACCTGCTGCACTTCGTGAGCAATCCGAGGCGGTAGCTGCCCTGTTTATTGCAGCTGGCATCGATCCGACCAAGTCCAACGTATTTTTGCAGTCCCATGTGCCTCAGCACGCTGAGTTGGGATGGTTAATGACAACACTCACTTCTATGGGTGAGCTTGAGCGTATGACTCAGTTCAAAGACAAGTCTTCAGGAAAGGATTCCGTTGGGGCAGGGCTGTTTGTATATCCATCTCTGATGGCGGCTGACATTCTATTATACAATGCTGATCTCGTTCCCGTAGGTGAGGATCAGAAGCAGCATTTGGAGCTCACGCGTGATCTCGCGGGTCGCTTCAATCACCGTTATGGGGAGTATTTCACAATTCCAGATCCGTACATTCCGCAAGTGGGTGCGCGTGTGATGTCATTGGATGATGCTTCCTCCAAAATGAGTAAAAGTAATCCGAATGCAGGCAGCTATATTGCGTTGCTCGACACGCCGGCAGAAATTCGCAAGAAAATCAGTCGTGCCACAACAGATTCAGGACGTGAAGTCGTGTACGATCCGGCTAACAAACCGGAAGTGAGCAATCTCATGAGTATCTACGCGGAATGTGCAGGCATGACTCTTCAACAGGTTGCTGATCAGTATGAGGGCCAGATGTATGGTCCATTCAAAAAGGGATTGGCAGAGGCTGTCGTTTCCGTCATTGAGCCGTTGCAACAACGGTATCAT
This sequence comes from Paenibacillus tundrae, assembly GCF_036884255.1. Taxonomy (NCBI): domain Bacteria; kingdom Bacillati; phylum Bacillota; class Bacilli; order Caryophanales; family Paenibacillaceae; genus Paenibacillus; species Paenibacillus tundrae. The sequence goes on along the minus strand of NZ_CP145605.1, from coordinate 5,346,088 downwards.
GAGATCCGTGAATCAGGCGAATTGGCTGATATTCTCGATGCTTCCGCTCGTCGTGCAGAAGAAGTGGCTTCCAAAACACTTAATGATGTTAAAGAACGTATGGGCTTTGTACCAAGACGTGCACGGTAGTAAGTTATATTTGAGTTCCGCTATATAGAGCAATGAGTTTTAGATAGAGCAAAAAGAGGAGCCATAGGCTCCTCTTTTATTGTTTGGATAGAGTATAAGCGTTGCTTCCATAACACGAATTAAGAAGCTGAACCTGTTGACGCGTGGAGTTCGCGACGCTCCTTTTTGGCACGGATGACAAAGCCCCAACCGATGTTACCCATGGACAAAATAAATCCTAATGCAGCCAACCAGCCAGAGTAAGACATCGAAATTGCTGTAACCGTTAACAAAACAATGGAAGAGAATGCAAACCATAAGGATAGACCTTTGCTCATTGGAAAAAACCTCCATCATAAATTTAATGAATCTCCGTATAACCTGAAGCGTGCGAGACATAATAATCTTGCAAGCTTGCATTACATTACAGACACAGATTGAAAGGAGATTTAAAATATGGCTCAAGGATCTCGTTCTTCTAACAACTTGGTGGTACCTCAAGCAACTGCAGCATTGCAACAATTGAAAATGGAAGCTGCACAGGAACTGGGTGTAACTATTCCACAAGACGGTTACTATGGTAACTACACTTCCCGTGAGACAGGATCTCTGGGTGGATATATTACCAAACGTCTGGTACAAATCGCTGAGCAGTCTCTGGCTGGGTCTGGCAAATAATTCATCATAACCAAACAGCAACAACCAGAAAGCCCGGAGCGGAATGCTCCGGGCTTTCGCGCGCGGTTTAGTTCCTATGTTGATTGTGCCCTTCTTGGCACACTTTCGTCAAGAGCGTGCCGACAAAAGTTTTTTATCCATTTTTTCGTCACTTAACCAGCCCACATACGTGTCGATGGTTTCAAAATTCCGATCCATGACAACGACAGCGACAAATGGATATTGTTTGCGGTGTCGATAACGGACATCTGCCCAGCGGACTTTGTATCCGGCAGGCAATTCCTCAACCTCAGCTACAGCATACGATGTGAAGTATAGGAATGCTTGCACTTCAGGTGATTGACGAGAAGCAGCTACCGCTGCATGAGTAGACGAGGAAGCTTGCAGATTCCAAGTTAGGTCAGAACCATCTAATTTTCCAATCTCATAGCGATCATCGGCATAACGCTTCACCACATGCCAACGATTCCAGGATATGGTGGGGATGACGACATAACGAATCGCATCTGTACTGTAATCCATTCGTTTTACCTTAGAGACAGCCTGTGCGTGCGCAATAATCCGCCAAATATAATACAAGCCAATGATGATATACAGCGTGACGAACAATGGAGCAGGTGCTACAACATCAAAAGCCCAGAGCAAGATGGCTACGACATGTGAACTGAACAGAAACGGATCAAAAATATGAATGATATTCCACGCGATCCACTTATCCGTAAATGGTCTTGCCGCCTGGGTGCCATACGTATTGAACAGATCCGTAAATACGTGTACACAGACCGCCACAGCCGTCCATATGGCAACATGTGCAATAGCGACGCCAGGGAAGATCAATGCGATTACACCTGTAATGAGCAATGTCCATAACAGGAGAAAGGGCAGGGAATGGGACATCCCACGATGATTTCGAATATACAGGGAATTACTTTTGAGACGCAGCGCAGTATCAATATCAGGGGCTTGTGAGCCAGCGATCGTACCGACCATTACCGCAGCTGCAAGCATGGGGCTTGAGGCTACGACAGGATCAACATAAGCTAGCCCAGCCAAACCAATGCCCATGACAAAATGTGTAGAAGTATCCATAAACGTCTCCTTTGTTGTGTAGATCGTTCTCGTCATACTCATCATACGTGTTCAAAAAGGTCGGTTTTCAGTACCGAGAAGATGGGAGGAAGCTAGAAATGGAGTAGCGGAGCGTAGGCAAACCTACGTGGGCAACTACATGTTTCCGAAGGAAACAAGTTTCGTAAGCCTCCCGCTTATTTCGGCTGAATCCCATATTCGATGCTGAGATGCCGACAGGCATCCTTCGTAATCAAAAGCGGACTTTTTGAACAACCTCTAATCATTCTCTATCTAGGTGATACCCATCTATAGTGTATATTATCCGTCTGCCAAGAAGCAAAACAGGTCATCTGCAAAACAAAGGGTCAATCAATATGCTTTTTGTTCGATTTTTGTACAAGCATCGCCCAACTCATTTGGGATTTTCTGTGATAAACTTTATATCGGACAAAGAGGGTAACGGCTTAACTATTTCGAGCAGCATGTTCAAAAAGTTTCGTAGGCATGTTGCTGAAGAACAGGTACAATAGTAGAGTGCTCTACAATAGGTGGATTTTCTCGACATACATAATTAAGGAATAGGCCGTCATTTATCAACGTGATTACTAATGGGGAAGCAAGCAAGAGCTTAAACCGTCTGGTTTCTGCGTATGTATGCGTCTTCATCGTAACGACATGGGAGAAAGGAAGAGGATTATGTTCAAAAAGTATATATGGACATGGATATTACTCGCATTAGCACTCGTTATGGTTGTATATCTGATGTGGGGCAATCTGTTTGCAGGCAAGGAGAAATTACCCGAAATTCGAGAGATCCAATCCTTTTCTATGGAAAATGTAGATGGGAAGACCGTATCGCTTGAGGATACTCAAGGCAAAGTCCGTTTATTCTACTTTTATTTCACCAGTTGTCCAGATGTTTGCCCGATAACGACATATACGCTTTCTGAAGTGCAGGATCTGTTGAAAGAGGACGATACATTTGGCAATGACGCTTCGTTTGTATCGATTTCGTTTGATCCAGAGGTGGATACGAAGGAGAAGATCAAGGAATTTGCCGATCGTTTCCATGCTGATTATAACGGTTGGTACTTCCTCCGCGGGGATATGGAGGAAACGAAGAAATTCGCCAGAGAATCCTTCCAGATTCTGATTGAGGGTGAGACTAAAGATGATTTTGCCCATATGAACCTGATTGGTTTGGTGGATCGAAACAACCAACTGCGTAAGATTTACAGTCCAGGAAACATCCCAGAAAATGTTGATCCAGCTGTAATCGCAGAAGACATTCGCAATCTAATTAAGGAGTAAGCAATGAGATGGTGGGTACGGAGTGATCTCATGTGATGTATAACAATCAAAGGCACCGCCCAGATCAAACACAGATCTGAGCAGGTGCCTCTTTGTATTGGGCATATTTAAAATGACGGCTGTTCAGGATATTGAATATATGCCTCTAATCCTGCCTTTTCTAACTGAGCAATGATGTATTCATCCGGTGTTCCTTCTACCCCCGCATAACCACGTCTGGTGTACATTTGCTCCGCATCCGGAAAGGCATCCCGCAGAACGCCTCTGATTTTCTTGCCAGAGCTGTCATTATCCATAAACAGATAGACTTCATCATAACCAACCTGCTTTTTAAGCGTCTCAAGCTTTAAGGAATTCAGTGTTCCAAACGTACATAAAATGTTGATCTCAGGCCCAACCAGTCGTTTGAGTTTGCTACGATCATTCTTACCTTCCACGATGACATGAATAGGCATCATATTCACCTCTTGTTCGAGAGCTTGTGTCGACATTCCCCGGGAAATGTTGTCGCGGAAATCGACGGATCATATATAGTGTAGCTGTAAATAGGGGAATGATGCAAAGGACTAGCAAAAAAACAAACTCTTGCAGGGATTGAGGCTAAATGAACGTCTATTATGATATTAACCCAAAACACTCTTGGTGTCAGACGCTGACAATGAAGCTTCTCGTCTGGAAGTGAAATAGGGAAGCAGAAGAATACCAACCATTAATAAGATAAATCCGATAAAATAAGGAGAGACTCCCACGCGAATCTGTCCAGCTGCGATCGGCCCAATGAATGATCCGATGGATGTTGCGATGGATTGCAAAGAGAAAATTCGACCTAGCTTGTTGCCACCGCTTAATCTAATAAACAGGGTTGCCATTGCAGGAAACGTGATACCCTTAGACATCCCGAGTACAAACAGGACAGTAGGTAAAGGCAACTGAGGAATAGCTGCTAAGGCGAAGAAGCAAAGGGACATCAATAATACACCTGCGGTTACACGTAGTTTAGGTGAATATCGGTTAAGGAATAACATACTCAATGTAAACAAGGCTCCTATGCTAATAATGGAAAAAAGAAGTCCTGTAGACATGATGGAGGAATGGCCTCCTCCTCGAAGAGGCAGTTCAAAGAACAGGATACCTTGGGCACAAGCTATGACAAGTGGCAACGCAAAATAACGCCAGGATACGGGTAGGAACACCTTTTTGCTCTCAGGTAAATGACTTGGCTGGGCAGGCTCAGTTACCTTCTCAGGCTGTGGCTCAATTAACCCTTTGGGCATGGAGAAGAAGGCGATAACACCTGTCAGAATGAGCAAATAACCAAGGCTTGCAAAGGTTGCCGAGAATCCCATGCTACCTACGATGAGTGCTCCTGCTGCGGGAGATACAACAGATGCGAGTGTATGCACTACACCATGACCAGACATATACTTGCCTTGAGTAACGGGATCACGAGACAACTGAGCTAGCAGAGCTAGACAGGCAGGAGATAGAAAGGCGAGCACAAACCCGCTGATGGAGCGAAGTGCGAGCAGCTGCCAGGGAGTGTGGATCTGGGCTTGAATGAGCAGGATGATGCCCGCACCTAACAGACTAAACACAATGTAGCGACGGCTACCGTGTTTGTCGATTTGCGTACCAGCAATGAGATTACCAGGTAAATGAGTCAAGGAGTAGATGCCCATCATCCATCCAATGAAAGTTGGAGCTGCCCCAAGCGAAATAGCGAATGGCGTCAGGATTGGATACTGGGCATGTAGATCAAAAACAGCAAGAAACAAAAATAAATAGAGCCATATGGCCGTTTTCACAAAAGCCCCTCCTTGTTAAGCGATGCATGTTCATCGGTGGTGTATCATGGTATTCGCGTATATCACGCAGAACCTCATGGTACTACTTGTACGCCCGGAGGGACGAACTTAGACCCTTTATTTTCACACCTATAGGCTTAGCTGACAGCAGGTTCGGAAATCATGTATAATATTCGGGAAGTGTGTACTCAACTCTAATTCGGAAGGTGTAGTCATGGACATAGAAGTAATTAAAGAGTTTGTGATGCAGAACTGGCTTGTGATCGTTGTTGCATTGATCATTTTGTTCTTCGTTCTGAATGTCGTCAAAACGGTATTGAAATGGGCGATTGCCATCATCATTATTGCGGCTCTACTGATATACAGTGGTATCTCCATTGACCAGATCAAACAGACGGTAACGGATGTTCAAAGCAGTACGATGGACACATTGAAGAAAGAAGCAACGAATCTTATGGTGAATGAAGCGTCTAAGGCGACCTATGCCAAAGGACAGAATGGAGAATTCACTATTACCAGTCCCAATGTCGAGATTAAAGGCACTGCAGGCTCGGACAAAGTTAATGTCGTGCTTCGCGGGATCTCCCTGGGGGAATGGAATTTGGACAATGAAACGATACGTACCTTTGTCGATAAGGCCAAAGGAAACGTAACAGCACCAGCTTCTTAGTAAAGGGGGAATGAATTCGTGCTGCAAAGTTGGCTGGACAGCCTGAAGGAATTCAACGGTATCACCATTGTGCTGTTGTTAATTGTGGCAGCTTCATTGCTGCAAGGGTGGTCTAGAGGAGCATCGCGTTCCGCAGGCAGACTATTTGGTTTCCTCATGGATGGTATTATGGTGGTCATCAGTATTCTGCTGTCTGTGGGCCTTACGCTATGGCTTGCGCCATATGTTCAGCAATGGCTGTCTACGTATGCCGGGACGATCCCTAACCGAGATTTGAATCGCTGGGAGCAGATGTATTATACATTAGTTACAGCCATTGCTGATTTTCCGTTAATGCGGTTCGCTGTGTTATTTGTCATTAGCTATGGATTTATCCGATTGATTCTCGGATTTCTATCGTCGTTGTTCTATAAAAGGAATGATTCGGCGGTTCAGGAGAGCTGGCCAAAAGGTTTCTTTAGCCGTCTTACTGGTGCAATCATTGGTGCGATTATTGGCTCTGCGCGTGGAATGATTGTGATTGCCATTTTATTCATGATCGTGAGCCTCTATCCAGGCAGCATGTTCAGTCGTTACGTGGAGGCTTCGCCAATCTACATGCAAGGAGCCAAATCTGTGATTGAGCCGTTGTCGGGTAACCTGATCAAGGACAAGCTGCCAGTATTTACTCAGGCTGTGCAGAAAGAACTGGGTGGTATTCTACAGCGGAAGTATGATGTGATCGACCATAATATCCCGGCTGACATCGAGTCTGCGGCACACGAAATTGTGCAGGGCAAGTCTACGGAGGAAGAAAAAGCGCGGGCGCTCTATGATTGGGTAGGTTCACGAATCGAGTATGATTATGGCAAAGTAGTTGATTATGAACAAAAAGGCATTTGGCATGAGCAAACGCCGCAAAATACATTTGATACGCGTAAGGGTGTGTGTATCGACTATGCCCGCCTATATGCCGTGATGGCTCGATCACAAGGGCTTGAGGTTAAGGTTGTAACAGGTCTTGGGTACAATGGGCAGGGCGGTTATGGCCCGCATGCATGGAACGAGATTTATTTGAGTGATTCCCAGAGCTGGATTCCACTGGACCCGACATGGGCAGTGAGTGGCGACTGGTTCAATCCTCCGAATTTTGCTGATACCCATCTGAAAGATCAGACAACATAACAATACACCGGGCATGGATCCGGATATGACGACGTTGCCAAGTTATCATGCCGTGAGTAGATTCGTTTTACGCGGTATGCACCAAGTCATGAAAGAGGTAGGATGAATGAACAATCATTCAAAAGAGAAGGATGAACATACAGATAAACGGCGTTTTAGTTACCGTATTAACGTATTTTTCTTCGTTTCCTTTGTTATTTTTAGCGTAATTATTGTACGTTTGGCGTTTTTGCAATTTGTTGAAGGGCCAGAGCTCAGTCAGGAAGAGGCCAGCAACATTACGAAGGACGTTCCGCTTGCTCCTGTGAGAGGTACGATCTACGATTCCACAGGTGAGGTGAAGTTGGCTTATTCGAAGCCCATTCAGTCCCTTTACCTAACGCTGTATAAGAATTATGGCGATGTAGGTGGAAAACCGAGTCCGTATATGCCAGAAGCGGAAGATATCGCTACTCGGCTTCATGATGTGTTTGAGCAATACAAAACCAAAGACTCTGAATCACTTACCGTGGAAAATATCATCGAAGAGATGGATTTGAATTCGCGTAAAGCCAATGGTTTCATGCCACGTCTGATTAAGAGTGATCTGTCCGAAGAGGAAGTTGCTTATTTCCTCCAGCATAAGGATGAGTTCAAGGGCATCCAGATTGTGGAGGAAAGTGTACGTTACTATGATCCAGATACCGTAGCTGTTCAGACAATTGGTTATTTGAAGAAATTCAAAAGTTCCAAATCACTCGACAAATATGAAGCGATTGACGCGGCGAATAAAACACAGAAGGATCCAGGTCTCGTATACACAGAGAATGAGTTTGTCGGCTTCGATGGATTGGAGTTTCAATACCAGGATGCACTGCGTGGTAAGAGCGGATATAACTCTGTGGACGTGGACTTGCGGAACTTGCCAGAAGGTGTAGCGGGGACGACCCCTCCCGAGAAAGGCTATGATCTAATTGCCAGCATTAACAAAAATGTTCAAGTGAAGACAGAGCAAGCGATATTGGATCAGCTCAGTTGGCTTCACCGTAATCCGGTGTCGGGTAAGTTGCACCCTAATGCCAAAACGGGGTATGCGGTTGCGATGGAAGTAGACACTGGTAAAGTTGTTGCTGCCGCCAGTATGCCGGATTACGATACCAACGTATGGAGAACCGGAAGTATTACGAACGAGCAGTACGATAGCATTAAGTATATCTATCTAAATGGTACGATTCGGGGATTCGCGCCTGATGACTCCAGAAAGCGTGCGGAATCAGTTGTATTGCTCGGTTCCACGATTAAACCACTTAGTGTGCTGATCGGTTTGAAAGAGGGCTTTATTACAACAAACACGGTCTACCCGGATAGAGGTTCAACGACGTTTGGTGGAGATAATCGTAGAGTGCAGAACTCAGGTGGTCACGTGTATGGTCTGCTACGTCCTCGTGATGCCATTCGTCACTCCTCTAACACATTTATGATTGATGAAATCGGTAAGAACTTATATAGCCGTTATGGTGCCAAAGGTATTGATGTGTGGAATGGGTACATGGAACAATTCGGACTAGGCGTAAAAACGGGCGTTGACCTACCAAGCGAATATGCTGGTTTTAAGGATTATAACAATGAAGTCGAAAGTTCACTTACTCGACTTGTATATGCTTCCTTTGGACAACAGGGTAAATATACAGCTATGCAGCTTGCTCAATATACAACGATGTTAGCTAATAAAGGTAAACGGATGGAGCCTCATTTAGTAAGTGAAATCCGGGATTCCGAAGGTAATATTGTAGAGAAGATTAAGCCGAAAGTGCTGAGTACTGTAGATTTCAATGATGCATATTGGAATGAAGTGCAGCGCGGTATGGCAACAGAGGTTTCGGCCTTTAGCAGCTTCCCGTATGATTTTGCAAGAAAAACAGGTACTTCCACGCAGGTCGTCGGCGGTAAAAATGTGGATAACGGGGTATTTATTGCCTATGCTCCTCGCGACAATCCTAAGCTTGCGGTAGCTGTTGTTATCCCCGAAGGGGGCTTCGGTTCAAGCAGTGCAGCACCTGTTGCACGTGCAATCTTCGATGCGTATGATGAGGAGTTTGGACTGGACGGAGTTCCGAAGAAAAAGCAAAATGATGAAACGGATACGCAGTAACTACGTATCAGTTAGTATTAAGAGGTTCCCTCTAGGGAGCCTCTTTTATTTTTAATATCGTCGATCGTCTAATTCTACAACAGTTACGGTGAAGTGGACTTAAAGACTTAGCGCAAGTAAGGCTGTTTTTGAGATTGTTCATGTTGTTAGTTATTTGGTGTATTACCATTTATGTGATCTATTCACCTATGACGAAAATGTAACCAATATTTGGGGGACATTGTGGATTACCTTTGATAAACTCATAGAAGAACAGCGAATATGAACGTAGGAACGGAGAGGCTTAATACATGTTTAACCGATGGAAAAAGAGCAAAATGGTTACGGAAGATCCACCTGTTAATAAGCTATCGAGCGCAAGGCTTAATATGTTTTTTTTCGCAGCCTTTGTCATATTTAGCATCCTGATTTTTAGGTTAGCCTTTGTGCAATTTGTTGAGGGGCCTGAGCTCACCTACATGGAAACGAGCCGCAACACGAAGGATATTCCACTTGCACCCGTGCGTGGACCTATCTATGATGCGACCGGAGAAGTGGCATTGGCATATTCCGTGCCTGTACAGTCTCTGTATGTGATGTTATACGAGGACTACAGTAGAGGAGCGAGGCAAGAAGAAGCGCGGGAGTTAGCTGATGATCTGGCAGGCGTGTTCCAGCAGTTTAACCCAGGAGATCCGGAGCAACCGGACGCGGAAGAGATTATTAAACGCTTGGATCTTGAATCCCAGAAGGCGCATGGATATACGCCAAGGCTCGTAAAATCGGATCTGAATACGCAAGAAATTGCTTATTTCATGGAGAAAAAAGCAGAGTATCCAGGGGCGATGGTTCTGGAGGAGAACGTACGAAGATATGATCCTGATGGAGTTGCCGTTCAGGCCATTGGATATACGAGAGAGTTCAAGGGACAACAGCAAAATTCAGAAAAGTATAAAAAAATTGGTGAGGCTGAAGCGACGGAGCGTGACCCTGGGCTTCGCTATACCCAGCAGGAGAATGTTGGGGTAGACGGACTGGAATTTCAATATCAGGAAGTGCTTCGCGGACGCAGTGGTTACCAGTCGATCGACATCAATGCCCGTAATTTGCCAGAGGGTGCGATGGAGCAGACACCACCGCAGAAGGGGTATAGCCTGGTCTCCACGATTAATAAGGAAGTTCAGCTGGCAGCACAAGAGGCAATCACTGATGAACTTCGTAGACTGCCTAAAGCGGTTACCGGTTATGCCGTAGCGATGGAAGTAGACACGGGCAATGTCGTAGCCATGGCAAGCATGCCAGACTATGATCCAAACGATTGGGATTATGACAAAATTAAGTTTGTGTATCGTAACGGAACGATGGCTTCTTTCCCACCGGACGATTCGCGAAAGAAAGCAGAATCCGTTGTCCTCCTTGGATCGGTTATTAAACCGCTCAGTGTACTAATCGGCTTGAAGGAAGGGTTGTTTACAGCTGGGCAGACCTATCATGATCAGGGTTATGCGATCTTAGGGAAAGACGGCAGACAAGTAAAAAACTCGCATTCCGCATACAACGGACACATCACGGCGAGGCGAGCCATTGAGAAATCATCGAATGCCTTCATGATTGATATGGTAGGTAAACGACTACTGAATAAGTATGGTTCGGTAGAAGGTATTAATAAATGGGATGAGTACATGAAGGATTTTGGCCTTGGCGTATCTACGGGTGTAGATCTTCCTGGTGAGTTCTTGGGACGACTAGAATACAAGGAGGAACATGAATCTGGACTGACGCGTTTGGCTTTTGCATCATTCGGCCAACAAGCGAAGTACACCACACTTCAGCTTGCCCAATATACGACGATGCTTGCCAACAAAGGTAAACGGATGGAGCCACATTTGGTGAAGGAGATCCGTGATGCCGATGGTAATGTGGTCAAGAAGATCCAACCCAAAGTATTAAACGAGGTCGAGTTTGCGGATGCCTATTGGAATGAGGTACACCGCGGGATGGTGACAAAGGTAAGCTCATTTGATGGATTTGCCTATGATTTTGCTCGGAAAACAGGAACCTCGGAGCAAGGCACGGGGCCGAATAAAAAGGAAAATGGCGTGTTTATCGCTTTTGCACCACGGGATAATCCGATACTTGCGGTAGCAGTCGTTGTACCCGAAGGGGGATTCGGTTCGGTTAGTGCCGCTCCAGTTGCCCGCAAAATCTTTGATGCCTACGACGAAGTGTATGGTCTAAACGGCATTCCCAAAGGTAAGAAGGATGCAGAGCAGCAATAAGAATTTGGAATATTTAATTATGTAAAATACATTCGAGGTCATGAGCCTAAATAGACGGCTCGCGACTCTTTTAGGACAGGCAGGGGAAATTTTCCCTTGCCTTTTTATTTTTCATCGGATAAAATTTGCACCAGGGAAACATTATTAGCTTAGATTAAATTTTAATACCTTGTACAACAAAATTAGATGTGGACAAATATTTTAGGAGAAGGAAAGGGGTTGTTTGGATTGTTAAAGGTGAAGATGAGGAGTATTCATCGAGGGTTTATTACACTTGCAGCTTTGGCGATTATGATGGTGCTTAGCGCTTGCTCAAGTGAAGCAGAGACTGGCAGTAATGGGAAATTGCAAGTAACGGCCACGACTGGAATGATTGCGGATGTCGCACGTGAGGTAGGCGGAGCATATGTTGACGTTACCGGTTTAATGGGGCCTGGAGTAGACCCCCATCTGTACAAAGCATCTCAGGGAGACATACGCAAGCTGGAGCAAGCGAACGTGATTTTGTATAACGGGCTGCATCTGGAAGGCAAGATGACTGATATTTTGGAGAAGATGTCCAAGAGCAAAATCGTTACAGCGGTAACGGAAAATATTCCTGTGGATCAGTTGCGTTCTGGTAAAGACACGGGTGGTACGGAATACGATCCTCACGTCTGGTTTGATGTCGGTCACTGGATCCATGCGACAGAATCGATTCGCGATACGCTGATTAAGGCAGATCCAGCACATGAGGAACAATATAAAGCGCAAGCGGAACAGTACCTAGGCAAACTGCAAGCATTGGACGAAGAGGTTCGTCAGCAGATTCAAGAAATTCCGGAGGCAAGTCGAGTGCTCGTTACCGCCCATGATGCGTTTGGATACTTCGGGCAGGCTTACGGCATGAACGTCATGGGACTGCAAGGGATTAGCACAGCAGCGGAATATGGTGCAAAAGATGTTAGTGAACTGCGTGATTATCTTGTAGAGAATCAGATCAAAGCTGTGTTCGTAGAGTCGAGTGTGCCTGCAAAAGCGATGGAAGCCATTATTGCTGGAGCGGCGGAAAAAGGACATACGGTCACCATTGGCGGCGAATTGTTCTCGGATGCCATGGGTGCTGAAGGTACGGAGGAAGGCACATATATCGGTATGATCCGGCATAACATCCAGACCATTGTCGAGGCATTGAAGTGATGGAACAAGGATCAAGAGAGGAGTGGAACGTGAATGAACAAGTTAACATCATCTAAAAATTCTCTTCAAGGCATGACGAACAATCATGCTCAACAGGAAAAGCAGTCTGCAACAGCTCCTCTCAGTGTGAGAGATCTAGCAGTGGCTTACCACAAGAAACCTGTTCTAAGCGGAGTATCCTTCGATATTCCAGAAGGGCAGCTTATCGGTATATTGGGTCCGAATGGCGCAGGCAAATCAACCCTAATCAAAGCAGTGCTCGGGCTGGTTCCCAAAATGCATGGCGATGTACGTATTTTCGGGCAATCCTATCGTGAGCAACGGAGACGGATCGGGTATGTTCCGCAAAGGGAGTCCGTGGATTGGGATTTCCCTACCCATGCGCTGGATGTGGTGACGATGGGACGTTATGGTCATCTGGGTTGGTTCCGTCGCCCAGGCAAGAAGGAACGTGATCTGGCAGCGCATTGTTTAGAGCAGGTCGGCATGGGCGACTACATGTACCGTCAGATCAGCCAGCTCTCCGGCGGTCAGCAGCAGCGGGTATTTCTGGCACGTGCATTAGTTCAGGATGCGGATCTATATTTCATGGATGAACCGTTTGCCGGGGTTGACGCAACAACAGAAAAGGCGATCATATCTTTGCTCGAGCAGTTGAAGCAGCAAGGAAAGACCGTGCTTGTTGTGCATCATGATCTGGCAACGGTGGAGGAGTATTTTGACCATGTGCTGTTGTTGAACGGGCGGCTTGTAGCAGGTGGACCCACTCACGAGGTATTTGTACCTGACACACTACAAGAGACGTACGGAGGCCGGATTGCGATGATTGGAAGCCGGTCGGAGAAAGGCCAGGTGTAATGCATGTGGAACTGGGCACTCTCCATTCTGTCTGACCCGAATACTCGCTGGATTCTTCTCGGATGTTTATTACTTGGATTCAGTAGTGGAATCATCGGCTCCTTTACCTTTTTACGACGTCAGAGCCTTATGGGTGACACACTTGCACATGCAGCGTTGCCGGGAATCTGTATTGCATTTATGCTAACCGAGACCAAATCCGTGGGACTTTTCTTGTTTGGCGCTCTCGTTGCTGGTATTGTAGCCACCTTCGGCATTTCGTGGATTACACGGCATTCTCGCATTAAGCAGGATGCTGCAATGGGAATTGTATTAACGGTGTTCTTCGGCATTGGCGTAGTGATGTTGACACGCATTCAGCATAGTGCGAGTGGAAGCCAGAGCGGGCTCGACAAGTATTTGTTTGGTCAGGCAGCTTCGATGGTGATGACGGATGTGTATGTTATGGGCGGCGTCTGTCTGTTGTTACTCATCGCTTGCCTCGTGTGGTTTAAGGAATTCAAGCTGGTGAGCTTCGATCCAGGATTCGCAAGAGGCATGGGATTGCCTGTTGCTGTGCTGGAGCAGCTCATTCTATTATTAACTGTTATTGCGGTCGTTGCAGGCATTCAGGCGGTAGGTGTAGTCCTCGTTGCCGCCCTGTTGGTCACGCCGGCAGCTGCAGCACGTTGCTGGACAGATTCACTTGCACTTATGGTGCTGCTCTCAGGTATATTTGGTGCTATGAGCGGTGCAACAGGTACGTTGTTCAGCACGATGGTTCCTAATCTACCAACAGGTCCTGTGACTGTGCTAGCAGCAACTGTCCTGTTTGCAGGTTCGGCACTACTGGCTCCGCGCAGGGGCTTACTGGCCCGGCGCTTACGAAGTATTCAAGCCAAGTCGGCTTACTTGAGAGAAGAGCATGCCGCCGTTCAGACACTCTCTGCGCAGCGAAATGGGCAGCAAGAACGGGGTGAGATGTAATGGCAACCTTTTGGATTATTTTAACGGCAATACTTGTCTCGTCAGCTTGTGCAATTCTGGGTTGTTTTCTAATTTTGCGCCGGATGGCCTTAGTGGGTGATGCCATTAGTCATGCTGTACTACCCGGGATTGCCATAGCTTTCTTATGGAGTGGTTCCCGAGATTCGTTATGGATGCTGCTTGGTGCAACGATCTTTGGTCTATTGACGGTGTTTCTGATTCAGAGCTTGCAGGCTGGGGGGCTATCCTCCGATGCCTCTATTGGTATTGTATTTACGGCTCTATTTGCGGTAGGGGTCATCTTAATTAGTCTGAATGCACAGCATATTGACTTGGATCTGGACTGCGTCCTATTTGGTGAGATTGCTTATGTGCAGTGGGATACACTGATGATTGGTGGTACGGATGTTGGGCCAAGAGCAGTATGGATGCTGGGAATTACGTTGTTGGTCATCCTGGTGGTTATTGGGCTGTTCTATAAACAGTTCAAGCTATGTGCCTTCGATCCAGCACTGGCTGCAGCCTGCGGTATTCCGGTAGTGTTGTTCCATTACTTGCTCATGGGACTTGTCTCCATGACGTCTGTGGCTTCGTTTGAAAGTGTAGGCTCTATTCTCGTTGTAGGTATGTTGATTGTACCTGCGGCAACAGCGTATCTGTTAACCGATCGACTTGGCAAAATGATCCTGTACAGCGTGCTGGTTGGAGCTGCTTCTTCGGTTGGAGGCTACATCATGGCTTATATGTTGGATGCTTCCATTGCAGGGTGCATGGTGGCGGTTGCCGGTATTTTATTTGTACTCGCGCTGCTGTTGTCCCCGAAACACGGGATTATCTTCCGCTATGCTCGCCGTAAATTTGCTACACGTTAATGATGAAGATAACTTTAGATAAAAAGAGTTCAAACGTCTGCTAAATGCAGGCGTTTTTTGTTGCGGAGAAAACGAGATCTGACTCTGAACACCTGGTTTAACACCTGTCATTCATCGTATTTCTTCTATAGGAAGACAGCTTCATAGCTTCATGATGTTTACATTGATTCATATTGGTTATTTTGTTGCATATGGATGATCTGTGGTAAAATGTCGTTAGCTGTGACGTCCGGGGCGTCCGCTTGTGCGGATACCGGGCGATCTTTGTGTGAAAGTATGTTGGATGGGAATAAAGAGAGACAACTGAGGAGGAATACAACATGAGTGAACTGAAATACAAATTGCTAGCACTCGATATGGATGGAACATTGCTAGATGATAATCATGAGATTACACAGGAAACGGCCAAATGGATCAAAATTGCAATGCGCCGCGGCATACATGTATGTCTATCTACAGGAAGAGCGGTATTCCATGCTATGCCTTATGCGGTACAGCTTGGTCTAGAGACGCCGATGATTACTGTGAATGGTAGTGAAGTGTGGAAAGCTCCGAATGATCTACATTTCCGCCATCTGATGGATCCGTCATTAATCCGCAAGCTGCAACAGATCGGGGAGAAATATAACAGCTGGTACTGGGCATACTCCGTGGAAGAGCTGTTCAACCGTGATCGCTGGACAGACAATATCGAAGGCTTGGAATGGCTGAAGTTCGGATATACCACTGAGGTTGACGAAGTACGTCACCAGATCATGCTGGAACTACAGGAACTTGGCGGTCTGCAAATGACGAATTCTTCACCTGTTAATATTGAGATCAACCCGGCAGGCATATCCAAAGCGAGCGGTGTAGCTGAAGTGTGTAAGTTGCTTGGCATTGAGATGTCTGAGGTAGTCGCGGTCGGCGACAGCTTGAACGATCTAGCGGTTATTGAAGCTGTAGGTCTAGGCGTAGCTATGGGAAATGCCCAGGAGCAAGTGAAAGAAGCGGCAGATCTCATTGTGGCGAGCAATAATGAAGATGGCATCGTTGAAGTCATCCGTGAACATATTTTAAAGGGGGAGTAACCTTTGCTCGCAACCGTTGGTTGGATTTTAATTGTACTTCTGTTTGCAGTAGGCATGGCGGGAACCGTCTATCCAATCTTACCGGGTGCTGTAGCGATATTCTTCGCATTTCTGGTCTATGGATGGTTCTTTAGTTTTGACCCGTTTGGTGTATGGTTCTGGATTACTCAGATTTTGATCGTCGTTGTGCTGTTCGTGGCTGACTATGTCGTTAGTGCCTGGGGCGTTAAGAAATTCGGCGGTTCCAAGCTATCCACCACGTTAAGTACGATTGGTGTAATCATTGGTCCATTTGTCATCCCGGCGTTCGGGCTTGTACTAGGCCCATTCCTCGGTGCCTTTATTGGGGAGCTTATCGGAGGATCATCACCTTCCAAAGCGACTAAAGTTGGTTTTGGTTCCGTGGTGGGACTGTTCACAAGTACGGTGATGAAAATTATTTTGCAAATCGTCATGATTGTGCTCTTTATTATCTGGGTGGTTCGATTCGCATAGGCATTAGCGAGTGCGAGCGTCATCTGGGCGCACGTCCGTGTGGAGGAAAGAAGGGGAATTGGTTTGTCTAAGAAGGAAACATTTATTAAGGGGACGCTCATTCTAGCGGCAGCAGCGCTCATTGCAAGGGTGCTTGGTCTTGTGCAACGTGTGCCGCTTGAGCATATCCTCGGCGATATCGGTAACGCATCGTTTACCATTTCCAATACGGTATATTTAATGCTGTTAACCGTTGCTACGGCAGGTATACCAAGTACGCTGAGTAAAATGGTATCCGAACGCTACGCACTAGGACGAGCTGGCGAAGCACAGCAGATCTACCGAGCAGCCCTGATTTTCGCTGCTGTGGCTGGTGTTGTAATGTCTACACTGCTGTGGTTTGCCGCACCGTTCTACGCGACCCATATCTCGAAGGTACCGGAATCCGTTAGTGCCATTCGGGCTCTAGCACCTGCCTTGCTGCTCTTCCCGGCGATTGCCATGATGCGTGGTTATTTCCAAGGTCGAGGCAACATGACGGCTGGTGGTATCTCACAGATTGTAGAACAATTTGCCCGTGTAGGAACTGCCATTATCGTGGCCTACATTATGCTGCAATGGAATTATGATGATCAGACAATCGCTGCGGGTGCTTCCTTCGGTGGTGTATTCGGAAGTATTGGTGCGTTTGCTGTTATGCTGTACTTCACCTTGAAGCTACGTCGCAAAGATCGTGAAGCCCAGTTTGAAATGGAGCGAGCTCAGCAATTGCCGATGCGCGGCATTTACGCAGATATCTTTAAGCTGTCTATTCCGATTGTTCTATCATCGCTGGCGGTTCCTGCAATTAACTTCATTGACTCATCCCTTGTCGTTCCATTGCTAAGTGGTCGTAATGGATTAGAAGAAGCGACAGCCGTACTTGCGATCTTGGGTGCGAAGGCGCAAAGTATTGCGGGTATACCGCCGATTCTTGCCATCGCTTTGAGTCAATCCTTGGTGCCGGTTATCTCGGCAGCATTCGCTCGTAAGGATGAGACCCATCTGAAGAATCAGATTACGCTAGCGTTGCGTATTTCGATTCTCACAGGTATGCCTATTGTTATTGCGCTCTGTACTGCGGCGTATTCTGTGAACGGATTATTATTTAGTTCATTGGATGGGACACCGATTATTGCGTTGCTTACTTTCGGTACCATTTTCCAGATTACGATGATGACAACAAACTCCATCTTGCTGGGCGTAGGTAAACCACGAATTACGATGATCAGTGTAGCTATAGGGGTAGTCGTCAAATTGGTGGCGAGTCTGATCCTTGCACAGATCTTTGGCATTTATGGCATCATTATTGCAACAGCGCTATGTTTCTTAGTGATTACGTATCTGAATCTCCGAGTATTGAGAAAAATAGTATCCTTCTCGATCATGGGTGATCGTTGGAAAGGGTTCCTGTTGACTGTATTGCTCGCTGCAGGTGCTGGCTTCGGCACAAACTGGTTAGGAAATATGGTCTTTGGCTCATTCCTGCCATCCCGTGTATCGTTCCTGATGACCTGTCTCGTTGTTGGTGCACTGGTCGTTGTTATCTATCTCGTGCTCCTGATTGTACTGCGTGTGCTGCGTAAGGATGAGTTGGGGAGTTACCCACGTATTCTGCAAAAGGTTTTACGTCCACTAATGCGTCTGCAACGTGGAGTAGAGCAACAAGGGTAACCGATGGTAACTGGTCATATGCCCTAACTTAAGGGCATGCCTTTAACCCATATCTAAGCATTGCATATAAGCCTGTTCGCTGTATTTATTCAGTGGACAGGCTTTTTGGTATGTGTATCAGATATGCTCGAAGGAAGAGAAAGCAAGCCTGGATCCGGATTGCTTTGCTATGTCGTTTCTTAATAAGATGTGATGAGACTTAATGTAATAAAGTTTTGGCATCATGAGCTGCCGCAGTTTTGAGCAACCCATATCGGTGTTCGTGACTCATCTCGAATAGCCATGGTCGACGTGGTGCGGTTAGATGGCCAAGGCAATCCCTACTCTGGAGCCAGTCCTGTCTTGTAATCGGCTCATAGGGTGTATCCTGCCACACAGCGAGTAATTCAGGGCTGTATAGTCGCTGACCCTCTGGCAGCCATTCCAGCTCCAATAATTCCTTGCTATAAAACTCATTCTTTCCAGCATGCTCCTCGTGGGCTGTGAACAAGCCTGGCCAATATTCGGCACGCGATCCGCGATGGGGTACGGCACGGGCGAATTCTAGTACTTGCGTCAATACTTGCTGGGTACCGAACAGCATAGCATACAGGCTTTTTCCAAACATAATACGTTCATCAAGCTTGGCGAAATGTTCAATGACTCGGCCCGTAAGTCCTTTGCCACGTCCGAGTGGAAATACGATATGATTAAGCCCAGCCAGGTTATGCACATGAAAGGCAGGCTTGGACAGCACTTCTTTTTTAAAATAAGGATGCTGCACAACCCGGCTCTCAATATAGTTCTGCTCATTAATAATTAATGCCACACTGAGCAACGAGCTGCATCGTTCCAGCCAAAATCGTTCCCAAAAGGGAGTCATAAAGACAGAGATATGGAAATGGGGGAGGAGGTGAAAACAACTTCGTCCCAGTCTACGGCTGTTCATGTACAACAATAATTGAGGATAGGCGTCTTGGAAGATAAGCGCATTACAACGCTCCAGCATGCGATACATATGTTCTCGATCAGTTTGACTTTGCAGGTTGTGCATTAGACCACTCTGTAGATCTGTCATATGGTATCCACCGTTGCGTGAAACCATATGAGCCAGCAGCGCCCAATGAAGCTCAGGATACTGTTCATAACATTCCAGATAGGCTGCTGTGCGGGTAATATTGCTTCGATTATGCTCTGCCGTCAGTCTATGGATTTCTTCTAAAATAATGCAGTCCTCTTCACATACAATCGCGCTGCGAGCATGTCTAGTAGCAGCCGATTCCACTCCAGGCAATGATCGTTCAACTTCTTCTTGCAAGGATTGGGCGACATCAGATTGCCAAGCCAAATCACGTAAAGGATGACGTAGTTGATTGGAGGCTTGCCACGCCGCCTGTTTGCCACGCCAGACTTCCCTCGCCGCACCAGGAATGGAACGCACAATGTGAAAAAAGGACTCCAGTGGAGGCGAATCTGTTTTGTGAGTATGCATTGCTCGTCATCCTTTCTCATGATTGCTCTAACCTCAGTATGTACTGAATATTTGACTTCCACTCGGCAATTTGCTTCACTTAGGTTAAGACAAGGAAAAGAAAGGAAGATGTGATCATGGAACAAATAACTTCCAAACCTGAATTTGATGTAGCGATTCAATCTCCGAGATTGACCGTAGCTGTATTTAAAGCCGATTGGTGTGGAGATTGTAAATACATCGATCCATTTATGCCTGAGGTAGAGGACAAGTATGCTCGTGAGCTGACACTGGTTGAGGTTGATGTTGATCAAGTGGGGACAGTTAGCGAAGAACAAAACATCCTCGGCATACCGAGTTTTGTGGCGTATACAGATGGACGCGAGCTGGTTCGTTATGTGAATAAGCTTCGTAAATCTAGAGAAGAGATTGAGCAGTTTCTTGATCGTGCTGTTGAAGTGTATAAAACGATCCACAAATAAACACAATCCATTTTAAAGGTTACATATGTTAACAGCTACTTTTCCATCATCGGAGAGGTGGCTGTTGGTATGTTCGTTAAAGTTCAGGAGACACTATTAAGATGTGGGTATGAACCTATACATACAGTATTCATACAAATTGCAGAAGCATGAAATAAACGCTTGTGTCTAAAATTTGAACTAAAATGACCTTCTGGTCATTTTTTAAACAGACGTTAACATTTTGTCACAAAGCGCGGCGTCAATGACACTTTTATCCGGTATAATGAGTTTAGTTGTGAATTACGTGTCAAAGTACTGAATCAAGCGAGAAACGATGTTTTTCGCCATCTTAAACCAACAGCAGGTGAGAAAAAATTGAAGCATTTAACCTTGTTTAAGTGGTTAACCGTATTAACTTGTCTTGTAATGTTCCTGGCGACATTCGGTGGGGGCATTGTTACTAAGACGGAATCCGGATTAGGTTGTGGCACAGAGTGGCCTTTGTGTAACGGAAAGCTTGTTCCAGCACATACGGTAGCATCCCTAATTGAATATTCACATCGTGCCGTAAGCGCATTGGCAGGTCTGCTGTCGATTGCCTCTTTTGTAGCATTTTTACGGTTTGGTAAGTCTCGCCGAGATCTACAATTGTTCTCATTACTAACGCTCATTTTTGTTATTGTCCAGGGAATCATGGGAGCCTTTGCCGTGGTGTTCTCCCAATCTTCCGCCGTAATGGCGCTGCACTTTGGATTCTCGATCATAGCCTTCGCAAGTTCTCTAATGATGGCGCTGGGAATAAGGCAGGAGGCGCGTCACGGAGGACTAGAAAGATTGAATAATTACCCTCGGGTAACCAAAGGCTTCCGTAATCTGGTCTGGTTTTCCACTGTTTACACGTATCTCGTTGTGTACACAGGTGCGTTCGTGAGCCATACCGACTCAGCGGGAGGCTGCTCTGGTTTCCCATTATGTAATGGACAGATTGTTCCAGAGTTATCGGGAGGGGTAGCTGTAGCATTCGCTCACCGTTTGGCTGCATTATCCTTAGTTATTGTCATCGCGATTTTGGGTCATTATGCATATCGCAAACACCCGGATAACACCGAACTTCGGAGATTAGGTGTTATCGCTGTAGTGCTCATCCTGCTCCAAGTTTTCATTGGATTCGTGATGATGCTTACGATCGGGCGCCCAGAAGTGTACATGTTCGTTGCACTTGCTCATATGTTGGATATTGCCATATTGTTCGGAGTTCTAACGTACATGAGTTTCCTTGTATACAAGCTGCATCGTCCAGTTAATCGTTTCTAAATCAAGTATACAGATTCAAGATATAGGAAGTTATATTGCGACAACGTACAGAGTCTGCCTTTCAATGATGTAGATCATTGGGAAGGTGGACTTTGTTTGATGTTAGGCATGACAGGGCAACCTAAGCGAAGCAGCATTCATGCATTTACTCTGATCCCGATTTTGTTTAACATGATTAAGCATCCCATGATCAGCAGAATGCAAAGAGGAGGCTGTATATGCTGCGAACGTTGCTAGGCGAACCGCCGCGCCAAAATGAGGGTATTTTGGAGGAAGCTATTGATTCAATGGTGGAGACTTTGGAGTTACTGCAACGACAACTGGAGAAGAACCAAGATCCAACGCATGATTATCGCAAGTTATATGTATGGACGCAGGGGTTAATTTCTTCGTTGGATGAACTGGAGCAGAGTTGCTTTGCAGCATCTCATTTTCGGAAAAAGGTAAAAGCAGGTTCTACAGAAGACATGACCAGTGAAGAAAAGGCTGAATACGCCCGGTATGTTTATTTCTACAAGGATGGATTCATTCGTTGCTTTGCCATTTTGGACAAGACAGGAACGGTGCTGAATGAACTGTTTCAGCTCAATACAACCAAAGTGAAAACGCATTTCTCTTATTTTACCGTGTTGCGACAGTTTGGATATGCGAAGATGCACTCGGAGCTAGCTGTGAAGCTGACTGAGATCAAGGATGTATACCGAGAGCCCATGAGCAAATTACGTAAACGCAGAAACATGGAGATTCATTACATGAATTCTGAGATGCAAGATGATTTGTGGCAACTGCATCAGACGTTACAGGGGAAAGTGAAGCTGGAGGACTTGGATCAGCATTTGAACGAATTGCGTCAAGGATTAGATATGGTGTGTATTACTTTGAAGGCGTCTTATGGATACATTAATAAAATGTGGTATC
Source organism: Paenibacillus tundrae (assembly GCF_036884255.1). Lineage (NCBI taxonomy): Bacteria > Bacillati > Bacillota > Bacilli > Caryophanales > Paenibacillaceae > Paenibacillus > Paenibacillus tundrae. The sequence goes on along the minus strand of NZ_CP145605.1, from coordinate 5,323,614 downwards.
AACAAGGTTTTAGAGAGCGTACTAAAGGGTTAAAATCATAATATTTACCTTTGACAAATCGGAATACTTGGATTATACTGAGTTCCTAATAGGACATTAAATGTAATATGTTTCAACATGAAGTATCTGAACAGTATAACTGCGGAATTACACGAACTTATACAATCTTACAATATCATATTTCTTATCGAGAGCGGCGGAGGGACAGGCCCGATGAAGCCCGGCAACCGATTTATAACGACAATGGCAAACGTGTCATTCTTTATAGATGTTAGGTGCTAATTCCTACAAAATGGCGTTAAACGCGATTTTGGCAGATGAGAAGGTATATTCTTTCAAGCAAAGAACCCTTTCAGTTTCTGCAAAGGGTTCTTTTTTTATTGCATGAATGGGAGTTTTCCTCTCTTTCGGGTAAAGATAGGTGTAGGCAGTGGGAAGGAGAGTATTACTTGATTGAATTAAAGGGAATAACCAAAACATATGGTAGAGGCGCAAAGGCGACGACTGCGCTTGCGGATCTGAATCTGAATGTACGTAAAGGCGAGATCTTTGGAGTCATTGGGCATTCGGGTGCAGGTAAAAGTACATTGATTCGATGTATCAATCTATTGGAGCGACCTACTGAAGGTGAAGTGTGGGTTAATGGAGTGAACTTGACCAGTCTGAGTAAGTCGGAATTGCAGCAGCAGCGGGGTAAGATCGGCATGATCTTTCAGCATTTCAACCTTCTCTCATCTGCTACGGTCTACGACAATGTTGCATTTCCACTGAAATTGGTCAATACGCCCAAAGCGGAGATCGACCGTAAGGTAAAGGAAATGCTCACCTTGGTCGGACTTGAACAGCATAGCAACAAGTATCCTGCACAATTGTCAGGAGGGCAGAAGCAACGGGTTGGCATTGCACGTGCACTCGCCAGTGATCCAGATGTCCTGCTATGTGATGAAGCGACGTCTGCTCTTGATCCACAGACAACAAGTTCTATTCTGAAGCTTCTGCTGGATATTAACCAGAAGTATGAGTTAACGATTGTGCTGATTACTCATGAGATGCATGTGATCCAGAGTATCTGTGATCAGGTTGCAGTTATTCATCAGGGCGGCATTGTTGAACAGGGACCGGTTACGAAAGTATTTCTCAAGCCGCAACATGCCATCACACGAGATTTCATGCAACAAGGTCAGGCGACTGATTTGTTGTTGCTTGAAGAGGAAGGTTTGGCAAGCTCAGAGAACAGCCGTAAGAATGGCGAACAATCTCAGTTGGTGAAGATTTCGTTCTTGGGGCAGAAGACGTATGAAGCTATTCTGTCACGAACCGTTCGCAAAACCGGCGTTGATTTCGCGATTCTGCAAGGAACGATCTCTACGATCAAACAAGTCCCTTATGGACAGCTTATCGTTCGTTTCGAGGGAGATTCTGCTGCGATTAACTCAACTACCCGTGAATTAGTCGAGCAGGGACTTGATGTGGAGGTGCTTCGTTAACATGGACTTTTCAACTGTACACTGGGAAGAGGTCGGCAAAGCGTCTATTGAGACACTGCAGATTCTTCTTGTATCCGGTTTGTTTACTGTAATTATCGGCTTACCATTAGGTGTGCTACTCTTCATGACAGCAAGATCCCCATCGGCAAAATCAATTCTCGTTTACTCGATTCTGTCGGTTATTGTCAATATATTGCGATCTGTTCCATTCATCATTCTAATTGTTGCTCTACTTCCCGTTACTCGCGCCCTTGTTGGGACGGCTACAGGTGTACTGGGGACAATCCCACCACTTGTCATTGCAGCAGCACCTTACTTCGCGAGGATTGTGGAGACGACTTTGCGTGAGGTAGATCGTGGTGTTATAGAAGCTGCACAAGCGATGGGAGCCTCTACAGGGCAGATTGTAAGACGTGTTCTGTTACCAGAGGCACTGCCTGGTTTGCTAGCAGGTATAACCATTACCATAGTTACATTGGTTTCTTATACGGCAATGGCGGGTATGGTTGGTGGCGGTGGCCTTGGAACACTGGCGATCAACTATGGTTACTATCGTTATCAGACAGAAGTCATGCTTGTCGCGGTAGTATTGATTGTTATTTTAGTACAGGTACTTCAGATGTTTGGAGATCGTCTAGTTAAATTGTTCACCAGGAAATAACACATAGACAGCATGACTCGCTCTTATCAAATTGGATAAGGATGCTGCATGCAAAAAATTATTGGAGAAGGGGTTTTACACATGAAAAAATGGTCATTTGCTCTACTAAGTATTATGCTGATTGCAGTATTAGCAGCTTGCGGAAACAACAAGGATGCAGATAGCGGTGCAGACAATTCTGCTGGCGCCCCACGTACCGTTGAACTGAAAGTAGGAGCATCGCCTACACCTCATGCTGAAATTCTAGAAAGTATCAAGCCTGAGCTCGAAGCAGCAGGCATTCGTTTGCAAGTTGTAACATTTAATGATTACGTTCAACCGAATCAACAACTAGCTGACAAACAATTGGACGCTAACTTCTTCCAACACCAACCGTATCTAGATGCAGAAAATGCAGCACGTGGCTTTAACCTCGTTACTGTAACTCCTGTACACGTTGAGCCTTTTGGTGGTTACTCCAAAAAGATTAAATCACTGGATGAATTGAAAGACGGCGCAAAAGTTGCTATCCCGAATGACCCATCCAATGGTGGCCGTGCATTGTTGTTGCTTGCAAAAGAAGGTCTGATTACGCTTAAAGACAACACAAACATCTCGTCAACACTGCAAGACATTACTGAAAATCCGAAAAACTTGGAGATCATTGAGTTGGATGCAGCGATGATGCCGCGTCAACTGGATGAAGCAGATCTGGTATTCATTAACGCCAACTATGCACTGGAAGCGAATTTGAATCCAGAAAAAGATGCTCTTCTGATCGAGGATCTGCAAGGTAACCCATACGCTAACATTCTTGTAGCACGTGAAGATAACAAAGACGCAGACGCTATCAAGAAACTGGCAGAAGCTCTGAATTCCGAAGCAGTAAAAACATTCATCAAAGAGCGCTACCAAGGTGCAGTTGAACCTGCATTTTAAGAGATAACTTAACGAAACATAGAGATTCGAGCACGTATATCATGGGATGTTTAATGATATTATCGAGTGCCGTATCAATATAAAAGACAAAAGCCCTACATCCTTGTTTATAAGGTGTAGGGCTTTTGCGTGTGATTCATTAGTGTGGATGGAGCATTAGCGCTTATTCGGGTCATTCTCTGAATGGTCGGTAGTGGATGAATGGGTGTTTTCAATGGATTCCTGCCCAGCGGCATGCTGTTGATACGCCTGTTCAGCAGGAGAAAGAGAATTCTCATCCGTAGAATGCTTAGCATCATTTTTTTTGCGTCCAGTCAGCTTATTACGTAGCCATGTGAATGCACCAACGATTAGAGCGACGATCACAAACCATCCTTTTTTGAGCAACAATAACAATCCTACTTTTTTGGCAACAGCAACTCCTGCACCACCAAGGATTAGGCTAGTTAGACCGAGTTCTGATTTTTTGTCGATAGAAGCATCAAATTCCTCATACTTGTTTCCCGTAGTGACGGTAAGATTGGAGAGAACACTGTCCTCAAACTGTCTTCGGTTTTCCTCGAAGTTAGCACTGTCGGTAACTAGAATAACTCCGATATAGCCTTCACGTGTCAGAACATTCACATTGTAATTAACGAGGGCTTCCTGCTGAGCATCCTTCAGACCAATGGAGTATAGCAGATGGTGTTTGGAGCTATCATACGTCGGTTCAATGTCCCACCCAGTAATAAACAGTTGGTTATCAGGAGTAGTTCTTTCGTTTTGTTCCTCTGTACCTCGTTTGTAACTGTCTAGGAGCTCTTCAGCATCGAGATTGTCCTTGTCACTGTCGTCAATATGTCCAGGGTCGTTGTACTCGAAGATCACGTACCAGTTCGAGTTCTCGCCAGCTCCATAGATACTACCGATCTCTGTTCCGTTCGGGAAGGATTCAGTGTCTTCCATGAAACGTTGCGTGTTGGCTGCATCTAAAAAGGTAAGTCCTTCAACCAGTTTTAGGGAGGCTTTGTTGTCGAGAACGACATCGCGTGGTCCGTCTAACCATTGATAATCTTCGATGGTGCTGTCACTTTCTGCTGAAGCTATGATGGAGAAGGGGGCTTGTAATGTAAATACAAGCAGTATTGCGATAAGGGATGCTACACATTTTTTCATCATTACTATAAGTCCTTTCAGAGGTGCCATGTAATGCTTATATTTACATGATCATATGTATTGTGTCATTACTTTCACAGAAAGAAACGACTTATCGACATTACCATAGACACCCCAACCAGACAAGGTATATATGGTTAATTAGGGGGTATTTTACTTCTTAAGACCTAATTGATATCAAAGTAAAGGCTGGGAATATAAGTATTTAGTCTGAGGTTTACACTTTTTTGCAAATAAGATGATTTTGAGTTGGGGGTAGCACAAAGACCATGTACCCCAAATGAGAGATGCACGGCTTTTGTTGATAATAGCTGTATTTATTTATTAGATGACTGCTCAGATTGGCGGTAATGTGATAGCTCATTCTGATCGGCATGCTGTTGTTCATCTGCTTCTTGTAGAATCATTCGCTCGGAAGGAGAGAGCTTTTCCTCATCTCCTTTTGATCTTTTAAACCTAATCCAAACAATCAGTCCAACTACAACAAACAAAATTACTGGCCATCCTTTCTTGAGAAAAAGCAATAAGTTGTTCGTTGGACTGCCTGTATAACCGATACCGCCCCAAATTAAACTTTTGAGTCCGATCGTTGAGGTTTTGTCTGTCGAGGCATCATATTCTTCATAGGTATATCCTGCATTGATACTCAATTGGTTAAGTACAGTTTCCTCGAATATCTTGTTGTTCTGTTGGAAGTTAACCAGATCTGTAACCAAAATAGCAGATACATATCCTTCGCGTGTGAGTATATGTACATTGTAATTGACCATGGTCTGTTCAAAAGCATCCTTGAAGCCAAGAGAGTAAATCAATTGATGTTTGCTGCTATCATATGTAGGTTCAATTTCCCAACCCGTTACGTAAGTTCGATCTTCAAACTCGGATTGTCTGTTCTCTGCTTCTGTGCCACGAATATAACTACTTAAAAGTTCGTTCGGATCGAGTTTCTGATCGTCATCTCGGATATGACCGGTTCTCACATATTCAAAGACAACATACCATGCACCCATTTCGCTATTGTTGTATAAACTACCAATTTCATTACCGTTAGGTTTGGCACCTGCGTTGAGCATTGAACGTTGTGTGTTGGCCTTGTCCAGATAATAATAGTCTTCAGGGATTTCTAGAGTAGCTTTGCTATCTAAATCGACAGTAGCTGGTCCACCGATCCAGTTATACGTATCCGGAGATTGCTCTACGTGGGTTGTTGCATTTACTTGAGAAGCATTTGAGAAAGCTAAGAAACTAAGGGGTAGTAACAACATAAATGTTTTCCATTTTCTTTTAAAAATGTTCATCTCACAATCCTTTCATATTCCTTGCATATTAAGACCTTTTTACGCGATATCACCGACACTAACATAGCTATACATGACTGGCAAGATATATCTGGAATTACAGAAATAAAATCCCTATACGATATGCAAGTTGTGAGGGGATGATAAATCTTTTATACTAATGAATGACTGCTCTTTGAAGAGGGGGATGGACGTGAAGGGGAAGATTGCCCTCATAACGGGAAGTGCCAAAGGCCTTGGAAAAATGACAGCCCTCAGTCTGGCCGATCAGGGATGTCATATTGCCCTGAATTACGTGAATAGCCGATTCGAAGCAGAGGAGCTTCAGGCACAGATTATAGCCAAAGGCGTTAAATGTATTGCAATCCAGGCTGACATTTCGAAGACCGAAGAGATTACATTTTTGGTTAAACAGGTGGAAGAACAGCTCGGCAGCATTGATATTCTTGTGAATAATGCAGGACCCTTTGTCCGTGAGCGACGTTTGTTTGCCGAATACGCAGAAGCGGAAATACAAATGTTAGTACAGGGTAATTTGCTTGGACCCATGCTGCTTGATCAGTATGTGCTGCCAGAGATGCGGCGGAAGCAATGGGGACGCATCATCCATTTTGGATTCAGTCATGCCGGAGAAGCTAGATCATGGCCTCATCGAGCTGTATACGCAGCCGCGAAGGTGGGCTTGGTTTCTTTTACCAAGACATTAGCTGTGGAAGAAGCGCCTTACGGAATAACTGTGAATATGGTATGTCCTGGTGATATTCGCGGCGCCAATAAAGAGAGAACGATAGATGAGATTGCCGGGATTGCGGACGATGAAACACCAAGAGGACGTCCTGGCAGCGGTGAAGATATTGCACGTGTCATTACGTACCTCTGCTTAGACCATTCGGATTTTATTACAGGTAACATAATGGATGTATCTGGAGGACTTGATCCGATTCGTCCAACGATCTAGAGAACAAAGAGATATGAAGCGGTAGAGCTAAGGAATGTGAACTATACTAAGTAAGAAATAGACACAAAAAAAGAGCCCTCCGCTTCAAGTGAAGCGAAAGGCTCTTGAGGTTTATTTCGTGAAGGATTGATTAGAATACTTGTACGACTTCTTGTACACCCTCAACTTCTTCAAGAAGGGCGCGTTCAATCCCGGCTTTTAAGGTAATGGTGGAGCTTGGGCAACTGCCGCAGGCACCGACCAGTTTCAGCTTAATGATGCCATCCTCCACGTCGACCAGTTCCACGTCACCGCCATCGCGTTGCAGGAACGGACGAAGTTTATCAAGCACATCAGATACCTCATCATACATGGTGCTTTGTGCGTTTTCGCTCATATTGTTCAACTCCTTTCCTCTATATATTATATTACAAATGACCATAAATTAAAATGGTCAAACAAAGCAGGTGAACTGAAATGAGACCAATTATTGAATTTTGTGCTAACAATATGCATTTTGGCACCGATGAAATCATGGATCAACTGGAGGAGAATCCAGATTATGATGTGATTGAGTACGGCTGCCTTAGCAATTGTGGCCAATGTTACATGACTCCTTTTGCACTGGTGAATGGCGAATTAGTCATTACCGACAAAGTCGAAGATCTGTATAATGCCATCTTGGCCAAAATTGCTGAAGCCGATGCTTGGAGTGAGCTGGATCTCGATTAACCGAGATGACGCTTGGACATCCAGAGCACGCCGCTTTTCAAAATACGAGGCACACGTCCCATCATGGACGTTTTGCCCATCAGCCCAAAACCAGCCTTCTTGCCGAGCGCACCTAACGTGCCGCGAAGCTTAAGAGGGTGTGGATTGGGCTTTTCACCTTTCCAAAGGGCATGCTGAATATGAGCGATCTGTTCACCCTGTACTTCTGCTGCTTGACCACTTGGAGCGTAAGGTACGCTAGCGCAGTCACCAACAACATAAACATCTGTATATTCAGGAATTTGATAATATTCGTTAAGGACAACCCGGCCTTGGGGGTCTTTAGTGACATCCAGATCTTGTACTACTTTGACTGGCTGGATTCCTGCAGTCCACACTACGGCGTCCGTCAAAATTTCTTCATCCCGATTATAAATTCCATCTGCTTCAAGACGGGAAATGGCAATATGTCCACGGGTCTCGACCTGATGTTCGCTAAACCACTCATGAACATATGCAGATAGACGTTGTGGGAAGGCGGACAATACACGTTCACCACGGTCGAGGATGCTGATATTCAGATCGGGTCTGCTCTCACGAAGCTCTGCGGCCATCTCTACACCACTTAGACCGCCACCAACGATGTGTACTTGTCCATAAGCTTTTACCTCGCTGAGACGAAGATACGTTTCTCTTGTTTTGCTGAAGCTCTGAATGGTGCAGCTAAATTCCTCTGCTCCTGGTGTGTTATGGAAACGGTCGGTACAACCTAATCCAATCACCAGTTTGTCATATTCCAAAGGGTCTTGGCCTTCAAATTCAATCTGACGCTGTTCCAGATCAATTGCCGTTACTTCTCCATAACGATACGTAACTTTTTCGTGAACTGGAAATTGGATGCGCAGGTCGTAATCGGATACGGTGCCTGCTGCGAGTGCGTAATATTCTGTCTTTAGTCCTTGAAAAGGGCTGCGATCCACCAATACGATTTGTGTGTCTGCTGGAATTTTACCTTCAAGAAGTTCTTTGATAATCGTGAGGCCACCATAACCGCCTCCGAGAACGACGAAATTTTTCATGACTCGGCTTCCTTTCTGCATCAGTCCCGTTAAGCGGGGCTGCAACCTGTGGAGCAGCTATGCTTCCATAGCTGCTCCATTGTTTTTATTTTGATAATCAGAAAATATGCATTTCAAATTACAGATATCGTGCAGCACGATTGTACTGTGAGTACAATCCTGGAGGTTACTTCAGGAATGAAGATATAGTCGAAAATGTTGACCTAGACAACAAAATTGTTGGAAAGAGGCAGCCGAGCTATATCCTACCTGAATGCGATTCAATGCTTGGATGTGGCTGAGAAAAGAATAATGAGATATTACTCGTATACTTGAATTTCATTATAGAACGTATCACGCTCTACAGGGATGCGCCCAGCACCCTTAACTAGCCAGATCAGCTCTTTACGAGTCAATCCCTCTGGCGTGAGTGCACCTGCAGCATGGCTGATCTTCTCGCGTACAATTGTACCGTGAACATCGGAAGCACCGAAGCTGAGAGCCACTTGTGTTAATTGTGGACCAATATTAATGAAATACGCTTTAACATGGTCGATGTTATCGAGCATCAGACGGCTGATCGCAATGGTTTTGAGATCTTCGTAAGCAGAGTTACGACGCATGATGCTTGCGCTTTTGCTCTTAGGTTGCATGGAGAGCGGGATAAACACCATAAAACCATTGGTCTCATCTTGAAGCTCACGAATTTGAACCATGTGATTCACACGATCTTCGTAGGATTCAATGGATCCGTACAGCATGGTCGTATGAGTACGCATGCCTAGGTTATGAGCAGTGCGGTGTACTTCAAGATAGCGATCAACATTGGCTTTGTCTACGCGCATTTTTTTACGATACTCATCAGACAGAATTTCCGCGCCGCCGCCAGTCAAAGATTTCAGACCTGCTTTTTGCAGCTCTTGCAGAACTTCCTTAATGCTCAGACCACTGATGCGAGTGAAGAAATCAATCTCTGCAGCTGTGTAAGCTTTTAGCGTGACATCCGGATATTTTTCGTTTAAAGCACGTAAAGAGTCGACATAATATTGAAAAGGAACATGATTATTATGCCCGCCTACGATATGAAACTCACGTACGCCTGGGTGAATATGTTCTTCCACATAATCAATCATTTCCTGACCGGACAACGTATAAGAGCCTTCTTCACCTTGGTCTTTGCGGAAATTACAGAATGCGCAGCGAGCTTCGCATACGTTGGTGAAATAAAGGCTCATGTTCTCGATGAAATATACTTTCTTACCGTTCTTCCGCAGGTTGGCTTCGTTAGCCAGTTGACCCAGCGTGAGCAAGTCATCTGTCTCATACAGATAGACACCGTCTTCCACGCTCAATCTTACGCCGTTTTGAACCTTCTCGACGATCTCAGCCATTCTTTTGTCTGTAAATGGTGTAACTAATGTAGACATTTGTTATTCCTCCTGTTCTTAACCGGATTAAGTAGTATCGACTGTTTGCAGGGCTACATCAGTATGGTGAAGCTTAAAAACCGCTAACTGGATGGATGCAAAAGCTCACATAGAAAAAATGCGGTCAACAACCGCCTTCTATTGTTAAACTAACTCTTATTTACCCGGTGCAGCATATGCTGCATTGTGCAATGACTTATTTGTTCGAGAAAAAGGAGTCTAATGACTCTATATGCATTGGGGACTGCGTTGCAGTCTCGAAATGTGAAAAAAATTACAACTCCAATTATGACCATCATCTGAATAAGTCATGACAAAATATCGACATTTCAGAGCGACCACCTATCCATTATAAACCTCGTGTCCCGGGGGTTCAATACACTGGGAAGAAAAAGGAGTTAAGGAGGAACGCGGAAACGGGCAAACTTCACTTGAGGCCCTTGACGGGGTGGAGTATAATTTAGGAAGAGTTAATGTAAAGTTGTTCAAAAAGTTCGCTTCTGATTACGAAGGATGCCTTTTTGAACATGAATATATATGAAAAAGGAGAGTGACCTGGCATGATTAATATCAGCGAAACGGCTGCTGACCGATTGAAAGAAATGCTTGCACAGCAAGAGACACCTGGCATGTTCCTGCGTCTTGGCGTAGCACCGGGGGGTTGTACCGGATTTTCGTACGCCATGGGCTTTGACGATAAGGAATCCGATGAGGATCTCTATATGGATATTCAGGATATGAAGGTTGTCGTGGAGAAAGAGAACCTGAAGTATTTGAATGGTCTGGAAATTGATTTTGAAGAGTCTGGCATGACCGGCGGATTCACCATTCATAACCCGAATGCAGTAGCAACATGTGGCTGTGGATCTTCTTTCCGTACAAAGGAAGAAGCGGGCGTACCGGATAAGGATTGCTAAGATTTAGTTTAATCAGACCTCTATGGCGTAGTTCAACTGCGTTGTAGAGGTTTTTTTTTTGTGCAAAAAAACGATGCCCCTTAGGACATCGATATACGTACACGAATTTTTTTACTCCCCAGAAACAGCATGCTCAAGCTCCTGGATAAAGAGTTCCTCGACAACCGCCTCAATATGATCTTCATTCTCTTCAGCCGCATCTAATATATCTGATGAAAATAAAACGAAGGAAAAGTCTCCAACTGTAATCTCCCAGGTGTGAGGCGAAGTTTCCTCCCTACGGTCAATTGTTGCTTGAGTACCTGTCTGAATTAATCGCTCAATCAAATGATGGAGGGTGATATCTATTTTTTGAATAAGGACTTCAGTGGAAATAGTGGAACGATTGGCTTGTCTTAAAATCATGGCAACTTGATCCTCAAAGCTCATCTCACTCAGCTCCTTCTCCATAGGCTACTGCTTGACCTAGGTGATGTATTTAGTAATCACAGACACGTATATTCGACATACTAAAGACAATCCCTTCTTCTATATATGGAAAGCAATGCTTCGAGGAAGTGAGCAACGAACAATATTTTTCTGTTCAATTAATGAAATTTAAGGTGTTGACAAGAATAGTTGTAACAACTATAGTTACATTATAGATTTTAGGAAAACAAAACATAGCTGAAGGAGAGATTATGATGAAAATCGGAATTATTGGTGCAACGGGTAAAGCAGGAAGTGTAATTTTGAAAGAAGCAGTAGACAGAGGGCATGAAGTCACAGCGATCGTTCGTAATGCAGCGAAAGTGGAAGATAAGTCCCTTAACGTTTTGGAAAAAGAAGTTTTTGATCTTACTGCTGAGGATATCAAGGCATTTGACGTTATCGTTAACGCATTCGGCGCAGCTCCAGGACAAGAACATCGCCATGTTGAAGCAGGACAAGCGTTGATCAATATTTTGAAGGATGCGTCTAATACGCGCTTAATCGTTGTTGGTGGTGCAGGAAGTCTGTTCACAGACGAGTCCAAAACATTGCGTGTATTTGAATCCCCAGGTTTCCCTGATGCTTACAAAGCAACGGCTACGAACCAAGGTAAAAACCTTGAGGATCTGCAAGCATCCTCTGGTATTCAATGGACATTCCTGAGCCCAGCTGGATTCTTCAACCCAGAAGGCGTTCGTACAGGTAAGTATCAAGCAGGCAATGATGTTATCATGGTTAACAGTGAAGGCAATAGCTATATTAGCTATGCAGACTATGCCATTGCATTGGTAGATGAGATTGAGAATCCGCAACACAAAAACGAACGCTTTACTGTAGTTGGCGAAGCGAAGTAATACGTTATTCCATAGATTAAACATAGAAACGGACGCTGATCTCTATAGATCGACGTCCGTTTCTTTATAATATGTAGTTGAATTTAAGGCATAGGGAAGCATCAACTCGCCCCAAACGTTATAACAAATCCTTTTGTAGGATGTACAGAACCATGGTAAAATTACCCCATAAATCGACAGTGTTCGAGTTTACTGAGGAGTTGTTTATGAGATCCGAATCCACTACATTTTTCTTGAAAGTAATGACTATTTTTATAACTATATCACTTTGCACTGCTTCTGTTTTCGTCATTTACTTTCAGGATTTGAACCAATCCAAAGATACGATCAGTATGGAAATATTACGAGACCAATCAGGAAACATGACCTTGTCCGATGTTAAAGTTAGTGAGCAATTCGAAGCTTTACCGAGCAACTACTCTAAGGTTGGCTACTCCCCGGTTCAATTATGGTTCAAAATAAAAATAAACCGGTATAATGGTGATGAAGTTAATTACCTCACGATAAACAACCCTCTTTTTGAAGATGTAACGATATACCTCCCGACGAGTAACGATTACATACCAAAGCATTTCGGATACGCATATAAGGGCAATTCCGATGAGATCAACTATGTTTATCCTGCAATCAAAATTCCATCTAATTTTGATCATAACCAGTACATATACATGACAAGCAAATCTCTGTACGGACAAAACTTTGTTGTAGGGATCTTAAGTGAGGATCTCTTTCGAAAGAATAGTATGATCAATGTTTGGGCAGCAGGCATCTTGGTCGGCATTGCCGTAGCCTTGTTTTTTTATAACTTATTCATGGGCGTAGCGATAAGAAACAAAACATTTATTAAATCCTGCTTTTATGTATTCACAACTTTGTTGTGGAATGCAGTAATGACAGGGCTTGTGAACATTACCGGCTTTAAATACGCCTATTGGCTTGCGGAACATTCAACGGGCATCGGTATATTCATGTCGCTTGCCATTGCGATTTTTATGAGAGCCATTTTTCAGACTAAAACCGAGTTCCCTAAGATCGATCTTTGTTTGAAGCTACTCATTGGTTTCTACCCGATCACGTTATTGCTGTTTCTTTTCGTCAACAAAGAGTTGGGAGCATTTGGTGCAGGTGCATCTACTTTGATGTACGTATTGTATTTTATCATTATGCTTAAAGGAATAAGGAGCAAAACCATTCGTTCGCCACATCTCATTACTGCATGGCTCTTATGTTTGGTGTCAGTACTCATATTTTATATGATGGTTCTTGGTGCGTTGCCTCAAAGTTACCTTATGAATTATTACTTATTCTTTCTTTCTTGTGTGTCGGCGATTGCTTTTGCCCTTTCTGTCGCAGAGATCATTAATGCTCTTAATGAAGAGAAGCACTACAATCATGTTTTATATATAAATTCGGAGATTCAATCCAAACAGTTTGAGCTTGCTTTTATACGCGCACAGATGGATCCACATTTTATTCACAACACCTTGAACGTGATCGAAGGCGTTATTGCTGAGAATCAAGAAAAAGCGGGAAACTTGGTCAACGATTTATCCCATTATTTAAGAAATATATTCGATTACAGTAATTCGGAAAGATATATTTCTATTGATGAGGAGCTGGATGCAGTCAAGTTTTATGTTCGAATTGAGCAAGCCAGATTCCCGAATAAAGTTATGGTCAACTATGAGATTGATCCAAATATTCAATTAAAAGTACCACGTATGGTGATCCAACCTTTGGTGGAAAATGCGATTAAACATGGTATACGTAAACGGAAAATCGCAGGTACAGTCACGATTAGGGTCAATGAGCTTGAACAGGGCTACTTCATAGCGGTAGAAGATGACGGTGTTGGCATGGAAGAGGCGGACAAAGACAAACTGCTTGAATATTCGGCGGGTAAGGGCATAGGGCTTGCCAGTATAAACGCACGGCTCAAGGCCGAGTATGGAACACAACTTCAAATTGTCAGCGAAAAGGGTAAGGGAACTGTAGTTCGTTTTAATATACCCATTAAGGAGCAGCCATGAAGGTTATTATTATAGACGACGAATATTATGCGCTGCGAAACTTGAAAAGCAAGTTGGAGAAAATTGATGGTATCGAAGTTGTTGCAATGTATGAAGATCCTGCAATAGCTTTGGATGAGATGAGCATTACACAGCCCGACCTTGCCTTTCTGGATATCGAAATGCCGGAGATCAATGGCATAAACCTGCTCGGGATGATGTTTAAAGAAAGACCAGATATGGATTTTGTCTTTACATCGGCCTATCATGCTTATGTGACCGAAACACTGGAAACAAAAGCGTTGGATTTTCTCGTTAAGCCGGTGAAGTTCGAACAACTGTATGTCACACTGGAAAAAATAAAAAAGATTAGAACCAAAAGCGGCATTGTACACAAAATTGAGGTCAAGTGCTTCGGCGATTTTGTTGTAGCCATTGATGGAAAAAGGATCGATGACAATTGGAGAACCAAAAAAACGGAAGAACTTTTCGCCTATTTGTTATGCATGAACGGTAATTCCGTATCTAGAGACCGAATCATCAATGATATATGGCCGGAGCTATCGATGGAAAAGGGTTATGCAAACTTATATACGACGCAATATTACTTGAAGAAGCGACTCGACACGTTTGGAATCCAACATGTGCTTAAGAGCAGACTGGGGAATATTAGTCTGAGCCTCGAAGACATGAAATTGGATTTGGTTGAGTTTGATCTGTTCAGTGAACGTTATCATGAAGATAAGAGTAAAATGGAAATGCTTGAGCAAATGGTGGAGCTATATAGAGGCTTGTTACTTGAAAATAAGCCGTATTCATGGACGTTAAACATACAGCAGCCTTACGAGGTGAAGTTCGACAACGCATTGGATATTCTGATCCAGTTTTATAGGGAACGCGGCGATGAGAAAACAGCGGAGTACTATGAAATGAAAAAAATGTTCTGAACAAGGAATCGCCCGCAAGCTGAGAACAGGTGCGGGCGATTGTTGTGAAGTGTGTTTACTATCAACAAGTTATTCAATAGCTATTTTGCCCACCGATGTAACCCCCTACTACTCCAATAATCGACTCAACATGGATTGCAGAAGTAGCCCATGAGCAGCGACGTAGTGGAGGGGACGGAATCGATTCTGAAGAAGCGAAGCGTTCGCTTAAAGCATTCTGCAAGAAAGCTACGTCGGAAGCATAAGCTGTCCTCGGATTTCCCCCTTAAGAGGGGAATCCAAGAAATCCGAGGACAACCAGCGATCGAAAGAACGATCCGTCCCGGGACGTCCACCCGCTGCTCCAGATATACCCTACTACTCCAAAGATCGACTCAACATGGATTGCAGAAGTAGCCCATGAGGAGCGACGTAGTGGAGGGGACGGAATCGATTCTGAAGAAGCGGAGCGTTCGCTTAAAGCTTTCTGCAAGAAAGCTACGTCGGAAGCATAAGCTGTCCGCGGATTTCCCCCTTAAGAGGGGAATCCAAGAAATCCGAGGACAACCAGCGATCGGAAGAACAATCCGTCCCCGAAACGTCCACCCGCTGCTCTAACTTCTGCTCCCGTGGCTTAGTCGATAAACCCTTCCATGATTATGGTTGGCACACCATTAGCCTGCCAAGCGCCTTTGCCGTAGCCACTGTTATACCCCGGTGTGGCTTGAGGCTCCCAGTAGAATACACCTTTACCTTTGCCATTCGGCAAATTGCGAATTTGATTTTTCATCGAAGCCACAAAACTTTTTCCGATTGCCGGTTGGTTGTTATCCATACCGATTTCGGAGATCATGATCTCCTTACCATAACGAGTAATCAGATTTTTGGCATTGTTTATCGTATTGGTTACCGCAGTATTCCATCCGGATGGAGAAGGATACAGGGACATAGCAATCATGTCAAAATTAGCACCGTTACTGATCAGACCTCCAATATTCCATATATACAGATTATTGTCGTCCCCATTGGCAAGATGAACCACTGTTTTGGTGTCGTTACTAATGGACTTTACAGCGTTATGACCTGTATTCACAAGCCATGCATAGTTTTTCATATTGTTGGAGGCTTTGCCATCCTCCCATAACATCCCGTTATTCGTTTCATTGCCGATCTGTACCCAGTCAGGAGTCACACCCTTGCTTTGCATCGTAGTCATTACATCGCGTGTATGATTCCAGACAGCGTCCATCAGCTGTTGGAAGGTATAGTTTTTCCACGCAGCCGGTTTGGTCTGTTTGCCCGGGTCTGCCCAAGAATCACTATAGTGTAGCGTCAACATCACGCTCATACCTGCATTTTTGGCACGTTGAGCCAGAGCAGCAGCACGATCCTTATTCATGTAACCGTTACCATAATCATTCGAAGGATTAACGAATACACGGATGCGAACCGAATTGATCTGATAATCTTTTTTCAAAATATCAATGATGTCTCGCTGAACACCGTTTTTATCTTTCCATTTGTAACCTTGGGCTTCCATCCCGGGAACCCAGCTAATATCCGCGCCTTTGGCAAAACTAGGTGCCGCGCTAACTTGCTGACCAGCAGGCAGCATAATAGAGGTGAATAACAGCACAAAAGCCAAAGCGATGGATGTTTTGAAACCCCTTACAAATTTAAACATTACAAAATCCCTCCTTGTATTGGGTATCTAAGATACGTCCTAATTATAGTGGGGTTGGATTGTTAAACTATAGGGTTTATTTCCAATATTTTGGTTGTTTTCTCAACTTCTCTACGAAAAAAAGGCAAACAAAAAGCCGTCCGAAGACGGCTTTTCTACCCGTGGCGCTTTTTGAAACATTGATCCGTATCCCGCGCCTCCAACTAGGCTCTTTTATTTTGAGCTAGTGGATCGGGTAAGGGACACGTTCAACATGTGATTAGAAATGTTGACGCACCTCCTTTCCTTGTGGCAAGAGTATACAACACTTTGTTTCGGAAAGCTAGTCTTTTTATCATCTTTTTTTAGGAAATATTCCAAATATCTGCTATGGTTCACGAAGTGTCTAATGACACCATTGGCAATCCAGCGATGATCCATTCAACAGAGTATTATTTCTCCGTTTGGAACATCGTAATATCGCGCGCATAATGACTCTTTGTACCATTATCATTGCGAATACGTACACTCTCTTCACTAATGCGTTCGACGATTCCCCGACCAACTTCACAGTATACGCCTGCTGGATCCTCTTGCCATGCTGTTACGACACATTGGGAGAGGGCTGCAGTGAAAAATTCTATATTTTTTTGTAACGTTCTTGGTTTGTTCGATTTCATTATATACTCCTTTAAGATATGCTTATTTGTAAGAGGACAATTGCCGACCTATTTCACACTGTACATCACTTTACTCTGTCTGCTGATCTTTGTAAAGGGATGGAAAAAGTTCGGTTAATCAGGTATCATTTACATAAATTTTACACTGCATTTACATTGCGCTGACGCTTATATCCAATCACGGATAGTACAATTAGTGAAGAACATCTAACCAAGGATTGATATGCAACATATTCGGAGGGGCATTCATGCATAGAGATATCAAAACAGGCAACTATGTTAACCGTGATTTAAGTTGGGTCGAATTCAATCGACGTGTACTTCAAGAGGCTCAGGATCAGACAACTCCTTTATTGGAGCGTTTAAGATTTCTCGGTATTGTCGCCAGCAATTTGGACGAGTTCATGAGTGTAAGGGTAGCGGAGACCAAAGAAAAGATCAAGGCTGGATATACGCAAAAAGATTTCTCAGGGTATACCCCTTCTGGTTTATATCGAAGATTGATTAAAAGAACAGGGGCTATGGTTACCGAGCAGTATAAAACCTATCGGGAGCTCATTCGTCTCCTTGCCAAAAAAGGCGTCGTTTTACAAGAATATATTGATCTGAATGCGACGCAGCAGCGTGCGATGGATCAGTATTATCACGAGATCATTTTTCCTGTATTAACCCCAATGGCAATTGACCAGAGTCGTCCGTTTCCATTGGTACACAATAAATCCGTATATCTGTCTGTGATGCTGCAGAAGGAAGGGGAGCAAGAGGACGAGCCGTTCTTGGCGATTGTTCAGGTGCCTTCTAATCTGCCACGGGTTGTGCCTATTCCGCTTCGAGCCAATAGTAAAAAGAAAACGTTCATTCTGATTGAAGATCTAATCAAGCATCATATTCATACGCTCTTCAGCGGATATGTACCGCTTGCTGTACAAGAGTTCCGGGTGACTCGTAATGCGGATTTATCCATTAATGAAGAAGAGGCTGAAGATTTACTTGAAGCGATTGAGAAAGAACTGCGTCGTAGACGCCGGGGAGCACCGGTGCGACTGGAGGTCTGCAAGGATTTTAGACAAGATGCTCTCGACGAGTTGCAGGAAGAGTTCGAGATCCAAGATCCGATTTACGAGATTGATGGACCACTAGACCTAAGTTTCCTGGCAGGATTTGTGGATAGTTTGGAAGGATTCACCCATCTGAAATATAGCCCTGTTAAACCGGTGTATCCGCCAGAGTTTCTTCCGCGTGAAAGCCATTTTGAATTATTGCGCAGACGGGATGTGCTTGTTCATCATCCTTATGAATCGTTTGAGCCTGTTACCGATTTTATATTGGAGGCTTCAGAAGATCCAAAAGTAATGGCGATCAAAATGACATTATATCGGGTTAACGGTGATTCGCGCTTAATACCAGCGCTAGCTTTAGCGGCAGAGAGTGGGAAGCAGGTTACGGTCGTGGTAGAGTTGAAGGCTCGCTTCGATGAAGAGCGTAACATTGCTTGGGCTCGTAAGCTGGAGAAAGCCGGATGCCATGTGGTCTATGGACTGGTTGGTTTGAAGACCCATGCCAAAATTATTCTTGTGGTGCGAAGGGAACAACATGGCGTGCGGCGTTATGTTCACGTTGGAACAGGTAACTATAACGAGAGTACCGCCAAAGTATATACAGATGTAGGGTTGTTCACATCTAATCCGGTTATCGGTGAGGATGCGTCAGGACTATTTAATGAAATTACCGGATATTCTGGACCTAAGGCCTTACAAGCATTTAGAGTGGCGCCGGACGGCATGAAGGATGAGCTCTTTGCGCTGATTCGCCGAGAAACAGAACATGCTCAGCAAGGGCGTAAGGCTCGCATCATTGCCAAAATCAACTCGCTTTCTCACCAGGATATGATTGATGAGTTGTATATCGCATCTCAAGCGGGTGTGCAGATTGACCTCATTGTGCGCGGCGTATGTTGTTTGCGTCCTGGGGTAGAGGGATTGAGTGAGAATATTCGCGTGATCAGTATTGTAGACCGTTTCCTGGAGCACTCAAGGTTGTTCTATTTTGAGAACGGCGGCAACCCGGATGTATTTCTCTCCAGTGCAGATTGGATGACACGGAATCTGCAACGTAGAATTGAATTGATGTGTCCGGTGTTTGATCCGGAATTGAAGCGAATGCTGGTCGACATTCTGAACTTATCTCTTAATGATAACGTTAAGGCAAGAGAGCTGATGCCTGGCGGCAACTACGTATTTGTAAAAAACGAAAAACCCCCGCTGAGAAGTCAGACGGAGGCAATGGGTATTATTCCTTGGAAGCCTGCTGAATGGAGTATACTGACGTAACTCCCCAAGCCTCTTCCAGATCTTTGAGGGCGTCTTCTAGACCGCTGAGTTCCATTAACGGCTCTGCTGCACAGATGAAATGCATCTGCAGCGAGCCGTTTTTTGTCGTGGCCGTAACAGCAGAGATACTCTCTGAGCGATTAATGGCTTCCGATACACGTAAAATCGAGCCAAGTCGATGGGCATGACGCTCATCTGAATCATTGAGAATGTCCTTATGCTTATTCAGCAATTGGGGCGTTCTTTTTTTGGGATGGTAATCAGCTGCAATTGCAGTCAGCACCGTCTCTCGGTGAGAAAGTCCGTAAATCCCTGCATTCATAATCCAGTAGGAGGAGTGCTGGGTATACCGGAAATAATTGATCTGCTTACCTGCGCCATGCAGCATGGCGGCCGTATATAGAATCCGTGCATCCGCTGGTTCAGGAGCGTCCCCCTTTAAGGCACGGTATAGAACAACCGCATCTTGGTGCACGCGTTTCAGATGCTTCTCAGGAACCGGGGGGCCAAAATGGATGAAATTACGAACGCTGATTTCCAGTGCATTGGTTGCCTCTGGACATAGCGGTGACATCAAATCTCGAAGGATTCCATCACGCAAGCCTGCTCCACTAACCACATAATGATCCCCTTGGATCATATCGAAGACCGTGCGTAGAATAAGAATACCTGGAACGATGATATCTGCTCGATCCTTGGCTAGACCCGGTACCTTTTTGCGCTGTGCTGAAGTGAGATGAGGCAGGGATTTGCACATGTTATCGATAGAAGTAGCGCTAATTTCGTAGTGATGGGTTACAGGCAGCGAATATTGCGTTCGCTTTTGCTCAATTTTGGCCAAGGTACGCATGGTGCCACCAAGACCGATTAAGGGAAGTCCAGGATGCTGTCTTACCCAATCATGTTCGTTTAGTGCCTCAGCAACTTGATTACATAGTGCCTCAATATGATCGTTTGACCAAGTATCCTCGCCACCGTAGCGTGCATAGGAGTTTACAGCACCGATGGGAAGGGAGATGCTATGTAGTCGTTTTCTGTCTCGAAATACCGTGATCTCTGTACTGCCGCCGCCAATATCCACGACATAACCATCTGCCAGATCAATAGACTGAATAACCCCAAGGAAACCGTAATAAGCCTCTTGATCCCCGGATACACATTCAACTTCGAGTCCTGTTTCCTGTTCGAGCCAACCTATAATCTCTTGAGCATTCGTAGCATTACGAATAGCTGCGGTAGCCGCGGCGCGGATACGATTGGTTTGGAATGCTTCACATTTTGCCTTGAATTGCTTCAAGACAGTAATAGCCTTGTCCAATGAAGGACGATGAATCTGTCCGTTTGCTTCAACTGCATTGCTCAGGCGAGCAGCATATTTATCTTCATGGATATTCCGGTATGCTCCATCTTGATCTAGTTCGTAGATGACGAGGCGGATCGAGTTCGAGCCAATATCGATAATGCCAAGCGTTTCGTTTTCTTTCATATGCATCTCCTTCTATTAGAGGTGTTCTACCCGAAATGAAGCAGGGCAGCCAAAGCTTCCGGTGAGCCTGGAGGCGTGGCGGAGAAGGGCGTAGTTAGCATGACAACAATGATGAAGACGATAAAACAAGCAAATAGAATACAGCTTAGGGCAAAGCCGCGGTTACGTTTCTTCATAAACAGTCGAATGCCTGTTACAAACAGCAGTATAGTTACAGCTACCAGAACGATGGACATTGCAACATAGGCTACGCCATATAGTGATTTGAAAAATGACTCCATTTTCTTCTGAACGCTCCTTAGACCCTCATATTTAAGCCTTGCTAAACCATTCTTTAGTAGCATACGACAGATTGAAGCGTTTGAAAAGCAACCCGGGCGTCTGTGCGTTTCCTTGAACAAGCCTTTAGACTTTTTCACTATAAAAGGGGCCTTAGCCTTGGACAGACATCCAAGAAAAGAGATCTCCTGTTGAGTATGTATAAAGAAGAACCATGGCACAGGAAAGGAGATCAGCAGATGTCGAGACAACTTGCTAGCAAGTGGCTAAAGACAGCAGCCCTATTGAAATACCCAGTAGCAGCCGTTCATATTCCACAGACGATGGCGTTCAATGCAAGAAATCTACAACTTATGCTTGGCCGTTATGGCATGGTATATATTAAACCGATTGTGGGTGGAGGAGGTTACGGTGTAATCAGAGTATCCACAAGCGGTGGAAGTTATCGTTATACCCATATGAAAGTAACAAGATCATTTACCAATTACGGTCAGATGTATCGTTCTCTAATGCGAGTAAAAGCCAAACGCAGATACTTGATCCAACAAGGAATCCACTTAGCTACGATTCAAGGTAGACCTGTAGATTACAGGGTGAAAGTAGTTAAGACCGAACGAGGTTGGGTTTTTCGAGCAGTAGTGGGACGTTTGGCTCGTCCGGGGCTGTGCGTTACCAACTTAAGCAAGGGAGGAACCATGCTGTCTGGCAGAAGAGCGCTACAGCTTTCACTTCCTCATATCTCAAGCAGACATAAACGTCGTGAAATGCGCGCACTAACCCTCACCTGTACACGCATCATGGAAGTTCAATTTCCAGGGGTAGGACAGCTTGGGTTTGATTATGGTCTAGATCACAGTGGAAAGATATGGATTCTTGAAGTAAATACCAGACCCCAATGAATTGTGAAAAACACTAAATAAATCCAAATGTGAATCCGATAATATTTAATAGATAAAACCGCGAAAAAAACGTTTGAAATGACATCACTTCGGGTAAATTACACGCAACTACTCTTGAAACTATGAATTGTTGCCAAAAAAATTCGATGTTAAACGTTCTGGTAGAAACGGATGAATCCTGTGCATAAATACTGTCCACATTATCCACGTTGTTTAATCAACATTTTTACCATTTATCAACAAAGTATGCACAGGATTTCCACAAAACCTTGTGGATAACAGAACGCTTGTTCTCTATATGAATCTCTGATATGATAGTTTTGAGGAAAATAAAGGAAAGGTTGTGGCGGGAAATGGCTATGTTATCCGATGAGATGTTGTTGGATTCCTACCATAAGGCGATTGAACTTGATCTCGAGAGAGATTTCATCGCGCTGCTTTTGGCAGAAATTCATAAGCGCAAACTGGGTACTGACGTATCTGCCATTCTTCACTAGAGATCCTCATTGCAGGCAATGTTTACAGGTTTCCGGACATGTCCCACATTGCGACAGGCTGTAAAGTGCCTGTCTGACAGTGGTGACAGTACATGAGATGAATGCAACGGCTTCCTTCTTCATCTGAAGTGCTGGAAGTAATTGAAGTCGCATAAGGACTATATGGTCCGGTGTAGTCGTTTAATTTGCCGCATTCTGATAGTCCCTGAAGGCAGTGGGGACAAGCCTGCTCCGGTACAACCAGACCGTTACACAGCGGGCATATATAAGACAAGGGTATCCCTCCTGAATATGTAGTGTTCAGGAGTAAGATACCCTTTTTTGTGGCTTTTATGTTATTCAAAAAGTCTGCTGTATTTTTGAACGTGATTTATTTGGTCTGTCGGAACGGAATTAGCGTTTCATGTTACTGCTATGTCCTGGGGACAATTTAGCATCTGGATCGAAGTATACCTTGGCGTTGTTGACTGCGGTTGGTGCTTCGCCAAATCCTACGGCAATCAGTTTAAGCTTACCAGGGTACGTTGTGATGTCGCCGGCTGCGAAGATACCTGGGATTGATGTTTCCATCCGTGAGTCAACAACGATGGAGTTGCTATCAATCTCAATACCCCATTCTGCGATTGGACCGAGGGAGGACACAAATCCGAAATTAACGATAACATTGTCTACTTCGATTTCTTGAGTTTCCTTCGTTTTGACATGAGCAAGCGTAACCTTAGTGATCGTTTCATCCCCATGAAGCTCAGTGATCTCGGTAGGTGTAACCACATTAACCTTAGAGTTCATGAGGTTCTCTACACTGTGCTCGTGTGCACGGAATTTATCACGACGATGGATCAGAGTTACTTGCTCTGCAATAGGCTCGAGCATAAGTGCCCAGTCTACAGCGGAATCTCCACCACCACTGATGAGTACTTTTTTGCCAGCAAAGGCGTTCAGATCGCTGATGAAGTAGTGCAGGTTCGTTTTTTCGAACTTCGCAGCACCTTCAAGCTCTAGACGACGTGGTTCAAATGCACCTACACCTGCTGTAATGATAACAGCTTTGGCATGATATTCATTCTCATCGGTCTTTACGATGAAATGCTGTTCTTCTTTTTTCTCCACGGATACCACTTTTTCTTCAAGGCGGATATTCGGGTTGAAGTGACTCATTTGCTCAATCAGGTTGTTTACAAGTTCTTGCGCAGTGACTTTTGGGAATCCAGCCACATCATAGATGTACTTTTCCGGATACAAAGCTGCAAGTTGTCCACCCAGCTGGGGCATACTTTCAACCAGAGTAACGGAAGCTTGACGCATTCCACCATAAAATGCGGCGAATAGTCCTGCAGGGCCGCCACCAATAATAAGTAAATCAGTCATTTCATGACCGTTAGTTTGTGCAGTCAACAATCAACAACACCTTTCGTATTTTAATAGGTAGTTAGCAGGAAGAAATATGCACGATACATATTGTAACCAGCGTAGGTACCAAACTGTCTTTCCTATTATAAACGGTGTATTCTGGGTTGCAAAGTTAGCTGCATCACTAATCTGAGAAGAAATGATGAAGATCACATGAGAATAGGGTGAAATTGGAAATGAAAGGTTATGAAAAATAACAAAAAAACCCTTGATCTTTACCAGAAATACAGATATCCTTGACCTGTACTATGTGTTTTTTTGTCTAATATAATCTTCTTTTTTTTGTGAGTTGAAGAATAAGTACAACATGTTGAATCTTGTGTATAATTTCACAATTTTGTGGAGCTTCATAAGTGGTTATTCCATTTAAAATACAATTTTCGCATGACAATATAAATTGTTGTAGAATGCTGGAGTAAAAATTCAAATAAATTCGCGAAGTTAACATTTGTCGTCATAATGGATAAGACCTCATCCATATTTTTAATTAAATGCATGTTGTAATGATCCACACGAATGGCTGATGCGAGCGAAACCGGAAGGGGTAAAGACATGAGCAGTATTCCCAAAATCGTCATCCTTGGCGCGGGTTATGGCGGAATCCTGACAGCCCAAAGGCTTCAGAAAGAATTAAATTATAACGAGGCCGACGTCACATTAGTGAACCGGCATGATTATCATTATATAACTACACATCTACATATGCCGGCAGCCGGTACAGATACAATTGAACACGCAAGGGTTTCCATTTCGAAGCTGATCGATGAATTCAAAATTGATTTGGTCAAATCGAATGTGAAAGAGATTCGTTTACAGGATCGCAAGATCATTTTAGAGGACGGTACATTATCCTATGATTACCTTATTATCGGTCTAGGCGGTGAACCCGAGACGTTTGGCATTCCAGGTATGCTGGATCACGCAATGACTATTCGCAGCATTAACTCGGTCAGATTGATCCGTGAGCATATTGAGTATCAATTTGCCATGTACAAAAATGACAACAAACGTAATCGAATCAACTTCGTTGTAGGTGGGGCAGGCTTCAGTGGTGTCGAATTCGTAGCTGAGCTTGCGGATCGTATCCCTAAGTTGTGCAAAGAATTCGACGTGAATCCCAAAAATGTGCACATTTATAATGTGGAAGCAGCGCCTTCGGCTCTTCCGGGCTTCGATCCGGAACTTGTCGAGCATGCAATGAACGTGCTGAAGAAAAAAGGAGTTACCTTCAAGATCGGCGTTCCGATCAAACAGTGTCTACCTGACGGAGTTATTGTTGGCGAAGGGGAAAAGATCGATGCTGCTACCGTCGTTTGGACGGGTGGTATTCGAGGGAATGCATTGTTGGAGCAGGCAGGTCTTGAAGTTATGCGTGGACGGGTAAAGGTGGATGAATATCTGCGTGCACCGGGTCATGAGGATGTCTATGTGATAGGAGATAACTCGCTGGTATTCAACAAGGAAGGGCGTCCTTATCCTCCGACAGCTCAAATTGCAATGCAGCAGGGAGTGAACTGTGCGATTAATGTCGTTGCAGCCATTCGCAAAAAAGAGCGGCAGCCTTTTGTATTTACGAGCAAAGGTACGGTGGCATCCCTAGGAAAAGGTGAAGCAATTGCTGTTGTAGGCGAAAAGAAATATAAAGGCTGGAAGGCAGCACAGCTGAAGAAGCTGGTTGATCTCCGATATTTGTTTATTATTGGTGGCATTCCCCTGGTTCTGAAGAAAGGGCGGTTCTTTGGATGAGACATTGCAGTGTTCAAGTTCGAGGGCTATTAACACGGGATGAGCTGGATCGGTATAACGCCTTAATGCAGGTTGGGGGGTATCTGGAGGATCAGAATCAGTATGATCTAGCCTATATCGTGCAAAAAGAAGTAGATATTCTTATTCTGCCTGCAATCGAGCGCCTTAAGGAGAAGAGCCGTGACCGAGATCGTGCAACGGCTGAGTTTCTGGAGTCATTGAAAGCGATTGATGATGAGGATTGAATCGTGTAGCTTACAACCGATACGAGTAAAAAATAAAAGCACCGCGTTCCATTCTGATGAAGGATGGCTTCGCGGTGCTTTGTGTATTTTACAGTTTCAACATCTCTTCCAGTGAAGACTCATTCAGCAGACTACCAACATAGAAGGAGCCGAATTCACCATAACGAGCACTTACTTCATCAAAACGCATCTCGTATACGAGTTTCTTGAATTGCAATGCATCGTCCGCAAAGAGGGTAACGCCCCATTCCCAATCGTCGAACCCGACGGAACCGGTAATAATTTGTTTAACTTTGCCTGCATAGCTGCGACCAATCATGCCGTGACTGCGCATCATCGTACGGCGCTCATCCATGGACAGCATATACCAGTTGTCATTCAACTCGCGTTTTTTGTTCATTGGATAGAAGCAAATATATTGGCGTTGTGGCAGGACAGGTTTCAGGCGAGCGATGATCTCTGGGTTCTGCATTGGATCTTCGCCTTCCTTGCCAAGGTAGTTACTAAGCTCAACTACGCTGACATAGGAATAAGATTTAGTCGTATATTGAGCGAACATCGTTTTGTTGAACGCATTTTCAACCGCCTTCAGGTCTTCCAGTGTCTCACGCAGGTGCATCATAACCAGGTCAGCTTTTTGTCCAACAACGGTATACACGACGGTGCTTCCTTTGGATGAATCCTCGACCTCTTTCCATTCTTTCCAAAATTCTTGAAGCTCGTCCAGAGCGACAGCGCGCTCCTCGTCGTCGGCTGCTTTCCAAGCGGCCCAGTTAATAGATCTGAAATCATGCAGGGCGTACCAGCCCTCTAGAGTTGATGCTGCTTCGTTCATGGGTATTGTTCCTCCTGCAGAATATATTTCCAAATCCCTATAAGAGGTTGCTCAAAAGTCTGCTTTGAACACGCATAATAAGGGATGGTTAAGTTCTTAATCGTTTACATTGTATCCCAACAAGAAGCAGAAGGGCAAATGAACAGAACGTGAAGATAGGAAAATTTGTCCAGAAAGTTCGTTGCTTCGCCACATTTTTTACGGTAAACTAACTACGAGTTAGACAGTAACACGAGTCGGTCGAAAGATGAGGTGAACGTCACCCGATGCAGTTTATACCTGTGCTGGTATTAATGGTATTATTTTTCGTAATGATGTTCGGGATCGGTTTCATTCTGAATATGTTGATGAAGACAACCTGGTTTCCCTCATACTTGTTTGTGATCGTCATTCTGCCTGTGGTCGTGTATTCGTTATGGGATCAGACTGTGCCGCTTACGTCACATCTAGGATCATTTCAGATCGTAGATTATCTTACAGGTGTGGCTGGACTTGCTGGAGCAGTCATCAGTGGTTGGACCATACGTAAACTCCGTCTAGGCGGGTACAAAATGTTCTAAGAGATGTTGTTTTAAGAGAACGATCAGGAAGCGTTGAATACGGATGTAGATGAAAAGCTCTGACCTTTGTCGTAACCGCTTACGTGGGCGAAAGGTGGGGCTTTTTGGCTTGGCTAAAGATCCTGTTCAAAAAGGTCGGTTTTCAGTACCGAGAAGATGGGATGAAGGTAGAAATGGAGTAGCGGAGCGTAGATGGAGCTACGTGAGCAACGGATATTTCGGCTGAATCCCATAATCGACGCTGAGATGCCGCTCGCGCATCCTTCGTAATCAAAAGCGGGCTTTTTGAACAACCTCTAAAAATGTGGAATAGTGAAGGGAGACAACTCCATACACATGGAAGAGCATGTTCTCAAGATGTTCGTTTGTATTGTCACCATTTGATTTTTATATTATTCTAGCAACTCTACGAAAACGTGAATGATGTCGACGTAGGACGAAACGGAGCGAGAATGGGTTCGTTTTTTACCTGTTTTTGAACATTTGATCATTCTATATTTGTGATAGAATAGATAAACACACTTTTGGCGTTGTTCGAAAGATCCGCTTTTGAACACATATTTTAACATGACTTTTGGGGAGAAGGAGATCAAGCCATGCGCATGAAGAATCTGCTGCATTATACTGAACATCATCGATACTGCGTATACAGGGAGTTTGGACTTAGTGCCCTGGATGACCGTATGCTTACCGGAGCGTACCAGCCAATGGTAGGTGCCTTTGCGGTTGGCTTGTATCGGCTGTTATTTCAGCATCTTCCCGGTGAACAGGTTGGCTATTCCCCCCTTGAACAACAACGAAGATTGTTCATGACACTCGGGCTTGAGCCCAGTGAGAAGGGGCGTAAATATTTGATTGAACAAGCTTCCAAGTTGGAAGCCGTAGGTCTGCTTCAGACCTCGCGTTTATATATTCCGGAAAATGATGATTACATTTATGAATATGAGCTACAGCCACCACTGTCGCCCTCGGAATTTTTCCGTACACAGCATTTGACACTGCTGCTCCGTGACAAAATTGGCAAGTTTGCCGTGCTTTCCCTGCGTTCTGGATTCTCTGCAGTAGAGAATGGCGATGCGCCTTATCCGGCAGCGAATAAAGAGAATATTTCCGTACCTTTTTACGATATATTTGAACTCAATACCCATGTCATTGATTATGAGTTGGAGCAAGCCTTGTCCGAAGTATCTACTTCGGCTCAGCGTAGCGGGACAACCCTTGCTGCAGAAGAGAACAGTTTGAATTATGCCGACATTATTTTACGTTTTCCACGCGAATCTGTGAATCGGCGTCATGTGGAGAAACTGAGATTTGATCATGAACAGCTTGGCATCGTGAATTATGTTGTGAACAAGTTCAATCTCAGTGTGCAGGATGTATGCCGTTTATTGGATGAAGATGATATCTTCAGTCCACAGGGACAGTTACTTCTAGATGATCTTCAGCATAAGGCGAGTTTGCAGTTCAGACAGACGAAGAAACGTCAGGAACAGCAGACCGTGCAGGCAGCGAAGGTCGTTGCACTTCGCCAGCATATGGATGAGCCAGAACAGCAGAACGATTCGGAGGAACCACCTGTAGAGCACGTGGTACAGATGGAATATTACGTTGAAGTCCCTCCACAATTCGCAACCAAATGTGACATTCACCAATATAATATGATGTTGCGTAACGAACCATATACACGGCTTCTTCAGACATTCTTTCCTGGAGCCGTACCGGATAATCTAGTGGATATCTTCGAGAAAATTGATCTAAGCTACAAGTTGCCGGGAGAAGTCATTAATGTACTGATTCATTACTTGATGCAGCTGCTTGTCTCTGGCGGTGAGCAACGGATCAACCGTAATTTTGTTGAGGCCATCGCGTCCAACATGTTGCTGAAGCAAGTGAATTCGTACGAGAAGGCGGTTCAGTATATTCGCGATCAGTCGAAGGTGAAAGGCAAGCAGGCTGCTGGTGCAGCTGGGACCCGTACCCGTACATACGGCAAAGGAGCCAAAGCCAAGCCGGAAATTCCGATTGTGCAAGATATGACAGCCGACGGCGATGCCGTGTCTGAGGAAGAATTTGAAGAGATGATGAGGTTCGCTCAGCAGATGCAGGCGAATAAACAAAAAGGCACTTCATAACAGCGCGTGTTTAGTCTCTAATAGATATGGATAAAGGCGGGTCGCTTGAGAAAGATGACCTGACATACTCCGAGAGCAGCCAATACAGCCCTTCAACTTCCTGGTGGAAGTGAAGGGCTGTATTTTTCACTGACGTTGATGCAGGTGTGCTGAATCTATATCTCAGACAATCTCATATCATGCTACCTCAGAATTGTTGTCGCCTGATTGCCTGCGTAGTCTTCAATAACCAGCTTCAATGAGCTACTACTGGATGAAGGGGTGAAGGTCAGTTCACTGAGCTTTGTTCTACCTCGAATGATATACGGGAACTTCTGCGTAACATAAGTGACTCCGAATTCACGTGCTACCCCATTTTCATACACATAGATTTTGTACCAGTCCTCCAAGTCAGGCAGGGCAAGTGTGTATTTGCCGTCTTTTATCGTAACTTTATCTTTAGGGTACGGAGTAACCTGGAGATCTGCTAGTTTGCCAGTATAGGTTACCGGAGCATGATCGCCAACGGCGATATTTAATACGTAATGTTCCCCATTGGTCGGAAGTCCTGTCAGTTTGGCAGATGGTTTGCTATTTTTAATTTGGAGTGTCTTAGTAAAAGGTTCATTGGTATATTCCGTTTCCAGTGTAAGCTGGATGGAATCATTACCTTTAGATTTCTTAGGTTTCTTCCAGCTGACGACAGCATCACCGTTCGACTGGAACTTCACGTCAATATCTTGAACTGCAGTATTCAAATTATAAGGTAGAACGGCTGCTTCACTCTCGGTACCGTCTGCCCCAACAGCTCGTATGGATAGTTCACCAGACCGCTGTTTCAGTGATTTAATGTAAAACGTGGAATCATAAACACCGCCGACAAACACACCATTTTCATATATATTGTATTGTTTGACCTCTGAATAATCCTTTATGTCCCATGCGACGACCAGTTCATCGGTGTTGGTTAGCGCTTTGGTAATATGGAATCCAGTTGGAGCGTCGGGTACAATCGCTGAACCGTCCGTAATTCGGATCTGACCAATGTTCATCTGATAATTTTCAATGGTTGCATGGTTCGGATCAAAGGAAAGTCCGAAAGCGGCAATCGTCTTACCTTGATATGCATTTAAATCCAGTGAAACAGTCTCCCAGCCTGCGGTACGTTTACCCGAATTAGGGACATTAACGTAGACTACGTTCTCGGGTTCGTCTTGGAAGATTAACCCTACGCGTAGAGAGGAAGCATCATCAGTAGACGGCTTGTTATATGTCAGATCCAGTTTCGATTGCGCGTTGACGGAAAGATCAGTTTTATACAGACGAAGGAAGTTGTCTGCGCTGAGTGTACCGTTTACCACAAGAGAGCTGCCACCTTTGAATGCGCCAATGGCGTCATAGTTATATCTAGCGCCTTTTTCATAGGTTGGACCATAGTCGAAATCTACACTGAGTTTGCTACCCTGACTATCCATCCACCATTGCCAGGTGACAGGAATGTCTTGAATGTTGATATTGGACCACTCTTTATCATTGGATACAGCACCATTCAGATAATATTGTAGGCCGTGCCCAGTATTGAAGCTGGTTGCAAAGTTGGAGCCGTCGATGACAGAGCGCTCGGTAAGGTATGCGGCAATACCATCCCAGTTGGCACCAGATGCATACACATCCGATAGGTTAGCTGTGGCGTTGCGTCGTGCATTCGTAGGATCCTGATTCGGACCAGACCACCAAGCACGATCACGAACAAAGGTCATCCATTGGTACTCATCCTCTGCCCGATGATTGGTGCTACCGTCGCCCATCTCTTCATCTAGCGCGTTATGGGTGAAGTCCGCACCTAAAGTTGCAATGCTGTTCATCGGTTGGCCGTTCTCATCCAAGTTGTTACGTAGATCATAGGATTGCTTCCAGCGTCCAAACTTGTCATGTCCACCTTCGACACCGGCAAATACCGTTTCCAGTGGATCAAGTCCTAGACTGATGGCATGGTCGCGTGAATCGCGAAGCATATTGTGGTTCCACACATAATTCAAAAAGATGGAATCAGAGACTCTGCCTAGAATCGAATCCTGGACAAAAGGGCTGTTGAGTCCGTTGAATTCGTTCTGATACTGGATTTTTCCAGTTGTATTAATAGTGGAATCGTACCACTGCACATATAATCCTTGATCTCTTAGATACTTCATGAATTTTTTGTACGATGGGATGTCCTCTGGAGCTACACCACGGGCAACCTCCTCCTGATTGAAGAAATATCCGTCATAGTTGTAGTATTCCGCCATCTCGGCTAATTTCTCAGCTACAGGGAAGTTACCGTTTTCGTCTTGGATCAGCATTTGTTTATACGTCTGAGGGCCACGGTCATTATCGGAGAAAAAGATGTTGGCAATGGACTTCACGCCATTCTTATGAGCTGCGTTGGTGTAAGCTGGGTTGGGAATGTTCAGAATGCCAAATTCAAAATACTTTTCCGTCCATTCCTTGCTTGGGTCGTACAACTCTTCAGGAACTCCAGCTGACGCCATGCCGTGCCAGTAGCTGTAGTAGTCCGTATATTGCCAATAATTAAAGAGGTATTGACTGAATTCGTTGGTATATGGCGTGCTATCAAAGAACGCATTACCATAATCACCACTCATCGTGAATAGTTGGGTGTCCGGACTAAGTTCGGGATAAGCTTGTGTGGCAGCGAATGACTCATTCCGCGGTTGCAAGGGAACATGGGCACGAAGTAGTTCTCCATAGATATCACTTTCGGGTGTCCAGTTCAGAATCTGAGCAGCGGTATACCCATGCTGATAGGGCTGATTAACCCCTTTGGCACTTTCGCCAGTATAAGGGAGCGTGTCTCCTGCATACACAGACGAGGCTAGAACCTGTCCGAGTAGTGCGGTTGTGAGCATCATGGACGTTACTTTGGGCATAAAGCCCTTCGGTTTGATTTTACGTGTCATGCTGTTCCTCCTTCAAGTGGAATGAATGTAAGGTTTTCTTTTACAGAAAGCTAAACTTATGGTTAACGATAGTGCATAAAAGCGTTTTCAAATAGGGCGAAATTAAAGAAACACATGTATAAATTAAAGAAAAGTTCAAGGTGTCCGGTCTATGTCAGGGGGCGAATGATATAATTCAATACAGAAAAACAGCATCGGAGGGAACTCGTGACTTGAAAATTGTTAGCGTTTACAATAATTTCTTCAAAAATAATATGTTTATGAAAATGCTGTTAATCTTCTCGATGATTTCGATTGTTACGATCATAACGCTGTCTTATCTTATCTTTCTATCTGTATCTGATTCGACGATTCGCCGGGAGCTGGCCATTCAGAAAGCCGCGATGGAGCATGTGGATCGAACCATTCATCAGCAATTTGAAGCGGTGCAGAACATGGTGAGGGACATGCACCAGAATGAGGCGTTATCCACCAATATCACCTACCTGATGAACCACACATATGCGGAGTATGTTCAACATTTAACGAATGGTTATTATGCCAATCAAGATGATTATTCGGCAGATGTGCTTAAGCATTTTCAGAATATCATGGATCGCAATGCAGAGATTAATCATCTGATGTTATACAGTGCTGAGCAGCAGGACTTGTCTGTCTTTAATCAAAACAAACCGTTCCGCAAGCTGAGCACCAATGCTGCT
The DNA here is from genome assembly GCF_036884255.1 of Paenibacillus tundrae. Lineage (NCBI taxonomy): Bacteria > Bacillati > Bacillota > Bacilli > Caryophanales > Paenibacillaceae > Paenibacillus > Paenibacillus tundrae. The sequence continues at coordinate 5,290,383 of NZ_CP145605.1, read as the reverse complement.
CACTCTTATATCCCTGACGTGATGGCGATGGAAACGCCTAATATCAGTGCCCCGAATCTATGGATTCGTAAAGAGATCAAGCAATGGGATCCTGCGCTGTATGCCATTCGTGTTCCGATTAATGACTCGCATACGCTTCGCAATCTCGGGCAGTTTCTCGTGTTCTTTGATTCAAAAGGAATCGGTAATGCGCTCGATAACTATGACAGCAATCTAAAGGGAGACATCGTGGTGCTATCAGCCAAAGGCACCGTGTTATTTGACTCCAATAACAATTATTACGGGAAGAAATACCCTTATGTGAATATGGCTGATTCACTGTTTGACCAGACAGATATGGACGAGATGAAAAAAGAGCAGAACATGTATGTCAATAAGTTCGTCTCGGCAGATCAGGGCTATGTGGTCATTGGCACGGTTCCTGTGGAAGAAATGGCTGAAGCTTACGCGGGGATTCGAAATACCATCGTCTCCATTAGTATCGTGTGTCTTTTGTTCGCTGTACTCGTTCCCGCATTTTTCATTATCAACTTTGCGAAGCGTACCCGGCGGATTATTCGCTTTACTCAAAAAGTAAAATACGGGAATTTGCAAGCGCGTATTGATGATGCAAGGGATGATGAGCTGGGACAAATTTCGCATAGTTTCAACGATATGTTGGACGAGCTCAACCTATATATTGAGCGAGTGTACAAAGCTGAGATCAAACAGAAGGAGACCGAGCTCGTCGCGCTACAGGCACGTATTAATCCGCATTTTCTTTATAATACGCTCGAAGTCATTAGGATGAGAGCCATATCTCAGGGGGCTAAAGATGTGGGTGAGATGATCTACAGCTTATCTGTACTGTTCAAGAGCTTGGTACAACAGAAGAAAAATTACACATTGAAGGATGAGATGGAGGCTTGCCGTCTATATCTGGAGCTATTTCGTATCCGCTACAAGGATATATTCATCTATACAATCCAGATGGATTCTATTTTTTATCAGCATCCCGTGGTCAAGCTTTCTCTACAGCCAATTATTGAAAATTATGTCGTTCATGGAATTCGTACAGAACGCTCTGACAATCGGTTATCCATCGTTGTGCAAGAGAAGGGCGATATCGTACAGGTAGAGGTCAGGGACAACGGAAAGGGCATTGAGCCTTCACGCCTGACAGAGATCATGGAAGAGTTGGAGCGTCCCGAAGAGTCAGGTCAGATGTTTGGACTGCGAAGTGTCCATAGTCGATTGCGCTACTTATACGGGCCCGAGTTCGGAATTACGATTGAGAGCACTTTCGGAGAAGGCACACGAATCACGGTGCGTTATCCACATACAGAAAGGGCAGGTGTGTAATATGTATAAAGTATTTATTGTAGATGATGAGCCATTCATCATTGAAGGGTTATACGATATTGTGGACTGGTCTTCATTCGGGATGGAGATTGTGAACCATGCGGGAAATGGGCAAGCAGCCCTCGAGGCACTATCTTCTCAATCTGTGGATATTCTCATTACGGATATATCGATGCCCATGATGAATGGCTTAGATCTAATTCGCGAAGCAAGACGACTGCAGCCTGAGGTTAAAGTGATTATTCTCAGTGGTTTCAATGAATTCGAATACTTAAAAGAAGGCATGAAACTTGGCATTGAGAATTATCTGCTTAAACCAATTAATGTGGAAGAATTGGAATCGACACTGGCCAATACGGCTTCCAAACTAGATCGTGCCGTTTCACCTAAACTAAATAATGACGCCTATGGTATCCAGATTCTGAAGGACAATATCCTGCACCGCTGGTTAACAGGGCAGATTGCAGATACTGAATTTGAGGAACGTGCTCGGTTTATGAACATTTCGCTGGGAGCCTCATATGTTGCTGTTGCCATCCTGCGTAACAAGGATCAAGGGTCAACCTCAGACGTATTTGAACAAGTAGAGCAGTTGCTAAGGGAGAAGCCTTATTTCAGCGTGTTTCATGATATAGATGGAGATGTTGTCATTGTCGCCAATGTTGATGGAGATGATGAGCAGAAGTTGATGGAGAGGATAAAGGAATTATATCAAGCAATCTCGGTAACACATCCTGCACTGCGGATCGGGATGGGACGATTGATGCAAGGGTTATATCATGCGCCGTCCAGTTATGCAGATGCCAAGACAGCACTTCAGTATGTCATGATCTATCCCGATCTGAAAATTATTGATTATGCCGTGTTAGACAAATGTGAAAATCAGGCAGCTACGTTCTTTATTGATTGGAGGGATTATGCCAAGCTTATTCTGTCCCGCAATGTCGAACAGCTTGCTAACCGCATTCGCACAGATTTTGAACAACACCGTGATGGACTTACGCCAGGGGAGCTTCAGAATACCGCACTGGAAGTAGTTATTCGTTTCAAAATGGAGTTAGAGGCGATTAAACATTCGGATGAAACGGCGATGTATCAAGAGGGGCTTCGTCTTGTATTAGATAGTGATACCTTTGATGAACTGGTGTTAGCCATTCAGCAGGTGGGTCTAAAGACCATTCAATCCTTGCTACAGGATTTGAAAAATCCGATCGTGAATCAGGTGCTTCAGCATATCGACAAACATTACGCAGACGAGCTCTCCTTGAAGCTGCTAGGAGCCCATTATCATTTGCATCCCGTGTATCTGGGGCAATTGTTTCATAAGGAGACAGGTGAGACATTTGCTGAATACCTCAATAAGTACCGGATTGAACGTGCGAAGGAGCAATTACGCAATTCCAATCTGAAGGTTCATGAGATCGCCCGGAATGTAGGGTATTGGGAGACCGGATATTTCTACAAACAATTCCGCAAGTATGTGGGAATTTCACCGACTGATTTTAAGGTGTTTGGGTAATGCAGAATTAGAGAATTAAGCTGCGAAGTGACAGAATAAAAGAGACATTCAGATAAACAGTGGCATGAAAAGAATGAGGTGCCCTATGTTACCTGGCATGTCTCTTTTGTGTAAGCGTTTTATTAAAATGAGGAAAAATTGAATGATATGATCTGTTTCTCTTTAATTTGTACCTCGAAACCTTAAGTTTATCTTCTTTTTGTAAATGCTTTCATTCGATAAGGTTAATGTAGTTAGTTTGTAACGCTGAAGGGAACACGAAAAGGGAGGGTCATAAAAATGAGTAAATCAAAAAAACGTTTCTCACTCGTTCTTGCATTGTTAATGGCTGTTACGCTTGTTCTTAGTGCATGCGGGGGGAGCAAAGAGGCCTCAGAATCCGGAGGAGCGGGAGATGACTCGGTCGAGTTGATCTGGTACACCATTGGTACACCGCAAAAGGATGTTAATAAAGTTATGGAGGAAGTTAGCAAGTACACCAAAGAGAAGATTAATGCCACAGTGACAATGAAGATGGTTGACTGGGGTGATTATCCGCAGAAAATGCAGGTTAACGTAGCGTCTGGTGAACCAATGGATATTCTGTTTACTGCTTCTGGAGGATTCGATTATGTCCTAAATGCGAGAAAAGGTGCGTTCATGGAGCTAGATGAGCTGCTTCCTGAATACGGCAAAGAGCTGATGGATACAATCGATCCGGCATTCCTTAGTGGTTCCAAGGTAGATGGACACAATTACGGCATTCCAGCCAACAAAGAGTTGCCACAGCAAGAGGTATGGCGTTTCAATCAGACCTTACTAGATAAATACAAGCTGGATATCTCCGGTATTCGAACATTAGACAGTTTAGAGCCTCTGCTCAAAACGATCAAGGAAAATGAGCCAAGTGTTACACCGTTTGCTATGGATAAGAACTACGTCCCTTATGTGCCATATGACTATGTCATCCAGAACCTTCCAATGGCAGTCAAATTGGACACGACAGACTACAAAATCGTGAATGTCTTAGAAACACCTGAGATGAAAGAAGCACTTACTACCATGAATAAATACTATAAGGCAGGTTATGTGTCTCCAGAAGCTGCAACGACGGGATCAACGAACGATCTCACGACATCCGGCAACTGGTTCCTTGATCGTGCACAGACACAACCAATGGCAGATAACCAATGGTCTGCAAGTTATGGATATCCTGTCGTTTCCACACCAGCAAGTGATGCAATTATTACGAATACATCGGTACAAGGATCGATTATGGCAATCTCAGCGAACTCGGAATATCCAGAGAAAGCGATGGAATTCTTGAACCTTTTGAATACAGATCCGGTTCTTCGCAACATGGTTGACTCTGGAATCGAGGGCACGCATTACAAAAAAGTAGATGACACCCACATGGAGAACTTGCCTGAATCGAAAAACTACGATATGCCTTCATACTCCCTCGGGAATAACATGCTGCTGTATCTGAACAGCAATGACCCGGACAACAAATGGGATGAGTTCAAAAAGTTTAATGCTGAAGGTGTGAATTCTCCAATCCTCAGCTTCAACTTTGATGCAAGCAATGTATCTGCTGAACTTACGGCAGTACAGAACGTGAAAGAGCAATATTGGGCAGCTTTGATGACAGGTACACTAGACCCGGCAACCAATCTGGATCAAGTGATTGAGAAATTCAATCAAGCCGGACTGGAGAAAGTAATGGCTGAAGCCCAAAGCCAACTGGACGCCTGGAGAGCGGAAAACAAGTAAGCGTAATTCGTAAGGATCGGGCGGCTGCATATCGCGTCCGATCTTTTTTTATTCAGAGCTTGAAGGAGGATATCCACAATGACTACATTTTTGAAAAATCTGATTAAAAACCGAGTCATGCTGTTCATGGTGCTGCCTGGTGCCATCTGGTTTTTCTTCTTCTCTTATCTTCCACTCGTGGGCACGGTGGCTGCTTTCAAGGAATATCGAGTCAGTCGCGAAGGCTTCTGGGCAAGTCTGATGAAGAGTGAATGGGTAGGCTGGGACAATTTCAAATTTCTATTCAGCACGAATGACGCATGGCTGATTACGCGAAATACCCTCTTTTATAATATCGCCATTATTTTTTTAGGACTGGTTTTTGCAGTAGGGCTAGCCATTTCACTCTCGGAGCTCGTTAATAAACGGCTGGCGAAGTTATATCAAACAGGGATGTTTCTTCCCTACTTTTTGTCCTGGGTTATCGTTGGTTACTTCGTCTTCAGCTTCCTGAGCATGGATCGAGGGATGTTGAATCAGATTATTGGCTGGTTTGGAATGGAGCCGATTCAGTGGTACTCCGAAGCTAAGTATTGGCCGTATATTCTGATCTTCGTCGCATTATGGAAAACCATTGGTTACAACAGCATCGTGTATCTGGCATCTATTCTGGGGATTGATCGTTCGCTGTATGAAGCAGCCATGATTGATGGAGCGAACAAATGGCAGCAGATTCGCAACATTACGATCCCATTGCTGTCACCGATCATTACCATTATGACCTTGCTGGCCGTAGGCCGCATCTTCTATGCCGACTTTGGACTGTTCTATCAGGTGCCCAGGGACTCGGGTACGCTCTTCTCGGTTACGAACGTTATTGATACGTATGTCTATCGTGGCTTGAAAACAAGCGGAGAGATTGGAATGAGTACAGCAGCGGGATTATATCAGTCCGTTGTGGGCTTTGTGCTTGTAATCATCTCCAACTATGTCGTTCGCAAAATTGATAAAGATAGCAGTTTATTCTAGAACACGGGAAAGGAGTGAACCATTATGGCTCAAGCTCAACTTGTAAAAAAACGCGACTTCCACCATGTATCCAGTGGCTGGAATGTGATAATGAACCTCATTGCCGGTCTATTCGCTCTGATGTGTGTATTTCCGTTTATTTTTGTCGTAATTATCTCGTTTACGGACGAGAAGGTGCTGGCTCGTGACGGGTACCGACTGATTCCTGCAGAGTGGAGCCTAGCGGCCTATCAGTTTGTCTGGCAGAGTGGCGACACATTGCTACGTGCTTATGGTGTGACTATTTTGGTGACCGTGCTTGGTACGATCATCAGTCTAATTCTGATGTCTCTGTATGCTTATGCAATCTCACGCAAGAGCTTCCGTTATCGGAGATTCTTCTCCATTTTTGCGATTCTGACGATGTTGTTTAACGGCGGGATGATCCCGACCTATATGGTTGTATCCCAATTGCTTGGACTAAAGGATACCGTATGGGCACTCATACTGCCGCTTGCGATGAACGCCTTCTACATTATGATTCTGCGTACATTCTACTCTACGAGTGTGCCGGATGCCGTTATTGAGTCAGCAAGAATTGATGGTGCAGGCGAATTTTATACATTTATGAAAATCGTGATTCCGTTGTCCTTGCCAGGTCTTGCGACCATTGGACTGTTTAGTACACTCGGTTACTGGAACGATTGGTTTAATGCGCTCTTGTACATCGATAACCCTAATCTGGTTCCTCTGCAATCGATGCTGATGCGAATTGAATCAAGCATCCAGTTTATCCAGCAAAACTCGGCCAACAGTTCAATGAGTCTGGCAGCGATGCAGTCCATTCCACAGGATACGTCCCGGATGGCGATGGTTGTGCTCGCAACATTGCCGATTATATTCGCTTATCCGTTCTTCCAGCGTTATTTCGTGCAAGGATTGACAGTGGGAGCAGTCAAAGAATAACCGAATCACTCGATAGGATTGGAGAGATGCAGGATGATGATTTATAAGGACGCCAGTAAATCGGTGGCTGAACGGGTGGAGAACTTGCTGAGTCTAATGACGATTGAGGAAAAGATCGGGCAGCTAGTTCAACCCTTCGGTTGGCAGACCTATACGAATAACGAGGGTAACATCACGCTGAGTGATTCCTTCAAGCAGCAAGTAGAACAGGGGGGCATCGGCTCCCTCTATGGTGCACTTCGGGCAGACCCATGGACTGGCGTTACGCTAGAGAACGGGTTATCTGCGAGAGAAGGGGCAGAGGCGGTTAATCTCATCCAACGTTATGCTATAGAGCATTCTAGACTGGGCATTCCCATCCTCATCGGTGAAGAATGCTCGCATGGGCACATGGCGATTGATGGAACGGTCTTTCCAGTTCCTCTTCTGCTGGGGAGCACTTGGAACGTAGATCTGTATCGAGAGATGTGCCATGCAGTGGCACGAGAGACTCGTGCTCAAGGTGGTGCAGTTACGTATTCACCAGTACTGGATGTCGTGCGTGATCCACGCTGGGGACGTACTGAAGAATGTTTCGGTGAAGATCCGTACCTCATCGGGGAATTGGCCGTTGCTTCGGTGCAGGGGCTTCAGGGTGAGAGCCTTGACCAGGAAGACGCGGTGGCTGCGACATTGAAGCATTTTGTTGGTTATGGCAGCTCAGAAGGCGGGCGTAATGCAGGGCCTGTACATATGGGCTGGCGTGAGCTGCTGGAAGTTGATTTATATCCTTTTCGCAAAGCGGTGGAGGCTGGTGCAGCCTCTATTATGCCGGCTTACAACGAAATTGATGGTATACCTTGTACGGTAAATAACGAATTACTCGATGGCGTATTGCGTAAAGATTGGGGCTTTGAAGGTCTGGTCATTACAGATTGCGGTGCCATTAACATGCTGGCCAGTGGGCATGATGTTGCATCCGATGGATTGCAAGCATCGGTGCAGGCGATTCAGGCGGGTATTGATATGGAAATGTCAGGCGAGATGTTTGGTCAATATCTGGAGCAGGCTGTGGCAGAGGATAAGCTTGAAGTACAAGTTCTGGATCAGGCTGTCCGTCGTGTACTGGCATTGAAGTTTAGATTAGGGCTATTCGAACAGCCGTATGTGGATGCTGATCAAGCGGCTGAAGTGATTGGAAATGAGCAGCATATCAAGCTTGCTCGTCAATTGGCCGCGGAGGGGGTTGTATTACTCAAAAATGAAGCCGCTACACTCCCGTTATCTATAGCAACGGTGGGACGGATTGCCGTTATTGGACCCAATGCGGATCAAGCATACAATCAGCTTGGCGATTACACATCGCCCCAACCGAAGTCCAAGGTACAGACGGTACTGGACGGTATTCGAAGCAAGTTCATGTGTTCTGAGACTGTGCAGTCCTCAGAGCAAGTGCTATATGCACCAGGTTGTCGAATTAGAGGTAATTCAAGGGAAGGATTCGAGCGGGCTATAGAAGTTGCAAGTAAGGCAGATACGGTCATTATGGTCGTGGGTGGCTCCAGTGCCCGTGATTTTGGAGAGGGTACGATCGATCTGAAGACAGGAGCTTCGAAGGTGTCCGATAACACATGGAACGATATGGAGTGCGGCGAAGGGATTGATCGCATGACCTTAGGACTTGCTGGTGTACAACTGGAACTTATTCAAGAGATTCATCAACTTGGAAAAACACTGGTTGTGGTCTACATCAATGGTCGTCCTATCGCAGAACCGTGGGTTGACGAACATGCCGATGCCATTCTGGAGGCATGGTATCCAGGACAAGAGGGAGGACATGCGATTGCTGACATTTTGTTTGGCGACGTAAATCCTTCAGGCCGTTTGACAATCTCCATCCCCAAGCATGTGGGTCAACTACCAGTCTACTATAACGGTAAACGGTCTCGTGGCAAGCGTTATCTAGAAGAGGATCTGCAGCCGCGTTACTCCTTCGGATATGGCCTCAGCTATACGACATTTGAATACAGCGAGCCGAAGCTTAGTGCGAATTCCATGACTACGGGTGAATCAGTCACTGTATCGGTGCATGTGACCAACACAGGCAGCTGTGCAGGAGCTGAGGTAGTACAACTGTACATTTCCGATGTCGTAAGCTCCATCACCCGGCCCGCGAAGGAACTCAAGGGGTTTGTCAAAGTGAATTTAGAGCCGGGTGAGACACGGAATATTGAATTTTCTATCGGAGCAGAGCAGCTTCAATATATTGGACGCGAGCTGAAGCCTGTTGTTGAGGCGGGACAATTCCACATTCATATCGGTCGCAACGTAAACGATACCCAGATGGTCGAGCTGACCGTAGAGGAGGCGTAAATCTTGGAACGTATCAGACGATTTATTCGTGAGTTATCCGAACAGCAGTGGCTGGAGCAATTGCAGTTGCGCAGTTGGGACATTCACCGCGCTTATTATAATGTACCGGGGGACTACAAGGATCAGGGTGTGTATCTGGAAGGGCAGGATTTCGAGCGGTTTCCGAGCAAGCAGGGAACAACCTATTTCTTCAGAACACGCATAGAGATTCCTAACTCTTGGCGGGATGCACCGTACGGACTGGTCTTTGAAACTGGAGGAGAAGGTTTGTTACGGGTAAATGGACGCTCATATCAAGGGCTGGATCGCAATCATACCTACGTTACGCTTGATCCGTCCCAAGTCGGAATCTCACCTGAACTGGAAATTGAGATGTTCGATCCAGTCCCTGAACCTGTAGATCCCTTGAACCAACAGGCAGTTATTCAACCACCGATAACTTCGATTACCAGCTTGCTGGTGAGACCGAATGAAGCGGTTCGTAGTCTGATGTACACGGTCACTATTGTACGTGATTCGGCTACATTGCTGCCGGAGAGTGACTTTCGACGGGTGCGGTTGCTGGAAGCATTGTATCAGTCCATGGATCAATTCGTTGGTTTAACGGATGAAGAGATTATGCAAGGAGATCACATTCGTCAGATTGAGAAGAGCTTGAGGCATCAAGTTCATCAGATCGGCGGTAATGCGGAAGGGCTGGAGCATATGGTGGGACAGTCACACATTGATATCGCTTGGCTGTGGCCTGTACGCGAGACGGTGCGCAAAACAAGTCGGACCTTCTCCACCGTGGATGCACTAATGAATGAATACCCTGGATATGTCTATTCCCAGAGTCAGCCTTTGCTGTATGCCTTCCTGAAAGAGCATGACCCTGAACTATATGAACGGGTGAAGCAGCGGATTGCGGAGGATCGGTGGGAGTTAGTTGGTGGCATGTGGGTTGAGCCGGATTTGAACATCCCAAGCGGTGAATCCTTGATTCGTCAGATGTTATATGGTCAACGTTTTTATATGGAGGAGTTTGGCAAGACATCAAATATTGAGTGGCTGCCGGATACGTTTGGATACTGTGCTTCTCTTCCCCAGATCCTGAAGCATGGGAATGTCGATTATTTTATGACTACGAAGCTGGGCTGGAACGACACGAATGTATTCCCCTATGATCTCTTTCACTGGGTTGGTATAGACGGAACAGCGATTTTGTCCTACCTCAATCATGGCGTCAATGAACACACCTTGCCGAAGGATATCCACGATCACTGGCAGTCATACCGGGAGAAAGCAGCACATCCCGAGCAAATGCTCTTATATGGACACGGTGATGGTGGTGGCGGGGTAACACGCGAGATGCTGGAGTACGTGGATCGGGCGAGTCTTATGGTAGGCCAGCCTGCAAGTCGATATAGCACAGCCGGAGCCTTTTTTGCTGGAATTGAACAGGAACAGCCCGTTCTTCCAAAGTGGCATGGCGACCTGTATTTGGAGCTGCACCGAGGAACTTATACGACCCATGCACGCAACAAACGCAATAACCGCAAAGCAGAAGTGCTGTATCGTGAAGCCGAGTTATGGAGCACTCTCGCTTTTCCGGATATGAGCGCAGACACGGAAGCTGAGATGCGTTCGACACTACATGATGGCTGGAAGCTAATATTGCTGAATCAATTCCACGATATTATTCCAGGCTCGGCCATTACAGAATCTTATGTCACCTCGGATGAGGAATATAGGCAAGTATTTGAACTGGGTACAACTGCTCTTCATCAAGGCATCACAGCATTGCTGAAGAGAATGGATACACAAGGGCCAGCTGGCTCTGCAGCCTACGTTGTGTTTAACAGTCTCGGGTGGAAACGGAATGCACTCGTTCGTCTTCCATTCCATGATGGCTTTGATCGATATGCCATAGATGGAGAAGGTCAGCGTTTGCCATTAGATCTGGAAGAGGACAGCATGTCCATTCTCGTGACAGATATCCCGGCGTTTGGATATAAGACGATCTGGCTGGTACCGGAAAATACAAGGGACACCCATGTACGAGAACTGACGAATCATGTTGGGCAACAGAGTTTTGACGATACATGGGAAACGGCGTTTTACCATGTACATTTTAACGAACGAGGAGAAATCACTCGTTTATGGGATAAGCGTGCAGAGCGAGAGATACTGAAACCAGGTGAACGAGGCAACCAATTCCACTTTTTCCATGACCGTCCGACACTCTGGGATGCTTGGGATATTGATACCCGTTATGAAGATCAGGTCGCTGGTGAAGTGCAGCTGTTGGAGAAAAAGCTGGTGCTAGCGGGAACAACGAAGGATGTGCTGCGCTTCCAATGGAAGATTCACCAATCGGTGATTACGCAGGATGTTGTCTTTTATCACGATTCACCTCGGATCGACTTCGAGACCCATGTGGACTGGAATGAAGAACATAAGCTACTGAAAGTGAGCTTCCCAATTGATGTAGTAACGTCCAAGGCTACATTCGAAATTCCGTTTGGTGCATTGGAACGGCCGACCCACCGTAACACGAGTTGGGAGCAAGCTCAATATGAAGTTTGTGGGCACCGCTTCGCAGATGTATCGGAATACGGATATGGCGTGAGCCTGCTTAATGATTGCAAATACGGCTATGACGTGCAGGGTAGTACGATGCGTTTATCTCTGCTGCGTGCTCCTAAATGGCCTGACCGAACAGCTGACCTTGGAGAGCATACATTCACATATTCACTGTACCCGCATGAAGGAGATTGGCAGCAAGCACACATCGTCCGTCAAGCAGCCGAACTGAATCATGAACCAACTGTCCAGTATACAGAACAGAGTGAAGGTCATCTTCCGGCAAGAGGAAGCTGGATCCAATTGGATAGTCATCATGTCGTGCTGGATACCGTCAAACCAGCAGAGGACGGTTACGGTCAGGTGCTTCGTTTCTATGAATCTTCAGGTACACGGGAACGTGTAACTCTGCAATGGTCGCAAGGGTGTGAGCAAGCCTGTCTCTCAAACGCTTTGGAAGAGGTTGGGGAGCCATTGGATATCACCAATGGTCAGATCACACTGACCTTTGAGCCTTACGAGATTAAAACGGTGCTACTGCGCTAAACGTTTTTGAAATATTCTCTAGGCTATGTATGTTCAGCTCTTTATTCACACGTTAACGGAGAGGACAGAAAAAACCTGAAGAAGCGTAGCGGTCGCCTGAAAGCTTTCTGAAAGAAAGCTACATCGAAAGCATAAGCAATCCCCGGATTTTACCCTTTAGAAAAGTGAATCAAAAATCTGGGGGTAAGAGCGATCGTAAGGTTATTCTGTCATCGCAGTGCCTGGTGTGAGTATTACTGGTGAGTTTACATAGCTAAACATCATTCAATTTATTTAGAGGAGTGCATTCATCTATGGAACAATTCAGATTACCAAAAATACCGATGCCACCTGTTGCTTTGCCACAATCCATTCAGGCGGTGTTGGAAGAAGCGGAACAGAAGCTGGCTCACCGACCGAAGCTGCTTCAGTTATTCAAGAACTGTTTTCCCAATACGATCGAGACAACAACGAAGTTAATGGAGGATGGTACCACGTTTGTTATTACTGGAGATATTCCAGCTTCCTGGCTGCGTGATTCTGTGGAACAGGTGATACACTATCTTCCGTTTGCCAAGGAAGACGAGGATCTGCAACGCATGATTGGCGGGCTGATTAAGCGTCACATCCAATATGTGCACATTGATCCGTATGCCAATGCCTTCAACGAAACCGCTAATGACTGGCACTGGAACACAACGGACGAGACGGACATGTCGCCATGGGTATGGGAACGCAAATTCGAAATTGACTCCTTATGCTTCGTTGTGAGATTGGCGTATTTATATTGGAAAGAAACCGAACTGACGGATATTTTCGATACCAGCTTCAAGGCGGCGATGCGTAAAATTGTTGATCTGTTCAAAGTAGAACAGCACCATATGGAGCAATCCCCTTATCGTTTCACACGTAATAATGGTATCCCAACAGACTCTCTCCGTAATCATGGTAAAGGCATGCCTGTGAATTATACGGGAATGATCTGGTCAGGCTTCCGTTCCAGTGACGATGCGTGTGACTTCCACTACAACATCCCGGGAAATATGTTCGCGGTTGTTGCTTTGCGCCAAATGCAGGAGTTTGCGGAATGGGTGTTCAGAGATATGGCATTGTTGCAGGAGCTTAAGGATCTGGAGCAGGACGTGGATCATGGTATTCAACTGTACGGGATTTATCGACATCCTGAATTTGGACCGATCTATGCGTACGAAACGGATGGCTACGGAAACTATTGTCTAATGGACGATGCGGGCACACCTGGACTCATGTCTATTCCATATCTCGGTTACGTCACAGCGGATGATCCGATTTATCAAAATACTCGCCGGTTTGCTCTAAGCAAACAGAATCCTTTCTATTATGAAGGCAAAGTTGCCAAAGGAATCGGCAGCCCGCACACACCACCGAATTACATCTGGCATATGGGCTTATCAATGCAAGGATTGACTGCACAATCAGACGAGGAAAAGCTAGAGATCATTCGCATGCTTGAAGCGACAGATGCGGACACCGGTTATATGCATGAAGGCTTTCATGCGGATGATCCAACCATTTTTACACGAAAATGGTTTGCATGGTCGAACAGCCTGTTCTCCCAGTTGATTTATAAATCGATGAAGGCTGGCTTGCTATGAGCAATACACAGATGAACAGACCAACATTAATCATTTTTGCTGACCCGAATTTTCCGATAGAAAGTGCTCTACCTTCTAAGCAGGCTTTGAATACATGGCAAGCGACACAAGAGATTGTTGTTGTAGATGCGCATCGACTAGCTGAGCTGCTAAATTCCACCGTAGGTGAAGGGTGTCTAGTAAATCTGCACGCACCCTATTTCCCTAAATCAGCATGGACAGCAATTATCGCTTACCTACAGCAGGGGGGAAGTCTGATCAGTGTCGGAGGTGCGCCGTTTAAGCGACCTGTGCGAGATGAGTCCGGAGTATGGATCGTGGAATCGGAGCAAACGGCATATCATCAAGAACTATACATTCATGAGGCTTTAAGTGTATCTTCAGCCAAAGTTCACACGATTACCGCTACAGAACAAATTCCACTCCTTGCTGGCAAAGAGGGACTGTTTCAGATCGCTGACACGTGGAATCTAGTTCCGCACACGACCAAAAACAGCGATCTACCTCACCAGATGGGCTCGGCTGGAACGATGAGTACACAGATCTACCCGCTGCTGTGTGGATGTAGTAAGGATGAACGTAAAATCTCAGCTCCTGTTGTGTTATGGGAAAATTCACGCAGTACGTTTAGTGGTTCACGCTGGATGTTTGTCCATGTGCCACTTACGACCTCCTTTTGGGAGCAGGATGGTGCGACGGAGATGTTGAGATGGGCACAGTTCTGTGCCAAAGGAGTAACCGAGCTGTCTCTGAAACCGAATTATGCTACTTACGAGCTTGGTGAACGGCCCGTTTTGACCCTCCAAGGCCAGAGTTTAAATCGTACAGGACTCAGATCTATTTCGCCTGAATTGTGGACATTTGATGTAACGATTGAACGGGAGGATCGTGCAAAAGGTACATCCGAAAACGTATGGAGTCACCAGATCGAGATGGAGCTTTCCGGTGAACAGCAGTTCAATCGCCTGCCCCTTCCAATTACTGTGCAGCCTGGACTATACCGTATCATATGTCGCGCTCAGGCAGCGGACGGGGAAGTTCGGATTCTGCGCCAAGGCTTCTGGGGACAGGATGCTCCATTGCTTGAAGAGGGAGAGGTCATCACCCGCAGTAGAGATTATTTTGTAAAAGACGGCCGGCCATTGCCTGTGGTTGGTATGACCTATATGACCTCTGATGTAGCACGTAAATTCCTGTTCTTGCCGAATGCAGACGTATGGGATCGGGATATGGCACAGATGGCGAAAGCGGGCATTAACTGGATTCGGACAGGTATCTGGACAGCCTATCGTAATATGATGCAGGTGGATGGTCATATGGCAGAGGATGTACTTCGTGCGATTGATGCCTTCCTGTTAACGGCTAAGCGCCACGGCTTGCAGGTAACTTTCACGTTCTTCTCCTTTACACCCGAGACGTGGGAAGGCACGAATCCATATTTGGATCCACAAAGTGTTGAGGCACAGAAGCGTTTTATCCGCAGTATCGTCAGTCGACATAAACATACGACCCATGTGGATTGGGATCTGATTAACGAGCCATCCATGTTCGATCCAGTACGTATTTTCTCGGATGGTCCACGTTCTGCTAGGGATTCGCATGAACAGCAGGCTTTTGTGGAGTGGCTGCAACAGCGGCATGAATCGATTGAAGTGCTTCAGGAGGCATGGAACATGTCGCCTCAGCAGCTTCCCCATTTTGCAGCCGCAGTCATTCCGGAGCCGGAAGACATTAATTTTGACGTACAGGATATGCACAAGGCGAAGAAAGGAACGCGCTGGCTTGATTATTGTCTCTTTTCTATGGAGATGCACAATACATGGGTTCAAGAACTTGTTCATGCAATTAAGGATCTGGTACCCAATCATCTGGTCACGGTTGGACAGGATGAAGCCCTTGGCGCACAGCGTCCTTCGCCATTCTTTTATGAGCGTGAGGTGGACTACACAACGGTACATTCCTGGTGGCTGAACGATGATCTGATCTGGGATGGCATTTTTACCAAAACGCCACATAAGCCCAATCTCGTCCAGGAGACGGGCATCATGTATGTGGAAACACCGGACGGAAGAGCCAAACGCTCAGAGGCAGAACTCCATAACATTCTTGAACGCAAATACGCTTATGCGTTTGCTACAGGGGGTGCAGGAGCGGTGCAATGGATCTGGAATACCAATTTCTATATGGATAATGCGAATGAGTCCCATATTGGAGCGCTTCGCGCAGATGGTACGGAGAAACCGGAGGCGGATGTATCGTACGCTTATGGACGATTTATCTATGAGGTTCGTAATCTCTTCGAGGATCGGGAGCTTGAGGAGATTGCGGTGGTATTCCCCTATTCTAACGACTTTTCGAACCGTTCCCTGGCTTATGATGCTACAACCAAGCTCACGCGTGTGATGTCTTATGATCTCAAACTACCATTCCGTGCCGTATCGGAGTATCATCTCGAAGCTTTGGAGCAGCA
This sequence comes from Paenibacillus tundrae, assembly GCF_036884255.1. Classification (NCBI taxonomy): domain Bacteria; kingdom Bacillati; phylum Bacillota; class Bacilli; order Caryophanales; family Paenibacillaceae; genus Paenibacillus; species Paenibacillus tundrae. The sequence continues at coordinate 5,274,272 of NZ_CP145605.1, read as the reverse complement.
ACCACCGAAGCTAGTGATTGTACCGAGTGTACACAATATGGATCGTGATGCATTGCGTCAATTGTTTGCGTTTACGGAGCAAAAAGGAATAAGTTTGCTTATCACTGGGCCACTTGGGTTGGATGCCTACTGGAAGCCAAATGACTTTGCGGATCATATCGTAGGTAAACGCACATTGGGTAACGTACAGCGGGAAGAAATGTTAAGTCTTAATGGAGTAAATCACCGTGTGACTTATGGACGGCGTCGCATTGCTGAGGTGGCGAAGGAGACGTTATCTAGTCGGGATTATAGCAAGCCGGATGAGGTAACTGTTAAGACCTGGGGAAAAGGTAAGTTGATCTGGACGCCGCTACCACTGGAGTTAAACGGACGGGATGAGCCGCTGGCAGCGTTGTATCGTTATGCGACCGGTATTGCCGGTGTGCATGAGGAGCTTGAATGGAGATCTGGCGGAGACATTGCGGGAATCTACGGTCGGAAGCTTAATTTTCCAAAAGGGAATGTATTTGTGTTTGTATCAGAGTCTTCAATGAATCATCAAGTACAAGTAAGAGATAAACGTACCGGCGTTTCATATACGTTCCAACTGGAGAAAGATCGCTCCGTGCTGTTTGCCACAGACTCAGATGGTAAGTTGCTTGCAGTGTATCGTCCTGATGAGGTTGAGATTGTACAACAAGACGGAGAGGTAGGATAACACGATGACCCAACAACATACAGAACCAACCACACAAGCGGGCCAAGATCTAACTACGGAATCAGGAAGTAGACCTCCAAAATCAAAGAGAGCACATATTATCTCACATACGCACTGGGATCGTGAGTGGTACCTGCCGTATGAGAAGCATCATATGCGTTTAGTACAACTGGTAGATTCGCTGTTGGATCAACTGGATGAGGGACTGGATTACAAAAGCTTTTACTTGGATGGGCAGACGATTATTATTGAGGATTACCTCCAGGTTCGTCCAGAGCAGAAGGAACGACTGGAGAAAAATATCCGTAACGGAAGAATTATCATTGGTCCTTGGTACATTTTGCAGGATGCATTCCTGACGAGTGGAGAAGCCAATGTGCGTAATATGCAAGTTGGGCATCAGGATGCCAAGCGTTATGGCACACCGTCGAAGATCGGTTATTTTCCTGATACGTTTGGTCTCGTTGGGCAGACCCCGCAGCTCATGCTGCAATCAGGAATTGATAATGTCTTCTTTGGTCGTGGCGTTAAACCTACAGGTTTTAACAATACGGTATCAGATGAAGGGTATGAGTCCAGCTTCTCCGAGCTGATGTGGGAAGGGCCGGATGGATCGAAAGTGCTCGGGGTTTTGTTTGCTAACTGGTACTCGAATGGGAATGAGGTTCCGGTGGATGAGGCGTCAGCTCGGAAGTTTTGGGAAACCAAGCTTGTAGACGCAGAGAAATATGCTTCGACCAATGAGTTGTTGTACATGAACGGTTGTGATCATCAGCCGATCCAGCGGGACCTGCCAGAAGCCATTCGGATGGCGGAACAGTTATACCCGGATATCGAGTTTGTTCACTCCAATTTTCCAGATTATCTAGAAGCACTGAGAGGAAATGCTGAACATGAGCTATCCACGGTAAAAGGGGAACTACGTAGTCAGCGTACCGATGGCTGGGGAACCCTTGTGAATACGGCCTCCGCTCGTGTGTATCTCAAACAGATGAATCAATTGGGGCAAGCGATGCTGGAAAAAGTGGCTGAGCCACTGGCGTCCTATGCATATATGCTTGGACGTGCCTATCCGCATGATCAACTGACATATGCTTGGAAAACGTTAATGCAAAATCATCCCCATGATAGTATCTGTGGATGCAGTGTGGACGAGGTACATCGCGAAATGGTCACCCGATTCGACAAGAGCCGTCATGTAGCCGAAGCTTTGGCTGAGCAGAGCAGCAGCGAGATCGCTAGCATGGTAGACACATCCATCTTTAGCAGCTATGGCGGGGATGCACGGCCACTCATTACCTTCAATACAACAGGTTGGGAACGTAGTGGTGTTGTGCAGATGGAGCTGGATGCTGCGCGTAGATACTTCCGCGATGGCTATTCCTTGGAAGAGATGGCTTTAGAGATGAACGAAATCGATCTATTCAATCGTATTCTAGTTGATGAACATGGGGCATCCGTCCCGTGCACAGTAGAGGATCTTGGTCTGCAATTCGGTTATGATCTACCAGATGATCGCTTTCGCCAGCCATACAGCTGCCGTCGGGTCAGAATCACTTTCGAAGCCGAGAAAGTGCCTGCACTTGGCTTGAAGGCATATGCCTGGGTTCGCAGTGAAGGGATATCTAATGAAGAAGTTTATGATGGACAACTTTCAAATGGAGCCACATTACAGCATAAAGAGCGTGGTATGGAAAATGTATATCTGTCGGTAGTCATTGCAGACAACGGTTCGTTCTCGATCACAGATAAACAGACAGGTCGCACATATCATGACCTTGGTATATACGAGGATGTTGGCGATATCGGGAATGAGTATATGTTCAAACAGCCAGAAAACGAAGTGGCTAGGACAACACAAGATCTTGTGGCAGAGATTCGAGTCATTGAGGATACAGCCTATCGTGTCTCTTACGAAATTGTTCATCATTGGGAAGTTCCTGAGTCTGCAGATGAGTTACTGGATCGTGAGCAACGGGAATTGATCTATTATCCATACCGCAAAGCGCAACGTTCGGCAAGAATGATCCCGTTTAAGATTCGTACGGTTGTATCGCTCAGTCGAAGTGGAAAAGGAATTCACATGGAAACGACCTTTAACAATCAAGCGAAGGATCATCGGGTGCGGGCTCTTTTCCCAACGGATCTGAAGACCGCTGTGCACCATGCGGATTCTATGTTCGAAATCACTACAAGGGACAATATCCCTGCACCAGAGTGGCAAAATCCTAGCAATACGCAGCATCAGCAGAGCTTTGTGAATGTGAGTGAAGACCAGGCCGGATTAGTCGTTGCCAACTTGGGTCTGAACGAGTATGAAGTCCTTCAGGATGGACGTAATACGATCGCCGTTACCTTACTGCGAGCTGTCGGTGAACTCGGAGACTGGGGATTGTTCCCGACACCAGAAGCCCAATGTCTGGGCGAGCATTCGTTTCAACTGGAGATCATCCCGCATCATGGGCGTACCGCATCTGCAGATGCATATATTGAGGCTTATCAGTTCCAAGTGCCGTGGACACGGGTACAAACTGAAGTACACCCGGGTGATCTCACACCTAGTCATTCCCTACTTGCATGGGAAGGGGAAGGGTTGGCATTTTCATCACTCAAGGTCAATACGGATTCAGGAGATCTGATGCTTCGCTGGTACAACATGACAACAGAAGCGACTACACTGAGACTTGCTGCAACTCCGACAAGCTCACTTTCATGGGAAGCCATGTATAAGAGCAATGTACTGGAGGAAGAGGGAGAGACGTATGAGGCTAGCCAGATTGAAGGGGCTTCATCTGTATCCTTTGCAAGCAAGGAATGGATCATGCAGACGGGAGCATGTGAAATTGTAACCGTGGGTCTTCGGCGTTAATAAGTGCAGGCTTCTAGTTTGTAGGATCTGACAACTGTATCGTATAGAGGGATTGTGCTATTTTCCAGAGGTATCCGCTCAGTTTCAGTTGAGTTATTGGTTGCTTTTCTATAGAATGAACAGTAGAATTACAAAGCGATTGAAGGTTACTCTGCCATTGTAATGGTATAATAACGCTTCATTGTTCATTCTATACAGACACCATTAAGGGGGCTTGAAGCCATGGAATCCTTGGGAGGACTGCTTCAGCAGCTTAACCCTTCCTTTCGTGAGCAGTCTCGGCGAATTGCGGCAGAATTGATGGATGATCCATACGTACGCGAGTTCCGTGCGAGTCATCCTGAACTGAAAGATACACAGATGATGACTGATCTGAGCAAGCTGTTTCAGTATGCCAAAGATTCTAAGAACTGTGCGAATTGTCCGGGACTGGACAACTGTCCTAACGATTTTCAGGGTCATTTTTGCAAGCTGGAAGTAGAGCATTTTAACGGCAAACCCGAAATTATAGATAAAAAAGCACCTTGCTCCAAACATATTGCTCGGCAGAATGAACATCTGATTAAACAAAGAATACGTAGTTTCTATGTGGATGAGCGTGCCCTAAATGCGGGTTATGATGATGTGGAAATTATGGGCAAGGATCGGATGCGTGCACCGGCGGTAAATCGTGTTCTGCGTTATATTAACGAGACTAAGGAGAACGGGTTGTCTCCTCAAGGTCTGTTCCTGGAAGGATCATTTGGAACAGGCAAGACGTTTCTCATGTGTTATTTGTTGCACGAGCTGGCGGTTGCCGGTCATACAGGTGTTATCATTTATATGCCTGATTTTGTAGAGGATCTCAAATCGATGATTACGGATGGACAGAAGGTTAAGGAAACGACAGATATTCTGAAGAGCTGTGACCTACTGATCTTTGATGATATTGGAGCTGAGAATCTGAATCCATGGGTTCGTGACCATGTGATGGGTTCCATATTGAACTACCGTATGAATCGCAAGCCTACGTTCTACACATCGAATTATAACTTGGAGGGGCTAGAGAAACATCTGAGCTTCACAAGCAAAGACGGTGAGGAAATGAACAAAGGTCAGCGTTTGATGGATCGGATTCGTCCATTTGTAGATGTTGTATCCGTTCGTGGGGAGAATCAACGGGGTAAACGTTGATTCGGATCTGCTTGAACTAAGAATAAAAAGTGTTCAGTAAAAAGCCCGGTTTTCGCAATGCGAAAGCCAGGCTTTTTTGGATCTTGCGTGTGACTGTCAGTGTTCTATTCGGTTAGGAATTTGAAGATAACCATACCGAAGAAGATCACTGTCATTAGGCCACCCATGCCAGCTACACCCGCAATCAGATCAAATAGATCGTTACGTGGTTCTTCGTTGACATGTTCACGCGGGTCACTGATCCGCACATTTGCATCCATGTGATTGCCTCCTTTGGGGATAAACAGCTAAGGCTGAAACCCGGAGTAAGTCCAGTATACTTGGAAAAGAAAGCGTTTGTAAAGATTTTGCATTTACACCTGAAATCAATAATTATGAAGATTTGATGTTCGATAGATGAACATTGTTCCGTTCATTTCACAAGTCAAGAGTACATGTGTTATACTGGAAGTGTCGTTCACGACGTTACAGGTTATAATAACCGTAAGCATATATAAGGAGGACAATTATCATGGCTATTGTTAACGTATCCGATCAATCCTTTAACACTGAAGTCGAAGGAGAAGGAACGGTTCTTGTTGATTTCTGGGCGCCTTGGTGCGGTCCTTGTAAAATGCTCGCTCCAATCCTGGAAGAGCTGTCCACTGAAGTTGGCGATGCAGTGAAAATTGCAAAAGTCAATGTGGATGAAAATCCGGAATCTGCTTCTCGCTTTGGCGTAATGAGCATTCCAACATTGATCTTCTTCAAAGACGGTCAACCGGTTGATAAAGTTGTTGGTCTGAACTCCAAAGATGCACTCAAAGGAATTATTGAGAAACACCAATAAGACATTAGGCTTAACGTTCGCCTCCGGTTTATATGCCGGGGGCGTTTTGCGTCGAATGCTATCATATAGGACAATATAAAGTATACTATTCATTATAAGTGCGTGTTCAAAAAGGGTGGTTTTCAGTACCAAGAAGATGGGATGAAGATAGAAATGGAGTAGCGGAGCGTAGGCAAGACTACGTGAGCAACTACATTTTTCCGAAGGAAACAAGCTGCGTAAGAATCCACTTATTTCGGCTGAATTCCATATTCGACGCTGATCATGCCGTTAGGCATGCTTCTTAATCAAAGCGGACTTTTTGAACAACCTCTATAAGAGGTACTTTTCGGGGAAGGAGGATTCACCAAGTGATGGATGAATTTATGACGGATTTACAAGAGCAAGAAAAAGCACTAGAGCAAATACGTCACAAGCTGGCGTTGTTGCCGGATATGTCTGGCTGTTATCTGATGAAGAACAAAGAAGGTACGATTATTTATGTAGGTAAAGCGAAGGTTCTGAAAAACCGGGTTAAGTCTTATTTTATGGGTAGTCATAATGGTAAAACGCAGCGCCTTGTATCTGAAATTCGCGATTTTGAATACATCGTAACTGGCAGTAACATGGAAGCACTTATTCTAGAATGTAATCTAATCAAGAAGCATATGCCGCGATATAACGTATTGCTTAAAGATGATAAGACCTTTCCCTATCTCAAAATTACGAATGAAAAGCATCCACGGCTTGAGGTAACACGACGGGTGCTCAAAGATAAAGCCAAATATTTTGGGCCGTATCCCAACTCGTACGCGGCACATCAAACGAAAAAACTATTGGATCGGATGTATCCATTACGTAAATGCGGAGTGATGCCGAAGGAGGTCTGTCTCTATTTTCACATGGGTCAATGTCTTGCACCTTGTGTGGAGGAAGTTGGCAAAGAGCAGTATGATCAGATCTCGCAGGAGATTGGTTCCTTCCTAAGCGGTGGGCATGAAGAGATTAAGAAGGATCTACAGCGCAAAATGCAGGAGGCAGCTGAGGATCTGTATTTTGAACGCGCTAAAGAGCTGCGTGATCAGGTTATTGCCATTGATGCAATTATGGAAAAACAGAAGATCACCATGGCGGACGCTAGAGACCGTGATGTATTTGGTTTTGCTATTGATAAAGGCTGGATGTGTGTCCAGATTCTATATATGCGTCAGGGTAAGATGATCGAACGTCACGTATCCACTTTTCCGTTTTACGGTGAAGCGTACGGTGATTTCATGTCCTACGTGACTCAGTATTACAGCGATAACCCGGCATTACCGCAAGAGATTTTATTGCCTGACATGCCTAAAGACCTGGAAGTGGCTGACAATGTTCAGAGCGAGGCCGACTCCGAAGTGGTGAGCTCTGCGGCAGTAACCACGGAGATGACAGAGGAGAGCACACAGTGGCAGGTGAACACCGATGAACCTCTTGTGGCAGAAACGTCAGCAACCTATGAAACTAATCTGGAGCCAGCACAGAATCAGTCAGTGCTAGAAGAGTCAACGGATTCTACGGAAGGTTCCGAGCATAACGAATTGGAGTCAAATTCCGCACCGCGAGAATTGCAGCCCGCAGGTTTGGAAGAGCCAGCTCAGGCAGCTGCTGCGTTACAAGAATGGCTCGAGATTAAGGTTCACATTCCGCAACGCGGATTGAAACGGCAGATGATTACGATGGCTGTGGACAATGCACGCGTGGCGTTGGAAGAGAAATTCAGATTAATCGAACGTAACGAAGAGCGGACATCCAAAGCTTCAGAAGGTCTAGGTCGCTGGATCGGGCTGGAGCAGTTACGCCGAATTGAAGCGTTTGATAACTCGAACATTCAAGGAACCAATCCGGTTTCCGCTATGATTGTGTTTACAGATGGCAAACCGGATAAGAAGGAATACCGTAAGTACAAGGTTCGTTCGGTTGAAGGTCCTGATGATTATGAGACGATGAGAGAGGTTATTCGTCGTAGATACGAACGTGTATTGAAAGAGAACCTGACTCAGCCTGATCTGATCGTAGTGGACGGAGGTAAAGGACAGATCTCTGCCGCAGTGGATGTGCTGGAGAACGAATTAGGGTTATTTATTCCTGTATGTGGTCTGGTGAAGGATGCCAAACACAAAACATCACAACTGATGATCGGCAATCCACCGGAGGTTATTTCTTTACCGCGAGATAGCCAAGAATTTTATTTGCTGCAACGTATTCAAGAAGAGGTTCACCGATTCGCCATTTCGTTCCACCGAGAGCAACGTGGCAAATCAATGGTAACTTCACGTCTGGATTCTATTCCGGGCATAGGAGAGAAAAGACGTAAGCTTTTACTCAAGCACTTCGGCTCTTTACGCAAAATAAAAGAGGCCAGCGTCGAAGACTTCCGGCCTCTATCTATTGGTGACAAGCTGGCAAAACAGATTATTGCAGCACTTCGTGATGAGGAGTCGTGACATACGGCTTCTCTTTTTTGTTTGGATTACATTTATAGATGATATAACCCACGATTGCAGGAAGTACAATCCAGAAGATACCTGCTGAAACGTTGAAGGCGTCGCCCATGAAGACAAGGCTTAGACCCATCAAGAGGCTGTTGAATATCACATGGCTGAAGACAACCGCGATAAAGCCATGACGTAGCATAATGAAACTGAACAGAAGTCCAATAACAGTTAATTCAATTGGACGTGTAATAACCGGATAGATCGGATACAAGGTATGTCCCAACGCCCAGATGATGGTCGGAATGAGACAAGCGATAAAGGTGTTACGCACGATCTTCTGCATCATGCGGATACCGAATAAACGATAGACGGTCTCTTCTCCGATCCCTGCCATCCAAGCCATGATTGGGAAGAGCCATGCATAGCTCATATTGTATGTGGATTGATCAGCAGATGTGGTTGACCACGTTCCAATACTCCGCTCTAAGATGAAGAAGAGAATGGACTGCACGCCAAGCAAGATCAGTGCCCACAGATAACCTGTATACATACTGTGAAGTACATATTTACCATATCCCGGTTCTTTGGCACGAGGCCAAGGGTTCAGCCCGATTTTTCTCCACATTCCATCACCTGCAACGAGCGATAGATAGATCGTGGCACTCATGACGAGCGTGATTCCAATCTGAAAAATCATGAGGAAGCTGAGCATGAAGCTGTTTAATCCTTGAGATTTTAAGAGTGGCAGCATGTTCAACGTACCAATGACGGAAGCTGCAAAGTAAATCAAGGATAAGATAATGCCTCTCTTAAATGAAGTGTGTGCTCTTGTTAGAATACTGTAGATGATCGCCAGTACGCCGAGTACAAACGTCAAAAATGCGTATCCACCATACGTCATGTAGTTAGCCTGACGTGTCTGATCTTTTACATACTGGGTATGGGAGTCAGGCACGGAGAACACAGCTTCAAAGGAACGAACCGCACCACTTTCAAACGTAAAGTTTAACTCTAGATGGGAGTCCCCGATTTGTTTATCTAGATCCGTATATTTAAGTCCACCATCTCCGTCCTGTGTATCTAACTGGAGCTTGGGAATTTCATATCCGAATTCGGTGAGTATACCTGATGCAAGACGTTCTTTCTGTTCTAAAGATATATTTCCTTCAGCCACACGAATGGTCGCATTGCGTTTCTGTTGATCCTCTTCAACATTAGCCGAAGCGTAGAGGGAAGAAGGAAGTTCGCGGGTAAATCCGACCACTTTGCCAGTCTTCATATGTACGTCGACATTTAAGTAACCGCCTCGATCGTTATCTACCAAACGTACGCGGTATACATCATAAGGATAGGTAGTCTCCCATTGCTTATTGTAAGCATCTAACTGCTTCGTTTTGGTCATATAACCGTATATATCCGAATGGGTCTGGTACGTTACCAGAGGCTCTTCCTCACTGCTAGGAAGGGTATAATCGGCTACGGAAGCAGCAAATGACCTTGCTGACTGAGTTGCTTGTTCCTTGCTTATAACGGGTGTGGACGTGATGTCTGTCGTTTGAGATGAGGTAGCTGGAAAAATCTGAAAAACGAAAAACAGAATCAGGCCGATCGCCGCAAGCAACCCTAAACGCTTAAAGTTCGCTTTGAGTTCTAAAGGCTGCCCTAAGGGATTCATTTCGTATATTTCCTCCTTTATTAATATGGATATTAAAGTAAAGATATCACAGGCGAAGCCTTGAACGCCAATAAGGAAACGAGAAGCTGTGTAAATCATTGAAAATGAATGAAAATGATCGAAATAATCAGATCGATCCATCCCGATATCTGAGTTTTTCCCTTTTTGGCGAAATTCGATGCTATTTACTCAAAAATCGTTTTGTTTTGCAAACGTCCGAGCGATTATAATTTTTGAAGCAAATGTGTAACAATCCGCATGTCTGCAACGTATTAAGGGAACGAATACAATATAGTTCAACAACTATGTATACGTTAAATTCATACGAATCATACCGTTTAGGTTGAAACTCCACATGGTGGAGTTGTTTTCATTTTAGTAGAGGTGGATGATCCATAAGTGAAATTAAATGTTCAATGGCTGAACCTATCCCCGCCTCGAATTCTGGTGCTTGGCTTTGCTGGGATTATTCTGCTAGGAACATTACTGTTGATGCTTCCAGCATCGAGTCAGAGCGGGGAAGGCCTTCCATTTATTGATGCACTATTCACCGCAACATCGGCCGTATGTGTGACTGGGCTGGTAGTTGTAGACACAGGTACTCATTTCTCCGTGCTTGGGCAAGTCATTATAGCTTTGTTGATTCAGATCGGTGGACTCGGCTTCATGACGATGGCCACACTCGTGGCTATTGCATTTAAACGTAGAATTTCTTTGCGGGAACGGCTTATTTTGCAGGAAGCGATGAACCAGAACACGATGGAAGGTATTGTAAGGCTTATTCGTAAAGTCGTGGCATATTCTCTCATTATTGAAGTGGTATGCGGCACATTATTCACCATTCGATGGTCATTTGATATGCCACTAGGTCAAGCTATGTATTACGGGTATTGGCATGCGATCTCTCTTTTTAATAACGCGGGATTTGATATGTTTGGTGATTTTCGCAGTTTGACGAGTTATGTCTATGATCCGTTGGTGAACTTTACGGCAATGTTCCTGATTATTTCAGGGGGAATTGGCTTTGTGGTATTGTCCGACCTGATTGATTACCACAAGACACGTAAGATCTCGTTGCACTCCAAGGTTGTACTGTTAACGACGGGTCTACTTATTATATTGGGAGCTTTAGTGATCTTTGTCTTCGAATTCAACAATCCGCGAACACTTGGTGGGCTGAATTGGGGTGGCAAAATTCTCGGTTCGTTCTTTCAATCGGTCACACCTCGAACAGCTGGTGCTAATACGGTGGATATTGCCGGTTTGAGGCAGGCAACGCAATTTTTCATGATTATATTAATGTTTATTGGGGCATCCCCTGGTTCAACAGGGGGCGGAATTAAGACAACTACGTTCATGATTATGATCGGTGCGGTGATTGCCATGATGCGTGGTCGGGAGGATATCGTCTTCTTTAGATACAGGCTAGTACAGGAGCGGATCTTCAAAGCACTTACGATCACACTGCTTGCGCTGCTGCTCATTATAACGGTAACGATGATACTGAGCACCACAGAGGATAGTAGTTTCTTAATGATTTTATTTGAGACGACATCGGCCTTTGGCACCGTAGGTTTATCCATGGGACTTACACTGAAGCTGACCACATTTGGCAAGCTATTAATTTGTTTTACCATGTTTGCAGGCCGACTCGGGCCGATTACGCTAGCGTATGCACTTGGGCAGAAAAAGGGTAAAGAGTTATACAGGTACCCGGAAGGCAAAATGATTATTGGATAAGGGGTTCGTGAAGAACGATGAAAAAACAGCAGTTTGCAGTGATTGGGCTTGGACGGTTTGGCTCCAGCTTGGCACAGGAATTAATGGAACTTGGTTATGAGGTTCTCGGTATTGACAAAAACGAAGAGGTTGTCGAAGATATCAGTGAATTGGTTACACATGCCGTTGTAGCTGATGCAACAGATGAGGAAGTGCTGCGCTCCCTCGGAATCCGGAATTTCGACTGTGGTATCGTAGCCATTGGGGACGATATTCAGACAAGTATCCTGACTGCGATTTTGTTAAAAGAGCTGGGTGTAAAAACGGTGGTGGCAAAAGCTATCTCTGTTCTTCATGGCCGTGCGCTGGATAAACTCGGCATCGACCGTGTCGTATATCCTGAACGGGATATGGGAGTACGGGTTGCCCATCAGCTGGTTACTCCGAATCTGCTGGATTACATCGAGCTATCCAATAACTACAGCATTGTTGAAATGAAAGTTCCTGACTGCCTGCATAACAAGACGCTGTCCTCACTGAATGCGCGTGTGCGCTTTGGATGCAGCATTGTTGCGTTGCAGAAGGAGGCAGGCGTTGTCATCGCTCCAACAGCGCTAGACTCCCTCCACACTGGGGATATTATGGTTATTATCGGTACCAACGACAATATCGAGCGCTTCGAAGAAGAAGTAATTAGCCAGGAGGATTAAGATTACCCCATGGCTGTGACTAACACATTGATGTGACGAAGGATACAAATGATTGAAATGTAACTAAAGCGATTGCCTTGGCCGTTGGAGATGTTAAAAGATGATTCGATTTGGTAAATGGCTTTCGTGATTAAGGTGAAATAGGATACATGGACTAAGGCGTCGTTGTTCTCTTAGAGGATAGCGGCGTCTTTGCTGTAAATAGCGCAGCCGTTTCTTTTACCCACTGTCTGGATGTCTTGCTGAGATCTTCCTTGTGCCCATAGATCATGCTCGTGGTTCGCCTAGTTTGCTGCAACTCAGGTAGATAAACAGATACCAGGTCGTTGTCCGCAAGCAGTTGGGGACGAAGATATGATTTGGGTAGAAGAGCAGCCGCTTTGCATGTAGGTAATAGACGCACGATCGCTTCGAAGGAATCGATCTCCATACGAATATCAGGCATAACAGCACAGCGGTGGAACAAGTCGTCTGTTAGTTTGCGATACCATGTGCCTTTAGAAAAGGTGATCATCGGTAGTTCGTGCAAGTCCTCCATATCTGCTTCACGTCCAGACAACGGATGAGTTAAGGGGACAACAAGCTCTAGATGGTCATCAAAGAGCGGAATGCAGTTTAACCCTGCTTCATTAATGGAAGAAGCGACAATACCAACATCGGCTTTTTTATCACGGACAAAAGAGACAATTTCATGGGTTTTACCCGTTAACAGCTTAAGCTCTGCGTTTGGATGTTTCTCCATAAATGCATTGACCAGAGGGGGCAACGTCGTTTGAAGGGTGGTTAGGCTGGCTCCTAGAGTGATCGTGCTCTGCTCCTCGTCTTTGTACTGGGCAAGCATGTTTAGGAACTTCTGTTGCTGTTGTTTCTGTTCAACGGCAAAAGTATAGGCGAGCTGCCCCACGCTTGTTAATTCAAGCCGTTTACCCCGACGATGAAAGAGAGCTACCCCGAGTTCATCCTCTAATTTAGCAATTTTACGAGAAAGAGCGGGCTGTGATAGGTTCAACAGCTTGGATGCACGGTTTAGACTTGATTGTTCCACGACCGCCGCAAAGGCGTTTAAGTCCTCAAACATAGACGTTAACCTCGCTTCCATTTCAGATGTCTTTACGTCTGAATTCTTGTGCATATTGAAGGTAAGATCTGTCTTGGTGATTAAGCGTGATGCATATCCTTGAAAAAAGATTTTCGATGTTGTATGTAATACTTGTCCAATGTTTCAATGCTTATACCTATAGGTTATAACAATTAATAATTATATTGCAATTCCCTTATAAGAAAAAAAAGAGTAACATGAATTGTGACACAAGTTGTTCACACCTGACGAAAACGGAACAATTTGTCGAACCTTTCCCACAGGAAAGGTTTGTGTGTGATAGTGAACTAATTTATGAAAACGTTGTATTTAGCGAAAGGGGATCGACATTTTATGAAAGGGTTTTACTCCAGAAAGCTGCACTCCTTGCTCGGCGTCATTCCGCTCAGTTTGTTTTTTCTTGAGCATTTGGTGACAAACTTCACAGCAGTTGAAGGCGGCACAGAAGGGTTTTACAAAGCTGTTGCATTTCTGAATGGCTTGCCTCTGGTTATTGTTATTGAGGCTACACTCATTTGGCTGCCGTTGTTCTTTCACGGTGTTTACGGTCTTTATATTGCCTATCAGGCCAAGCCTAACGTGGGTAGGTACGGCAATGAACGTAACTGGCGCTACACCTTGCAGCGGATCAGTGGTGTCATTACGTTTGTATTCGTTATCTGGCACGTATGGGAGACGCGTGTACAAATTGCGCTGGGTAACGTAACACATGAAGAGATTGGCGGCGTCATTCATGATGCTGTGACGAACCCGATAACCTTTGCTATATATATGATCAGCGTGGTTGCGGCGTCATATCACTTTGCCAATGGCCTGTGGTCGTTCCTCGTTAGCTGGGGGATTACAGTTGGTCCGCGTGCACAGCGTGTATCCTCTTACGTATGCATGAGCTTGTTCGGTATTGTTTCTATCATGTTTATTGCTTCATTATTTGCTTTCCGTAGCATTGATTTCCAAGTTGCAACTTCAATGATTGACGCAGTTAAATCAGTTCTGATCTAAGCATTTAGCTTTCAATTCGTGTTCAAAAAGTACGGTTTTAACTACCGAGAAGGTGGAATGAAGATAGAGAAGCGGACTTTTTGAACAACTTTTATAAATGCTGACTTATAAAGGAGTGAACAGCAATGGCATCATCTAATGTAATTATTGTGGGCGGCGGTCTCGCAGGTTTGATGGCGGCGATCAAATCGGCTGAAGCCGGAGTTCATGTTCATTTATTTTCACTAGTACCAGTTAAAAGATCTCACTCCGTATGTGCCCAAGGCGGTATCAACGGTGCGGTAAATACCAAGGGTGAGGGAGATTCTCCTTGGGTCCACTTTGACGATACGGTATATGGCGGCGACTTCCTCGCGAACCAGCCACCAGTTAAGGCGATGTGTGAAGCAGCGCCAGGCATCATCCACTTGATGGACAGAATGGGCGTTATGTTTAACCGGACACCGGAAGGTTTGCTTGATTTCCGTCGTTTCGGAGGTACGAAGCATCACCGTACAGCATTCGCAGGAGCAACGACAGGACAACAGTTGCTGTATGCTCTAGACGAGCAGGTGCGTCGCTGGGAAGCAGCGGGGCTAGTTACGAAGTATGAGAACTGGGAATTCCTACAGGCTGTTGTCGATGATGAAGGTGTGTGCCGAGGCATTGTAGCACAAGACCTGAAAACGATGAAGGTTCAGACCTTCCCGGCCGAAGCAGTTATTCTTGCGAGCGGTGGCCCAGGTATCATTTTCGGAAAAACAACTAACTCCGTAATTAACACAGGTACAGCGGCAAGTGCCGTGTATCAACAAGGTGTAAATTACGCAAACGGTGAGTTCATTCAGATTCACCCAACGGCTATTCCGGGTGATGACAAGCTTCGTCTTATGTCAGAATCTGCACGTGGTGAAGGTGGACGGATCTGGACATATAAAGACGGTAAGCCATGGTACTTCCTTGAAGAGAAGTATCCATCCTATGGTAACCTTGTACCGCGTGACATCGCGACTCGTGAAATCTTCAGCGTCTGCGTAGATATGGGTCTTGGGGTCAATGGCGAGAACATGGTATACCTCGATCTGTCCCACAAAGATCCTAAAGAGCTGGATGTGAAGCTCGGTGGAATTATCGAGATCTATGAGAAGTTCATGGGTGACGATCCACGTAAAATCCCTATGAAAATCTTCCCGGCAGTCCACTATTCCATGGGCGGTATGTGGGTAGATTACAACCAAATGACTAACATTCCGGGACTGTTTGCAGCAGGTGAGTGTGAGTATCAATACCACGGAGCGAACCGACTTGGTGCAAACTCTCTGGTGTCGGCCATTTACGGCGGTATGGTCGCTGGACCAAAAGCGGCTGAATATATCAAAGGACTCAAAAAATCGTCTGCTGATATTTCTTCCTCCGTCTTCGATAACTATACGAAACAACAAACGAATAAATACGAAGGCATCATGAAGATGCAAGGTAATGAGAATGCTTACGTTATTCATAAAGAGCTTGGCGAGTGGATGACAGCCAACATGACGGTTGTGCGTTACAATGACAAGCTTGAAGCAACCATTGGCAAGATCAAGGAATTGAAAGAACGTTATGGCAAAATCAACATGTATGACACTTCAGGTTGGAATAACCCTGGTGCGGCATTTACCCGCCAGTTGTGGAACATGCTTGAATTGGCTGAAGCCATGACGCTGGGCGCATTGTTGCGTAACGAAAGCCGCGGCGCGCATTACAAACCTGAGTTTACGGAACGTAACGATGAGGAGTTCCTCAAAACGACCATCGCAAGCTGGTCGAAGGAAGGTCCACAAATCTCGTACGAGCCAGTAGACGTTTCCCTGATCCCACCACGGATCCGTGACTACTCCAAAGATTAATAAGTAAAGTTAACACCTTAACGGAGAAGACAGAAGAATACTGAAGAAGCGAAGCGCTCGCCTTTATCCCCGGATTTTAACCCTGTTAAGGTGGATCAAGAAATCTGGGGATAACAGCGATCGGAAGGATCTTCTGTCGGCGGAGTGGCTACGTGTAACATGTTGGTCTTATAACGATAGCAATACAATCATCGTCACCAAGGAGGGGACTACGATATGGCGGAACCAGCAACAGCGAACAAAACCGTCAAGTTTATCATCACACGTCAGGATAGCCCAGAATCAGCTTCGTATAACGAAGAGTTCGAACTTCCGTACCGTCCCAATATGAATGTGATCAGCGCCCTGATGGAGATTCAGCGGAACCCTGTTAATACAGAGGGTAAGTCGATTGCTCCAGTATGTTGGGAATCGAACTGTCTGGAAGAGGTTTGTGGAGCATGCTCTATGGTGATCAACGGTAAGCCGCGCCAAGCGTGTGCTGCATTGATCGATAAGTTGGAGCAACCGGTTCGTATTGAACCAATGAAAACATTCCCTGTGGTGCGTGACCTCGTCATTGACCGTAACCGGATGTTTAACGCCCTGAAACGGGTAAAAGCATGGATTCCAATTGACGGTACCTATGATCTCGGTCCAGGTCCGCGTATGCCAGAGAAGAAGCGTCAATGGGCATATGAATTATCCAAATGTATGACATGCGGTGTTTGCTTGGAAGCTTGTCCTAACGTGAACGAAAAGACAGATTTTATCGGACCAGCAGCACTTTCACAAGTGCGTCTGTTCAACGCTCACCCAACAGGTGAGATGAACGCCGAGGATCGTCTGGAAGCGTTGATGGAGGATGGAGGAATCGAGGGCTGCGGTAACTCACAGAACTGTGTGCAATCCTGTCCTAAGGGCATTCCATTGACAACTTCTATTGCGGAAATGAACAAACAAACAACGAAACATATGTTCAAACGTTGGTTGGGCGTATAATCGCAACTAATTCAGCTTTCAATCGAATAGGAATAGATAAGAAGTCGTGTTCTCCGATCTTGGTTGTTTGGGGACATGGCTTCTTTTTGTAATGGGGCGAAGGAACCGAGCTTATGATGCAGAATATGCTATAATGAGGGGATGGATTGCGTGCGGAAGGAGGAGAGGGAACATGGCAAGGGTGCCGTATAAGAGCAATAAGGGAACGCCAATTAGGCGTGGAGTCGATAAGAATGAGACAGAGCAGCCCCTTTTTCCTGGTCAGGAAAAGGATCATGATCCCTCCCGGCGAAGTACAAAGTTACGGACAATTCTAATGACAGCGATCGCAACTGTGTTTACAGGTGGATATGCGCTATGGGAGCCGCGACGTGTGGAAGTAAAGCAGGTGCAATTGAATCTCCCTAAACTTCCCGGTGCCTTTGATGGGTTGCGACTCATTCAGTTTAGTGATGCTCATATCGGATTCCATACTGGGGTGAAGCAGATCGAGAAGCTGGCGGTTATGATTCAAGAACAGCAGCCGGATCTGATATGTTTTACGGGAGATATTGTGGAGCGAGATGCAGAACCTATGCGGGAGTGTATTCCAGCTCTGTCTTCCATGCATGCTAAGTTTGGGAAGTTTGCAATATTCGGTAATCATGATTACCGGGGGAAGCAGCAAGAAGAAGTGGAGAAGATGTTTGAGCAGGCTGGCTTTACCTTACTTCGGAATGCTCATGTAGTTATCCAACATCATGGGGATCAAATAGCTATCGTAGGATTAGATGATGCATTAACGGGCAAGCCTAATTTGGCTACAGCTATGGAAGGTCTGGATGAAGACATCTGGAAATTGTTACTCATGCATGAACCCGACTATGCGGATAG
The DNA here is from genome assembly GCF_036884255.1 of Paenibacillus tundrae. NCBI lineage: Bacteria > Bacillati > Bacillota > Bacilli > Caryophanales > Paenibacillaceae > Paenibacillus > Paenibacillus tundrae. Next base: position 5,256,321 of record NZ_CP145605.1, on the reverse strand, counting down.
AGCAGCTTCAAATGGTTTTGGATTACAGTTGTCTGGGCATAGCCACGGCGGCCAGGTTCGTTTTCCGTGGATTGGAGCGTTATCTGCTCCTCGTGGTGCACAAAAATTTGTAAAAGGATTGTATTATGTCGGTTGGACGAAAATGCCGGTGTATGTCAATCGAGGGTTCGGAATGACCCATCTCCCCATTCGTTTTTTGTGCAGACCCGAAGTCACTGTATTTCGTTTGCAGAGTCATCAAACATAATATACATCAACATAATAGACTACATGAATATGCAAGTTATGAATGGAGGTTAGCCAGGATGGAACGAATTGCGATTGTATCCGATATTCACGGCAATATGACGGCATGGGAAGCAGTATTGAACGATATTCGGAGTCGCGGGCTGAAGCGAATCTTTTGTCTTGGCGACCTCGTAGGAAAAGGGCCTGATCCAGTTCAGGTGGTTGATCGGGTGAGAGAGACATGTGAACAAGTCGTTCGGGGTAACTGGGATGAGCTAGTTGCCGTGAATCGGGATAATGAGAACTTTACTTGGCAAGCAGACAAGCTTGGGCAGGAACGACTAGACTATTTAGCGAATCTTCCATTTAGTCATCAATTCGAGTTAAGTGGTCGTACCGTTCGTTTGGTACACGCTTCACCACAAAGCGTATATCACCGCGTACAACCATGGGACGAACTGGACAAACGCATAGCGATGTTTGATGCCCCGGCGAATGAGCCTGAACTCGGACAGGCAGATATCATAGGTTATGGCGACGTACACAATGCGTATCTACAGCACTTGAATGGGAAAGTTCTGTTCAATGTAGGGAGTGTGGGCAACCCACTGGATATCCCTCAGGCTTCGTATTGTATTCTTGAGGGAGAGAGCAACAGAGATATAAACCAAGCCATTAATATTCAATTTGTCCGTGTTCCCTATGATATTGAGCAGGAAGTTCGAGTTGCGCAACAAGCAGGGGTACCAGCACTTGAGTTATACATTCGAGAGATTCGAACAGGTGTTTACCGTGGATTACAGGAGAAAAGCGGGACTGAGGAATAACAGCTTATCGCGTGTTGGCATAATAACGTAAGACGTGTAGGATCAACACGATATGTAGTCGTCGTTTTTGAATTGAATAACAAATATTATACTTCCGGATCATCTCCAGAGCATGCTTGTCTTACCGGACTCAAACCCGATAGGCAAAAGGAGCGATTGTCATGCTGACCCGAAAAATGCTAAGTCAGGGATTGCCTGTACTATGGACAGAACGCCTTGTGCTTCGATCATTACGTCAGAGTGATTTTGGCACATTGTCGGAATTGTTCTCCGATCCACAGATTATCCGCTATGTGAACAGGGGGAACCAGCCAACACCGGTTCGTGCCCGGCGATTATTGAATCAGATTCGTAGTAGTAGTGCGAAGCTTGAATCACTACATTACGGGATATGTTGGAAAGGTAGAGAACCGCTCATTGGGATCATTTCGTTTCAGCATTGGAATGAACAGCAGGGTACAGCGCAGATTGGATACATCGTGAGCAGATCTTGTTGGGGATTAGGGATAGCTACGGAGGCGCTGCGACGGATGATTGAATTTGGTTTTACGGAGCTAAACTTGTCGAAAGTGGAAGCACGGTGTTACGAAGCTAACGTATCATCTGAGCGTGTATTACACAAAAGCGGTATGACTTATGAACGGACGTTGCCTTCTTTTGGTTCAGTGGAGAATGACGCCACCAGTGAAAGTAATACGTTGATGGACGTTAAAGTATACAGCATGTACCGAGAGCAACAGGTTCAAGTACCTATGAAGGATAACCTCCAGACCGTGGTCTTCGACAAGCCTCAGGTGACATAGAATAAGATAGTTGAAACATCTCATTTGCACTTCAAATTATTTGTTACACAAATGAAATATAGCTGCAATTGAACTCTAACAGACAGCGGGTAAACTTATCTCATGACCCCCTTTTTGATAAATATATTATGCTGTTGGAACCCGTGCGAACGGGTTCATTTTTTTTGCTCTCATATAAATCAGATCACTACGAGAACACAGAACCCCACTACGGAATAAGCTCCATGTGGGGTTCTTGGCATGCTGTAAGCGGGCAGTGCCATTACAAAGGCACGATCTGCATCTGTTTTTGTTTGAAATATACCCATTCGGTAAATCCAATCTCCAGCAAGCGAGTACGCACTTCTTCCAGCTCGTCCCCTACACGCTGAGGTTTGTGAGCATCTGATCCAAACGTTACTTTCACACCGTAGTGCTGAGCACGTTCGAGAATGGCATCTGAAGGGTACCAGCCTCCGCTAAGCTTTGTTTTGCCTGACGTATTAATCTCAATCGCTACGTTCGATTCGGCAATAACCTGTAGCGTCTCATCAATAGCCTCATCTGCAATAATATCGGAGAAGGAAGGGTAGTTGCCTTTCATTGCATCAATGTGACCTAAGATCTGAAACATTCCACTTTGAGCAGATTCCCGAATCAAGGAATAATAACTCGTTTTCACTTCAACTTTGCGTGCGTCGCTAAGTCCTTTCCACCGCGTCTTATTGAAGATACTGACATCCTCGGTATGATGAACAGATCCAATAATATAGTCAAAAGGGTACTGCCCAAGGGTATCGCGGTACAGCTTCGCATGGATAGGGAAATAATCGGATTCAATGCCGAGTAATACGTCGATTTTGCCCGCATATTCTTGTTTCAGTGACAGGACTTCTTCGACATAGTTACGTAATTCCGATTTTGCCATCGCAATTCGCGGAAACGCCTGCTCCTCTTCACTGCCAAAGTACGGCGTATGGTCGGATATACCGATGGCTTGAAGTCCAGCCTCAATACCTGCATCAATATAATCACGAATATTACCGTCTGCATGACCACAACGAAAATGATGTGTATGAAGATCAAATTTCATTAGAAATCCTTCCTTTCTCATAGCTCATTTGTCATTCAGAACTGATGAACTGCGTCTCAGGCATACCTTTTAGATCACTTAGAAATTGCTGCATAGCAGAGTTGAGGTACCGGCTAGATTTGTAAATGACACCGACGGGATGACTGACCTCTAATTCACTTAGTGGGATCATTCGCAGCGTACCTTGCCGCAGCTCATGTGCGACAGATTGCTTAGATATCACAGCCGCTCCGAGATTGATCTCAACCATACGTTTGACTTCTTCACTACTCGATAACTCCATGACGATATTGGGTTGAATATCATACTTTTTGAATACAGCTTCTGTAAAACGTCGCCCCACAGTATCAGGGGACAATAGAATCAGCGGGGTGTTACGCAATACGTCCACGGCAGCGTGCTTTTGCTTTGCCAGGGGATGGGCAGGAGAAACGACGAGTTCAAACGTATCGTAATACAACACAGCGGTATTCAGATTCGGATTACGTTCCGTAAGATAACCGATACCGATGTCGACCAAACCGTTTTCGACCTGAGTATAAATTTGTGAGGACGGTAAGGACTGAATGCTCGTTTTGATTAGAGGGAACTGATCCTGAAAGTAGGACAATACCCTTGGTAAAATTTGAATGGCGATGGATGTCGTTGTAGCGAGAACAATCCTTCCCTGCGGTGTTTCATCCAGATCGGATAGCTTCTGTTTCAATTCATCCACAATATCCAGCATGCGCTCAGCATGCTCCAGAAATACTTGGCCACGGTCAGTGAGTGTGACAGGTTGATTACGATCTACAAGAACGGTGTTGAATTCATCCTCCAGACTTTTGATCTGGGCAGAGACGGCAGGCTGAGTGAGATTCAGCAATTCTCCCGCTTTGCGGAAACTCATCGTTTTGGATATCGTAATCAGCGTCTCCAGTTGGCTGATATTCATGTATTTCCTCCTAGCGGGCAAAGTATCGACTACATATCAAGCTTGTGAGTGGAATCCGTAACGTTTCATAGTTCCGTTATCTTAAATTATAGGTGATTCAAGGGAACAGGGCAATAAATCTAACATCACGAAGTTTTCATTACATAGGAATACATTGAAGGAGTTGTTCAAATAAGAAAAGCGACTGACTAAGCGTCAGCCGCCTGAAGATCATTACGACATCAAGGTCATGATCTGTGAAAGGGTAAACCTATGTTATTTGCGTTCCATAACGGCAAAGTAATTGTCTTCATCATCGGCAAAGTTAAATACTCTTCCAAAAGGCAAATCCACCAATTCGCCAACGGTAATCTCTTTATCTTTGAAGTCCTGATAGAGCTGATCGATGTTCGGGGTGAAAAACATAAGAGAAGGTGTGCCTAGATTAACGCCAGGCGACATTTTGGCAACGACCTGCTTGTCTTGAAGAACGAGGCTCGTTTCAGCATCCGGGGTTGCAGCAATCTCATACCATTTCATTTCCGGGCTGAGACTTTCTTCTGCGATGACATGGAAACCTGCCTTTTCTGTCCAAAACTGTAGAGCCTGTTCTTGGTTGTTGACGTACAGCATGATTTGACCGACTTGGCTAATCATTCAATGGTTCACTCCCTAGTTAAATGATGGCATGGCTCATGAGGAACTTATCTATAAGAACCTCGCTATAGACCGACGATCTGGAGAGCAAAAAATCTCCGAGAAAAGGTTAAAATCTCTCCTATTCTTCTATACCATAGCAGGCGGTAGAAGTCATGTTTTTTTCATAATGAAAGGCTTCTGATCTGATCTTCCCGAAAATAATGCTTAAGAACTTATTTTCGATTTATATCATTTTAATTTTTAGTCTTTTCAATAAAACAGTAAAATAGTCCTAAGCCCCTTTGCGTGGGCGTAGGGAGGAAAAAACTACCTAAACATTATCCAAAAAACCCTGTTATTTCGCCAAAATTAGCTATAAACATTTGCCACACAGATGACGATAAATTATAGTACACATTCATTGATGAATTCATGATGTATTCTTGTACGTGATAAAGTATAATAAATTTATAGAATATGGGACTTTTGGTGTGTGACCAATAACCCAGTGCGAGGGGGACATAAACAGTGAAAGCGGAAGTGATTAATCCTTTCCTGGAATCAGCACGCAATGTATTTGAACAGCTCATCCAGGTTTCGCCTTCCACCGGAAGTCTTGGCGTGAAAAATGTAGAGTACATTGCTGACCATGTCTGGATCGTCATTGGAATGACCGGACAAATGAGCGGAAATATTGTATTTGGCATTCAAGAGTCGGTTGCTTTGAAAATTGTTTCAGCCATGATGGGCGGTTTTGTGATCACGGAAATGGACGATATGAGTAAAAGTGCAATCTCCGAGCTTGGTAATATGATCAGTGGTAATGCAAGTACCATTTTGTCCAATCAAGGTGTGGTTGTGGATATTACACCTCCACAAGTCATGAAATCGGAACATTTGACTGCATTTAGTGCAACAAAAGCATTGAGCATTCCATTGTTGATGGATGGCATTGGTGAGATGGATATTCAGGTGATGATCTCGTAGAATAGAATCATAGGCCTCAAGGGGCAATATGTGTTCACTACGGGAGGACATCAGATATGCTGAAAGATCAGGTTGTATTCATTACTGGCGCGTCGAGTGGGATTGGCGCACTCTGTGCTCAGATGCTGATAGAAGAAGGAGCCATTCCTATCTTGGCTGCCCGTTCGCGGGACAAGCTTGAAGAGATTGGTGCTTCGCTGAATGGGCAACATGAGCTTCTTACGCTGGATGTCACCAATGACGAGCAGGTGCAGGCAGCGATAAGTAACATGTTAGAGAAGTACGGACGAATCGATATATTGTTGAACAATGCGGGATATGGAAAGTTTGCTGCAATGACGGAGATGACCGTGCAGGAATTCGATGAAATGATGGACGTGAACTACATGGGCATTGTTCGTTGCACGAAGGCTGTGTTGCCGCACATGCTGAAGCGTGGCACGGGACAGATTGTGAATGTGGCCTCCATGGCTGGCAAAATCGGAACGGCAAAGTCAGCTTCCTATACAGCAACCAAACATGCTGTACTCGGGTTCAGTAATGCTCTACGTCAGGAGTTGCGTAAAACGGGAGTAAAGGTGACCACCATTAATCCTGGGCCGATTGATACACCGTTCTTCCATCGTGCAGATCCATCTGGCAATTATGTCAACAATGTACGCTGGATGATGTTGAAACCTGAGGATGTTGCAAGACATATGGTTCAGGCGATGAAAAAGCGTAAAGAAGAAGTGAATTTGCCTCGAATGGCATCTGCCGGGATATGGCTGTATCAGTTGTTCCCACGTCTTGCGGATCGCTTGTCACATGGTTTCATGAATCAGAAGTGAGCGACGAATAGGATACATCAAGTGACAGCGTATTCAAGTATAATATAGCAATGGACATCACGGTTGAATTACGGGAAGCTCCGCCGAGGAGCTTTTCTTTTTTTTTGGTTAAGATTTGGTTCATAGCTGCTTTTCGCATATAATGAAAGTTAATGTGATGAGAGGCTTATCCCACGGAAAAATAAATGAATAAAATTAAAGGATGGACATACATGACAAATACATTTGCTTCAATTGGCGTAGCAGAGGATCTTGAGAAAGTACTTGCCGGACATGGCATTAATGAACCTTCTCCTGTGCAGGCGCAGACCATACCAGTGATCTTGGAAGGGCGAGATGTCGTTGCTAAATCCCAGACGGGAACAGGCAAAACACTTGCTTATTTGTTGCCTCTTCTGCAAACGATCAAAAGTGATGTAAAGGGCACACAAAAGCTTATTATCGCCCCTACACAAGAATTGGCTATGCAGATTGTACGTGAAGCACAGCGTTATGGAGAAGAACGTAAAATTGGTGTGCTAGGCTTAATTGGAGGCGCAGCGGTGAAACGTCAGATTGAGAAGTTGCGTGAGCATCCAGCACTCGTTGTGGGAACACCGGGACGATTGAAAGAATTGATTACATTGAAAAAGTTGAAAATGCATAACGTCTCCACAATTGTCATTGATGAGGCAGACCAAGTATTCCAGCTTGGTGGTGTGAGTGACGTTGATTTTGTTCTGCGCAGTGCACTCCGCGATCGTCAGCTTATTTTCTTATCGGCAACGATTGATGAACATACGGCTGGCCTTGCGAAGCGAGAGATGAAGGAGCCAGTTCATATCGGAATTGAACCAGAGCGTGCAACCGCAGCAGGGCTTGAGCATTTTTATTTTGTAGAGGAAACACGGAACAAAATTGATATGCTGCGTCGTCTCGTAAGACAGTACAATCCGGATCGTGCTATTGTCTTCGTGAATGCTACGGAAGATATCGGTGAAGTTGAAGCGAAAATGAATCATTTGGGTCTATCCGCAGCCGCGCTATACGGTGATGCTGATAAGGTTACACGGAGCAATGTCTTGTCCGCGTTCCGTAACGGTAAAATCCAATTGTTGATTGCGAGTGAGGTTGCCGCGAGAGGATTGGATATCGAAGGATTGCCGATGGTTATCAATTATGATCCTGCGTTTGATTCAGAGCATTATGTTCACCGCGCAGGTCGTACTGGACGTATGGGACGAAGTGGTATTGTACTGTCCATTGTAGATGAAACACAGATCTTTATTATGCGTAAATTTGCACGTGAGCTGGGGCTTGAGCTTACAGAGCGTGTGTTGTTCGGTGGTAAAGTGCTAGAAGCAGATCCACGTCCTGATACGCGGCCAGAAGGGCATTCCTTCAGTCGGAAGCCAGGCTCCGCAAAAGGTCGCAAACCGGGACAGGCAACACGTAATGGTGGTGCAAGAGCAGCGGTATCGAATCAACGTGATGCTGGTAACAAACCAGCCGGTAATACAGGAAGAACGGAGCGCAACCAGGATCGTAAGAATAAGGGAGCGCCAAAATGGAGCAAGGGGAATACACCGCGTTCCGAAGAATAAAACCTGACGAAAGAGGTGCAGGAATTCATGAGTAATGTTCAATCCCCGGTATTGGAAATCAGCGGGTTAAGTGGAGGATATAGTGCCAAGCGGCCTGTCCTCCACGGCATTGATCTGAAAGTTGGACGCGGAGAAATGGTCGGACTGATCGGATTAAATGGCGCTGGTAAAAGTACAACGATGAAACATATCTTAGGTTTGATGACCCCACAACAGGGTGAAGTCCGCGTAATGGGTAAGACAAGGGAAGAGGATGCTCAGATCTACCAATCCGCGATGGCTTTTGTTCCTGAGTCACCTGAATTGTACGACGAGATGACGGTCATGGAGCATTTGGAATTCACAGCAAGAGCATATGGTGTCTCGGAAGCCGATTTCAAGCATCGTACGGAGAAACTGCTAGATTTATTCCGTATGCGGGAGAAAAGTACCAGCCTGTCCACTCACTTGTCCAAAGGAATGCGGCAGAAGGTTATGATTATGTGTGCATTTGTAGCAGGGCCACCATTGTATATCATTGATGAACCATTCTTGGGGCTCGATCCACTTGGTATTCGTTCATTGCTTGATTTCATGCTGGAGATGAAAGCATCCGGATCATCCATCCTGCTCAGCTCGCATATTCTCTCGACCATAGAGAACTATTGTGATCGGTTCATTGTTCTGCATCGTGGACAGGTCATCGCTCATGGAACTCTGGAGGAGCTGCGTTCTCAATACGGAGAGTCGAATACAACGCTTGAGCATATGTTCTATTCCCTCGTACAAGGCAGGGATTGAGTATGGATCTGAGGCTGTTATGGAAGCAAAGACGCACGGGCTTTTGGAATAAAATTCTTCCTTATCTGGGATATGTCATTCAGAGCGGGGTAGCGATGGTATTTCTATTTCTTATCATTGCCTTTTCCGCTTGGTACACCTCATTTGTACAGAACATACCTGCAGGTTTTCCGATTCGCTGGATTACATTGCTTCTGCTTACCCCTTTGGTGTTATTTAGCGGATATCGTACATATCTTCATCCAGCAGATATCGTATTTTTACGGCCACAGGAACATCGGATGCATGAATATTTGAAGAACAGCTTTGCCCGTGGCGTAATCTACAAAACGTTGGGTATGCTGCTCATCTTCTTTACGCTATGGCCACTCTATGTAAGGGCAGATCAGAATGCCAAACCTTTCACCTGGTTTCTCCTGCTCTTACTCGTGTGGAAGGGATTATCAAGCTACGGTGCATGGCAAGAGCTACGTATGGTTCAGGTGGGTGCATCCAGGGCATTTCGTTTGCTTCGCTGGGCAACCGCCATTCTTGCTGTGGCGGCTTGGGTATGGCAGCCACCAGCGCGCAGTATTTGGTTTTTGCTGTTGCTGGCGGCGGTCTATCTAGTAGCTCTGCGCATACCTGTGAAGCATCGGGTGGCTTGGGAACGTCTGATTCAGGTTGAGCAGGGTCAAGCAGGCCGAGTGATGCGGACGTTGGGGTGGTTCGTAGACGTACCTTCCTCAGGACAAAAGGTCAGCTCCAGACGCTGGCTTAGCAAATGGGGAAGTGGACTTGCGTGGAGTGCAGGCAAAGCGTACCGCTACCTTATTACGAAGACGTTCATTCGCACAGAGGTATTCTCCATTGTTGTACGTTTAATTGTGCTCGGGATGCTGTTGTCTTGGTGGACGGCAGGTACTTATTTTGGCATCGGGGCATACTTCGTGTTCTTGTTGCTGGTTGGTGTGCAGTTGGGGGCACTACGTCGTAGTCACGCCGAATCATTCTGGATCATGATCTATCCGATCTCAGGTGAGAGCCGCCGTTCACAAGTGCTGGGCTTCATTTCGAATCTACATGCGTTGTCTGCTCTGCTGATGTGGTTGCCGATGCTGTCGAGTGGGATCGGTGGAATCACGATAGCGGGTGTAGGGTTGATTTTGGGCGTGCTGGTCATTGTGTTGATGCGACGTTCGCAAAGTAAAAAGTGGCTGAAGGAAGAAGAAGAGGAGTAGAATATTCTCTTATGTAATCCTGATGCTGACGAGCAGCAATGATGTGTAAGGCTCAATGTCAGTAGCTAGAATCGTAGTCGTATTGCCTACGACATTTACTAGATGACTTGCTTACATCGTATAGTTTGTATTCAAGTAAGCCTCTTGCGGTGTTTGCCGTAAGAGGCTTACTTGAATATCTAGAGTACCTATTACGGATACTTCCTTATTTTTTTATCGCGATATCGTAAATGGATATTTATCCAGCACGGTTACGATGAAAAAAGCCCGTACGGGTAGGGGTCCTGACATCCCCTACGCAGTGCGGGCGGCTACAATTACAGATCAACATGGACAATGTCGCATATTGATCGTACATAAACTGTGGTGTGAGAGGTCGGCTACCCACGAATGGATAGCCGCCTACCGACGTGTTGTCTGACATATTCCTATGCCTCTAACAACACGGACAGATCGTGTGTAAGGTTGAATTCATCGTGCAGAATGAATACAACAGATCGGGACTAGTAGAGGAACGACTTAGTGATGATTACAAGCAGAATGAACAATACAAGAATCGCACCTGTGTTTGTAAATCCTCCAAATCCGTATCCATAACCGCCTCTTGTTTCTTCAACTCCAGACATGGTCATTCCCCTCTCAGTTCGTTGTTGGCACGCCCTTGCGTACACCGTATATTATGTGCCTTGGGTGTTGGCTGATTGGGTCTTTGCCCTGTATTCCTGAGGAAAATAACCATTTTGGGCGGTGTATGCTAAGAAGATAACCGATAACGTTGAGTAAAAGAGGTAGGAACGGTGGGGAATCTAACGGTTCGATCTGCTATCAATCTGTTACCCAGATAATATGCCAAATACCCCTCTAAATGATGAATACATCACCGAGAGGGGGGGCTTATAGGAAGGTTAGGTTCATTATGAACCTAACCTATTTATAGTCACACGACAATAATATGCTAATTTAAGTGGCTTGTAATTCCTGAACTCCACGGTAAATGGTATCGAAGAGATCTTCCAAGTTGGATTCTTCAATACAAGAGAACGCGATTCGCAGATCAGTCTCACCCAGCGCAATTGTTCCGACACCGTATTGTTGTAACAAATGGGTACGGAGTGCCTCAGCGCTGACTTCTTTCAGCTTCAGACACATGAAGTATCCGGAGTTGAACGGATAGTACTCCCATACATCCCCATACTTGCCGCTATCGAGAAGAGCCTTCACCTTGTTGGCACGGCCTTTCATAATTTCAAACTTCTCCTGCTTCTGAGCTTCGAACTCTGGTGCTTTCAATGCATCGAGTACAAATGTCTGAGAAGGGTGCGGCCCACTGGAGATGGTCGCCCGGATAATACCGAGAGTCTTTTGTTCCATGGCATGTAGCACAGCAGCATCTTCGTGGGCATACGTGATGAAGCCTACGCGGAAGCCCCATACGAATTCCTCTTTCGTTGCGCCATCGATTTTGATGGTCAGCACACGTGGATGTATGCCTGCGAGTTTGCCAAACAAGGATTCGTGAATCGAATTTTCAAAGAAAAGTCCGAAGTAAGCATCATCTGTTACAACGACTACATTGACACCTGCTTCAGCTGCTTGATGAATCGTATTCACAATCGCATCTGCTTCTTCGGGGCCTGGCGTGTAACCTGTTGGATTGTTCGGGAAGTTGAGTAATACGATGGCTTTGCCCTTGTCTTTCTGAGCAAGCAACGCTTCGAGCAACCCCGCACTGTTGAAGTTTAACTGATCATCAAACAGTGGATAATGAACCAACTGAGCATGACGGCGAATTCCGAAAGTCAGCTCATAATTTTCCCAGTTTTTATCTGGATATATAACAGCGTCGCCTTCATCTGCGAACAAATCGGCTACAATACTGAGTCCATGAGTTAATGCATTCGTTACAATTGGGTTGCCGAAAGACTTACCTGCCAATGAAGGGGTCTCTTTCAACATCTTCTCTTTCCAAACACTCCGTAATTCAGGCTTGCCTGCAGGAGGAGCGTATGGGTACAGATCCTTTGGTTGGAATGCGGACAGCTTCTCCTGAATAACAGGTAGATGCATAGGCACTCCGCCTTCTAGGGCGATACCAATCGTGGCATTATAGGTTTTGGCCAGACTTGCTGCTTCAGCAGACTGACTCAAGATACCTTCTTTCGGGAAATAAATTTCTTTGCCGAGCTGCGACAGCATCGAGTAGACGTGACTGCTGCCTGCCTGAATACTTTCGTTCAACTGTTCAGCCAGTGGATTCATTCTTTTCATCCTTCCAAGTCTTTGGGATTCAACTGCCTAACATTATAACACCTTGACATCCCCCCGTCACGGAAATTACGCATAATGACAGTTATAACACTTCACCGCGTTGTTGTGGATTGAAAATAGAGGTTTATTGCTGATGAAAAGGACAGTATTTTCGCATCATTTCAGCGGTCTCTGTATCCCTTCCTTCGTTTCGAGCTTCCAGTTTATTACTGAGATCTTCGAACTCTTCAGACGAGAGATTTTGACCAAATTTGAACTTGGCGGTTAGTCGCTCTGGCGTAATTTGCACAACGGCTACAGCTTTGAGCTGCCCAGTGTAACGTGAGTCCGCTGCATCGATAGGGACATAGCCACCTTGTGGCTGGAGCTTCTCCATAAATCGTTGTAGAACCCTACCTTTTATTTCTAAGTCTTTTACCGGCTCTGCTTGACCAAACGCCATAACGCTTTTGAAAAAGGAGGTTGCCGGACAAGCCAGCTCTGGATCAGTAAAATAGGAAGGGATCAGCGAAAACTCCTCGGCAACTGTAAAACTAACCGAAGTATTCTGCTTAATCTGTTTCATTTTCTCTCCAGCAAGGCTGCCATGAAAATAAAAACAGCCGTCCATATAAACAAAATTCAGTGGCGTCACCCGAGGCTGTCCATCCGGGCTGATCGTTCCCAGAAAACCAAAGGAGCACTGGTCTAGAAAGGTAATGATCTCTTGTTCTTCTTCTACTGTAAATTCTTTTCGTCTCATCGTTGTTCCCCCTGAATTGGTTTTTTAATCGAAAAGGTTGCTTTATCCTAACAATAGAGCGTACATTGACATATAAATAGATCCAATTTACATTCGAATTTATAGTCCAATTTAGTAAAGCTGAGAGATACAAAGGAGACGCATAATGGAACTCTGGTTACCGATGGATACATATGAGCAGCAGCACCGATACAAATATGTCGCACTATACCATGCATTGCGTGATGCTATACATGCAGGCACGTTGACCGGAGGAACAAGACTGCCCTCCACACGTGAACTCGCGGTTCAGTACAGTATGTCACGCGGTTCTGTAGCACAGGTGTATGATATGCTGCTTGCAGATGGTTACGTTGAGGCTTATCGGGGGAAAGGCACATTTGTAACAGACACATTAACGACAGCGACTAAGAAGGGTACGGAAGCCAAAATTGTCCTGTCTGCATGGGGAGAGCGAGTGGCAGCATTGGATACTCAAAAGGGAGATACGCCTGCCCTGGCACACGGGAAATCCATCATTAACTTTCAGGTGCAGCGCATGCCAGCAGAGCATTTCCCGGAGTCTGAGTGGAAGAGTGCATTGGCGGCTGTTCATCGCAGCGATTGGCGTGAACATAGCAGTGCCGCAGGAGACCTAGAGCTGCGAGAAGCGATTGCCTCTCATCTTAGATGGACACGGGGCATAGATGCGGATGCCTCTCAGATCGTATTATTCAGCGGTTCCATGCAGGGGATTGTACTGCTAGCGCAGTTACTGATCTCGGAGGGAGAAGCAGCCGTATTAGAAAACCCAGGATACCAAGGCATAGCTCATGCTGTGAAATCTTGCGGTGGCGTGATTATTCCAGCGGACATTGATGCTCAAGGTATTATTCCTCAGGATTGGCGAGCACAGGTGTTATTCGTAACACCTACCAGACAATTTCCAACAGGCGCTGTTCTCGGCCTTGAACGGCGTAAGGCATTACTGACGTGGGCAAGTAAACGAAATGCCGTCATTATTGAGGATGATTATGACAGCGAATTTCGATGGGGAGGAAGACCGATTGAACCACTCAAAGTGCTTGATCGGGAACAACGCGTTGTCTACGTAGGCTCCTTCTCGCAGACGATGGTAGCTTCGTTCCGGCTTGGTTATGCAGTGCTGCCTCCATCGCTCGTAGATCCCCTTCTCGCGGCTAAAGCGTTGTATGAACCTGTGCCACCTGCACTGCTCGAACAGCGTGCACTTGCAAAGTGGATGATGCGGGGAGGGTATTTGCGGCATTTACGACGTTTAACCCGATTGTATGGGGAGCGACATGCCTTTTTTGTTCGTGAGATGCAGCAGCATTTGCCCCAAGCTTTTACCATGCAGCCAGGGGATGCAGGACTGCATATCTATGCTTCTTGGAATGATGATCGGGAGCGTTATATTCGGTTCAAAACGTTAGCTCAGGAGGATGGTGTAATATTCCGTGATGCGGCACGTTATCAGCTCACACCAGGCCATCCTGCAGTCTGTTTTGGCTTCGCACATTTGGAGGAGGATGAGATTACGGAGGGCATTAACCGAATGCGGATCGCTTGGGAGAAGAGTACATTTTCGTTTCGATGAATTCCGCTGTATAATAGAATAAGACATTTTGCTCCCATAGGGGCAGAGAATATATATATGAGCATATTGCATCATTTCAACGAGGATTTGCGTACACGGATCGGGTAACCTGAGATGAACAATTCGTAAGCCTATGCTCCAAACGATAGGAATGGGTACGATGCAATAGCTAGAGATTAACATTCAAGGGGGAGTGGCGACATGCTGCAGGCATCGCCGTCATCATTTGTTATTTTGCCCGCTGTCGCCAAAATAGTCTGCGAACCGGGATGGAAGTGGCAGAAGCGGGAAAAACCGATGCAGAATTATGATTTATTTTATGTGTGGAGCGGTGAAGGGACTGTTGTGCTGAATGACCAGCCTTACGAGGTGGGTAAAGGCAGTTGTTTCCTATTTAGACCAGGAGATCATACAAGTGCTACACATAATAGACAGAAACCGCTTGTACTGACGTATATCCATTTTGATGTGGATGTGGACGTGACGGATGTGCCTCAGTCCTATCGTGAAGTCCAGGAGACGGTGGAGTTTGAACATTTGCTCGCACGGTATGTAAGACTGTTCCTGTCTGACGTATACGGTCGCACCGAAGAGAGTCGGTTGATCTTGAAGCAGTTGATGATTCATCTATTGCGTGCGGATACGGAAGCACCTGTCGAGAAAAAGGTGAGTAACCAGCTATCGGATGTGATTCAGGAAGTGGCGAATTATGTTCGTCAGCATCCGGGGATCACGCATCGAGTGGAGGATTTGGCTGCACGTGCGGGGCTATCTCCACGTTATTTCTCGATTAAGTTTAAAGAGTTAGTTGGCTCTTCTGTACAATCGTATATCATTCGTATGCGTATTGAACGTGCAGAGCATCTGCTCGTGCATACTGGCATGAATGTCACCGAAGTGGCGGATGCTTTAGGTTATCGGGATATCTTCTTTTTCAGTCGTCAGTTCAAGCAGTATACAGGCAAAAGTCCTTCCGAGATTCGTTAGGGCGTTAGGTCTTCATGCCAGGATACAGCATAGCGTTTCAAGTCTGGGAGTGAGGGGTAAGTAAAAAGCATTCCAGATGAACAAACGAAGGGGGGACTTGGGATGAACGGAAAACGGCGGATCCGCAACCGGGGATGCTCTACAAAAGGATGCCTTATTTTCCGGAACCGTCTGCGTCGATCGAAACCCGCAGATGAGTTGCAGGATGTATGGTTTTGAGGCGATATCAGTCGATCAATGAATTACGGAGTGAGACTTCGTAATGCTTGTATACATGCAGTGAAATGGCTGTATCATGCTAGCATGATACATAGACTAATCTAAAAAGGATGGCGGAGACCCTGATTACAGGTGTTCCGCCATCCTTTTTAATTGTGCATGAGAGTTGCCGCCTGTCTTATGAGTATCAGTGAATTGGTTTCAAACGGCCGAGCAATGTTCCCATTTTGACGGAATCTCCTGGCTGTAAGCCAGGTGTAGGTTCGAATGTACCACTTTGCGTTAGGAGAACCACCGTAGAGCCGAATTCAAAATAGGCTAAATCATCTCCCTGTGCCCATGTGCTGGTGTCTGCATCAGCATACTGAATGCTGCTCACATTCATCGCACCGACCTTAACTACAGCTACTTCTCCATAATCATGGGCGATGTACGTAATTAGCCGTTCGTTGCGACTCAGCACGGCTCTCATATGTGTCAGACCAAAATCATTCACGGGGTAAACTTTACCCTTGATATGTTCGCTCTCAATCCTGCGTCCGCTAACAGGTGCATGAATGCGGTGATAGTCGCGAGGGCTGAGGTACAGGACGAAGGCATAACCATGTTTGTATTTCTCCAGATGTGGTGAGTGATTCAACAATTCAGCAAGTGTATAGTTTTGTCCCTTAACATTCAGGAGTGTTCCTGCGGATATTGGACCCGCTGCCGTAATTTTGGCATCTACTGGACTAATTAGCGCATGTTCCGAAAGGTCTAATGGGCGCATGCCTGGTTTTAATTTGCGAGTAAAAAAATCATTCAGTGAACGGTATTCCTTCCAGTCTTTCTCTGCTTCCTGAACAGGGATGTCGTAGGTCCGGACAAAATAAGGAATAAATGCCTTGCTTCCTCTGCTCTTGGAGAAGGCTCCCACAGTTCGCGAGATCCATTTGCGAGAAGAAAGCTCAGTCATTAACCGTAACAGCGTTTTTGCCATGAATATCCCCCTTAGGGTTAGTGCGAACATCAAGGCCGGTAGGACCCGGCCGTTCTGCATAATATTGACACAGAATGCCTCCGAAATCAATACGGGTACTTACGGTACGTCTGTGGTTGTCTAGGGATACGCGAATTCTGCTCCAGTAGAAGACGCCCATATGCCATCGGTTCGTGGTAACTTGCCCTCCATTGTTCCACCAGACCGGCTTTACGGAAACCGTAACGCTGATCCCGTCCATTACATTCAATAAAATAAATCTGTCCGTCGCGGGCGATGCCTAAATCAAGACCTAGATCCGCAAGATGAGGTAGGCTTGCCGCCAGCGTTTTGGCGATACGCAGCGAGACTAAGCAGATTCTGGATTCCAGTTGTGCGAGCTCGTAGCTATTCACATCAGAGCCTAACACCTCACCCAACGTCATGACCTTACCGCCTTGAGCGATATTAGTGACAAAGGTATGTGTCGGAGCGGCTTTGGCGAATAGTCCAGTCATTCCCCATAAACCATCCATTCCACGTTGTACGGAAACACGCAGATCCACCGGTCTTCCCTCATATCGGATGAGAGGAATACGTTCTTCAATAAGGTGTGCATAGCGGAAAATTCGGCGCAGGATCGCTGAGGGTAGCTGCCCCTTGGTTAGTCGAAAGGTAGCCCAGCCTTTGCGAGAAGCTCTCGTTTCACGGGTTAATTTCCAATGCCCGTCTTGCTTGAATATTCGGATAATGCCATGCCCAATACTTCCGCTACATGGCTTAATGATCAGATCATTATACTGCTCCATCATATCCGTTAACGACTCAGGTGTGGCTCTCACAGCATGAGGCAGATGCTCTCTCAGTAAAGGCTCCTGACGGAGCATGTCGTGAATGTGATCCTTACGGTAACGATTACGAACGTTATATACCTGAATACCTTGCAAAAGTAAGGTAGTAACTTGATGCTGTTCCGCTCGGCGGAGCTGAAGTGCACGGTTGTGAATGACTGTGGGTAAGGGCATTTTTTGGCGGACGTATCCGTCTTCTTTTTTTACATAGGCTATACAGGTTTTTGTGTTGAAATCAATATCTTCGAGCCGCAAAAAACAAAGGATCAATCCGTGGCTAGCTGCTGCCTGCTCATAATTCGCGAGGGATTCCTGACCGGTTCTTCCGGCCGGTATCCCTCGGTACATGCGTGAATCGAACATAATGCCGATCGTCTCTTGTGGCATGACCGCTCCTCCTTCAAAGTTATCAAGGCACTGGTTCGTCCGTTCATGGCATACCCGTACTTATACGATATCGTATGACAGTTTTGCTCGGAGGGCATGGACAGCTGCCTTTTTCGTTGTAACCGTACGCAGCCTATTTCACTTCATGGGGTTCATCTGATCCGTTCTTACTTGTACATGATGGCTCGGTATGGATAAAAGTCCAGATTAAAAGTGGCAGATGCCTAGATTGAAGCATATGATGCCGGAGACGAACGTGAGAGGAAGGAGCAAGCTGCATGAGTAAAAGAGGCAAAAAGAAGGTTCTTACGCCGAAACTGCGGCATGTGAGCCCGAAGTTTAAGGAATTGGAACTGACGGATCGCCGTATCGGCTCGATAAAATCGGATCCGTTCTTGCACAAGGAAGAACGGCTGGAGACATCTGTACCGGCTCCTAGAGCCATTCAAAATCAGACACCTGTAGAAACTTCGCCAGTATCAGCGGATCAAGCTGCAGATGGAACAAACGCGAAAGAAGTTAAGCCAGAAGTGGAAGCAGAAGCAAAAGCAGTAGCAGAAGCAGAAGCCAAATCAGAAGTAAAAGCAGAAGCAGTACAACCTGAGCCACAAGCAGTACAACCTGAACCCAAAGTGGCAAAGGTACCAGAGGTGCCAGCACCCGTAGAACAAACCAAGCAAATTCAAGTGAGCAGTGTAGCGCCTAGTGTTCTAGAAGAATTGAAGGAAACGACAAGTCAGGATCGCCGATATATTTTGAATCAGAATCAGATGCCAGGCTCAACGGGGGCATACATCTATACGGATGACCTAAGTGAATATGCGGTAACAGAGAGTAGACTTGCACCGTTCTCGGTAGATGCATCCAAATTGAAACCTGGAGCTGTTGGCAGCGAGGCGTTACAAGATTACGCAGTGACCAGCATTCATATCGCAGATGGCGCGATTGTATCTGCTAAACTTGCCGAGGCGTCTGTATCAGAGGAACATTTAATTGATGGCTCGGTATCTGGTTACAAAATACGCAATGCTTCTGTTGGCGGAGAGAAAATAAGAGATGGCAGTATCACATCGCAAAAGCTGGGCAACCAGGTCATTGATGCAGCCAAAATTGCGGATGGTTCGATTGGCACAAGGCATCTTAGTCGCATGCTTGTCACGGAGGAGTTAATTAAAAACCAAGCTGTTACTGGAGATAAAATTGCTATCAGCGGTGTAGATACTCGCCATCTGACAGGCGGAGCGGTGCATACATCCAAGTTAGCGGACGAAGCAGTGACAACAGCTAAAATTCGTGAGGGAGCGGTTACTAGCAGCAAAATCGAAGAACAATCGGTGGAATCTCGTCATATTCAGTCAGGTGCGATCAAGCAGACCCATCTGGCTGAAGGGGCAATTAATCGTTCTCAGCTCGCGGCAGGTAGTATTGGAAGTGAGCAGATTGAAGACGGTGCAATTGAAGCAAGACATCTGGCTGAAGGCTCGCTGAGCGGAAGACATCTGGTGGATGGCGCCATTGGATCTAATCAGCTTCGGACTGCTGCTGTAGGTAGGGAACAGATCGGTACGGGCGAAGTGACCAATGAACATCTGGTGGATGGTGCCGTGACCAGCAGTAAATTGGCAGATCAATCTGTAGGGACAGCCAAACTGCTGGAACAGTCCATTACAGCTTCGAAGATTGCAGATCAGAGTATCGTTGCTTCCAAAATTGCCGATGAGGCAGTGCATGGGAAGCATATCGCCAAAGGCTCTATTCGTGCAGAACATATTGCCAACCGGGGGATCTCGCCTGTGCATGTGGATAATGCAGCGATCCATTCCATCCATATTGCGAGTGGAAGTATCGAGGCTACGCATTTAGCCACAGACAGTGTGTCTGCAGATGCGATTGCACCCGGGGCTGTCTCCACATCGCATCTGACGGAGTCTGCGGTAGGTACGTATGAGCTGCAGGACGGTGCGGTAACCGACACGAAGCTTGCGGATGAAAGTATAACGGAAGAAAAATTAGGCTCGGCATCGATCAGTAGCAGAGCCATTGCTCCAGGAAGTGTGTCATCATCTCATCTTGCTCACGGCGGAGTGACGGGTGCTCATCTTGCGCCAGGTAGCGTGGGTTCCGATGCTCTTCGACCATATGCAGTGAAAGCGGAGCATTTAACCGAGCACGCCGTAGGCGTACCTCATCTACAGCCAGGAAGTGTGCAAACGGATGCCATATCTCGTGGTGCGGTTACTACAGATAAATTGGCTCCGGGAAGCGTGACTTCCAGCCAGATCGCTGGAGGCAGCATCTTTCCACCACATCTCACAGATCATTCGGTTACTTCACCAAAATTATCACCTGAGAGCGTTGCTACAGATAAATTAGCAGATTTGGCTGTGACCTCAGCTAAGCTCGCAGATGGTAGCGTCACATCCAGTAAAATCATGGCTGAGAGTATTACGGCTAAGCATATTCCGGCGGGAACGATTCGTGGTTATCATCTGAAGCAGCACTCGGTGTCACTGGAGCATCTGGCAGATGAGATCCGGTCACCAGAATTATTTGCAGATGGAAGTATTACAGGCAATAAATTACGTCCAGGATCAGTCAATGCAGAACATCTGGTTGCGGATTCTGTATCTTCGGACACATTACAGCATGATTCAGTGAGCAGTGAGCATCTGCAGCCATCCGCAGTAACATCCATTCATCTGGCTGATGGCAGCATCAAGTCGGATCATCTGAGCAATCAAGTCATTCATTCACAACATCTGAAGGCAGATAGTGTTCATGGGGAACATATCAACGAGCAGGCCATTACATCCCATCATATCCTACCCGGATCCGTTCAGACGGATCATCTGGCACCGTTATCGGTAACAGAAGCGCACCTGCAACCAGGCTTAATTAGTGGTTTGCACCTCAAGGCCGATTCAATTAGCACCGTTCAGCTTCAGCAAGACGCAGTACAATCACGCCATATTCATGATGGAGCTATTTTTGCCCATCATATCCATGAACGGAGTATTGGCACAGCTCATCTAGAAGAAGAATCGGTCAGCACGATTATTTTGCAAGAGGAATCCGTTACTCGCTCTAAGTTGGCAAGTGGCAGTGTAGATGGCAGCAAATTGGTGCCGGGAGCCGTATCTGGTGTGCATTTGTTGGGAGAGAGCGTACAGTCGGCTCATATTCAGGACGGAGCCATTCGAGCAGATCATATCCAAGCACAAAGTATTAATGCAGACCACATTCAGAGTGGTGCCGTTCAAGGAGACCACATCCAGGAGCAAAGCATCAACGGAGAACACATTCAAGAACAGAGCATTCACGCGTCACATCTGGAAGTGGGAAGTGTAACAACAGAGGCTTTGGAGAGCGGAGCCGTGACGCTGGATAAACTTGCTGAGGGCAGTGTGGATGGCAGTAAATTGGTGCCAGGAGCAGTGTCGGGTGTGCATTTGTTGGGAGAGAGCGTACATTCGGCTCATATTCAGGATGGAGCTATCCAAGCAGGTCATATCCAAACGGACAGCATCAACGGAGATCACATTCAGAGTGGTGCGGTTCAAGGAGATCACATCCAAGCGCAAAGCATTAATGCAACTCACATTCAGAGTGGGGCCGTTCAAGGAGATCACATCCAAGCACAAAGCATTAACGCAGCTCACATTCGAGACGGAGCTATCACGGTAGATAAACTTGCGGGTGGTGCCATTGATGGAAGTAAGCTCCGTGAGCAGAGCATCACATCTCAACATTTAAATGTAGGAAGTGTGAATACTGCACATCTAAGCGAGGATATTTGGACTGCGATTCGTCAGGTCAGTGGAGAGACGCTAGAGCAGTTTGAAGCCAGCAAACGGCAGGAAGCACCTTCAATTGTAGAAGAAGATCACCTGAATCAGCCCAACTCGATCAATCAACCCGACCACTCAGAACATCTGGATCTTGTTAACCAGCTCAATGTACTGAACGAGTCGGATCAACAAACCCAATTTACGTTAGCTGATCAACAACAGCAACTTACACGATTGGAAGAACAAACCGTCGCACATGCCGAGGCGATCCAATTACTTCAGACATCTGTCCAGGAGTGGAAAGAACAGCCTGTTACAGAATCAAAGACTGATCTATCGACAGGCGAATGGATTCAGCCAGAAGGAGAACTCTCCGGTGTAGCCGAGACGGATAGCGGCAATCATACGTTCGAGCTCAGTGAACAGTCTGTTCAACAAGCGCATTTGTGTGAAAATATCGTAGGTAGTGAGCAGTTACAGGCAGGAGCGGTTCAGCCTCAACATCTATCCTTCCAACCTGTACGTAGTGTTAGCCGTCAACTGGTTGTGCAACAATTCGGTATGGAAGCATTTATCCTGCCAGAGAATGAAGAATGTGTAGAGGTGACGGTTGCATTCGAAGAGTCATTTGCATCAGAGCATTATGTTATTGTTGCGATGAGCAATGACCGTGGGTTCCAGGTATCCCTGCTGTCTCAGAGCGAGGATGAGGCGGTGCTGGAGGTATCGCGTGCGGTAGGCTGCAAGCATACGTATGGTTTGTTATCATGGATCGCTGCTGGACCTTCCGTATAAGAGGTTGTTCATAACGCCCGCTGTTGAACACGTACTATATATATTTCTACATGTTAACAAGCAAAAGCGGTTCCCGGATTTGTCCAGGACACCGCTTTTGTTCATCATTAGGGTCGATCCGTTCGGACAGTGAGGGGTATCAGAACGTTCACCACAGTTAGAGATTAATTATAGTCCTACAGCCTGATATGCTTTGGTAATCGCTGTTGCTTCAGCAGAATTGGCACCGTACAGATCTTTGGCTGCTTGAATCGTTGCTGTTTTGGCAGCGGCAAACTTGGACGTTGGTGTCAAATAATTCACAAGCGTGCTATAGAAAATTTTCACCGCTTTATCACGTCCGATTCCAGTTACCGTTACACCGTTATGTGTACCACCTTGCGCTGCGAGATAATAAGCTTTATTGATAATTCCGCTATTAATATGAACACCACCATTATCCTGTGAACCGATGTAACGATCGCTATACTTATCAGGTTGTCCATACAAGGTAGGATTGGAGAGGGAACGCAATGCGTCACCCGGAATGTTAGGAGTATAGATAGCATCACCAAGCAACCAGTTTTTACTTTCGATGGTGTTCCCCATGATATCAGCGAAAGCTTCATTTAATGCACCAGGTTCATTACGGTATTCTAGATTAGCTGTGTATTCAATGACACCATGAGTCAATTCATGTCCTACCACATCGAGATCACCAGATAGGGAAGTGAAGGTTGTACCGTCCCCATCACCAAAGACAATTTGTACACCGTTCCAGAACGCGTTGTTATAGTTGGAACCATAATGCACGGTAGATCTGATTTGCAATCCATTGCCATCGAGTCCATTACGATTGAATTTATTTTTGTAGAAATCATAGGTGGCAGCAGCATAGGCATGCGCATCAACTGCTGCGCGATCCGTCCATATATTGTCTGAATCGGTGAGCAGAGTACCTGGTAGAGAGGAACGATTGTTGGCTGTATACGTCTGAATGCCTTTTCCACGCGTAGTATCTTTTAATTGATACGTACTTCCCGATTGCGTTGTGGTGAGGGTCTTGGTATCTCCAAGGACACCTGTACCTGTACCCGTAGCAAAGTTAATGAGATCAAATTGGGATACGATGCTGCCATCAACGGCATTGATGAAGTATTTTGTCCGCAACGGGGCAGGTTCAAGTACATTGACTTCGGTAATATACACGAGGTAGGTTTGCCCATCCTCTTCATGGTGGTAGATGTTCAATTCAGCTTGAGGGTCTTTTTGGGCTTCGCCCAGTTCACCAATACGGGAAGTGGCTTCTTCTGAGGCAATGCGGTTGGCATCCTCGGCACTAATCTCAGCTACACCATCGTTCGGGATGGATTGTTCTTCAACTGGAGGAAGGTCACCAAGCGCGGAGGAAACGGCTCCTGTTTTGTCCAAATGAATCGTTTGCTCTGCACCGTAGACCGGAATGCCCTTGATGTATTGTTTCAATCGGAAGTGTCTTATGCCGGAAGTGTCCGTGGATCTTTTAATAATTTTGAGCTGAGATGTTACATCCGAATTCAGGAATTGCTCTTGTTGCCCAAGGTAATTGAAGATGGCTTCGTCGGAGCCGTTGTTCAAAGGAATCCCCTCCTCAGATACGTATGGCACTTGCAATGGAATGGATTGATCTGACAACGGAGCTGCTCCTGCAGAAGATACGGAAGCGAGCAAAAGTGCTCCTCCAAGAATTGTTGGCATAACTTTGGCAAATTTCATAGTAAACGCTCCATTCATTCAATTTTTTGGGGAATCATATCATGCCATTCTTGGGTGGAGTTCCGACTGCGACGTGGGCAGCACGGAGCGTGGGGCTAATCCTGAAGCGTGGAATGTTATACAGACGGTTATAGGTCAATCGTTCGGATAGCTTGTCTCATGCCGGATTAGCAAGGTTCAAGTATCTGATCCGGTCGCTTGTTTCATAACGTCTAATACCGTTCCTCTTACGGATGCCAAGGGGTGTTGTCAACTTGCGAAGCAGAAGAAGTCTTACGGAGCCGGGGTGTTCGTACCAGGTTCGCGTAACCGGGAAGTAGGGGTATATCGTGAACGGCATCCCTCCTCTCAAGTGATGTAAGTAAGGAATGAAAAACATGACACAATTGTCCTAAGGTTAATTAATAGCAGCAAGAAAGTTGTTTGAGAACTTTTGTTCTGTAAAAGGATTATTTTGTAAAGTTAAAGGCTTGAACGTATAGTATCACAATGTAAAAGTTTGGAAAAGAAGAAATTTTAGATTTTGCCCAAAATTATGTCTAAAGTAGGGGATAAGCAACCTTTTACCGATATTTTGACGGAATTTGTCTGGAAGGAGCGGAGGGAAAGCGGATTTTGCTGGGAGAACTGCCCGCCAATCAAGGACAAACGCCGTTTCCACTTCTCCACGAATACATAGAATAACGTGTACTCCCTTGCATGCTGATGATTTTCATTGGGAGGTGATATGGTTGCAAAACCGCCGTAGTATCGCTCGGACGGGTACCAAACCAAGTTCCAAACGAAATAGGACACAGCAGCAGAAACAGCGATTGAAACCGATGCGTAAAAAAGGTACAAAGACCTATAGGTATGTCATTCCAGCTACGGAGCGATCAGAGCATAGCCCTTTACTTTCGGTAATTATTCCAGCAATGAACGAAGAGAGAACGATAGGTAAGGTGGTTCGTTTGGCTCGGCGTATATGCCGGGATTCGGAAGTAATTGTAGTGGTCAACGGCTCTACAGACGGTACGGCAAGAGTTGCAAGAGCGGCAGGTGCTCGTGTAATCCATTATACAGAGGCTCTAGGTCATGACGGCGGTCGTCAAGCGGGCGCGACGGTGGCTCGTGGCAACATATTATTATTCACCGATGCAGACATTCCGATCTCTCCAGAGCACTTAGCGCCTTATGTGCGAGCGATTATGGATGGAACAGACGTTGCCCTGAACGACTATAACGGCCCGATTACACGAATCCCTATACATCCGGTGGTAGAAGCCAAACATGTTCTGAACAGTATGTTAACGAGACCGGATCTGGATGGAGCCTCGATGACAGCCATTCCACATGCGATAAGTCGTAAGGCTCTGGAGGTTATAGGTGCTGAAAGTCTAGAGATTCCTCCACTGGCACATGCCAAAGCAGTGGTCGGTGGGTTGCAGGTGCGCGCAGTGCACCATGTGCCTGTAGGAAAAATGAATGCAGTTCGATCACGCAAACGAAAAAGTACCGATCTATTAAGCCAAGTGATCTTAACGGATCATCTAACGGCCATCAAATGGATGACAGATACCCTTGGTTCCCGTGGAGGACATTCCGATCTGGAGCGGGTACGTAGCCTGGCGAGGTGAGCATGTTGTAATCATTCACGGAGGGTTTCCAGGTGATACGCGATAGAGCATAAGGTGTATTCACCTTGATCCTTGCTAATAGCGGAACGAAGAATACCCTTGCTCTAAAGTTATCGTATTCGGAAACTTGTAGGCTGAATGCTGCAATATGCTGGAGGTGACAAAATGAAAGCCCGTATCGTTGGTGTTCGCCATCAGCGAACACGAAAGAGAGGTATACGAGGAAGACGAGGGCAAGTGTTGAAGAAACAAATCACGAAGCTAGAAATGAATCGAGCAGTGTTCCAACAGTCATGGAAATACGGTGAAGAAGCGGGGCGGCATAGCTCGGGTGATATCGATTCCATGGAGCAACAGGCGCATCTTGCTTGGCACAAATGCTGGCCTATTATATCTGAGCAGTTGGGTAATTACGAGGATGTAATGCAGGCAGGAAAGGCATTTATGAAGGGGTATGCCCATTCGTCTGAACGCTCATTAAATATCGTTCCTTTGCATCTTCACCGTAGCGCGGCTGCTGTAGTCAGTGCCTGTAACGAAGAGGCCACGTTGGCTCAAGTCATTGTCCAACTGAAACGACTTCCCCTGACAGAGATCGTTGTTGTATTAAACGGAACAACCGATCACAGTCTGGAGCGGGTGCTTGATCATTCAAGAGTGACCCTTGTCTATGAGCCGAATCGCGCAGGTCATGATGTTGGCCGTGCACTGGGTGCTAAGGTAACGACAGCAGAATCCGTTTTGTTTGTCGATGGAGACATGGTGATCGCGGCAGAGCAACTGGCACCTTTTCTGTATGCGGTTGATCGCGGAGACGATGTGGCGCTTAACGATCTGACCTCCTTATTGCCTGCATTTGCACGACAAGATGAGGTCACTCGAATGAAGGCATACCTTAATCGGACACTGGGGAGAGCTGATCTTCAATCGAATTCTCTAACGGCTGTGCCCCATGCATTATCTCGGCGTATGATCCAGGCAGTAGATCCAGAGTCTCTTGTTGTTCCACCTAAAGCACAGGCTCTCGCCATTCAACATGGATTAAGAGTAACGGCACCTAGTCAGGTCGACGTGATTCGATCCAATCGTCTTCGTTCCACCAATGTAGGTAGCGGCAATCCGGTGGCTAAGCTCATTATTGGAGATCATCTTGAAGCGATAGCCGAGTGGCTGAACTTGGCGGGGCAAGAGGTGCTAGCACCTACGTTATCCCGAAGCGAAGTGGCTTACAGGAGGAACACCTGATGACATGTACGAGTATTATAATTCCAACCTATAACGGATTAGATTTATTGCAATCCTGCATTGCGTCGATCCGTCAATATACAGGTGCTCATACCCCTTACGAGATTGTTGTTGTGGATAATGGTTCAACAGATGGTACGGCTGCTTATTGTGCCAAGGAACATCTAAGATTTGTCCGGTTGCCTGTAAATCGTGGATTTCCTGCTGCCTGCAATGCAGGGCTGCGTGTAGCTATCGGAGATGAGCTTCTTCTCTTGAATAATGACGTTACGGTGACTTCCTGCTGGCTCGAAAATTTACGAACTGCCCTCTATAGTGATGAGCAGGTTGGAATTACAGGCCCTGTCACTAATTACGCCAGCGGTATTCAACAGGTGAAGGTGGATTTTCACAGCATGGAGCATTTTCAGGAGCTAGCGAGAGAGAACAATATAAGCGATCCACAGAAGTGGATAGAGGTTAAACGGATCGTTGGGTTATGTATGCTTATTCGGAGACGAGTACTCGATTCGATTGGCTTGCTTGACGAGGCGTATTCGCCGGGACATTATGAGGATGATGATTATTGTTATCGCGCCCGGATGAAGGGCTTTCGCTTGCGGGTATGCGGTGATGTTCTAGTTCATCATCAAGGTAGTGCAAGTTTTCTGAAGACGGATCCGGATACATGGAAACAGCTACTAGAGCGTAATCGCTCGATTTTTATTAACAAATGGCAGGTCGATCCTCTTGAATATATTGAGACATCCGATGAAGGAGGCAACGTGAAATGAAAGGTGTTATTCTTGCTGGCGGAACAGGAACAAGATTGTACCCTCTGACGCGGCTGATCAACAAGCATCTGCTTCCAGTCGGTAAACATCCGATGATTGTGTATGGAATCGACAGGCTCCGTCAGGCGGGGATTGAAGATATTTTGATCGTGATGGGTAAACAGTCGGCCGGTCTATATACCGATTTCTTAGGTGGCGGGGCGGAGCTGGGTGTTCGTTTGACTTATCGTATCCAAGAGAAAGCAGGCGGCATTGCAGAGGCTTTGGACTTGGCGAGATCTTTTATTTTACCGGGAGAACGATTTGTTGTGCTGCTGGGTGACAATCTGTTCAGCGATGATCTGAAACCGTATGTTGATCGATATGTACAACAACCTGAAGGAACAGCCCGTGTGTTGCTGAAGAAGGTGGATGACGCCAGACGATATGGCGTACCGGAATTTGATCCCCAGCACCCAGAACGTATTACGCATATTGAAGAAAAACCGAGTCATCCAAAGACATCCTATTGTGTCACTGGAATTTATATGTACGATGATCATGTGTTCAACCTCATTGGTAACATTGCGCCTTCTGCGCGTGGTGAGCTTGAAATCACTGATGTGAATAATCATTATGCCGCCGCAGGTGGGCTTGAGTACGATATTTTGCAAAAATATTGGAGCGATGCGGGTACGTTTGAATCACTACAGGAAGCGTCGGTTCGAATGAAAGGTCAACTGCCATAAAATGATGCTTCTGATGCTGCTGTGCGGTGCCCTATGGGAGAGCAGATGATCCTGCGCCGGAGCTTTGCGCAGTGGCACTCCTAACGAAGATCAGGGGAGGAAATGCCGTGAAAGTAGCCAAACGCAACAGGCTGGCTGGAGCCTGGGTAACCGGCAAGTCCAGGGGTACCCATCCGGCAGCATTTCAGGGTCAAGGACATCGAATAGGCACAGGAAATAGCATATCTACTAGCCCACGTGTGGGGATGAGCAACGCTATGGGGCGAACGACAGTCAACCGATCAGTGGAGACGCTGTTCCATGCACAAGCAGGTGCTTCTCTCCACCATGGCGAACCTCGCGAACAGCGTTCGACTGGAGAAGTCACGGTAAGGAGCAGAGCCGTAAAGAAGCCCAAGCGCAAGGCTGACGCGAGCGCTCGTTCTGGTGCCCCGACCAAAGTGCGGGGCACCAGCGTTGCGCTGCCAGGTCGCAGACGGGCTGCGCGCAAGCCCGCAGGCGGGCGAGCTGCTGCACGCTCGCGCCCTGGCTCACGGGCAAGCGCAGGGCGCAAGCCCGGAGCAGCGCCAAGCGGGCGAGCCATCGCCGCCCGCAGCACCCAGCGCACGGCTTCGCGCCGTGCGCTTACGCCAGCACCGCAGGCCAGCACGCCATGGGCGTTGCCTGCCGGCGATGCTGGCGCCGCCCCGCAAGCGACACCTCCGCAGGGTGTCGCCGCCGCGGGGCGGGAAGGCGCTGCCCCAGGTATGGGCAGCGCACAGGGCTTGCCGCCAGCGCAGCACGCAGTGCAGGCGGCGGCCGTGCCCGGCGGCTATGCCGAGGGCTACCGCGACGGTGTGTTCGCGGGCGGGGAGGCGCTGGTGGCGCAGCACATCCCGCCGGATCATATTCTGCCTGCCGTTGCGGCGGCAGATCTGATCGCGGCGGGATTCCGCCAGTACGCGCCCAGCCTGGCAAGGCTGTCCAGCCCCCATGAGGTGGCTGAACAGCTTGTGGGCGCATTGGATGCCCAGCGCCCGTTTTCCGTCGTTCGCCTAGGCGATGGCGAACTGTTGGCTCTGGCAGCCGATACGGTGCTGCCCGGCGAGGAGGTGCAGGAACTGGCACCGTTTCTGCCTTATGCAGGGGTGCCGCGTTCTACACCTGAGATTCGGGCTTCGCTCGCCGAAGCCATTCAAGGTGCAGATTGTGTCGGAGTTCCGATCTCGCGGGCGCCGACATTCCAAGGGTTACTTTTTCCTGTCTTACAGCACTTTGGGATCGATTGGTCACGTCTGAAGCTGACCAGCTCCACCATCAATTACGGATTGCATCAGTCAGGTCTATTACTGCCTATCCTACATGGGCGACGTGTACTGTTAATCGGCAGCAAGGCTCATGAGCTAGGGGGACTGCTTCAAACTCATGGCGTACATGTTGCGGGGGTTATCGGTTCTGTCGCGGGATATTCAGATATTCAGAGAGTGATGCAGCAGACAGCAGAGGTCGCTTTTGACATTGCGCTCGTCGCAGCCGGGATTCCGGCCGTTATATTGTGTCGCCGAATTGCAGGGGAACTTGGCAAGGTTGCATTGGATTTTGGACATTTAGCAGACAAATTGGTTACGGGAGAGCTTCATCTCTAATGGATGCCGAGGGCAGCGCTGGATTGACTGCACTCGGCTCTCATTGAAGAGAAATGGAGGGGAAAGTATGAGGAGCAATAGTCATACATCTAGCGGTTCAGGGAAAAGTGCTGTCGGAATGACCGCAGCTACGCGCAGTCTGGAGTCGGAACATGTTACTCTACACTCGGTAAACAAACGTGTAAGGCAAAAGTCTAAGCGCAGAGGTACCGGGCGACGAGCCGCCCAAGGTGCGAAATTATATAAACAGGGTTATCGCAGAGGATACGATCAAGGATTAGCGCAGGGGCAGAGCTCGTTCGGTCTAGTTTTTGAAGGAGTAAGCATCATTATCCCTACTTACAATCAACGAGATTATGTACTGAAATGTATTGCGAGCATTGAAAAGCATACACCAGCTCCCTACGAGATTATCGTCGTAGATAATGCTTCCAAAGACGGCACAGCACAAGCCTTGCTTCGCATTGGTGGTGTGGTTAGAGTTGCTGCATTGGATGTGAACCGTGGATTTGCTGGCGGGGTAAACTATGGCTTGATGATGGCAAGAGGAAGACATATCGTAGTGCTGAACAATGATACCCTGGTCACACCTGGCTGGCTTGATAACATGATGACATGTCTGGATAGTGATCCGAAGATTGGTGTGGTTGGGCCTGTAACGAACTACATCGGCGGCGATCAGCAGATCGAGGTTCCTTATCGTGAAGTGGAGGATATGTGGTCATTTGCGAGTAAACATAATCGTCCGGATGCGAAGAAGCATCGGTTAACGGATCGTCTGGTTGGGTTCTGTTGGCTGTTCACGCGGGAATTGTGGGAGCGTGTCGGTTATCTGGATGAAGGCTATGCCGTTGGCAATTTCGAGGACGATGATTGGATCATTCGTGTGAAGCTGGCGGGATATGAACTTGCAGTAGCTGGGGATGCATTCATCCATCATTTCGGAAGTGTGAGCATGAAGGCGTTAGGTGAGCAGGATTACGTGGTCGTAAATCAAGACAACGAGCAATTTTTCTCGAAGAAATGGGGAAATCCTTATGCGCTCGTTGCAGAAACAAACAAACTTGCGCTTCGTGAAATGCTTCCAGCCGGCTCGCAGAGCAAGAAGCAAATGGATTCAAGGCAGCGTATATCCACTCAGGGAAGCGCTGACCCTGCAATATCATTTAGACGTAGCAGCGTATTCTATCCAGAGGGTTCGTTCATATCGGATGCCAAAGGAGAGGTCTATACCGTAGTTGGTGGACATCGCCGCAAATTAAATGTCCCTGTCCCACGCGGTATTTCTCCCGTTCAGATTGCCAAACCTGAATTGCTCAGCATGCCTTCGGGAGAGGCAGTTGAATCAACAAACGAAATACAGGCGTGGCCGCTGGAAGCTCATCAGCTGCGGAGCTCATCCATGGAGGGCTCAGGAAATCTTTGGCCGAATGGAACGATTGTTGCAGCAGCAGATGCACCTGAGACCTGTTACCAGATTAGCGGTGGCAAACGTAGAAGGTTTGTAACGACCTATGCATTCGAGCGTTGGGGTGTACATTCTGCACATATTGTGCACGTGCCTGCAGAACAATTACGCTTGATCGAAGAAGGCTGGCCGATTATTGCCCCGCCGCAGCTCTTGAACGAAGATTTGTAATGATTCGAGTAGCGCTTGTGGGGTTGTTGGTTCGCTTGATGTGGGGTGAAGTGTGGTGCGCACGGCTATCGAATTATGCCGCCTTCATTCCACATTCAATGACTACATACAGTAACTAGTTGCGATGAAGACGGCTTACTGCAGCTAGCTGGAAAGGTACATTCTTGTATGAACAGGCTAATCCGTAATGACGGGTTAGTCTTTTTTTATGCTTGTTTTCGTAAGGTTATTACGCTCAACAGACCGTTCAAATGTATGCAAGCTTGTGGATCTAATCCCCGTAGGAATCAGAATCTGTCCTGTTCCCGAGAACGGGTGAAGCCGTCTTATATATGCCGATAAGGTAGCCCTTCTTTTGCAAAAGAGCCAAAAATTAAAATTTTAAATTTAATCTTTCTATCCGGTTATAGGTTTATTCTATTAGCAGATGGATTGACGCCTGATAGGTGCGGGAGTACATTTATAGCCATAATTCTTATTTAACAGATAGGAATTAATGGTCTGGGATGCTGATTCCCTGATCATAACCTTGAATCCAATCAGGAGGTATGTCGATGTCTTCTTCATCCAAAAAAGTCGTGCTCTGGAGCAAAACTGGTTGTCATTTCTGTGGGGAGGTTAAGGCATTTTTGACCGAGCGGAATCAGCCTTTTGAGAACATTGAAGTACAAGGCAACGACGTATTGAGAGATGTATTGGAAGCCAAGTATGGGATCCGTCATGTACCTGTTATTGAGGTAGGCAGAGACGGAAAGTATGAAGCCTTGCTAGAGGCAGATTTGGAAAAACTGGCAGAGCTTCTTGAACGCCAGGACGAAGCAGCAGCCGTTTAAGAGGTTGTTCAAAAAGTCCGCTTTTGATTACGAAGGATGCGCGAGCGGCATCTCAGCTTCGAATATGGGATTCAGCCGAAATAAGTGGATGCTTACGAAGTTTGTTTCCTCCGGAAACAATGTAGTTGCTCACGTAGTTTTGCCTACGCTCCGCTACTCCATTTCTATCTTCATCCCCCTTTTCTCGGTACTGAAAACCGACCCTTTTGAACACGCACTTTAAGTTGGATCGTAATGGCTCCTTTTGTAAAGCAACTTTCCCAGCTGCGATGGGCTGTCATCACGGCATAGAGTAGTCGGGAGAGTTAATTTTGATCTAAACACGGCTAAGGTAAAGTGTTCCTTTGGATTATCCAATGCACATATAGAAAAGTTCTATAAGAAACACAGTTGACCCATTAGCAGGGCAGTGATAAGATTTGTGAAATTAAAACAAACCAAACTCATAGGAATAGTTAACTTTTATTGTTTTCTCATACGGATGAATAGTCGGAAAGCTTGAGAGAACAGTGTTTGGGACGGTTGCTCTGCGAACGTAGGTCAATATCAATAACTTCTAGATTAACGAATATAAGTGGTTATCCCATCATTTAATCAGAGAGAGGCGGAAGCGGATATGACGGCAAAACGCAGTTTGAAATTTGGAGCAATCGTACATGGTGTTGGAGGTAGCATGACGACTTGGAGACATCCAGATGTGCAGGCGGATGCAAGTGTGAGCTTTGATTTTTATAAACGCCAAACACTAAAAGCAGAAGAAGGCAAGTTCGATCTGGTATTCATCGCAGACGGTCTGTACATTACTGAGAAATCCATTCCCCATTTTCTAAATCGCTTTGAGCCAATTAGCATTCTGTCTGCGCTCGCTGCAATTACGTCCAAAATTGGTCTAGTTGGAACCCTATCGACTTCATATAGTGATCCTTTTACGGTTGCTAGACAGTTCGGTTCTCTGGATCTCATCAGTGATGGCCGTGCTGGATGGAATGTTGTAACTTCCCCGCTGGAAGGCTCCGCCAAAAACTATAGTAAAAGCAATCATCCAACCCATCCCGAGCGTTATCGGATTGCTACAGAGTATTTGCAGGTGACTAAAGGGCTGTGGGATTCATGGGAAGATGATGCATTTGTAAGGGATAAAGAAAGTGGCGTATTCTTCGACTCATCCAAGCTGCATACGCTCAATCATGAGGGCGAGTTCTTCTCCGTTCAAGGTCCACTCAATATTGCCCGTTCACGTCAAGGTCAGCCTGTCATTTTCCAAGCAGGTTCTTCCGAAGACGGCAAGACACTAGCCGCACAAGAGGCGGATGCAGTCTTCACTGGGCATGATACGATTGAAGAGGCTCAAGCATTCTATAAGGATGTCAAAACTCGTGCTGCTTCCTATGGTCGCAAACCAGAAGATATCGTGATCCTTCCGGGAATTAATCCCATTGTGGGACGTACTGAGGAAGAAGCGGAGCGTAAATATGAGGAAATTGCAAATCTAGTTACGATTGAGAAAGCACTTGATTACTTAGGTCGTTTCTTCGAGCATCATGACTTCTCCCAATATCCACTTGATGAGCCATTCCCTGAGCTGCACGGCATTGGAAGCAACAGTTTCCGCAGCGGTACAGATAAAATTAAGCAGAATGCCAAAGAGCAAGGGCTTACCTTGCGTGAAGTAGCCCTGCGAGCAGCGACACCTAAAAGTAAGTTTATTGGCACACCTGAACAGGTGGCAGACAAAGTTCAAGAATGGTTCGAAGCCGAAGCGGCAGATGGATTTATTATCGCTTCTGAGCTACCAAGCGGACTGTCTGACTTCGTAGAACTCGTTGTCCCCATTCTGCAAGAGCGTGGCCTCTACCGTACTGAATATGAGCATAATACATTGCGCGGTAATTTGGGCGTGCAGATTCCAGCTAATCGGTACACTGTAGCCCGCCAACAAGCCGAACCACAACAAGCCTAATTAGAGGAAGTTCAAAAAGTTCGCTTTTGATTACGCGGCAAGCCGACAGGCCATTTTTTAACAGATTAAAACCAAGTTATCTTATAGGTTATATTGATTAATGATTCAATGACAC
The DNA here is from genome assembly GCF_036884255.1 of Paenibacillus tundrae. Lineage (NCBI taxonomy): Bacteria > Bacillati > Bacillota > Bacilli > Caryophanales > Paenibacillaceae > Paenibacillus > Paenibacillus tundrae. Next base: position 5,221,579 of record NZ_CP145605.1, on the reverse strand, counting down.
CTGTATACACAGAGGGGGAAGCGATATGAGCAGGTCTATTCGATGGATGAAATATATGGCTTTGGCAGCAGCACTAATACTGGTATTATCCGGATGCGGAGCTGGCAGCACATCAGACGGAGCTGCTCAAGCTTCGGGTGGCGAGCAGTCTGCACCAGCAGAAGGCGGCAATCTGACGTATGCACTGGCTACATCTCCTGATACGCTTGATCCTCATCGAAGCGGGTTAGCGGTAACGGTACGTGCAATTCGGACGATCTATGACAACCTGGTGGTTCAACTACCAGACGGCTCCATTAAGCCTTGGTTAGCCAAAGAGTGGAGCGTATCGGACGACGGCACAAGTTACACGTTCAAGCTACGTGATGATGTGAAATTCCATGACGGCACGCCGTTTAATGCGGAAGCGGTCAAGTATAATTTGGATCGCGTTATCGATCCAGCTACCAAAGCTGCCAATTCTCTAGCTCTCATTAGACCGTATAGCTCCTCCGAGGTCATTGATGAATACACAATTAAAGTTAATTTGGCACAGCCATCACAGGCATTCCTTGGTAACCTAAGTCAAGCATTGCTCGGCATTGTGTCTCCAACTGCTGCGAAGAAATATGGTGATCAATTGGGGAAAAACCCAGTAGGTACCGGGCCGTACACGTTTGTAAAATGGGATGAAAATGCGGATATCGTTGTTGCCAAAAATAAAGATTATGCCTGGGCACCTGAGACCGTAGAGAATCAGGCTGCACCTCACCTAGATACGATTACCTTCAAAATTGTACCTGAAGAAGCGACGCGCATCGGAAGTGTACAAAGTGGTCAGGTGCTCGCGGCCGAGACGGTTCCACCGCAAAATATTGCGGCACTGAAGGGTGATCCGAATCAACAGCTATTGCAGGCGAATACCGTGGGGCTGCCTTACACCCTCTTTTTCAATCTACGCAAAGCACCTTGGGATAATGTGAAAGTTCGTCAGGCCGTTCAATCTGCCGTGGATGTGGAGACCATTGTCAAAACGCTGTACCTAGGCAACTACGAACGTGCTTGGTCTGCGCTATCTCCAGGAATTTTGGGATACGATTCTTCGTTAGAAGGTAGCATTAATCCGGATATCAACAAGGCGAATCAATTGCTGGATGAAGAGGGATGGGTTAAAGGAACGGACGGTATCCGTGCTAAGGATGGGAAGAAGCTGACACTTCGTTATGTGGATGGTTCGCCTAACCGGGAAAAACGCAATGATATCGCTGCGATTATTCAACAACAGTTGAAACAGGTGGGCATTGCTGTTGAGGTAGAGATTACAAAAGATATTGCCACGGTCATATATCAGAACTGGGATTATGATCTATACGGTAATAGTCAGGTGAATTCCGATCCTAATGCCTTGTATGCCTTCTATCATACGAGTGCAGAAGGAGAACGGCCAACGTTGTCTGGCCTGGCAGACCCTGAAATTGACAAACTGCTGGAGCAGGGAGCGGTTGAGACCGATCCGGACAAACGGGTGGAAATCTACCATCAGGTTCAGCAATATTTGATTGATCAGGCAGTCATTTTGCCTATATACGTCTTCCCTTATACTGTCGCTGCATCCAAGACCGTTCAAGGGGTGAAGTTTGATGCATTGGGATATCCATTGTTCAACGATGTAACCATTCAGCCATAACATGTTCAGCATTATATGTACTCAGGAAGGAGACGACCGGGTATGGTTCAAACGGTACTGACACGGCTAGCAACATCACTTTTCGTTATTTTCGGAGCTTCGGTGCTGGTGTACTGCATCATGTATCTTCTGCCGGGTGATCCGGTCCTGCTGATGTTAGACCCATCCTCTGCTACACCGGAAATGATCCAGAACTTGCGGGTTCAGCTAGGTCTGGATCAGCCGTTTTACGTCCAGTTCGCACATTATTTTGGAGATATGCTCCGTGGGGATTTTGGTAAATCGATGATCAATTCCGACCCGGTGCTGCCTAAAATCTTGGAGCATTTCCCTGCAACACTTGCTCTGACGGCGCTTAGTTCTCTAATTGCAATCACAATTGGCATTACTCTAGGTGTATTGTCAGCCATTCATCGTAATGGAGTGATTGACTTTGTTGCTCGCCTTGTAGGATTATTCGGGATTTCGATGCCTACCTTCTGGACGGGAATTCTGCTCATCCTTTTGTTCTCCGTACAGCTTGGATGGTTTCCGGCGATGGGTTCAGATGGATTCAGTTCACTGGTGCTGCCAGCGGCAACACTAGGTTTAGTGGGTGCGGGGTTTATCGTGCGAATGGTACGTAACAGTATGCTGGAAGTGATCAATGAACCGTTTATCGTGGCATTGCGAGCCAAGGGGCTCTCGGAACGGGTCATCATGTATGGTCATGCACTACGAAATGCATTGATCCCGGCCGTAACGGTTATCGGTATGCTTATTGGTGATTTACTTGCAGGAACCGTTGTCGTTGAGACGGTCTTCTCGAGACAAGGAATTGGCCGAATTATTGCAGATGCCCTTATGTCTAAAGACTTGCCCGTGGTGCAAGGTGTCGTATTCTTTACAGCAATCATCTATGTAGTGTTGAACTTGCTCGTGGACATATCGTATGCGTACATCGATCCAAGAGTAAGACGTGCAGTGCGAGCTTAATCGGAAGGAGGAGTCTTCATGAGCATGAAACCATTGGTTGGTGACAAAAAAGCATGGTTGGGGCGTCGGGGACGTATTCGCATATGGAATCGCCATTCATGGCAGGCACGCTTCTCGCTAGCTATCTCGCGATCATTCTTCTATGCTGCATTACTGATTGTGGTATTTACGATTGCTTGTGCCATTGTACCGGGCTGGATTGCACCTTATTCACCAACGGAGATGTTGACCGATGCCATCCTTCAGGCTCCCTCTATAGCTCACTTGTTCGGAACGGATTATTTCGGCAGAGATATTTTTAGTGTGGTTGTGTATGGTAGCCGAGATTCGTTGCTGATTGGTTTCGCTTCTGTTCTCGTAGGTGGTCTTGCAGGTAGCGCGCTCGGCATTATATCCGGTTATATCGGCGGTATTGTAGATTCAATCATCATGCGTGCAGTAGATATATTAATGGCTGTACCTGGTGTGCTGCTTGCTTTGTCTGTGGCGGCCGCTCTGGGGCCAGGACTGCTTAACATTGCTTTGGCAGTCGCGGTAGCCTCTATTCCGGGGTACGCACGGGTTATGCGTGGGCAGGTGATGTCGGTCAAAGGACTTCCTTTTATCACCGCAACACGCTCGCTGGGTGGTTCCAATGCACGTATTTTCTGGCGTCATGTGCTTCCGCATTCCTTATCACCGTTGCTGGTTATGGCAACGCTTGGAGTGGGAACGTCCATTTTGACCGGATCTGGGCTTAGCTTTCTAGGCCTCGGGGTGTTAAAGGAAATCCCTGATTGGGGAGCTTTACTCTCCCAAGGAAGAGGTTATTTGACGGTGGCTTGGTGGATCTGTACTTTCCCAGGGCTGGCTATTACGTTGTTTGTCTTGGCGGTTAATCTGATTGGAGACGATATCCGTGATCGACTTGATCCCAAAGTGAACGGGGCGGCATAGACACTAACGTTATTCTATCTTTTTGATACCAAAGACTGCAGGTAATTGAACATACATTATGTATAAGTGCGTGTTAAAAAGGTCGGTTTGGACTTTTTGAACAACATCCATAAGGAGGAATTCATCATGTCACATGTCGTTATTATTGCAGGTTCTCCGTCCAAACGCTCACGTCTGACGGGGCTAATTGATTACAGTGTAAGCCAGCTAAGCGAGGCAGGCATTACGGTTGAAATTATTCATGTGGCAGACCTACCTGCGGAAGACTTGGTGCAGGCTCGATTCGATAGCACGTTCATTCGGGATGCTCTAGCGGTAGTTGAAGCGGCAGACGCAGTGATTGTGGCTACTCCGGTCTACAAGGCTGCATACTCAGGCGTATTGAAGTTGTTCTTGGATCTCATTCCCCAAGAAGGACTACGAGGCAAAGTGTCGCTTCCATTAGTGATTGGTGGGTCTATTGCACATCTGCTTGCAATTGATTATGCATTGAAGCCTGTACTGACAGCTCTTGGAGGTAGGCATATTCTTGGTGGAGTGTACGCAGTCGATCAAGGTATCGAACGGTTGGATGGAGATAAGTATGTATTATCGGCTGAGATTACAACACGTTTGGATCGGTCACTCGAAGAATTAAGATTGACAGTGGAAAAGGATGGTATTACGATAGCCTAAAACCAAGTAATTAGATCGGTAAAATAAAATAAATTTTGAAGGTCAACTGATTGGAGCAAAGCGTCAGTGACGTGGATACGGAGGCACTTATGAATATTGAAAATATTGAAGCATTTGTATACATCAATCACTATGGAAGCTTCAATAAGGCTGCCGAAGTACTCTTTTTGTCCCAGCCTTCCGTGACCGCACGTATCCAGTCACTCGAACGTGAACTCGGATGCAAGTTGTTTGACCGATTGGGCAAGCAGATTGTGCTAACGGAGGAGGGGCGTAAATTTCTCCCTTATGCACAGCAGGTGCTGCAAGTGATCCAGAAGGGTAGACAGAAAATCCAGCAACGCCGCACTACACCTGATGCGCTGCGTCTGGGGAGCACCGTTTCTGTCTCGAATTATGTCATACCCGATTTCCTGCCCAAGATTAAGGAAGCCTACCCGGAAGTCAGCATTAAACTAACGACGGCTCCGACCGACCAGTTGGTCGCCAAGTTATTGAATCAAGAAATTGATCTTGCTTTTGTACGTAAGGTCATGCATCCGGCGATTCGGACAGTTGCTTTTTATGAAGATCCGATCCAGTTGTATGTCTACAAAGGGCATCCGTTTATTGAACGTGGGCATGTCAGTATGGAGGCAATTCGAGAGGAGAGGTTGGTCTTCTTCGAATGCGGATCATTGGACTGGCTACGTATTCACAGAGCTTTTGACTCACTGGAACACCCGCCGGATATTACATACCATGTAGATCATTCGGAAACGGCGAAGAAACTCGTTATGCAGGGCGCAGGAATTGCCTTTTTGCCTGCACTCACGGTGAAGAAGGAAGTGGAAGAGCAACAACTATTCCCTATTCAGGTACACGAGGTTGCTGGGGTCTCCTTACAAATTAGTGTCGTTACGTTAAAAGAAGAACATTCTCCGTTTGCAGAACCTTTTGGGGAACTGTTGCGGCAGCTATAGCATTTTGGATATTCGTACTGCGGATCGTACGTTTGAACTCGAATGATTAATTTAGGGGGAACTTCACATGGGCATTCGTATTGGGATATTGGATCAGACTCCAATCTATGAAGGGGAAAAGCCGGCGGATGCATTTCGGCATACGATTGAGCTTGCTCAGCGGGCAGAAGCGCTCGGATTTCATCGTTTTTGGGTATCAGAGCACCATGATTCAGAGCATGTGGCAGGCTCTTCACCGGAAGTGCTCATTGCCCATCTGATTGCTCATACCAAGCGGATTCGCTTGGGCTCCGGAGGTGTGATGCTTCAGCATTACAGCCCTTACAAAGTGGCCGAGAATTTCAATATTTTAGCGGCACTCGGAGAGGGAAGAATTGATCTGGGTATTGGTCGTGCACCTGGAGGACTGCCCCGCTCAACCCAAGCGCTGCAACAGGGCATCCAAGATGCACCCTCGCTTAAAGAGAAGATCGCTCAAGTAAGGAAATTTATTCATAACGAGCCTGAACAAGATCCGTCCCATCCTTTAGCTGGATTGAAAGCTTCACCTGTATCCGAAATTCCAGCCGAGTTGTATGTACTCGGGGCAAGTCCTGACAGTGCTGGTATGGCAGCAGAGCTTGGATTACCCTATGTGTTCTCCCTGTTTATTAATAGTAATCAAGAGGTGGCTCAAGAAGCCTTCCGAATCTATCGTGAACAATTCGACCGTTCTACGGGGCGTGAGCCATATACGGCGCTTGCTCTATCGTTAATTGTGGCAGAGAGTGAGCAAGAAGCCGAGGAGCTGATTGGTGAGCATAGACCGATCAAGATTTTTTTGGAAAGTGGTAAGACGCTGACGGTACTTTCAGAGGAACAGGTAGCTGAATTTGCTAAACAAACGAACGAATCCTATCGAACCGAAGTGTTGGAACCAAGCGTGACCCGAGGTACAAAGGAATTTGTGGGTAAAGCGCTACGTGATTTCCAGCAAAAATTTGCTGTGGATGAGCTGATCGTAACGACGGCTACACGTGATTTTTCGAAACGAATCCGTTCGTTTGAATTGTTGCGGGAAGCTCTGGAGGAGCAAGGATTATTGGAAGATGTCGAAAGCGCAAATGTTGCGGAGTCAGTGATATAGCTTATAGCTAGGGCGAGTTTTCAGACACGTCCTAATTATTACAGAATTCGTACACGATCATGGAGAGAGGGAGCGATGACATGAGTGATCTGAAACTGTCTGAACAGCGAACAGGGCATGAATTACAGCAAGTGGAGCCAGAGCCTCATCTCGATCACAAGCCAGTAGCTCCTACAGAACAGGACGAAACATTGGCTGCTCGCTTGATCGAAATCCGGCGTCAGCTTCACCGTAATCCGGAGTTATCCGGAGAGGAATTCGAAACGACCGCAGCCATTCAAGGCTGGTTGGAAGAAGAGGGGATAACCGTTGCGACGGATTATAAACTGCGTACTGGATTGATCGCAGAGATCGGGGAGGGCGATGGTCCAATCGTTGCTCTGCGTGCGGACATTGATGCTCTGCCTTTACAAGAAGAGACGAAACTTGAATATGCATCCCAGGTTGATGGCAAAGCTCATGCCTGCGGTCACGATGCGCATACGGCTATTCTCATCGGTGCGGCACGGCTGCTCAAGCAGCGTGAAGCCCAGCTTCGGGGCAAGGTGAGACTTGTATTCCAGCCCTCTGAAGAGAAGGCAACAGGTGCAAGGCAAGTCATTCAGAGTGGTGCACTTACCGACGTTGGCGCCATATTTGGCTTGCATAACAAACCGGATCTGCAGGTAGGTACAGTGGGCATTCGCGAGGGTGCACTTATGGCATCAGCAGATGGGTTTGTTGTCAAGGTGGAGGGTGTAGGGACTCACGCGGCAGTGCCAGAGGCGGGCATCGATCCAATCGTCGTTGCTTCACACATCGTCACGGCACTGCAAGCAATCGTAAGTCGAAATGTTGGTGCGCAGGAGAGTGCCGTAGTCAGTGTAACTAAAATTCATAGTGGAACTGCATGGAATGTGATTCCTGATGAAGCGATTCTGGATGGAACGGTGCGTACTTTTGATGAGAAGGTACGGGCGCGGATTCGGGAACGCTTTAATCAGGTCGTCTCAGGTGTAGCGGCGGCTTATGGAACACGTGCATCGGTACGCTGGATACAAGGTCCACCGGCAGTTGTGAATGATGCCTCGTTAGCGGCTGAAGCAGAACGGGTGGCTAGCCAAGTCGGGTTGAAAAGTGTTAGACCATTGCCATCTCCGGCAGGTGAAGATTTTGCCTTTTATCAAAAAGAAGTTCCGGGTCTATTTCTCTTCCTCGGCACATCCGGACGCCATGAATGGCACCACCCGGCATTCGATCTCGATGAAAGAGCACTCCCGCTTGGAGCACATCTCCTAGCAGCTCTTGCAGAACAGACTCTTGAGAACCTACAGGCACAACAGCAAGTGGGTGACTAATTGCTTGACTAAAGGAATAGCACGAAATGTTAGAAAACAGATGGCAATAGAGTGGCCGATAAAGAATAGATTTTAAAGAACAGCTGCCAAAGAATAAATGTTAAAAAGAACGACTTTGCAGGCAAATTAACCTGTTCGAAGTAGGGAATCTGCCTGTTTACTTTACGTTTTCTTGCAAAAGGTCATGCCAAAAGGCTTTATGGACTAAGGGTTCCCATAAAGCCTTTTTGTGTTACTCGATCACCGCACCGCGTGATCCTTATGATTATTTCAAAATATTACTTCGAAATACAACTCCTTAGCTTGAAGCATTCGATTTCTTAATGACAACGTCCCCACTTGCATGCGCAGTGACCTGCCCATCCGCCTGCTCAATGAGCAAACGTCCATGACTGTCGACCCCTAGGCATTGCCCTTCAATCCATTCGCTGTTCTCACGGTCAACCATGAATTGAATTTCTTCTCCAAAGTTAAACATTCGTTCTTGATACAGCGGAATCAGTGGCTCGAATCCATCTGTAATCCAAGATTGGTGATAGTCCACTAGGCTCTGCACGAGCTGCTCTGCGATTACGTCAGGACGAACCTCAGCGAATTCGGATAAACATATGGTGGAGTAAGGCACATGTTCTGGTCGATATGCCACATTGATACCGATTCCGATGTACATAGCGGAGTGATCAGCTTCAACGAGCGTACCGGATAGTTTAGCTCCGTTAATAAGGATATCATTAGGCCATTTGATCTGCAGACGCTGGTTGGCTGTAAGATACGGCTCAATGACATCATGAATCGCAAGCCCTGCCATCAATGCGATGGTTGGTCGAAGAGCCAGATTGGTGGATAGCGGCCAAACGGTGGTAAGTGCGAGATTTCCCGGAGGTGTCTGCCATACCCGACCGTATTGTCCTTTACCCGCAGTCTGATTCTGGGACATGACGGCAAAGCCCGGAGACTTACCGCTTTGGATCAGTCGCTTCGCTTCTATATTGGTACTATCAATGGTGTCGTATTGTAATATGTCCATGGAAGATCCCCCAATCATGTCTGATGCAACGCACCTGAACTAACGATTGAATTATAACATGAACCTATTCTCGGACAAGAGAATTCCCTCTGTTCTGAATACTATGGATTGAAGTTGAGCGTTAGCCGGATACATCAATGCACAGGAAAATGGATTGTTTCATAACGGATAGAACTCTTTTTTCTAAAATGGAAATATTTGTTGACGATCTGAAATGGCTATGCTATATTTTTCTCGTCTACTAATCGTAATAATTACGATTAATGTCGAATGGAGGAAAATTAGCTCACCTTTATATTCTGAGGATAAGAATAGGAGTAATCGCTGCGATGAAACAGGAGATCGAATTTATCAAATTTAATCCGACCCAGAACATGACGATTCTGGTTCAGACGAATCATCCAGCCGAGAGCTACCCACACATTGCATCCCAACTAATGTCGTATGAACATGTGTACGCTGAACAGGTGGGATTCATTGAGAGATCCATGCAGCAGGGAGCCGTTGCACATTTACAGATGGCGGGAGGAGAGTTCTGTGGCAATGCCTGTATGGCACTCGCTGCACATATCGCAGCAGAAGCTAAGTTGGAACAACATGATCAGATGCACGTTGTGCTTACGGCTTCCGGAACAGAGCAATTAATCGTGTGTCACGTGAAAAGGCAAACCAGCGGATATGACTGCCAGGTGTCTATGCCAATCCCTGAGCAGATTGAGCAACGATCCATTAAGTATGAAGGTATGGATCTAGATATCATCATCGTGCGCTATCAAGAATTTATCCATATTGTGATCGAGGTTGAAGAATTCGATGAAACGATGAAGAGAAGGGCTCAAGCCTTGGCTCGCTTACTCGGATTAACGATGGGGGATAAGCTGATCGGTATTATGTTATATAAATCTTCGTCAGCAGAGCTAGCTCCACTCATCTATGTACCTCCATTGGATAGTCTGATCTGGGAACGAGGATGTGGTTCAGGAACGGCCTCCCTAGGAGCTTACCTTGCTTGGAGCCAGCAACGCGAAATTTCGCATTACATCAAGCAGCCTGGTGGTGCCATTAAGGTGATGGTCGGGTGGCATGAAGCAGAAATTGAGAGTATTACCATTGAAGGAACTGTCGGCATTGTGGCACAAGGCAGAGCATTTATCGATGACCCAGCAAGCGCACTTTTACAGGCACATCATATGTAAGACGATGACAAGATGTAGGGGGATAAGAAATGGTCACATTGGTTCATTTTCAAACCTGTTTGCGTGAATACGCGATGAAATTCAATGAGCTGGGAAGCAAGTATGATCATACGCTGCATCATAGTTCAGAGCTTGAAGCGCTGATCGATCATTATTCCAGGTTCGTGACAGATCCGGAGAACAAGGCAGCCTGGGAACAGCTTGCAGAACAAGAGTTGGACAGCCTTCATCCTCTCGTGGAGGAACTAAGGCACCAATCAGCCTACTGTGTAGCGATTATGGAGAAATATCGTGCATTGCGATTACAGCGTGGTGATGTGCAGGTCGCGGATTACTTCAAGAACATCGAAGAATGCATTGATAAGGAGTTTGGCAGCTTCCACGTCACAGCGCAGTCCAAGGTATTGTTGGTAGGCTCGGGTTCATATCCCATGACTCCCTTGTACATCGCCAAGCGAACAGGAGCCGAAGTCGTGGGTATCGATATTGATGAAGAGGCGATTACGCTGGGACAGAAGGTTGTGGAGATCCTAGGAGCTGGTTTGAACATTCGTCTGGAACGCCTATTGCTGGAACAGCTGGACTACACGCAAGAAGCAACACATATTATTTTCAGCTCTACGGTAGCGAATAAGTACGATTTGCTTGATCAATTGCATGATCTGACGAATGATCATGTCGTTGTGGCGATGAGATATGGCGATCAATTAAAATCCCTGTTCAATTATCCCATGCTGGAAACGGACAGTCGGAAATGGAAGCTCGCTGACACGGTGTTACGCCCTGACGATGTGTTTGATATTGCGCTGTATCAAAAAGCATAGTCGTTACAACCACTTTTCACGAAAACGATTAAATCGAACAGAGGTTGATCTTACTTCATTAGAGCTAGGAGCTAAGAGCTTAGGTGATTCCAATTTACAGGTAGTATATTGAACATAAGGAGGCTCATATGGGAGGTTTTCAGCGAATTCTGATATCTGGAACAGGTCCTGTATCCATTCAGCTTGCCGTACTGTTCCAAACGTATCTCAACTGCTCCATCGGAATTGTGGGCAGAGAATCCGTTCGATCGGCATCGATATTTGCAGCACTGGAACAGAACGACCAACGCATTCAAGCAAGTATCCAAAATGAACAGCATCAACCGCTAGCTGTTAAGTGCACTGTTGATCAGGTGTTTCACGGCTACGATACCATGGAGGGTGAATGGGATACGCTGATTTTGGCTGTCACAGCAGATGCTTACATCGACGTATTGCGAGAAATGAAGGAACACTTCGTTAAACAAGTGAAATGTATCATTTTGGTGTCGCCTACTTTTGGTTCCAATCGTCTGGTAACCCAGTATATGAAACAGAGAAATGCGAATCCAGAAGTGATCAGCTTCTCTACGTATCTTGGAGATACCCGCTGGATGCACGAGCAACCGTCCAATCATGTCATTACGACAGGAGTGAAGCGGAAGGTTTATATCGGTTCCACCCGATCTGCTTCTGAAAATGTACACAACCTGTGCCGGTTGTACGAGCGAATAGGAATTCATATGGAGGTCATGGCATCCCCGCTAGAGGCAGAAACGAGAAATATATCTCTATATGTGCACCCGGCTCTGTTTATGAATGACTTCTCACTTGAGGCGATCTTTGGGGAATCGGATATCCAAACCTATGTGTACAAGATATATCCAGAAGGCCCGGTTACCCAATATTTGATTCGGGATCTGCGGGCTCAGTGGCAAGAGATCATGCAAATTACAGACAAACTCCATATTCAGGGGATCAACCTGTTGCAATTCATGACCGATGATAATTATCCGGTGCGATTAGAGAGTTTATCCCGCTACGATATCGAGAATTTTAATCAATTGCAACCCATACATCAAGAGTATTTATTGTACATACGATACACCTCATTATTAATTGATCCTTTTTCTAAGCCAAGTCCAGAAGGAACCTATTTTGACTTTTCAGCCGTGCCATTTCGGAAAATGTTTGTGAATCATGAGGGATATGTGGATATCCCCCGCATGCCCAAAGAAGATTATTATCGCATCAAAATTATTCAGGGTATCGCAAGACATATGGAGGTAAGCTGTCCGACGATTGATCAATTTATTGCTACATATGAGGCGAAGCTTCAGCAAGTAGCTCAAGCTCATAGTGGTCAGCGCTTATCCGATGCCTTTGTCATTCAATCCTTTGCTGAGGACATTGAGATGATCTGCCAAGGAATTGCAAACCACAGGGATGCGATACATCACGATGTGTAGCCTTGCTTCAAAGAGTCCGCTGTATAGTTACGAAGCATGCCGGCTGGCATGAATGCGCACATGAATCAAACCGATTTTGGATCCATATCTAGTTCTGATTAAAGCAACTAAAGCTATTGTGATATGGATTCGCACATTTTTATTTTTATCATCAGGGGGAAATATTGTGAAGAAGAGTAGTCCGTTCATTTATATGTTGATGCTGGTATCTGTTCTGGTTCTTATTGCTGGTTGCGGGCAACCCAATGAGGCTTCGACAGAGCCTGCCAACCTTGAAGTCCAAAGCGAATTAATCTATGCGTCAGCCAAAGATATTAACGATATGAACCCTCATCTATATACAGGCTCGATGCCTGCCCAAGGCATGGTATACGAGTCTTTGGTGGAGAACACACCGGACGGAATTAAGCCATTGTTGGCTGAAACTTGGGACATTTCAGAGGACGGTAAGACCTATACATTTCATTTGCGCCAAGGGGTGAAGTTTCATGATGGTGAGCCCTTTAACGCAGAGGCCGTGAAACAGAACATTGAAGCCGTGCAGGCCAACGCTGAAAAGCATGCCTGGATTAAACTGTCCACCAAAATTACGAATGTGGAAGTCATTGATGAATACACCGCGGCGTTGACACTGTCAGATGCCTATTATCCAGCATTGGTCGAATTGTCTATGACCCGACCTTATGTGTTCATCTCACCGAAGGATTTTGTTGACGGTGGAACCAAAGACGGCGTGAGCGGTTACCATGGCACAGGACCATACAAGCTTACAGCACATAAGGTTGAAGAGAACGCTACTTTTGAAGCCAATGAAGAATATTGGGCAGGAGCACCCCTAATTAAGAAAATCACCTCTAAAGTTCTCCCGGCAGGAGAGACCACATTTTTGGCACTGCAAAAGGGAGAAATCAACGTTGTGTTCACAGATGATCGGGGTGCGGACAGCATCGATGTTGAAGCGATGGAACGATTAGCTGAATCTGGTGATTATCAGGTCGTTCGAAGTGAGGCGATGAATACAAGTATGATCGTTGCTAACAGCAGCAGACAAGGCAGCCCAGTGCAAGAAACGGCTGTTCGCGAAGCACTCTGGTATGCGATTGACCGGGAGACGATCAGTAACGATATTTTCAATGGAACCCAGACGGTAGCGAACACACTATTCTCATCCAACGTTAACTACGCGAATGTTGATCTGAAGCTGCGAGAGTATAATCCAGAAACGGCAAAAGCACTATTGGATCAAGCAGGCTGGACAGCAGCAGAAGGAGGAGCTGTAAGAACGAAGAACGGTCAGCCTTTGACGATGAAACTATACTATGACAGCAACTCCTCCTCACAGAAAATTCAAGCCGAATTAATCCAACATGCAGCAAAAGAATTGGGGATTGGGCTAGAGCTTGTAGGTGAGGAGTCGACTTCTATCGCTAATCGAAGAGCGACCGGAGAATATGATCTGTTGTTCAATCAGACTTGGGGACTTGCTTATGATCCTCAAAGCACCATTGCTGCGTTTACATCAGATTCGGCGTACAAACACACAACGAGTGGTATAGCTCTAGCAGATGAACTGTATCGGAAGATTGACGAGGTTATGGTATCTACGGATGAGACATCACGGAAGTCCTTATACGCCGATATAATGAAAATCGTGCATGATGAGGCGATATTCATCCCCATTACGAACGGTCGTGTGACGGTGGTTGCTCCCCATAATCTGGAGGGCATTGGGTTCAAACAGACGCAATATGAATTGCCTTTTGAACAGATGAATTTTAAATAGAGCGGAGATGGATATGGGAAGGTATATCGTCAAACGAATTCTGTTAGCTATCCCTTTACTGATTGTCATTTCATTTATAACGTTTGTGCTCATTAACCTATCGCCCTTGGAACCAGCAGTCGTGGTATTACAAGCACAGGAAGTTCCGCAGATTACGGCTGAGCTCATTGCCCAAACGAATAAAGAACTGGGATTTGATCAGCCGTTCCTGATCCAATATATGAACTGGGTGATGGCCGTTATGCAGTTTGATTTTGGTCACTCGTATGTATCCGGTGAGTCTGTCTGGACGCTAATTGGCCCGGCATTTCTGAATACGTTGAAATTAACGTTGGTTTCCTCGGTATTTATTATCGCGTTATCGATACTGCTAGGTGTGGTCTGTGCGATGCGGGAAGGAAAACTGCTGGATCAATCGGTCAGAGGCATTTCATTTTTCCTCACGGCGATGCCGTCCTACTGGCTTGCTGCCATCATGATCTGGTACTTCTCCGTCAAGCTGGATCTATTGCCGACCAGTGGCATGGACTCGTATCGCAGCTATATTCTGCCGGTTATTGTGATCACGGTCAGTTATACGGGCATTTATTTTAGGACTGTTCGCAGCTCGATGTTAAGCAATATGAATGAGGATTATGTGTTGTACGCGCGGGCAAGCGGTCTGAGTGAAAGGAAGGTCATGCTTCATATTTTGCGTAATTCACTGCAAGTGGCGGTATCAATCTTCTGTATGGCCATTCCTATTGTGCTGGGCAGCACCGTTGTCATTGAAAATGTATTTGCTTGGCCAGGACTCGGCAGGCTTAGTGTGAAGTCCATTTTAAGTAGAGATTTCCCGATTATCCAGGCTTATGTCCTTATTTTGGCGGTCACCTTTGTCCTGTTCAACACACTTTCCGACATTATCAATGCTGCGATGAATCCAAGGTTGAGAAAGGAATTCTGATGCGAATACTGAAAAATCTGAGCAGAGATAAGCTTGCAATGACCTCGTTGTCCATCATCTTGGCTACGATTATTGTGGGTATCTTTGCCCCTTTCATTGCACCGCATGATCCTGGAGCCGTCAACATGAAGCTTCGTTATGCTTCTTCCTCCTGGACTTATCTGTTAGGCAATGATCATCTCGGCAGATGTGTATTATCAAGGCTCATTTACGGAATTCGTCCCAGTGTGTTATGGGTGCTCGTTGCCTTGGCGTTGTCCGTGCTGATCGGAGCTATTGTTGGCTTTGTAGCGGGTTATTTCAAGGGTAGAGTGGATGCATGGATTATGCGAATCTGTGACATTATGCTATCTTTCCCCGGTTATGTGATGACACTGGCTGTGGTGGGTATTTTGGGAGCCGGTCTGGAAAATATTTTGATTGCCTTTGTATGGATGAAATGGGCCTGGTTTGCCCGCGTCATTCGAACCTCTGTCATGCAGTTCACTGACATGGATTATGTGAAATTCGCCAAAGCTTCTGGCATACCTAACCTGAAAATCATCACCAGACATATTGTGCCGGTTACCTTTGCGGATATTGCGGTCATCGCTAGTGGCGCGATGTGCTCAATGATGTTGCAAGTCTCGGGATTATCCTTCCTAGGGCTAGGTATTCAGGCACCTCATGCAGAGTGGGGGATGATGCTTAATGAAGCTAGAGAAGTTATGTTCTCTAGACCCGAATTAATGTTGGCACCAGGGCTGGCGATTGTGATCGTTGTGTCGGCATTTAATTTTTTATCGGATGCACTTCAGGTTGCTCTAGATCCTAAACTGATGACTTCCCAGGGCAAGTCCGTCCAACCTCACGAAAGCGAGGTGAGAAAGGCAGCTTATGAATATAGTAGAGGCTAAACACCTGAAAGTATGGGACACCAATACAGGCAAAGTCATTATTCATGACAGTTCATTCGAAGTTAAGCAGGGAAGCTGCTTAGCGATTGTTGGTGAGAGTGGAAGCGGTAAATCGGTCACATGTAGGGCGCTAATGCGGCTGAATAAGCCGTGGATTCGTCAATCTGGCACGCTGTTGTTTCAGGGTGAGGATCTGAATGCGCTGACGGAACACGAGATGAGGCGCAAGAGAGGCAAGCAGCTATGTATGATTTTGCAAAATGGCATGAGTGCATTCGATCCTTCCTGTGTGATTGGCGTCCATATTCGAGAGACACTGCAGCAGCATTTTGATTGGAATGCCCGTGAGATCGAGCGCCGAATCTGCAATGCGATGGAAAGTGTCATGCTGAAGAACCCTCCTGAGATCCTGAATCAGTATCCATATCAGTTGTCTGGCGGAATGCTGCAGCGGATCATGATTGCACTAGCATTGGTGCTCGAACCAGTTCTCATTATTGCGGACGAGCCAACCACAGCACTGGATACAATTTCCCAATACGAAGTGGTGGAACAATTAATTCAATTGCGTGAACGCATCGGCTGTTCCATGATATTTATCTCTCATGACTTGGGTGTCGTTAAGAAAATTGCGGACGATGTGATCGTTATGAAGGATGGAATGATTGTGGAGCGGGGCAGCATGCAGTCTGTATTAACGGAGCCCGCACATGCCTATACGCAGTATCTGGTATCTACCCGGTTGGAGCTGAGCAATCATTTCAAGACATTGATGCAGGAGGGCTCATAGATGCTGAAGGTGGATGGAGTTGGCAAATCATATAGCCAAGGCGGACTGTTCTCAAAGCACCAGCAGCAGATTCTGAGCAACGTTACCTTTGAGTGCAAGCAAGGCGAATGTCTGGGTATTATCGGTGAGAGTGGGAGTGGCAAGTCTACCTTGGGACGATTGATTCTGGGCATTGAGAGGCCGGATCGTGGCCTGATCCAGTTTGAAGGAAGAAGTGTGAGTGATCGGCGGGTCCGGATCGGCAATATCAGCGCAGTGTTCCAGAATTATACGTCCTCTATGAATCCGTTTCTTACGGTAGAGGATGCCATTATGGAGCCGATGCAAGCGCTGAAGAAGAGTGAGCAGGATATAGCGGCAAAGGTAGATCTGTTGCTAACTCAGGTTAGATTGGACTCCACCTACCGTTCCAAATATCCACATGAGCTATCCGGCGGGGAGGCACAGCGCGTCTGTATCGCCAGAGCAATCTCTACAGCTCCAAGGTGCATTGTATTTGATGAAGCGATCAGTTCTCTGGATGTGTCGGTTCAGATTCAGGTGCTTCAGTTACTGAAAGAACTGAAAGACATCTACAAGATGAGTTATGTCTTCATTACTCACGATATTCAGGCGGCAGCCTATATCTGTGACCGGGTGATTATTTTCAGGGCAGGTCAGATCGAAGAAGTGATTCCTACCGAGCAACTGAAAGATGTCCAGTCGGATTATGCGAAGAAATTATTGAAACATCTTATTACATTTTAGGGGGTTATCCCGTTGTGAGCGGAGCAATGTCGTGGCCTTTTTTGCGTTTGTACATATTGGTGCTTCTCTATTTCAGTGCCAATGCCATTCTTAATGTGATCATCCCCCTACAGGGAGAATTCCTTGGAGCCAGTAGCACGACCATTGGGTTAATCATGGGTGCGTACATGTTTACGACGATGTTTTTTAGACCATGGGCGGGAAAAATTATTCAAAAGCATGGACCAATCAAAATTTTACGTCTTATTCTGATTATTAACGGATTGGCCCTCGTTTTATATACGTTTACGGGTCTAGGTGGATATCTATTAGCCCGGATTTTGCAGGGGGTATCCACGGCGTTCTTTAGCATGGCTCTACAGATTGGCATTATCGATGCACTCCCGGAACAAGATCGATCACAGGGCATATCGTATTATTCGTTATTTAGTTACATCCCGGGCATTGTGGGGCCAGTGCTCGCATTAGGGATTTGGCAGGCTGGCGGTATGGATTATTTTACGGTTGTGTTAATCGGAATTGCCATCTGTACGGGCGTCTTCGGTTATACCGCCAAAATAGAAAAGAATGAAGATCAGCCTGAAGGGAATGCACCGGATCAGTCTGTCAGTATGTGGGAGTCCTTTGGACAGTTGGTGAAGAATTCGCACTTGTTTCGCTGCAGTGTACTGATGCTCAGTGCATCGGTTGTATTTGGGGCGGTCACAACGTTTATTCCGCTGTATGCGAGTCAGATTCCAAGCGGTAATGCCGGCATCTATCTCATGCTTCAAGCGGGGACGGTGGTGCTGGCACGAATTGTACTTAGGAAACGGATTCCTTCGGACGGACGATGGCATGCGCCATTTATTATGGGCACGATGTTTCTGCTCGCTTTAGCTGCGCTATGCGTAAGCATGTCGACCACAGCAGGGGTGGTTCTATTTTATGTCGGTGCGATTTTGATGGGCATTGCTCAAGCGATTCTGTATCCGACATTAACGACCTATCTGTCATTTGTATTACCTCAGTTGAACCGCAATGTATTGATCGGCTTGTTTATTGCGACAGCAGATTTGGGTATTTCTCTCGGCGGTGTAATCATGGGGCCACTGGCTGACTTATTTTCCTATTCAATGATGTACATGATCTGTGCTATTCTGGGAGCGGTGATGATCGTTTTTGCCTATGAACGACGCAATGCGGTCACAGGTACATCTGTGAGCTGACTTCCAGAGAAAGTAGGTACGATGCATTGAAGGATTCTGAAACTGTGACATCCCATGAAAAATTAAACCCGGCATCCTTATCTTTTTTCCGGTTTTATATGCTGGCCTTTTTATTTTTTGCAGCCAATGCTGCGCTGACGATTATTCTACCTTTGCGGAGCGAGGCAGCAGGGTTAAATCAGGCGGAGATTGGTCTCATGATGGGGGCATACATGTTCACGTGTATGCTATTAAGACCTTTTGCAGCGCAACTGCTGGGCAAGTATGGGCCGCTTCGTGTCATGAAGGGGTTACTGCTTCTGCATGCGGGAACGCTGCTGCTGTTTGTTGTGTTTGGTGTGGAGGCATATCTGTGGCTACGGGCATTGCAGGGTGTAGCAACAGCGTTTTTCTCAATGACGATGCAAGCGGGGATTGTGGAAAAGCTTGAGGATAAAGACCGTGCACAAGGTTTGTCCATGTATACGCTATTTACGATGGTTCCCACGCTGGTGATTCCGATCCTTGCCATTCAGATCTGGGAGAATGCCAATGATCTGTGGTTCACTGTGCTGATATTGGGGCTCGCTGCACTTCCCTTATTGATTGGTTACTCCGTGGATTTGCCCCAAAGTACAGTACAGAACAAATCGTACACTTTGGGCGATATGCTGCGTTCATTCAGCGGCATCTGGCGTAGTACACCCCTGTTAATTAGCAGTATCGTAATGCTCTTTGCTTCATGTGTGTTTGGAGCAACGGCGACGTTTCTTCCCTTGTATATGGTGTCCACGGGGGCGGCGAGTGCTGGGCTGTTTCTAACGATTCAAGGCTTGGTAGTTATTCTGTGCCGGTTCATCCTGCGCAAAAAAATCCCGTCGGACGGGAGCTGGAGTACCTGGCTGATGGCAGGATTACTGCTAAGTGCAGCACTGGGAACGCAGTTGCTCAGCCTGCTGGAGACGATCGGACCATTCGTATATCTCTCGGCAGTGTTTAGCGGTTTTGCCGTAGCTTTGCTATATCCAACACTGACGACGTATCTCTCTTTCGTGCTGCCTGCGGATTCCAGATATGTGCTCATGGGTATCTTCATGTCCTCGTACGATCTGGGCTTCTCCCTCGGCGGACTCGCCATGGGTATTCTTGTGCAAGTGAGCTCGTATTCAACGATGTTTATGATCTGTACACTGCTCTCCGTGGTGGCCTTGGTTCTGATCGTACTATTCCGTCAGCGAATGGAAGCGGGCAATAGCGACAGGTCTGTGGTGTCGAACTGAACAGCAGAGTGCGTATATGATTGTTTATCTTTTGTAGTGAAGGCTTATGAACTGAAATTTCCTCGATCTATCATCAGAGTAGAAACCGCAGGACAACAGGGCATAAGCCCTTTTTTGCATTCGAGATTAAGGTGATGTTGTGAAAAATAATTTGACAACAGCGACTAACAGGATTATAGTTTTTGTTGTTAATCGTAATAATTACTATTAAGGTTCATTAAGATGAACTGTACCTATAAGGAGTAGATACACATGACACAAAAGCAAGTGCCGGTAACTGTACTCAGCGGTTACCTCGGTTCAGGTAAAACGACGGTTCTGAATCATATCCTGCATAATCGGCAAGGCTTGAAGGTCGCCGTGATTGTCAACGACATGAGTGAAGTCAACATTGATGCCGCATTAGTACGGGGAGAAGCGACACTCTCGCGTACGGAGGAGAAGCTGGTGGAGTTGTCTAACGGCTGTATCTGCTGCACCTTGCGGGATGATCTGATGCAGGAGATTGAGAAGCTGGTGAACGAAGGCAGGTTCGATTACATTCTGATCGAATCGACAGGCATTAGTGAACCTGTTCCGGTTGCCCAGACTTTTACATACGCCGATGAAGAATCGGGTATTGATCTGACCCGTCTAGCTAAACTGGATTGCTTAGTTACCGTGGTGGATGCTAATCGGTTTTGGCATGATTTTGCTTCAGGACAGAGTCTTCTGGATCGGAATCAGGCTACCGGGGAAGACGATACACGGGATGTTGTAGACTTGTTGATTGACCAAATTGAGACGTGCGACGTGTTGCTGCTGAACAAATGTGATCTGGTCGATGAGGTGGAGTTGAATAAGCTCGAAGGTATCATTCGCAAGCTTCAGCCTCATGCCAAAATCATCCGCACAGTGAATGGTCAAGTGAACCCGTCCGAAATTCTGAACACAGGCCGCTTCGACTTCGAACAAGTGAGTATGTCTGCCGGATGGATTCAGGAACTGGAGAAAGAAACACATACTCCCGAGACAGAGGAATATGGCATAGGCTCCTTCGTGTATCGCCGCAGAAAACCATTCCATCCTACTCGTCTGGCGGAATTTATGAGTTATTGGCCAGAAGAAGTTGTACGTGCAAAAGGATTGGTCTGGCTCGCAGCTGAAGGAGATGTGGCAGCCAGTCTTAGCCAAGCCGGGCCATCGATTCAGTTTGGGCCTGCGGGACACTGGGTAGCAGCGTTGCCGGAAGCGGATCGGGAAGAAATATGGCAGAGTGAGCCTGAGGTTCGAGCGAAGTGGGATGCCCAGTGGGGGGATCGCCAGACTGAGCTAGTTATGATTGGGATTGAGATGGACCCTGCCATCATAGAAGAAGAACTGGATCAGTGTTTACTCAGTGATGATGAGATGCAATCCGATTGGACTCGGTTTGAGAATCCACTGCCATGGCCTGTAGACGCAGTGGTTTAAGAGACAAATGCTAAGACGATAAGGAGATGTAAATATGGCCAAAAAGTCAAAAGTTATTCGTGAGAAAAAACGTCAAGCGATTGTCGCTCGATATGCAGAGCTGCGTCGTGAGCTCAAAGAAAAAGGAGATTACGAAGCGTTGCAGAAACTACCGCGCAATGCCTCTCCTACTCGCTTGAAAAATCGCTGTGAGGTTACAGGTCGTCCAAGAGGATACCTACGCAAATTCAAAGTATCACGAATTGTCTTCCGTGAACTGGCTCACAAAGGACAGATCCCAGGCGTGACGAAGTCAAGCTGGTAACGAATGTGCCTATGTGTTCATAAGTCGGTTGGGTTGTCTGTATTAGACCAGATGGGGAGGTAATACCATGCTAGACTCCTTTACCGTTTGCCGAATTGAGTCCATACTGGACGGGTATATCCATGAGAAAGTACCTGCACCGCTGCGAACGATGGTGAAGTTGACCTATCGTATGGATCAGAATGAGCTAATTCTGACCGAAGAAAGACCAGCCCAGGAGCGTTACCGATGGGACAAGCTGGATATTGCCAGATTCGAGTGGGATGAGCATCGCTGGAAGGTGTTTGCCAAGGATAAGCATGATTGCTGGGATACAGTAGATGCGATACAACCTTGCCAGCATTTTGAGGATTTACTTGAACAGGTGGAACGAGATGAAGCAGGCGTGTTTTGGCGCTAATGCTTAGGTCTTATGTTTAGAAAAGAAAACGCCGCTGCAGATCATTGCAGCGGCGTCATTTTTATAATTATATTTTTCACTGTCATCTATATAAATTGAACTAAACATTTACACGGAAACGGAGAGGACAGAAATAACCTGAAGAAGCGGAGCGGTCGCCTTTGTCCCCGGATTTTCCCCTTATAGAGGGAATCAAAAAAATCTGGGGATAACAGCGATCGTAAGGTTGTTCTGTCATTGGAGTGGCAAGTGTAAATATTCTTTAGTTCAAGTTATATAGATATAAACACTACATACATCTTTTCGGAGTCACACTTGTGATGTGTGTCCATACATCGCAAGTGCCCTAACGTTACACTTCGTATAAAATTTCCCCTGTACGTGAAACATCGTAGCCTTCAAACGTTTGCAGTTCCTGCCTAAATTCTGAGGATTGCAGGATGCGTAGCACTGAATCTACCCACGCTTCATTTCCTTGTTTTCTAAGCATAACTAGATCGTATCGCTCCTGTACAAGGGGGATAAAATCAACCTGGCCAATGAGCCGAACGGCCTTCTCGATGCCGACACCTACATCGGCTTCACCAGTGCTGACTTTCGCTGCAACGCCCATATGACTAGTCTCCTCTATATCGTATCCCGTCAATTGGGAGGGGGAGATGCCGTGGAGGCGAAGCTGTTCATCTAGCAAAACCCGCGCGCCTGAACCCTTCTCACGATTAGCCAATCGGAGATCAGGCTGGTTCAGGTCACTCCAATCCTTAAGGCCACGCGGATTCCCCCGTGGTACATAGAGGCCAGCTGGGCGTGACAGCAGGTTCACCACTACGTAAGACCAGCCAATCAAGATTTTGCGAATATAGGGTAAGTTGTACTCCCCTGTATCTCCATCAAGCAGATGAGTGCTGACGAGATCCGATTCGCCGCGATACATCGAGATTAATCCGTCTAGGCTGCCCATGAATGAGCGGAGGGGACGGATATTCTGCGTTTGTTTCTCCATATGGCGCATGAGAATATCTAGGCTCACATCCTGACCCGTAATGACAAGGTGACGGGCAGACAGGTGGTTCTGCTGAGCATTTGCAGGAGGATACGCAGTCACGGTAGATGAAGAGCCGGATCCGGATACCGAATGTAGAACCGAGTCTGTGTTCATTGAATCGGTATCCTTGTCGCCTGAACCTTGTGAACGAGCTGCTGATTCCGCGGCAGCAGTCCGATTAACGCCGGATTGGAGCTGTTTGGAGCGATGCTTATATGCCTCCAGATCAGTGGCATCCACTCTCATCTGTTTACCTACGCGGTAAGCGACGAGGTCTCCTTTTTTGATCAGGTCATAGACCGTTAGTTTGGATATTTTGAGTAGCTTCGATATTTCTTCGGTCGTATAGGATTGCTCCTCCGTCATTAGTGAAGATCCTCCTTCAAAGGTATATAAAATAAATGTATACATAGCACACTCGCCATTTCGATGGCAATGTATGATGAAGTCATTTTCAAGAGAGAAAGGTACAGATGTATTTTAGGGTTAAATCATTTTTCTTCATCTATGGTATCGCATGATTCGTCTTAATTAATATCTCTTGTACTATACCATTAATTGAGGGGAACCATAAACCAGAGAGCGTGTAACCATCCAATCTAAACGTCATTAAAAATAGAATGTGAGCTATGTCACCTTCCCATTTTAACGCTCTTGTGTATAATGAATTATAGTTAATTATATCTAATTATAACGAAACATAACTTTGGGGGAGAATGAATGAGACAGAGAATCGGATATGTGCTGGGAAGTATGTCACTTGGATTAGCTCTTGTATTGAGCGGATGTGGAGCGAACACAGGCTCTCCAGATGCATCCTCGGGAACGGGAGCCGCGGCGTCTACTGCAGCACCAGGGGAGAACAGTCCAACAGAGAATGTGGATCCGCAGGAAACGGTGGAGTTAACCATCTCGGCTGCTGCCAGTCTGACGGATGCGATGAAAGAAATTGAGACAAGCTTTGAAGCGGCTAACCCCAACATTAAACTGAATTTTAACTTCGGTGCCTCGGGTGCATTACAGCAACAGATCGAGCAAGGAGCACCATCTGATATTTTTGTCTCCGCTGCAAGTAAAAACTTAAATGCTCTCGTGGAAGAGAATTTGATTGCTGAAGCAGATCAGCAAAATTTACTCCAAAACTCCTTAGTGGCGGTTGTCACTGCTGATCGTGCGGATGAAGTGAGCAGTGAGAAGGATCTTACCTCAGATACAATTAAAACCATTGCGATCGGCATTCCAGAAAGTGTACCTGCGGGCACATATGCCAAGGAAGCATTGACCAATGCGAAGCTGTGGGATCAGCTGGAGAGCAAGCTCGTACAGGGCAAGGATGTAAGACAAGTATTACAGTACGTTGAGACGGGGAATGCAGATGCTGGATTTGTATATAAAACAGATGCATTGACCTCTGATCAGGTGAAGATTGCGTTTGAAGTAGACAAAAATAGCTACACACCAGCCAATTATCCAGTAGGAATCATTGAAGGCACGAAGCACCGGACAGAAGCGGAACAATTCTATACGTATTTGCAGTCGCCTGAGGTACTGGACGTGTTCGCTAAATACGGGTTCTCCATTCCGGAATGAATGTGAACGCCATAGACTGGTCGGTATTTTGGTCGCCGGTTCGACTATCGCTTCAGGTCGCTCTTCTATCCAGTGTCATTGCTGCCGTGCTTGGAATTGCTGTAGCCTGGAAGATGTCACGTGCTTCGTTCCGGGGCAAAATATTTCTGGAAACGTTCTTCATGCTTCCGCTTGTGTTACCTCCAACCGTCGTTGGGTTCCTATTACTTGTGCTGTTAGGACGTAAAAGTCTACTTGGTCAATGGATTGAAGCCATCTTCTCTGCGCCAGTGATCTTCTCTTGGTGGGCTGCCGTTATAGCTGCTGTTGTGGTCGTTTTCCCGCTGGTCTACCAAACGATGAAATCTGGATTTTCCGGTATTGATCGGGATCTCGAAGCAGCTGGTCGATCCATTGGTGCGAATGAGTGGCAAGTATTCTGGTACATTTCCCTGCCGCTGGCTGGTAGAGCATTGATGACCGCATTTATATTGGGGTTTGCTCGAGCTCTCGGTGAATTCGGCGCTACATTGATGATTGCAGGTAATATTCCAGGCAAAACGCAAACGGTGCCTACGGCAATCTATGTTGCTGTGGATTCCGGGAATCAGACGATGGCATGGGCGTGGACATGTACCATTGTCGTGATCTCATTTATGATGCTGTTCCTGACAAGACAATCGCGAAGCAGTAATGATTGATTCACGACACAACAGGATGAAAGTAAACAAACCCGCTGAAGGAAAGGTTTCCTTCAAGCGGGTTTTTGGGTTAGATCCGTATACGGATATTAGATTATGAGAATAGAACCTTGGCGCTAACCCGTTTGTACAGACTGGGCATGATAACGTTCCGGGTCTAATATTTTGATCATAAACACAATTTCTTCTGAAGCATCAGCAGTCTGCACCACTTGGGTATGGAACGGAGTGTAGCCTTTACGTTCATACATGGGAGCCAGCCAAGGATGCCGAGTCGCTGTTGCCAAGAAAAGGGCAGGTTCATCCAGTTTGGTCAGAATCACCTGCTGTTCAACCCAGTCAAGCAACCTCGAACCATACCCTTTGCCTTTATGGTTAGGACTCACAGCGAACCACCGAATAAAAGGATAGGAGCTGATCGCCTGCCGCCGCGCATCTTGTCCTCGATCCAAGGTTACGGTAGCAATGATCTGCCCATCTTCCTCAAGTAGATAACACTCATGCTGAGTTACGTTATTCTGAATAACCTCCAATGTGGCATGTCCTGCAGGAAACGGAATGTTTAGCGCACGAATCGTCTCGTATGCATCCAAAGTAACGGCAAGCAACGATTCAGCGTCTTCCAGTGTGGCTAGGCGATAATGTTCTGTCATCGGTAACCTTCCCTTCATGATTGAATGACAACTATTCCAACCCGGTAAGTACACATTATAGATTAGGTGTCATTTTATCATGGAACGGTTTCCGGGAGTAGCGTACTCTAATCCATTCTATCTATAAGCCAATTGAAAGCTTTTATATGATATTCGTAGCAATTAGCATCTATGGAGGAAATTACAGCTTCAGCCCAAAATATTGCCAAGATTGCAGCAGAGCTAGAAGGAAAAGTGAAAAAGTTTATCCTGTAAGAACGTTGTCATGCAATTGAACCCCCTAGAAACATTGGAATCAAACTTAGGTTGATCCAATGAAATGCTAGGGGGAAATTTATTATGGTTCTATTGGTCATTTTGGATAATCAACAAAAATATTTATCGTAAAGGTCTCGCTTTTCAAGTGCTTGTTCCTGTAAAATAGAAGTAACTGATTCCAGCCCAGCACTGAAATAAGGAGAGACGACGAATGAATACGAAACCTGATTGCGGCGTATCGTTGCAAATTGACGACTATCTGGATCTTTTGCATTTTGCCATCCAAATTCAGGATCAAGAGTGGCAGCAGTCCCTGATCCACCAGCTCAAAGTATTTCAGCCGGCGGGGGAGCAGCAACAACAACGATCACCTGAAGAAGAGCTTTGGACAAGGCTGGATCATATTAACAGCAAGTTAACAGGGCTATGTAACCAATTGCATGCTGCACACTCCAAGGACGAACGTGAGAAGTTTGAGGCACGTATCGGTTTACTTCAAGTGCAACGTGTAGAAGTGGCACGCAAGATTAAGTGGGCAAGCCGTAGAACATAGATAAGCAGTATGAATCAAAGTCTTCGTTGGAGTTTGGATAGAGACCAGATTAGAATGTTTTAGATCAGAGAGATGAAGATAAGATAGAAGCTATTCTCCCATGTTAGTTCAAGGGAAGAATGGCTTTTTTCTATTGAACAGACAAGGGGGGAATCGAACATAGAGAAGTTCTATAACGTTATCAGGATGTCCTATTAACCTGGTTATTGCCTGATGAGGACTCTCGATGATATTCTTTGTTCAACTCAATTCCGACTATACAAGTAAGAATGGTTAGTTAAGATGAGTTGGGAAATGGAAGCACATATCAAATTAGCTGTGATAACAGCCTGTGGAGGAGATTGGGAATGGTTAAAAAACGGGGGATTCAGAAATTCCGGACAGCACTGCTGTTCATTACGATGCTTGCGGTATTGGCTGGATGCAGCACAGGAACTGCTGGTAATGAGTCCGAATCTGCTTCTGCAGCAGGCGACAGCAAGGTGAAGAAGATCATTGTTGGAACAGGCACGCAGTTCCCTAACGTCTGCTTCATTGATGAGAACGGTAAATTAACAGGCTACGATGTGGAGCTAATCCGAGAGATTGATAAACGTTTACCAGAGTATGAATTCGAATTCAGCACGATGGATTTCAAGAACCTACTGCTTAGCTTAGAAACGAAAAAAATCGACCTCATCGCTCATCAGATGGAAGTCAATGAAGAGAGACAAGCGAAGTTCTTATTTAATGACGAAGCCTATAATATTTTTCCTAATAAAATTGTGGTAAGCCAGAAGAATGAGGAAGTTAAATCGATCGATGACCTCAAAGGTAAAAAACTGATTGTTGGTGCCACAAGTAATGCGGCTGTACTAGCTGAGAAATGGAACGCTGCAAATGGCAGTCCTATTGATATTGTCTATTCTGGAGCAGGTGAGGATACCATTACTCAGATCAAGACAGGACGGGTAGATGCAACGATCAGCACACAGTTTGCCATTGATTATCAGAATAAATCGGTGGATGCTCAATTGAAGACGGTAGGAGATCCGCTGTCCAACTCCAAAGTTTACTTTATCTTGAACAAGGATGAAGAAGAGCTCAAAGCCAAAGTGGATGAAGCGCTCAAATCAATCAAGGAAGATGGAACATTAGCTAAACTGAGCACAGAGTGGCTGGGCGCTGACTATACAGTTGAAGAGTAGTCTGAGAAGGGTGTGCAGGCGGTAATGGGAAAAGCATTCGATCTATCATTGGTTCTGGATTTTGTCCCGGAACTGCTACGATATTTGCATATAACATTGATTGTTCTGGGTGGTTCTATTGTGCTCGGGCTGGTTGGAGGCGTCTTGCTCGCTGTTCCAAGGTTATACCGGATTCCAGTACTAAGTCAGGTGGCCACCCTGTACATTTCGTTCATGCGGGGCACACCGATCCTGATTAAGCTGTTTCTGGTGTACTACGGTCTTCCTGAGTTGCTCAAACCGATCGGTATCGACCTATCCAGAACCGATCCCCTATTGTTTGTTATTGTCACCTATGCCTTGAATGATGCAGCATCTTTCGCCGAGATCTTCCGGGGTGCTGTGAAGAGTGTCGACAAAGGGCAGACCGAAGCTGCATACGCAGCGGGCATGACCTCCTTCCAGTCTTTTCGCCGTATCGTTGTACCTCAGGCACTCATTGTGGCTTTTCCGAACATGGCCAATACGTTGATTGGTTCGTTGAAGGATACGTCTCTCGCTTTCTCCATTGGTGTTATGGATATGGTCGGCAGGGGGCAGACGTTAATCTCAGCCACCTCCCATGCCCTTGAGGTGTACATCAGTTTATCCATCGTATATTACGTTATTGTCATCGTACTTGAAAAAGGTTTCGCTCAGGCTGAGCGCAGATTACAGCGCCATGAACGCAAGCGTGTCGTACACAAACCGGTGGTTCGAGCGGAACGACTGAAACGAATAGCGGGGTGAGCATATGTCCATTGATCTTCAGTTTATTTACACGTCCTTTTTCCAAATTCTAAAGGCATTGCCACTTACGCTTGTCATTACAATCGTTCCGTTGATTGCAGGCTTCGGAATTGGTCTGGCAACGGCTCTGATTCGCATATATCGGGTACCTTGGATTCATCGCATTGCTGCGTTTTACGTCTCATTCTTACGTGGAACACCAATGCTGATGCATTTGTTCCTTATCTATTATGGAATTCCGATGATCATCGATAAATTGGCTGAACGTTATCAATGGGCTTTTCAATCGTCATCTATTCCGATTCTTGTATTTGTACTGATTGCCTTCTCGCTGACGGCTGGGGCATACATGTCTGAAATTATTCGTTCTGGCATTTTGGCCGTAGATCCAGGACAGATGGAAGCTGCCCATGCCGTAGGCATGAATACCTTTCAGGCGCTGAGGCGCATCATTATCCCTCAAGCGATTGGAGCAGTGTTGCCGAATCTATGTAGCATGTTTGTTGGGTTCCTACATGGTTCTACACTTGCATTTACCGTCTCTCAGATGGATATTCTCGGCAAAGCGGATGTTGTTGCATCGGTCAGCTTGAAATTTCTGGAGGCCTTCATTGCCGCAGCATTGATCTATTGGGGGCTAACCATCATTGCTGAGCGAATCACTGCTCTGCTTGAACGTCGGGTTGCCGTGTACAGCAAAGGAGGCGTATCATGATTTCACTAACGAACATACACAAGACGTTTGGGAAGCAGGAAGTATTAAAGGGCATTGATCTGACGGTGGAGCAGGGGGACGTTGTAGCGATTCTTGGCCCTAGTGGATCAGGCAAAACGACACTGCTGCGCTGCGTCAATTTTCTTGAGCGAGCGGATGAAGGCAAGGTTCAGATCAGTGGATTGACCGTCGATTGTGAGCATGCACGCAAACATGATATTGTACAGCTTCGGCGCAAGACGGCAATGGTTTTCCAGCATTATAATTTGTTCAAACACAAAACAGTGCTCGATAATGTGACGGAAGGGCTAATTGTAGCTCAAAAAGTTCCCAAAGCTGATGCCAAGGCACGGGCGCTGCGTGTATTAGAACAAGTTGGACTTGCTACTAAGGTGAATGAATATCCAAGCATGTTGTCCGGTGGACAGCAGCAACGCGTTGGCATTGCTCGTGCACTGGCATTGAATCCAGAGGTTATTCTATTTGATGAACCGACCTCGGCACTTGACCCTGAATTAGTAGGTGAAGTCCTCTCTGTTATACGTTCTATCGCCCAACAGGGGATTACGATGGTCGTCGTCACCCATGAAATGGGATTTGCTCGCGAAGTTGCGAACCGTGTCATCTTCATGGATGGAGGCGTTATTGTCGAAGAAGGAACGCCAGAGGATATTTTTGTACGACCTAAGCAAGAACGAACGAGACAATTCCTCAGCCGATATTCCTCGGATTGGAGTTACGTCATTTGATGATATAGGCGCAAGCTGGAGTAACTGACACTCCCGGCCCGGCATATGCTGTAGCAGGCAAATGCTGATAGGCCGGGTTTTTGTATGGGTTGAAGCAGGCCGTGACGGCAAGGAGGAGGAGCATGCAGAGCAAAGTCGATGAAATACTCACACATATTGCACATTCTCATCAGCAGCTTGCGCGCGTATTAGATGCTAAACGTCAGGTTGCTGTGCGCATGTCTGAAATTATTAATCATTTGCCCGATATGGAACCAGAGCTTGATGGTGTCGAAGGCATGCTGGACAGTTCAGGACAGATCAACAAAAGCATTATCTCTTACTTGGGAGGTCTTGCTGATCTAGAGGAAGCTGTAGCGGAAACGCTAAGTCAGGTCATGCGGGAGATCGCAGGCCAAGAAGAAGAATAAGCCCGGAAGGCGGGTGAACGAACATGAGTAGAGAGCAAAGCCTTATTCTCATGCTGGATGCTGCAGCCAAAATGCAATGGAACATTGCGCTGATTTTGGAAGCGAAGGCCATTGAAGCAGAGAAAGTGCGAAATTGGACACTCAATCATCTGAACGGGGAAACCTTTGTGACCCATGGCGATCAAGTCGCAGAGCCACTGAAGATGCATGAGCAATTGGTTGAGATGTTGGAAGGGCTAACTCGGATGGAAACGGGACTCTGTAACAATTTAAAAGCTGTCATGATACAGGATGAGGGTGGAGACAGCGGCGGTATGGATGGTGGCATGTTTGGCGGTATGGATCTGGGGGATCTCGGAAAATGAGTCTGTTGCGACGTGAGCAGGAGGCGAAACTGGCCCTTATTGAATCTATTGCACATAGTCAGCAGGCGCTGGCTCGTATTCTGGACAGCGTCGCCAGCGTATCTGCTCATTCAGAGGTATCTGCCCGAAATCTTGCCGAGAACATCCGTCTACTAAGTCGCTACCAAGAAGAAATGTCTCGTATGGCGACGGGAATTCGATTAGCTCGTATTCGGTATGGCGAGCCGGGACTGCCCTGGCTCAAACACCCAGACTATGCAATCCGCATCGTTCGGGATCTACAGGAGGAATGCTGATATGTTAAAGAAGAAAAAAGCACGATTGAGAACGAAACGTGCACTCTTGGCTCGTGGAGCTCGTCTGCGCAGAATTCGTAAGCTTCGCGCCCTCAAAGGGAAACGTACAGTACACAAACGCCCCCTCAAAGGACGTAGTGCGTGGCTCAAAAAAAAGAAACGTGTGGTACGCCGGCATCGGAGTGTAAAACAAGCAGCACAACCATTCGTCCCGGCTACCCCTACCGATCCAAACCCGGACAACGCGTACAGCCAAGGATACACCGAGGCGTACAACGAGGGATTCAACGCGGGTTTCGCCAAGGGATTCGAGGACGGACATCAGTTAGCTTACAAGGCA
Organism: Paenibacillus tundrae; assembly: GCF_036884255.1. Taxonomy (NCBI): domain Bacteria; kingdom Bacillati; phylum Bacillota; class Bacilli; order Caryophanales; family Paenibacillaceae; genus Paenibacillus; species Paenibacillus tundrae. The sequence continues at coordinate 5,190,013 of NZ_CP145605.1, read as the reverse complement.
CAATAACCGAGTAATTATAAAAGACGTTAGCCCGGGAGGAGCATTCTTCCCGGGCTATTTGCTTGGCCGCATAAGCGGACATGCCCGTACAGGCGGATGTGGAGGGCAAGCGCCAATTTTGCGCCTTACAGGACACCCGTCCATGATGCATCTGACCCCGGGGCATATCCTTTAGAGGGAACACCAATCTCGGGGAGAAGCTGAAGAGGCATCTCCTGAAGGAAGACAGGGTGAAGAATGTGGCGAAGAAACGACACCGCGCGCTCAGCGAAGCGGAGGTAGCATACCGCGGCGGATATGCAGAAGGCCGCCGATTCGGCGGTTGTCAGGCCATGTTGGAGCGCGTTCAACCGGTTGAGCCAGCGAAGCGTGATATGAAGGTGCTTTATATCCCACAGGGATTCGATGCCATTGATGGAGGTATCATCGAAGCGCTGCAGCAGTCTGTTCGGGAGTGTGTTGTCGGAACGTCGACAACGATGCTGCAGGAAGCGAGCGACCATCGACCTGATGTTGTGTTGGTCATGAACGGATTGCATGTATTTCCGGCAGATCACTTGGAGCAAGTAGATGGCATACGTGCACTCGGCATTCGAACAGCCATCTGGTTCGTGGATGACCCGTACTTTACCGAGGATACGGTTCACATCTGCCAACATTATGATGTTGTGTTTACCCATGAGGAAGCTGCGATTCCCTTTTATCAAGCTCATGGAGCACGAAGCGTCATCTATTTACCACTTGCGGTGAATCCGGGCCTGTTCCAGCCACGACGTACCGAACCACAGCATCAATATGACATTTGTTTTATCGGTACAGGGTTCTGGAATCGAATTGCCTTGTTCGATGAACTCGCTCCATTTCTGGCTGATAAGAAGGTATTTATTGCAGGTAGTCAATGGAATCGGCTGACTCGTTTGGATATTATGAGTCGTTTCATCCGTGAAGGATGGCTTGATCCCGGAGCAACAGTGGACTATTACAACGGTGCCAAGATTGTTATCAATGTCCATCGAACGTGCCAGAACGGCGAGGATAATCGAAATACGCATCAGCTAGAAGGTCGATCGATCAATCCGCGCACTTACGAGATCAATGCTTGTGGCACGATGCAGATTACGGATGCGCGCAGTGACCTTTCACGGTATTACCGGCCAGGTTATGACATCGAAACTTTTACCACAGCAGCCGAGCTTCAGCACAAAATTAGTTATTACCTCCAGCATCATCAGGAACGTGAAGCGATCGCCTGGCGCGGGCTGCTCACAACGTTGAACCAGCATACTTTTACCCATCGCATGGTGCAATTGCTTGGACATCTGTAAATGTAACTTCTTAAGTGGTTTTTTCAAAAAGCCTGCTTTGCAACGTTTGGAACGCATATGAGGAGAACGATTACGGTTAAGTAATTTGATATGAGAAGGAGTGGCGGTATGTCTATCAAACACAGAAAGAACAAGCATTTCCATGCGCCTGTGCTTAGTTTGGCAGATCAGGCTCGCAAGAATGGACAGCATGCCGGATACGATGCGGGGAAAGAAGAAGGATACCTGCGTGGTCGTGCCAACTATATCGTTAATTGCGCACAGGAGCCACTGCCGTTTCGCCCCATCCACGTCCTGTACGTATCTTCAGGCAAAGGTTTCCCATATTCACCTCTCGATGAAGCCATCATGGCTACACTCCAGAGCATGGTGTCTCAAGTCACATTAACCGATCCGCGTCAGCCTGTGTCCGAGATTGCCCTGCAATCGCGCCCTGACCTGGTACTTGTGCTGGATGGCATGGATATTCCAATGGAGCATATTGATGCCATTCGCCAAGCCGGAATACCGACAGCGATCTGGCTTACTGATGATCCTTACTACACGGATATGACGCTTGAGACTGTAAAACATTTTGACCATATCTTCACACTGGAACTCAATTGCGTTGACCTCTATCGACAAAGCGGCTGTGCTTCTGTGCATTATCTGCCCTTTGCCGCGTTCACGAATCATTACTTCCCGATTACAACACCTTCTCCACTACATCGCGAAGTTAGCTTTATCGGTTCGGCATACTGGAACAGGGTCTACTTCTTCAATCCAATCATGGCACAGCTGATGACACACCAAACCGTATTTAACGGAATTTGGTGGGATCGTCTGCCTGACTATACGTCCTATGGCGAGAAAATCGAACTTGGCCGCTGGATGACTCCGCAGGAAACCAATGATGTATACAACGGCACCAAAATCGTGATTAACCTGCACCGTTCCCACGAGGATGATTCAGTGAACAATAACCATCTCAAAATTCCACCTGCTTCTCCGAATCCAAGAACATTCGAAATTTCGGCATCGGCAACCCTACAACTTACGGATGCACGTGACGATCTTGCCCGCTTCTACAAACCAGGTGTAGAGATCGAGACGTATTCTTCTCCTCAGGAGTTGCTCGAAAAAGTTGAATATTATCTCGCCCATGAGAAAGAGCGGCGTGAAATTGCTCTTCGAGGCTTGGAACGTACACTCAAGGATCACACCTACGGCAAAAGAATCAATGAAATGCTGACCATTATCTTTCCTTAACTTTATAGCCGGAAGGAGGTGTGCACAGAACCCGTATGCTCGCATACGGCGCTCCGTGCGGCTATGGCAACTAAACCTAAACTAATGTTGTTTTCCCATGTGTGTAATACCCGCAGTATTACAGGGGCGGAGAAGCTGTTACTGCATTTTATAAGGGAAATGGGTGCGATCTTCGACTGTGTGCTGGTTGTTCCTCAGGAAGGGAAGCTTGCAGGGCTTGCACGGAGATTCGATATACCGGTCAAGGTTTGTTTTCTTCCAATGCTGCACGGTGTCTATATCCCTTATCACGGTATCGCAAACGATGCAGAGCAGCTTCGTCAAAGCCCTGCTTACCAGGAGGCGCTCTCCCTATTAAGGGAGTCCGCGCCTGACCTGGTGCTGACCAATACGTGTGTGAATGTCCTGCCTGCGGTGGCTGCTAAATCACTGCAAATTCCGGTCATCTGGAAAATCACTGAAATCATACAGTCCACTGAACACATCAACGAGGCTGTGCAGATGATTGGTCGGTATTCGGATTGGATCATTGGTATATCTGAAACAGCCGGAGCTCCGTTTAAACAAGCGGGAATGGGCGACAAGCTGACCATCTTACCACCAACATGGGATCCGGGTTTACCTGATCCTGATCGTTGGCTGCATTTGCGAGAGCGGAAGCGGAAGGAACTGGGGATAAAGCCTTTCCAGAGCTGCATTGGTTACATTTCTTCGTTTATTTACGATGCCAAGGGACTGAAACCTTTTGTTGAGATGGCGTTGCAATTGTGTGAAACCCATCCTCGTGCCCGATTTTGGATCATCGGTACGCCATCAGACAAAAAGTACTATGACGAATGCGTGACCCGGGTCAAAAAGTCAGGCTATTATCGAAGATTCACCTTTACCACATTTGAGGAAAATGTATCGCTGGCCTATACAGCTATGGATATCGTAGTTATTCCGAGCATGGTCAAAGAGGGCTTTGGCATGACCGCCCTGGAGGGGATGTATTTTGCCAAACCGGTTATCGCATTTGCCCAAGGTGGTCTTGCCGAATTGCTTGAGACGGTAGGAAGTGGAGAATTTCTGGCTCCTCCTGGAGATAGTACAGCACTTACCAGCATGGCAACGAAACTGCTGAATGATTCAGAGCTTGCTTCCGATGTGGCTTGGCGCAACCGGACAGAAGCGGAACGATTGTATGGCATCGCAACCTATAGGACTGAGATGCATACGATGGTGACACAGTGGCTTATACGTTTTCCTGCATGGTTCCCCTACATTCAGCCTCCGAACGGGCCGGTATACGCATGGGGAGAAGGAGCGCTGCGCACTGTGCTAATGATGAGACCGGATGCGGTTCGAGCATGTTTATTCCCACTCTCTGTGATCCATACCTTGCCGCTCTCGTCACTGCCTCCACTGACAGTTGGATCTCATGAACCTATACAGAGAACTGCAGAGCATGAAGTTCTACGAACGAGAAAAAGAAAAACAACCCGGCATCGAACAGGCCGCAGTTTACGACAGACTCTAGAGCATTCTAGGGTGCGGGATGCCTCCAAACGCAGCAAAGGATCGGGTAAACGCAAAACGAAGCCGGGTCAGAAGAAGAAGCATAGCTCGCACAAAAAATCATCGGCTGTTCGCAAACGTGGGCTTACCAAGGCAAGGGGGAGCCGGGTTCGCCGTAGCATGTCGAATACACGATGAAGGCAGGGATTACGATGAAGATCATGACTGTGCTGGGCACGAGACCTGAGATTATTCGGCTCAGCCTAATCATCTCCAAGCTGGATCAGTACGCATCGAAGCACATTCTAGTGCACACAGGACAGAACTTTACAGAAAGTCTGAGTGGTCTCTTTTTCAAAGAGATGGGTCTGCGTGCTCCAGACTATGTGCTTCAGGATGAGGCGGCCTCCCTAGGTCGCCAGTTATCCTCCATGTTTACTCAGATGGAAGATTTATTACTGCAAGAGAAGCCAGATAAAGTGCTGCTGCTTGGTGATACCAATAGTGCGCTCTGTGCTGTATTAGCAGAACGTATGGGGATTCCCGTCATTCATATGGAGGCCGGCAACCGCTGCTTCGATCTGGATGTACCAGAGGAAAAGAATCGCCGCGTCATTGATGCGATATCCACAATAAATATGCCTTACACCGAACAGAGCAAAAAACATCTGGTCAGTGAAGGTGTGCCCAGTCGGCGAATCGTGCTGACAGGCAATCCGATCTATGAAGTGATGCAACATTATAAAGCACAGGTAGATGCCAGTAAAATTTTGCGGAAATTAAAGCTGAAGTCTGGACAATATTTTCTTGTTACAGCACACCGAGCTGAGAATGTAGATCATCCGCCACATTTAATGGAAATTATGAAGGGCTTGAATCATGTTGCTGAAGCGTATGGCCTCCAGGTGATCTGTAGCATCCATCCACGAACTGCCATCCGGATTGCAGAGCATCTGCAATTGGAGATGAATCCATTAGTGGAATTTCATGAGCCGTTCGGATTCTTCGACTTCGTGATGTTGGAACGTCATGCCCGACTCGCCCTTACGGATAGCGGTACTGTGCAAGAGGAGTGCTGCATTATGGGGGTTCCGACGGTAACGATGCGACGGACGACAGAACGTCCAGAGACGGTGGACTGTGGTAGCAATGTGGTGTCTGGGCTGGATGCTGCTCGCATTGCAGACTGTGTGAAGGTGATGACGGAGCTATCCAATGATTGGGAGTGCCCGCAAGGTTACAAGGCTACGGATGTATCCAGTAAAGTGGTCAAATTTCTGCTTGGAGGGAAAATGCATGTTTGAAAATAAGCGTATACTCGTGACTGGCGGCACTGGATCATGGGGTTATGAACTTGTGGCTCAACTGCTGCCTCAGCAACCCAAAGAAATTATTGTGTACTCACGTAATGAATCAAGCCAAGTGGCGATGAGCCGTGATTTTGAAGATCCTCGTCTGCATTTCCGCATCGGTGATATTCGGGACAAAGAAGCACTAACTGCGGCATGCCAGCAGGTGGACTATGTATTTCACTTAGCTGCACTTAAGCATGTTCCGGTATGTGAAGATCAGCCGTATGAAGCGCTGAAAACCAATGTGATCGGCACCCAAAATGTGATTGAAGCGGCCATTGAGAACAAGGTGGAAAAAGTCATATATATTTCAACCGACAAGGCAGCTAATCCGTCGAACTTCTATGGAATGACGAAGGCGATCGGTGAGAAGTTAATCGTCTACGCTAATCTGTTGCACAGTAATACACGTTTTGTCACAGTACGGGGAGGTAACGTGCTTGGCACCAATGGGAGCGTTGTTCATCTGTTCAAGAACCAGATCCGTCAAAAGGGTCAAGTATCGATTACCGATATGAACATGACACGTTTCTTCCTGACTCTGAAGGATGCGATCACTTTATTGTTCAAGGCTTCGGTGGAAAGTGTTGGTGGCGAAATATTTGTCATGACGATGCCTACTTGCAAAATTGTGGATCTCGCTGAAGTGCTGATTGAAGATTCAGGTGTTGAGAATGTTGGCATTGTAGAACGTGGCACCCGTCCAGGTGAGAAAATCCATGAAATTCTGATGAGCGAATTCGAAAGTATGACTACAGTTGTCTACGACGAGCAGTATTTGGTTATTTTGCCTACGCTCGGTATTCCAGGACTCAAAGAGCATTACACGAATTGCCCTCCAGTCTCCTTCAGTAGTTTTAGTTCCGAACATCAATTAATGACGAAAGAGGAGATTCGTGAAATTCTCAAGCGCGGAGGATTCTTGTCATGAAGTTGCTGATACTTGGGGGGAACGGAATGGCCGGCCATGTAATGGTCGACTATTTCCGCCGTCAAGGTGTGCACAGTGTGTTTTACACAACCCGGGATGCTTCGGATCCGAATGGACTGTTACTGGATGTGAACGATAGTTTCATGGTGGATCGTTTGGTGGAAGCTGTGCACCCTGATGTGATCGTGAACGCTGTGGGTGTATTGAACAGTTTCGCGGATGTAGACAAAATCAATGCTTATCATATTAATGGTTTTCTTCCACATCGTCTGCGCCGGGTCGCAGATACCATTGGAGCACGGCTCATTCATATCAGCACAGACTGTGTGTTCAGTGGAGACCGTGGAGGTTATACCGAGTCGGATGTTACGGATGGCACTTCTGCTTATGCAGTCACGAAGGCATTGGGTGAAATTCAGGACCCAGGACACCTGACCATCCGTACGTCTATTATTGGTCCCGAAATCCGGAAGGGCGGCATTGGATTAATGAACTGGTTCATGTCCAGCACAGGGGAGGTTGGTGGATATACCCGTGTGTTATGGAACGGGGTCACCACTCTTGAGCTGGCCAAATGGGTGGATCATTATCTAGCCTCTCCTGTCAGTGGATTGATCCATCTTGCCCATCCGCATCCACTAAGCAAGCACGATCTGCTCGTGTTATTTCAGCAGATATGGAACAAACAGGATGTCGTCATTGTTCCTGATGATCGCATGGTGCAGGATCGGACGCTTGTATCAACACGCGTGGATGTGAAGACAGACCTTCCGGATTATTCTACGATGCTGAAGGAGCTGGCATTATGGATGGAGCAGAGCTAACAGGCAAGAAGGTGCTCATTACAGGCGCCTCAGGTTTTACAGGGCGACATGCCGTTGAATTTTTTCAGTCAGCCGGTGCAGTGGTCGGGGCCGTGGTCAGACGTGAGAATGTCTATGCATTTCCTGAGGACACGTATGTCCATGTCTGTGACCTGAATGACAAAACGCAAGTGCGTCAATTAATCGACGAGGTGCAGCCTGACTATGTGCTGCATCTCGCAGGTAAAAATTCCGTACCGGATTCATGGTCTGATCCGTTGCTTGTGCTGGAGACCAATGTGATGGCTGTGCTGTATCTGCTGGATGCACTGCGCAGTTGTCCTGCTGCTAGAACGGTCATTGTTGGTTCGCGGCTAAAGTACACTCCAGAACCCGGCAAAATCCCGCAGCCGCCGCACCCATACAGTCTTAGCAAAGCTCTGGAGGAGATGGTGACCCTGTCGTGGATGTCTCTATTTGGTCAGCAGATCATGGTGGCTGAACCGGGCAACCTGATTGGTGCTGGCCCCTCCACAGGAATTTGCTCGCTGCTTGCGCGTCATATTGTCGCCTGTGAGCAGGAGGGCAAGACAGAAGCCTTCCGTCTCTCAGGTCGGGAGAATACCCGTGATTTTCTGGATGTACGTGATGCGGTGCGAGCCTATGCTACATTGTTAGTTCACGGAACGACGGGTACAGTCTATCCTGTTGTCTCTGGTACGGAGCGCAGTCTGGGTGAGATCGCGGATACATTGTTGTCGATGACAAGTGCAAATGTACCTGTGCGCTGGGATGGAGCAACCTCAGGCCCAGACGGAGCTGGGGAAGAGGAACAATTGTCGTTGCTGCGCAAACTGGGCTGGCAGCCGCTCATTCCGTTTGCACAATCCCTTCAGGATATTCTAAGTGATGTTCGTATCCAGCAAGGGAGGGGAACGGATTGAACCCGAAGGTGTCTATTGTTATTCCGTTCTACAACTGTCCTTATGTGCCTCAAGCGATTCAAAGTGCCTTGAATCAGACATACACTGAGACCGAGATCATTGTAGTCGACGATGGTTCGACGCAGTACTCCCATCTACTACATCCTTATCTTCCTTATATTAATGTGCTTGGCAAAAGTAATGGAGGAACAGCGTCTGCACTGAATCACGGTATACGCCATGCATCCGGGGAGTATGTTGCTTGGCTCAGTTCAGATGATCTGTTTTATCCAGACAAAATCCGGCAACAGGTTCAGTTTATGCTAGAGCAGCAAGCGTTGGTTTCTCATACTAATTTTCACTATATTAATGAGCATGCTGCTGTGACCAAGTTGCTTGGCGGAGCAGAGCCGATGGCTCCTGTGGATTGGTTGCGCAGGTTCGTGAACGGTAATCCGGTAAATGGCTGTACAGTAATGATTCGTAAAGACCTGTTCGGAGCCGTAGGTCTGTTCGATGAATATCTGCCGTACACTCACGATCTGGATCTCTGGTTGCGGATTCTGCTGAACGGATATCATTTCCCGTATTTGAACGAGCCGCATACTGCCTATCGCTGGCATGAGGCTATGGGATCCATGAGACACGCTACAGTGATTGGGCAAGAAGCCTCTATGGTATGGTCGAGATATCGTGATCCGCTGTTGCAGCGAATCGCGAGCATAGGGGGATAGAAGCTTGAAGAATGCAAGGGGGTTATGAGGCTGTTCATTTGAGCCTGGTAATCCCTTTTTTCTTGAGTTGACTTTGTAACGTGCTGAAGTTAGGTAGTTGTAGCCTAGTTAACTTGAACTAAGGATAGTGAGCCTCACCACGTGAACGTCGTAATAATCTTAAGGTGAGATTGTCTATTTTTCTCTAAGTATGTTCTTTAAATGATGGGTTAGAAGAAACTTGTGCGATCTTATCCCTACAGATGTCCCATACGCATCGAAAAGCATTTCATATACTAGGGAACGAGGAGTTATATTTTAGATTTGCATACAAGAGGAGGGGAGCCGGATGGAGCCTAAGGTATCGATCGTCATTCCTTTTTACAACTGTGAATACATTGATCAGGCCATCTACAGTGCCGTTCATCAGACATATCCTCATATTGAAGTCATCGTTGTAGATGATGGTTCTACGCAGTATGTCGAGCGGGTGCAGCCGTTTATGGATCGGATTACTTACATTCGCAAAGAAAATGGCGGCACGGCGACAGCTCTGAATGAAGGGATCAAAAGAGCAACCGGTGATTATTTTGTATGGCTTAGCTCGGATGATGTGATGTTACTGGATCGGGTAGAGAAACAGTTGGGATTTATGTTGAAGGTAAAGGCATTGTTCTGTCATGGAGCTTATCACTATGTGAATGCCGATAATGAATGGATGGATACCATCCGTCCTGAAGTAGGGAGCCGCTTGGAGGTACTGCAGGTACTTCTGGAGGGTTGTCCGATTAACGGCTGTACCGTGATGCTGGAGATGGATGCTTTTCGAAAATTCGGCATGTTCGATACCGATTTCCGTTACACGCATGATTATGAGATGTGGTTGAGGTTGTTCCCGGTCTATGAGCTATTTTATTTCAATGATCCGTTAGTGTCTTATCGAGTGCATGAAAAGATGGGCACGAAGCGTCATTTCGATGAACTGAAGGCGGAGATGGAGCGAGTTCAGGCGAAACATCGTCCCACATTGCTTAATCTGCTGCAGGTGGGCGGATATTGGCAATAAGTTAGGCTGTGGGTTTAGCCATATGAATTAGACAATGCGTAGGTAGGAATTGTGGCATTTGGTGATAAGGTAAGGAACGTCTAAGATGATAGGACTCATGTGTACGTTAACTCTGAGAGGTGCGAGAACAGCATAGATATGTTAATGCAAATAGGAGTATTTCACTGTGTCGCGTGTAGAGCTGCGGCAAGATGGAATACTCTTTTTTTGACGTATCGGAATTCCCTGGGCAATAAATGGGTGGAATCGCGGTTGACAAAGGAAACACAAAATTCAAAACATAGAAACGTAGAAATACCCTCTTCAGCAAGAGGGTAAGCGCTCAACAATATCATGTTGTTTGCATCGTTTTATTGGACTTGCATTGGATTTACGTAGGATCATTTACATTTAATATTTCCATGGATTCTGGATCAGGCAAGATATATCCCTTTGGCAGCTTTTGCATCAACGTATTCATGACATCGTATTCTACCTCAATATGCGGTGTGGAAACTGGGGTGGAAAACCAGCGATTATACAAATCACTGGGTACAAGGATCGTCATACGGAATGCCCTCCTCTCTGAATGGCTTCCTGGTAAACCTGTAACGTGCGCATTCCCATTTCTTCCAGTGAGCGATGCTGTTCGGCCCATGCTTTAGCCTGTATGCCGACTCGTTTGCGGGTAGCATCATCCTCTAATAGCGCATGTAACAAACTACAGAGAGAGTTAGCATCTTGGGGAGGAACGACCCATCCGGTATTAGCGGGATCAACCATTTCAGGCATCCCGGCAGTGCCGCTAACGATGACAGGAACGCCTGCAAGCTGTGCTTCGGTCACGGAGAAAGGCTGGGTGTCTTGCAGACTAGGTTGCACATAGATGTCAGCACGGCGTAGGAAGGAAGGGATATTGTCCAGTTTTCCAAAAAAGACGACATCGTCTCCCACGCCCATACGGGAAGCTTGATCACGCAGTTCCTCCATCAGATTGCCCTCTCCCGCAATCCAGCAGACCCAATCTGAACGTAGTGTTTTCAGACCAGCAAGTGCGTTAATCAGGACATGTACACCCTTGATGTACTCTAGTCTACCGGTAAAAGCGATGACTTTTTTACCTGCCGGTGGTTTTTGGCGGAATTTAACTGCTGCTGAAGCTTGATAAGAAGGGAGATCAATAGCATAAGGAATAAGACGGAATTGGGATTCAGGTACGTTCAGTTCTGTAAGGGTGCTCTTAATCCAGTGACTAGACACAAGAATCAGCTCGGATTGTGCAGCGCTTCTTTTCTCCAGAGACAGGAAGTATCGACCTCGTTTGGATTGTAAGTAGGTAGGGAGTGTAAGTTGTGGATTCGAATTTTGAGCATCATAAAAAGTTTCACGTGCAAGCGCTCCATGATAGCTCGTTACGAGTGGCGTGTTACGGCCTAGAATACGCTTCATGGCTACCGCAGCAACAGGATCTTGCGCATGGATGATGTCATAATGGTTAACCCCTAGATACGAAGCAGCCATCTCAAAGGCATAACGATTAAGCTCATAATAAGCGAGAAGGGAGTCGGCGGTGAACTGAGGCAAGTCGATGGGATTAAGCTTCGTTTGCAGCATTGGCCAGACTTTTGTTTTGGAGAAGGATTGATTCAAATTACGGACATAAACCTCGTTGCTCGCTGCGTTCGTGCCCATAATATCAACCTCCACACCCAGTGATGTCAGGTGATCGGCCAATTGTCTTAGATATGTCCATATCCCACCCATTTGGGTTAATTCCCAATAGGTTACAAGCAGAACTCTCATAGGTACCTCCTTATCACGGCCTGCACAGACCGTTCTGCTATCTTTGTATTCTATGAAAAACGAAGTGCCTGAGGTCGGGCATTTCTATGCTTACGTGCAAAAATGGGTGAATACAACTGGCATTGGACGAGAGGTTGCATAAACTACATAAGGAGGGATCGGTGGAAATGGGAGGGAGGGCAAGTGTGTGGCGGTGTATCTACTTGTGATGCATGAGAGTATGCTCCAAACGGCTATCCCAGTCAGATACGTAGATATTGAGGTAGCGTGGGTAGGGGATGACGAAGCGGATGTATTTATAGGTGGAAGAAACGAAGTAGGCGGAGAGATGTATCGTTATCTTTTTCAGATTGGATCAGAGCACCATGGGTGTTTGCGTAATTATGTCATTCCTAATTTGGATGTGTCTTCAGCCAGCTGGGAACTTCGAATTATTACGAATTATTCCCGTCCTTATCATCTTGCAGTTCGTTTGTATTGTCGGAGCGCATACGGCCAGACTCTGGGTGTGCTTACCGAGCACCAAATGACCAAACTTGCAGATTAGCAGTGGAACAGTGTGAACGTGTAGTTCAATGATATAGCAGGTACAACGGATACAACGTGTGACCAAACGGATGGAGCAGGTAGGAGCCTGGTTCATTTTTTTGGCGTCTGTAGTTAATCTCGTGAATGAGTAATAAGTTGAAATAGATTATTTTCACTAGATATAGATGGTTGAAATAGTATGGATCTATATATTGTGCGGTTTGGTGTAGGTGAACGAAAATGAGACATATTTACATATATAATTAATGACATTAAAAATATCTTGACAGCAAAGGTATTTTCGATAAAATATACTATGATTAAAACAAAAGTTTAAAACGACAGTTTGAAACATGTTGTGATTATAAGGCCGTTAGTGAGGTAAGAGATGCCTCCAGGCCGGAAAAGAGAGTGAGAATTTGAAAGAGCAAACAGCAATTCCCCAGAATCCAGCGGAGTTTTCGATAAAAACGATTATTCTACCGCTGCTGGCCATCATTGTAGGTATGATTATGGTCATTCTGGACAGCACGGTGGTGAATGTGGCGATTCCTAATCTCGTTCAATATTTCGAGACGGATCTCAAAACCATTCAATGGACTGTGACGGGATACACCTTGGCATTGTCTGCTGTAATTCCCCTTGCCGGATGGTTAACCGATCGGTTCGGTTCCAAGAGAGTGTTTTTATTTACAATTGCGATGTTTACATTAGGGTCAGTGTTGTGCTCAGTTGCACAATCCCCAGAGCAATTAATTATTTTCCGTATCATTCAGGGGCTTGGTGGAGGCATGGTCGCTCCGATTGGTATGGCTATGGTTTTCCGTTTGGCTCCCCCGGAGAGAAGAGGCTCCATTATGGGTATGCTGGGAATTCCGATGTTATTAGCTCCTGCATTAGGTCCAGTATTGTCTGGCTGGTTTATTGAGTCGTTCAGTTGGCACTGGATTTTCCTTATTAATCTTCCGATCGGGATCGTTGCGCTTATTCTATGTCTCAAATTTTTGCCCGATACGGATCGTGGACGGACGCCTACACTTGACCTATTAGGCATGATTTTGGCACCCATTGCATTCTCTATGCTGGCTTATGGTGTTAGTGAAGGCGGGACAAGTTGGACGTCAGCAACTACACTGACTGGTGTGATTGTAGGTGGGGTAGCTTTGATTTTGTTCATTATTGTAGAACTGCGTCACAAGCATCCATTGCTGGAGCTGCGGGTATTCAAATCATCTGATTTCTCACGCGGTATTATTCTTGCTTGGGTATCACAAGTGGCTCTCTTCGGAGCGATGATTCTGATTCCGCTCTACCTACAACAGATCAAAGGATACTCTGCTCTGGAAACAGGACTGATCCTGCTTCCACAGGCACTGGCATCTGGTGTAGGTATGCCGCTCGGTGGACGTCTGTTTGACAAGATTGGTGCGAGACCGCTGGCATTTACAGGTCTAGGAATCATTTCCGGAGCACTGTTTATCTTGTCTTCCATCACGGCGGAAACAAGTCTTGGACTGATCATTGTTAGTTTGATTATGATGGGACTTGGGATGGGTCTGTCCATGATGCCGCTGAATACACATGTATTGAACGCCGCTCCGCGTAAGCTGGTAGGTCGTGTTACGCCGCTTACCGCTGCGGCTCAGCAAGTGGTTGTGTCCTTTGCGGTTGCAGGACTGACGGGTTTCTTGACTTCGCGTGTTGCTGATCATACAACAGGAACTGGCGGGGCGAGTGCAGTTAATGGATTGGTTGCTGGCTTCAACGATACGTTCTTCTTGGCAGCTTGCATTGCGCTGTTTGGATGCCTTCTGAGTCTGATTCTTCGTAAACCGAAACAGATGAAAGAAGAGACGCTTGAGTCAGGAGATCAGCCTGATCCAGCAATGATGATGGGACACTAATAATTTACTTTAGTGATATGGTCTACAAATAAGATCTACACATTTGATCTAAAAGCAAAAGAAACCGTTCCTTCTCAGATGGGAGAGTGATTCGCCATTGAGAAGGGAACGGTTTTTTTGTGCGAACAAGTTAAAGTAACCTATTGTATTAGTGAGGCACTTGGGCTTGGAAGTCATTCCGGCTGGACTGATTAGCGTGGTAAAAGACCACATCTCCATCTTTTACAGGCAACGATCTCCCGCGATCATCCACTTGGTTAGAATTGAAACCTTCTAATCGCCATTGATTCATGAGTGGTGCATGGATGTATTGAAGATGCGGAGCATCTGTATTGCCATTACGTAACGTTTCCAGATTGAAGTTAACCACGATATACCCATTTTTCAAGAATACGTCTGACTTCTCATCGAGTGCATTTTGTCTACCCAGCGGTACAAGATCAGTTCCCTTCGGCACAGCATACACATCAGCAGGCAAGCTATACTCGCCATACCAGCGCTGAATTGCGGCATTGGCTCGATCTACGTTCACAGTAGCGGGAATGTTGGTCTTTGGTCCGATGAGTGTACGGATGGAAGCAGGCAGAATCATCCAATCGTAACGGCCTACCCATGTTTTCTGGTGTGAAATCTGGTCGACCAGTTGAACCATGTATTCTGCCAGCGTCGTTTGGTTACGTTCCTGTGCCGTTAGTTCATAGGTATATCGGTAACGTGCCGTATCTCCAAGTTCCGTACCCGGTACATTTCGAAGTCGTGAGTTTAGCACGACGAAACGTTTTTCTAGATCCTGCGGTGATCCGATCTGGATAAGGCGTTCCTGTCCACGGTGGTAGTAGAGATCCACGGCCTGGCGTGAAGTGCCATCCTTACTGACAAAATCAAAGGTTGGTGTGATACGAACGCCATCGGTTGTGCCAAACATATTGCCTTTGGTCTTCAGATCGAATTTGACATGATAACCCGTTTTCACCGAGATATTCCGGAATCCCTGCACAGGATGACTCCCCGGACGAATAGGTAGCACAAATGGAGCAAGATTCCCTCGGGGATCTCCGTCGATCCCATTAATTCCTGTCCAGTAGCTGACTCCACTAGCTGCCGAGCTACCCATTTGTTTGCGAAACACATTTTCCCAGTTATAGTCCGAGATGTCAGTCACGTGAAAATCATATAACCGCCCAATGACTTCCACAGGCACTGTATCTGTAGCAACATGGTGAGCCAGATTGGTATTTGCGTCCGGTTGTGTTGTAAACGTCGAGGGTGCATTTTCCGCAATATTGCGGAATTTTACTTGGTAATGCCCCTCATCAACCCATACGGGGAGATAAAAGCCGGTATCCAGTTGGTTCACCGGGATATCTACCCACGTTTCTGCAGGAATGAACTGGCTTCGATCTGCGTTGTAGACATCAAAGGGAAACTGAACTTGTTTAATCCGAAAATACTTGGCATAATCTCGGTTGCCATACCCCGGATAACTGGCTACGTCCAAGTGTTGTCCCGAAGTTGGAATACGCACGATAAAGGGACGCTCTAGGATCAGTGCAGAACTGCTCGGGTCAGGCACCGTTTTCTGGTTATGCGGCTGATCATCCGAAACCCACGAGTAGTTTACGACAGGCGTGTGTACCGTGACGGTATTAATCCCAGGGATGGGTAACACCTTATTAGCCCCGCCGTTCACATTGCCCGGAAGCAGGTTGTAAAAGATTTCACCAGAGCTCGTTGTATTTGCTTTGTTCAAAAGTGTGCTGCTAATCATGTTATTCGGCATATAGAGAACATCTCGACCAATCGGTGTTGGATCAGGAATGTTCGTTGGGGTAGGTCCGTCTTTGGTCGCTTCCGCATCGTCCATAACCTTATTATTGTTAAATATGACGAGGTCGTTATTGACTTTACTCTGAGGCGTATTCGACTCCGCCATGCCTTTTAACAGTGAAGTATCATCCGGTACATCCGGTGGTGAGTTTAACCCGCCTGTTCGTTTCGGTGGTGTGTATGAGATCGCCGCCGTTGGTGCGGGCTTGACATGGCTTTCCACCGCTTCATCGTTTTTGGATTCCAGTGTTGGCGGCGTGTAGCCTGAAGGCAACATAGTGACCATTGCACCCGGGAGAGCATAGTTCTCCATGGTTGCTTTAGCGATGTTGTATACTTCCAGTTTGTTGATTTTCCAGTACGAATAATCTCTTGTAATCTGGAAGCTGTAAGGTTTAGTTACAGTGTCACCTGTTTTAACGGGTGGTCCAGGGGAACAAGCGCCTTTTGGCGGGCAAACCTCTGGCCCAGGAATCGTCCATTCTCGCTCATAGGTGAGGGTGACATTACAATCATACGTTGTCTTACCCGTCATACGTGCCCAGGATTGGTCGAACAGATAGTTGTCCGCAATGGCATTGGTATACAACGATTCGGAAGTCGGAATGCCCTTAAGTACGTCGAATCGCTCAGCGTCTCTGTTATCTGCTTTTATCACTCCGCGAGCATTTGGATCAAGGTCACTCTTATTCATCGTTGTCCCCTGTGAAGGTGGACCGATATTAGGTGTACATGCACCACCACCGCCACCTTGACCCGGGTCTTCCGGCTTACCAGGGTCATCGTACTTTGCATAAATTTTCATTTCAGGATACTTATAGATTTCACCATGAAACATAACATTCCATCCGTTATACCATCTTCGTACTAAGCCATTCTCGTTATCACTTACAACCTCACCACCTGGTGCAAAGTTATCGAATGTAGCAAGAAATTCAAAATTGAGGATAACATTTCTTTTATTTGAATCATCTATGGTTATATCACGAACATCATGTATTTTAGCGGCTTGCATGCATATTTCTGGACATTTCCAATATGTCAAATCTTCTTTCTCTACAATCACCTTAGCAAGCTCAGACATCTCAAATTCCATCCCGGGTAACGTAGGACTTGAGAAGTTTTCCTGAAAAGTTGAACCGACAGTGATAGTTCTTTCCGACCAAACCATATTGGTATTTGAATCTTGTTTCCATCCTGAAGTTGGTACATTACCGGCCGTTCCAAATGTCCATTCGCCGCTACTAGGAGGGAAGGAGTCATTATTAGATTTTAGAAAATATCGTTGGCCTTTGTAATCGTACATCCAATATCTTCCTGAAGGGGCTCGAAACCATGCGAAGTATCCTTGATATTGACCATTCGCCTTAGCTGACAGAGTAATCTTCTCTCCTTGAATATTGCCAATATTCCACAATGTATCGCTAACTTTGGTTAAGTTTTTCACCAATTTACCATAGTTGTCGTATATAGCAACCGATGTAGCAATGGAATCACCTTTTTTTGGTATGGTAACCGTGGAGTATGCTAATTGACTTGAAGGAATATAATGGTTCTTTTCAGCGTCGACCTTACCAATATCACCGTACAGTCTTACGTCTCCAATAAGCTCATAGTTGCTAGGGACGGCTGCAGATACTCTTAGGTTATATCCGAAATAATTCGTTATGGTGAGAAGTAGATAACTCACCATAACGAGTGATACAATTTTTTTCAACGTGTAATCACCTACTGATGATATTCTGGATTCAATTTACCTTGATATAGTGTAATAAAAGTTCCCTGCCAGTTACCCATACCACCAAACATATATCGGAAAGGTTTGTCCGATATAAAGTTTGTTTTAGGAAACAGTGTACCTGTAGCAAATGTAAGGGTTCCATTTGAAATTTCAGATATGTCTAAAAATGAATAGAATTGTTCGTACTTCGGATTCCACGGCATAATTCCATATGATCGATTAGGGTGTTTAGGACTCGTAACTTTTTCAGACATATTGTACCAATCATCATTTTGGAATGTCATTCTGCAAGGAAACAACTCTTTAACGTTCATTTTGCCTGATATTTTCGTTTCACTGATACCCATAACGGCATATCCATCCGAGTCAAGAAGCTTATAATACTTACCATTTCCAGCCCATGCATACTCCGTATCTTCAATAATTTTACGGTTCGGATCTTTAGGATCGGCAAGATCAATGGCAACGAGCTTCGTAATTCTGCAGACTGCCTTACCGTTGGGTGAAGTACTTACCATGGCTTTATTATCAAAGGCTTTTCCATTGAAGGAATCATTGAAGTATCTCGGTAACATCGTCATGATATTTGTATCATGCCAGAGTAGTTCCGCAGCAGACACCGCATACTTATCAACGGGTAATTTTGTCCCTTTCTTAAACGAAAGTACGCGTTCAATTACAGTGATGGCTTGGGCTCTTGTTGTACTGCCTTCTGGAGCAATCACTCCAGGAGAAGTGCCTGATATTAAGCCGTTTTTGGTTGCCATATACATCCACTGCGTTTTCTCTACATCGCTAACACCGATTGCTCGCACAGCTACCTTTGACATTTCTTCTCTGCTAATTGCTTTTGTCCAGTTAGAATCGCTAAAATCGCCAGATTGATATATTCCTTCTGCTTGTGCAGCGTTAACGAACGGTGTATACCAAGAAGCGCTTGCGTTACTACTGACCTCTAAATCCAACGCAGAAACTAGCATTTTGATGAATTCTGAACGAGATACATTGTTGTTAGGGAGGAAGGTACCATTAGGATAACCATCTACATAACCACGGGTAAGTGCGCCATTAATGCTTTTTTCTGCCCAATGTCCAGCAATATCTTTAAAATTTTGTTTTGACAGACTCAATGTAGGTTGTAAGTTTTGATTACTTGAGTTCGTTGTAACCTCAGCATTAATAGTTGAAGCTACGTTTGTTGTTTTTAAGTCTAATGTTACACGAGCTGTTTCTATTAAATTCTCAGTACCACCAATTCCTCCGACAATCCCGGTTAACAAAGCTAAAGTCGTAAACCCTGTCACAATCATCTTTTTCATGCTAATACTCCTCTCGAATCTACATTTTTTCGTTCTGTGGTATGTACTTCTTTCTACCAGATACTAAATTTGACATAATAATCAATATTCTACCATGTGTATTTAGTTCAATGGTATTATTTTTCAGAAATATTCATCCGACAGAGTTTTTTATCTCCTTCCTGAGACCTATGAACCCTTAAAAAAACAAAAAAGGCCACGAATCCGTAGATTCATAGCCTTATACTTTAAGGTGTGGGTCGTCCTATGTAATTTGAGAAAATAAAACTAATTCAAGGATAACCGATTTCCAATCATTTGAAAAGGAGTCATTTGTATCTTTCTAAAAAAAGAGACGTTGACCGGAATAGAAAAATTCGTTCCTCAGAGATAACAAACAAGGAAACAGCACATCATCCAGCTTGATTTTAAAGGAGTCCGTGCTGTTTATTAAGCGGGAAAAAAGGTCGTACCGAACGTTAGAAGAAAATCCTTAAGGCGGTCATCATCTCTCGAAAAGAAGTAGCATAGCGATCTGGTGAAAAGGAAATGCTCATATGCTGCCGACCTTGTGTACGAATGTGTTCTCGTAGCTTGGTGTTTTGCATCAGGTCAATGGCCTCCGATACAGCAGTGTTCAAATGACCGATCGGATAAAACTTGCCTGTTTTGTTGTGTGTAATAAATGAACGTACGCCATCTGAATCCGTGCTGAGTACAGGACATCCACAGCTTATCGCTTCTGCCACCGCATAACCGAATCCTTCAAGGATGGATGTAGATAACATCAACCCACCGGATTCCGCTGTCATGGAATAGAAGGTAGGCATTTGCGAATGGGGGACGTTAACGAAAATTCCAATACGATCCTCAAGTCCTTTTTCTGCCAACATGTGTTTAAATAATACTTCATCCTCGGGATTGGCAAGTGTGGGATCATGGAACATCCACATTCTGGCGCTGGGATTTTGGTGAATGATCTCACTAGAGATGTGCAGATATTCCTGCCAATTTTTGTTATGTTCCAGTCGGCCAACCCAGGCGATAACCGGATAAGGAGGTACATCCACCTTAAGTGGACTAAAGGTCTGTGTATCCAGCATATTTGGGATGACAAATCGATGTAGCCAAGGGCAGATGTGGATGAACATTTCCAACAAATGATCGGTAGGAGGAATAACAGCAGCATCACAGTAGGCCTGCAGGTAGGGAACAGCCATTTGAATCGTTTCCAGTGCTTGATCTCGAGTGCCGAGTCCTTGGGCTTCAAAGATAATCCGTCCATCATATCCTAATCCTCTAAGCCTACCAGGCATGGATATATCTGAAGTGACAATAATGGCATCATACTGATGTTGAGCCAGCAGTTCCTTAATTTCTGCATCACTGGAAGCGGTAAATACGGGAGTGCCGGTGCCATTCTGTAATCCAGAGCCTGGGTACAGGTATAACATATGTGCTTCTATGCCATGACGTTTCAATACGGCTGTGCGTAGCCGATTCAAGGTGTCCACCCCACCACTCGGCACAAAAAATGTGAATAAAACTTTCACAAGGTTCACCTCTGACTATTGTGCAGGATTGTACATGTGTTTTCCTGTAATCTGCACAGATTGTTATCATATCCTTGGCAATGGGGATAACTGCTCCTAGGGTATGGTACGTTTCCCTAGAGCACAGGGTGTGGGTGAATGTAGCCTTATTCACATTTTAGACATATTTTTTTAAGCTTTCTTTTAAGGAACATTAAGCTAGGTTTAGGGTATTGTAGCTATGCTTGAATAAACATCCCGTGTAGAGCCGTCAGCAGATCGAACGATGGTACACGGGTTATTTTGAGTGTGAGTTCAAAAAAATGGACTTTTTGAGCAAACTCTTTGATGGGAAAGGATGAATGATGTGCTCGAAGTGAAACAAGTTAGTAAAGTGTATGATGGACAACGTGGCGTACATCAACTGGATTTCACAATGGAGCGCGGAGAGATCGTGGGATTTCTAGGTCCTAATGGTGCGGGGAAAACAACGACAATGCGTATGATCACCGGATATCTGCAACCAACGACAGGGTCGATCACGGTAGATGGCGTGTCTGTGCATGAACAAGGGAGAAGTGTTCGTTCGAAGATTGGTTATCTGCCTGAGACGCCGCCTCTGTACCCGGACATGACTGTGCAATCGTATTTGAAATTCGTTGCGAATCTAAGAGATGTTGCACCACGTGAAGTGAAACTACGCGTAAGTGAGATGATGAGTAGGCTGGGTCTACAGGGCCGTGAAAAACAAATCATTCGTGGATTGTCCAAAGGGTACAAGCAACGGCTCGGACTTGCTGGAGCTATTATCCATAAGCCTGATCTGCTTGTATTGGATGAGCCAACATCTGGACTCGATCCGAATCAGATTATTGAAATTCGAGATCTTATTCGTGAGCTTGGTGAGAATCATACTGTACTGCTCAGCACACATATTTTGCCAGAAGTCAGTGCAATCTGTAACCGTATGTTAATCATCAATCAGGGTCAGCTTGTTCTTGACGGTTCACCGCAGCACTTTGGCTCGGCGATGGCAGATCAATTTAAAGTCGCTATTGAAGTGAAGGCAACCGAGGAACAGTTACATAACTTGCTTACTCCTTGGGAGAAAATTCGGAGTGAGGTTATATCACCAACTGGAGTGGAAGGCGAGCCAGATTCAGGTACGGTGAAAATGTTACTTACGGGCGAATCCTCCGAGGATTTCCGTGAAGAGTTATTTTACTTATTGTCTGGAGCTGGATTGCCCATCCTGGAGATGAAAAAGGAAAACCTTAGTCTGGAGCAGATCTTCTTGAAACTTACGACAACGGAGACACAAGCAGAAGTTGTATCGCAAGAAGCGGAAGACAATCTTGCTGGTGCGTCTACTACAGGTGCAGAGCCGAGTGAGAATCAGATAACAAGCGTTGATCCGAAGCCAGATTTGGTGACAGACAACCAACAGTCCACGGAAGAGTCAACAACGGTGTCTGATGAGTTGCCTCATGCCCAGAAGGAGGAGGGCTCTAAATGAGACGAATGATGGCGGTTTGTAATAAGGAGCTTCAGGCCTATTTCCTATCACCAACATCGTATTTTGCTTTTGCGGTGTACGTCTTGATGACAAGCTTGTTGTTCTATTCGAGCTTTGTATATTATCAACCCAGCATAGTGGATTATCGCCTCGTGCTTGGTGATACATTATCCATGCTGTTATTTGTAGTTCCTTTATTAACGATGAGACTTGTGGCAGAAGAGTTTCGACAAGGCACGGATGAATTACTGTTAACCTCTCCCGCTCGAGTTACGGAGATTATTTTCGGTAAATATTTGGCTTCGCTCGCCATACTGGTTGTGCTTATTCTATGTAGCTTGGTATATCCGTTAATTATGTCCTTCTTCGGAGAACTCGATCTGACCTCGGTATGGTTGTCAGCCTTAGGTTTGTTCTTCTTAGGCAGCAGCATGATGGCGATTGGACTGTTCGCTTCAACGCTATCTCAACATCAGATGGTGTCTGCGGTAGCTGGTTTTATTATATTGCTCGTATTCTGGATGCTTGATTCATTTGCAGGCAATACTGGTTCTACTTTGCAGCAATGGCTTGATCCATTTGCACTAACGAATCGCTTTGACAGCTTTACCAAAGGTGTGCTCAGTGGGCCGGATATTTTGTACTATGTAACGCTCTCCGGTGTATTTCTGCTGTTAAGCATTCAAATTGTAGAACGGAAACGGTGGAGGTGAGAAGATGAAAAAATGGTTAAGTCATACCAACAGCACCGTATTATCAGTAGCGGTCATTGGCATCTTTATTTTGCTAACGCTGTTTCTGAATTCGCTTGGAGGATTCCAACTCGATCTAACTTCCAACAAACAATACACTTTATCTGATCAGACGCTTACTGCCATCAAAAATGTGAAAGAAGACGTCAACATTCTGGTGTTAACCGTTGAAAATGTGAATAATACTGTCCTGAATCGTGAAGTGTCGGATATGGTACAGGAATATACGAAGCGTAACAGCAAGCTGAAGATGGAGCAATACAATCTGACGCAGGAGCCGGCGCTCGCTTCGAAATATGGAATTACAGGCAGCTCCATCATTCTGGAGCAGGGAGATCAGCACAAGGTCATTGATATTGCGAGTTTGTTTACAGCCGCAGGCGATGGAAGCGATGGATCTTACCAATTTACAGGTGAAGAAAAGTTAACTCAGGCCTTGATGAATCTATCCTCAACGGAGATGCATAAAATGGTCTTCCTGACCGGGCACGAGGAGCTTGGTTTGGATCAGCTGACAACACTGCGTTCGTCTTTGGAGCAGAGCAACATCACAACAGAGGAGTTACAGTTGAATCAAGCAGGGCAAGTTCCTGAGGATGCTGATGTGCTTGCTATTATTGGACCACAGCGTGACATTAGTGATACCGAGCTGAAAGCCATACGTACCTATCTTAGTAATGGTGGTAAGCTGCTACTATCCCTCGGATTCCATGAAGATATGGAGTCGGCTTGGAAGAACATCGACGCGCTTGCCGCGGACTACGGTGTGGTGGATGAACATGCCGTTATGGTGGATCAACACCAAGCAAGTACAATGGGACCTTTATGGGTTGTACCTGAGTATGGGACTCATGCAATCACGGATAAATTATCTGAAAGTAAGCTCTATCCGATGTTATCCCTGTCCATTGCTTTGACTAGCCAAGAGCAGGACAAATATACGTTGTCCCCACTTATTCATTCCTCGAACGACAGTTATGGGGAGAAGGATATTGCTGGTCTTCTACAAAATGAAACCTCCAACGATCCACAGCAAGATGTACAAGGACCGGTGGAGCTTGGGTATGCAGCAGATACGACAGATGGCAAACCCAAAGCGGTCATCCTTGGTTCCTCCATTTTTATGCAGGATTCAGAGATTGCCAATGGAGGTAACCGTGATTTTATTTTGAATGTGACGAATTATTTAAGTGAGAAGCAGGATGGATTAACGATTCGACCTCGTGTACAAGCTGGTTACCAAGTGGCCTACCTCAATGGGGAACAAGCCAGAGTTATATTTTTTGCGGCGCTTGTCGCATTCCCGCTCGTCTTTGTTATCATTGGAGTATTCTTATGGTGGAGGCGTAGACGTGTATGAGAAAATGGATTCCAACGATACTTGCCGTAGTGGTTCTACTGGTGGGCTGGATGTATGCAGCCAGTCAAAATTATTTCCGAGAAGAAGCAGCAGAGCAGGTGAAATTGCTTGGGATTCAAGCTGGAGACATTGCGGCAATTACGATTCATAGCCCAACGACTGAAGAGAACAGCACGGCAAGCCAGGAGACCTCACAACTGAAACTGGAGCAAGGGGTCTGGCAGATGGTTGAACCAAAAGCTTATCCTCTGAACGGCTATGCCGTAAGTAACTTGCTGGATGCTTTAAGTGCAGCGGATCAGGAGCTTGTCGTTGAGGAGAGTCCGACGAATGTTGAGAAGTATGGACTCGGTACAGATGCTGCAAGGCTAGACATACAGCTTAAGGATCAACGCAAAATCGAACTTATGATTGGTGGTCAGCTACCTGCCGATGATGCTCGTTATGTTCGTGTAGACTCAGGTGCTGTTGTTGCTGTTAAGAGTGAAACGATTAGTGGTATTGAGTTGTCACGGCGAGAGCTGCTGGATACAACTCCGTTCAACCTCGATGAATCGAATGTGCAGTCTCTGGACTGGGAGGCGGAAGCGTCCACATGGATATTAAAATCAACAGCTCAACAAGATGCGGCAGAGAAGCAGTGGACATTCAATGGAACTGAATTGGAAGCAACAGATGCTGTCTCTCTGATTGGTAAAATAAAAAATATAACAACTGCCGATGATGTACGCCCAGCTTCTGAGCTGAAAAACACCGTACCACGATTTACATTTATCGTGGAACAGAATGTGAATGGACAGATGATTTCGGATGTATATCGGGGGATTACGGTTGCTTCTGATCCTGACCAGATCTGGGTAATTACTCCGGATGGCGAATGGGCATACGCTCTACAGGCTGATGCGTTGAAGGATGTGGAGAAAGCCGCCGAGGCGCTCAAAAAATAACTTATCTAAATATATATCTGAATATTAAAGATTGATCTAAAGGTGCTGCAGAAGTTGCAGCATCTTTTTTTGTGTTTTCATCTTAGTTAAGAAGCTGTATTAGATCAGAACCACCAAAAATGGAGGTTCCATATCCTTTCAGGATACCAGTGTGCACAGAAGCGCATCCTATCTTTGTGACCAAAACCATAACCCATTGGAGGATGAGACATGCCAGCAGCCAAAAAGGCGAAAGCGATAACCTTATCTTTGACAAGTGCAATTTTTGTAATGGCGGGATTAACCGGTTGTGGTACAAACAAGGACGCTAACAACATGCAATCCCAAAGTGTGCGCCATGAAGTAAGGGGTCTGAACCGTTACGGTGTTGAAACGAACGGGATGGATGGTATTCGCGCCAACAATTATCGTAATCACAATGTCACCAGTCTAAGATCGAGTGATGAATTAGCCAAACGTATTACAGAAATGAAGGAAGTTAAGTCAGCTAACGTGTTGTTAACGGATCGCAATGCTTATGTTGCTGTTCGATTAACTGACGGACATGCAGGCAAGTTGGGAAGTAAATCGACTCGTGGAAATATGAGAGGCATGAGCGTTCATCCGAACAGCACCATGCGCAGTGACAGTATGAGCGAAGATATGGGCGGTTTGCGCGTTCATGGTGGGGATGGAACAATGTCTCCGTATACGACGAGCGGTATAGCACCAGGACTGAACACAGGTGTAGCAACCGATCGTGGTCATATGGGTAATGATCGTGGCCTTTACGGTACGATGGGCACAGGAGCAGTGGGCATGATGCGTGGATTGACCGACAGTGGCAAAGCCCGCACGATGGATAATGGTCACTATGGAGCCAAAAGTGAGGGGCAACGAGTGGATAGCTCGGACGATAATACCCCAGAAGAAATTAAAGGCAAGATCGCAGCCAAAATCAAGCAATTTGCACCTAACGTCGAAAATGTCTATGTGTCTGCTAACCCGGAATTTGTTGAGCATACAGAATCGTATGCAAAAGACATTCGTAACGGTAAGCCGATCAGTGGCATGATCGATACCTTCTCTTCAATGGTGGAACGTATTTTCCCAACCAATGCAATGAATCCGAATCATCGTGATGGCATTCTTGGTGATGGTACAATGAATCGCAACAACAACCGTGATGGTCTTATGAATCATAATTTCCGGTAATCAGAACGAATGAGACAAATGTGCCTTTGTGTAGATGTTCACATCTAGTGCAAAGGCATGTTTGTTATGTACATAATTTCTATAATGAATATGCACTACTTGTATTTGAGCGATATATGCAAATTAATGCCCATTTTTCTTATAAAACTGAACCATCGCCCTTGACCTGACATAAGATGAGTTGACTGTATCCCCTTAACCTTGTTACACCAACACAACCCGAGCAAGGAGGGGTGAACATTGAAGGGTATCGATCATAAAAGTAAATTTTTGTTGACCCACCGTGAACGCGAAGTATTCGAGTTATTGGTTCAAGACAAAACGACGCGTGACATCGCAGGGCAGTTATTCATCAGCGAGAAAACGGTGCGTAACCATATTTCGAATGTGATGCAGAAACTCAATGTTAAGGGTCGTTCGCAAGCAGTTGTAGAGCTGATTAAGCTCGGAGAACTGAAGATTTAGTTGCGAATTACAGTTAAGGTTAAGTAGCAGCATGAAAGCCTTTCTCTATTCTTTATCATGAAGAATGGGGCAAGGCTTTTTTGCTATGGAATACCTCTATAATGATTTTCAAAAGTTATACTGATCTATGTGCTTATCTTTGTTTTCAATTAAAATCTGCGCCAGCTGAATGTTGCCCATGAATTGGCAAGCAGACGTAACTCGAGCATATTGACTTAAGCTCATATTTTGGACTGCCTGTTCCAGAAAGCCTTCAATGGGTTGCCACAAAGTAAGGGAATGAGGAGAATCAGCACCATGATAATACATAATATTAATACACGTTTGAATCATTTGACGTCCTAATCCAACCATACACCAACGATCCTCTTTAATAATGAGCGGAATGACAGATTCCATAGATAGAGTTGCTTCTTCAAACTGACCCTGGGTGATGAGTTTTTCAGCCAAGTTAGATGCCAGGTAGCAGTATTGATGATCATTTCCGGCATTTTTCTCGAGGGCAGCAAGTTTTCTCAGTACTTCGATCTCACCCTCAATGTGTTTCCGGTTTCGTTCAATATAGAGTAGCTCAATCAGGTTTTCTGAATTCCAGCACGTCTGTTCCGCAATCCATAAATCGACAAATGTTGAATGATACGTCATCTCAAGCAAATCTTCTGTCAGGCGAATGCAATCCGAAAGGTCAGCAGTATCTATATGAAAAAGGTGTTGCTCTCGAATTCGATTAGGCTCAAATCCACAGCTAGTATCGAAGTTGGCTTCTTTTGCTTGGGAAAATAGTTTCTGATCTTCATCTCGGTTGTACTGCTTCAACAAGAAAACACAGTAATATAATGCTTCGCCTATACCCTGATAGCTGTTTGTCTGTCGATCTATGATTTCATTGATTAGTAGTCTTCTTACAATCGACTCATAATGCGGCGCATGCC
Source organism: Paenibacillus tundrae (assembly GCF_036884255.1). Taxonomy (NCBI): domain Bacteria; kingdom Bacillati; phylum Bacillota; class Bacilli; order Caryophanales; family Paenibacillaceae; genus Paenibacillus; species Paenibacillus tundrae. Next base: position 5,162,377 of record NZ_CP145605.1, on the reverse strand, counting down.
GATCTTCCCGATGATAAATAGCCAGTAGTACTTTGAAGCGATTGGTATAATTCGCATCTCTTTTTCCATACGTAGCATCTTGCTTCTCCACATAGTCTACCTGTGAAAAATCACCCATCTGTTCCATTAGGCAATCCAACATCTCATGGTATGGAGCCATCATTTGAAGCAAAACCTGCTTATGATCTGTTTTCATTATGTACTCACCTTTTTATGGAGTTTACAGTGTGGCTTAATAAATTCTTTCCATCGTTTCTTGGAAAAGGGCTGATAAAACAACTGCTCCAATGTCTCAAACTGTCCTTCATTTAGAGATAGAAATATCGCTTTTTTGGCAATTTTGGCACAGGGTTGTGATGTGCTTCTTGTACTCCCTATCTTATGTCTAATAGGAACATGGAATTGTAACAAGTCATGCAGACGATCCCAACCCTCCCAGCTTAATCGGCTCGCTCGCTTCCAATCAATCGCATATAGAACGTAATAGGGTCTATATTCACTTTGTCTCTCCGCAATGATCCATAAGGACGGGATGATCTTCTGCTGCTGACGTTTGTTCATGTGATGATCAACTCCTTTGTGCAAACTCATTGTTTCAATATAAGGGGTCTCTGGAGATGAAACAAGTGAGATAGTGCATGTTCTCTGGATGTGAAAAAATGGAATTTAGGCTGCGATGATCTACACCAGAAAAGTGAAGGGAATACTCTTGATTTACAGGTTACCGTTGTTTAAAATGAAGGTATAAAAATGATTTTCTTAAATTTATATAATAATATAAAAATAATTTTCATAAGGAGAGCTTATGGCAGCCATATTACATGCCTTGCAGCAAGAATTGGAAGACCTGCCTGCACAAGAACGGCGGATTGCAGAAGTTATATTGAGTTCGCCCTCAGACATTCCAGGCTGGACGATCAACCATCTTGCGCAGCAAAGCGGGACGAGCCCAGCGACGGTAACTCGTTTTTGCAAATCCTTTCATTTCAAAGGCTTTCCAGATTTCAAAATGAAACTAGCCGCCGAATTGTCGCATCCAACAGGAGAAACGGCATATCAGGATATTGTGGCCGGCAACTCATTGTCCAAAATCGTTGAGGCGATTGAAGCGAATCATCTGGCTTCCATTGCAGATACAACTCGTTTGCTGGATCTGGGACGGGTGGGCAAAGCAATTGAGCTATTGTGCGCTGCACGTCGGATCGATCTCTACGGTGTTGCTACATCATCCATTGTGACCCAGGATTTCTATCAGAAACTGATTCGGATCGGGAAGAGCTGTACGGCCTTCTCAGATTCCCATATGCAGATCACCTCCGCCTCTTCGTTAGGAGAGGGAGATGTCGCAGTAGCTGTATCCTATTCGGGCGAAACCCCAGAGACGATTGATGCACTGCATTGTGCCAAACAGGCCGGAGCTGCAACGATTTCGTTGACGTCCTACAGTAATAATAAACTGGCTACAGTGTCAGATATTCCGCTATTTACTTCTTCACTCGAAAAGGGGATGCGACGAGGTGATATGGCTTCGCGAATTGCCTTATTACATGTCATCGACATTTTGTTCACAGGCATGGTGAGTTCCGATTTTGACCAATTTATTCCGAAGCTTGAGCAATCGTATCACAGTGTACAGTCCTATCGGGTTCATAACAACGGAGGTGCTTAACGAGATGAACATACGTATTTTTGAACATGAAGAAGATTTAAACGTTACAGGTGCCGGGATTATTACGAGTCTGCTACAGACGAAACCACGAACTGTGTTAGGGCTTGCAACAGGTAGTTCTCCAGTGGGGATTTATAAACAGCTAATAGCGATGGTGCAAAAAGATCTGGTTAGCTTCGCGCAGGCATCCTCCTTCAATCTCGATGAATATGTAGGTTTACCCGCTGAGCATAGCGAAAGTTATCGTAGCTTCATGAATGAACAGTTGTTCCACCATATCGATATTGATCTGGATAAGACGTATATCCCCGATGGTAATGCGCTGGATTTAGCTCAGGAGTGCGAAGCTTATGAACAACGGCTTGAGGATCGTGGCCCGGTTGATCTGCAAATTCTCGGCATCGGACATAACGGTCATATTGGATTCAATGAGCCTGGCACAGAGCTGACGGGTCGTACACATGTTGTTGCGTTGAAGGAAGAGACAAGAAAAGCGAATGCTCGCTTTTTTGACAGTATCGATCAGGTTCCAACGCAGGCGATTACCATGGGAGTTGGTACGATACTGAAAGCCAAACAGATTCTGCTGATTGCTCGCGGTGAGGAAAAAGCTGAGATTATTCGGCAGGCGTTCATGGGGCCAATTACTACTGAGTGCCCAGCCTCGCTACTCCAATGTCACCCCAATGTGGTTGTACTGTTAGACCGCGCTGCAGGTAGATGGGTAAAATAAGCAGTTTAATCAATTATAAATTTGATCCTGATAACGTTTATACATCATAGGTTGGGTTAGGAGGTTGGTTGAATGAGTACAGGCGATATACAAGAGCTTAAGGCTAGAGATGCTGTATCCATTTTACAGGGGAAGCTTGTTCTTTCAGATCGTATGATAGACGATGGAATTTTGGCTTGGCGTGATGGGAAAATAATATATGCAGGCTCGCCCGAAGGGCTACCTGATTCAATTCGACGACAAGGATTATTTTTGCCTGTGCCCGAGCATGGCATGATTGTGCCTGGATTTATTGATATCCATGTACATGGCGGCAATGGTGAAGATTTTATGGATGCTAGTCCAGAGGTGCTGGATACAATCACTGCATTCCATTGCACTCAAGGAACAACCGCGATGCTGGCAACTTCGATGACCGCACCGAAGGATAGATTGGATCAGGTGCTGTATGAGGTTCATGCATATCGATCCCGAACGATGCCTTTTGCACAACTCGAGGGTGTGCATCTGGAAGGACCGTTTTTCAGCCCTAAATGGCCTGGAGCGCAAAATCCGGAGCATATTGTAATGCCTAATGTATCGTGGCTAGAAGAATGGGAGCAACAATATCCTGGATTGATCCGGCAGGTTACATTGGCGCCAGAGCGTGAAGGTGCGTTGGAGCTAATTGCATGGCTGCGAAGTCAACGAATCACGGCAGCACTGGGGCATACAGATGCTAGCTATGATGAGGTACAACGTGCGGTAGAGGCGGGGCTGCATCATGCCGTTCATACATTCAACGCCATGACGCCACTACATCATCGGCTTCCCGGGGCTGCTGGAGCCGTGCTCAGCGATCCGCGCATTAGTGCAGAGGTCATTGCAGATGGAATTCATGTGCACCCAGCAGCCATTTCCATACTGGCACAACTGAAACAACCCATAGATCAACTGGTGTTGATTACAGATGCCATGTCTGCTGCAGGTCTAGATGATGGGGAATACGCCATCGGTGATCTTCCGGTTATTGTTGAGCATGGTGTGGCACGCCTGAAGGAAGGTGGTGCGCTGGCGGGTAGCACACTAACTATGGTGCGAGGCTTCCGGTACCTTGTGCAGGAGGTTGGTTTAAGTGTTACGGCTGCGTCACGAGCAGCGAGTCTGACCCCAGCTCGTTTGCTGGGCATCGATCATCGGACAGGTTCTTTCGCTCAGGGCAAGCAGGCAGACATCGTGTTGCTGAATGAGGAATTGGACGTTGCGGGTGTGTGGGTGAAGGGGCGGCGAATCTCTGAATAACTGAATTGAAACATTCCGACTTTCCACGAGTCATATATGATAGAGTCTGGGCAGATACTGCGAGAGAGGTAATGGAGTGAATTATATGATAAAATAGATCTCAAAATAAGATGGGATCTACGGATTACGCATCACGGAGGCGTGAAATATGGAACGCAATGCTATGCCTGGGCTTGATCCTTTTATCACAGTGCTGGCAGAGAAGCTGCACATTCACGGATATTATGCTTTCTATGGCGAGCATTACAATGAGACGGATATGGAGCAGTATCGTAAACAACTATTTACATCGTTCAGCAATATCGTATGGGTAGAGTTGGATGCAAGGAAGAAGTATATGATTGTGGATCATCGTGGACGCAACACGGTCATGAAACTGATCGAAGGTATGCTGAATACCCGGAGAACGTTGCGAGCAAATCAGGCAATGGCAGGTGCGGATACCTCAGATGTACAGCAGAACATCGCACACTTATCCCAGCTGATACACATGCTGAAGTTCACCACGTTCCGCACATAGGGCAAACAGTATGTAACCTCACGAAATGACATATCGTTGGAGAAACTGAGATGTTAAAGGATTCTATACACGTCTAATGTGCAGGTTGTTTGACCTTCGATATAATACTTAATGACAACAGATTTACTATATGCTCATTTAATGCTCTTCCTTACCCAAAAGGAGTGCTGTCAAATTCATGACGGCACTCCTTTTATTGTTGTGTTTTTTATCGGAATGAGGTCACAAAACTACTGAACAATGTGCGGACATCATACTGATACTGATGAATGGGTTCAATCGGTCGATTCACTCCGAGTAGGGTGTACACAGCAATTCGCGCCGCCCGAACCGAATATTCTTCCGTGAACACCACGTCATCGGGAATCTCGCAGAATTGACTGATAAAGGCAAGATTGGTGGAGCCGTCAGGAACGACCTTTGGTCGATCACTGTTCAATCTGGGCATAAATTGCGCTGTAATATAAGGCATCATGCATGGAATGCAATTCGCAGTAGCCATAATGGCTTCTTGATGTTCCTGGAAATGAAGATGGCCGATGAGTTCCTGCATAATCTCTTCTCCCGTACAATCACACATGCGTTTCTTCACGTAGTCACCTACGTTATCGGGATATAAGCCGTAACCCCAGAATACGTTGACATGCTCCGGCTGCCCACGGAAGTGTGGTTGGAAGGCGAGCACGACGGACATAAACCAACTGGAATCTTTGAAGGTGACCAACGCGCCGGTACCTGCACGATTGCGCGTGAATTTCTCCATCAGATCAAAGAACACTGAATCTTGAAAAGTAACGGTAAACGATTCCCATTTGGACTCATCTACATGATCGTTAAAAGAAGAAGGGTTACCTAGTAAAGGTTTCTTCGCGGCAATGTTCTCCCATAGCTTCCAAGAGCTGCCCTTGCCGTTCAGTTTCGGAGCGGAGGACATGGAACCAATATCGGCTCCCTCGGTCATCGAACCGTTCGTGACAATGACTAGATCACCTTCATGAATATCAATAACGTCCTCGTTACCGTTCCGGCGTACATGCATCCGCTCCACTGTAATCCCATCGCCTTCTTTGAAGTCCAGGTCGGTGACGGTGCATTTCAGGGTGAAATCTACGCCGAATGGTTCAAGGTACTTTTGCAGAGGTAAGATGATGGAATCATATTGATTAAATGGAGTACGTGTAACACCCTCAAGTGTTTGAATTCTTGGGAACTCGTGAAAGAAGCGGAGCATATATCGTTTGAATTCTACGGCACTGTGCCAAGGCTGGAAAGCGAAGGTCGTAGCCCACATATACCAGAAGTTCGTTTTGAAAAAGTGAGGCCCAAACCAATCACTGATCCGTAATTTATCTAGCGTATCTTCAGGTGTGATGATTAGCTTGCCCATCGCCAGCCGGTCGGCCATATCAAAGCCCATGGAGAGCACATCTTCGACCTCGCCGTCACGGTTAATGAGCCGAGCGTTGGAGTGGGTGGGGTTAGCATGATCAAACTCGGTAATTTCTTGTCTGACCGACAAACCAGGACGATCGATAGAGGGAATGGAAGCCAGTAGCTCCCAGAGATTCTCATAAGCCTCGTCATTAAGCATTCGTCCACCGCGGATGATATAACCTTGATCGGGGTTACCAGCGCCGTCGTTACTACCACCCAGAATGTTCATCTCTTCGATAATGTGAATGTGCTCTCCGGGGAAGCCGCAGTCTCGAACAAGATAAGCTGCCCCTGCTAATGAAGCAATGCCGCCGCCTACAAAATAGACCTGTTTGTTACCGTATTCGTTGTTCACAATGATTCGCCTCCATAAGGGTTCTGTAATCACATCCCTAATGTAAACCTTGCAGGTGAAGTAAGGTATGGTCAAAAGAATGGGAGTGTCTACTTTTTAGTCACTTTTGGAAAAATGTCTGAATTTTGAGTCGCCGGAATTCAATCTTGAGTGCAAGTTAAGTTGAACAAAGAATAAGTAAGAAAATAAGAAAGTAAGTAAGTAGGTAAGTAAATAGTGGATGAAAAAATGAAATAAGCTGCGCATCCTCAGGTGGATGGCAGCTTATTCTCATATCTGTGTAATGCTCGTAGTACATTTCCTTCGATCAGCTCACTTAGCTTTTCAATGATCTGTTTTGGCGGTTCTGACATGTGGCCTCTCATCCACTGAATGATCAGTCCAGTAAACGCCAAGGTGTAAAAGTTGGCCACAAACTCCTTGTCCTCACTTCGTACCTGGATCCCGCAAGCTAGTTCATCGATGACACCCATGATCAGATCATGCGTTACCTCATAGAGATATCCATCGAGGTGTGTTCGTCCAAGAGAATCCAAAGTATTGAAGCAGAACGCCTTATTATCCTCGATATAACAGAAGATTTTATAGAATCCATCCGTCCATGTACTGTAGCTTCGATACGCCGTTAGACTTTCCACCGCTTCGGTCTTATAGATCCACTCGAGCAGCGCATAGATATCCTGAAAATGATAATAAAAGGTTTGCCGGTTCACACCACAATCGTCAACAAGGTGTTTGACTGTAATCTTGTTCAGCGGTATATGCTCCATCAGTGATTTAAGCGAACGAGCCAGCGCCTTTTTGGTTAGGTGAGAAGCAGACATATCATTTCACCTCTTCGTAAGGATTAGCTACATTATCAGTCAAACATGCAGCAAACTCCATGACCAAAAACACAAAAAAGAAAAACAAAAAAGGAAGGACAAAGCAGGCACGAGAAAAGGAACAGAACCAAAACCAAAACTAAGATTTAAACAAAGATCAGGAACAAGGTAACAGAACCCATAAGTAGAATTCAAGAATCAAAAAAGAAATGAATAACCCAAAATTCAAAAGAAAATAAATCCCGCCAACCAAGTTAAACCAAGAACTCTAAACGTCACCCCAACCCTCTAAAACCAAAAATCAAAAATCAACTCCCAAACCCCAAACCCCAAACCCCAAACCCCAAACCCCAAACCCCAAACCCCAAACCCCAAAAGAACAAAAATACCTAAAATCCTAAATCCTAAAATCCTAAATCCTAAATCCTAAATCCTAAAAGCAATCTAATCTATAACAGTAATAAAAATAATTTCTAAACCAAAAAAAGCAAACGACCCGAAGGCCGTTTGCTTATAACCCCTATACACTCCTCCTAAAGGTGGGGCTCTTATCTTAAAATCAGTTCACGGTGCAGCAACGTAGTGGAGGGGACGAAATCGATTCTGGAGAAGCGGAGCGTTCGCCTTTATCCCCGTGATTTCTCCCTTTAGAAAAGGGAATCGAAGAAATCTGGGGATAACAGCGATCGTAAGAACGATTCGTCACCGGAACGTCTACGATGCACGCCCCCAGTGATCTGCTTTTAACTAAAATGCTACAAACTTTTCAAAAACTGAACAATCGTAAGCAACCCTTTGTCGAAGTTCTCCAGGTTGAAGTGCTCATTCGGTGCATGAAGGTTCTCATCAGGCAAGCCGAAGCCCATCATGACAGCCGGAACTTCAAGTACACGTGAGAGTTTCTCAACAATCGGAATGGAGCCGCCATCTTTTGTGAAGAGGGCACGCACACCATATACTTGCTCATAGGCATCTGCTGCTTTTTGCAGAATAGGGTCGGATGGATCTGTATTGAATGCAAAAGCTTTCTCAATCTGTTTCACTTGTAACGTTGCACCAGGTTGAACGTGAGCACGTAGATGTGCCTCGATACGATCGAGCACCTGTTGCGGATCTTGATCAGCTACAAGGCGGCATGTAATTTTAGCATGAGCCTCTTTTGGAATAACCGTTTTGGAGCCTTCACCTTGGAATCCACCCCATACGCCATTCAGTTCCAGGGTTGGACGTGCTCCAACGCGTTCCACGAACGAGTAACCTTCTTCACCATACAACTGCTCCAGACCAAGATCCTGACGAAGCTGTTCTTCGTTGAAGCCTTGCTTCACGAATTCTTCTCTCATCTCAGGGGACAGTGGCAGAACGCCATCGTAGAAGCCATCTACACTCACGCGTCCTTGTTCGTCATGCAATGAAGCGAGCAGGGAAACGAGTGCATGCAGTGCATTTGGAACACCGCCACCAAACGAACCTGAATGCAGATCCGTGTTAGCAGTGAACAGATCCACATGAAGCGAGCAGAGACCACGCAGCCCTGTAGAGATCGCGGGCTTGCCTTTTTCGAGCAAGGAGGTGTCGGAGATGAGTACCATGTCAGCACGCAGCTTGTCCGTATTGTCATTGAGATAGATCGGCAGGTTCGGGCTGGAAATCTCTTCTTCACCTTCGATGCAGAACTTCACGTTAACAGGGAGTTCCTTGTTCTCTGCCAGCAAAGCTTCTACCGCTTTAATATGTAAGAAAATTTGTCCTTTATCATCCGTTGCTCCGCGAGCATATAACTTCCCGTCACGTACGGTAGGCTCGAATGGAGGTGTGTCCCACAGGTTAAGTGGATCAACAGGCTGTACATCATAGTGACCATAGATCAATGCGGTTGGTTTGCCAGGTGCATGCAAATGATCAGCATACACAATCGGGTGTCCTGCTGTTTGAATAACCTCAACATTCTCCATGCCTGCACGCGTAAGTGCATCTGCTGCCCACTGTGCTGCACGGTTAATGTCCTCTTTATGTTCCGAAATGGCTGAGATACTTGGAATGGATAACCATTCATTCAGTTCGGCCAGGTGTTTATCTCTGTTTTGTTGAAAATACGTTTGTTCTTTCATTATTAATAAGCCTCCTTCATGTTCTGCTTCATCCTATTGTAATCCATTTTTACGGGTTAATAAAACATTGGTTAAAAAACGTTACACTAAATCTCGTTTCATTCACTGGGAAATATTGAGTATAATATAAAAAAAAGATGCCATTCACAGATCATACAAACCATTCAGTAAGGAGATGGAGCAGTTCCCATGACAGACAGATTACTCACAAGCAGGCAGGTGACCGCTGATGGAGCCAACTAGTCGTGTACGGGACATGGGTCGTTTTTTTCGTTTGTCAGGAAGATGGACGAGGCGACAGAAGGGGCGTTTCTATCGAAACAGCCTAATGCTTATTTTGTTGATCGCGAGCATTCCCGGTCTGATTACAGGAATTGTGATGTATGGGTTGGTCGTGAATCAGATGGAGAAAGAATTCAATCAGATGCACCAGAACCAGATTGAGAACCGGGCGCGGAATGTAGATGATCAGCTCGCCTATTTGGAGATGACCTTATCGCACTGGGCTTTCGAACCCAGATTCGGCAATGCACTCCGGACGCTGGATTTTGTATATTTTTTCAAAGAAACACAAGAGATTGTAACGACATTGTACGTTCTTCAGGGCTCGCATCCGTTAATTCAATCTGCACAGCTATATTTGAGGGAACCGCAGCCGATCTTATTCAATCGGGAGTATAACGAACTGAAGGATGAGGCGCAGATTGAGGCGTATGATCGATACCTGAGCATGGGCAATCATGTGTATTGGACAGATTGGGTATCTGGTCAACAGGAAATTAAGCAATCTCTGACCTCTAATACCAGCTTGTTACATACAGGTGCAAGTGATGCTCTCGTTCTTGTACATAAAATTCCGGGAGAAAGTGTCAACCCGTTCGGTGCCCTAGTCATCACACTGGATAACCAAAAGATCGCAAGTTTATTGAAAACGCTTACCCCATATGATGAAGGGCTAACTTTTCTGATGGATGCCGAAGGCAATACATTGATTACGGGTAATACAGACGTAGGCGCTAAGGATCCAGCCTTTGAACAGCAGCTCAAAGAAGCAGTCGCCCTGCACAAGGATAGTCATTCTTTTCTATTCAAATATGAGGATCAGACCTATTCCGTATCATCCGGCTCGTTAAGCCGAATCGATGCAGATTGGACATACGTATCCGCAGCTCCATTGACCTCGGTTACTTCACCCGTCAAGCTGGTATCCAAAATTATTGTGATTGCGAGCATAGGCAGTCTAGTATTGGGGCTACTACTGTCGTGGTTTGCTTCACGTCGAATCTATTCACCGGTTGCACGGATGGTTCACCTGTTGACGCCTGGAAGAAACGAAGCATCTGCCGGTGTGAAATTAGACGAATTCCAACTGTTGGAGCAGCACTGGAATGAACTGACTTCAGATCGTCTAACAGCTCACCGCCAGCTACAAGAACAACTGCCGCATCTGCGGGACAGCTTTGTATTACAACTGGTACAAGGTCATCTATACGCATACAACGAGCAGGATCTACGCCAACGCATGACTAACCTTGGATCTGAGGTCGAAGGTCAGCAGTTTTTGTTATTACAGATGTATTTTACAGGACATGTAACATTACGAGAACGGTTTGGCAGCCGGGATACAGGGCTGATCACGTTTGCCGCTGTTAATATTATAGAAGAGGTGGCGAAGGGTTATTTTAGCCAAATTAGTGTGATGAATTTCCACGATCTATCCTCGGCGATGTTAATTATGGCTCCAGAAGAGCATTCCTTGAAGCCACAAGCATTGTTGTGGGGAGAGGAATTGATGGAAGTGATTCACCGAACGCTGAAAATGCAGGTGACCGTAGTGGTCAGCCGCCCAGCCGTAACGTTGCAGGAATTACCGAGTTTATTCGTAGAGATGGAGCAAGCGGTCGTTTATCGAAGTGTGGAGGCGGGCAGCCAAATCCTTGATCTAGATGATGAGCAATGCTTCAATCAAACGGAAGGAGCAACCTATCCGCTTGGACTGGAACGCGACCTTATTCAAGCGCTGAGATTAGGGAAGCGGGATGAGGCAGAACGGGGAATGGAGCAATTTTTGACTGAGGTGACCCGAACCGATAGTACGGAATTTCAGGTACAGCAGATGATGCTTCAGTTATTGGGCAGTATTCAACATGTCATGCTGCAAACGGGCGTTATCCCCTACCAGCTGTTCGGCGGCTGTAACATGTATGAACGACTGTCGAGTATTCGTGAACCAGCACAGATGATGCAGTGGATGAAGGAGAAAGTGATTAGACCGTATATGCAAGAGATCGAGCTTAGATCTCAAGAACCGCTTAAGCAGGTGGTGGAGCGTACGATGCAGTACATTGATGACAACTACAGCAACGATATATCGTTGGAAGCATGCGCTGATCTGGAACAGATGACGCCTTATGCTCTCAGCAAGGCATTTAAACAGATCTCAGGAATGAATTTTATTGATTATTTGACCCAGGTACGTATGGAGACCGCCAAAAAGTTATTACGTGAGACATCGATGAAAATCAATGATGTTGCAAGCGCAGTAGGATACCAGCATAGTTATTTTAATCGAATCTTCAAAAAACAAGAGGGTTCTACACCGAGCCAGTATCGGGATCAGTGGTTTACATCTTAATCGATTTTCAGAAGCTTGTTTAGCCGGGATTCCATATAGGGATTCCGTTTTTTTATATGTTTTATAAAGGTGGCTGGGGTGCAAATACAAAGAAAGAGAAGACGGCAAAAATGTGCAATCCTCTTCTTCAAAATGTTGCTAATCAAGAGCGCTATTGGCGCTATACCGGACGTTGTGCAGGTTTGGAAAGGGCTGAGCAAAAAATGAAGGTTGCCGAAAATAAGCACGCTGTATAGTCTGAGTATCAGATAATTTGATAACGCTTACATGAATGGAGGGAGAGGGCATGAACGGGAAGAATGGAAGTGCTGCTACAACAACGCAGGCGGACATTTCTAGTTACTCCGTAAAGCGGGAGTCTAACTGGAAGCGGCAGATCAAGCGAAATAAATGGTTATACGTACTTGTGCTTCCCGGTTTTCTGTACTTTGTGATCTTTAAATACTTGCCCATGTGGGGAATCGTTATTGCTTTTCAGGATTATCAGCCTTTCCTAGGGATTCGCGATAGTGAATGGGTAGGGTTTGAGAACTTTACGACCTTTTTCTCGAATCCAGACTTTTTCCGATTGCTACGGAATACGTTGCTTCTTGCCTTATACGATCTCATTTTCTTTTTCCCAGCACCGATCATTATTGCACTCCTATTAAATGAGATTCGAACAGCCTTTTTCAAAAGAACGATTCAGACGCTCGTATATGTACCACACTTTGTATCTATGGTGATTATCGCCAGTATCACTTATGTATTTCTGACACCTCAGGGCGGAGTGCTGTATGAGCTAATTGCGATGATCACGGGTAAACCCATAGATGTCCTATCCAGCCCGGATACGTTCCGACCGCTGATCATTATTCAGATGATGTGGAAGGAGATGGGGTGGGGGACAATCATTTTCCTTGCAGCTCTTGCGGGAGTAGATACAGAGCAGTATGAAGCATCCATTGTGGATGGGGCAGGACGTTTACGCCGAATGTGGCATATTACCCTGCCAGCGATTCGTACCACGATTGTTATATTGCTCATTCTAAGACTCGGAAACTTTCTGGACACAGGATTCGAGCAGATTTATCTGATGACGAACTCACTGAACCGGGACGTCGCGGATGTGTTCGATACCTATGTGTACACCGTGGGGATTACGCAAGGTGCGTTCAGCTACAGTACGGCCGTTGGACTCTTTAAGTCTGTTGTGGGGATTATATTGGTCCTTGGTAGTAATAAGCTTGCCAAAAAGTTTGGTCATCCCGGTATTTACTAATAGACCTTAGGAGGTAACCGCTCATGAACAGTCGTCTGTACAACAGCCCTGCTGGCAGAGTATTCGATGTGCTCAACTACATCATGCTCGGCGTTCTGGGGTTACTAACCGTTCTTCCTTTCTTGTATATTATAGGGAATTCATTCGCGACCGAAGCTGAAATTACCGAACGCAGTTTTTTCCTTATCCCTAAGGTGTTCTCTCTTAGCGCATATGAGTATATTTTTTCATCCTCCACGATGTTTCGAAGTATTGGTGTATCCATCTTCATTACCGTTGTAGGTACGTTCGTTAACTTATTCTTCACATTGACGATGGCGTACCCGCTGTCTCGCAGCGACTTCTGGGGACGGAATATGCTAATGAATATGGTCATTTTCTCCATGTTGTTTGGGGGAGGCATGATCCCAACGTATCTCGTCATTCGTGGTCTTGGATTGCTTGATTCCTACTGGTCTTTGATGCTTCCTGGCGCGATCAGCGCTTTTAACCTTATTGTTGTCAAAAACTTTTTTCAACAGATGCCGCCTGGGCTAGAGGAAGCGGCTCGCATCGACGGCTGTTCTGATCTTGGGGTGCTGTGGCGTATTGTTTTGCCATTGTCCAAACCGGTTATTGCTACATTTGCGTTATTCTACGCCGTAGGACATTGGAACAACTTTTTCTCCGCATTGCTCTACATTTCCGACAGTACCAAATGGCCGCTGCAAGTCATGTTACGACAAATTGTACTGCTGTCGCAGGCCAGTGTTGGAGATATGGCGAACATGGATCCCAACTTTGTTAAACCACCGGAACAATCTGTAAAAATGGCGGTCATCGTTGTGGGTACGATCCCGATCTTGCTGGTGTACCCGTTCTTGCAAAAGCATTTTGCCAAAGGTGTCATGCTCGGTTCAATTAAAGGCTAAGGGGGAGAATGTATGGGACAACCAAAAACAGGATTGAAGAAAATGGCTATTGTACTTTGTGCATCTATGTTATTAAGTACGGTGCTCGCTGCATGTAGTGGAGAACAACAATCGAATACGGGGGAAGCGGCAGGCGGCACAGATCAGTTGACGATCATGCTCCCTAATTTTGAAGCAGAGAATCCACCGGAGAATAGTCCGGTTGTACAGAAGCTAGAGGAGCTGACCAAGGTCGATGTTAACCTTCAATGGGTGCCCAGCAGTTCGTATGAAGACAAATTCAATATCACCTTAGCTTCAGGCAAGTTGCCGGATATTATGGTGGTACTAGGTAAGTCGCCGAGTTTTATCAACGCAGCTCGAACAGGAGCATTCTGGGAGCTTGGCCCTTACTTGAAGGATTATCCAAACCTCAGCCAAATGAATGAGATCATTACGAACAATGCTTCGATTGATGGCAAAACGTACGGCATATACCGGGCTCGCGCTCTGGGACGCAACGGGGTAACGATTCGCAAGGACTGGCTGGAGAATCTGGGGCTTCAAGAACCGAAAACGATTGATGAATTCTACAATGTATTGAAAGCGTTCACGAATGATGATCCAGACGGAAATGGCAAACAGGACACCTACGGGCTGGTGGCAAGTAAATTCACAGGTCCATGGGATAACATGCAGGTATGGTTTGGCGCACCGAACAAATGGGGCGAGGATAGCAGTGGAGCTTTAGTTCCAGCACATGATACACCGGAGTATATGGAGGCATTGCAATTCTTCCGCAAAATTTACAGTGAAGGTCTGGTGAACAAGGACTTTGCAGTAATGGATGCAACGAAACTTCCAGATCCATTTGTAAATGGGCAGGCTGGCGTCATGGTGGATGTGGCAGATAATGCACAACGTATGGATCAGAAGATCTTGGAGAAAGATCCAACAGCTACAGGACGTGTGGATGTACTGCAAGCGATGGAGGGGCCAAAAGGTCTGCGTGATATGCCAACGTCTGGTTACTCTGGGATGATCGTTATTTCCAAGAGCGGTGTGAAAACGGAGGAAGATCTGAAGAAGGTACTGACCTTCTTGGATCAATTGAATGAACCAGAGCTTCAGGCATTACTCGGCAACGGGTTAGAAGGTCAGCAGTATGAGAAAAAAGGCGACTACATCATACCTACAACAGATAAACTGGCACTGCGGGATGTACAGGGATTGAATCAGATTCTGATGTTTATCCCTGAGGACAAAACGTTACGTATAGAACAAACTCCTGTTCGACAAAAGGTTGCTGAGGTTCAGAAGGCCAATGAAGAGATTGTCATCGCGAACCCAGGTGAACCACTGATCTCGGATGTATACGCGCAGAAGGGGCCACAGCTTGATAACATCATCAATGATGCTCGTATTAAGTTCATTGTAGGACAGATTGATGAGCAAGGCTTCCAGGATGCGGTTGCTCTGTGGAGAAAGAGCGGCGGTGACGACTATGTCAAAGAAGTAAATGAGCTATACGCTGCGCTCAAATAGTCTTTATAGTAAAGCCCGGTTGCCGTTAGTGTCGTTGTGCAGGCGGCCGGGTTATTCAATATTCAACCATTTTAACAATTTTTTTGTGAATTATGGCTTCCCACCATTCGATTTTGTTGTATAATCAAAGCGAAACAAACCCATTTGAACTAAAATGAACGATAATGGAAGATGAACAACCACTCTTATGTATTTGGGAGGAAGGCGACATGTGGAACGGGGATGCTTTTGAAAATCCCGAGGCGCAGTACCGGGTTCATCCCTTTTGGTTTTGGAATGGGGATATGGAAGAAAGCCAGATTAAGCATCAGATCGCAGAAATGCATAAGCAGGGCGTGGGTGGATTCTTTATATGTCCGCGTCAGGGACTACAGATTCCTTATTTATCTGAAGCATGGTTTGATAAGGTCAAAGTAGCTACCCAAGCTGCGGAGGAACTTGGCATGCAGGTCTGGTTGTATGACGAATTTCCATATCCGAGTGGTATGGCTGGGGGCGAGGTAACACTTGAATTCCCGGAAGCGAAGCAGCGTCAGCTTATCCATCATCATCTGAATGTACAAGGTGACACATTGCTCGATCATGAGCTACCCTGGGGACGTGTGTTACATGCCATAGCTGTTCCTAAGGATGCACAAGGTGAACGCTCATGGCATGAATCCATTAATCTACGAGGATTCATTGGTAATGTACAGACAGATCAGGTGTACCAGGAGACGGGTCTCACTTCGTATAACCGCAAGCGATTTTTTACATACCATACAGCTTTTCGCTTGTTGTGGAAGGCTCCGGCTGGAGAATGGGAAGTTATTGTATTTCAAGAAGAAGAGATCGATGATTTTAAATATTACGGGAATTTTGTTGACCCTTGCCATCAGGAAGCCATGAGTCGTTTCATCGAACTCACGCATGATCGCTACAAGTCAGCTTTTGGAGAACGATTTGAAAGCGTAATCAAAGGTGTGTTTTCGGATGAAATTGCACCTCTTGGGAAGATTCCATGGTCACCACAATTGCCTCGTTATTTCGGTGAACGTTGTGGTTATAGCCTCATTGAGTCTCTACCTGCGCTGTTGTATGGGGATGTTCCGGATTTTGAGCGAATCCGATATGACTATTATCAATCCCTGCACCTCTTGCTCCGTACTTCTTATCATAAGCAAGTTCACGACTGGTGCGAACAGGCTGGAATTCAATATGCGGCAGAGGTTCCTGGTGTGCGTATGACAACACAGTTATACAGCCACATGCCAGGTGGCGACTCCGCCCATGAGAAGATCGGACGTTCGTTGTCTTGGATTCTTGAACGCTACGGAAAAAGAATGCGCGATAATCCCAAAATGGTCAGCTCACTAGCTAGACAACTGGGACGGGAACGAAATCTGATTGAATGTTTCCACAGTGTAGGCTGGTCAATGACCTTGCAGGATGCCAAATGGATGATTGACCGAATGGCGGCCATGGGCACAAACTTTTTCAACTTTCATGCTTTTTTCTACACAATTGGTGGGCTGGCGAAGCATGATGCTCCCCCTTCGCAGTTTCTGCAAAACCCGTACTGGGAACACTTTCGGGAACTCGGTGACTATACCGGAAGATTAGGTTACCTGATGAGCACAGGGGCAGCCGATATCCGTATCGCCGTGCTCGATCCAACGACTACACTCTGGAGTTTAATGGGGAATCCGTTGCATGGTTTTGAATACAGCGGAGAAGACGAAGCAGAAAAGGCAAGACTGGAAAGGCTCACCAATGACTGGATGAGGATCACTACGCACTTATTACAGAGCAGACGGGATTATGATCATCTTGATCCTGAACTTCTGGCGGAAGCCCAATTGGTGGATGGCAGGATTGAGATAGGCACAGCTCGTTATGAGGTATTGATTCTTCCACCCATGCTGAATTTGGAAGCAGCGGCGTGGAAACAAGTGAAGCATTGGGTATTACAGGGTGGGATCGTTATCTCTGTTGGGTTGCCTCCATATATACCCATTCAGCAAGGAAGCCCTGCAGGGGATGAAGCAGCGAGATTTTTCGGAGCTGGCGAACATCCAGAGATACAGTATTGGGATAATGGGCAAGACGAACAGGACGAAGGTAAGTCTCTATGGCGGCGCGGAGAAGGAAAGGCTTATTTCCTCCCTACGGCAGGTAGTGATTCAATAAATCGGGCTGTACTCGAGTCGATGTCCTTGCTTCTGGATGAAATTCTGCCTGAACCCGTACGTTGGGTGATGGAGAAGGAAAGTTCATCACTGCTTATGCAGACCAGACAATTGTCTAAAGGCGAATACATGGTCTTTTTAACTAATCAGGAAGATCAGTGCTTAGAAGGTGAATTGAAGGTCACAGTTGATGCATTATGGGCGGTTGCTGAACGCTCACCAAGTAGAGGCTTGCGGGTAGAGCGACTAGATTTGGAGCAAGGACAACGGTGTCCACTCCCCATTCATCATCGTGCAGACGAAGGGTATATTTCGCTACAGCTCGCACCTTATGAGGCACATGCTATAAGACTAACATGGGATGATGAGCACGGTTCAGCAGAAGAACAGTTCACAGAGAATACGGAGAAGAAGGAATCCGCTCTCAGTGTAAGTACTGTGGTTGCAAGCATTGATGAAGTTCATTCAATAACCATCCCTTCGGAGGGACCTTGGCGATTTGAAACGGTGCAGCCTAACGTGCTGCGTATGGGACATTTCCACCTCACAGCTAAAAATTACAACGGTGTAATTTTTGAGAATGGCCACTCTGAGGTCAAGCCATTCATTGATCAGGCCGCAGAATGTTCAGTGCATAGCTCACTTCCGCTCCAGTTTAATCAAGTATTCGGCACACCGAAGAAGCCAACTATTGCTTATCCATTGGAGTGTCACTACGCAACTTCGTTTGAACTAAGAACAGCTCTAGCGGATTGTTTATTATTCATGGATCGAGCGGCAATTTCGGGTGACTGGACGTTGATGATTAATGATCATGCTATCCGCCCTGATGCGTTCAAGTCGGCCCAGATTACGGATTTTGACAATATCGGTTATGACATTACACCATGGTTGCACAGCGGTCTTAACGAACTGAAGGTTACCGTTCAGATTACGAAGGATGAAGACGGAATCGTTGACCCTTTGTACTTACAAGGACGATTTGGAGTGGAGTTTCATCATGAGGGTATGGCTTCCTTAGTTAGGGAACCAGACACGGCCGTGCAGATTCAACCGGAGCCTCAGGCGTTATATCCACATTTTGCTGGAGAGATGATCTACAAGCGAAGCCTTTGTTTAGATCAACGGAGTCCAGATATTCCGTTCTTCGAACTGGAATTCAGCGATTGGCGAGTTCAGGATGTTACCGAAGTTCTGGTCAATGGATATAGCCTCGGTGTGCGCTGCTGGTCTCCTTATCGCTGGAGAGGCCAATCTTCATGGCTTCGCGCTGGAGATAATGAGATTGAAGTACGTGTGACCAATACATTAGTAGGTTTGCTTGAAGGCACGTATTTTGATTCCTCTAGTCATCAGCTTCGGGAAGCAGGTTGGAGACAGGCTGATGGATAGATTGTCCAAACTTGCTTTCATGATAGCGCTTTAAACTTGCATCAGGATGAATTAAATAAATGGAGTAATCACTACTTTGGAGCCAAAAGGAAGGGAGTAATCTAATGGCTACATCTCAATCCAGTCTAGAAAGGTTTGAACCGATCTGGGTCGCAGATCAGGGGGACGGAACCTATCGTAATCCGATTCTGCACGCAGACTATTCGGATCCGGATGTCATTCGTGTAGGCGATGACTTTTACATGACTGCTTCTAGCTTCTCGCATACACCAGGATTACCGATTTTGCATTCAAAAGATTTGGTGAATTGGAAGCTCGTGAATTATGCCATTGAACGCTTGGATCTTCCGGGGTATGACGTTCCTCTACATGGTAAAGGTGTGTGGGCACCAAGCATCCGCTACCATGACAACAAGTATTGGATCTTTTTCAGTACACCAGACGAAGGCATTTTCATGACAACGGCAACACATCCTGAGGGAACCTGGTCACCTCTTCATATGGTGCATGAGGTTAAGGGGTGGATTGACCCTTGCCCATTATGGGACGATGACGGGCAGGCTTACCTGGTGCATGCATTTGCCAACAGCCGCTGTGGGATCAAAAGCAAACTTCAGGTATGCCGTATGGCACCGGATGGAAGCCGGCTTTTGGATAAAGGAACGATCGTATTTGACGGTACAGAGCATCATCCTACGATAGAAGGTCCCAAGTTTTACAAGCGTGATGGAGATTATTATATCTTCGCTCCAGCGGGTGGGGTGAAACCGGGATGGCAGACCGTGTTACGGTCGAAGCAGGTGTTTGGCCCGTATGAAGATCGAATTGTCATGCATCAGGGCTCTTCGTCTATTAATGGTCCGCATCAAGGTGGATATGTAGAGCTGGATTCAGGGGAGTCTTGGTTCATTCATTTTCAAGATCGTGATGCGTATGGACGGATTGTTCATCTACAGCCCATGCAATGGGATGAACAGGGCTGGCCTATCATTGGCTTGGATCAGGAAGGCCATGGAACCGGTGAACCTGTAATCGTGCATAAGAAGCCCGACGTAGGAAGCACGCACCCCGTAGTTGTGCCCGAAGTCTCCGATGATTTTACAGCGGATCGTCTAGGACTTCAGTGGCAATGGCAGGCTAACGCACAACCTGAATGGGCTGATCTGAATCCAGAAAAAGGACTTGTTTTGCACGCGCTTCCATATCCTGAGGGTGTGCAATCTCTATTTGGTGTTCCACAGCTATTGATGCAAAAGTTACCGGCGTCAGCCTTTGAAGCTACGACTCAATTGACCTTTCATCCGAAGCAGGCTGGCGATCAAGCAGGACTCGTTTTGTTTGGTGATGCTTATGCCTATCTTTGTCTCACACAGACTGAGGAAGGGATCATTCGTTTATCTCTGAATCGTGGGGAGAAGCAAAAGGATAGTGATCTGCATGCAGACGAATGGGAGGAAGAAGGGCTGGACTGGAAGGAAGAAGGCTCGCCGGATACTGGTTGGTCTATTCATTTGCGGTTTACCCTTGTCGAACCTGGCCATGTACAGTTTAGCTGGAGTGAGGATGGCATGAGTTATACACCGATAGGGACAACATTTGTTGCAACCACTGCATTATGGGTCGGGGCTAAGATGGGACTGTTTGCTATGAATACCAAGTCTGAACCTAGTACAGGCCAAGGGAATTACCGCTATTTTGCCGTAAAGGAAATTCAGGAATAACCGTTATCGCTGCATTATTCTGTTGATCAGCATAAGGCGCGAATACGGATTAAATATAGTCGCATTTATACCTAATCCAACTTAATGAGGAGAGATACACAATGAGCAAAAAAACATATGTACTCGTAGGAACAGGTGGCAGAGCAGGATTTTTCTATACCGCGTTAGCGAAGGAATATAAGGATCGTTCAGAGCTTCTCGCCTTGTGTGATACGAACCAGACTCGGATGGATTATGCCAACAAAGTTTTGACGCAGGATTGCGGATACCACGAGCTACCTACCTATACCGCGGATCGTTTTGAAGAAATGATCGCAGAGCATAAGCCGGATACGGTGATTGTGACCACAGTGGATCGCACACACCATCAATATATTATTAGAGCTATGGAGCTTGGCTGTGATGTAATCACAGAGAAGCCGATGACGGTGGATGAGCAGAAATGTCAGGAGATTTTGGATGCGGTGCAACGTACAGGACGAGATGTGCGTGTAACGTTCAACTATCGTTATGCACCACATCATACGAAAGCGCGCGAATTGATTATGGACGGAGTCATTGGCGATATCCATTCCGTGCATTTCGAGTGGCTGCTGAATACACGTCATGGCGCAGATTATTTCCGCAGATGGCATCGGGATAAGCGTAACAGCGGTGGCTTGCTAGTCCACAAATCAACACACCATTTCGACTTGGTCAATTTCTGGATCGGCTCACAGCCGGAAAGCGTATTTGCATACGGAGATCTGTTGTTCTATGGCAAAGAGAATGCTGAGCGCCGCGGAGAGCAGCATAGCTATGCGAGAGCGACAGGCAACCCGCAGGCAGAGAACGATCCGTTCGCACTGCATTTGGATCAGAGTGAGCAACTGAAGGCGATGTATCTGGATGCAGAGCATGAGGATGGTTATCAGCGCGATCAGAATGTTTTTGGCGATGGAATTAGCATTGAAGATACACTCGGTGTACTTGTTCGCTATAAGAACAAAGCGGTTCTGACATATTCCCTTAATGCTTACATGCCTTGGGAAGGGTATCGCATCGCTTTTAACGGCAGCAAAGGACGTATCGAGATGAATATTGTAGAGCAATCGTATGTCAATGCGGGTGGTGACCGTGCCAATGAAGGAGCGCTCAAAGGTCGCAGTATCACCGTATTCCCAATGTTTGATGCACCTTACGAGGTAGAAGTAGAAGAGGGAGAAGGCGGTCATGGTGGTGGTGATCCGGTGTTGCTGAACGATATCTTTGGTGATCCGGTACCAGACAAATTCAACCGTGCTGCTGACCATGTGGACGGAGCACGCTCTATTCTTACGGGTATTGCAGCCAATAAGGCGATCCGCACAGGGCAGCCTGTACGTATCGATGATTTGGTGAAATTTTAAGCAGGATAAGTGAAATGTCCTCTATGTAGGTTCAACTGTAAACCTTCTTTAGTTGAACCCTATATAGATCTTCTAGATCCAGTTGTAATACTAATTCGGAGGGAGACAGGAACAAAGATGGGACATCGTATCCAGTTTGACCGGTATCCAGGTGGAGTAATGAAAGCGTTGACGTTTAGTTACGATGATGGTGTAGTGCATGATCGCAGACTAGTGGATATTTTCAATCGGTATGGGTTGCGTGGAACATTTAATCTCAATTCCGGCGTACTCGGTAAAGCGGGAAGAATTGATGAAGGTGAGGTTGCAGAGCTATATGCAGGTCATGAGGTGGCTGTACATACTGTCACTCACCCCACGTTGCCGTATGTGCCGGATGAACTGCTCACCGAAGAAATTATGGAAGATCGAAAAGCACTGGAGCGGCTTGTTGATTATCCGGTAAGAGGAATGGCCTATCCCAACGGTGGCTATGATCGTTCACTTAGCACCAAATTAGAGTGGCTAGGCCTAGATTATGCACGAACCGTTGAATCCCATGGGCAATTCACACTGCCTGAACGGCCACTTGAATGGCATCCGACATGCCACCATAATCATGATTTGGACTCACTTACTGAACGATTTATCCAGCATACAAAGACAGGTACACCACTACTCTTCTACGTATGGGGTCACAGCTACGAATTCAATGATAACGATAATTGGGAGATCATCGAACGGTTCGGAGAGCAGATCGGTGGCAGAGACGATATTTGGTATGCGACCAATATAGAGATTATTGCCTACTGGAAAGCAGTGAAGCGACTGGAATGCTCAGCAGATCGTTCGATAATCCATAATCCGTCTTCAATTTCAGTATGGCTAACGGCAGATCAGCAAGTGGTGGAAGTGAAAGGCGGAGAGACGCTACGGTTACAAGAGCGGATCCCGCTTGGGGAAAGGAGCTGACAATCATTCGTTATTTTCATGAGAACGAGGCGATTGCAGGCAAGGTTCATGATTCAATACCCGACGTATTGACGACAGTGGCTCAGCGTTATATGGGGGATCATCCCAAGCATTCCTTTTTATTCAGAGCTTACCACCGGGGTGGTTTCCGTAGGCTTGCAGACTACCGTTACGATCTGAACCTGGATCGGAAATGGAGCGATGCACGTGCAGGACAATATGTATATGTGTGGGGCAAGTTATGGAGTCAGCAGGACACCACATTAAATACAGGTCTGAACTGTTATAGTCCAGTGACCGTCTACGTGAATGGAGAAGAGATTTTCAAATCTGAACTGCTCCAAGAGCTGTATCCAGAACGTAAAACTCAGTTTCCGATCCAGGTAAAATATGGATGGAATGATGTGCTGTTATGTTTTGTGAAAACTGAAGTCGGCTTCGGCGGCATATATGGAACCGCATCGTTCAAAAATTTCCCTCTTCATTTTCTGACACCTGGCATTGACCGTCAGGGTCAGGAAGGATGGCTGTATTCGGAACCTGTGGATGAGCCGCTTACATCACTTCCACATGATGGTATGACCGAAGCGGAGACAGGACTGACATGGTTTCCACGAAGGGAATGGACGGAACAAGAGCTACATGCTGGAAACTTTGGCCGCATATTTGGTACAGCAGAGCCAGCAGTTGCATATGCATGGACAAAACTAGATGTTATGGTGCCGGGGACTGCCCCAGTAATCTTACAAGGTAAACACACAGGTGGGCTCACCTTATTTGTAAACGATCAGGAAGTATATTCCGGAAAGACAAGTGGTGAATTCAAGGTTGAACTTCCACGTAAGTATGGGGCTGTTCATTTAGTTGCCAAAGGCGAATGCTTGGTGGGCGAAGACAGCTGGGGCTTCGAAATAGGTGGTTCAATCTCTGAACCTGCATCCTCTAGGGGGTGGAGGCTAACGTCTCCACATCCTGTTGCAGGATGCGCGGATATTTGGTTGTATACGGGCACCTTTACCCCCGAATCTGCACCAACTGCGGGAGAGATCGTTGTAACCGATAGGGTGTTTGATAACGGCGGTACCGGAGTTTACTGGCATGTAGATCTGCCCGAGACCAGCGTTCGTCCTTATTTGGAGAATACGCATTATGGCAAATGGAATTATCCACTGGGAGTAACCCTGCTTGGTTTGCTTCAGACAGGTCAAGAGCTGAAGCGAGACGATTACGTGCAGTATGTACGAGCGCATATTGAACTGAGCACCTCTTTTGACCGTTATGGATTATGGGATCGATACCATTATGGTGCAGCCGGTATCAACAATCAGCTGTCCGCCATCGACAGTCTTGATGATTGTGGATCATTCGGTTCTACGTTACTGGCGACCATGGCTAGTGGTGAGATCCGCGGCGGACTCGATACAGCACACCGGATTGCTCGTTATATTACGGATGAACAGGAACGGCTGGAGGATGGTGCGTTCTATCGGGCTCGGGGCAGCGGAGAGATGCGTCATGAAACGATGTGGTGTGATGATCTCTATATGAGTACACCGTTTCTGATGCGTTATGGTCAGCTCACGGGAGAAACGTCGTATTGGGACGATGCTATTAAACAATTCTTGCTGTTCCGCAAATATTTATATATTCCACAGCAACAGATCATGTCTCATGTGTATGACTTTGTGCGTGGACGGGCAACAGGTATTCCGTGGGGGCGAGGCAACGGCTGGGTGCTCTTCTCTCTAACCGAGTTGCTGACAATTCTGCCGAATGATCATGAGAAGCGACCGGAGTTGCTTCAGTTTTATCGTGATTTGTGTCAAGGTTTCCTGGCATTGCAGGGGGAGAATGGTCTCTGGCACCAGGTATTGAATCGACCTGATTCGTATGAAGAGACATCCTGTACTTCGATGTTTATCTATGCCTATGCTCGTGGTATCCGAGAGGGTTGGCTAGAAGACTTTGAACCATATTTGCAGGCTGTGCGCAAAGGCTGGGAAGGGATTACGCGTATCTCTATTGATTATCAGGGGAATGTGTATGGCGTATGTCGTGGATCAGGTTACTCCTTCACAGCTTTATATTATCGAGATGATCTGGGCTGGAATCTGAATGATACACATGGCATTGGTATCGTGCTGCTTGCGGGGATTGAGGCTCACAGGATGAACCAGCAACTGAGCCAAGTTGGTTTGCCTACTTCACTTACGGCAGGTCAACGCTAAACGTTCTACATGCTCCCTGTGATATGAAGGAGGGTATCGTGTAATGGGAGTACATGTAGACTATTATGCTATGAAATGAGAAAAGCGGCTAGCTCAAGGGCTGGCCGCTTTTCTACGTGTAAACACAACGATGATCCTGATGAGCAACAAAAGGAATCTTATTTAAGTGCGTGTTCAAAAAGGTCGGTTTTCAGTACCGAGAAGATGCCTCTTCAAAATAATTCGAGTTGTTCTGGCCCTGGCTCCTCTTCGACAATCGTCTTATCGGGAAATGGCTTTATTGGAATATCCAGTAGATCCATCATCATACGTGCATTTGCTGCGGCGTCTCCCCCAGAGTTATTGTTGAAAATAATATATACATCCTTGCTCTGCTCCTGCAATTGCTCTAGATACTCTTTCCATTCCTGTAGCTCTTCCTCGTTATATCGATACAGATAACGGGTCTCGCGCCAATTAGGTGCACCATTCTGGTGCCATCCCGATACGTTTCGTCCGTGCATACGAACGAGTGTCATGTCTGAATCTGTAGCCTGAGGCACAATAGGAATCGAGCCTTGTCCCGCTTGGGGTTCATCGCATACACTGTGAATCCAACCCTGTTCTTTCAGGAAGGATAACGTACGTTCACGCATGGCATCTTCATACCAACTGCGGTGACGGAACTCAATGGCACATGGGATGCCTTCCATCCTCAGTCTAACTTCGCGTAGTTCATTTACATTCTCTCGATTGCAGTCAAACCAAGGCGGGAATTGAAACAGTGCTGCCTGCATTTTGCCAGCCTCCATCATCGGCTCCAATGACTCTCGAAAAGCGTTATACATCTCTGATGTACTATTAAAATAGGGCTTGCCCCGCAGGTGCCCTGTCATTCCCTGATAGGCCTTGACTATAAAAGCAAAGGAATCTGGCGTTTCTGCCGCCCAGCGCGCCATCCGATCCCTAGGTTGAACGGCGTAGAAGGTGCTATCCACCTCAACGGTTGTGAAAAATTGCCCATATAAGGCAAGCTTGTCTTTGGCTTTTGTACGATGTGCATAGAGATCTTCCTGATCTCCCCATCCGGTGAGTCCAATTCGAATGATGATGATCACCTCCAGTGTAATGCAGGAATATCTGAATAATTACCCGGTTCGAACCGCTTCGACTATGTTTAACATTATATCGTGGGGTTTCAGAGCATTCAATGTGAATGAGGCATGGAAGCTTTGAGTTTAAACGATAAAGACGATACAATGACTAGAAGCTTATCATGAAAGTGGAAGTGTACCAGCATATGACAGATAGAAAGGCTATTGACCATATGGAGGGCGAGAAGCAATGACGGAATGGTATGAGAAGAGTTTTGGTGAGGACTATCTACTGGTGTACAAACATCGCGATGTTCAAGGTGCAGTTCATGAAGTACATAAAATGATCAACTGGTTACGGCTTGAGCCTAATTCGAGAGTGCTGGATCTGTGCTGCGGTATGGGGCGACACTCATTGGCACTTGCTGACGCGGGTTTCCAAGTGACAGGTATTGATCTATCTGATGTACTATTGCGCGAAGCGCGAGATATGGATACAGACAACCGTGTTGAGTGGTATCATGCGGACATGCGAGAGTTACCATTAAAAGGTGGCTATGATGCTGTAGTCAATCTGTTTACATCCTTCGGTTATTTCAAGGAAGACGGAGAGCAGCTCAAGGTGCTACAGGTTATTCGCCGAATGCTGAAGCCAGGAGGCAGTTTTATCATTGACTTTATGAACACAGCCTATGTGACTCGTCATCTGGTAGCCCAATCAACCCGTGAAGACGAAGGACAGTACATTGAAGAGTTTCGCAAAATAGAGGATGGATTTGTGCAAAAGGAAATACGTATTACGGACACGACCATACCTGACCAGAAGGCGCGCGTGTATCATGAGCGGGTCAAGTTGTATAGCCGTGAACAATTAAGCCATTTGTTACACGAGGCAGGTCTGATCGTTGATCAGGTTCATGGAGGATATGATGAAGAGAAATATGATGAACAGGAATCGTCACGTATGATCTTTGTCGGTCATCGTCCTGAAGAGTAAGGAATGGAGAGTAATCATTATATGAAGAGATCAGAAGCGATAACCATGCCGGAATACATACAGCGGGTCAAGATAACCATGTCTTTTCCTTTACGTTGGGTGAACAGTTATGTATTACATGAAACGGATGGAACGGTTACGATTGTAGATCCAGGGCCACGTAGCAGTGAGACCGAACTAGAGTGGCAGGAAGCGCTAGCGAGTTTAGGATTATCTTTTCAATCCATTAGCCAAATTGTCTTAACGCATCACCATCCGGATCATCTTGGTTTGTCGGGCTGGCTGCAGCAAAAGACGGGTGCTCCTGTGCGCATGTCTAGTCGATCCATGAAAGAGGCAGAGTACATGTGGGGGCAGGACGCTACCATTAATGTCGTGCTACCTGAATATTATGCACAGCATGGGATGCCTGAAGATAAGGCGAGACAGATTCATGAGCACATGGAGAGCTTTGATTCGCAGATTACGCCTCTTCCCGAGATAACTTCTATAGAAGATGGTGAGTGGTTGGAGATGGGAGGTCGGCGGTGGATGGCTGTGGAAACGGGAGGACATGCTCCAGGGCATTTATCCTTTTACGCTCCAGAGTCGAGAGAGATCCTGTGCGGGGATGCCGTTTTGCCACAGATTTCACCTAATGTAAGTCTTCAGCCTGGAAGTGACCCTCAGCCCTTACTATCTTACATGGAGGGGTTGCATCATCTTGGGGCTCTGGATGTGGAGCGAGCATATCCTGGGCATCGTAATCCGTTTCTTCATTTCAATGAACGAACGGTTCACCTGCTCGCACATCATGAGGAACGCCTTCAGAAGATGGCTGAGCGAGTAGCAGAGGCACCTGTGAGTGCTTATGACCTTTGTTTATTCATGTTTAGCGATCGCTTGAGCACCCATCAGCTACGATTTGCAATGAGTGAAACGTTAGCACATTTACAAGAGCTGGTTCGGAGAGGGCTCGTTGTTCAGCAGGAACAGAGAGACGGTATGTTTTTGTTTAACACCATGAAGTAAGTGCGTGATGATGTGTTACACTTCGTTATCGTGCGTTTAACCATAAGGTTCTGGAACCAGAGATGTTCTCTGACCAGAGCCTTCTTTGTGTTGAAATTTTTTTGGCGGGATCTGTATGGTAAATTCCTTGATCTAACTGTAAAGCTTTAGCCTTTCTTAACGGTTCATTCATCTGCTTTTAAGCCAGCCTACCTATGATAGGAACATGAACTTCACCACAGAAGGTAGGGAAGATCGATGAGAGCAAAACGTAACCAATGGAGAAAATGGCAAGCTTCGGCCGCGGCAACATTAGCGGTGGCTGCACTCTTTCAATATGTAAGATCTTCGGATGCTTTTGACGTCGCTTATGCATCTGCTAATGGAATAGATACAAGTAACACCATCAACAGTGAGGTTGCTACGCGCGATGATGTAATGGATGAATGGAACCACAGTCGAACGGATAGCTCTGATCCGAATCTTCAGTACAACCAAGATTACGGAAACAACCAGAGTCGTGGAGATGGAGATGGGTCAAGTGGTTTGGCACCATACTCCAATTACTCCAGAACTGCGCCAAGTGGCAATTCAACGGATCAACAAAATCAGCAAAATGATTCTAGAACCTTTAGTGGCAGTTATCAGTCACGCACAGGTGCATCATGAGCCGGGTTGAGCAGCCACAGGCAATCCTTCCGCTGGTTTCTCGCTTCCGCGCGATGAATACGGTAATCGAGGTGCAGTTAGTTACGGGGCAGGAGGAAGCCGAGCATGCTGCAGATCTAGTACAGAATTGGTTTGAAACACAGGAGAGACGTTTTAGCCGATTTGTACCGGATAGTGAGCTTAACAGGCTGAATCGCTCTACAGGCTGGTTGCCTGTATCGGCTGCGATGGATGAAGTGCTAAGCCTTGCCTACGGATACATTGGTCAGACGGAAGGCATCTTTCAGCCAGGTATTGCCCAAGCACTTCGTCAGCAAGGATACGATGTAAGCTTTGAACAGTTGCAATCAGACCAGCTTAATACGCAGCTGGATTATAGCCATACAGCACAGCCGTTGTCTTCTACCTCATCAGATGAAAGGTTCGATTACTGTCGTCCTGGGTGGATGCACAGAGAGGGGAGCCGAATGGTTCACTTAGACCCTGGTACTGAGCTGGATCTTGGCGGTATCGTCAAAGGGTGGGCTGTAGAACGTATAGCAGACTGGTTGCAACGTTCACTCCATATCCCTGCTGGGATGATTAATGCGGGTGGTGATATTCAGGTCTGGGGTACACCTGCTCATACCAGCTGGACGCTCTATATCACCGACCCGTTCTTGGAGAAGCGCAATCTGACAGGCAGCATTCAGTTAGATGGTGGAGCAGTTGCGACATCGAGTCTAGCGCGGAGACAATGGTTGCATCCTAGCGGTAACGGTCAAATGGCTCACCATTTAATCGACCCTCGAACGATGCAGTCCGCGAATACGGATATCGTACAGTGTACTGTTCTGGGTCAACACACCTCCCAATGCGAGATTATAGCGAAGACCGTTTGCATTCTGGGAAGTGAAGAGGCGATTCGTTGGTTGAATCGGCATTATGACCGACATGACGTGTTATGGGTAACGCGGGACGGCAGTATGTGGTTCAGAGGAAATACAGAAAAGTTAGCTGAGCGCTGGCCTGGCTTTGATCCCGATCACCGTTTTAGCCTAATTTAAGAGGTTGTTCAAAAAGTCGCTTGAACGCGCAGTTTAGACGACAATTCTATCGGATGTGGGGGAGCCGCTTATGGCACAATGGATTGTAGATTATCTACCAACCTGGAGTTTAATTCGAATTAGTGGTATAGCCGCCTATCTATTGCTCTTTGCAGGTGTGTTTCTAGGCATTGCTCAAGGCATGCCGGCAGCAAAGGGAAAGCCAAAAGCGGTGATGTATAAATGGCATACGAGAACCACATGGCTCGCATTTGGATTAGGACTTGCTCATGCGTTAATCTTGTATATTGATCATTACAGTCCGTTTAGCTGGAGTGAATTGTTGATTCCATTTACAGCCTCGGTGCATCCGATTGGAAGTGGACTAGGTACGTTGTCTTTTTATGGACTGGTCATTGTTTTACTGTCTAGTGATCTTCGTAACAAGCTTGGCCGCAAATGGTGGTTTATCTTCCATATGTTGTCCTATCCGGTGTTCGTCGGCTTACTCATCCATGGATTTGTGACAGGCTCGGATTCCAGTAACGTATGGATGCGATTGTTGTACGTATTCACTGGTTTGAGTATGATCGGAATGACCGTGTTGCGTGGTTTGATGCGGGAGCGCAAAGGACCTGAGATTACGATCGGCCGCAAATCCGTACAGCCTGAGTCTACCGTGGAACGGAACTGGAGTGAGCTATATCAGTTGGCAAAAGTAGGGGTAGGCAGACAGGAACATTTGAAATAGTTTTGTGGACAAAGTTGGCTCTACGGAGCCAATTTTTTTGTTTTTTTGTAAGTAGTTTGGAATAGCTCCTATCATCTGTCGCGTAGCAAAGTGCACCTTCTGCATCCATCTTTTGAACCCACTACGTATCAGTCTTTCTCCTTCAAAATGACAAACAAGCTAACCATCCTGTCTCTAATCAGTCATAGAGTATGGATGGATTAGCTTGAACGGGAAATATGTGCTTATCACTTAAATGGTGTGTTCAAAAAGGTCGGTTTTCAGTACCAAGAAGATGGGATAGAGATAGAAATGGAGTAGCGGAGCGTAGAATGAACTACGTGAGCAACTACATTGTTTCCGAAGGAAACAACCTTCGCAAGCATCTACTCATTTCGGCTGAATCCCATGTTCGACGCTGAGATGCCATCAGGCATCCATCGTAATCAAAAGCGGATTTTACGACAACCTCTTAAATGGCATCATCGCTTACGGGCTTCTCGCCAAGTGCTTCTTCACGCTCGGATTGTTTGCGATGGGCAATACGGCTACTTGCTGCCGATGCAATTGCACCTACAATGTCATCAAGGAACGTGTGCACAGGACCATGGCTCTTATCATTTAGACGTTCCAGCACCCCTGGTTTAAGCTTGTCCACATACCCATAATTGGTGAAACCGATGCTGCCGTAAACGTTCACGATGGAAAAGGCGAGAATCTCATCGACGCCGTAGAGACTCTCATCATTCTCAATCATCTCTTGCAAAGGCGCAAGGAGTTGACCTTGCTCAGCTAGCAAGTCGAGTTGAATCCCTGTCAGTACAGCGTTCTGGACTTCACGCTTTTTCAGTACCATCTCCACATTTTCAACACACTCTTCCATGGTAAGGTCTGGGTAATATTTCTTCTGAAGAAACATGACGAGTTCCGCGATCTCAAGGATCGTCACGCCCCGTTTATGTAACCATTCCCGGGTTGCCTCCGCGACTTTGCGGCTATTGAGGCTATAAGGGATTTTTTCTTGCTCAGGATGTTCCATGGGCGATTCCTCCTCTGATGTTAGCAATGCCATTATTCTTGTCTCCTAATACGTTATTAACCGTTTCAGGTTTCTTTATTATTTTTTTAGTTATTTTTTGAACGAAGGCTCGTATACATGGTAGTACAAACTGTAAAAATGATGAGGGGGAACGAGATCATGAGTAAGATCCGTAATTTCCGCAAAGCATCAGCAGCTGCACTACTGAGCATACCAATGGTGTTGTCTGGCTGTAGTATGTTTAATGCACAGTCTTCCGAAGCAGTAGATCCACCGCCGCCGATCCAAGAAGCTGCCATGATTCAAGCCGCTGAGGGAAATGGTGTGTTGGCTACACTCCCGCTCACTACTGTTTATTTGCAAGATCAGCAGGGATTACTCGCTCCAGTGTCACTGACGCTTCCATCCGGTACGGATATAGGTAGTCCCAAAACGGCACTTGATACATTAGTCACAGGTGGCCCCTATGCAGGGATGCTTCCTGAAGGGTTCCAAGGTGTGCTTCCGCAGGGAACTGTCGTGCAGAATGTCACCATTCATGCAGAGGATAAGCTGGCAGTGGTTGAGTTCTCAGGCAATTTTGCCAAGTATGATGCCAAGGATGAGCGGAAATTACTTGAGGCTGTAACATGGACATTGACAGGAACCCCGGATGTGGAGAACGTGCAAATCTGGGTAGATGGCAAAAAGCTATCGCAAATGCCGGTAAACAGCACGCCGCTGCCAGAGCCGTTGAACCGGGCTGTAGGTATTAATCTTGATTTGGGCGATAGCTTTACAACGAACAGCAGTCCGGTCACGGTCTATTTCTCAGCCGCATCACCAGCAGGAGTTCAGTATTATGTTCCGGTGACACGTCTCGTGACCCCAGGGGAAGACCGAGTACAAGCTGCACTTAACGAACTGATCAAAGGCCCGGCGAAAAGCGGCGAGTTGGAAGAGGTCATGACTGGTGGCACGGAGCTACAATCGGTCAAAACATCGGAGGATGGGACAGTAACCGTCGCACTTAAGGATGATATGTTTACTGAGGGCGATATTGTGCCAAGTGAGCTGTTACAATCCGTTGTTCTCACTACGACAGAAAATACGGTAAGCAAGGATGCTAAGGTCCAGATCGAATGGAATGGGCAAAAAACCGTCATGAGTGATGATAACCAGGATTATAGTGCACCTGTATCTAAACCTGAACATATCAACGAAATTCCGATTTAAGCAATCTAGGGAAGAGCATACTTGCAGTCCTTACAACCTTGAAGCAGCACACGTTGAAGTAACGTTCAACGGATATAGGTGCTTTTGCAAGAACTCTTTGGTAAAATAAAAGAGATTAGTGAAAGTGTGATACAGCTCGACATTACAGGATGCTTAAGTCGTAGGAGGCAGAAATGATGAGATCTAACGGACGAAACAGCGAACAGCTGCGGCCGATGAATTTAACAATTAACACGAATAAATACGCTGAAGGTTCTGTACTGATTGAAGTCGGAGATACCAAGGTGATTTGTACAGCTACAGTGGAGGAACGTGTTCCTCCCTTTATGAAAGGCCAAGGAAAAGGCTGGGTAACAGCCGAGTATTCCATGTTGCCACGTGCAACACATACTCGGAATCAGCGTGAAGCTAACCGTGGTAAATTGACTGGACGCACGATGGAAATTCAGCGTCTAATTGGCCGGGCACTGCGTTCGGTTGTTAATCTGCAGGCGCTTGGTGAACGCACGATTACGCTGGATTGTGATGTTATCCAAGCAGATGGAGGCACGCGTACAACGTCCATTACCGGATCGTTTGTTGCTCTGGCACTCGCTGTTAACAAAATCGCACAACAGCACAAATTGCAAGTATTCCCAATTACAGACTTCATTGCAGCGGTAAGTGTCGGTGTTGTAGGTGAGCAGCCTGTGCTGGATCTGAATTATGATGAAGACTCCAAAGCTAAGGTTGATATGAACCTAGTGATGACAGGCAGCGGGAAGTATGTAGAATTACAAGGAACAGGTGAAGAAGCTCCCTTTGACCGTCGTGAATTGAATACGATGCTGGAACTGGGTGAGCAAGGAATCCTGGAAATGATTGAGCGGCAAAAAGAAGTGCTTGGACCGATTGCACTCAAGATTGGTGCACGCGGCTTAGGGGAAGCTTAAACATGAGCTTGGATAGTTCCATTATCATTGTTGCTACCCGTAATCAAGGTAAAGTAAGGGAGTTCGCTCATGCCTTTGCTCCCCTTGGCAAAGAGGTCAAAAGCATGTTTGATTATCCTGAACTCCCGGATGTCGTTGAAGATGGCGTAACATTTGCGGAGAATGCGTGGAAAAAAGCCAAAACCGTAGGGGATGCACTTGGACTTCCGGTACTGGCTGACGATTCCGGGTTATGCGTTGATCTATTAGACGGAGACCCAGGGGTGTATTCAGCAAGATATGCAGGTGAAGGGGCAACGGATGCTCAGAACAATGCTAAATTGCTGGATGCGCTTGAAACGTTGAAATCTGGGGAAGATACTGAGCAACCATTGCTCAGCCCTGCACGTTTTGTCTGTGCGTTGGTACTATATGATCCAGCAACCGGAGATAAGTTTGAGGCAGAAGGTACTGCGGAAGGCTGGATTACCGCTGAAGCAGCAGGTGCTGGTGGCTTTGGATATGATCCGCTCTTCTATGTGCCTGAGTACGAGATGACTATGGCTGAATTGACACTTGAACAGAAACAAGCCATCAGTCACCGCGGCCATGCACTCAGAGCACTCGTTTCTAGACTGGCGAACTAAAGCGGTTATCCAAACGCTTGGTTTTCAGTGAACAGACTTATTGGTAAGTCTACATCAGTTACACAAGAATTGAAGCATGAACAGTAGGGTACGTAATTTTAAGCGATGACCACCCTGCTGTTGGTGCTTTTTTTGTGTTTTAATGAGAACATGAGTTCTTATACCTAGGATTACCAATTGAAGCTTTGCACGTTTGAGAATCGAGTTGGGACTAGAGTTGGAAGAAGTTGCAAGCTTCATACGGGATGGGGTAACATTCAAGATAACGATCAATTATTGAACTCAAACGGAGGGATTTGGCGTATGCAAGAAGTGAAGCTTACAGTTTCTTATGATGACTATGAGAATGGAATTCGAATTGAGAATTTAATTGAAGAACTTGCTGCCAAACCGGAAAGTCGCACACTCGAAAGTTTGGTCATCGGAGATTGGGGACAGGCATACGAGAGTTCACCCGACGGTTTCGTTTCTAAGCTTGTTGAACTGGCTCCACATTTCCCATCGCTGAAGAAATTGTTTATCGGTGATATGGGTTTCGAAGAGTGTGAGGTATCCTGGATTATCCAAACGGATCTAACTCCACTATTAAGAACATTTCCTCAATTAACATCGTTTTGGATTAAAGGGAGTAATGACTTAAGTCTGGAACCGTTGGAGCATGCAAACCTAGAAGAACTCGTGATTATTTGTGGAGGCTTACCTAAAAAAGTAATATCCTCCGTTACTCATGCCAATTTACCTGAGCTGCGGAAGCTGGAGTTATATTTGGGTGTCGAAGATTATGGCTTCGATGGTTCATTGGAGGATGTAAGCCCGCTGTTTGAACAGGGAAGATTCCCGAAACTAGTGTATCTAGGTCTAAAAGATAGTGAAATTCAGGATGAGATCGCGCAGGCGATTGCTGAGGCTCCTGTTCTGGATCAACTTGAAGTGTTGGATCTCTCCCAAGGCACTTTGTCGGATGTAGGGGCTAAAGCTCTTCTAGCTAGCGACAAGATCAAAAAGTTAAAGCATCTGGATCTAAGCTATCACTACATGACGGACGAAATGCTCATTCAATGGAAACGTTCGGGGATCTCTGTTGATGTGAGTGATCAGCAGCAAAGCGATGAGGATGATTGGCGGTATCCGTCCTTGACGGAATAAAGGTGAGCGATCAAGAGAGACCTTTTCTACTTATAGGGAATCCGGATAATCGGCGGACATTTGCTTTGCAGCAAGCAAGATTGAGGCAAGGGTTGAAGCCTGCCATTGTATTGTCTTATATTGATCTGCTTCAGACGTGGCGGCAAGGAGCAACACTCGCCGAAGTAGTTTCAGAAGCAGTCTCACAAGGTGAAGGCCGAGAAGGTGCTGGAGATTATTCGTTCTTCATACGAATAGATGCACCGGGAGAGAACTGGAATGTGGAACGTGAACTCTTGTCTCTGGGTGCGACTGTCTACTCGCCGCTTCATCGGGTTGATAACCGTATGATGGTTACGCAGGAACAGGCGTTGTTGCTGGAGCAGGAGTGGGGCCGGATCTACGCACCTGCTCAATGGTTTGACGGCTGGAGAGCGTGTTTGGAACGAATAGACAAGGAAGTTCAGCAATTCTTCCCCTCTGCTCGCTTTCTGAATCATCCTACAGACATCATAACCATGTTTGATAAAAGGCAATGCCAGCAGCAATTGTCTGCTAACGGTGTAACCGTACCGCCTTCGCTCCAAGCTGATGTTCCGATTCGGAGTTATGGTGAGTTACGTACGGCTATGAAGTCTGAAGGGATGCATCGTGTATTTGTTAAACTCGCTTGTGGCTCAGGCGCTTCCGGTGTAGTAGCATATCAGTTCAACCCAAGAACGGGTGCTGAGATTGCTATAACGACAGTGGGAATGGTGCGGAATGGGGCAGAGGTTATTTTTTATAATGAAGGTGGCATGCGCAGATATACCCGTACGGAAGAGATTAGAATTCTTTTGGACTGGTTATGTGCGGAAGGAGCACAGATTGAACGTTGGATGGCGAAATCGTCCATAGGCTCACGTGTATTTGATGTTCGTCAGCTCGTCGCAGGTGGACAGGTGGGTCATGCAATTGTTCGTCTTAGTAAGACACCTATTACGAACCTTCATTTGCGTAATGATCGCCTTCTGCCTACAGAGGC
The DNA here is from genome assembly GCF_036884255.1 of Paenibacillus tundrae. Taxonomy (NCBI): domain Bacteria; kingdom Bacillati; phylum Bacillota; class Bacilli; order Caryophanales; family Paenibacillaceae; genus Paenibacillus; species Paenibacillus tundrae. The sequence continues at coordinate 5,125,826 of NZ_CP145605.1, read as the reverse complement.
GGGATTGAAGGATGACCAGATGTTATTAATTCAGAAGGCCGCTCAAGCAGCGTTGTCTGCATTTCCGAACTCTTGGTCTGCCGGAATTGATGTCATGCTTAGTGGAACTGAACCGCGTGCTTACGTTCTAGATGTTAACCCGTTCGGGGATCTTTTATATCGGGTACAGCATCGCGGACGAGGTACATATGAATGGCAAATGGAACTTTTACGAAAGGAGCCCGATTACTATGCCTGATATGAACACCATCGTGGGCTCTCATGATCTATTAATGATTACGCTGGATACGTTGAGGTATGATGTAGCCAAATTGGAAGAAGCGAATTGTCCCAACTTGTGCGGCACAGGTTCATGGGAGAAGCGGCATACACCAGGCAGCTTCACCTATGCGGCACACCACGCTTTTTTTGGTGGTTTTATGCCCACGCCTGCAAATACGGACAAGGCTTCTCATGTCCGGTTGTTTCACTCCCGTAATACGGGGTTGAAAACTCACCCCCATACGTGGCTGTTTGATACGCCCGATATGGTGTCTGGACTTGCAGCCGAAGGATACCGCACAGTGTGCATTGGCGGTGTTATTTTTTTTACTAAGAAAAACCCGCTTGCTAAAGTGCTTCCAGGTTATTTCCAGCAGAGCTATTGGCGCATGAACTTTGGTGTGACCAACCCTCGTTCAACGGAGAATCAGGTGCAGCATGCATTGAAACTGCTCAAGCAAATTCCGCCGGAAGAGAAGCTGTTTCTATTCTTGAATGTCTCGGCTATCCATGGTCCGAATCGGTATTTTGTAGAGGGAGCCAGAGAAGAGTCCATTGAGACGCAGCGAGCTGCGTTACGCTATGTTGATCAAGCACTTGGGCCATTATTTGAAGCGATGAGAGAACGTGCAAGACCAACATTTTGCCTCGCTTTTTCTGATCATGGGACTGCATATGGTGAGGATGGCTATCAAGGACATCGCTTGGCGCATGATGTGGTCTGGAACGTGCCTTATCGTGAATTTGTGTTATAGATATAGTGAATATTCAATAAAGTACGACTTTCAGTACCGAGAAGATGGGATGAAGGTAGAAATGGAGTAGCGGAGCGTAGGGAAACTACGTGAGCAACGGACATTTCGGCTGAATTCCATATTCGATGCCTTTTGGCATCCTTTGTAATCAAAGTCGTACTTTAAATTAACCGGAGATAGGAGGAAACCGATGGATAGTCAAGATTACACAATGACAACAGGCCATTCCGTACAGTCCGGGTCGTCTAATACAGCTACAAGTCTTAGAGAAGTTCTTACATTGCCGTATCGCTCGTATTTGTACTCTTATCCTCATAAGACAGCGTATCGTGAGCTAAATCCACCTATGCCACTCGCGCCGTTATGGGAACGTGAGAATACGGATACTTATTTTTTGTATATGCATATTCCGTTTTGTGCAGCACGCTGTGGTTTCTGCAATCTGTTTACATTACCAGATCGCCGAGATGATACCCATGAGCGTTATGTGGATGCCTTGGAGCGCCAAGCCAAACAATGGGCACCAATCACTTCGCGTAGACCTTATTCGCGCTTCGCTATCGGTGGAGGAACACCTACGCTATTAAACGAAGTACAGTTAAATCGACTGTTTGATATTGCGGAAAATGTGATGGGCCTTGACCCTCAACAAGCCTCCATCTCAGTCGAAACATCTCCCGATACGGTAACGGACGCCAAGCTTGCGATTATGAAAGAACGAAGTGTAGATCGTGTTAGCATGGGTATCCAAAGCTTCATTGAAGCAGAGGCTTCAGCGATCTATCGTCCACAGAAACCGCAAGAAGTGGAGCGAGCTCTCGAGAAGCTCACAAAATATAATTTTCCACTATTGAACCTGGACCTTATCTATGGTCTGCCTGGGCAGACCGTTGAATCATGGCTGTATTCGCTGGAACGTGTCCTTGCGTATGAACCGGGTGAGATTTTCATTTATCCACTCTACACACGGGAGAATACGATTGTGAAACCAGATGATATAGAGCGCCATGGGCCGGACATTCGGATGGAGCTATATAGAGCTGCACGAGAGACATTGAAGAGTCGTGGCTACGTACAGTACTCCATGCGTAGATTTGCGAAGGAGCAATCCTCTGCGGGAACGAAGGTACTCTTACCTTATAGCTGCCAGGAGGAAGGCATGGTTGGACTTGGCTGTGGGGCGCGTTCATACACAAGCGAAGTGCACTATGCTTCTAAGTATGGGGTTAGTTATAAAGCGACGCAGAGCATCATCGCAGATTATGTGGCTACGGAGCGATATGACGTGGCTGACTATGGAATTGTGCTGAGTCGTGAGGAACAGAAGCGTCGGTTCATTCTCAAAGCACTTCTGCACCGGGAGGGATTGGCGTTGCAGGATTATTATCAGCGATTTGGGACAAGCGTGATGTCCGAGTACATTTGGCTTGGTGAATTGCTGACCGAAGGAATGGCGGAGCTTAAGAACGAAATGGGCGTGGAGTTCTTACGATTGACAGAAGAAGGGCTAGGATACTCGGATGCCATTGGGGATTGGTTAATATCGGCTGAAATCCGTGAACAAATGGAAGGGTTTGTATTCTCATGAGAGCCACCTTATATTATCGTGGCAAGCTGTCATCATGTAACTACGACTGCCCCTATTGTCCGTTTAGTAAAACGGTAGATTCTAAGGAAACTCTGGCGCTGGATGAACAGCAACTACGTCAATTTGTGAATTGGGTGAGGGAACAGGAAGGTAAGGGAGACCGATTTTCCATTTTCTTTAATCCGTATGGAGAAGCATTGGTGCGGCGCTGGTATCGCGAAGCCATGGTAGAGTTGTCTCACATGCCTCATGTGGATAAGGTTGCTGTGCAAACCAATCTTTCCGTTAAACTGGATTGGGCGAGAGAGCTTAACACACACAAAGCGGCATTCTGGGCAACATATCATCCGCGTGAAACGAAAGAATCTTCTTTTGTGAAACAGTGTATGACTTTGCGAGAAATGGGCATTGGATTCAGTGTAGGTACAGTAGGATTACGTAGCGCATTCCCAGCTATTCAATCCATGAGGGAGTGTCTTCCGAGCGATGTGTATATGTGGGTCAATGCCTTCAAGGATCGCCCCAAGTATTACACACCGGAGGAAATTCGATTTTTACGGCAGATTGATCCGCTTTTCGAAGGGAATCTGCAGGATTATGACAGCTTGGGCAAGCGTTGTGCAGCTGGTTCGAATGTGTTTTATGTGCAAGGGTCAGGACATGTGAAGAGATGTTATAAAGATCGCCGAATCATTGGACATTTGTATCGCGATGGTCTAGAAGCTTTGGCGGCGGATCGTCCTTGTAGCATGAAAAAATGTGGTTGTTATATTGGCTACATTCATATGGAGGATTCACCGTTTAGAGAGATTTTCGGCACCGGACTGCTTGAGAGAAATCCAGAGTTGATCCACCGTTAGAGACCATGATTTGAACTCATTTATAAGACTAAAGACTTTATTCCAGCTGGGTAAGCTGAGTAAAGTCTTTTTATTTTTAGGTCTAAAGTTTCAAAAATAAAAAATAAGGATATAAATTGTGTAGCATAATGTCGAAAACATCTTAAATAAGTCTGATATATAGTATGCACTGATACTAAAGACCTATTTTCGTGTGTGTAAATATGCTAACATAAATTGAATTGTCTCAGATTTATCCATTTCCGCACTGAAAGGAGGGATAGAGTTTTTTTGTCAGGCTTAATACATATCGATACTAGCAAGACATTTTAAGCATGCGGGGGAAAAGACATGAAGAGAATATCTATTAGCGCGAAACTGTTGTTGAGCTTTATGACAGTGCTTATTTTATTGGCTACTGTGGTTGTAATTTCATATATACAATTTATCTCGGTTGAGCGAACGTTTACGGATTTGATTAACGACCGAACTTCTAAACTGTTAACAGTCAAAAACATGGTTATTGATGTGAAGTCCCAGCAGGTGGAATTGCGGAATTTTATAACCCAAGAAAATGATCAGAGTGAGAAAGCGTTTACGTCATACTATGAGGATTATCATAAATTAAGTGAAGAATTAAGAGCGAATAGCACAACTCAAACGATGATTGACCTGTTAGACCGTTCGGATCGCAGTGCTGAGGAATATTATGCATTTGGTCAAGATGTGATTGAATCCAAAAAGCAAGGTAGAACAAGTGAAATTACAAGCTTAATGTTAGAAAAGGGGCCTGTGCTTGTAGCCGGTTTTGAAGAAATTGTCTCCGCTATGGAAGAGCATCAGCAGACTTCACTCGATACAGGTATTGTTAATGCCAATGAACTTATTCAACAAGTTCTCCGTTTGATTGTCATTATTGGAATCGTCTCCATTGTACTGGGAACCGTTGTTGCATTGGTGATGGGTCGAATTATTTCCAAGCCTGTTGCCAAAGTAGCTCTTGCGGCAAGCCGAATTGCCGATGGAGATCTCACAGGCGAAGCCATTATCGTTCGCAACCGGGATGAGATTGGAGATATGGCTCAATCATTCAACAAGATGATGGACAATTTACGTCTTCTAATTCATCAAGTAGGTAACAATGCAGATCGGGTAGCTGCATCATCCGAAGAGTTAACAGCAAGTACAGAGCAGACCGCCTCAGCGACGGAGCAGGTTGCTGTTACGATGGAGGAAATTGCAACGGGAATGGATTCACAGGTGAAAATGGTAGGAGACGGATTCCAGACGATCAATGAATTGTCGACTGGTTTTCAGCAGATGACTGTGAATACACAGAATATGTCGGATGAAGCAACCCGTGCATCAGCCAAAACAGTGCATGGTAACGATGCTGTCCAATCTGCTGTTGGACAAATGAATTCGATACATGAGACTGTAGGGGCGCTTGCTACAGTCATAGAAGAGTTGGGTAAACATTCACAAGAAATTGGAACCATGGTGGAGAGTATATCCGAAATCTCAGCGCAAACGAACCTACTGTCCCTTAATGCAGCTATTGAAGCCGCAAGAGCGGGTGAGCATGGTCGTGGATTTGAGGTGGTTGCTAGCGAGGTGCGAAAGCTATCTGATCAATCGGCAAAATCAGCTGAACAAATCAGTGTACTCATAGCCGCGATCCGTACAGGGATGGATAATGCAGCGCAGTCTATGGAAAATGTGAATACAGAGGTTCAAGAAGGTATAGATCTTGTTCATAAAGCAGGCGGCACCTTTGAGGAAATCCGTGAAGCTGTCAGCAATGTTGCGGGTCAAACTCAGGAGGTATCGGCATCTATTGAGCAAATGGCTGCGGGTGTGGAGCAGATTAATGTGTCAATGCAGACCATTATGGAGGTGACGGAAAATGCTGCTGCGGGAACGGAAGAGGTGAGCGCAACCACGGAGGAACAATTATCAGCGATGCAAGAGATTGCTTCGGCGGCAAATGACCTATCTTCTATGGCAGAGGAACTGCAGCAGTCTATTAATCGATTCAAAGTCTAATGGATGGATGAGTTAACAGTAAAAAGGATGCCGCTCCCAATGTAAGGTTTATTGGTTTCATCAGTTTGTAATTAGAAGTCTGTTAATAGTAAAAGGGTGTCTGGGAACAACAAGTCTGTTGTTTTATCAGACACCCTTTTCTGTGTATAAGCTTTCTGTCTAATTCTAACGAATTGCCACGTTATACGTCCGTAGCCAAGTGTTGATCTGAGTTAGATAAGCAAATAATTGTGGGCCGGACATTAATTGCCCGAACCATGGAAGGTTTGAAGCTGCATCAGGTGAAGATGCAAGTTTGCGAATTTGCGTTTTGTCGATTAAAGGCAATATCGGAGAACTAGCATCGTCCAGAATCTCAAGCACTTGTTGTTTGACTGCAGCCAAATATTCAGGATTATGTGTTTTGGGGTAAGGACTCTTTTTACGGTATAAAACATCGTCTGGCAGCACGCCTTCGAGTGCCTTACGGAGGATTCCTTTTTCTCTACCACCGGTTATTTTCATTTCCCAGGGAATGTTAAACACGTATTGAATCAGGCGATGATCGCAATAAGGTACTCGTACCTCTAGTCCAGCCCCCATACTCATTCGATCCTTACGGTCAAGCAGTGTAGGCATAAATCGTGTGATATTAAGATATGACATGACTCTCATCTGAGCAGCTTTACCTGTTTCACCAGCAAGTAAAGGCACTTCAGCTACAGCGTCGGAATAACGGTCTGCAAGATAGTCGAGTGGTCGAATCCATTCGCGTATGTCTGGAGATAGTAATCCTGCTCTCATATCTGGAGCAACCGACCAAGGGAACGTACCTGAATTTAGCATTTCATCCCGATGGAACCACGGATATCCGCCAAACACTTCATCGGCAGCTTCTCCGGAGATGGCTACGGTGGCTCCTTTTTTGATTTCTTTGCAGAATAAATAGAGGGAGGAATCCACATCCGCCATACCTGGTAGATCGCGTACAAGCATGGCTTGAGTCAGCGCCTTTACGAGCTCGCCGTTCTCAATCTCAATCCAATGATGATCTGTTTTCAGTTCGTCAACCATACGCTGTATCCAAGGGCCGTCTGCACCAGGTTGGAAGGAATGAGCCTGGAAGTGCTTCGCGTTATCGACGTAATCCACTGAATATGTGCTCACTCGGCCTTGACCCGTTCGATTGTAATAGTCTACTGCGAGTGCTGACAGAGCACTGGAATCGAGCCCCCCGGATAAGAGTGAGCATACCGGAACATCTGAGGCGAGTTGGCGCTCCAAGGTATCTTGTAACAAACGACGTACTTCAGCCGCTGTTGCGTCTAGATCATGCTCATGGGGTACGCTTTCCAGCTTCCAATAGGGGTAGGTTCGGATTCCGTTCCTGTTGAAAATAAGTGCATGAGCAGGTTTCAGTTCGTGAAGAGAAGAGTATACGCCGTGTCCCGGTGTCCGAGCTGGGCCAACAATAAATACTTCTGCTAGTCCTTCGGGCCCTACTGCAGCTTCCACATCTGGATGCAGCAAAAGGGATTTGGGCTCAGAGCCGAACACAAGTGCATCTTTTTCATTGCTGTAAAAAAGAGGCTTAACGCCAAGGCGATCTCTTGCCATAAATACCTGCTCGCGCCCGCCGTCCCAGATGGCAAAAGCAAATATGCCATTAAACCGGTCAACACATGCCGGTCCCCATTCGATGTAAGAGGCTAGCAATACCTCTGTGTCACATTGCGTACGGAAGTGATGCCCACGCTGGAGTAGTTCGTTTTTTAACTCGGGAGCATTGTATAGTTCTCCGTTATACACGACGGTATAGGAGGTGTCTCCTTGTAACGCATGCATCGGCTGAGCTCCGTTCTCTGGATCCATTACGCTGAGTCGCCGATGTCCAAAAGCACAAGGATTGGAAATCCATGTACCTGAAGCGTCAGGTCCTCGGTTCGACAAACTGTCCGTCATTCGGACCAGCAGCTCCGATTCCTGGGTCAAGTCCCGATTCCACTGTATGAAGCCGGTTATACCGCACATGGTTGTTCATCCTTTCTTAGTCGAGTCGTTGATCTGAGTGATGTTTGCAGAGCTAAGCCCTGCAAATATGTTCGTTTTTGTCAGAGGTCGTAACAAATATATGCCGAAAGTAGGCATAAAATGTCTGTCCTCTTCGGAAACTAGCTCTAGGGATAACAGCCTCAAGCATGCTGTGAAGGAGAGAATTATGATGGAAGGTACCACCTATTATGTGTCCGTGGTTGGGCGTTCCGTGTTGCCTGATCAGCACTCATCAAGCTATGAGTGGGTCATTCAGGCGACACCTCAGGAGGCTGAGCATCTAAGAGGGCTTCTTCAATTAATGCAGGAAAAAGAGGAGGAGGCCTTTCCGGGAATGGTATTCCCTTGGCCAGACACCCCTGAGGAATCTGTGAACCGTGCTTATGAAGAAGCCCTACAGCAGGTGTATCGGGTAATTTATCAGTTAGGAACACCTGAAACCCGTTCTGTTATTGAACAAAGTACATGAATGAACAAAGGAGCGCGATATGAAATGTATGCAATTCAGGATGCTAAAATACGTAGATTAACCGAAGTCGATGGATTGGCTTGTGCTGAAGTGGAGGTTCAACCTGGAAATGCAGGAGATCCTTCTTTGCTTGTATATGTAGCTGCAACTGCTCCAACGAATACATTGGAGATCGTGCGGGTCGTTCGCAACCACTCTGACGCTGTTCTGGATTGGTACAATAATAATATGCACACTGCCTTTGAGGATGCTACAGAAACGGCGTTTGAGAACAGTGAAGGAGCTACCGCATCGGAAGACAGAGCTAAATTTCAAAGTGAATTGTTTGCTTTTGGTTTACTCGGTCCTACGTTACAAAGGTATTTAATTGGTCAAGCCTAATCTGGGATAAAATACAGCAAAAAACCCGCTGACTTTTAGCGGGTTTTTCTTTATAGCTACCAGCCATATGGCAAAGTGGCTTAGGCATATTCGCGCAGTACTTGGATTCCTTTGAACACATTGTACACAAAGCTCAAGCCGTAAATAATAAAGAACAGAATGACAAATCCAAAAGCAGAAGCAACGTTCTGGGCAGTCACGAAAAAATAAATCAAAGGAATAGCAGCGATGAAGGGGAAGATGTGTGAGAATAAGGCTCGTTTGGCATGCCCTTCAATATAACGATCCCGTGCAACAATCCACACAATGATCGGGAACAGAAAAGGGGCAAAGAAAATGCTGAAATAGGATAATGCGGATAGTAACTGTCTCATAGCAGATCTCTCCTTTAATCGTTTCATTCATAATTATGTATGCAAAGGATTACCCATCAGGTTCAGTCATAAATCGATCTAAAGCTTTTTTTCATAAGATGTAGGGGCCTGATATCCAGCGTGCCCGCTTTTTGCCATCGTATTCGCTGAAGGAATTGCATATGTGTTATTTGTTGTAGAGATAGGTGGGGAGTGAGTTGAACGAGGTGTTTGAAGCATTGATGTTGAAAATTATTATTTATTTCATAAAAGTATTGAAAAATATTGAAATGAGAGTATAATAGAGATCACGCGGTATTTTTTAATACATATTTGTCTCAGTAGCTCAGCAGGATAGAGCAACGGCCTTCTAAGCCGTCGGTCGGGGGTTCGAATCCCTCCTGGGACGTAAGAAAAAAGACTTCCTTCGGGAAGTTTTTTTGCGTTCAAGGGATGAGAACCCCGATGGTTCGTCAGAGCATGGGCTTCGTTAGGATTACTTCGCAGCCTCGACTAAAAGGAGAGTATCCCTCCTGGGACGTAAGAAAAAAGACTTCCTTCGGGAAGTTTTTTTTGCGTTCAGGGGATGAGAGCCCCAATGGTTCGTCGGAGCATAGGCTTCGTTAGGAATTGGTTATAGTTTAAAACTATCAGTTATATAATATTTATATATTTTATTAATAAGATGTTTTGTGCCACAATACATGTATCAACGATGAAAGCGTAGGTGGTACAGATGCAGTCATTGAATCAATGGAAGGCAGATGAATACGACAATAAGCTGGCTTTTGTTTCGGGGTACGGCAAAAATCTTATTTCGTGGCTACAGCCTAAGAAGGGGGAATATATATTAGACTTGGGCTGTGGAACAGGAGATCTAACACATGAGATATCTTTGTACGAGGTTGAGATTGTTGGTATTGATGCATCCTCAGATATGATTCGGCGTGCGCGTGATAAATATCCCCATCTTGAATTTAGGGAAGGAGACGCTCATCATTTTGAGACAAACAGGCTATTTGATGCCGTCTTCTCTAATGCCGCTCTACATTGGATGCGTGATCCGCAGCTTGTGGTCAGAAGCATATGGAATGCATTGAAGCCGGGAGGTCGTTTCGTGGCTGAGTTTGGCGGGAAAGGTAACGTTGCAATCATTGTTCATGCACTGGAAGAAGTGATAGAGCGTAGCAAAGGTATGGATGCATCGGCTAGAAATCCGTGGTATTTTCCAACGATCGGAGAATATAGCTCGCTTTTGGAGAAGCAGGGATTTATGGTGCGACAGGCCTATCATTATGACCGACCTACTAAGCTATCAGATGGAGAACAGGGAATCGAGGGTTGGTTGTCCCAATTTGGTGGAGATTATTTTCAAGGGCTGAATACAGAACAGATCCAGGAGATATGTCTCGAAACAAGCAAGCGCGTTGTGCCGCAGCTCTGGAAAGAAGATGCGATTTATGCTGATTATAAACGTTTACGCGTGGAAGCAGTGAAACCTATTAGTTAAAAAAAGATAATTAAGTTGTTATATGAATTAAAATGAAGAAATGGAATTTTTGCAGTAAACCAATATATGTAGGGTAGTTAACGATGACTAGGGATCAAATGCCTCTTCTGTTAGAGGTTTTTGATCCTTTTTGTTTGTTGGTTCCACAGGCATAGAATAAAATCGACAAAAAATGCAATTATCATATTTTTTAGGTGCATAAGAACCATATAAGTAATTTCTATATCATTTTTGTTATTATTTAGAAGGAAAATGTGGTATTTTGGTAGAATAATTTACCAAGGGTCAATCCTCTTGCAGATTGGAAGGTGAAATTGTCGCAGGTATTGCAGTGCTTGCTAGCGCAGGAACCCATCATTTGGTGAGGTATTCACATTATAAAGGAGGGGCATAGCCTTGAGTAAACGATTGATATCCATGTTATTAAGTGTTCTTATGATTTTTTCTATTATTCTACCAGCGGCTGGAGCCGCTCCGGCAGATTCAGTTGTTCTGCTTGAGAATATGCCAAGCAAGGCCGAAGCGAAACAGTGGAGAGATATTCTTACAGACCGAGAGGCTAGGCTTGCAGCGGATCCATTCTTGGATGAAAGCTTGGAAGGTCTGGGCGGAGAGAATACACGAGTCATCGTGGAGCTTTCTGATAAACCCGTCGCTGTAGCGCAAGGTGAATCAACCCTCGAAGGAAAATCTTTTACCTCCTCTATGGAAACAAAGGCTGTGACTCAAGTCGAGCAGCAACAACAGTCATTTGTACATAGCCTCACTCAGAAAAAAATCAAACATGAAGTATTGGAAAATTACGCATATGCCCTGAATGGTGTAGCCATTGAAGTAAAGGGAAACCAATTGGGACAATTGCTTCGCATACCTGGTGTAGTCAGTATTTATCCGGATCTGGAAGTTACACTGAGCCCGGAAACGGATGAAGTCAATCCGTATATGAAAGACACAGCTCCTTTTATCGGTGCCCCTGAAGTATGGGATCTCGGTTACAAGGGAAATGGCATCAAAGTTGGCGTGATTGATACAGGTATTGATTACGAGCACCCGAACCTGCAAGAAGCTTACAAGGGCGGATGGGATTTTGTAGACAATGATAATGATCCTTATGAAGCGACGTATCAAGAATGGAAAGTTTCGGGTCAACCTGAGTTCAATGCTAATGGAAGTGCTTATTATACCTCTCATGGTACGCACGTAGCGGGTACAATTGCAGCTCGTGAAGCAGGAGATTACGGTATTGTTGGCGTTGCTCCTGAAGCTGATGTGTATGCTTATCGTGTTCTCGGACCTTACGGCAGTGGTCAAACCTCATGGGTACTTGGGGGTATAGATCGCTCAGTTGAAGATGGCATGGACGTTATTAATCTCTCTTTGGGGAATTCAGCAAATGATCCAAGTTATGTTACATCAGTAGCTCTTAACAATGCGATGCTGTCTGGTGTTACAGCGGTAGTAGCAAGTGGTAACAGTGGACCTAACCGATATACACTCGGTTCCCCGGGTGCATCAGCTATAGCTATTACGGTTGGTAACTCTACTGGACCTAGCCAGCTAATTACAGCTAATACTCATTTCGCAATTGGCGAAGAAACGTTACCAGAACAACAACCTGAGTTAGAGCAGTCTCCAGAACTAGGAACAGCGCCTGGAACAGAAGTACCTGTCGTACAAGAACAAGACACTCAGACAACTACTCCTGAGGAAGAAGTGGTCGTGACTGCTCCTGAACAAGGTGGAGCAAGTGAGGAGTCAATAACTTCTGACGAAACGGTTTCTACTAATTCAGAGCCAGATGGAAGTGAAGCAGAAGCAACTGCTGATGTTGAGGCTTTGAACGAAGAAGACGTTGTTACAGAAAATAAGGATCAACCAGTTTCGCCTTCTACAACAGAAGAAGCTTCTACTGAAGCTGCTGCTCCAGTAGAAGAGGAGTCCGTTATTGCTCCGACTGACACGGAAATCGCTCCACTGGCTGTTACAGAATCCGTTTATCGTTTAGATCTGATGGGCTGGAGTCTGTCAGCGGATCCTGAATCAGTATTGACTGATGAATACAAGCTGGAATTCGCAGGACTTGGTAAACCGGCTGAGTTTGAAGGTAAGGATTTTACAGGAAAAGTGGCATTGATCCAACGTGGTGAGCTGGCATTTGTTGAGAAGATCGCTAATGCTAAAGCGGCAGGAGCCGTAGCTGTTATTGTATATAACAATATTCCCGGTCCAATCGGCGTAAGTCTGGGTGATAATTTTGAGCTTATTCCGACGCTGAGTATGACGAAGGAAGATGGAGAAGTTATTAAGGCAGCCCTAGATGGGGGACAACCCGTTGAAGTAAGCTTTAGTGATTTCGAACGTGATCAAACACCAGGCGATGAAATGAATTCATCCAGTTCCCGTGGTCCAGCGAAAGTAACTCTGGATATCAAGCCAGATATCGTTGCTCCGGGTACAAGTATTCTGTCCACAATTCCTGCTTACGGCAAAGACGAGCCTGATGCAGACTACACTCAAGCTTATGATCGTAAAACAGGTACAAGTATGGCTACACCGCACGTAGCAGGTCTTATTGCATTGCTGATTGAGAAACATCCAGATTGGACACCATTTGATATCAAAGTAGCACTTATGAACAATGGTAAAGTGCTCGATACCAATCAATTTGATGTGTTTGATCAAGGTGCAGGTCGTATTCAGGCTGTAAATACGATTGATCCCGTTGCACTGGTTAAAGTGCTGGATGTAACACAGTATACAGAGAGTGGCTCGCTTGTCGAAAAAGAAAATATCACCGGTAGCATTAATTACGGTAACTTTTTGAGAACAGATGAAAAGACAGTTACCAAAACGATTAAAGTTGAAGCACTGAACGGTAGTGGCGGTGATTACACAGTAAATGTTAATCCAACTCGTACGGTTCCGGGTGTATCGGTAGCTGTAGACAAGACTTCATTCACGCTGAATGGTGAGGAAGAGCTGGCAGTTACAATTACAGTTCCTCAAGGGGTTACTGCTGTAACTGAGGCGCAAGGATACATTGAACTATCGAATGGAACGAATACCTTTACAGTGCCTTATGTAGCTCATTTCAACGTTACGTTGAGTGGGGTTAAATACATTGAAACAGTAACCGGTGATGTGAAAAATCCATTCCATTATCCACTGAAGGCTGATGGAACATTAGACACACTTAATGTAGCCATGGAATTTTACAATCCAATGACGTTTGCGCTGATTGAAATCTATGATGGTCTGGATCCAGAGGGTGGATATTATGAGGATGGATACATTGGATCTATCTTTGGTAACTATTTCAACTTCAATGCCAATGCTAGATATAATCTAGCATGGAGTGGTAATTATTCAGATTATATTACCGACGAAGTGACTGAGATTCCGGATGGTCTGTATACGGTTGATATCACTGCACTCGGTGCTGATGGTAAGACTTATAAAGAAGATACACCTCCATTTTTGGTAAAGAAAACAGCTCCAATTGTAACGGCACCAGAAGCATTGGAATTTAAGCAAGATGAATCTGTTGTTATTAACGGTAGCGTAGAAGACTTGTATTTCCGAGTTGCACCTGCACTTGCGAATGGCTGGGACATTAATTTTGATCCAGCGGCTTCCTTGGAAGCTACGTATGTGGTGAAAAAGGAAGATGGTTCGATTGTTGTAGAGGATGGATTTGAAATACAGGCTGATGGTAGCTTCAATCTTACGTTGGAGGATAGCGCTGCAGGTGAATACACCGTTGAATTGACGGTTAAAGACCAACAAGGGCTTTCTGGTACAGCGACGACTACGCTGACCATTCAATCGACGGTGACTGAGCCGGAAACTCCTGCAAAAGGAGCACCTGGAACACCTGTATTGTCTCACAATAACGGTGGTGGCAACGGTCTTTTGGAAGGTACGTACACGGTTAGCATGAACTTGTGGTGGGGCGAGAACGCAACGAGCTACAAGTTATATGAAGATGGAGTTTTAATTGACACGCAAAAATTGACGTACAATGCTCCTTCGGCACAGTTCGCTCAGACGAAAATTACGGGTAAATCTAATGGCACATATACGTATGTAGCTGAGCTAACCAATGACAAGGGAACAACGCGGAGCCAGACGCTGACTGTACGGGTTGCAAATGCATCGCCAGGAAAAGCAGTTCTTTCCCAAGATAACTGGGACGGAGACGGCAACTATAAAGTAACGATGAACTTATGGTGGGGAACCAATGCCACTGAATACCGCCTTTATGAAAATGATGAGTTGATTGATACGCAAGAGCTCCAAGCGGCAACGCCTCAGGCTCAAAGCGCTGTAAGTGTACTGTCTGGTAAGGCATCAGGCACATATACGTATCGAGCAGAGCTGATCAACGCAGCTGGAGTGACCAGCACAGATACAATTACGGTTAAAGTGAAGTAAAGTTGATAACTTGAGAATGTATTGAAGTTGATAACTTGAGAATGTATTAATGAAGGAACTTGTATGTACTATAACGGCCCCCATCCCTTATTCGAGGATGGAGGCCGTTTTATTTATCATTCTACTGCATCATTTTACTGCAGAGAGAAGACAAAGCGTGCTTGTGGTTTAGTGGGTCATTGAGTCTAGCTATGATTCGTGTAATGGGAAACTAACCAATCATTCGATTCTTGCTAGCTTGAATGCCTGCGATTAACAGACCAACGGCAAGGACTACTTGAACTAATAATGGGAAAGTCCACCCTTTCGTCCAGTCATGAAGCATGCCTAGCAGTAATGGGCCAACTGCTGCCAGCATATATCCGAATGATTGAGCCATACCGGACAGATTGGCGGCTTGTCTTGCATCCTTTGTTCGAAGGACGAAGAACATGGTCACCAATCCAAACGAAGCACCAGCGCCTATTCCTGCCAATGTGACACCTATAGCCACTAGGGAAGAGACTCCGCTTAACAATAAGGCGTAACCAACAATTAACGATGAGCACGTTACTGTTGTCAGTATACGTTGATCTTGAGTTCTGCCGGCAAGGATTGGAACGATAAAGGTTACTGGTACGCTAACCATCTGCATAAGCGAAAGCATCCAGCCTGCTGATGTAGCACTGAAACCTTGCTCGGTGAGAATCTCTGGAAGCCAAGTAATTGTTGTATAAAATATTAAAGATTGTAGCCCCATAAACAAGGTAATATGCCAAGCTAGGGCAGAAGATCGGAGACGCACAGGTGTGCCTTCGCTCGAAGAAGCAACGTAGAGCTGGCGTTGGCGTCCCGCGGCAGCTTGTGGTAGCCACAGAAGGAGTGCTAGTAAGGATAACACTGCCCATATGCCTAACGAAGCACGCCAGCCCATAGAAGTTGCTCCGGCGATCGGTACGCTGATACCAGAAGAGATCGCGCCAAATATATTCATGGACACAGAGTACAACCCGGTCACGATCCCTACCCGGAGTGGAAAGTCACGTTTGATTAAACTCGGTAACAATACGTTGCTTAACGCGATGCCACACCCCAAAATACCAGTTCCAATGTATAAAGAAACAACCGAGGGTAACAGACGTAAAAGCACACCCATCGTTACAATGAGCACAGCGATCAGCAGTGCAGATTCTATTCCTAATCGTTTAGCTAGGCGGGGTGCGAATGGAGATACTGCT
This sequence comes from Paenibacillus tundrae, assembly GCF_036884255.1. Classification (NCBI taxonomy): domain Bacteria; kingdom Bacillati; phylum Bacillota; class Bacilli; order Caryophanales; family Paenibacillaceae; genus Paenibacillus; species Paenibacillus tundrae. The sequence goes on along the minus strand of NZ_CP145605.1, from coordinate 5,109,942 downwards.
GCAAAAGCCAGCAAGGGAAGGGAGGTTAGAAGGCCTGCCAACGTATGTCCGATCCCCGTATCTGCCCGGATCATTTCTACAACGGGGCCTGTTGCTGTGATAGGGGAACGCATCGTTGCGGCTATAACGATAATGCCTACTAGCAATAAGCCGTATCTTTTGGATGCGGTGGAATGTTTAGTTTCGTCAGGTGTTGACGAGTGTTGTTGTGTTGAAGCTGACATAATTAGATCTCCTATTTTTCTCAAGAATGATAATTAATATGTATGGATTGTTACATATCCATTCGCCAAGCATAACACTTTGTGTCAAGTTAGAACAATCCAATTGGAAGAAAATCCATCCCCAGAACGCAAAAAAACTTCCCAAAGGAAGTTTTTCTTAATACGTCCCAGGAGGGATACTCTCCTTGCAGTCGAGACTGCGAAGTAGTGCTCCCGAAGCGTATGCACCGACGAACCAATGGGGTTCTCATCCCCAGAACGCAAAAAAACTTTTCAAAGGAAGTTTTTCTTAATACGTCCCAGGAGGGGTACTCTCCTTGCAGTCGAGACTGCGAAGTAGTGCTCCCGAAGCGTATGCTCGGACGAACCGTTGGGGTTCTCATCCCCTGAACGTAAAAAAAACTTCCCAAAGGAAGTTTTTCTTAATACGTCCCAGGAGGGATACTCTCCTTGCAGTCGAGACTGCGAAGTAGTGCTATCGAAGCATATGCTCCGACGAACCGTTGGGGTTCTCATCCCCAGAACGTAAAAAAAACTTCCCAAAGGAAGTTTTTCTTAGTACGTCCCAGGAGGGATTCGAACCCCCGACCGACGGCTTAGAAGGCCGTTGCTCTATCCTGCTGAGCTACTGAGACATGAAATTTTTCAAGCAAAAATTATTTTATCATAAATAATGATGAATATCAAACATTTTATTAACGTATTATTTTTGTATATGAAATTTGGCGTGCAATGTGTTTTTTTCATTATAATTCAGGTTATGTTAGAATATCAGGAGAACTCAGAAAATAGATCGCTTTTTGCTTAATATACGAGCCTTTTGCAACACATGCTAAGCGTTTTTCGATGAGCACGGTGTAGTTCAAGGTGATTCAGTTCGTCTGGATTTTGATTCCGTGAACTCCATAACAGAACAATCGAGTGATGCAAAATGTGGATACATCTATTTATCATCGTTTCCATATGAAAAATCAAAAAATAGAGGAGGTGCTCTTATTAAGGAATCCACGACCCCGGAAACCGAGCACAGTAATAATATTGTGCTGTTTCCCAAAACGTTGGACTATTACCAGATTCAATTGACGGTGATGCTGGAAAATGAACGGTATGGTGAAGCCATCTCACTGCTCCGTTTTTTGTTGCAATGTCAGGGACAGGAAGAACGGCATTATGATGAATGGCGAGCTTTGCTTGAATGGCTTCAGGCTGCTTTCCCTCATTATGGTGAAGAATCTCCAGTCATTGGAGAGGTGCGGGAAGAAGAGGAAATCAGCGAAGAGGATATGGCACGTCAGCATGCTAAGTCCAAGCTGGAGCAGGATGATGGTTATGCTGATAAGCTGCTTCGGACAGTTATGGAAGAACCACTTTCTGAACAAACGATGTTAGCACTGGAACAACTCGCCTATCTTGATCTTCCGGAGATTGACGACGCACTAACAAGCTGGTTGAAAGATAAGTCACTTCATCCGTTGCTACAATTCCGTGTATTGCAGACTTTGCGGCGTCGCGGTGCTCATGGTGAAGTCATATTTACCAGAAATGAGGAGCAGGTCGAAGTGGAGATTGACACGGTACCTCTGCGACCAGAAGAGTTTCCGCTTCAGATTGTCCGTATTCTGGAAAGGGTAGCGGATCAGACGGAGGTTCATGAACCGACGCTATTTTACTTTGCCCAGGAATTGTGGATACAATTTGTCATGGCGGTGTATGGTACTCGTGATTATGCATCCATGCTGGAGGAAAATGATTCCATGACGGACATTTGGGCTGCGGCATTACATATGACTGTTGCGGATAGTTTGAGCGGCACACATAATGAAGAAGATACGCGTTCTATGTATGCCGTGACGGGATCTATGCGGTTCCGTTTAGAGCAAGCATATCGTTCGATGAAACAGTTTGTTTCTGCCGGTTTGGACGGCTAAAAAGGGCGGGAAACGTTTTCCTCAAACGGCATCAAGGGATTCCCCTTGAAAAAGAATGTAATCTTGTTTATACTAAAATGGTTATTTTGTACGTGATCGCCTACGTGAACATGTGAATTTTGGAGGGGAAAGTATACAATGAAAGCAACTTGGGAAAAGATAGAGAAGAACCTTGGGGTTCTTGAAGTTGAAGTGGGTGCAGATCGTGTAACTGAAGCACTCGACAAAGCTTTTAATAAAGTAGTTAAACAAGCGAATGTACCTGGATTCCGTAAAGGTAAAGTACCACGTCCAATCTTTGAAGCTCGTTTTGGTGTGGAAAGCTTGTATCAAGAAGCGATTGACATCTTGCTTCCTGAAGCATACACAGAAGCTATCGATCAAACGGATATCTTCCCAGTTGATCGTCCTGATGTAGATATCGAGCAATTCGCTAAAGGACAAGCATTCAAGTTCAAAGCGAAAGTAACAGTTAAACCAGAAGTTACACTGGGCGACTACAAAGGTATTGAAGTTGCTGTAGCTAAAGGTGAAGTTACAGAGCAAGAAGTAACAGAAGAGCTTGAGCGTCTCCAACAACGTCACGCAGAACTTACTGTAGTTGACGAAGGTGCTGCTCAAAACGGCGATGTTGCTGTAATCGACTTCGACGGTTCTGTTGATGGTGTACCTTTCGAAGGTGGACAAGCAGAGCGTTATTCCTTGGAACTGGGTTCCAACACATTCATCCCAGGATTTGAAGAGCAAGTTGTGGGTCTGTCCACAGGCGACTTCAAAGACGTTGAAGTAACTTTCCCAGAGAGCTACCATGCAGCTGAACTGGCTGGCAAACAAGCGGTATTCAAAGTGAAAGTACACGAAATCAAACGTAAACAGCTTCCAGAATTGGATGATGAGTTTGCTAAAGATGTGAGCGAATTCGATACACTTGAAGAATACAAAGCTGATCTTAAAACACAATTGGAATCCCGCAAAGCGGATGAGTTCAAAGGTGCACAAGAAAACGCAGTTGTAGAAAAAGTGGCTGAAAACGCTGAAGTGGACATCCCTTCTGCAATGGTTGATAGCGAAGTACAGAACATGATGCGCGATTTCGACAACCGTCTTCGCAACCAAGGTATGAACCTTGAGATGTTCCTGAGCTTCTCCGGTCAGACTCAAGCTGATCTGAGAGCACAAATGCAAGAAGATGCTTCTAAACGTGTTCGCAACAACCTGGTTCTCGAAGCTGTAGGTAAAGCGGAAAACATCGAAGTATCTGACGAAGAAGTGAATCAAGAACTCGAGAAAATGGCTGAATCTTACAAACGTCCAGTTGAAGAGATTCGTGGTATTCTCGAAGGTAATGGTTCCCTCGACAGCCTTCGTGATGAAGTTAAACTGCGCAAAACGATTGATGTTCTCGTTGAGAACAGCACAGTGGTTGAGCCAGTTGAAGCTCCAGCTGAAGAAGCTGCTGCAGAATCTGCCGAAAAATAAGACAAGCTGTTATTCATGAACAGTTGAATAAACGATAAGGCACGTGAGTCATTGCGTGCCTTATTTTTAAATTATGACATCCATTTTATAGAAAAATGATTAATAAACTGGATAGTTAACATATTCATAATGCTTTTATGGCATACTTACCTATGTGCTTAATGCAAATAAAAAATGGTTAAACGGCATAGGATTGCTTCGATTTGCACATACATAGAAAACATGGTTAAATATGATCAGGTTATAAAGTAAACAAACCTATGCTATACACGACCTGTGAGAAATGACATTGGAACAGGAACGTGATAGAATGAATTTGGGTTTGCTTTACAAATAGCCTATGTCTAATTACATGTAGAAAAGAGGTTGGTCTCATGAGTCTGGTGCCAATGGTTGTAGAACAAACCAATCGAGGCGAGCGGTCTTACGATATATATTCCCGTTTGCTGAAGGATCGCATTATTTTTCTAACCAGTGCGATTGATGACGATGTAGCCAATCTTGTCATAGCTCAGCTTTTGTTTTTGGCAGCGGACGATCCTGAAAAGGACATCAGCTTGTACATTAACTCACCTGGTGGTTCTGTTACTGCAGGGATGGGTATATACGATACGATGCAATATATCAAGCCGGATGTATCTACCATCTGCGTAGGAATGGCAGCAAGTATGGGTTCGTTATTGCTGACAGCCGGCGCACCTGGCAAGAGATATGCGCTGACGAACAGTGAAGTAATGATTCATCAGCCGCTCGGCGGCATTCAAGGACAGGCTGCGGATATTAAGATACACGCAGAATGGATTATTAAAACACGTCAGAAACTGAATCAAATATACGTCGATCGTACAGGTCAGTCCCTTGAGAAAATTGAGCGGGATACAGACCGTGACTTTTTCATGAGTGCTGAAGAGGCCAAGACGTACGGCATTATTGACCAGGTGCTCAGTAGACCGATCAATTCCTAAAGGGGTGGTTTCATGTTTAAATTTAACGATGAGAAAGGGCAACTGAAATGCTCTTTTTGCGGTAAATCTCAGGAACAGGTGCGTAAACTGGTCGCTGGACCAGGCGTCTACATTTGTGATGAATGTATCGAATTGTGCACCGAGATCGTTGAGGAAGAATTGGGTCATGATGAAGAAATCGACCTGAAAGATATTCCGAAACCGAAAGAAATTCGTGGAATTCTGGATCAATATGTTATTGGACAGGAACAAGCGAAGAAGTCGTTGTCTGTTGCGGTGTATAATCACTACAAACGGATCAACACCCAAAGCAAAATTGAAGATGTTGAGTTGTCGAAGAGTAACATTTTGCTGTTAGGCCCTACGGGTTCCGGTAAAACATTACTTGCGCAAACGATGGCCAAAATTCTCAATGTTCCATTTGCGATTGCAGACGCAACGTCCTTGACGGAAGCAGGTTATGTTGGTGAAGACGTTGAGAATATCCTTCTCAAGCTGATCCAAGCTGCTGACTATGATGTTGAAAAAGCAGAGCGCGGCATTATTTATATCGATGAGATTGATAAAGTTGCTCGTAAATCCGAGAATCCTTCTATCACACGTGATGTTTCGGGTGAAGGTGTTCAGCAAGCGTTGCTGAAAATTTTGGAAGGAACGGTTGCTTCAGTACCACCACAAGGTGGGCGTAAGCATCCACATCAAGAATTCATCCAGATTGATACAACGAATATTCTGTTCATCTGCGGTGGTGCATTTGATGGATTGGAACAAATGATCAAACGCCGTATTGGTAAAAAAGTCATTGGTTTCAATACAGTCGCTGAGCAAAAGGATCTGAAACCAGGCGAATATCTCGGCATGGTATTGCCAGAAGATTTGCTGAAATTCGGTCTGATTCCAGAGTTCGTAGGTCGTCTGCCAGTAATCTCCACGTTGGAGCCGCTGGATGAAGATACGTTGGTACGGATTCTTTCCGAACCAAAAAATGCACTTACGAAGCAATATCAAAAATTGCTTGAGCTGGACAATGTTAACTTGGTGTTTGAACCAGGGGCATTGCTCGCCATTGCAAAAGAAGCTATTAAACGTAACACAGGCGCGCGTGGATTGCGTGCAATCATTGAGGGCATCATGCTAGAAATCATGTATGAAGTGCCTTCACGTGAGGATGTTACCAACTGTGTAATCACGGAAGAAGTCGTTGAGAAAAGAGTTGTGCCTGAACTCGGCCAATCTAAGGACGATAAGCAGGAAGAAAGCGCCTAATTCAGGTGACGTATTCCAGTAAGCTCTGAAATATAGACTTGTCAGTCCTCCACTTTGGCAGAAGACGAATTTGATGTCTCTGTCAGGGTGGAGATTTGACGTTGTGGGGAGAGAAATCACTCATGTATTTAAGACAAGATACACGTCCCGTAAAAGTGGGGAACTTAACGATTGGTGGCAATAATGATGTCATAATCCAGAGTATGTGTACAACGAAAACGGCAGACGTTGAGGCAACCGTGGCAGAGATTCTTCGACTTGAGGAAGCAGGCTGTCAGGTGGTTCGTGTAACAGTAAATAATGAAGAAGCTGCAGCGGCGATCAAAGAGATCAAGAAACGCATTAACATTCCGCTAGTAGCAGATATTCATTTTAACTATAAGCTCGCTCTTCTGGCGATTGAGAACGGTATTGATAAAGTACGGATTAATCCGGGGAATATCGGTAAACGTGCGAAAGTCGAAGAGGTTGTAAAAGCTTGTAAAGCACGTGGAATCCCTATTCGAATTGGGGTAAATGCGGGATCATTAGAGAACCATTTGCTAGATAAGTATGGGTATCCTACGGCTGATGCTATGGTAGAAAGTGCATTGTATCACATTGGTATTTTGGAAGAGCTGGATTTCCATGATATTATTGTTTCCCTCAAAGCATCGGATGTACCAATGGCAATTGAAGCATACTCTAAAGCTGCTCAGATTATTAAATATCCGTTGCATCTGGGAATTACTGAGGCAGGTACATTGTTCTCGGGTACGATCAAAAGTTCCGCAGGTATGGGCGCTCTGTTATCCATGGGAATTGGTTCGACAATGAGAATTTCACTGAGTGCAGACCCGGTAGAAGAAATTAAAGTAGCACGTGATTTGCTCAAAACCTTTGGGCTGATTTCGAATGCAGCGACATTGATTTCCTGCCCAACATGCGGTCGTTTGGATATTGATCTGTTCTCCATCGCTAACGAAGTCGAAGAGTACATTTCCAAGCTCAAGGTGCCAATCAAGGTATCCGTGCTCGGCTGTGCGGTTAACGGCCCAGGTGAAGCGAAGGAAGCCGATATCGGCATCGCAGGTGCTAGAGGCGAAGGTCTATTGTTCCGACATGGTAAGATGATTCGTAAAGTGCCGGAAGAAACGATGGTTGAAGAATTGAAAAAAGAAATCGATAAAATTGTGGAATCCTATGAAGCTACAGGTGTCATTCCTGGTCGCTCGCACTAATTATTTTATACAAAGGTTGTTACCAGAATCGTTTCTCGGTCTGTGAACTCACCTTAATATATTACGGAGAAAGCCCGTCAGCCATGACGGGCTTTTTGTGTATTTCATGACAGAAATTCTGAATTCCCCGTTTACGTCTCCGCGAAAAGGTCATACTACCAAGTATTAGCATGATCACATATGAATAGGAGACAGAATAGGAGGATGTTGAGACATGGGTGATTTTGGAATGGTCTTCATGTTGATTCAGTTATTTTTTGGTGTGGTGATAGGCCTATATTTCTGGAACCTGCTAAGGGGTCAGAAAACGAACCGTAGTGCGGTTGAGCGTGAGTCACGCAAAGAGCTGGAGAAATTGCGCAAGCTGCGCTCCATCTCGCTAACTAAGCCACTTGCGGAGAAGACTCGTCCAACCACGATTAACGATATTGTCGGACAAAAAGATGGGCTGCGCGCACTAAAAGCGGCATTATGTAGTGCTAATCCGCAGCATGTTATTATTTACGGCCCTCCCGGAGTTGGGAAAACAGCAGCCGCGAGGGTGGTTTTGGAAGAAGCTAAGAAAAATCCAACTTCTCCGTTTAAACCAGACGCAAAATTCACGGAGCTGGATGCGACAACAGCGCGTTTTGATGAACGAGGTATTGCTGACCCGTTGATTGGCTCGGTGCATGATCCGATCTATCAGGGTGCAGGTGCAATGGGAGTAGCCGGTATTCCTCAACCTAAGCCTGGAGCTGTAACAAAGGCGCATGGAGGAATGCTTTTTATTGATGAGATTGGTGAATTGCATTCTATTCAAATGAATAAACTGTTGAAAGTGCTTGAAGACCGCAAGGTCTTTTTGGAGAGTGCGTACTATAACTCAGAAGACACGCATACTCCTGCTTATATCCACGATATTTTTCAAAATGGCTTACCGGCCGATTTTCGTCTGGTTGGAGCGACAACCCGTTCACCTCATGAGCTACCGCCAGCTTTGCGTTCGCGTTGTATGGAAGTGTATTTCCGCTCGTTATTGCCAGAGGAGATTGGAGAAATTGCCAAGGACGCGGTACAGAAAATTGGCTTTAGCCCTTGTCCGGAAGCCGTGGAGGTAGTTAAGCGGTATGCAACGAATGGTCGTGAGGCGGTTAATATCATACAGTTAGCAGCGGGACTGGCATTAACTGAAAAGCGTGAAACGCTTCAAGCTTCTGATGTGGAGTGGGTGGCAGGCAGTAGTCAGATTCAACCACGTCCAGATCGTAAGGTGCCATCGCGACCACAGGTTGGATTTGTGAATGGGCTGGCTGTGTATGGGCCGAATATGGGCACACTCCTCGAAATTGAAGTATCTGCTGTACCTGTGCATAAGGACCAAGGTGTAATTAATATTACAGGCGTTGTGGATGAGGAAGAGATTGGAGGCGGTTCACGCACGCTCCGGCGAAAAAGTATGGCCAGAGGTTCTGTTGAGAACGTCATAACTGTCCTGAAAGCGATGGGTCTTCGTCCAACGGATTATGACTTGCATATCAACTTTCCGGGAGGCACGCCGATTGATGGTCCGTCTGCAGGGATCGCGATGGCAACTGCGATTACCTCAGCGATTCAGGGACGTCCTGTTGATCATGAGACGGCGATGACGGGTGAAGTTAGTATTCATGGACGCGTGAAGCCTATTGGCGGTGTATTGGCTAAAGTGGAGGCGGCCTTTCAGGCAGGAGCGAAGACCGTGATCATTCCCGCGGAGAACTGGCAATCCATTTTTGAAAATTTGGAGGGCTTACGGGTCGTTGCAGTAGATACGGTTGAAGATGTATTTCGTGAAGTTTTCGCGTGGGTTCCAGATATACAATCAGCGGAGCAGGCACAGCTTGTTGAAGAATCTCCAGTTCCGGCAACCGAGATTTTTCCACCAGCCTCAGCAACATTTTTGCGTGCGGATGTGCCTCGTCCCGGGCGAGTTACGGATTCGGGAAGCTGCTAAGCGCTTCCCTTCATTGGTTTTTTATGTGAACATTTGATAGAATAATGAATGACTACAACCTGAGAGCCATTGGAGGTGCGAAAGCGATGGGACCGAGCAAAGCGAAAGGTCGTCGTTTTCCTTTACTGCCTTTAAGAGGACTTCTCGTCTACCCGAGTATGGTACTGCATCTCGATGTGGGCCGGGAGAAATCGGTCAAGGCTTTAGAAAAAGCGATGGTAGAGGAACATTTGATTCTCCTATGTTCTCAAGCCGAAGTAAATATTGAGGAACCAACACAAGAAGATATTTTCAGAATCGGAACCGTGGCCAAGGTCAGACAGATGCTGAAGCTTCCTAACGGTACGATTCGTGTACTCGTAGAAGGCTTGGAACGGGCTGAAATCATTGAATATATGGACAACGAGGAATATTACGAGGTGCTGGCGCAGGAGCTGCCTGAGGAGGAGAATAACCATCCAGAGACGGATGCTCTGATGCGGACTGTTCTCAACCAGTTTGAAAATTATATTAATCTGTCCAAAAAAGTGACACCCGAGACACTGGCAGCCGTGTCTGATATTGAAGAGCCTGGTCGGTTGGCGGATGTCATTACGAGTCATTTGTCTCTGAAGATTAAGGATAAGCAGGAGATTCTAGAGACGGTGGACGTGCGTGAGCGCTTGGAGAAACTTCTCGATATTCTTAATAATGAACGTGAAGTGCTGGAGCTTGAACGCAAAATCAGTCAACGTGTGAAAAAGCAGATGGAGAAAACCCAGAAGGAATATTATCTGCGTGAGCAAATGAAGGCGATTCAGAAAGAACTAGGTGAAAAAGAAGGCCGTGCGGGTGAAGTTGAAGAACTTCGCAATCAGATGGAGGCTCTTGATCTGCCTGAGAAAGTGAAGGAAAAGGTAGAAAAAGAAATTGATCGCTTAGAGAAAATGCCTGCAAGCTCTGCTGAGGGTGGAGTGATCCGTAACTATGTGGATTGGCTGCTGGCTCTACCATGGAGCCAAATGACGGAGGATGACCTCGATATTCAAAAGGCCGAGGATGTCCTGAATGCCGATCACTATGGTTTGGAAAAGCCTAAAGAACGCGTGCTTGAATACTTGGCTGTGCAAAAGCTTGTGAAAAAGCTCAAAGGGCCGATTCTATGCCTTGTTGGGCCGCCAGGGGTAGGTAAAACATCCCTTGCTCGCTCGATTGCCAGATCGCTGGGACGAGAGTTCGTTCGAATCTCACTTGGTGGTGTACGGGATGAAGCTGAGATTCGTGGACATCGCCGGACGTATGTTGGGGCGATGCCAGGACGTATTATTCAAGGGATGAAGACAGCAGGGTCGCTTAATCCTGTGTTCCTGCTGGACGAGATTGACAAAATGGCCTCTGACTTCCGTGGAGATCCTTCCGCAGCGTTGCTAGAGGTGCTTGACCCAGAACAGAACAATACGTTTAGTGATCATTTTGTAGAATTGCCGTTTGACTTATCTAACGTCATGTTTATTACAACGGCTAATACTGTACACAGTATCCCTCGTCCGCTTCTAGATCGGATGGAGATGCTAAATATTCCTGGATACACGGAGCTGGAGAAGCTGCAGATTGCCAAAAACTATCTGTTGCCGAAGCAGAAGCAAGATCACGGTCTGCAAGAGGATCAGTTGAATGTTGGAGACGACAGCTTACTTCGTGTCATTCGTGAATATACACGTGAGTCCGGTGTACGGAATCTGGAGCAACAGATGGCATCCTTATGCCGTAAGGCAGCTAAGAATATCGTATCTGGAGTAGAAGGTCAGATTAATATTTCAGCAGATGAAGTGAAGGATTATCTTGGTCCAGGCAAGTTCCGCTATGGAATGGCTGAACTGGAAGATCAGATCGGTACAGTGACTGGACTCGCTTGGACTGAGGTAGGCGGAGATACCCTTGTTATTGAAGTAACCGTTGTGCCTGGATCAGGCAAACTAACGCTGACAGGTAAATTGGGAGATGTCATGAAGGAATCGGCTCAGGCAGCTTTCAGTTATACTCGCTCCAAAGCGGCTCAACTGGGGATTGCATCCGACTTCCATGAGAAAAATGACATTCACATCCATGTACCGGAAGGGGCTATTCCGAAGGATGGACCGTCTGCCGGGATCACAATGGCAACAGCATTGATCTCTGCACTCACGAACAAACATGTATCGAAAGACATTGCCATGACTGGAGAGATTACACTCCGTGGTCGTGTATTGCCAATTGGTGGTCTGAAAGAGAAATCACTCGCAGCTCACCGTGCAGGCTACAAAAAAATATTATTGCCCAAAGATAATGAGAGGGACTTACGAGACATTCCAGACAGCATCAAGGAAGATGTGGAATTTGTCCCGGTTGCCCATATGGATCAGGTGTTAGAGCACGCACTTGTAGAGCAGGCAGGAATTCACCTGTAATCCATATCTAAGGGAGCGTATGAAGAATAAACCGTTTTGCGGAGGCTTCGGCGTCCGCATGAACGGTTTTTTTGGTATGATAGAACAACAAACCATGGCATAATACCTTCAGTACGTTCTACAGGAGATCAAGAGAGGAAAGATATATCATGAAAGTAAACCAATCCGAATTTATAATCAGTGCCGTTCGGCCTGAACAATACCCAGATGACGGTTTGCCAGAGATTGCTCTGGCGGGACGTTCCAATGTGGGGAAGTCATCCCTTATCAACCGTTTGATCAGTCGTAAAAATTTGGCGCGGACAAGTTCTACGCCGGGTAAGACGCAGCAACTCAACTACTATAAAATTAATCAGGATCTCTACTTCGTCGATTTCCCAGGTTACGGGTATGCTAAGGTATCCAAAGAGCAACGTTTTGCCTGGGGTAAAATGATGGAGAAGTATCTGCTGCAGCGTAAGGAATTGAAGCTTGTTATGCAGATGGTTGATATCCGTCATGAGCCTTCCAAGGATGACAAGATGATGAACGAGTGGCTGCGCCATCATGGACTTCCTCTTGTTGTTGTGGCAACCAAGCTGGATAAGATTCCAAAAACACGTCGACCAAAACATATTAAGATCATCAAAGAAGGACTGGGTCTTCGTTCGGGGGATCTCTTTGTAGCATTTTCATCAGAAGAAGGAATAGGCAAAGACGAATTATGGGAGATCATCTCTCGTCATGCGGCTGTAGGCAAGTATGCACCTGTGGATCCTGAACTCGAAGAGAACAACGAAGCTTAATGGGTGACGGGCGATCATACCTTCTCGGCAACATGGATGAAGCGAACTGCATTTACAGTTAACTAATAGAACATAGAGATTGGCCGGGTGTGTTGATGGTAAGCACAACCGCGTATCAATCTTAGTCTAGATAGTCATGGAATTATTCCATGGCTATTTGTTTTAGTAACGGATTATAATATGGAAATCTACGAAATAGAATCGTAACGCATAACGGCGAAGATTGGTGAGACACTACAATATATGACAATGCATAAGATGATTTACATGTGAATTTCATAAACATTTCATAAAAATCCCCCGGCCCTGGACATGATGTGTGATATAATTAACCATGTCCGTTATAGATGGATGTATATATGTAGAAAACACTTTGATTGGAAATTTATTAGGCAGGTGAACTTGCAATGCACATCGTTGTTGTTGGTTTGAATTATCGCACGGCGCCTGTAGAGATTAGGGAACGATTCACATTTGCAGAAAAGGATTTGTCCGAAGCGCTGCAGCAGCTCAAGCTGACCAAGAGTGTATTGGAAGGTGTAATCGTGGCCACATGCAACCGTACAGAATTGTATGTTGTGGTAGACCGTCTGCACATGTGTGGTTATTTCATTCGTACGTTTATGGAACAATGGTTTAATGTTCCGCGAGAAGAATTTACGCAACACTTATATATATATGAAGATGATACAGCGATCCGTCATTTGTTCCGGGTGATTTGCGGATTGGATTCGATGGTCATTGGAGAAACGCAGATTCTCGGACAGGTGAAACAGGCTTTTCTCACTGCACAGCAAGAGAAAGCGACTGGAACTTGGTTTAATATGCTGTTCAAACAGGCGGTTACCTTAGGTAAACGAGCGCATTCAGAGACGTCGATTGGCGAGAGTGCGGTGTCTGTCAGTTATGCAGCAGTAGAGCTAGGCAAGCGGATTTTTGGGATGTTCACGGATAAGAAGGTTCTCATTCTGGGAGCTGGTAAGATGAGTGAACTGACCGTCAAACATCTGTACGCCAATGGTGCTTCCGAAGTAATCGTTGCTAACCGTACACTTGCACGGGCAGAGGAACTTGCAGCGAAGTTTCGAGGAACGCCGTGCACGATGGAAAGAGCACTAGAGAGATTGAATGAAGTGGATATTGTTATTAGTTCCACTGGGGCTGATCGATATGTATTGGATGCCTCCGTTGTTCGCGATAGCATGAAGCGTCGGCAGTCGCGCCCACTGTTCTTGATTGATATTGCAGTTCCGCGTGATATTGATCCGGCAATTGGTGAGATCTCTAATGTATTCCTCTATGATATTGATGATCTAGAGGGAATCGTGGAGAGCAACCTGGAGATGCGTAAAGTCGAAGCGGCCAAGATTGAGAAAATGATTGAACTGGAGATGGAAGACTACTATCACTGGCTCAAAACATTAGGTGTTCGCCCTGTCATCCGTGCTTTGCAGGAGAAGGGTGCATCGATTCATGAAGAGACAATGGAAAGTTTGTTCAACAAGTTGCCAGAGCTTGATGAACATCAACGCAAAGTAATCCGTCGCCTGACCAAAAGCATCGTCAATCAAATGACGACTGATCCGATTAATCGAATCAAGGAAATGGCCGGTACGAAGCATGGTGATGAAGCTTTGAACATGTTCACTCAAATTTTTGCCTTGGAGGATGCAGTGGAGACGGCCGCGGAGAAAGTAAATCAAAGCGACGCCTCGGCTTTACGCAAACCAGCCGCTGTTCATCTTAACGACAACCGGCAAGATGCTATGCCGGCTTATGTCCCGGCAGGCGTATAAGGCGGGTGGGCAGCTTGACCCTCGCTGAACAAATTTACGAAGCTCTAATTTACTTGTATGCCCTGAGCCTTCTGTTCTATTTCTCGGACTGCATTCGACGCAATGCGGGGGCGAAGCGAACGGGCACAGGGTTTCTTGTAGTTGTACTTCTGCTGCAGATCGCGCATGTAATTATGCGAATGTGGGAAGAAGGACATTTTCCGATCTATACAACGTTTGACTTTTTATTTTTATTTTCATTCAGCATTGTACTGATGTCATTAGTGATGACGCGTGTACAGCGTTCGGAGTTCGCCATTTTGCTACTGAATGTTGTAGGATTCTCGGTTACCGTGCTAAACCGGTTGTGGTTTACAGCCGGAGAGATTTCTTTGCACAATTGGCAGACCGTGCATGGGTTGCTGATTATGCATATTACACTAGCGAATCTAGGCTTTGCTGCTCTGACGGTAGGAACGGTATTTGCTCTGTTATATCTGTTTTTGCATCGTAAGCTGAAGAACAAGAAATGGAATGATACCGTACGGCGTATGCCTAGTCTTGAAGTGATCGGCAAATATATGGACGGAGCAACGTTAATTGGAACCCCACTGTTAGGTGTTTCGGTGATGTTGGCGGTATTATCAATTGTTGCGGAGACACGTTGGAGTTTACTTTTGGATCTTAAAGTGATTGCGACATTTCTGGCGATAGCGATATATGTAGGATACTTTGTTGCGAAGCAACGTAAACAATTTTCCATGATCATTATGGCGAGATGGACATTGATTGGTTATGCCTTAGTCATTATCAGTTTTTTATCCAATGCGTATTCAGCGTTTCATCGTTGGACGGGAGAGTGAATCCTATGGATCGGTACACCCCGATATATGTGAATACTTCAGGCAAAATGTGTTGTATCATTGGCGGCGGCCGTGTCGCTGCACGTAAAATTAAAGGTCTGCTCCATGCGGAGGCGCATATCAAAGTGATAAGTCCGGACATCACAGCCGAGCTGAAACAACTGCATCAAGATTCCCGATTGGAGTGGATAGACCGGTCCTACCGCAAAGGTGATTTGCGGGGGGCCTTTCTCGTATATGCGGCGACGAACCAGGTTGAAGTTAACACGGCTGTAGTCCAAGAGGCGATGAATGAGGGCATACTGGTGAATGATGCCATTTCCTCATACAACAGCACATTTATTACTCCCAGTGTCGTGAGACGGGGAAGATTGAGCATTGCCATCTCAACGGCTGGTGCAGGACCAGCGGCTGCTGCTGAGATACGTGCTGTACTGGAAGAGCAATTCGGAGATGAATACGAAACTTATATTGAATTCTTGCATCAGATGAGAGGCCAAGTGAAGGCTCGTGTCTCTTCCTCACATCAGCGCAGCATTTTACTTCGTCAATTGACGGAAATGAACGTACTTGAAGACATTCGCAGTGGACAATTTCGATGGTGGACAGAAGAACAAATCGGGGAATGGATATCCCGCAATCAGGAGGAAATATAGACATGCGTACAATTAAAGTTGGTAGTAGACAGAGCGCTCTTGCTTTAACCCAGACAGGTCATGTTATTAACGATTTACGCCAGATTTGTGAGCGGGAAGGATTAGCTTTTGATTTTGAAGTACATAAGATCGTGACAAAGGGAGATCTGATCCTCGATGTGACGCTGTCCAAAGTGGGAGGCAAAGGGCTGTTTGTAAAAGAAATTGAGCAGGCCATGTTAGATCA
This sequence comes from Paenibacillus tundrae, assembly GCF_036884255.1. NCBI lineage: Bacteria > Bacillati > Bacillota > Bacilli > Caryophanales > Paenibacillaceae > Paenibacillus > Paenibacillus tundrae. The sequence continues at coordinate 5,094,157 of NZ_CP145605.1, read as the reverse complement.
CAAAATTGATATGGCTGTACACAGCATGAAGGACATGCCGTCCGAATTACCCGAGGGATTGATCAACGGAGCGGTGCCTCGTCGTGCTGATCCGCGCGATGCCTTGATCTCGAATGGAGGTCTCACACTGGATCAATTGCCAGAGGGGGCTAGAGTCGGAACAAGCAGCTTGCGTCGTTCCAGCCAGTTGAAAGCTTATCGTCCCGACCTTCAACTGGAGTCCTTGCGCGGTAACATCGATTCTCGTCTACGTAAACTGGAGACGGAAGGTTTGGATGCTATTATATTGGCTGCTGCTGGGCTATATCGTATGGGCTGGGAGGATCGCATTACAGAGTATCTGTCCGAGACGGCTTGTCTACCTGCTGTAGGTCAAGGTGCACTTGGCATCGAATGCCGTGAAGATGATGCAGAGCTGTTGCATTTATTACAACTGTATAATGATCCAGAAACGGCGGGGCCTGTTCTGGCGGAGCGTCGTTTCCTAAGCGTCTTGAATGGCGGTTGTCAGGTTCCGATTGGAGCGCATGCCGTATGGGTGCCGCAGGAAGATACGGATTCCCCGAATGGACAAAACAAGTTACAATTAACAGGTATGGTCGGTACGCCTGATGGCGGACTGATCCTTAAAGAAGCTCTGACCGGTAAAGATCCGGTTCGTCTAGGAGAAGAAGTCGCGTGGAGGCTAATTGAACGGGGAGCAGAGCAGATACTGGCAGAAGTTAGGGGATGAAGACATGGTGGGAAAGGTCTTTTTGGTAGGAGCAGGCCCGGGAGATGCTAAGCTGATTACCGTAAAGGGATGGGAGTCAATCGGCAAGGCAGACGCGGTGGTATATGATCGCTTGGCTAGTCCAAGGCTGTTGAAGCAAATGAAGCCAGGGGCTGTTAAGATCTATGTGGGCAAGCGACCTGACCGACATACAATGAAACAGGAAGAGATCAATCAGTTGTTGGTGGATCTAGCTCTAGAAGGAAAAGTAGTTGTCAGACTCAAGGGTGGGGATCCAACCATATTTGGACGCGTTGGCGAAGAGGCGGATTTGTTACGTAAGAACGGTATTCCTTTTGAGATCGTACCAGGTGTGACAGCAGCGATAAGTGTGCCTGCTTATGCCGGAATTCCAGTGACCCACCGTGACTATGCTTCGTCAATTTCTATTATTACAGGACATGAGAGCCCGGACAAGCTGGATCGCAGCATCCATTGGGATAAAGTAACGAATGCTACGGGTACACTTGTATTTATGATGGGTGTCGCCAAAATTGGTTATATTAGTGAGCAGTTGATTCGTCATGGCCGACCAGCTCAGACGCCAGTAGCATTAGTCCGCTGGGGAACAAGAGCGGAGCAGGATACAATTACGGGTACACTTGAAAATATAGAAGCCAAAGTGCTGGCAGCCAATTTTCAGCCTCCTGCTGTCATTGTGGTTGGTGACGTGGTGAACCAACGGGAACAATTGAAGTGGGCAGAGGCGCTTCCGTTGTTTGGTAAACGTATCTTGGTGACGAGGGCTCGTAGTCAGGCCAGCGAATTAGTAGATCGGATTGAGGAGCTTGGCGGCGAACCTTACGAATTCCCAGTCATTGAGACGATTATGCCAACAAGCGAGTCCTCCAAGCAAAGTGTCAAACAAGCCTTTGATGCGTTAAATACATTTGATTGGGTATTTTTCACGAGTGTGAATGGCGTTGAGTTTTTCTTCCGTCATTTGGAGCAAGAAGGCAAAGATATTCGCTCCATCCATCGTGCCCGAATTGCAGCCGTAGGTCCTTCTACCGCAGAAGCTCTGCGCAAACATGGCATTGTAGCCGAAATGATCAAAGGTCCTTTCCAAGCGGAAGGTATGCTTGAAGCATTTGAAAGCGAGCTGAAAGAGGGGCAGCGTGTGTTGCTTCCTCATGGTGACCTTGCGCGCTCTTGGTTGCCAGAGCAGCTGAAGGAGCGAGGGCTTCACGTCACGGAAGCGATTATCTACGATACAATCCTTGCTGGCGAGGATGACGATGAGCTACTGAAGCTGTTAGAAGAGGGCGGTATTCACGCCGTAACATTCACAAGCTCATCAACGGTTACGAACTTTATGAATATTCTAAAGCGCATGGGGATCCAAGATCCACTGCCTTTATTGAAAAATGTGGAGATTGCTTGCATCGGGCCGGTCACGGCGAAGACGGCAGAGGCTGCTGGGTTGAAAGTCACCTTGATGGCGGAAGAGGCAACAATCGAGAGTATGATCTCCGTATTGTGTGATTGGAAGCGGACACCGACGACGGTCGAATCTTCCTCACTCTGATTCATACTTCAGAATCGCAAGTGAATATACAGTGCGATTTCACGTAACGTTTGCATAAATTTGGATGACTGAAGCGTGCTGAATTCGTTAAGAACCAGCGCGCTTCCCTTTTTGCTCGATTTAACTTTTGAAGGAGGTTTCAACAAATGAGTTTTCCAATTGTACGACATCGTCGTTTGCGTCAATCTGTAGGGATCCGTAACATGGTCAGAGAGAATCAGCTGAGTGTGGATGATTTTATTCAGCCGATCTATGTGACGTATGGAGAGAATGTGAAATCTGAAATAAAATCAATGCCAGGTGTATTCCGCTTCTCGTTAGATCGTCTTCAAGAAGAAGTGACCGAAATTGCAGAGCTCGGTATTCCAGCTGTGCTGTTGTTTGGTATTCCAGAGACGAAAGATAGTGTTGGTTCGTCTGGTTTTGCCGAAGATGGTATTGTGCAGGAAGCTACGAGATTGATCAAATCCTGGTATCCAGAGCTGCTCGTTATCGCAGATACCTGCCTGTGTGAATTCACAGATCACGGACATTGCGGTATGGTGCACACTTTTGAGGTGGATGGTCATACTTGTGGTGATGTTCTAAATGATGAGTCATTGGAGCTATTGGTGAAGACAGCAGTATCCCAGGCTAAAGCAGGAGCAGACATTATTGCTCCCTCCAACATGATGGATGGATTTGTACAAGCCATTCGAGCTGGACTCGATGAGAATGGCTTTAGCCATATCCCCATCATGTCCTACTCTGTAAAATACGCTTCGGCATTCTATGGCCCTTTCCGCGAAGCAGCTGACTCTACACCGCAGTTTGGGGATCGTAAATCATATCAGATGGATCCGGCCAATGCGCGTGAGGCTCTGCGTGAAGCTGAAACGGATGTGTTTGAGGGTGCGGACATGCTTATGGTGAAACCATCACTTTCTTATTTGGACGTCTTGCGTACGATTAGAGATCAGTTCGATCTGCCTCTTGTAGCTTATAACGTAAGTGGGGAGTACGCTATGGTGAAAGCAGCAGCTATCCAAGGGTGGATTGATGAGAAAAAGGTTGCGATGGAGATCCTGCTTAGTATGAAGCGTGCAGGAGCAGATATGATTATTACCTACTACGGAAAAGATGCTTCTCGCTGGCTGGCAGAGAAATCATGACGTTCTTTTGAATACAGGATATACAGGATATGAAACGAAGATGTATCTAATTTATAAATTATAGGATGGAAGACCTCTATCTAATCTGTGATCTGATATTTATAGGAAAGAGAACGGAACGGATGGAGGTCTTATCATTAAGGAGGATATTCATGACTGCACAACAACAAGGACATCGTCGAAATGATGAGCGCTCACGCAGCGCATTTGAAGAAGCGAAGCAGTACATACCGGGAGGGGTGAATAGTCCGGTTCGAGCATTCAAATCGGTAGGACTTACACCTATTTATGCAGAACGCGGCGAAGGTTCTAAGATTTACGATATTGATGGCAATGTGTTTATTGATTATGTAGGTTCTTGGGGCCCACTAATTATGGGACATGCACATCCTGACGTTGTAGAGGCTCTCCGAGAAACAGCGCTAAAAGGAACAAGTTTTGGTGCACCAACGTTGCTTGAGACAGAGATGGCTAAGCTCGTATGTGAACGCGTACCATCGATTGATATTGTGCGGATGGTAAATTCGGGTACGGAAGCAACGATGAGTGCCATTCGATTAGCTCGTGGTGTAACGGGACGTAGCAAAATTTTGAAATTTGAAGGCTCTTACCATGGACATGCAGACAGCTTGCTCATCAAAGCAGGCTCGGGTGTTGCAACACTGGGTCTTCCAGACAGTCCGGGTGTACCTGAAGGTGTGGCAACAAATACGATTACAGTTCCTTACAATGATCTGGAATCGGTGAGTCTTGCTTTTGAACGCTTCGGTGAAGAGCTGGCAGCTGTAATCGTGGAGCCAGTTGCAGGTAATATGGGCGTTGTTCCTCCGGCTCCAGGTTTTCTTGAAGGACTACGCAGCTTAACAACGCAGTATGGCAGCTTGCTTATTTTTGATGAAGTTATGACGGGATTCCGTGTGGGTCTGAATTGTGCACAGGGGCGTTATGGTGTGACACCAGATCTAACATGTCTTGGTAAAGTCATTGGTGGGGGACTACCTGTAGGTGCATATGGCGGCCGACGTGATCTAATGGAGCAAATGGCACCATCAGGACCGATCTATCAAGCAGGTACACTTAGCGGTAATCCGCTCGCAATGGCGGCAGGATATACGACTCTCAAGCTGCTCACACCGGAAGTCTATGATCGTTTGGAACTGCTATCCGCTCGTTTGCAGGCTGGATTCGAGAAGAATGCAGCAGAAGCAGGTGTGGCAGTAACGATTAACCGGGTTGGTTCGATGGTATGCCCATTCTTCAGTAGTGTACCAGTAACCAATTATGATATCGCTAAAGAAAGCAATCTGGATCAGTTCCGTCGTTACTTTGCCGCAATGGTTGATCAGGGTGTGAGTGTAGCTCCATCTCAGTATGAAGGAATGTTCGTCTCTGGTGTGCATACAGAGCAAGACATCGACGATACGATCGAAGCTAACCGTAAAGCACTCTTATCCTTATGAGCATCAAAAGCTGGAAACGCCGCGGGGATTGGCTTGAACTGATGCCGGGTAAAGTGGTGACGGGTAGTTCGGACAAGCAGATGGCCGTAGAGCAATGGCTGCAATCTGAACTACAGCTCCCTGAGAAAATGCTTCGTCAGTTACAAGCGAATCAGGGCATACAACTTGCAGGGGACCGGCTTCGGCTGGCCCTTTTTGCATCTCGCCCCATTGATGTTGAACCACGCTGGGCGGAGATTGATGTGTTATATGAGGATGACTTCTGTTTGGTTGTACACAAACCTGCCGGAATGAAGCTGCACCCGGATGGGAGCCGAGCAGACACTGCAGTTACACTGGATCATGCGGTTGCTTCGTATTATGAGATGAACGGCATTCAGACTAGTGTACGTCATGTGCACCGATTAGATGAAGATACAACGGGCCCTGTGTTATATGCCAAAAATGCTTTTGCCCTCGCCAAACTGGATGAAGCGATGCGCAATAAAGAGATTGGACGCCATTACGTGGCGATTGCTGGGGGACAGGTACCCCAGACGTTACAGCTGATTAATGCGCCCATTGGCAAGGACAGACATCATAAGCAACGTAGACGTGTCTCTCCGAATGGACAGGAGGCGATCACTCATATTCAGCTTGTAGAAGTCTTTCCGAGAGCGACTTTAGTTCGACTGACGCTAGATACTGGGCGCACACATCAGATTCGGGTTCATATGGGTTATGCGGGACATGCTCTAATTGGAGACGAATTGTATGGGGGTGCACCGGATCGCATTGGACGTCAAGCTCTCCATGGAGAGCTATTAGTGTTCAAGCACCCTCTGACTGGAGCGGTAATTGAGGTCGCTGATCCTTGGCCCGATGATTTTAAACAACTGGTCGATCGTGTAAGCAAATAATGCGTGTTCAAAAGGTCGGTTTTCAGTACCGAGAAGATGAAATGATGTTAGAAATGGAGTAGCGGAGCGTAGATTGAGCTACGTGAGCAACTAAATTGTTTCCTACGGAAACAAGCTTCGTAAGCCTCCACTTATTTCGGCTGAATTCCATCTTCGATGCTGAGATGCCGTCAGGCATCCCTTTTTGAACAACCTCTAATCGGTAATAAATACAGAAGGTTTGAACAAAGGTGGCATGCTCATCTCATCCATGGCATATAGATTGGGTAACGAAGGATTTAGACCATGGATCAGTCCCATGAGAAGGATCATGGTGAACATATGCCGAAAGGAGGACGCCACCTTTGTTGAATCAACCTTATGGTTTACGGTTCGATATTTATGAGCGCGTTCATTTGTCTGAGGGAGTCCCTGCAATTGAAGAGTTGGAGGAAATTGAGTTATACCCACGCATTCAAGTCATCGGTCAAGATGATCATGCTACACTGAGAGGTCATCTTCTACTCACAGGCACGTACCGCGGCGAGGATACAGCTTCAGAGGAGCTTAAGCATTTTATTCCTGTTGAAATCACGGTACCCTTGAATCGGGTAAGATCCATTGAGGACATTTCTATTGAAATCGAAAATTTTGATGTCGACTTGTTATCGAATCGCAGTCTGAATATTACAGGAGTTCTATCCCTTCGAGGTATTGAAGGTTTCCCAGTCGAAGAACCCCAAGTATGGACAGCCGATGAGTTTACGGTCGTACATTCGCCAGATCAGCAGCAGGGTCAGCGTTCCACAGATTCAGAATTAGAGCAGGAAAATAACCTGAACACCTTTGCACAAGAATACTTGCTGCAGCGAAGTGAAGAGGAAGGACTTATCGAGTCAGCAAATGCAGCATTGGATGGTCAGTTCGAGGATGGTTCACAGCAAGCAGCGGATGAGCCTATTCGCAGCGAAGATGCGGAGCAACCAGAGCTATTATCCCAGTCTTTCGCAGAACCTACCTATGCAGAGCAACCGGAAGCCGAGGACGAAGCGTACAGACCTAACGCTGTGGACGAGGCGTATACCTCTTTCATTTTCCAAGGAGAGGAACCCGCTCAGAATGAGGTCGCTGACACGCCATCATCTGTATCTTCCTTTTTGGCTGAAACTGCGGATCGCCTAGCCTCTTATCCTGAATCAGAGCCCTTAGTGCCGCTGGCTGAAGAACCATCGTCTGTTTGGTCCGAGCCTTCTGTGGAGACCTTACATACGAATGCTGGATTAGACCAGCCAACAGCCCAAGAAGAGACGCCTAATGTGTGGCATTTTGAATCTGCTCGATCGGTTCCTGAACAGGAGGATCCTCCAGTTGCCGAAGCTCAGGAGAACTGGCAGGAAGTGTTTGCCCCTTCTGATTTAGAAACGGAAGGAGCAGACCGGCCTTTACAGGAGGCTTCGGATGCAGAAGTAATTGCTCAACAAAGTGCGCTTATCCCTGAACCTGTAGCTGAGACGGAAGACAAGCCGGAGCTCAAAGTGGCTTTTGGTAGCAAAAAGGAATCCTCTCTAAGAGAGGAAAATGGAGTGGGCATCTCCTCCTTGTTATCCTCTGGCAGGGCCGTACGCGAGGCAGATGCAGATCGTGAAGATGACGTGGCCACAGATGCAGCGCCGGTAGAGGCTTATTCGTCTGATGACGGGCAGTGGAAGAATCTATTCCTTGGTACAATTGTGGAACAGACCCCTTTCCGTAAAGTGAAATTATGCATTGTTCAGCGAGAAGAGACGCTGGATACGATTGCAGATCGGTACCAGTTAAGCACCCGGGAGCTTCAGCTCTATAATCGTTTATCCGAGCAGGTTGTTGAAGAAGGGCAGATCTTATATATACCGTAACCGAAATTAAAGTATGAACTTCACCCGTTATCTCTAGGGATGGCGGGTTTTTTGCGACTTCTTTTGAAAAAGCGAAATGTTATACTCGTTTGTATTCTTAAGCGGGCTTCATTGACGACGTCCTAGTGGCTAAGTTTATTGACTAAGTATGCATGGGGTTGCCTTATTCCGCTGTTACCAGGTTGACTATCGCGCATGGTCAGGGTATGATGTGTTTAGGTTTTTTGAAGAATAACTTGGATCGGGAGTAGTAGACAGGATGACCTTTCAGAGAGTGGGATTGTATCGCTGAGAAATTCCGCAGGAACCAACTGTTCGAAGTCGCCCGGGAGTTGCCTATTTGAATTCACGGAATGATCTGATGGATGATTTCATTGTGAGGTAGGATAGGCCGGTAGCAGCCGTTATCTGCTTGAAGTGTCACGTGTACCCGTAAGGGAGATCTGTATTTTTTGGTCTGCGTGAAACAAAGGTGGTACCGCGAAAGCTAACCTTTCGTCCTTTGATGGATGAAAGGTTTTTTTGTTTTTTGGCGATGATGATTAAGTAACGGAGGAATGACACATGTCTGAACAAAAAAATTCAGCTACACCTGAAATGCCAACAACCTACGATCCAAAAGCTGCCGAGCAGAAATGGTACTCCTTTTGGACGGAGCGTGGATATTTCAAGGCAGGACAACGTAAGGACGCTGAGCCTTTCACAATTGTAATCCCGCCACCTAACGTAACAGGAATGCTGCACATTGGGCACGCACTTGACTTTACATTACAGGATATTCTGATCCGTACCAAACGGATGCAAGGGTATGATGCGCTATGGTTGCCGGGTTCAGACCACGCAGGTATTGCTACACAAACCAAAGTTGAGCAGAAGCTACGTGAAGAAGGTCTAACTCGTTATGACCTTGGACGCGAGAAGTTTTTGGATAAAGTATGGGACTGGAAAGATCAGTATGCAACAACCATTCGTCAGCAATGGGGTAAAATGGGGCTTTCTCTCGATTATTCCCGTGAGCGTTTTACGCTGGATGAAGGGTTGTCTCAAGCTGTACGCAAAGTCTTTGTTCAATTGTACGAGAAAGGTCTCATTTACAGAGGCAAACGTATTATCAACTGGGATCCAGTAAACCGGACAGCGTTGTCCGATATTGAAGTTGAATACAAAGAAGTACAGGGTCACTTGTATCATCTGCGTTATCCACTCAAAGACGGAAGTGGTTACGTTACCGTAGCTACAACACGTCCTGAAACGATGCTTGGCGATACAGCGGTTGCTGTCCATCCAAAGGATGAGCGTTATGCAGATATGATTGGCAAAATGCTCGTATTGCCTATTATCGGACGCGAGATTCCGATTGTTGCCGATGATTATGTGGATAAAGAGTTCGGGAGTGGTGCGGTTAAAATTACGCCTGCCCATGATCCGAATGACTTTGAAGTAGGTCAGCGTCATAATCTGCCGCAGATCACGGTAATGGATGAGACCGGTACGATGAATGAAGAGGCTGGCAAATATCAAGGACTGGATCGCAGCGACTGCCGTAAGCAGATTGTAGCGGATCTGAAGGAACTCGGTGTACTGATTAACATCGAGGATCATACACACCAAGTTGGACATAGCGAACGGACTGGAGCTGTAGTTGAGCCATATTTGTCCACGCAATGGTTCGTAGAGATGAAACCTCTTGCAGAAAGAGCCATTCAGAAGCAAAAAGGTGGAGATGGCGTAAACTTCGTCCCAGACCGCTTTGAGAAAACATATCTCAACTGGATCGAAAATGTTCGCGATTGGTGTATTTCCCGTCAGTTGTGGTGGGGACATCGTATCCCTGCATGGTATGACGAAGAGACAGGTGAAATCATCGTATCTGCAGAAGATCCAACAACCTTGCCTGAAAACGCTGGACGTAAACTTAGACAAGATGAGGATGTACTCGATACATGGTTCAGTTCTGCTCTATGGCCGTTCTCTACACTTGGATGGCCGGAAGACACAGAAGATCTGCAACGTTATTACCCAACAAGTGTACTTGTAACGGGTTATGACATTATCTACTTCTGGGTATCACGTATGATCTTTACAGCATTGGAATTCACGGATGAAATTCCGTTTAAGGATGTTCTGATGCACGGTCTTGTTCGTGATGCAGATGGACGCAAAATGTCCAAATCACTGGGCAACGGTGTAGATCCACTTGATGTTATCGAGAAATATGGCGCGGATGCGATGCGTTATATGATCTCAACGAGCAGCACACCGGGTCAGGATCTGCGTTTCCGCTGGGAACGTGTAGAGCAGGCGCGTAACTTTGCGAACAAAATCTGGAACGCTTCTCGTTTCGCTCTGATGAATCTGGAAGGCTTTACGTTTGAAGATCGCGACATCTCTGGAGAGCTTGGAACAGCAGACTATTGGATTTTGCACCGTCTGAACGAAACTTCCCGAGATATTACGCGTCTAATCGAAGCATACGAATTTGGGGAAACAGGCCGTTTGCTGTATAACTTCATCTGGGATGATCTCTGTGACTGGTATATTGAGTTTGCCAAACTGTCATTCTACGGCGAAGATCCTGTGGCGAAGAAAAAGACACAGTCCGTACTGGCTTATGTGCTCGATCAGACCATGCGCTTGATTCATCCGTTTATGCCATACATCTCCGAGGAAATTTGGCAGCATCTACCGCATGAAGGCGAGACCATCACACTGGCTTCTTGGCCGGTATATGATCCAGCTTTGGAAAACCCAGAAGCTGTTGCAGAGATGAATCTGTTGATGGACACAATTCGTGCCGTTCGTAACATTCGCGCTGAAGTGAACGTGCCAATGAGTAAGAAGATTGAGTTGATGGTGAAAGCGAACAGCCCAGAGGCGTATAGCATCATTGAGCGCAATAGCCATTACATCCAACGATTCTGTAATACGTCCGAGTTCGACAGCGGGCTTGATCTCAATTCACCGGATAAAGCAATGACTGCTGTCATTACAGGTGCTGAGCTGTATTTGCCGCTGGCAGGACTTATTGATATTGAGCAGGAAGTGGCTCGCCTGGAGAAAGAGTTACAGAACCTTGAAGGCGAAGTACTCCGCGTAGAGAAAAAGCTGGCAAACGAAGGCTTTGTTGCTAAGGCTCCGGCCAAGGTTATCGAAGAAGAGCGTGCCAAACAAGCGGATTACTCCGATAAACGGGATAAAGTCATTGCTCGGATCAAGGAACTGAAAGGTTAAGAATATCTAGGTCGGGTGGACATGAATGACGCCATCCGGCCGCTTTTTTCAATCAAACTCATGACCGAAGGTGAAGCAGATGACTGAACTTAATGAGACAGGTGTAAATACGCCTTTACAAACGTATAACGAGGCTGTGGACTGGATTAATGGTCTTATTCCTTTTGGAATCAGACCCGGACTGGAACGAATCATAGAATTGATGTCCCGGCTCGGTAATCCACATCAACGTCTTAAATTTATTCATGTCGCGGGAACGAACGGCAAAGGTTCGACTTGCGCTTTTTTGACGTCAGTTCTTCTTCAGGCGGGATATGATGTTGGCACATTTACATCCCCGTATATCACGAAGTTTACGAACCGTTTCCAGTATAACGGGGAAGATATTCCTGAAGAGACGTTGTTGAAATTGTCGAATCGATTACATCCTTTGGTACATGATATGGCAGATACCGAGCTTGGTTCTCCTACAATGTTTGAGGTGTCGACTGCACTTGCCCTCCTTTACTACGCGGAAGAGTGTTACCCCGATGTTGTAGTATGGGAAACTGGGCTGGGGGGAAGGATGGACGTAACGAATATTGTTACACCTGTCGTATCGATCATCACTAACATTGGTATGGATCATACAGATGTACTCGGGGATACCATTGAATTGATTGCAAGCGAGAAGGCGGGGATCATTAAACCGGGTGTGCCGGTCGTTACTCTCGCAACTCAACCTGAAGCAGTGAAGGTGATTGAGGAGACGGCAGAACGACTTCGATCAACCGTATACTTGGCTGGTAGACAGTTTACTTATCATAGGCTGGATAGCGACGAGAAGGGTCAATCTATTCATTTTACAGGACCTTTCCGTGAGTTGGACGTACGTATTCGTATGCAAGGTGTGCATCAATGCGACAATGCAGCGGGTGCGCTTATGGTACTTGAATTGCTACGCCAGTACATGGCATTTATGTTGGATGAAGAAGATATTCTACTTGGAATGGAGCATGCCTTCTGGGCAGGACGGTTTGAGAAAGTCATCGACGAACCCCGAATTGTTCTGGACGGAGCACATAATCCGGAAGGTGCCGAATCCCTAGCCAAGAGCATTATCGACGTATATCCCCACAACAAGTTAAATTTGATGATGGGTATGCTGGCGAATAAGCATCACGAAGCGTATTTGCAGCATATACTGCCACTAGTGGATACGCTGATCCTGACCGAACCAGACTTCCGACGCAAAATGGATGCAGCCGATCTGCTGCAGATTGTCGAACGAGTACGTCCTGCCATTGGGAAGCCGGAGCTGGAAATCATCGTCGAGCCTGAATGGGCGAAGGCACTTGATCTATTGAAGTCACGGACGGAAGCGGAGGATCTGGGGGTAGTGTCTGGTACACTGTATTTAATTGCAGATGTGCGAGCAGCCCTTTTGCATCAAACCGATTCTGAAAAAGGTTGGTGAAAGTTTTGTTAAATACATCGGAACACGTTCATTTTATAGGAATTGGCGGATATGGTATGAGTGCCATCGCCAGAGTTATGCTTGAGATGGGATACACCGTTACCGGATCGGATGTCGCTTCACAGGAGTTGACCGAGAAGTTGGTAGCCAAAGGAGCGAAAATATATATCGGACATACGGCGGAGCACGTTAACGGTGCTGACTTGGTTGTGTACTCAACGGCAGCTCCGGCTGACAATGTGGAACGGGTTGCGGCAGAGCAGCTCAATATCCCGATTTTGCACAGAGCTCAGATGCTTGCGCGTCTGTTGAACGAGCGTAAGGGAGTAGCTGTTGCTGGGGCGCACGGTAAAACAACAACCTCGTCCATGATTGCCCTTGTTATGGAAAAATGTGATACAGACCCAACGTATATTATCGGTGGGGAGATCATGAATGTGGGCACCAATGCGAAGGCTGGTCAAGGCGACTGGGTCGTTGCTGAAGCCGATGAGAGTGATGGTTCATTTTTACAATATCATCCTTGGCTCGGTATTGTGACTAACATTGAAGCTGACCATTTGGAGAACTACAACAGCGACTTTGAGGAACTCAAAAAAGCATATGTGCAGTTTCTGAGTCAGATTCGTCCAGAAGGCACGGCAATCGTATGTGCTGACGATGAGAATGTGCAAGCCATTCTTCCGGCATTGAAGTCACGTGTTACAACGTATGGTATTGATCAGGCTGCAGATTATACAGCAACAGATATCGTGCTGGGCGATCGCCGCATTTCATTCACAATGAATCATCAAGGTGCAGCGATGGGAACCGTCGAACTGTCTGTGCCGGGTAAACATAACGTTTATAATGCTATGGCTACAGTCATTACTTGTCTGGAAGCAGGTATTCCATTCGAGCAAATTACAGCAGCGATTATTCAGTTTCATGGAGCCAAACGCAGATTCCAGGTGCTGGGTGAAGCGCGTGACATGTTGATTATCGACGATTATGCCCATCATCCAACAGAGATTGAAGCGACCATTAGTGCAGCTAAAGCGACAGGGAAACGGATTATTGCCGTGTTCCAACCGCAGCGTTACACACGGACGTTCTTCTTGCTGGATGCGTTCAGTCGTGCTTTTGCCGAAGCGGATGAGGTGCTGATTACAGACATTTATTCGCCTGCTGGTGAAAAAGAAATCGAAGGTGTTCATTCTGCGAAACTGGTAGAATTGATTGTTCAGAACAGTAATGCTTCTGCACGATATCTTCCAACGAAGGAAGATGTTGTGGCTGATCTGCAGCACCGTTTACAGCCAGGAGATCTTGTACTTACAATGGGTGCGGGGGATATTTGGAAGGTTGGCGACACGCTGGCCAAATCTTTGAAATAGCTCATTTTGTACTCAGAGAACCGAAAATATATGTGTCATGCAAGCCGTCTGTCTTCTTCGTGAAGCAGGCGGTTTTTGCATTTGAGAGGTTCTAATCTGGCCTCTCAATGCATATAGCTGTAATACATGCTTGTTCAAAAAGACCGGTTTTCATGATCGTAAAGGTAAAATGATCCTTTTTGAGCAACCTCTATTATGGACAAAGGAGAGGGTTCGGGGTGAGTAATGCTAGAATGACGTTTCGTTTTGGGGATAAGGAGTCGGACAAGCCTGTAAATAAAGGACAGTCAGTGGTAAAGGAGCCTTTGGTGTTAAAAAAGGAGATCCCACAGAACCAAGAGCCTTTGCATATAGCAAAAACACCAGCATGGGAACCAGAAGATATCCCTGTAGATTGGGGTGAGACGGTTCTAACTAGCATGAGCCCATCCGAGCCCGGTTCTGATTTTCGTTCCAATCCCAAAAAAGGAGAAGATAATAAGCCTAATGCTACAGAGTCTCCTTATGCGTATTCAGAACCATGTGATTACCTGCCTGAAGATGACCCAGCATCTACAAGGAACAACCCAGAATACACAGACCATGACTGGTTAGCAACCCATGACCAGTATTCATATAAGCGCAATCGTCCTCCAAGAGGTTGGAAAATGATTGGATCAGTGACGGGTGCTCTAGTCACCGGGGCACTCTTTGGAATAGTGATTCTGTCCTTTTTTAATAAAGATGGCACAGACTCCATTGTAAACTTACCAGGGAATCAGACGGTGTCTACCGCGGCAGAACAAGAAATAACAGCAGCGGCAGGAGAAGCGAATCAGGCGGCAATGACCGGAGGCAATTATTATGCTCTGCAATATGGCGTCTTCAGTTCACCTGAACGTGCGGAACAAGCCAAGCTTGAGTTGGCTCAGGTAGGGATAGCTGCAGGTACTGATCCAGAGGATGGAAATCGGGTGTATGCAGGTATCTCTGCGGATCGTGAAGAAGCCAAATTGCTAAGCTCCAGATTGAAGGCTGAGGGCGTTGAATTGTATGTCAAAGAAATCACAGTGCCTGCCATTAATTTATCTGCATGGGGTGGATTAGAAAAGGATGTGGAGAATCTTTTTGCGAGTAGCTCCGCGCTGGTAGATCAGTTATCCACGCTCTCGATCAATCAACTTGGACAAACTACACCTCAGGCGGTTCCTGCTGAAACAATGAGTGTATTGCAAAGCCAGCATGAATCGTGGTTGAGCGGTATTAACAGCTTGGCTCAAGGGCTTAACCCTGAGGCGAGTACGATTGTTTCTAGCATGGAGAAGTCAATGAACAGTGCAATTACAGCGGTGACTGAATACAATAAAAATCCGGCTGATGTGCACATGTGGACGGTTCAGGCTAACCTGATGGAATATGTTTTGGCGCAGAAACAGTGGATTGAGATGATGAAACAATAACATTTCTTCGCATAACAATGACTTGGAATCCCTGTCCGGCAAGGAACTGGAAATAGTTCCCCTTGCCGGATTTGTGTTTGTATTGACGTACAAAACCCCGTATAATAATGTGGGTGTCAAAAAATGGCGAGGGAAGATAACCGATGAAAAAAAACTTCGGCATGTTAATATTGTTCCTATTGCTCGGCTGGTTAGCCGGAGCTTGGATCGCCAAGGCACTACAGCCCGTTAAGGCTGTAGCTTTTCTGACTAAAGCCACGACCATTCGTTGGTCGCCTCAGGCTGATCTAGATATTTTTAGTTATGACATTTCACTTCAATTTCAAATGAGCCTCCTAAGTCTGTGTGGGATTATATTTGCCGTATGGCTGTATCGCAGACTGTAGGAGAATGACGAATTATGACGAGAAAAATAGACAAACGACATCAATTTTTGTGATACGAGCAGATGTCGCTGTAGCATAAGGAGCCATTTATTGTGGAAAATGTACAACAGCGCCCTATAATTCTTGCCTCCACTTCGCCGCGGCGCAAAGAGCTGATCGCTTCACTTCACTTAGCTTTTGAAGTAATACCAAGCCATGCAGATGAAGACACACCCGCAGAATGGACGCCTGAACAGACGGTTCAGGAACTTGCGATGCGTAAAGCGCTCGCAGTCTTTCGGGATCTTAACGGTCGTGGATCGGACGCAGTCATTGTAGGTAGTGATACCATTGTGGTTCTGGATGGCGAAATTTTAGGGAAGCCCGTAGATGAGCAGGATGCTGAACGAATGTTGACCAAACTTCAGGGTCGTACACATCGTGTATTTACGGGGATAGCGTGTATTGATGCTGGTAATGGGCAATCTGTGGTGAATTACCGACAGACAGATGTGACCATGAAGGAATTGTCTGAAGAGACCATTCGTGGATATGTTCAGACTGGAGAACCGATGGACAAAGCAGGTTCATATGCTATTCAGGGTATTGGCGCTTCACTAGTAGACCGCATTGAAGGATGCTACTTTAATGTGGTAGGCTTGTCTTTACCTTTGCTAAGTGACATGTTAGATGGATTCGGAATCCATGTACTGCCAAGAGCATGAATCTTGAGGATTGACGATGTGAAAAGAGGGAACCTATGGAGTCGGCTCAGTATATGATGCGCGACATCCCCCAAGAAGAACGCCCGAGAGAACGCTTGATGGAATATGGGGCGGGCGCATTAAGCCATGCAGAACTGCTGGCTATTTTACTTCGAACAGGTACGAAGAATGAATCTGCAGTGCATCTGGCACAGCGGATTATAACTGACGCCGGTGGGATCCGTTCGTTGATGGATCAAAGTCTCGAAGAGCTGACCGCCATGAAGGGTATCGGCAAAGCGAAGGCTGTGCAATTAAAAGCGAGTATTGAGCTTGGACATCGCATTGCCAAGAGCAAGCTGACACAATCGTCATCCATCCGGACACCACGTGATGCGGCGGATATTCTGGTTGAACAAATGCGTTATTTGCAAAAGGAACATTTTGTGTGCCTTTTTTTGAATAGCAAAAATCATATTATTGCCCAGGAAACACTCTCCATGGGTAGCCTTAATGCTTCGATTGTCCATCCACGTGAAGTGTTTCGAGCTGCCATCAAATGTAGTAGCGCCTCTATTGTCTGTGCGCACAACCATCCTAGCGGTGATCCAACGCCAAGCCCGGAGGATATCCAAATCACCAAGAGACTGATTGAAGCCGGTAGCATCGTAGGTATAGACGTGCTAGATCACCTTATTATCGGAGATGGAACATACGTAAGTTTGAAGGAGAAGGGCTTAGTATAATATAATGGTTGGCGTTGATGTTTTCCTATGAATGATGACGGCGTTGTCCGTAGAAGATAGGTTCACTTTACTGATGCAACTAAACGATGGATACAACAAAAAAATGAATGCAAATATTAGCTCCGCGATTGCGGTATGAATGCAAATGAAACGCTCTAGCTCTCAAGCTGGGGCGGCTATATGAGGCAGAAAAGGAGATTACGTCATGTTTGGTGGTTTTACGAAAGATTTGGGGATTGATTTGGGGACAGCGAATACATTGGTTTATGTACGTGGAAAAGGAATTGTGGTGCGGGAACCTTCCGTAGTCGCTCTGCGCACAGATACTAAAAGCATTGAAGCCGTGGGTGAATCTGCTAAAAAAATGATTGGTCGTACGCCGGGGAACATCCGTGCCATTCGTCCGATGAAAGACGGCGTTATCGCTGATTTTGATACAACGGCAACGATGATTAAATATTTCATTCGTCAGGCACAAAAACAACGTTCGATGTTTCAACGTCATCCTAACGTAATGGTATGTGTACCTTCCGGCATTACAGCCGTTGAACAACGTGCTGTAGAAGACGCAACCAAGCAAGCTGGAGCTCGTGAAGCATACACTATTGAAGAGCCTTTTGCTGCTGCAATTGGTGCTGACCTTCCTGTATGGGAGCCGACGGGCAGCATGGTTGTAGATATTGGTGGCGGTACGACGGAAGTAGCGGTTATTTCACTCGGCGGGATTGTAACAAGCCGTTCAGTGCGTGTGGCAGGTGACGAGATGGATGAATCCGTTATTCAATACATTAAACGTCAATATAACCTGATGATTGGTGAGCGTACATCCGAACAATTGAAAATGGACATTGGATCAGCTATGCCGCTTGAGCAAGTGGAGACCATGGAAATTCGTGGTCGTGACTTGGTAACAGGTCTGCCCAAAACAATTACGATTACATCTGACGAAATCAGTGAAGCACTGGCAGATACGGTAAATGCGATCGTTGACGCAGTTAAAGTAACACTAGAGAAGTGTCCGCCTGAGCTTGCAGCGGATATCATGGATCGTGGAATCGTTCTGACGGGCGGAGGCGCTTTGCTGCGTAACTTGGACAAGTTGCTTGCAGGCGAGACAGGTATGCCGGTTATTGTGGCGGAGAACCCGCTTGATTGCGTGGCAATCGGGACAGGAAAAGCTCTTGAGAACATCCATTTATTCAAAAGCAGAAGCAGTTCAGCAGTTCGTTCTAAACGATAATTGTATTCGAATTGTCTCTTAAGGTAGTCGAAATCCTTAAGAGACAATAGCCAATGAAGAGGGTCGGTACAGCCGAAAGAGCTATTACCCGCTGCCCGGGGAGGCTTGTGAATATTCTCGACGGGACTATGATCTGACAGTCTCCCCACCGGGCATGGCTCGGAAGAGAATAATGGATGTTAGAGGGTGTTGGAACTGTTTAAGCTGCTGGGCAACAAAAGACTTTTTGTTTTGCTGGTGGGCCTTGTTACATTTATCGCGTTGATGGGCTTTACGCTCGGTCCGCGAACCGCTCTATCCTGGCCGGAGAAATTCCTGAAGGATTCAGTCGGATTTGTACAATACGTATTTTACAAGCCCGCTTCTTATGTAGCGGGCTTTTTCAAAGATGTAGCGAACATGCGTGCGGTATATTCAGAGAATGAAGAACTCCGGATTGCATTGGGTCACTACACCCGAGATCGATTGAAGTATAATGATATGGAGCAAGTGAACAAGCAATTACAAGAAGCACTTAATTTTACAGATGAACAGAAGAACCGGTATAACTACGGGTCACGTATTGCACAGGTTATTAGTGCCAATTCTGATCCTAACAGTAGAACGATTAACATCGACATTGGAGAAAATGCAGGCATCCAGCCTGGGATGGCGGTAACTTCACAGCAGGGGCTTGTTGGTGTAGTCAGTCATGTTAGCTCATACACTTCAACCGTTAATCTGTTGACTTCAATGGATGCGAATGATCCCAATTCGAATGCTATTGCGGCTACAGCCGTTGGCAAGGAGAAAGTGTTTGGTATGATCGAGAGTTATGATCCGAAGACAGGTATGCTGAAAATGACTAAGATCGCTGAAGATTCGAATATCAAAAAAGGCGACGAAATTATTTCTTCAGGTATCATTAATAACTTCCCGAAATACATGCGAATTGGCGAGGTCAAGAGTGTTGAGAAAAGTGAATTCGGTTTAACAAGCACCGCTACCATTGAGCCTTATGCCAGTTTTCTAGATTGGAAAGAGCTTATCGTAATCATTCCACCTGAGGTGAAGGAATAGTGGTTACGCGTAAGCAAGTCTTGATTCTGTTGTTGTTCGTGCTGTTCATTGCTGAGGGAACGATACTCCCCCTGCTGATTCCTGAGGCATGGCAGATGCGGATTTCTGCCAATCTGGTTTATATTGTGATTCTCTTTTTCGCTGTCTATCATCATCGACATACAGCGTTAGTGCTAGGTATACTGTTTGGGCTTCTCCATGATGTGGTATTCTATGGTGAAATGATCGGACCTTATGGCTTCTCCATGGGGCTGTCAGCTTATATGATCGGACTCATTTTTCAGGCTCCGCGTGCACCGCTGCCAATCATGGTTACGGTTGTCTTTTTAGGGAGTTTGCTCAATGACACGGTACTATTTTTCCTATACAAGCTTTTCCGTCTGAACCATGTGACATTTGATTGGGCGTTGTTTGAATATATGATTCCTAATTTATTTATTCATTTTGTGTTCACATTGATCATTTATGTTCCTTTGCGCAAGCAAATGGAGCAAATAACGAAGAGGCAGAAAAAGCCACAAGAAGCATCCTGAACCATTTGTGAGACCAGAAGCAGGAACTTGGGGGCTCCGGCACGAAATGTAATGAGATGGGAGGGACAGGCTTATGACGGTAAAATCGAATCACGTAACGATTAAAGGCATCCGAGACGGCTTGGTTTTCCTGTTGGACGATCAATGTGAATTCGAGGAATTGCTCTATGAGCTCCGCTATAAGCTGGAACACAGCCATCAAAATATTTTGACCGGGCCGATCGTTCATGTGGATATTAAGTTAGGCAGTCGTGAGGTCACGGAGAACCAGAAAGAGTCGATTCTGGATATATTGAAGCAAAAAGGTAATTTACTTATTCGTTCCATTGATTCGCCAGCCCTTAAACCAGAGGTTAAAGGGCCACCGCCGATTATGACGATGTGTGGTATGGTGCGTTCAGGTCAGGTGCTTCATCATGATGGAAATCTCTTGTTTCTTGGAGATATCAATCCGGGCGGCACGGTGACGTGTACCGGGGATATATATATAATGGGTTCACTCAGAGGTATGGCTCATGCAGGCATCAGTGGGGACGAAACTGCGATCATAGCGGCATCGGTCTTTGCACCGACTCAGCTTCGTATTGCAGATATTATCAGTCGTCCACCTGATGAATGGGAGAGTCGAGAGGCTGGGATGGAATTTGCTTATTTGCAGGACAATCAGATGCAGATCGACAAGATGAGCAATATCGTTCGGTTGCGCCGAGATTTTAATGTGTTTAAAGGAGTGTAGCTCATGGGAGAGGCAATCGTGATCACTTCGGGTAAGGGCGGCGTAGGTAAAACCACCACCTCAGCAAATATCGGGACTGCGCTGGCATTGCTCGGAAAAAAAGTTTGTCTAGTAGATACGGATATCGGTCTTCGAAATCTTGATGTCGTAATGGGACTCGAAAATCGGATCATTTATGATCTGTGTGATGTGGCAGATGGCCGCTGCCGTCTGAATCAAGCTTTAGTAAAAGATAAGCGTTTCGAAGAACTATATATGCTGCCTGCAGCACAAACGAGAGATAAGAACTCCGTATCACCAGAACAGGTGAAGGATATTATTTTGGAGCTAAAAAAAGATTTTGAGTACGTCATTATTGACTGTCCTGCAGGGATTGAGCAAGGATTCAAGAACGCAGTTGCAGGGGCAGACCAAGCGATTGTAGTAACTACACCTGAGAACGCTGCTGTGCGAGATGCAGATCGTGTGATCGGCTTGCTGGAAAGCTCACATATCCAATCTCCGAAGCTCGTTGTGAACCGTATCCGTAACAACATGGTGAAGTCGGGCGATATGCTCGATATTGACGGTATACTGCAGGTGCTTAACATTGATCTAATCGGCATTGTCCCTGATGACGAATTGGTTATTAAAGCGGCGAATTCTGGAGAGCCAACGGTTATGAATCCAGATTCGAATGCAGCGATTGCGTACCGCAATATTGCCCGTCGTATTTTGGGAGACACCGTTCCGTTGATGCAGTTAGAGCAGAAAAAGGGCGCGTTCACACGCTTCAAAAAATTCTTCGGTATGGGTTAATGACGACCCTATTATGAGATAGCTATTACATAAAGCCGGGCAATCAGCCCGGTTTTTTTGCGTTTTCTCCATCATAGAAAGTCTATAGAAACTTTTATAGAAAGGTCATCAGAACCGAATATGCAAAAGCAAGGAGCATGCTGCAGTAGTCTTACGCAATAACCTAGGGCTTGTTCATATTATGAGTGGAACCTTCATAGGATATAGTAAGAGAATTCTGATTCTTATCTAAGTGAATATCTTAAACAAGCCTCGGCGGGAGGATATGTTATGAATGCCAAACTCAGAATCAAGCAGAGAAGAGAAGAGCGCATCCGGCGTTTACTGAATGATGCAACGAGGGAGATTATTCAAGAGCGGGAAGTCAATTCTAGGACAGATTCGAATGCATGGAGGAAACAGCCGTCCGAGCCGGTTGCAGATCGTCAGAATGGGTTATTCAGTGCGAAGAATTTGGGGGCGGAGCAAGAGCGAGATCCGGAGACTTTATGGAAAAAAGAGAATGGATACTACGGATCAGATCATCCGGTTCGGTTTAATCTAGTGAAGTCGTTAGCACGTCGTATAGTCATTAGTGCTGTTATCTTCGGTGCGGTATGGGGATTGTTTCAGTTGAACAATGCATGGAGCGTCTCACCCAAAACAGTAATTACGGACGCACTTCATCGTGACATGGACTTTGCCTCCATGGCCGCTTGGTATAATCGGAACTTTGGTGGCCCACCCTCCTTTTTACCTGTGTTAGGACATACAACAGATGTTGTCAATGGATCAGGAATTCGTTCACTTATGGCAAAACCGATCTCGGGAACCATTGTGCAGCCTTTTGCCTTGAGCATGAAGGGTGTGGAAATCGTACCTGAAGCTGCTGGTGCAAGCCTTGTGCAAGTAGTCAGCTCTGATGCTGGGCGTGTACTTCAGGTTCTGGGGGACGCGGAAAGTGGCATAACGGTTGTGATTCAGCATACCGGCAATGTGACTGCGATATATGGGCGATTACACGAGAGTGAAGTTGAAGTGAATGACTGGGTGGAGGCAGGATCTCCAGTGGGGAGCCTAAAATCAAGCACTGATGGGCAACCCGCAACCTTATATTTTGCTGTTAAAGAGGGCGAACAATACGTAGATCCTGCAGAAGTGGTTGCCCTTGATTAGATTATGGGGTGTACGTGTTTCCATGCATCCATTCTTTGTCATCATCATGCTCGCTTCGCTAGTAACCGGTCATTTTATTGAGCTTATTACATTGTTTGCCATTGTGTTCATCCATGAGTGTGGACATGCAGCAGCAGCAGCTCTTCTGGGTTGCCGTGTTGTATCTATTCAGATGCTCCCTTTTGGCGGGGTAGCAGTAATTGAGGATGGTGGCAAACTTACGGCTTGGCGAGAGATTGCGATTGCGCTGGCTGGGCCCTTGCAGAACATATTCATGGTGGGCGTAGTATTGCTATTGCAATACATGCAGGTTGGGGATCCAATCTTTCTGTCCTACATTATCCAAGGGAATTTGCTTATTGCCTTATTCAACCTGCTGCCGATCCTGCCACTGGATGGTGGTAAAATTGTACAGGCACTTGTCAGTCTGATTGCTCCTTATTATACAACCCTCATGTGGACGTACAGAATAAGTATTCTCGTCAGTACAGGGGTTATTGTGTATGCTGTGGTGCGCTGGATTGCTGGCGATTACGGACTCCCATTAAATATTCTCTTAGTCGGGTTGTTTCTGTTCTACTCCAACGTTACAGATTATCGTAATATTCCTTATCGATTTATCCGCTTCTTAATGAATAGAGAAGGGGCTTTTGTTCATCATGCAGCTATGGGCAGTTTGGCACAGCCGATAATCTCATTTCCGGCGAAACCTTTGGACACCATTTTGCGTCTATTAAAGAGAGAGAGATACCATATGGTATATGTGATGAACCGACAGGGGCGTATTTTAGCTGTTTTGCCTGAGCAACGGATTATCAGTTCCTATTTCAAACAAAATGCTGATAAGTGATAAGTTGCTGGTGAACCTGCCCTTCATTGGGGTAATACATGTACATATGGGTATTGCAATGATATAGAAATGGATGTGGATGATGTGAATTGTCTTCTAGAGGTGAAGCCATGAAACAAATGATTGTACATAATGAACATAACCTCATGCAAATGGCGCTTCTGGAAGAAGGCAAAGCTGTGGAATTTACAGCAGAGCGTACACGAGAGCGAGGGCTGCTAGGCTCCTTTTTCAAAGGGCGTGTAGTCAACGTATTACCGGGTATGCAGGCTGCTTTTGTGGATATCGGTCAGAGAAAAAATGCTTTCTTATACGTTGATGACGTGTTGCATCCTCACTTGGAGAAGCAGCCTAAAGTGAAGCCTTCGATCTCAGAATTGCTTCGTCCGGGTCAGGATGTGATTGTTCAGGTTCTGAAGGAACCCGTGGGAAGTAAAGGAGCTCGGGTGACGACTCATTATTCACTGCCGGGTCGATGGCTTGTCTATATGCCGATGGCAGATTATATAGCCGTGTCTAAGAAGATCGCCCGTGAAGGGGATCGTTCACGCCTCAAAGCACTTGGTGATCAGCTCAAGAGGGATGAGGAAGGGCTTATTATCCGCACCGTATCTGCAGAGGAACAGCGTGAAGCGATTGAATCTGACCTTGAAACATTGCGTGAGCAGTGGCGTTTGATTCGTGAAAAAGCGAACAGTTTGCCTTCTCCAAGCTTGCTTCATCGGGATCAAAGTATGGTACAGCGGATTATCAGGGATGTATACACGCCAGGTAGTGATGTGGTGATTACAGATAGCGAGGAGCAAGCTCGTGAAGTGACAGCTCTGCTTGAGGAGATCAGTCCAGGACACCAGCCGCAAGTACAGGTGCACCGGGGGCCAGAACCGATATTTGCTGCTTATGGGGTGCAAGAGCAATTGAACAAGGATTTTGCTCGTAAGGTGTGGTTACCCGGAGGTGGGTATATTGTTATAGAGCACACAGAAGCGCTTACGGTGGTTGATGTAAACACAGGTAAATACACTGGAGCGGGTGGAGATAGTCTTGAGGAGACGGTGACGGAAACGAACATGCAGGCGGCGATTGAGATTGCGCGTCTCATGCGGTTAAGAGATATCGGTGGCATGATTATCGTAGATTTCATTGATATGACGGAAGCCTCGAATCGTCAAGAAGTATCCGCAGCACTGGAGAGTGAGCTCAAGAAAGATCGCACCAAAGCGTTTGTAATGGGCTGGACCAAATTGGGACTGTTGGAACTAACGCGTAAAAAGGTGCGTGAAGAGAGCACTCTACCTTATGTAGAGCTATGTTCGTCCTGTCATGGAACGGGGAAAAGATATATTTCACCTTTGCATTGATTTTTAATATATTGCGTGATATAATCAGCAGGTATGTGTTTAGCCTATTT
Organism: Paenibacillus tundrae; assembly: GCF_036884255.1. Lineage (NCBI taxonomy): Bacteria > Bacillati > Bacillota > Bacilli > Caryophanales > Paenibacillaceae > Paenibacillus > Paenibacillus tundrae. The sequence continues at coordinate 5,069,374 of NZ_CP145605.1, read as the reverse complement.
GGTCTTGCACATGCTGTAACCGCACTGGCCGGGTACAAGAATGGTTCCGCAAGGAGCTGTCACCTGAGACCGGGCGAGTCTGAGACATGAGGAGGTGCAAGGCAAATGTACGCAATTATTGAAACAGGTGGTAAACAGTACAAAGTCCAAGAGGGCGATGTTCTGTTCATCGAGAAATTGACTGCGAACGATGGCGAAAGCGTAACGTTCGACCGTGTCCTGGCTGTATCTAACGATAAAGGTTTGACAGCAGGTACACCATTGGTTTCCGGAGCTACTGTAACGGCTAAAGTGGAGAAACATGGCAAAGGTCAAAAGGTTGTTGTATACAAATACAAACCGAAAAAGAACTACCATGTGAAGCAAGGTCACCGTCAACCGTACACTAAAGTAACTATCGAAAAAATCAAAGCGTAAGGTAGGTGCGATAAGTGATTATCGTTCAAATCTTTCGTAATGAGGATGGGAACATCGAACGCTTCTCAATCCAAGGGCATGCTAATTTTGCCAAGCGGGGAGAAGATATCGTATGTGCCGGGGTATCTGCTGTTACAGTAGGTACAGTTAACTCGATTGAGGCGTTGACTGGTATCGAGATGGATACCAAAATGAAGAATGGCTTTTTGAGTGGTTCTTTACCTTCGCTTTCAAAAGATGAAACTTTTTCTCAGGTACAATTGTTACTCGAATCCATGGTAGTTATGCTCACTAACATTGCAGAGTCATACGGTAAGTATATTAAGATAGAGCAATCCAAATAATTTAAGAAGGAGGAAAACCAATCATGTTGAAATTAAATCTTCAGTTGTTCGCATCGAAAAAAGGTGTAGGTTCCACGAAGAACGGACGTGACAGTAATGCACAACGCCTTGGCGTTAAGCGTGCTGACGGCCAAAAAGTAACTGGTGGTAGCATTCTCGTTCGCCAACGCGGAACGAAAATTCACCCAGGTACTAACGTGGGTATCGGTAAAGATGACACTTTGTTTGCGAAAGTTGACGGCGTTGTGAAATTCGAACGTTGGGGACGCGATCGTAAAAAAGTAAGCATCTATCCTGTAGACGTTGCTCCAGTAGCAGCTACAGTAGAAGCATAATATCGGCATTCCGCCTAAGGAGCCTTCGGCATTTTTGCCGGAGGCTTTTTGTATTTTAAGAGTAATCGCTAATGAACTGACATAAAAGACATGTTATACTTGGATACGGTGGGGTTAAACTAGCCGAGTTAGTGTAGAACGGGGAGAAGCCATGAAATCTTGGAAAAGAGTGCCGTGGATTGCGGCATGTTCGCTTCTGATTCCTTTGGTTTTCGTTATGCTGTATCCATCAGTCATTTCAGGTATTGTGTGTGCGTTGTGGTCCGTTGCAGTGCTGGTGGTTTCGCTCTATCTGATGAACAGACAAGCGGAGGCAGAACGCAGAACAATTGTACAATCTATGGAAAAAACAGCAATCGCATCATTAAATCATCATCGGCATGACTGGATGAACGATCTTCAGGTATTGTATGGATATCTTCGACTAGGCAAACTTGATAAATCAGTGCAATGTGTGGAAAGAATAAAGGAACGGGTTACTGAGGAAAGCCGAATTTCAAAATTAGGTATTCCTTCACTCGTGTTTTACCTGCAATCTTTCCGAGCTAGTGGAGTTGCATTGGAATTGCATGTTGAAGTTGAGGAAGAGTTGCAGCTTAATGCTCTGGTTTCTCCCGAGGATGGCGAGTCACTAACGGGGGCGATTGCGGATGCAATTCGAGCCTATCAATTTGGCGGCGGCCGGTCGTCTTGGGGAGAGGTTCGCAAACTGACCTTGAGCTTCGGACAGGATCATGGAGATGTGGTTGTCCGATTGGACGGGGATCAAGCACCCGATCCAGAAACGGTAAGGCATCTTGAAGCCGTACTTAAAGGAAAAAAAGTCAGGACGGAGCAACTTCCGTCTGAGGATACGTTTATACAATTCCGAATGCCGTGTGGAATATAGGAAGAAGGGGTTAACCAATGTTTGTAGATAAAGCGAAGATTTATGTGAAAGCCGGAGACGGGGGAGACGGAATTATTTCGTTCCGTCGTGAGAAATATGTACCAAACGGCGGACCTGCCGGGGGCGATGGAGGCAGAGGAGCTGACATCATTTTCCGCGTAGATGAAGGTTTGCGGACGTTGATGGATTTCCGTTACCAGCGACACTTCAAGGCTCCGCGTGGTGAAAAAGGCCGTAACAAAAGTCAACACGGTGCCAATGCGGAGAATATGATTGTTCGTATCCCGCCAGGAACAGTTATTGTTGATGAGGACAGCGGTGAAGTACTGGCCGATTTGACACGTCACGGTCAGCAGGTTGTTGTTGCCAAAGGCGGCCGAGGCGGACGCGGTAACATTCGTTTTGCCACACCAAATAACCCTGCACCTGAACTTGCTGAGAACGGTGAAGAAGGCGAAGAGCGATACATCGTGCTTGAACTCAAAGTAATGGCAGATGTAGGACTTGTGGGTTTCCCAAGTGTCGGCAAATCAACATTACTGTCTGTCGTTTCAGCAGCTAAACCAAAGATCGGGGCGTATCACTTTACAACTATTACACCTAATCTGGGTGTGGTTGGTGTGGGCGAAGGTCGTAGCTTCGTCATGGCAGATTTGCCAGGACTCATTGAAGGTGCGCATGAAGGGATCGGACTCGGACATGAGTTCCTACGCCATGTTGAGCGTACTCGTATCATCGTGCATGTGGTTGATATGTCTGGTTCAGAAGGACGCGATCCTTTTGAAGACTGGCAAAAAATCAACGATGAATTGAAACTATACAATTCTGCATTGGCGGAGAGACCACAGATTGTGGCAGCAAATAAAATGGATATGCCGGAATCTGCAGAGAATCTAGAAAAGTTCTTGCAACAGGTTCGTGAGATTCATCCGGATATTGAAGTTATGCCAATTTCGTCGCTTACTCGCCAAGGGATTCAAGAGCTGTTGTACCGTGCGGCTGATCTGTTAGATCAGATCCCGGATGAACCAGTTGTTGAAGAAGTAGCGGATATTTCGGAACGTAAAGTGTTTAGTTTGGACAAAAAAGAGGATGAAGGTTTCCGCATTGTGCGTGAGAATGATACCTTCATTGTTGAAAGTGCCAAAATTGAACGCATGATGAAACGTATGCAGCTGAACTCACATGAGGCAATCCTCAAACTTGCGCGTACATTGCGCTATATGGGTGTGGATGATGAGTTGCGTAAACGTGGTGCAGAAGAGGGTACCATTGTACGGATCGGCGACTTTGAATTTGAATTCGTTGAGAGTAGCAGTTACTACTAAGCGTCATTCATGTTGGATCGATGCATAATGTGATTTAAATAATTGCACAGAGCAGTGGGATAACAACCCGCAGTTCTGTGCTTTTTTTGTTTTTTTATATAAATGAAATCAGACATTTACATGAGAACGACGAAGGGCAGAGAAAACAGTGTAGATAGGTTTTAGTTCAATGGATATAACATAAACGTGGGATAAGCTGTATACTGTGAAGAACATATTTTTAAAAAATAGACATGTAATGTATTGCCCTTTTGCGCCACATCCTATATAATGTCCACTATATGAATACATGAGTCTTTGAGGAGAGGACGTTCTGTGAACGAACGCTATTACTTGGTACGTGAAGACATTTTGCCTGAAGCTGTCGTGAAGACGATGCAAGTGAAAGAGCTTCTTGCTGCGGGAGATGTCAAAACGGTGCATGAAGCCGTAGAGCAGGTTGGGTTAAGCCGCAGTGCTTTTTATAAATATAAGGACGGCATTCATTTGATCAATCAATTGGAACGAGAACGAATCGTTACCATTTCCATTGATCTGGAGCATCAGTCTGGAATATTGTCTCGTGTGTTAGGACATGTGGCTGGTTATGGTGCTAACGTTCTTACAATTAATCAGAGTATTCCTCTTCAAGGAAGAGCGAACGTTGTTATTTCGGTAGAAATATCGCATCTTCACGGAGAGATTGGAGACATGTTGGAGCAAATGCAGGAAATGCCTGGTGTTCGTCGCACCCGCATTGTAGGGCAAGGTTAACGAGACGTTATCTTCATAACGTTCAATATAGGTTGAACAAGTTGTTCAGATGTACGACAGTACAGAGGTGACAGCAAGAAGAGATATAGGGGGTATGTCGTTAGTGAAACCAGTAAAAGTAGGATTGTTGGGTTTGGGAACTGTAGGTACAGGGGTCGTTCGCATCGTAGAGGGGAACCAGGAGGATCTGAGCAGTCAGGTCGGCTCTCCCATAGTTATTGAGAAGATTGCTGTAAAGAATACAGAGAAAGATCGCGTTATTGCCGTTGATCGTGCAAAGCTCACAGAAGACCCTTGGGAAGTTATTCGACACCCCGATATCGATGTAATCGTCGAAGTTATGGGTGGGATTGATCAGACGAAAGCGTATATTCTGGAAGCATTGGAGCGCGGCAAGCACATTGTAACAGCTAACAAAGATTTAATGGCTCTGCATGGGTCTGAGATATTGGCGAAGGCACAGGAGAAACAGTGTGACGTATTTTATGAAGCCAGCGTAGCTGGTGGAATTCCCATCATCCGTACTCTAATTGAGGGATTCTCATCGGATCGAATTACTCGAATTATGGGGATCGTGAACGGCACAACGAACTATATTTTGACTAAAATGAGCCAGGAAGGCGCCTCATATGAGGAAGTCTTGGCAGAAGCACAGGCACTTGGCTACGCAGAGACTGACCCTACTTCAGATGTAGAGGGACTCGATGCCGCTCGTAAAATGGCGATATTGAGCACATTAGGTTTTCGTACCAATGTTGAGTTGCAGGATGTAACAGTTCGTGGGATATCATCCGTGACCCGTGAAGATATTACGTATGCTAGAAGACTCGGATATGAAATGAAGCTACTCGGTATTGCTGACCGTCAAGATGACGAGATCACGATTAGTGTTCAGCCTACAATGGTTAGACAGAATCATCCGATTGCCTCCGTTAACGGGGTTTTCAATGCCGTTTATGTTCATGGTGAAGCGGTAGGGGAGACGATGTTCTATGGTGCAGGAGCAGGAGAGCTTCCAACAGCAACTTCTGTTGTAGCTGACATCGTGGCTGTCATCAAAAACCTTAAGCTTGGGGTAAATGGGCTTAAAGCAATCGTACCTTATAAACCTAAACGGCTCCAAAGTGACGAACAGATTTTGTCGAAGAACTTCATCTTGTTGCATGTAGACGATAAGGCAGGGGTACTCGCACAAATCACGCAAATTTTTGCAGAGTATGAGGTGAGTCTGGCATCGGTTGTTCAACAACCTAATGAGACTAACCCTGATGCTGAGATTATTATTGTTACCCATAATGCAAGCAAGGCAAGCATGGACAAGGTGCTTAGGCACTTTGAATCACTTAACGTTATTCGCCGAATTAAGAGTGTATACCGAGTTGAAGGATAACATTCTGCGTTCAATGACAACACATGCACTGATCTATAATGAAATGAATCTATATAGAACCCAATGTGGAACTTTAAACGACAAAGGAGCTTACTTACAATGAGATATCAAGGACTACTGCAAACTTATAAAGAATACCTTCCGGTTAATGAAAATACACCTATGCTTACGCTGCAAGAAGGAAATACACCCCTGGTTCATGCAGAAAATCTGTCTAAAGAACTTGGCTTGAACTTATATTTCAAATATGAAGGCTTGAACCCAAGTGGTTCATTCAAAGACCGTGGTATGGTTATGGCTGTAGCAAAAGCAATGGAAGAAGGAAGTCGCACGATCATGTGTGCTTCAACAGGTAATACGTCTGCTGCTGCTGCTGCCTATGCGGCTCGCGGTGGTTTGAATTGTATCGTGTTGATTCCGAATAACAACATCGCTCTGGGTAAGCTTGCTCAAGCTATGATCTACGGTGCTAAAGTTATTGCGATTAATGGTAACTTTGACCGTGCCTTGGAGATCGTCCGTGAGATCACGGCTAAACATCCTATCACACTTGTAAACTCTGTCAATCCGTTCCGTATTGAAGGACAAAAGACAGCTGCATTTGAAGTGGTAGATCAATTGGGTCAAGCTCCAGATGTATTGGCGATTCCAGTAGGTAATGCGGGGAATATCTCTGCATACTGGAAAGGCTTCAAAGAGTACAAAGAGGCAGGTAAATCGAATTCCTTGCCACGTATGGTTGGTTTTGAGGCTGAGGGTGCTATGGCTATCGTTAAAGGTGAACCGATCCTGGAACCTGAAACAGTGGCTACAGCTATTCGAATTGGTAATCCAGCAAGCTGGAAAACAGCGGTTGCTGCAGCTGAAGAGTCCGGTGGACAGATCAACTACGTAACGGATGAAGAAATATTGACAGCATACCGCACCATTGCGGCTCGTGAAGGTATCTTTGCTGAACCTGCATCTGCTGCCTCGGTCGCAGGAGTATATAAATTGAAACAAGAAGGATACTTTAAAGGTGGAGAGACTGTTGTCTGTGTATTGACAGGTCACGGCTTGAAAGATCCAAATATCGCAATTAAAACAGTAGCAACAGAGCCACTTGTTGTGGAAGATACGGAAGAAGCGGTTATGGCGGCAATTGCACAACTGGAGCAACAGTCCGTATGAGCCTGAAACAAAAAGTTACAGTCAAAGTACCTGCAAGTACAGCAAATTTAGGCCCAGGGTTTGATACCCTGGGTATGGCTTTATCTTTATATGCTTGGCTTGAAATGAAACCTGCTGAGCAGACAACCTTTCATCTGCATGGAGACCATCTAACTGGTTTACCGACGGATAAATCTAACCTGATATACGAGGTTGCGCAGATGGTTTTCAATGAAGCGGGAGTCTCCGTTCCCGAACTGGAGATTTCTATGCTGTCCAATATTCCACTTACACGTGGTTTAGGAAGTAGTGCATCCGCTATTGTTGGTGCTCTAGCCGCAGCTAATGCGTTAATTGGTTCACCTTTATCAGACACGAAGCTCTTGGACATGGCTACTTCGCTAGAGAAACATCCAGACAATGTAGGTGCTTCCTTGTATGGCGGGATTATCGCAGCGGCCTGGGATGGAGATCATGTAGATCATATTCGTATTGAGCCGGCTCAGGATTTAGAAGCGTTAGTGATTGTCCCAGACTTTCAACTATCCACAACCAAAGCGAGAGGTATCATTCCACAGCAATTCGGAATGCCTGATATTGTGCACAACATCAGCAGGTCTTCTCTTTTGGTGGCTGCACTGTCGAGTGGACGCTTAGATATGATTCATAAAGCGATGTCCGATCGTTTGCATCAACCCTACAGAGCTTCATTAGTTCCAGGGATGGCAGAGATTTTGGAGCACGCGGTAGATCACGGGGCTCTTGGTGCTGCATTAAGTGGTGCGGGTCCAACTGTCATTACCTTTGTAGATCGCCATAGTCAACGAAAAAAAGAACTTGAGCAATATTTAATCGATACCATGGGGCGTGAAGGCATTACGGCGACAGCGATGTGGCTTGATCCGGATCTCGATGGTGTCACGGTGTTGCCTGATCAAGACGACACACCTTTTTTGCACAGAGTTAAAGGAGACGTTAAAGCATGAAACGAATTGCAGTATTGCCAGAAGGTTCAGTCTCCCATGAAGCAGTCGATTTCCTGTTTAATGGTGAACCGTTAGAATTGCTTCACTCCAAACTCATTTCAGATGTTTTCCGTGCGACAGATAGCGGGAATTCTCAATATAGCGTCATTCCAATCGAGAATACGATTGAAGGCTCGGTTAGTCTACATATGGACTGGCTCGTTAATGAAGTGGATATTGCGATGCAAGCTGAATGGGTATACCCATCAATTCAGAATGTTATCGGACATGGCTCGGAGTTTAGGAACGATGAGGGTGGATATGATTTTGGAAAAATCACCAAGCTCATGTCTCATCCGGTAGCCATCCCGCAGTGCCAGAACTTCATTCGTACACATTCTCCTGATGCGGATCTTGAGGGAGTGAACAGTACAGCTGAGGCGGTGGAACTGGTTAAGAAGAACCCAGGTAAAGGCTGGGCTGCGATTGGTACAAGATTAGCCGCTCAGAAGCATGGCTTGGATATTATGGCTGAGCGAGTTACTGATCATGACAATAACTACACTCGTTTTGTTTTGATTGGTCATGAGCCTGTTCAGATTCCCCGTGAACCGGATCATGTAAAGACGAGTCTATTGGTTACATTACCTGAGGATGCACCTGGTGCCCTTCATCAGGTGTTGTCCGCGTTTGCTTGGCGTAAGCTGAATCTGACCAGGCTCGAATCGCGTCCAACGAAGAAGCGGCTTGGCAGTTATTATTTTTATATTGATGTAAAAGAAGCTGTTGATTCTGTGCTGCTGACGGCAGCGATGGCAGAGATCGAGGCTTTGAATTGCCAGGTGCGTGTCCTTGGAAGTTATCCTTGTTTTACTTATCCCTCTTTGAAAACAACCTAAACATGGGCTGGATTAATAGAGGTTGGGACTAAAAATGGGGTAATTCTCACACGTGAATGCTTGTCAATTGTTGTACAATAAGTGAATCTGATGATATTTTTCGTGAGTGAAGGATAGGACATTTAACGGAGGTGCAGTCATCCATGTCAGAACAGTGGATTTATTTGGACGGTCAATTTGTGACCAAGGAGAACGCAACTGTTTCGGTATATGATCATGGTTTTTTGTATGGAGATGGGATTTTCGAAGGTATCCGGATATATAACGGAAACATTTTTAGATGCAAGGCGCATTTGGATCGATTGTATGATTCAGCCAAATCCATTAATCTAAACATCCCTCTGTCTTATGAAGAAATGTTAGACGTGATGGCTGAAACAGTACGTCGTAACGATATGCGCAATGGTTATATTCGTTTAATTGTTTCGCGGGGTCCTGGGAACTTGGGATTAGATCCGCTGCGTTGTCCAAAAGCATCTGTGATTATTATTGTGGAGCAATTGGCCATCTATCCAGAAGAAGCTTATCTTACTGGTTTGAAAGCTGTATCTGTCTCCCAACGTCGTAATATTCCGGACGCACTTAATCCCAAAATTAAATCGTTGAACTATCTTAATAACGTACTTGTCAAAATCCAGTCCAACTATGCAGGTGCTGGTGAAGCGATCATGTTGAACTCTCAAGGTTATGTTACTGAAGGTTCTAGCGATAACATTTTTATTATCAAAAATGGGGTTGTCTACACACCGCCTTGTTATCTTGGTGCCTTGGAAGGGATTACGCGCCAGGCAATTATTGATCTATGTGGTGAACTGAACATCGAGCTGAAAGAGATTCCGTTTACCCTCCATGATGTCTACATCGCGGATGAGGTCTTCTTCACAGGTACGGCTGCAGAAGTTATCGCTGCTTATGAAGTTGATGGAAGAACAATCGGTTCAGGCGTTGCAGGTCCGATCACATTAAAACTTCTTGAAGCGTTCCGACAAATTGTGGACAAAGACGGATACAAAGTTTGGGAAGCCTAAACAACGAATACAGCTGAATATAGAACGTGAAATCCTTCTGATCTATCAGGGATCGTCATACCCCAAAGTATGCGGTTTTTGAAGAGAGAAGGATTTTTTTTGTTTAGGTGATGTCATTAGCCTAGTTTCTGCATAGGATGTAGTAACGGTATGGGCGAATGCACTGCCCAAGTATCACGTCTAGGAGGTTAGTTCCCAGTGAAAATACACATGGTGAAAAAAGGCGACACATTGTACCTGCTGTCCCAAAAATATAATGTGGCGCTCGACAAAATTATTGCGGCCAATCCGCAAATCAGCGATCCGGATAAGCTGGATATTGGGATGAAGGTGAAGATTCCTGCTGCACCTGTAACACCCAAACCTGAGGGAGTATTGCACAGTCATAAAGTTCAACAAGGAGATTCGTTGTGGAAGTTATCGCAGGCATGGGGCGTCCCGCTGAAGGATATGATTAATGCCAATCCACAATTGAAAAACCCAAATGCACTTCTGGTGGGGGAGACAGTATACATTCCTTCCATGCAAGTTCAGGGCAACACAGGAACTGAGAACGGAGCGAGTAATGTTGCAGCTCATGAAAAGCTCTCTCCTGAGGGAAAAGAATATACGGGTGTAAAAGAGGAGCCGGTAACACCGGAAGCTCCAGTACCATCATCCCCACCACCTACACCGGTAGTGCCCGAACCGATCAAAGAACAGCCTGCTCCAACGCCTAAGCCGGCTAATCCCGTGCCACCTAATGTAATGCCTGAACTGGAAGTGCTACCTCAGTTACCTGAAATTCCAGAAGTTAAGCCAACGAAGGAGCCGGAGAAAAAAGAAAACCTTGCGCCAACGGCACAAGTAAAGCCTCTTCCAGAAGCTCCGAAGTATACAATGCCGAATCTGTCACCTGAAATTATGCCTTTGCCAGCTATACCGAATACAAAAGCTCCAGTTGAAGTGTCACCTGCGACCAAATCTCCATGTGGTTGTGGAAGTAAACTTCACCATGCACCAGCAGAATACCCATATACCCAGGTTCCTGTACCTGCACAAGAGGTGTATACTGCGCAACAAGCAACGTATATTGCTGGGTATAGTAACAATGCTGGTTTCCCAGGGATAACGGATATAAGTCCATATGAGGTGCAACACTTATCATCCAATAATGAACCTGATTTTAATCATAACAATGCAATGCCGAATTCCGCTCCAATGGTGGCTAATAATGCATATCCGCAAGCACCTTCTGCTCAAGTGAATAGCCCGTTCCCATCTTTCGCCGCGGAGCATGCCATGAATCAGCCGCCATTTATCTCTCCTTATTCGGTACTTCCATATCCGCCATGTGGATGTGGAGGACATACACATGCGCCAAATTATGGTCACGTAGCTCCAGGGTACAATGATCCTGCTTGGGGAATGTATAGTCCATATGGCGGGCATCCCAATATGGCTCCACCTGCAGTTCCGTATCAACCCGTTGAGTACGCATATCAAAATCCATATCCATCACAAAATATGGTGCCGCCATCCCCACTAGGCGCTTTTGGTGAACTATATCCATCCCAAGAGCACGCTGGGGGTAAGAAAAGTGGTCGTGAGGAAGCTAATCTTAGTCAGACCAACTTCGAAGGTGGAGAAAATGACAACAATGGTGATAAAGCGAAACAAACGGCAGGGAAAAGTGGGGTAGCGAAACGCAGAACTGCCAAGCCAGCAGGCAAAAGAACTTCTAAAGTATCGGTATCTTCCAAAGAAGCTGAAGCTCGTAAAACGAAAACAAACAAACGCAGCTCAACTAAAAGCCGTCGTAATCCCTGGATTCAGCAATAAGGGTGGTCAACGATTAATGAGATAAGGGTTTGATTTAGTTCAAATAAAGAGAGTCAACCGTTAGGGGTTGGCTCTCTTTGACTATGCGTTGAAAATCACTTTGAGAGAGCAAGTATTATAGAAGATTAGAGAAGGATAAAAAAACATTATCATGTGTCAGAATGTATTAAAGTGAACACTTAAATAAATTGAAGAAAAATGTAAATCAATTGGAAAACCTGCTGCAACTATGATAGAATAATGACTACGCGATAACGATGTAGTTTTTAAGAGTTAATGAGGTGTTCAGGAGACTGAATCTACTAAATTAATAAATTATAAAAAAACTGTTGCATTGGATTCGTCGATATGATATATTATTTAAGTCGCCGCTGAAACACAGCGTTGACGCGAAAAAAAAGTTTGATCTTTGAAAACTGAACAACGAGTGAGTAATGGTCTTGCTTGCAAGATCGACGCTGAGAAATCGGTACATGTCTTCGGACTGGATGGTTTCGAAGCACAAATGAGATTTTTAATCTCGTCAGATTCAAAATGAGCTAATCGCTCTTTTCAATACTTTATTGGAGAGTTTGATCCTGGCTCAGGACGAACGCTGGCGGCATGCCTAATACATGCAAGTCGAGCGGACTTGAAGAGAAGCTTGCTTCTCTGATGGTTAGCGGCGGACGGGTGAGTAACACGTAGGCAACCTGCCCTCAAGCTTGGGACAACTACCGGAAACGGTAGCTAATACCGAATACTTGTTTTCTTCGCCTGAAGGAAACTGGAAAGATGGAGCAATCTATCACTTGAGGATGGGCCTGCGGCGCATTAGCTAGTTGGTGAGGTAACGGCTCACCAAGGCGACGATGCGTAGCCGACCTGAGAGGGTGATCGGCCACACTGGGACTGAGACACGGCCCAGACTCCTACGGGAGGCAGCAGTAGGGAATCTTCCGCAATGGGCGAAAGCCTGACGGAGCAATGCCGCGTGAGTGATGAAGGTTTTCGGATCGTAAAGCTCTGTTGCCAGGGAAGAACGCTTAGGAGAGTAACTGCTCCTGAGGTGACGGTACCTGAGAAGAAAGCCCCGGCTAACTACGTGCCAGCAGCCGCGGTAATACGTAGGGGGCAAGCGTTGTCCGGAATTATTGGGCGTAAAGCGCGCGCAGGCGGTCATTTAAGTCTGGTGTTTAATCCCGGGGCTCAACCCCGGATCGCACTGGAAACTGGGTGACTTGAGTGCAGAAGAGGAGAGTGGAATTCCACGTGTAGCGGTGAAATGCGTAGATATGTGGAGGAACACCAGTGGCGAAGGCGACTCTCTGGGCTGTAACTGACGCTGAGGCGCGAAAGCGTGGGGAGCAAACAGGATTAGATACCCTGGTAGTCCACGCCGTAAACGATGAGTGCTAGGTGTTAGGGGTTTCGATACCCTTGGTGCCGAAGTTAACACATTAAGCACTCCGCCTGGGGAGTACGGTCGCAAGACTGAAACTCAAAGGAATTGACGGGGACCCGCACAAGCAGTGGAGTATGTGGTTTAATTCGAAGCAACGCGAAGAACCTTACCAGGTCTTGACATCTGAATGACCGGTGCAGAGATGTACCTTTCCTTCGGGACATTCAAGACAGGTGGTGCATGGTTGTCGTCAGCTCGTGTCGTGAGATGTTGGGTTAAGTCCCGCAACGAGCGCAACCCTTATATTTAGTTGCCAGCACTTCGGGTGGGCACTCTAGATAGACTGCCGGTGACAAACCGGAGGAAGGTGGGGATGACGTCAAATCATCATGCCCCTTATGACCTGGGCTACACACGTACTACAATGGCCGGTACAACGGGCTGCGAAACCGCGAGGTGGAGCCAATCCCAACAAAGCCGGTCTCAGTTCGGATTGCAGGCTGCAACTCGCCTGCATGAAGTCGGAATTGCTAGTAATCGCGGATCAGCATGCCGCGGTGAATACGTTCCCGGGTCTTGTACACACCGCCCGTCACACCACGAGAGTTTATAACACCCGAAGTCGGTGGGGTAACCGCAAGGAGCCAGCCGCCGAAGGTGGGATAGATGATTGGGGTGAAGTCGTAACAAGGTAGCCGTATCGGAAGGTGCGGCTGGATCACCTCCTTTCTATGGAGAATCGTTTCCCGTAGCGGAAACATTCAAATATGCAGCTTAGCTGCAAACTTGCTCACTCGTTGCTCAGTTTTGAGAGCTCAAACTCTCAAACAGCTTGCTTTTGCATGGAGCTTGTTCTTTGAAAACTAGATATCGAAACGAACGAAAATGCGAATTAGAACATTCCTTTTTAGCTGAACTTGTGCAAACAAGTTTCAATAAAAACGGTAGTTAAATTGCTTTTGCGAGGGTTTCGAGTGGGAGCGACTTTTGGCTTTGCGCAAGCAAAACAAGGGAAGCGAGCAGTCGAACCGGAGCAATATGGTTAAGCTACTAAGAGCACACGGAGGATGCCTAGGCGCTAGGAGCCGATGAAGGACGTGGCGAACAACGAAACTGCCTCGGGGAGCTGTAAGCAAGCTTTGATCCGGGGGTGTCCGAATGGGGAAACCCAGCTGGGGTAATTTCCAGTTACTCATAACTGAATACATAGGTTATGTAGAGGCATACCAGGGGAACTGAAACATCTAAGTACCTTGAGGAAGAGAAAACAATAGTGATTCCGTCAGTAGCGGCGAGCGAACGCGGAGAAGCCCAAACCAGAGAGCTTGCTCTTTGGGGTTGTGGGACGTCTCACATGGAGTTACAAAGGAACCGGTTAAACGAAGAGGTCTGGAAAGGCCCGCCAAAGAAGGTAAAAGCCCTGTAATTGAAAGTTGGTTCCCTCCGAGACGGATCCCGAGTAGTGCGGGGCACGTGAAACCCCGTATGAATCTGGCAGGACCATCTGCCAAGGCTAAATACTTCCTAGCGACCGATAGTGAAGCAGTACCGTGAGGGAAAGGTGAAAAGCACCCCGGAAGGGGAGTGAAATAGAACCTGAAACCGTGTGCTTACAAAAAGTCAGAGCCCGTTTTAGGGGTGATGGCGTGCCTTTTGTAGAATGAACCGGCGAGTTACGTTCCCGTGCAAGGTTAAGGTGAAGAGCCGGAGCCGCAGCGAAAGCGAGTCTGAATAGGGCGGTGTAGTACGTGGACGTAGACCCGAAACCGGGTGATCTACCCCTGTCCAGGGTGAAGGTGCGGTAACACGCACTGGAGGCCCGAACCCACGCACGTTGAAAAGTGCGGGGATGAGGTGGGGGTAGCGGAGAAATTCCAATCGAACTCGGAGATAGCTGGTTCTCCCCGAAATAGCTTTAGGGCTAGCCTCGGAAAACAGAGTCGTGGAGGTAGAGCACTGATTGGGTGCGGGGCCCGCAAGGGTTACCAAGCTCAGTCAAACTCCGAATGCCATAGACTTACTTCCGGGAGTCAGACAGTGAGTGCTAAGATCCATTGTCAAAAGGGAAACAGCCCAGACCATCAGCTAAGGTCCCCAAGTGTGTGTTAAGTGGGAAAGGATGTGGAGTTGCACAGACAACCAGGATGTTGGCTTAGAAGCAGCCACCATTTAAAGAGTGCGTAATAGCTCACTGGTCGAGTGACTCTGCGCCGAAAATGTAACGGGGCTAAACACACCACCGAAGCTATGGCTTGATGCTTTGCATCAGGGGTAGGGGAGCGTTGTATAAGGGTTGAAGGTGTACCGTAAGGAGCGCTGGACATTATACAAGTGAGAATGCCGGTATGAGTAACGAAAAGATCAGTGAGAATCTGATCCGCCGAAAGCCTAAGGGTTCCTGAGGAAGGCTCGTCCACTCAGGGTAAGTCGGGACCTAAGGCGAGGCCGAAAGGCGTAGTCGAAGGACAACAGGTCGAAATTCCTGTACCACCGTAAGCCGTTATGAGCAATGGGAGGACGCAGTAGGGTAGTGACGCAGGCTGATGGATGCCTGTCCAAGCAGTGAGGCTGATGTGTAGGCAAATCCGCACATCGTAAGGCTGGGCTGTGATGGGGAGTGAAAATTACAGTAGCGAAGGTCATGATCTCACACTGCCAAGAAAAGTCTCTAGCCAGGTGATGGTGCCCGTACCGCAAACCGACACAGGTAGGCGAGAAGAGAATTCTAAGGCGCGCGGAAGAACTCTCGTTAAGGAACTCGGCAAAATGACCCCGTAACTTCGGGAGAAGGGGTGCCCCGGTAGTGTGAATAGCACGAGGGGGCCGCAGTGAAAAGGCCCAAGCGACTGTTTAGCAAAAACACAGGTCTGTGCGAAGCCGTAAGGCGAAGTATACGGGCTGACGCCTGCCCGGTGCTGGAAGGTTAAGGGGAGCGGTTAGGAGCAATCCGAAGCTGTGAACCGAAGCCCCAGTAAACGGCGGCCGTAACTATAACGGTCCTAAGGTAGCGAAATTCCTTGTCAGGTAAATTCTGACCCGCACGAATGGCGTAACGACTTGGGCGCTGTCTCAACGAGAGATCCGGTGAAATTTTAATACCTGTGAAGATGCAGGTTACCCGCGACAAGACGGAAAGACCCCATGGAGCTTTACTGCAGCTTGATATTGAATTTGGGTACGATCTGTACAGGATAGGTGGGAGCCTTTGAAACCGGAGCGCCAGCTTCGGTGGAGGCACCGTTGGGATACCACCCTGATCGTATCTAGGTTCTAACCTGGTACCGTAATCCGGTGCGGGGACAGTGTCAGGTGGGCAGTTTGACTGGGGCGGTCGCCTCCTAAAGAGTAACGGAGGCGCCCAAAGGTTCCCTCAGAATGGTTGGAAATCATTCGAAGAGTGCAAAGGCATAAGGGAGCTTGACTGCGAGACCTACAAGTCGAGCAGGGACGAAAGTCGGGCTTAGTGATCCGGTGGTACCGCATGGAAGGGCCATCGCTCAACGGATAAAAGCTACCCTGGGGATAACAGGCTTATCTCCCCCAAGAGTCCACATCGACGGGGAGGTTTGGCACCTCGATGTCGGCTCATCGCATCCTGGGGCTGAAGTAGGTCCCAAGGGTTGGGCTGTTCGCCCATTAAAGCGGTACGCGAGCTGGGTTCAGAACGTCGTGAGACAGTTCGGTCCCTATCTGTCGTGGGCGTAGGAAATTTGAGAGGAGCTGTCCTTAGTACGAGAGGACCGGGATGGACGTACCGCTGGTGTACCAGTTGTTCCGCCAGGAGCACCGCTGGGTAGCTATGTACGGACGGGATAAGCGCTGAAAGCATCTAAGCGTGAAGCCCCCCTCAAGATGAGATTTCCCAGTATGTAAGACCCCTTGAAGACGACGAGGTAGATAGGCTGGGGGTGGAAGTGCAGTAATGCATGGAGCTGACCAGTACTAATCGGTCGAGGGCTTATCCAATTAGCAAATTTCTACATCGCAGACTTTCGTTTCGAATCTAGTTTTCAGAGAACAACACTCTGAAATGTAAGCTAAGCTATGCGTTTGGTGGCGATGGCGGAGGGGTTCCACACGTACCCATCCCGAACACGACCGTTAAGCCCTCTAGCGCCGATGGTACTTGGACCGCAGGGTCCTGGGAGAGTAGGACGCCGCCAAGCAAATTTTTCTTACATAGATACAAGTTTTGCTTGTGGACATTGTATGATGAATTACACTTGCTTTTGCAAATGTATATTATTCCCTGATAGCTCAGTTGGTAGAGCACTCGACTGTTAATCGAGTTGTCACAGGTTCGAGCCCTGTTCGGGGAGCCAGTAAGGCCCGTTGGTCAAGGGGTTAAGACACCTCCCTTTCACGGAGGTAACAGGGGTTCGAATCCCCTACGGGTCATAGCAATATCTATTGCTTCAACAAGGGATGAGAATCCCAAAGGTTCGTCGGAGGATAAGATTCGTTAGCACTGCTTCGCAGTCTCGAACGAAGTGAGAGTATCCCCTACGGGTCATATAGATGGAGGCTTAGCTCAGCTGGGAGAGCATCTGCCTTACAAGCAGAGGGTCGGGGGTTCGATCCCCTCAGCCTCCACCATATATACTTTTTCTAACGACGCGGGGTGGAGCAGCCCGGTAGCTCGTCGGGCTCATAACCCGAAGGCCGCAGGTTCAAATCCTGCCCCCGCAATTATACTTTCTCACGAAAGTGATCTGGAACCGTGGTGTAGTTGGCCTAACATGCCTGCCTGTCACGCAGGAGATCGCGGGTTCGAATCCCGTCGGTTCCGCCATTTAAGTTTTTGTTTCATGGATGAGAGTCCAGTTTATTTTCACCTTACCGTATGCGGAAGTGGCTCAGCGGTAGAGCATCGCCTTGCCAAGGCGAGGGTCGCGGGTTCGATTCCCGTCTTCCGCTCCAATTTGCGCCCTTAGCTCAGCTGGATAGAGCGTTTGACTACGAATCAAAAGGCCGGGAGTTCGAATCTCTCAGGGCGCGCCATTATAACTTCATATGCCGGCGTGGCGGAATGGCAGACGCGCTCGACTCAAAATCGAGTGGGAAACCGTGGAGGTTCGAGTCCTCTCGCCGGTATACATAACGGGATGTAGCTCAGCTTGGTAGAGCACCTGGTTTGGGACCAGGGGGTCGCATGTTCAAATCGTGTCATCCCGATCTAAGAAAGCAGATTATCTAATATAGATAATCTGCTTTTTGCTTTGTGTAAATAATATGAGTGATGTTTAAATGTAGGTTTGAATGTGCATAAACGGTAACCCTTTCGGTCACACTAGGTTAAAAAAAGTGATAGAAGGGGTTCAGGTGAACACGTTTAAATTAAAGAAACAATTCAAAAGGCGTTGGCGACGTTGGAAACGAACTGCATGGATGAGTCTAGCCTTAGTCGCTGTAACGATACTAGCGTATAGTGGACTGTCTATCTCTTCTCATATTCAACGTTTATTAACAACTGATTTTAGTGAGACCGTCACTGTCATGGGGACAGCTCCTATAGAAGCGAATCGTTCGGAAGCAGAGGTACAGGCTATAGTACAACAACTAGGATCTACTACACCTGATGACTTAACTGCTGTTGTATTGGAAGTCCACTATGTTTGTGGAGTCGAGACTGAGCAATTAGGCAAAATGACTGCTTCACAAGTCGAAGTGTTATTACTCCAACATCCTGAATGGGATGCAGAAGTTGCGGGAGATGGTTTACGGGTTAAGCAGCAGGTTGATGATCTTTCTCCTCTATGCAAAGAGCAGGCTTATATTAGCATCGATGCATTGGGGAATCTGAATTTGTACGAAGGTCACCCTACAGAAGACAAAGTAATCCGTACTTTTTTTCAAATGGATGTTGGGTCACTTGAGTCTTCATTGCCTGAGGGAGTATGGGAGCAGCTGCAGCAAGGAATTCGAGTACAAGACAAAGATGAATATAACAGTGTGATTTCGACATTTAGCGATTATGCGGTTGATCGAGCTTCTGAAGAAGTTATTCTAAATGGCGGTTGACTCAATAAAGTTTTTGAAGAGAATTAAATTGAAGACAGGTTATAGGTTTGCTGGAGAAGGGCATCGAAGTGATGTCCTTTTTGTCGTGTGTTGACTGATCGTAGGGAAATAAATAAGCCCTTAGGGGTTGCGTGATACCTTCCTGTTAAGAGGTTTAGGGCTTTGCTAGACCTTGGATACCAGAGGATGGGAAATGTTTTGTGACATCTTTATAGGTAAAGCGACAAGGTTTTCTAAGACTCCACAGGAGTGTGAACGATAGATTTTATGAGGATTAAATTGTAGTCAAAGTTTCCTGCCGCAGGGTCTTTCTTTTTGTTATAATGAAATGAACGATACATATGTTCGCTTTATTGTAAGGGAGAGATGGGTTTGCGTTTTTTGGGGATAGACCCGGGAATTGCGATTGTTGGGTTTGGTTTTGTGGATAAGATCGGTAGTAAAGTGGTTCCTGTACAATATGGCTGTATTCAGACAGAAGCTCATACACCTGAAGAGGAACGGTTGCTTCACGTATATGAAGGTATGGTGCAGCTCATCGATAAATATAAACCAGATGCCGTCGCACTGGAGAAACTTTTCTTCAATCGGAACGTTACAACAGCGATGTCCGTCAGTCAGGCCAGAGGGGTAATGGTTCTGGCTGCTGCACAGAAAGGGCTACCTATTGCTGAGTACACACCGATGCAGATTAAACAGGCGATTGTAGGATACGGCAAAGCGGAGAAACGTCAAGTGCAAGAGATGGTTAAAATGTTTTTGCGGTTACAGGCGATTCCTAAGCCAGATGACGTAGCAGATGCGTTGGCAGTAGCCGTATGTCATGCACATTCTTATACATTAAATTCGAAGTTAAATGAGGTATTGCGAAAATGATTGATTTTCTTAGAGGACAGTTCGTGCATGTGGAGAATGAATATATTGTGCTTGATGTTCAAGGTGTGGGCTATCGTGTATTTTGTCCTAACCCATATGCGTTCGCGAAACAAGAAGGTGAGATCATGGTCTATACCCATCATCATGTGCGTGAAGATGCCATGTTGTTATATGGTTTTGTTACAAGAGAAGAACAGCGCTTGTTTCGTAAGTTGATCGAGGTGTCTGGTATTGGACCACGAGTCGCCCTGGGCATTTTGGCAGGAGGCACACCTGATCATGTCGTTACAGCGATTTACCAAGAGAATCTGACATTCCTAACCAAACTACCGGGAATCGGTAAAAAGACAGCTCAGCGTATGATTTTGGATCTGAAGGATAAGCTGGACGGATTCGGTGCTGCCGCGTATGCAACAGGTTTATTTGCTCCTCCTTCAGAAGAAGCAGGAAGCGGCTCATCTTGGGATGAGGCACGTGATGGTCTTAAAGCGCTTGGTTACACAGACAGCGAGTTGGATAAAGTATGGCTCAAGCTGAAAAAAGATGTTACATCTGCCGATTCGGTTGATGTGTTGATGAAACGAGCACTGCAAATGCTATTCACTGGATAACTAACTTTACCAACATGATAGCACAGTGGTTCGTACTATAAAGGTAGGGATGAACATGGATGAGCGTATTATTTCCGCTAACCTGATGATGGATGATCAAGCTGTTGAGCTGAGTCTTCGTCCCCGGTATCTGAATGAATATATCGGACAAAATCAGGTGAAGGAAAATTTAAAAGTATATATTGAAGCAGCCAAAATGCGTAATGAGGCATTGGATCATGTTTTATTGTACGGTCCACCAGGATTAGGTAAAACAACACTTGCCAACATC
Source organism: Paenibacillus tundrae (assembly GCF_036884255.1). Classification (NCBI taxonomy): domain Bacteria; kingdom Bacillati; phylum Bacillota; class Bacilli; order Caryophanales; family Paenibacillaceae; genus Paenibacillus; species Paenibacillus tundrae. The sequence continues at coordinate 5,048,893 of NZ_CP145605.1, read as the reverse complement.
GTCGCTAATGAATTGGGCGTTAATCTGCGTACCACTTCAGGGCCTGCAATTGAGCGACCAGGAGATCTAGCAGCATTGCTGACTAATCTTCAAGAGGGTGATGTGTTATTCATTGACGAGATTCATCGCCTGCATCGTACTGTTGAAGAAGTGATGTACCCTGCGATGGAAGACTCTGCATTGGATATTATGATCGGTAAAGGCCCTAGCGCGCGATCTGTGCGTCTGGATCTGCCACCATTCACTCTCATTGGAGCTACAACACGCGCTGGTTTGCTGTCTGCGCCTCTGCGTGATCGTTTTGGTGTCATTAGCCGTCTGGAGTTTTATACGGTTGATGAGCTAGCCTACATTGTCTCTCGCTCTACAGAAATTCTTGGGGTTGAGATTGTTGGAGACGCTGCAGAAGAGATTGCCCTCCGTTCCCGTGGAACGCCGAGGATTGCCAATCGTTTATTGAAGCGAGTTCGAGACTTCGCTCAGGTACGAGGCGATGGAGTCATTACACAGGCATTAGCAGAAGAAGCACTTAAACGTCTACAGATTGATCCAAGAGGATTGGATGAGATCGACCACAAGATGCTTAAGTCCATGATCAATAGCTTCCGGGGAGGCCCGGTTGGTCTAGATACCATTGCAGCTACGATTGGTGAAGAGAGCCAAACCATTGAGGATGTTTATGAGCCTTATTTATTGCAGATCGGTATGATTCAACGTACACCAAGAGGTCGAATTGTTACAGATATGGCTTATCATCATTTAGGTTTGCCGATTCCGCCGCGAGATGGAAAGTAACAAGTGGTGTATTGGGCAGTGGGAAGGACGTTTTTCTATTACATGAAACAGTTCTAAATACAAAATGAAGTTTGAAATTCATAGATGTATCTACACAAGGAAAGAGCGGAGAGGAGACTGATTGTGGGGAAAGCAATACAAAATATGAAATGGAGTCGCCGATTAAAGGTTTTGGCTGCGACTGTATTGATGGCAGGATGTCTGCAGGTACCCGCTTATGCAGCAGAAAATGATGAACAGCTGATTCGGGTTGCGATGTTTGCGAATCTGGGAAGCACATACAAATCAACCACACCATTAATCACACTTGAATCAAATGCAAGTTGGACCATTGGATCTGGGACGGGTGCTAATGTAAGTCTTCCAGCGGGGCAGATTCGATTCAGCGCAGATGGTTTTCGTGTGAAGGTGTTGGAGACAGCAGATTTCAAAACAGCGGCGGCAGCAGCCAAGCTATTGCAACCAACCAGCGATAAGCCGTTACTCTTCAGCTCAAGCGTGAGCGGCAAAACGGTGTATCAGCTCTATACCGGAAACTATGCTACAGATACACTCGCTGGACAAGCCGTTGCTCGAGTTCAGAAGGTAGCTGCAGCTCAATTGGGTGGGCAGAAACCAGTCGTAACGGGAAACAAGCATTTATCTACTGGAAATTATAGCTCCTTACAAGAAGCACAAGCGGCTCAAGCTTCTCTCTCAGCATCAGGCGTCATTTCCTATACTGTACTGTCACTGGATGCTGGTAGTTCGGGCTACAGCGTATGGGTTGGTGAAGCTGTGACAGATGCAGAGCTTACTGCTGTAAGAAAGGCGGTAGAGACACAAGTGGGTGGCGCAAGCCTATCTCCTGTAACTAATAACAGCTCCGCTCTAATCATTCGGCAGGATGCGGGGTTAAGTCTGGACACGCCTAAGACTGCAGCACACTACACGATTGCCGGTACGGAAGCCAAAGCTTGGGTGCAGGGAGATGGAAATGGCATTAAAGTACTGGAACGTTCCCAGCGAACATATCGCGGAGATATGGAACTCAGTATCGTTAATGGTGACTTGGCTTTAGTGAATGTCGTTCCACTGGAACAATATTTGTACTCCGTAGTTGGAGCAGAGGTGTATTCCTCCTGGCCTGCAGAGGCTCTAAAAGTACAAGCAGTTGCTGCTCGCTCCTATGCTCTCCAACAGGGCACTCGCTTCCAGATTGCCAATGTTGTGGATACAACACTAAGTCAAGCCTATAACGGCATTGATTCGGAGAATGATAAAGTAACCAGTGCAGTGGATGCTACCGCAGGAGAAGTTGTCAAAAGTGGTGGTAAAATTGTAGAGGCTGTATTCTCATCCAATGCAGGTGGACAAACGGCACATCCCTCCGAGGTTTGGAACGGGGGAGCAGGGGTCTTCACCAATGTGGATAGTTCTGGAGATACATCAGCACAGGCTGGATTGCATACGTGGTATCATGTACTGCTTAACTCAGGCATCAGTGGATATATCCGTGAGGACAACGTGAAGGAGTTAAGCTCCAAAACGGATGCGGGTCTTTCCAAGGTCACTGTCACTGCACAGAATACGAATGTACGTGCCATCCCATTAATCCAATCTACCGTTGAGCCGGTAGCCAAAATGAATCCAGGGAACGAAGCTGTTGTTTTGGCAAAAGTAGCACAATCCAATGATTATGCTTGGGTGAGAGGACCATTTACCTCTGCTCAATTAGTCAAAACGTTACAAGGTAAAACAACGACGACTGTTCCCTCATCTATCTCAACATTAGAAGTCACGAAGCGTGGACCTTCTGGTCGAGCACTTGAAGTAAGTGCCAATGGACAAGCGCTGACTGTTAAATATGCAGATACGTACCGCTCGGCGCTGGGTGGATTGCCCAGTACTTTATTTGATATTGCGGGTACTGGAAGTTATACTGTATTAGGCGCTGACGGGAATACAGCGAGTAAAACAGGGTCTCAAGGAGAAGCTGTATTATCTGCCTCAGGTACAGGAACTTCATCTGGTAATGCCCTTGTCGTCATGAGCGGTGATGGTCAGGCGAGAGCCATAACTCAAGGACAAAACTTTATGTTCATCGGCCAAGGAAATGGTCACGGATTAGGTTTGTCACAATGGGGAGCCAAAGGCATGGCAGATGAAGGGTATGATTACCAGGAAATATTGAAACACTATTACCAAAATGCGACTATTGTTAAGGAATGAATTGAACATGAATGTGAACTTATATGATTTTGAATTACCGGAACAGCTTATCGCACAGACGCCGTTGCTTGATCGGACAGCGTCTCGCTTGCTTACCTTGAATAAGGAGAGCGGTGAAGTCAACCATAATACGTTTCCGGATATTATTAACTTTCTACAGCCTGGTGACACACTTGTACTTAATGATACGCGAGTGTTGCCAGCTCGTTTGTTTGGAACAAAAGAGGACACAGGAGCCAAAGCGGAAGTGTTACTTCTCAAAAACGTGGAAGGTGATCGCTGGGAAGCACTGGTTAAGCCAGGCAAAAAGTTGAAAGCCGGTTCTGTTATCGTTTTTGGTGATGAACTGAAAGCCGTGATTGACGAAGAAGGCGAAATGGGCGCGCGTATGCTTACATTTTCGTATGAGGGGATCTTTCAGGAGATTCTAGATCGTCTCGGTGAAATGCCGTTGCCTCCGTATATTAAGGAAACACTGGATGATCGTGAACGCTATCAGACGGTATATGCGAAGCATGAAGGGTCTGCAGCCGCACCAACAGCTGGACTGCATTTTACGGATGAGTTGCTTGATCAGATTCGAGCAAAAGGTGTTAATGTAACCTTCATTACGCTTCACGTTGGGCTGGGCACATTCCGTCCTATGTCCGTAGATGTAGTAGAGGATCATGTTATGCATGAAGAGTATTACTCTATGTCACAGGAGACGGCCGATCTGATTAATGAAACGAAGCAACGTGGGAATCGTGTTTTTGCTGTAGGCACGACAAGCTGTCGAACACTTGAAACGGTAGGCAGTAAATTTGAGCAAGGACTTCTGCAGGAGAGCAGCGGCTGGACTAAAATTTTCATTTATCCTGGGTATACCTTCAAGGTCATTGATGGGATGCTGACGAATTTCCATCTTCCGAAATCTACATTAGTCATGCTGGTAAGTGCGCTTGCAGGCAGAGAACACATTATGCATGCCTATGAGGAAGCTATTGCTCAAGAGTATAGATTTTTCAGCTTTGGCGATGCGATGTTGATCTATTAATGTTGAACTAGGCAAAGAATGATTGGTGTGGGTTCAACTCGTTTTTACACAAGAACAGATGCTTAGTAAGAACGCTTGGTGTTGAACCTACAGAGATTCACGAGTATAGGTCTAACGATTAACTTTTAGAGGATGATTAAAACCAATGGCAGCAATTACGTACGAACATATTAAAACTTGTAAACAATCTGGTGCCCGATTAGGACGTGTACATACACCTCACGGAATCATTGAGACACCAACGTTTATGCCGGTAGGAACGCAAGCGACCGTTAAAACGATGAGCCCTGAAGAGTTGAAGGAAATGGATGCGCAGATTATTCTGAGTAATACGTATCATCTGTTCCTTAGACCTGGACATGAGATTATTCGCCAAGCTGGTGGATTGCACAAATTCATGAATTGGGATCGTCCAATTTTGACCGATAGTGGTGGATTTCAAGTATTCTCTCTCAGTGAAATGCGTAAAATCACAGAGGAAGGCGTGAATTTCCGCTCACATCTGAATGGAGACAAAAAGTTCTTGTCCCCTGAAGTTGCCATGGAAATACAGAACGCACTGGGTTCCGATATTATGATGGCATTTGATGAATGCCCACCGTACCCGGCAGAATATGAATATGTGAAAAAATCCCTTGAACGCACAAGCCGCTGGGCTGAGCGTTGCTTAGAAAGTCATGCACGTCCACATGACCAAGGTTTGTTCGCTATCGTGCAGGGCGGAATGCATGAGGACCTGCGCCGCCAAAGCGCGGCAGATTTGACTTCCATGGATTTCCCGGGGTATGCTATTGGTGGACTGAGTGTTGGAGAACCGAAACATTTAATGTATGGCGTGTTGGATTATACGGTGCCTTTGTTGCCGTCCAACAAACCACGTTATTTAATGGGGGTAGGTTCACCCGATGCATTGATTGAGGGATCGATTCGTGGAGTAGACATGTTCGATTGCGTACTTCCAACGCGAATTGCCCGTAACGGAACAACAATGACTAGCCAAGGACGGCTTGTAGTTCGAAACGCCAAGTTCGCAACTGATTTTGGGCCACTTGACCCTGAATGTGATTGCTACACTTGTCGTAACTATTCCAGAGCCTATTTGCGTCATTTAATCAAGGCGGATGAAACGTTTGGCTTGCGTCTGACGACCATCCATAATCTTCATTTCTTGCAGAATTTGATGCGCAACGTGCGCAAAGCCATTATGGAAGATCGTCTGCTTGATTTCCGGGATGAATTTTTCGATCAATATGGTCTTCATGACAATGACAAAGGTTTCTAAGAGGTTTGTTGCGGAACCGAAGGAACAAGCATTATTTTGTACGTATAGTCGATAAGGGGGAGTTTACATGTTTCAAGGAATGTTTGCAGCAACTACGCCTAATGCAGGCGGAGGTATCGTATCTTTGATTGTACCTTTGGTACTTATGGTTGCGATTTTCTACTTCTTGATGATTCGTCCACAGAACAAGAAGCAAAAACAGCGTAATGCGATGCTTAGCCAATTGAAAAAAGGCGATAAAATCGTTACTATCGGTGGTCTCCATGGTACAATCGCTGAAATTACAGAAGACGTGGTTGTTCTGCGCGTAAACGATGTAACGAAGCTTACTTTCGATCGTAATGCGATCAGCAGTGCAGTCAGTCGTGAAACTGCTGAATAATTATAAATGAGCGAGAATTTAGAGAAATAGAGTTCGCTCACAATAGTTAGTTCCGTCTGTTATTACAGAACCGAAGCTCTTATACAGGGCTCCGGTTCTTTTTTATTTTATAGTCTGTCCAGGAACTCATATGCCATGTATCAAGCACACGCGTTGACTGTTAGTTTCGCTGTGTGTTTACTCCGAAAATTCCACCCAGAGCAGAGATCAGAAATGCACTTGCGAGTTGCAGGCTATCCTTCCAGTTGAACGAAGCATCCAATGCCAGGAATCCAATGATCAATACGATGATTCCATAAACGATACCGGTTAGTCCTCCGTGGTACCATCCCTTTTCACCGGATCTTTTGCCAGCCACAAATCCACCAATGAGTAGCGACAGCGCATGAACAACGTAAGTATACAGGGAAAGATCCTGCTCCCGCATTCCAGTCATCCAGAGAAATAAGGAAAGAATCAGTGCTCCTAATAACATCCAAATAAAGGCATGACAGAGACCTGACAAAATCGGGTTGGACATTCGAAACGAGATCACTCGGCGAATCAGCTGCATGAAGCATCCCCCTTGTACAAGTTTGAAATTAATACAGTGTATGGTCAAGCCTTCAGACTTATGAACTGAATTTTCCATTAAATGAATTGATGTGATCTGCATGAGCATGTCAGCTTCGGGTCAAAATAGGGATTACGCTACAGGTGCCTATGGATAACTCAAACAAAGGAGGAACCTTGTCGTGAACTTCTCAGATATCGGAGCACATGTTTTTCGAACGATCCTCATGTATTTCATTGTCTATGGCGCGATCCGAGTGATGGGGAAAAGGGAAATTGGAAAGCTGTCCATGTTTGACCTGGTCGTGTCCATTATGCTTGCAGAGATTGCGGCCTTTGTCATTGAGGATATGGAAAAACCTTTATCTCACGGAATTGTGCCTATGCTAACTGTACTTATAATGCAGATTGGTATGGCATTTGTCAGTCTCAAAAGTCGTAGACTCCGCCTAATGATTGATGGCAAACCAACAGTTCTCATCTCCAAAGGAACCTTGCATCGGGATGAGATGCGTAAGCAGCGATATAACTTAGATGACCTGTTACTTCAACTACGTGAGCAGAATATAGACAGCATTGGTGATGTCGAGTTTGCGATTCTGGAGACGACAGGTAAATTAACTGTTTTCCCGAGTAATCAAAGCAACCAAAGTAATTCAGGTGGAAATGGAACATCAAACAACAGAGGCAGTGCACATACAAAACAAAAAGCCAGGCAAGATCGAGTGGATGGGTTTCAAAATATTAAATACGAAGGTCTGCCCTTACCACTAATCATGGATGGAAAAGTTCAGGATCAAAATCTGGAGCTGATTCAAAAGACAAGATTCTGGCTTAAAAATCAGATTCAGCAAAAAGGCATCCTTGATTTCAAGGAAGTATTTATCTGTTCAATTGATCACAATGGCAAAGTTTTTGTTAGCCTGAAGGATGATTCCAAATAAGACGTTGCTTATTTACGTGATCTGCGTTCAAACCACGAACCGATGATAGGTGCACGGGACAAATCATGAAAATCAATCATACGTGTCAAACCCATTACGATTAAATAGACGATCAGCCCAATGGTGGGAGCAAGAATCATTCTTGCCCATAGTGGCAGAATAACGACAGTATGCTCATAAACAAGAAGAGTGGCTGCGCCCATAATGAACATGCCTGTGCCTGTCTTAACCCAGTCCATGACCTTAAAACGAAATTGAAGCAAAGTACGAACACTTCGTGCGTGTAATAGAGTTACGATAGTGGAGTTAGCACATATAGCAATAATTGCGCCAAAGATGCCGTATTCAGGACGTGAAGCGAGCAGTAGGATCAATGTAATTTTGATAACAGCACCGATAAACGTATTAAGCAATGCTTTTCCCGGACGATCAAGTGCCTGTAGTGCGGCCTGCAGAGGAGCCTGAATGTAAATGAAGAGAGCAAAAGGAGCCATAAGTTTCAGCATGCTTCCAATCGATGCATCATTATAGAGAATAAGACACATCGGTTCGGCAAGCACATACATAAAAACAGAAAAAGGAGCACCTGTAACGAGTGCAAGCCTTAAAGCTTGATGCATTCGTTTATGAATCAAGGCTCGATCCCCCTGCGCAGATGCTTCAGACAATGAAGGGACGAGAGAGGTTGCCAGTGATGAGGTAAGTGCCCCTGGAAGTAATAATAATGGAATAATCATGCCTTGTAGTGCTCCGTACTGGGCGGTAGCCAATCCTCGTGAAATCCCTGCAATGGCCAAGCTTTGTGCTGTTACGATAGTTTCGGCAAGATAGGATAAGGAGCCAACCAAGCGTCCTGCCGTAACAGGTACAGAGATGGCTAACAAACGGCGAATAAGGCTGTGCTGTGAATGATTGGGCTGAGTAACTGAACCGAGACTGTTTTTTGCTTGAGGCAAGACTGACGATGGAGTGTAAAGAGGCTCGGTATCGTTTTTTTGCCTATGATAATTCCATAGCAGTACAAGCATGCCAATGAATTCACCGACCAGAGCACCTAGCATTGCACCAGCGGCAGCCTGAGCAATACCTTGTGGAAGCAGCAACCAAGCAAACCAAATGACGCAAATAATACGTACAATCGTTTCAACAATAGAGGAAGCTGCCGTAGGAATCATATTTTGCTTACCTTGAAAGTAACCTCTGTAAACAGCCGACACAGCGATAATTGCAATCATGGGGCTCATGCTAACAAAGGTGTGGTATACTCGCTCATCTGTAAGAACATAACGGGTGACCCAAGGGGCAAAGATAATACACAGAAACATAAAAATCACACCAAGCGTCAACGTAAAGGCTAAGCTGATCTGCAGGATCCGTTGAGGCGAAAAACGATTCGCACCTGTGTCTGCTTCAGCTACGAGTTTGGCGACGGCGAGTGGTATGCCGCCTGTAATCAGGGTTACGAGCACGATGAAGAAGGGGTAACTTAATTGGTAGATTCCGACGCCTTCTGCTCCGATAACTCGTGGTAATGCGATGCGTGGGATGAATCCGAGAATACGATTAATAATGCCTGCGGCGAGCAGGATCATAGCTCCTTGGATAAATGTCTGCTTCTTCAAGACTACCCCTCTTTCCCGAATGAAAGTAACAGGTTTCGTTAACGGGACCAAGCCGTTGTTCTTCATCCTATGCCAGTCCATCATCTTCTCATGACAAATTGATCACGATTAACAAAAAGATCCATCGACAGCAAGAAGGAATATGACTAGGGGAAGTCGAATGATGTAATATTGATGCCGCATAAAGGCTTGTGTGTGGGAAGGGAGGCTAATCCCCGTTGGAGGAAATGAACGATATGGAGATGGAACAATCCATTGAGATGCTCTGCTGCAGCAAGGCGGAAGAGTTTAGGCTTGTAGGTTATGAATATGTGACCAGCAAAGATGTCTGGAATTGCGTCAGTCATAAATATGAAAAGCAGGGCATTCCACCGCTTCACCAGCTGGTGAACGACATTTTGTCACTGAAAGCAACAAGCTTTATGAACTTTATGACCGTGTCTGCATACCGGGGATCCTCTTTCTAGCGAAAGGGATCTTTTTTGTTGAAAATTGACTGCTTTTTACGGCATCGCTATAATAGGAATATTGAGAACGAAAGGGGATCTAGGAACGGCATGAAAAGAATTATCAGTTTCATTCTGGTCGTGCTTGTCACCACAGGGGTTATGGTGGGAACAAGCCCGGAGCTGCTCAAAAATATACGCTTGGGCCTTGATTTAAAGGGAGGCTACGAGATCTTATATGAAGCGGAGCCGCTTGATGGGGGACAACAAGTCACCAAAGCATCTTTGGTGCAAACGGCCAAGAGTCTAGAAAGCCGTGCCAATGCGCTCGGAACAAGCGAACCGGAGGTAACCACTGAAGGAACTAACCGGATTCGATTGAAGTTGGCTGGGGTAACGGATGAGGCTGAGGTTAGAGCCAAAATGAAAGAACCTGCCGTCTTGACCTTCCGCAGTAAAGCTGAGAATGACAAGGAAGGCGAGTACACCAAGATCGAGCTTCGTGGTAATGAATTTGTGGAGAATGCAGCCAAAGTTGTCTTCACTTCATTGAATGAGCCGATGATCGACATTCAAGTGAAAGACAAAGCTAAATTTTCTGAGATCACCAAACGTTTGCTTGGACAACCTCTCGCCATTTATTTGGATGATGAGCTGCTGTCTGCGCCAACCGTTAGACAACAACTAACAGATGGCTCTGCCCAAATCTCAGGTTCTTATACGCGCGAAGAAGCAAATCAGCTTCGTGATACTATTAACCTTGGTGCGCTTCCGCTGAAACTGACAGAGAAGTATTCACAGAGTGTTGGTGCAACGCTGGGGAAATTGTCATTGGATCAGACGGTCAAAGCAGGTTTGATTGGGTCTGTTCTCATTCTCGTATTTATGATTGGGATCTACCGTATTCCAGGGATCATTGCGAGCTTTGCGTTGATTACACATACGTGGCTGGTGCTTGCTATTTTCTACCTAGGGGAGTTTGTCCTTACCCTTCCGGGTATTGCGGCATTCATTCTAGGTATAGGGATGGCGGTTGACGCCAATATCATCACGTACGAACGGATCAAAGAAGAAATGCGGAGTGGTAAGTCGATCTTGTCTTCAGTCAAAGCGGGTAGTAAGCATTCCTTCCGCACAATTATTGACTCTAACATCACTACGATCATTGCTGCTGCTGTTATGTTCTACTTTGGTACGGGTGCAGTTAAAGGCTTCGCACTTGTGTTGATTTTCGACATCGTCACAAGTATTATCACGAATATTTTCTTCTCCCGCTTCCTGTTAACCTTGCTCGTACGGGGTAACGTCTTGAAGAAGCCTAAGTACTTCGGAGTGAAGGAGAGTGAAATTCGTGCGCTTTAATTGGAATTATGATTATATCAAAGGCAGCAAATTCGCCTATATTTTCTCAATTATTCTAACCGTTGCTGGGATTGTTAGTATCCTTTCACTTGGTTTGAACTATGCGGTTGATTTCCGTGCTGGATCGAATGTTGATATTTCCGTATCCAAAGCAATTACAACAGAACAGATTAAACCTATCATTGCTGATCTTGGTGTTGATGAGGGTGATGTAACGATCACACCGGGTTCAGATCGGGTTAATGTTCGTTTTTCCAATGAGCTTGATGAAACGCAAGAGAGTACATTTAAGCAGGAATTCAGTAAACTGGATTCCACTGCCTCTTACGAAGTAAACACGGTAGACCCTGAAATGGCGAAGGAACTGGAACGTAATGCGATTTATGCCGTTCTCATCGCAAGTATCGGGATCATGATTTATGTAGCTATTCGTTTTGAATGGCGTTTCGGTTTGGCGGCAGTTATTGCTCTCTTCCACGATGCATTTGTTGTAATAAGTGTGTTCTCCATCTTCCGTCTGGAAGTGGATCTGACTTTTATTACCGCTGTATTGACGATTGTTGGTTTCTCGATCAACGATACGATCGTTATCTTTGACCGAATTCGGGAAAACTTACGTTTTGCCAAAAAGACAACCAAAGCAGATTTGCGTCAGGTCGTTAACAGTAGTTTGGCACAGACGATGACACGTTCCCTGAATACGACATTCACCGTATTTGCAGCTTCCATCTGTTTGTTCATTTTCGGTGGGGAGTCCATTCGGATGTTCTCGCTCGCTATGGTAATCGGAACGCTGTTCGGTGCGTATTCTTCCATCTTTATCGCTGCTCCACTATGGCTGACACTTAAAGGTAAACAAATTGATAAGCCAAAAACAGCGGCTAAAGCATCTAACTAAACATCTTATTGTGAAGCCGCGTCTACTAGGCGCGGCTTTGTAACTTTAGAGACAGAAACAAGGGGGAATTTCCATGGCCAGAGAACATATTCCAACGGTTCAGGCGGCAACGTGGAGTGGTATTGCTGGGAATATGACGCTTGCAGTAATTAAGGCTGTTGTCGGTTATTTAGCCAATAGCAAATCGTTACTCGCAGATGGTCTGTACTCTGCCTCAGAAGCTGCCTCTTCACTGGCGGGATTATTCCCTTCCCATTCTGTAAGGCACAAGAGCAAGGATACAGATCGAGTAGCTACACGGTCTAAGGAACATTCACGTGTAGCGAGACCAGGGATATCGGTTTTGCTGTCTGTTCTCATTCTTATGGGAGGATTACAGATTGCAATTTCAGCCTTAAGTAGCCTAATAGGCGATGCTCCAGTGACTTCTGATAAATATCAGCATGCACTTGTCGCAGCCTTTGCAGCCTTAGCGATCAAGGAAGCCATCTTCCAATTTCAATACAGGTATTTCCGAAAAAGAAATCAAGCACAAGCACTGACCTATGCTCAGCAGCATCGCCGGGCGCTTTACTGCTCACTTACGGTATTGGTTGGTATCATTGGTTCAATGATCGGGGAGATGTCAGGGTGGAGTATGCTTCTGTATATGGATCCAGCAGCGGCATTAATTGCATCTTGTTTCGTGTTTCATAAAGGTTATAGAATGATTGTAGACACAGTATATGGTTCTTTAGTGCAAGAACTGCAACAGGAAGAGGCTCTCGATTTCAAAGAGACTGTACAGCGAGTGTACGGCGTCATTACCATCGAACAATTGGTAGCCCGCGAACAGGAGCATGCCGTTACCATTGAACTCATTATTAGCGTTAATCCACGGATATCCGTTTTGGAGGCTCAGGAGATATCTAATCGAGCCAAAACGCTGCTCTTCACTCGCTTCAGCCATGTAAAGGAAGTACAGATTCAGGCAGTACCCTATGACCCTGGGTATCCTTATAAATCCAATCATGAACTGCCCGATCATGAAGCGACATTAATTCAGTAATGGAGCTCGGATCCCGTAGATCAAGAAAGGAGCGTTATTATTGCTTTATTCGCAATACCGGTGGAATACACCACATATTGATTTGGATGCGGCTGCGGGACTCTCGCAGGCGCTTTCCGTGTCATCTCTTGTTGGACGTTTGTTAGCTAGTCGCGGGGTTCATAATGAAATGGAGGCGGAACGGTTCTTACATCCAGATCTGAATCAGATGCATGATCCATATCTTCTGCTTGGTATGAAAGAAGCTGTACCGCGGATACGTCAGGCCATTGAGCGGGAAGAACATATTTTAATTTATGGAGATTATGACGCTGATGGTGTCTCCAGTACCTCACTCATGATCCATCTGATGCGCCATTTGGGGGCATCCTACGATATTTATATTCCTCATCGCTCCAACGAAGGTTATGGACTTCACAATCATGCATTAGATTGGGCTCATCAACAAGGTGTGACGCTGGTGATTACCGTCGATACTGGCATAAGTGCAGTAGAGCAGATTGCCTACGCGTCCACGCTAGGGATAGAAGTGATTGTCACGGATCACCATGAACCACCTGAGATACTTCCTGAGGCGTACACACTTATTAATCCGAAACTACCCGAATGTCCTTATCCATTTAAGGGGCTGGCGGGTGCAGGCGTAGCTCTGAAGCTGGCTCAGGCCCTCATTGGTGAAGTTCCAGGTGAATGGATGGAGATCGCAGCTATTGGTACCGTCGCTGACTTGATGCCGCTCGAAGGTGAGAATCGTGTTATTGTCAGTTATGGAATTGAATCTATGCGAGGCTCACGCTTACCTGGTGTAAGTGCTCTCCTTGAAATTAGTGGTGTGGATCAGAGTCAAGTAACGTCCATTAATATTGCATTTGCAATGGCGCCTCGTATTAATGCAAGTGGCCGTTTGGATCATGCAGGACGAGCGGTATCTCTTCTGACGACTGAAGATTTAGACGAAGCTCATACACTTGCAGGCCAATTAGACCTGCTTAACAGAGAGAGACAACAGGTTGTTGAGGGAATCCTTCAGGAAGCAACAGCTCAATTAGAACAGAAAATAGAGCTTCGCTCTGGTGCTGTTCCTGATGTGATCGTTCTTGCGGGAGAAGGGTGGAATGTTGGCGTTGTAGGTATCGTTGCATCCAAATTGCTGGAACGTTACTATCGGCCAACACTAATTCTGGGCATTGATCCTCAGAGTGGGGTTTGTAAAGGCTCTGCCCGTTCCATTGACGGATTGGATATCTATGAAGCATTAACGGCTTGCAAAGACTCCATGGATCATTACGGGGGACATCCAGCGGCGGCAGGTATGACACTCCATCGGGATCAGTTGGAAGAGCTGGAGCAAGGCTTGAACGAGTTTGCTGCGTCTGTTCTAACCGAGGAAGATTTTGTACCTCAGCGTCTTGCAGATGATGAATGTCGCATCAGTGATGTACCTCTACAAGTAATTCAAGAGATTGACAGACTGCAACCGTTCGGTATGAGCAATCCTTCTCCCCGTTTCGTATTTAGAAATGTTACGGTTAAAGAGACCCGAACGATGGGGCGAGAGAAACGCCATCTGAAACTCGTTCTGGAACAAGAAGGGCAACAGTTAGAGACCGTGGCCTTTGGCAAAGGAGCGCTAGCTGAATTTTTACCAGTGGGTTCCATCATTGACGTTATGGGCGAGCTGTCGATTAATGAATGGAATGGAATGCGCAAACCACAATTGATGCTCCAAGACATCCATGTGCCTCATGCACAAGTGTTTGACTTAAGAGGAAATGGTGAGCCGCTGAGTACAATGAAGCAGTTCCTGAGCACACTAGAAGTACATTTACGGTACAAATCTGGCTCGGTCGGTGCAATCGTTAAGAATGAAACGAATGTTTCTGAGGGAAATTCATTGTATGAACCGTGCCTTTGGGTATATGATAGAAAGGTCGGGTTGTTTCCGTGTAATGCTGCTGCGCAGCAATATGGACAGGAACAGATCCGGACGTTATTTGTGTTTGATACGCCGGAAACTCCGGAACAACTTGATGCTATGCTGGCTTTGTTCAGCGGAGCAGAGAATATCATCCTTCTGCACGGATCAGGCAACCGCCGAGATCGCCTTCAGATGCCTTCCAGAGAACTATTCAAGCGGATCTATATGCTGGTATCGAAATGGCGAGCTGAACCGGTGGAGGAAAAAGAGATTACTCCCGTACTCAGCCGTCAATGTGGCTGTTCTCCACGTATGATCACCATGATGCTTGATGTATTTGAGGAGTTATCCTTCATTACAAGAGATTCTGGAAAAATTGCGTTTGTGGATAACCCACCCAAACGTGAGCTAACCGCGTCACGTCATTATCAGGCGCTGGAAAGTATGGCCGAGACGGAGCAAGTGATGCTGGATGCATCTACGCCTCAGCTGACACAATGGATGATATCCCGGATGAAGGGCGTATCTTAGATGGAAGTTGTGCTATTTATTTTAGGAGGAGATTATTTTGGATTTTAAAGAGTATATTCGTGTCATTCCTGACTTTCCACAACCGGGAATCAGCTTCAAGGACATTACGACATTGTTGAAGGATGGAGAAATGTACCGCAATGCAATCAATGAGATCAAAACAATGGTTTCTGATCTGAAAATTGATGTGATTGCCGGACCTGAAGCACGTGGTTTCGTTGTGGGCGCCCCTCTGGCTTATGCTCTTGGTGTCGGTTTTGCTCCGATCCGTAAAAGCGGAAAATTGCCAGGAGAGACGATTGAAGTTGGATATGATCTCGAGTATGGCAAGGATACACTCGCTATGCATACAGATGCGATCGAAAAGGGACAAAATGTTCTGATTGCGGACGATCTGCTTGCAACGGGTGGAACGATTGCGACTTCCATCAATTTGATTGAACAATTGGGTGGTAAAGTTGTTGGTGCAGCCTTCCTGATTGAGCTTTCTGATCTGAATGGACGTGCCAAGTTGCCTGAAATTGATGTATTTACATTGATGAACTACTAAGATTTCAGCGTAGAGCTTGCTGTGATTGAACACGAATTGGCTCTCCCGTTTCCCGGGAAATAATATACAGCATTAACTATTATAAAGAAGCCTGTTCCCTCATTCCTTGATGGTGTGAGAGAACAGGCTTTTTGCTTTTGTTGAGTTTTATTATGGGTGAAGAGCTTTTTCGTTTTTAAGTATTATTTTGAACCGAATTATACATCAGTCTGGTGTTTTCTTTGTCAAAGGTTGATTCTCTGACTTATCGTTAGACAAGCCTAATACATCGAACAGTTTGAATAGCAAGCTCATCAAGATTCCAACAATTGTTGCAAGTGCCATACCTTTCAGGTGAATACCATAGAAACTTACTTCGGTTCCACTTAGTCCAACCACGAGCACGAGAGTAGTCAGAATCAAATTCGTAGGTTTGGCAAAATCAACTTTTTGTTCAACCAGAATACGTAATCCGGATGCGGCAATGACACCAAATAGAAGCAAGGAGACACCACCCATAACAGGAACAGGAATATTGGCAACTAGAGCCGAGAACGTTCCTGAGAAGGAAAGGATGATCGCGATGATGGCTGCGCCACCAATCACATAGATCGAGTACACTTTGGTTAAGGCCATAACGCCGATGTTCTCGCCATAGGTTGTATTTGGAGTAGATCCAACAAAACCGGATAAAATGGTGGAGACGCCGTTTCCAAGTAGGGAGCGATGCAAACCAGGGTCTTTGGACAAATCCTTACCTACAATACTGCTCGTTACAAGCAAGTGACCAATGTGTTCTACAATTACAACGAGAGCCACAGGTAGAATCGTTAGGATGACTGACCAATCAAACGTTGGTGTAGTGATCGTTGGTAGCGAGAAAAAGTCAGCATTGGTAATGTTGGCTTTTTCTACTTCCTTCATAAAATAACCAAGTACATAGCCGGTTACAATTCCGATCAAAATGTGAATGATTTTGGGGAATCCGCGGAACGTTACGGCACCTATAACAGTGACGCCTAAAGTGACCATCGACAGTATAATTGGTTTTACTTGCGGTACCCAATCAGGGTTCTTGATAGGATCTGAATTAATTAGCCCGGCCATTCCGGCAGCAACAGGAATGAGTTCCAAACCGATTAACGCTACAATGGCTCCCATAGCAGCTGGTGGGAATACAACATTAATCCATCCTGTTCCAGCATATTTAATGAGAAGAGCTACGAGGCAGAAGACAATACCTGTGATGATAAACGCCCCGAGTGCCATAGAATATCCATTCTCAGGATTAGCAAGCAAAACTGAATATACAGGGGAAATAAAAGCGAAGCTGGAACCGAGGTACGCAGGGATCTTTCCCTTACACATGAGTATGTACAGCAATGTACCAATACCGTTCATTAGCAAAATCATACTTGGATCGACACCGAAATAATTCGGTACAAGCACCGTACTTCCAAACATGGCGAACAAATGCTGAAGGCTTAGCAGCGAACCTGAGCCGAGCGGCATCTTTTGATTAACCTGAATTTCGCGTTGCACTGATTGTTCATCTCCTTTTCCGAAACACAAACTTTCAATAGATTACAGAGTTTCTCTTAATTAAGCAATAACATTTTGTGTAATAGCATGGGTTTGAGGTGTTTTTTTATACTTTATATTCTATTTCAGCTAGGATCGGGAATAATAATACAGAGGAATACCCATTTTTCTTCGATTAAACGGGACATTTACAAGAAGGGTCAGCATCGGAACAGAATACATATTTTCAGCTAAAAAAATGGAAAACTTACTCTTATTCGTCAGCAGTTGACGGGAAACGGGTGAAGCGTCATAATTATAGGAAATTACTTTTACGGGGAGCCTGTGTTCATGCAATGTCACGGGTTCCATTTTGTATAGAAAGGACACGGAACAGATCAGAATGGGCATAGAGCAATTACTCGAGAAGGCCGGAGCCTACATCAAAGAACCTGATTTGGTGCGCATACGTGAAGCTTACGAATTTGCGGATCAGGCACATCACGGACAGACGCGAAAATCAGGAGAACCTTATATTCTGCATCCGCTTGCGGTTGCCGATATTGTTGTGAACATGCAGATGGACACCATCTCCATTATTGCAGCGCTTCTTCATGATGTAGTAGAAGACACTACGGTGTCCCTTGAAGAAATTCGCAATCATTTTGGCAATACGTGTGCTATGCTTGTTGACGGTTTGACGAAGCTGGAACGAATTCAGTTCCGCTCCAAAGAAGAGCAACAGAACGAGAACTATCGTAAGATGTTTATCGCTATGGCGCAGGATATTCGTGTAATCGTCATAAAATTAGCGGACCGTCTGCATAATATGCGGACGTTGAAATTTCAATCGGAAGAAAGCCAGCGCCGAATCTCGTATGAGACGTTGGAAATTTTCTGTCCTATTGCGAACCGTCTAGGTATCTCTGCAATCAAATGGGAAATGGAGGACATCGCCCTCCGTTATTTGAATCCGCAGCAATACTACCGCATTGCGAATCTGATGCACAAGAAGCGTGCAGAACGAGAGCAATACATTGATACGGTTATGGACGGAATTACGAGCAAGCTGGAAGAGATGGGAATTCAGGCAGACCTATCAGGCCGTCCGAAACATATCTACAGCGTGTTTAAGAAAATGACAACGAAAAACAAACAATTCAATGAGATATATGACCTGCTTGCCATCCGTATTATTGTGGATAATATTAAGGACTGTTATGCGACGCTCGGAATTATACACACCTTATGGAAACCGATGCCAGGACGGTTCAAAGATTATATCGCAATGCCGAAGGCGAACATGTATCAATCCTTGCATACAACGGTCGTTGGCCCTAATGGTGAACCAACCGAGGTTCAGATCAGAACTTGGGATATGCACCGTACCGCTGAATTCGGTATCGCTGCCCACTGGGCGTACAAGGAAGGCGTGGCTTCAGGCAACAATTTTGAAGACAAAATTACCTTCTTCCGCGAAATCCTCGAACTTCAAAATGAGGCTCAAGATGCATCAGAGTTTGTGGAATCGCTCAAAATGGACTTTTTCTCTGATCTCGTGTTTGTATTTACACCGAAGGGGGAAGTCATTGAACTTCCAACAGGTTCTGTCCCGCTTGATTTTGCCTACAGGATTCATACGGAAGTAGGTAATCGCACGATTGGAGCTAAGGTGAATGGGCGTATTGTCCCTCTTGATTATCACCTGAAGACCGGCGATATTATTGAGATTTTGACGTCCAAGCATTCGTATGGGCCGAGTCAGGACTGGCTCAAAATCGCCAAATCGTCCCATGCGCGAGCGAAAATCAAGCAATGGTTTAAGAAGGAACGGCGTGAAGAGAATGTGGAAAAAGGACGCGAGAGCTGTGAACGTGAGCTCAAACGTATGGGACTTGATCCATCCGCTTGGATGACGGACGACAAGCTGCAGGAAGCAGCCAAAAAATACGCTTTTAACGACATTGACGATATGCTTGCAGCTGTCGGGTTCGGCGGAATTACGGCTGCGCAGATTGTGACCAAAGCAACGGAGAAGCTGCGTAAAGAGCAGGAAGAGTCCAGCTTACTGGAACTGAATTCCGAGATGCGCGAATTGAAGCCTGCACCAGAACGCAAAAATCGTCCGACCAATGGTATTCGTGTCAAAGGAATAGATAATCTGCTTGTTCGTTTTGCCCGCTGTTGCAACCCTGTGCCTGGAGATGAAATTATCGGATATGTTACACGTGGACGTGGCGTTTCTGTCCATCGTAGCGATTGTCCTAATATTCCAACTAGTGCAGATGGGGAAGAAGCAGCACGTGTCATTGAGGTTGAGTGGGAAGAGAATATTGAAGCGAGCTACAGTGTGGATATCGAAATTACAGGTCATGATCGTAATGGCTTGCTTAATGAGGTGCTTCAAGCTGTCTCCGAAAGTAAAACGAATATTTCTGCCGTTACTGGACGGACAGACAAAAATAAATTAGCGTTGGTGCATGTCACTATTTTGATTCGGAATACAGAGCATCTGCATGCCGTGGTAGAACGAATCAAACGGGTGAAGGATGTCTATTCGGTGCACCGGATTATGCAGTAAGGAGCCTGTGCAATGAGAGTGCTTGTGCAACGCTGTAAAGAGGCTCAGGTTACTGTGCATCATGAATTGACGGGACGGATTGAGTCAGGGTTAATGTTGCTCGTTGGCATTACGCATGAAGATACGGAAAAGGACGTCAAGTATTTGGCTGACAAAGTTGCAGGACTTCGTATTTTTGAAGATGAGCAGGAGAAGATGAATCTTAGCCTCTTGGATGTGGGCGGAGCTGTGTTATCTGTGTCTCAATTTACGCTATATGGCGACTGCCGCAAAGGAAAACGTCCGAGCTTCGCTGCTGCAGCTAAACCAGATGTAGCTGAAACGTTATATGAGCTGTTCAATCAGTTGCTGCGGGATAAAGGCATTCAAGTGGAAACAGGGCGTTTCGGCGCTATGATGGATGTGACCTTCACGAATTGGGGGCCAGTCACCCTAATGCTTGAAAGTCCTAGTAATCCCAGCTCGTGAGCATAATGAGATCGTAATCTGGTCATAATGTAGGATATCCAACCGATGAAATTTATTGTCAAAGGAGTATCCTGCCATTATGCGTCAATCTGTCAAGGAAACACGATCACGCATCGAACCCTTACTTCTACCAGGGAATTTATATGAATCGCTTCAACTTGCCCGTGCAGCTGCTGAATATGCTTCAACAGTGTGGGCGCTGGAGAACGCAGACAAAGGGGAGCAGAGCAGGCTTCCACGTAGCTGAGTTAAGTGGATCTTGCACGGCACATAAGAGTGAGCCTGAAACAGACTCTTGAACGGAATTCTGTTTGAAAATGACAAACTATAAAGAAGACCTGATTTCATGTCATATGAATCAGGTCTTTTTGGTATGGCGGCGAATGATACGTTCGGAACATAAAGATAGTTGCGAAAGAAAAGAAAACGAATTGTTATAAACGCCCTCAGTTAGGGTAATAACAAAACGAGGCGCAGGGATGCGCCAAGTCATACGACAACTTAACGGGTAAAGAACAGAGATGTTAGACATACAGTTCTGCAGAACCCCGATTTCAAGAAATTTCGAACACGGAAAGGAGAACGTACGTTATGAGTAAAGTTGCTTTTTTATTGGCGAATGATTTTGAAGATTCGGAAATGCAGGTGCCATATGATGAAGTGAAAAAAGCCGGACATGATGTAGAAATCATCGGTTTGAAGGCTGGAGAATCGTTAAAAGGTAAGGGAGGAAAAGTGACCTACACCTCCGATAAGGCGATCTCAGAAGTCTCTTCATCCGATTATGACGCGGTAGTTATACCTGGTGGCTCTTCTCCTGAAAATCTGCGGACAGATGCAAACATTCTGAAGTTTGTAACGGAGATCAATAGTGCGAAAAAACCAATCGCGGCGATCTGCCATGGGCCACAGATTTTGGCAAGTGCAGACTTGCTCAAAGGTCGTACCGTGACCGCTTATCCACCGCTTAAGGATGATATGGTGAATGCTGGGGCAGAATTTAAGGATCATGAAGCTGTAGTGGATGGAAACTATATTACATCCAGAACACCAGAAGATGAACCAGCATTTGTTCGTGAATTGTTGAAAGTCATTTAATCGCCATTAAATGAATGAGCCTTATGTAATTTAGAATTCTAAACTATGTTTTAGCTTAGATACATGGCAGTTCAACTCGACAAAGGAGGGTTTGACATGGCAAAACATATTCAGGCGTATTTTCGAACAGAAGATGAGGCAGAGGGAGCAAGAATCTCACTTCAAGCGTATCGTACAGAGCATTTGGAAGTAGGACAACTGGATGGTGCAGTAGGCAGAAGTAATCGCATTCTAATACCTCTAGTGCCCTATACGACTACTGGCGCTACAGGAACCAGTGGAGGCGTTGGTGTGGGTACAGCACCTGGCGCTCCAGGGACGGGGAACGTTGTTCCAGTCATCGCGGATGTAGATCGTGACAGGGAGACAGATCCTCGTGATCGCGTTAATGAGGATGGAGATTTGTTAAATGCTGCGGATGTGTCTCCGGGAGATTATAGTGATCTGCATTACGTTTTGTCGGCCAAAGTGAGCGATGAAGACTATGATGATATCGTTCATAAGCTTCGCTCTAACCATGCCTATGTAGAGGAATTAGACGAATAATTAAAATGATAGGCCAGTGGGCTCCTGTAACGTCTGACTCTCAGACGTTGCAGGGGCTTTTATCCATATAATACAGGTAATTTATAAAGCGCTATCATTTTTGTAATATTACTGTAATATTAGTTACATAAGGCTTTAACATAGGGGGCTTATAATAACACACATGACCCCCTTTTTTTTATATATGATTTGAGCCCGCACACCGTGTGCGGGCTTTTTTTTGTTATCTTTTCGGGTTAACCCTTGACTTTAGCACTGCGGTTCATTACAATCAGGAAATAATATTGACTCCAAACGTTAGATTAGAGCGTTTAAGGACATATAACGATGATTTGATGACGGGACCAAGTACTCCGTACCCACATGACCAGAGAGGAATCCCTAGGCTGTAAGGATTCTCTTGATGAGCGGACGAATGACTTCCCCGAGAACAGACTGCGAACACTCTGAGCTTCTTATGAGGTCAGTAGCAGACCTGCGCAGACGTGCGTTACACGTTGAGCGGAATGATTCTGTATGAATCCATACAAATGCACTTTTTGTATGATCAGGAGAATCACCTGAACGGCTAATGTTTCAGGTTTCCGGAATGTGGGTGGTACCACGGGTGAATGTTAAACACAATCTCTCGTCCCTTTGTTTGCTGTATACAGCGACAGGGCGAGGGATTTTTTGTTATTTAAAAAGAACCAATTCATATCAAAAGCTGGAGGGATGAATGATGGCTTTTCAAAAACCAACAGGTACGCAAGATTTGTTGCCTGGCGTTGTAGAGAAATGGCAGTACGTAGAAGAAAAAGCACGTGACCTTTGCCGCCGCTTCAACTATCGTGAAATTCGCACACCGATTTTCGAACAGACTTCTTTGTTTGTACGAGGTGTAGGAGAGACGACGGATATTGTCGAGAAGGAAATGTACACGTTTGACGATAAGGGTAATCGAAGCATGACTCTTCGCCCAGAGGGAACTGCGGGCGTGGTGCGGGCTTATGTGGAGAATAAAATCTACGGCGAACCGGATGTAAGCAAACTGTATTATATTGGTCCGATGTTCCGTTATGAGCGTCCGCAGGCAGGGCGTCAGCGTCAGTTTCACCAGTTTGGCGTAGAGGCGATCGGAGCACTTGATCCAGCTATTGATGCAGAAGTGATTGCACTGGGATACCAACTGTGTGTAGAGCTTGGCTTGAAGGATGTTAAGGTTGAGATTAACTCCGTAGGTAATCCAACCAGTCGTGCGGCTTACCGTGAACAATTGCTGGGATTCCTCAGACCGATGAAAGATACCCTCTGCAAAGATTGCCAATCACGGATGGAGCGTAACCCACTGCGTGTGCTCGATTGCAAAGTAGATCAGGATAAATTCGTAGGTGCACCGTCCATTTTGGATAGTCTTGATGAAGAGTCCCTGAATCACTTTGCCAAGCTAAAAGCATATCTGGATGACTTCGGTGTAGACTATGCCGTGAACAATCGTCTCGTACGTGGACTGGATTATTATACGCTCACTGCTTTTGAGTTAAAGGCACAAGGTATTGGTGCAATTGATACTGTAGGCGGCGGGGGTCGATATAACGGTCTTGTCGGAGATATTGGCGGGCCAGATCAGCCAGGTATTGGTTTCGGAATTGGTTTGGAGCGGATTCAGCTTATTCTGGAACACCAAAACATTGACGTTACCACACTTGCTCCGCTCGATGTTTACTTTGTCGCTTTAGGCGAGGCAGCGGATCGTGAAGTGAACCGTCAGCTGTTCAAACTTCGTCAATCAGGTATATCTGGAGAACGTGACTACCTGGGTCGTAAGATGAAAGCACAGATGAAGTCGGCAGACCGCTTCAAAGCACGTTACACCGCCATTCTCGGCGATGATGAGCTAGAACGCGGTGAGATTGCCTTGAAATCCATGGATACAGGTGAACAACAGACAGTGAAGCTTGAAGACTTGGTCACTGCAATCCAAGGTAAGTAATAATCTATTCAAAACTTTATCTAATGTAACAAAATATAAAAAGTAACATATGATCCGGCTATCTTACAGACAAACGTAGACTAGACACATTGGATGCGAAAGGTCGAATGGCTCTGTAAGAGCAATGCCTTTTCAATAAATTCGTCTTCACACAACCGCACTGGTGATAACAGGAGCTGCCTGCTATCAACACAGAACGGAAATTCACATAATGAGGAGTTTGGTTATGAAAAGAAGTCATCATTGCGGCGCATTAACACCCGCACACATCGGTGAAACAGTAACATTAAACGGTTGGGTTCAGACTCGCCGTGACCTTGGGGGCGTACTCTTCATTGATCTACGTGACCGTAGTGGAATTGTACAAGTTGTCTTTAACCCAGCTTACTCAGGCGAAGCTCTGCAAATCGCAGATCGTGTACGTAGTGAGTATGTTATCGCTGTTACTGGTAAAGTCGTTAAGCGTGACGAAGAGACCGTAAACAAAAACTTGCCTACAGGCGAGATTGAAGTTCAAATTACAGAAATCGAAGTGCTGAATGCAGCCAAAACACCTCCATTCTTCATTGAAGATGGCGTTGAGGTTGATGAGTCGCTTCGTTTGAAATATCGTTATCTGGATCTGCGTCGTCCGGAAATGTTCGAAACACTGAAACTGCGTTCCAAAGCATCTAAAGTATTCCGTGATTATCTGGATGGAGAAGAATTCGTTGAGGTAGAAACACCAATCTTGACAAAGAGCTCCCCAGAAGGTGCGCGTGACTATCTTGTACCAAGCCGTGTGCATGAAGGTGAATTCTTCGCCCTGCCACAATCCCCACAGATTTATAAGCAATTGCTGATGGTCGGTGGATTGGAGCGCTATTATCAAATCGCACGTTGTTTCCGTGATGAGGATCTGCGTGCAGACCGTCAACCGGAATTCACGCAAGTCGACATCGAGACTTCCTTCCTGCAACAGGATGACCTGCTGCCAATGATGGAAGAGCTTATGGCTAAATTGCTTCGTGAAACAAAAGGCATTGAGCTTGAACTGCCATTCCAACGTATCACGTATGCAGATGCAATGGGTAAATACGGCTCAGACAAACCAGATCTGCGTTTTGGCATGGAGCTGGTAGAAATGAACGATATCGTAGCGAATAGCGGTGTTAAAGTATTTGCTTCTGTCATCGAAAAAGGCGGAGAAGTAAAAGTACTGAACGCTAAAGGCTGTGGTACATGGAGCCGTAAAGAAATCGACGACCTCGGACCATTCGCAGCGCGTTACGGTGCCAAAGGTCTGGCATGGATTCAAGTGAAAGATGGCGAGTTCAAAGGGCCAATCGTGAAGTTCTTCACGCCTGAAGAGATCGAAGCCGTTAAAGAACGTACAGGTGCAGAGGAAGGCGACTTGTTGCTCTTCTCCGCTGACACGAAAAAAGTCGTTGCTGACGTTCTGGGCGCATTGCGTCTGAAAATTGGCCGTCAACTCGGTCTGATTGATGATAGCAAATTCAAGTTTGCTTGGGTTGTAGACTTCCCACTGCTTGGATATGATGAAGATGCGAAACGTTATGTGGCGGAACACCATCCGTTCACACGTCCAAAAGATGAAGATGTACATTTGTTCGATACAGACCCAGGTGCAATTCGCGCTCAAGCCTATGACCTTGTTCTGAATGGTTATGAAGTCGGTGGCGGTTCGATGCGTATCTACAAACGTGACGTGCAAGAGAAAATGTTTGCAGCTCTGGGATTGTCTCCAGAAGTGGCAAATGAGAAATTCGGTTACTTGCTCGAAGCATTCGAATACGGAACTCCACCACATGGCGGTATTGCCTTTGGTCTTGACCGTCTCGTAATGTTGCTTGCTGGTCGTACGAACCTGCGTGAAACGATTGCCTTCCCGAAAACGGCAAGTGCAACGGATCTGCTCATGAATGCACCTTCTGAAGTAGACAACTCGCAATTGGAACAACTTCATATCCGTGTTGCCCGTAAACCGGTAGCGGAAAAGAAATAAAGGAGGTTTCGATCTCAATGCTCCATCAATTTTCCAGAACAGAACTGGCCATCGGACCTGCAGGTCTGGATGCTCTCAAAAATAGTACCGTAGCTGTGCTCGGCATTGGCGGCGTAGGCGGTATTGCAGTAGAAGCCCTTGCGCGCAGCGGCGTTGGACGCATCATCCTGATTGATAAAGACGTGGTGGATATCACAAATATCAACCGCCAGATTCATGCGTTGACGACAACTGTAGGTCAGAAGAAAGCCGATCTGATGGTTGACCGGGTGAAGCTGATCAATCCCGAGTGTGATGCGATTGCACTGAATATGTTTTACACGGAAGAGACTTACGAGGAACTGTTCAAATATGAATTGGATTATGTACTGGATGCATCCGACACGATCATCTACAAAGTCCACCTCATTAAAGAGTGCCTGAAACGTAACATTCCAGTGATCTCCAGCATGGGTGCGGCGAATAAAATGGATCCGACGAAATTCCAGGTTGCGGATATTTCCAAGACATCCATGGACCCGATTGCCCGTGTAGTGCGTACGAAGCTTCGTAAAGACGGCATCAAAAAAGGCGTGAAGGTGGTATTCTCCACGGAAGAGCCACTCAAACCACGCGCAGATGTTACGCAAAAAATCGTGCCGGAGAACGCACCAGAAATACGTAAAGCCAAACAGCCACCAGCGAGTAATGCCTTTGTTCCACCGGTAGCTGGACTGATTATGGTCAGCGTAGCGGTGAAAGAACTGCTTGAAAAAGCGGATGAGAAGCAACAGGCATAACAGAAGCAACAAGTAACATCAATTAATAAACATTCTCTACCTTATAGAACGTGGGTGCCTATGTGCACCTGCGTTTTTTGGTGTTTGTCTACTACTTATCTCTGAAACAGGTAATCGACATATCTAAATGCGTGCAGTTCCCAGCACGCAGTGCCCTGCTTCATGACAAGGTTGGTCAGATCAGTCGCGTATTTGCTGTGATAAGTGAACCAGTGAAGCAATAGATATGTCAGGATTACGTCATGTACTTCAAAGTGAAAACCGTGTATGATATTCATTGCTGTGCGAAATGATGATAAATACATAGAGATTCACAGCTTGAGAGGGGAATAGAACGAATGAAACATGGATGGATGTCCAGACGTCTTGGGATCGAACCGGGGGATCAGTGGAAAAAGGAGATTGTGGCAGGAGCCATTTCTTACTTTGCCGTGGTCTATATCGTTATGGTCAATGCTACAATTCTATCTGATGCCGGAATGCCTTTACAGGCGGCAATGGTAGGCACGTTACTCACATCTATTGCAGGCTGTTTACTTATGGCATTTGGCGGAAAATCACCTATTGTAGTTGTGCCTGGTATGGGGATTAATGCCTTCTTCACGTATACATTGGTACATTCGATGAAACTGAGTTGGCAGGAAGCGCTGGCTGTTGTAGCCGTTACAGGGGTATTATTTGCTATTGTTGCATTTACGTCATTATATAAAATGATCAGTGAAGCGATCCCTAAAAATCTACAGCATGGTATTACCGTAGGGATTGGCTTGTTTTTGACGTTCATCGGTTTGCAAAAAAGCGGGATCGTAATCGCGCACCAGACTACGTTTGTAGCAATTGGGCATTTCAACGATCCTAATGTAATCACCGCTTGCGTGACGCTAGTTCTTGCCTTAATTTTATTTATCCGTAATGTACAGGGTGGACTTCTCATTAGTATTCTGATTGGTACAGGGCTTGCCTATGTCCTCGGTGCAGTACAACCAGGCGAGTCGGTATCGGCAATGGAGGCGCTGCGCCAGTATGGAGGCTTGTTTGGCGAGTTGTCATTGATGAAGCTAGCCGACATCGCTTTCTGGATTGCAGTATTCCTATTGCTACTTATTGTGGTGTTCGAAAATATTGGACTCATTACCGCTCAAACGCAAATGATCGGCCGTCCAGAACGATTCAAAGGCAGTCTGCGAGCACTCTCCATTAGTACGGTGCTGGCAGGGATATTTGGAAGCAGCCCACCGGTAGCGGCAGCGGAGACGACTGCTGGTATTGCTGCAGGTGGTCGTACAGGCTTGACACCGCTCGTAACAGCAGTGCTGTTCGGGGCAACCTTTTTCTTCATCCCATTGCTTGGTTACATTCCAGATAGTGCGATTGCACCAATCTTAATAATTATTGGTGGGTTGATGGTGCAAGGTGTGAAGGACATGGATTTTGGCGACTTCACAGAGGCATTCCCAGCCTTTTTGATCATGGTCATGATTCCCTTTACGTATAGTATCGTGGACGGTATGGCGTTTGGATTCATCGCTTATCCACTTGCGAAGCTGGCCGCAGGCCAAGGAAAACAGGTGCCGCTCGTGATGTATGGCATATCCATTCTCTTTTTGGCTAACTTCGTGCTGCATGGCGTGTTGTAAGAGGGCAGGGAACCTCGTGTAAGTTCATACGTATGATCTTTGGTAAGCAGATGAGAACGGGAGGAACGGGAATGGAAGAGCAGCAACAAGTAGAACAAAATGAGCCTAAGGTTGGGAAAAAGGGATTTAAGGATTTCGTTAAGCTCATTGCTTCCACGAACCCACCCAAACTAATCCTGATACTAGCTCTCATTTTGACCTTGATTCAGACTACAGCCGGACTGATTGTACCTCTGATGACCAAGGGTCTGATCGATGGACTGACGACCTCTGCGTTAGATAAGTCTATCATTTTGTTATTGGTTGGAGCATTTGTCATACAGGCCATTGCTTCGGGCATCAGTATTTATATGTTGAATTATGCAGGGCAACGAGTGGTCGCAACACTGCGAACCAAGCTATGGAACAAGGTGTTATCTCTGCGAATGCCGTATTTTGATCGCAATCGTACTGGGGATACGATGAGCCGGATTACCAATGATACGAGTCAGATCATGACCTTAATTGCGGATTATCTTGTATCGTTTGTATCTAATATCGTTGCTGTGATCGGTGGAGTGGCGTTGTTATTTTATCTGGACTGGGTGATGTCGCTCATTATCCTAAGTCTTGTGCCACTTACGTTATTAATTTTGTTGCCGGTTGGGAAGAAGATGTACAAGATTTCCAAGAAACAGCAGGATGAGATGGCAGGTCTAACGTCGGTGCTTAGCCAAGTGATTGGCGAGATTCGATTGGTTAAAGCCTATGGTACGGAGAAACAGGAGGCCGAAGCAGGGGATTCCCGGATTCGCAAAATGTTTGCTTTTGGTTTGCAAGAAGCGCGTATTCTGGCGTTGATTGGTCCGTTGTTCTCTTTTGTCATGACGGCTGTGTTGGTCGTTATTCTGGGTGTTGGGGGAATGCGCGTAGCTTCTGGGATACTGTCGCCAGGTGAGCTAGTAGCATTCATCCTACTCTTATTCCAAGTCATCATGCCCATGGGACAGTTCACAACATTATATTCCCGTTTGCAAAAAGTAGTCGGAGCGACAGAGCGCATTCAAGCTATTCTTGCAGATGAGGAAGAACAGAACCACAGCACGAAGATAGCGCCTCAGGGGAATGAAACCATTGAATTTCATCAAGTGCATTTCTCTTATGTCACAGGGGAAGAAGTGCTGCATGGGATTGATCTAACGGTTCCTACACGGAAGGTAACAGCTATTGTTGGGCCAAGTGGTAGTGGTAAATCAACGCTGTTCTCCTTATTGGAGCAGTTTTATATGCCGGATTCAGGTCACATTTCGTATGGTGGACAACAAATATCAGAGTATTCTTTGTCCTCTTGGCGAAGTAAGATCGGGTATGTATCACAGGAAAGTCCGCTCATGGCAGGTACGGTCAAGGACAACATTACATACGGACTGAACCGTGAAGTTACGATGGATGAGATTAGGCGAGCTGCGGAGATGGCGTATTCGGCTGACTTTATCGACAAGCTACCTCAGGGCTATGAGACAGAAGTAGGCGAAAGAGGCATCAAGTTATCCGGTGGTCAGCGTCAACGGATTGCTATTGCTCGTGCACTGCTGCGTAGTCCGGATATTCTCATGTTGGATGAAGCGACATCCAGCTTGGATAGTACCTCAGAACATGAAGTTCAACAGGCCTTATCCAATCTTATGGAGGGAAGAACCACAATTGTGATTGCACACCGGTTGTCTACGGTCGTTGATTCGGATCAGATTGTTGTGTTGGAACATGGACATGTGACTGGAACAGGAACGCATGCGGAATTGATTAGCAATCATCCGGTGTATCGTGAGCTTGCTCAGAAACAGTTTGTGGCTCAGGAAGGCCAAGAAAATTAATTTGTGATTACAGGCCGGTTATGCTTAATCCATCATAGATAATCAACAAACTGAAGCTATACACCGTTGTTCTTTCGTTTCTACAAACGAGAACAGCGGTTTTTCGTTTACTGGTATTGGGAGTGCCTGTAGCTTTTTGCAGATCAATGTGATATATTGGGTATCCTTTTGCGTGGTCAGTGATTGGCTATGCAGAGCAAACATTTCTTAGGAGGTAACTGAAACATGTCAGACAGCTTTCAAAGTGCCTATCAAGAAGAAGAGTACAGGTTAGAGCGAACGATGGAGGAAGTGGATCGTCAGTTGGAACGACTGCGGAATGTTCCGGTCTATACCGGCCACGACTTCACAGAGCAAGTGCTGGAAGCGGGACGCGAAGAGCGCCGCACCGCCTTGTCCAAGAGCGCGCAGCAACCCTATTTCGGACGCTTGGATTTCGAAGAGCAGGGCAGTGGTGCACGGAAACCGCTGTATATTGGTAAGATCGGCGTAGACCGCGAAGAGGTAGGCGAGAATCCACTCGTCATCGATTGGCGTGCTCCTGTCGCAAGTCTGTTTTACTCTTTTACAGGAGGCGAAGCCTCCGCTACGTATGAAGCCCCAGAAGGGCTCATTGAAGGTCTCGTTTACTTAAAACGTAACGTTGTCATTCGGCAGCGGATATTGGAACGTGTGGCAGATACGTATAATCGCGACAGCGACCAGCCAGCCGTATCGGATGAATTTCTCGTGTATCGGTTGGGTGAGAACAAGGATAACAAGCTACGTGATATCGTTTCAACCATTCAGGCAGAGCAGGATCAGATCATTCGGGCGGCAAGAAACACCGCTTTGATTATCCAAGGTGTAGCTGGATCTGGAAAAACAACAGTTGCGCTGCACCGACTCGCCTTCTTACTGTATCAATACAAGGAGCAGGTATCTGCGGAGAAAATGGTTATTTTTGCACCGAACCATATGTTCCTTGATTACATCTCCGATGTGCTCCCCGAACTGGGGGTAGGTGATATCCAGCAGCAAACATTCCCGGATTGGGCGATGAATCTGCTCAGTCTGGAGATGCCTTTGGCAGATACAGCGGAGACACTACACACATGGTTTGAAACACCAGCTGCTCGTCCTGAGCTTAATGATGATGTGCCTGGGCGCTACAAAGGATCGATCCGCTTCATGGAACTGATTAAGGAGTGGCTGTCCGGGATGGAAAAGGATTCCGTGCCAGATATGGACTTCAGTCCATGGGATGGGGCAGTGCTCAGCAAAGCCGAGATCGAGGGCTGGTTTGGGGATGAATACAAGCACTACCCACTCGCGAAACGAAAAGAGCGTGTTATGGCGCGTATTCATCGCTGGATAGAGATGGAACTTAAGAAACCTGCACCGGAGTCTGTGCGCAAGGATCGCAAAAAGAAAGCAGCAACCCGGGAGAAGGCTTACGCCAAAAAGTGGCCGCAATACGAACCGTTAACCCTGTATAAGCAATTGTTCAAAGTGATCAAAGGTGGTTCAGTGCCAGCATCTGCCCAGCAAGCGATTCCGAAGATGGTTATGAAACAAACGGCAGCAGATCTGAAAGAAAATCGTGTGCGTGAAGAGGATTTACCAGCGCTCGTGTATATTCATACGTTAGTCAACGATATTGAAGGCAATGAGCGGTTCGATCACGTTGTTATCGATGAGGCACAGGATTTTTCACCGTTTCACGTGGCATTGCTGGATCAGTTTGTCAAAGGGCATTCCTTTACGATTCTTGGCGATCTCTCGCAAGGCATTCATGAGTACCGTGGTGTACACACATGGGAAGAGATGAGCTCCTTGTTTCCAGCAGAGCAGAATGCATATTTTGCACTAACACGTAGTTATCGCTCTACAATGGAGATCATTGATTATGCGAATACCATTCTTGAACAGGGCGTTAAGAGCGGAATTACAGCGATTCCTGTGTTCCGGAGTGGTGATCCTGTCCGGACGCTCCCTTATGATAGTGATGGGCGGACTGCGAGTCTAGAGCGTGCTCTGAAACTACTGACGGCAAAGGATTATCGGACAGTTTCTATTCTAACGCGTACCTTGCATGAAGCGAAGGAGTTACATCTTGAACTAGAGCAGGCGGGCTGGGAGCTTAATCTGATTGATGGTGGCAAAAAAAGAATATACTGGTGGTCACTCCGTTCTACCCGTGTATCTGTCCAAAGGGCTGGAGTTCGATGCAGCGATTGTGGCGGATGTGGATCAGACACATTATTTGCCTAATGCAGGAGATGCGAAGCTACTATATGTTGGGTGCACGCGTGCCTTGCATGAGCTATGGCTGTTTCATGAAGGTGATTTACCAGCATATGCTTCTGCAACACATAACTCAGACGGTGACTTGGTATCTATTCAAGAGTGGCCTGAAGTTTAGAGATACATGAAATCGATTTATCTATTAATAAATGCGACAAGTCATGGTGCTCAGTTGGGGAGCGCCATGACTTTTTTTGTGCTTGTATCCGTTACTTATATTAGATACTTGTATTACTTACTTGTGGTTAATAACTCGTTTGACATCACGTATTAACTACTCGTATTAACTACTGGTGCCAACTATTATGGATTCGTTGTACTCAGCTTCGTCATACGTTGACGTCGATTGACCAGATAAATACCGATACAGATCAACGCCCCGCCTACACCCATCATCCACTCCATGCGTTCAGATAGCAAAATCCAACTTGAAAGTACACCGAAGAACGGAGCCAAGAAGAGGAAAGAACTTGTTTTGGCTGGATCACTATGTTGTAACAGATAGAACCAGAGTGAGAATTGAATGATCGAACAGATGAGTGCGAGCCACAGCAGGACAAAGCCAGAGGTCGCATTTAGAACAAAATGGGGTTCTTCCGTCCAAGCACTTAGAACCAGAAGAATGATGCCACCGGCGAGCATTTGGTATGCGGTAAGCACAAACGTATCCTGCGCAGCTCCCCAGCGTTTAATCAATAATGTGGACACGGCAAAACAGAAGGCGCCGGCTAGGCCAATCCATGTTCCAGGACTTACGCTCAGCTGTAGACCAAACGTTAATACAACCCCTATGAAGCCTAGCAGAACACCAGCCCATTGACTCCAACGGTAGCTCACCCCATACAGAACTGCACTGAATAGAATGACCAGTAGAGGATTGGTGAAGGTCAGAATGGCCGATTCTCCCGAACTGATCCAGTTCATACTGTAGTAAGCGCAGCCCATGACACCAGCGGACTGGAATAGTCCGATCAAGGCTATCTGTAACCATTGTCGCCATCCTACAGGCAGTGGGCGTTTACGCACAATATAGACCATAATGATGCTGGCGAGGGTATAACGCAGTCCCATAAGTAAGAAGGGCGGAGCGTAATGCATGCCTAGTTTACCAACAGGAAATGAAGTTCCCATAATGAAGGTTGTGATGATAATTAGTAGTGTGTATCGTCCGGGTTTCATACCATCAGTACTCCTTTCCATGATTCACGTTACAATGTCTGACCAGCATCAACTGTAATTAATTGTCCTGTCATAGAGGGTTGTTCGAGGGCGGCGCAGATCATATGGGCGATATCTTCACTAGGCGTAATTTTCTGTAGCAAAATATTCCCTGCCAACTGGCTCATTCGTTCTTCGTTGCCTGCCCACCAACGTGTAGACACTGCACCAGGGACAATCGCATTGACCCGGATATTAGGTGAAAGAGCATGAGCAAGTGAGCGGGTTAAGCCATGGACGGCTGATTTGGATACAGCGTAGGGAAGAGATGAGCCTGAACCTGTGCTGCCTGCAATACTTCCCAAATTGACAATTGCACCGTGACCAGCCTGTTTCATTCCGTCTGAGACAGCACGTGCGCAATAAAACATGCCTTTGACGTTCACATCGTACAATTCATTCCAGATGTCATCCGTTACAGATTCTAGATCAGGCAGTGGAATATGATGCGTAATGCTTGCATTGTTGACCAGTTGGGTTACAGGTCCATACGTTTCAGCAACTGCCGCGACCATTCGACGAACCTCATGGTCAGATGCAACGTTAGCTTGAATGCTCATGGCCTGCCCACCTAAGTCCCTAATAAACTGCACAGTCGCCTCGGCATCTTCACGGGAACGAGAGTAATTGATAACAACCTTCGCGCCTCGTTCAGCCAAAAGTATGCTGGTTGCTCGTCCGATGCCTGTACCACCTCCAGTAATTAAAACCACTTGCTCTGTCCAACTATGGTGTCGATTAGACATACTTATACATCCTCCTAGGGTGAAACAGCTATACGCTGTATCCTGATAACCTCAATTGTAGGGCTGATCTGCCATACTGTATAATGATTGTTAATGATCTTGATATCATTAATAGTGATGTCAGATGAGGAGGGTATGTTCATTATATGGAGAGCGGAGATCTACGAATATTCCAAGTTGTAGCCCAGGAAGGCAATTTGACCAAGGCAGCGGAGCGCCTGGGATATGTGCAGTCCAATGTCACAGCGAGAATCAAATACTTAGAGGCAGAGGTCGGTACATTACTGTTCATTCGTCATAATCGGGGGATGACGTTATCTCCTGCGGGGGAGTTGCTGCTTACCTATGCAGATAAGATTATCGGATTGCTGAATGAGGCAGAGAAAGCACTATGTGCCACCAATGAGCCAACAGGTCCGCTACGAATAGGCTCTACACAGACGGCTGCGGCTGTACGATTGCCAGAGCTGTTTGCAAGTTATTATACGCTGTATCCATCGGTTTCCCTGTCATTAAGCACAGGCAACTCACAATCTCTTATGGATCAGGTGCTGGGTTATGAGCTGGAAGGAGCCTTTATAGGCTGTTCATGTGATCATCCTGATCTCTCTGCGGTACCCGTCTACGACGAGGAATTATTTATTGTATCCTCTGGCATTCGTCCAGAGAATCAAGAACTCGTTGAGAAGCCTGTTTTGGTATACAGCATGGGGTGCTCCTATCGTCAAATTTTGGAAGATTGGTTACGAAGCAACGGTGTTAATCGTCCCGTAATTATGGAGTTTGGTACCCTTGAAGCCATTATCAGTGGGGTTACTTCAGGTATGGGGATTTCTTTGTTACCTGAAATTGTGATTCGGCAACATCTGCAACAAGGATTACTGCGTAAACATCCACTTCCTTTGGGTATGAATCATATGATGACGTATTTTATCACTCGCAAAGATGCCTTTGTTAGTAGTGCTCTACGTGCATTTATGGATTTGCTACCGAAAGAATATGATATGATAGAGAGTACAGGTCATTAGTTAAGGAAGTGATAGATCATGGATTTATTTTCATTTCAACAAGATTCACAGCCACAGGCAAGACTGCTCGCTGACCGGATGCGGCCAGAGCAGCTTGATGAATATATTGGACAAGAACACATTATCGGACAGGGGAAGCTGCTGCGACGTGCGATCGAAGCGGATCAGATTTCCTCGATTTTATTATACGGCCCTCCAGGCTGTGGTAAGACAACTCTTGCTAACATCATCTCGAAGCATACACAGGGTCAATTTGTGCGTCTCAACGCAGTGGATGCCTCTGTCAAAGATGTGCGTGAAGTGATCGAACAGGCGCAGACGAACAAACAGCTGTATGGAACTAAAACGATTCTATTTCTGGATGAGGTTCATCGCTTCAATAGCTCTAGACAGGATGCACTTCTTCCAGCAGTGGAGAAAGGCACCATTATTTTTATCGGAGCTACAACGGAGAATCCCTTTCACTATGTGAATGGAGCTTTAATGAGTCGTTCCACCCTGTTCCAGTTGGAGTCCTTGAACAAGGAGCATTCTCTGATTGCGATGCGTCGTGCGCTTACGGATGCAGACAAAGGGCTGGGCTTCATGGAGCTGCAGGTAGACGAGGAAGCGCTGGAGCACATCGCTACGATGGCTAATGGGGATATTCGCCGGGCGTTAAATGCACTTGAACTGGCTGCCCTGACGACGCCACCGGAGAAGGATGGTACGATTCATATTACGCTTGGTGTAGCGGAGGAGTCGATTCGGCGTCCCATTGTAAAAGCGGATGAATCAACGCAGTATGATGTGTTATCTGCCTTCCATAAGAGCATTCGTGGTTCTAGTGATGCGGCGTTATTCTGGTTTTTATATGCAGTGGAGAAGCTCGGTATGGATCCGATGACGTTTATTCGTCGCCTGATTGCAGCGAGCAGTGAGGACATTGGACTTGCTAACCCACAAGCGATGACACAAGCCATTGGCGCATTGGATGCATACCGGAACAACGGATGGCCGGAAGCCAAGCTGAACATTGCTCAAGCGATTCTATTTGCGGTAGAGAGCCCTAAATCGAATGCGGTGTATACGGCCATATCCAAAGCGATGAATGCCATCGATGAAGTGAAATCGGCAGAGGTACCCCTTCATTTGAGGGATACCCATTACTCAGGCGCGGTGAAACTTGGACATGAAGGATATCAATATCCTCATAACTATCCAGGTCATTATGTGAAGCAGGAATACCTACCTAAGCAACTATCACGCCGTGTATTTTACGAAGCGACTGAGCAGGGGAATGAATCGAAAATTCGGCTGAATCAACAACGGCGCAGAGACCTGTAGTCATGAAAGAATTCATATATGTGGCGTGTGGTGGATTGGTAGGAACACTTACCCGGTATGGAGTACAGGTCTGGATGCCTGCAGCGAACGAAGGTTTTCCTTGGGCGGTACTGTTGATTAATGCGCTTGGAAGCTTGTTCCTTGGGTGGTTCTTCACCATTGCTATTCCGGGTAAAATAACACCTCAACTCCGCCTAGCGATCGGCACTGGTTTTACGGGGGCATTCACTACATTCTCTACGTTTAGTCTAGATATCGTACGATTGTTCGACGGAGGATTATGGGAAAGAGCTCTGATATACCTGTTCGTCAGTTTGGTTACGGGCCTACTTCTCTGTGGACTTGGCATCAAGATTGGACATCGTATGCTCGGCCAATCATCGGCAGGAGGTGCTTCATGATCCTGTGGATTGGGTGTGCAGGTATGGTGGGTGCATTGCTTCGTTATAGCCTGGGAAAATGGATCTCGGGATCCATCGGTACGGGGTTTCCGTGGGGAACCTGGATAATTAATATTAGTGGTTCTCTATTGCTGGGTTTACTATATGGCTGCCACCAGTCGGCTATCATACCTGATTGGTTATGGGTGGTAGGGGGTACAGGTTTTTGCGGAGCATATACCACCTTCTCCACCTTCGGGTATGAAACACTGGGCTTGTTGAATCAAGCGCGTTATGCGAGAGCTGCGGTGTACGTCGTTAGTTCGGTCGTGCTAGGTGTTGCTGCTGCTTATGTAGGAACCTGGATCGTGTGACGAACGAGGAAATCAGGTGAGTTGCCAAGATAGAAAAATTTATTTTTTTTGCAATAAAAAGCAGGAAAAAAGCCATCTCTCATGGTATACATGAAAGGTGGCTTTTCTTATCGAGATACAAGGCTTTCTTCATGATAATGGAAGGACTGTGCAAACAGCCCTACACTACATCATAAAGAGTGTTTGTTATTGCATTGCGGGTACAGGTACCTTTTGCACTTGATCAATGGTTCCACCGCCCAGGCATACTTCTCCGTCGTAGAAAACGACAGCTTGTCCTGGCGTAATGGCTTTTTGCTGTTGGTCGAATTGTACATCGACACTACCGTCTGCTTGCCATGTCAGCGTTACGCCTTGATCTGGCTGGCGATAACGGAATTTTGCGGTACAGCGGAATGGAACGTTAGGCACCTTCTCGGCGCCGGCAATCCAGTTTACACCAGTTGCTGTGAGCCCTGTTGAGTACAAGCTTGCATGGGCATCGCCCTGTACAACGAGCAATTGATTACGCTCTAGATCCTTATCAGCAACAAACCAAGGCTCACCATTACCAGACCCACCAATACCGAGACCTTGGCGCTGTCCAAGTGTGTAGTACATTAGGCCATCATGACGACCTTTGACTTCACCAGTAACGATATCGACCATATCTCCACCTTTGGCAGGTAGGTAGTTACTCAGGAACTCTTTGAAGTTGCGCTCGCCAATAAAGCAGACACCTGTACTATCTTTTTTCTTCGCAGTGTACAGACCGGCTGCTTCAGCAATTTTGCGTACTTCCGGTTTAGGAAGATGACCGATCGGGAACATTGCTTTGGATAGCTGGTTCTGATTGAGAGCGTTAAGGAAATAGGTCTGATCCTTGTTATTGTCTACACCACGCAGCAGTTTGAATTGACCATCCTCTTCAACAAGGCGGGCGTAGTGACCTGTTGCTACATAATCTGCACCCAGATCAAGCGCTTTGTTCAGGAATTCGCCGAACTTGATCTCACGATTACACATGACATCAGGATTTGGCGTGCGACCTGACTTATATTCATCAAGGAAATAGGAAAATACTTTATCAAAGTATTCTTTCTCGAAGTTGACAGTGTAGTATGGAATGCCGATCTGTTCACAAACCCGGCGCACATCCTCTGAATCTTCTTCAGCGGTACAGTGGCCGAACTCGTCTGTGTCATCCCAGTTTTTCATGAAAATGCCGATGACATCGTATCCTTGCTCTTTCAATAAGAGCGCAGTTACGGAAGAATCGACACCTCCGGACATGCCAACGACGACCCGTGTATTTTCAATTGTTTTGGACATCGTTATCACCACTTCTATATATAAATGTGTTTCGTTTATCCATTTTAGCATAACCTGGTCTAAGTTACGATACACCCGGCCAATTTTGGATAGTGTCCACTGTAGGCGTACATTTTTTGAAAATCGTCAATCTTTGTTTTCCATAACGCAGACAGATATGTTAACATTAGCTGAGGGTTATGATCGGAATACGTAGGATTAGAAGTATAAGACCTGTATTTTCCCATTCTTAACCACACCATAAGGGAAAGACGGTCATGAATCACATAGGGTAAGTTCAGATTTATCGTGCGTTTTTTCGAAAATTGAAAGAGGTGACTCCTTTGAAGATATCAACAAAAGGCCGCTACGGTCTCACAATCATGATGGAGCTGGCTGCAAGAACAGGCGAAGGCCCTACATCACTTAAAAGCATTGCCGAGCGCAACCAGCTTTCCGAGCATTATCTGGAGCAACTGATCGCTCCGCTGCGTAATGCAGGACTTGTTAAAAGTATTCGCGGTGCATACGGTGGCTACATTCTCGCAGGCGATCCTGCGACAGTAACCGCAGGTGACGTGATTCGCGTACTGGAAGGGCCGATCTCTCCGGTGGACTTCACTGAAGAAGATGACCCAGCTAAACGGGATCTATGGCTGCGTATTCGTGATAGCATTGCAGAGGTGCTGGATTCCACGACATTGAAGGATCTTATTACGTTCGAGGATCAGGAGAAAAAAGACAGCTATATGTTCTACATTTAATGAAATGTTCCATATCTAAATAAGATGACGAGCATCAGAGATCACACATATAAAGCCCCCATTATGGGGGCTTTAGCCATGCAACGAGCTTTTAAACATAGTTGTACATGTAAATTTAATTGCGAATTCGTACTTTAACGATAACGGAGTGAAGTGAAATGCAAAGAATCTACCTGGATCACGCTGCATCCACACCAATGCATCCACAAGTCGCAGAAGCGATGATGAAAGTTATGACAGAGCAATATGGGAATGCGTCTAGTATTCATGCATTTGGACGAGATGCCAAACGCGTTGTCAGCGGCTCAAGAGATGCTGTAGCCAAGGCTTTGGACTGTTTGCCGGACGAGCTAGTATTCACTGGGGGTGGAACGGAAAGTGATAATCTAGCTATTTTTGGTGCGGTGTCAGCAAGAAAAGATCGTGGACGTCATGTCATTACAACGGAGATTGAACATCATGCCGTATTGCATACATGTCAAGAATTGGAGCGTCAAGGGTACGAAGTAACTTATCTGCCTGTTGATCAACACGGAAGAATTAACGTGGATGAGTTACGTGATGCCATTCGCCCAGACACGATTCTGATTACGATTATGTTTGCCAACAATGAAGTGGGTACAATTCAGCCTATACGTGAGATTGGTGAGCTTGCAAGACAGCATAATATCTGGTTCCATACCGATGCGGTTCAAGCATTGGGTACACAACAAATTTCCTGTCATGACTTGCCCGTGGATTTGATTAGTTTCTCTGCTCACAAAATCAATGGGCCGCAAGGTGTCGGTGCACTCTATGT
Source organism: Paenibacillus tundrae (assembly GCF_036884255.1). NCBI lineage: Bacteria > Bacillati > Bacillota > Bacilli > Caryophanales > Paenibacillaceae > Paenibacillus > Paenibacillus tundrae. Next base: position 5,008,666 of record NZ_CP145605.1, on the reverse strand, counting down.
GCGGCGTGGCGTTGTACTGGAAGCAAGAGCACACGGAGGGTTGCAGGAGCGGCAGAGACGTGCAGGAACAGAGAACATGGCGGGCATTGCCGGATTCGCTGAAGCATTACGACTTGTTTCGGCAGAACAACAAATGCGTTACGAGCATGATCTGCAGCTTAGAGCATTGTTGCTTCAACAATTGGAGGAGAACGTGGGCGCAGAGCATTTTCATGTGAACGGCCATCCCGAATTCACGCTTCCCAACATTATAAATATTAGCTTCCCTGAAGTGTCAACGGAAACGATGTTAATGAACCTCGATATGGAGGGGATTGCTGTTGCCAGCGGCTCGGCATGTACATCAGGTTCTCTTGAATTGTCCCATGTGCTCAAAGCGATGAAGCTTCCAGAAGCATTTTTGCATTCAGCGATTCGTTTTAGCTGGGGATTGGGTAATACTACGGAAGAAATCAGGATAACCGCCGAAAAAATTGGAACCATTCTTGGGCGACTGCGTAATAGACCCTAAGGGGATCTTTACACATGGGACATAAGGAGGGAAGAAGTTCCATTTCATCGGTTGGATAGAGCGGTTTGCATGTTGGTATCTGATTGCCATTCATAAGCTTTGGGCATACCTAACAATGATAGCACCGCGCCTATTTAATGATAAGAAGATGAGGGGGACCCTACGATGAAGCTTCAGGAAATGATCGGTCTAGCTGTTTTTGATGTTGAGGATGGCAAACAGGTCGGCAAAATCCAGGATTTCATTGTGAGTGACGATTGGAAAATTGAAGGCATTGAACTTGAGAACAAAGGCCTGTTTACCAGTCATGTCAAAATCGTGCAGTGGCAAGATATCGTTGCCTACGGCGAAGATGCCGTCATGATCCGTAATCAACAGGCTGTCCGCAAGACGGGAGCCGACGACATAAAACATACGTACCTTCTCGGTCAGTCTAAATTGAAGGAGAGAAATGTACTTACTGAAGAGGGTTTGTTATTAGGACGAATCTCTGATGTTTATTTTGACCAAGAGTTGGGAAATACAATAATAGGGATTGAAATTACGGACGGGTTCGTGTCCGATCTGATTGAGGGCCGTAAATGGCTGCCATGTACAAGCGATATGTCTATCGGGGAAAATGCCGTTATGGTACCTCCACTGAGTGAGCAGCGCTTGGAAAATGCCATTCATTCTGTTAATGGATAGGTGAATGAATATGAAATGTCCAAACTGTAGTTCCAAAGATATCGGGAAAATTGGTTCCCACCAGTTTTATTGCTGGGGATGCTTTATCGAATTAACGGTGAACGGAGAGAAGATGTCTGTGTATCAGGTAGAAGAAGACGGCACACTTAGCTCACTCGATGACTTGTTCTTCGGGGAAGAGTTACCACAAGACTTCCCTCACCTGCACGCATCTTCTTAAAGTCAATGAACTTCCTCTATATGCGGTTTGATGACAGTTTATGTCGTTAAATGCTGTTGCAATATGCGGGACAGGGCATATAGATGTGTGGTTACATAGTAATTCATAGAGTATGCCATAATATATGCTCGACCGGATTACAACATGCGTCTCCTTCTCAATGAGAAGGGGGCGTTTTTGCGTTTAGATATAGTGCATGTTCAATAAATGCGGTTTCGGGCTTTTTTGAACAACCTCTAGTACGTGTGTGAAAAATCCGAAGTATGCAGCGGGGGCAAAAAGGCGGTAAAAGATGCGCTTTAGCGAGTTTTGAGACATGTCCTAATAATAAATATTCTCTTTCCTACATATACTGACTTTCAGAGCCAGTCCAAAAGGGAGAGATACAAGTGGAGCAATTAACCAAACACAAGCTGTTCCGTTACGCCATCTGGCTGCTGCTGGGCTTGATTATTTTATATTTTATCTGGTTGTTAAGGCCATTGCTGCTTCATATATATGGATTTCTGAAAACAGTTCTGGCACCATTCATCGTTGCCCTCATCATATCTTATGTTCTGAATCCAATTGTAAGTATGCTAGGCGGACGTAAAGTGCCGAGGACAATTGCAGTCCTGCTGATTTATGCTTTTTTCCTGACCTGTATCGGCGTGATCTTAATGAATGTGATTCCTGTATTGATTGAACAACTGGAAGAGTTGAATGAACATATGCCAGAGCTTTCGATGCGAGCCCAAAGTTTGATGAATAGCATGGATAACAAGTTAATGCCGCCAAGCGTGCGCACAGGCATGAATAGCTGGTTTTTTCAGATGGAGGATCGGCTGACCCAAGGAATTACGGTGCTGATGGATAATATCGGAGCAACAATTAACGTATTGTTCAACGTATTCATCGTGCCTTTTCTTATTTTCTATATGCTTAAGGACTTTGAAGTATTTGAGCGTACGGTTGTTGCCTACTTACCCCGCTCACGTCGCAAGGCCATTGTTTCAGTTATGAAAGAGATTGATGCTGCACTGGGCAATTACATTCGTGGGCAATTTATTGTGTGTGTAATCGTGGGGATCTTTGCCTACATCGGTTACGTGATTGTCGATATGCCGTATGCCTTATTACTGGCAAGCATTGTTGCGGTGTTTAATATCGTTCCTTATCTGGGGCCGTTTCTGGGGGCAGCACCTGCAGTCGTAATGGCGTCCACCGTATCTCTCAAAATGGTGCTGTTCGTGGTCATCGTTAATACGTTATGTCAGGTATTAGAAAGTAACGTCATCTCACCACAGGTGGTCGGGCGAACATTGCACCTGCATCCGCTGTCGATTATCTTTGCCCTTCTCGTTGGGGGAGAGCTGGCCGGCATTGTTGGACTTATTCTCGCTGTACCTGTCTTTGCCGTCTTGAAAGTGATTATGCAGCATTTCTTCGCATATTACATTAAGCGGAGGATTGAATAGAGCCAGTCTGGAAGCGGAAGTGACGTGCGTTGACACCTGATAGGCATATCGATATAATGAGGGTGTATGTTTAGACTATGAAATCGATGATGAAATCAAGTATGCCGGGGTTCCTTTCTCAGAGAATAGACTCCTTCGGAGCAGAGTTGAATCTGCCTGATGGCTGGAAGAGTCTAGGAAGTTGAAGCGGCAGAAAGCTAATTTCGGAGTGCAGGACAACCCTGCCGGAAGCGACCGTTATTCGCATCAACGAGGCGATTGTCTATTTATCCTGGATAAATGGCAATAACCAGGGTGGTACCGCGATAACATCGTCCCTGATATAATCAGGGGCGTTTTTTGTGTTGTTTTTATCGCATTATCATGATTAACAAACCGGGGAGTTACAGCACCGGACATTATAATTAAATTGGAGGAAGACCAACATGAAAGCTAGTGAAATCCGGTCTAAATGGTTAGAGTTTTTTGCAAGTAAAGGTCATAAAATTGAACCAAGTGCATCTCTTGTACCTCACAATGATCCATCTTTGTTGTGGATTAATGCAGGTATGGCGCCACTCAAACCATATTTTGACGGTCGTGAGAAGCCAGAGAATCCGCGTCTTGCGAACTCGCAAAAATGTATTCGTACGAATGATATCGAGAATGTCGGCAAAACGCGCCGTCACCATACATTTTTCGAAATGTTAGGTAACTTTTCCATTGGTGATTACTTCAAGGAAGAGACCATCGAATGGGCATGGGAGTTCCTGACAAGCAAAGAGTGGATTGGTTTCGACCCAGAGCGCCTGTCCGTAACGGTATATCCAGAAGACGAAGAAGCGTTCAAGCTGTGGAACGAAAAGATTGGTCTACCGGCAGAACGGATTATTAAGCTGGACGAGAACTTCTGGGACATCGGTGAAGGCCCTTGTGGACCATGTACGGAAATTTTCTATGACCGCGGTGAAGCTTATGGCAACGACATGAGTGATCCAGAGATGTATCCAGGTGGGGAAAACGAGCGTTACCTTGAAGTATGGAACTTGGTATTCTCCCAATTCAATCATAATAAAGATGGCAGCTATACTCCGCTTCCGAACAAAAATATTGATACAGGCGCAGGGCTGGAGCGGTTTGCTTCCATTCTTCAAAATGTGGATTCCAACTTCGATACAGACCTGTTCCAACCGATGATTCAAAGAACAGCGGCACTTGCTGGTGTTAAATATAATGATAGCGTGGAAATTGACGTTGCGCTAAAAGTGATTGCGGATCACATCCGTACGGTTTCTTTCGCTGTAGGTGATGGCATTTTGCCAGGTAATGATGGCCGTGGATACGTTATCCGTCGTTTGCTCCGCCGTGCAGTGCGTTACGGTAAAGTGCTTGGACTAGACCGTCCGTTCCTGTATGAACTGACAACAACTGTCGGTGAGGTTATGGGCGTGTACTATCCAGAAGTGGTGGAGAAGCAAGAGTTCATTGCTAAAGTCATCAAAACGGAAGAAGAGCGTTTCCACGAAACACTTAGCGATGGATTGGCGATTCTGGCTGATATTAGTGCAGCAGCTAAAGCGGAAGGACGCACAGTGATAAGTGGCCCAGAAGCTTTCAAATTGTATGACACATATGGATTCCCGTTTGACCTCACAGAAGACTATGCAGCTGAGAATGGCCTCACGGTAGACCGTGAAGGATTCGATGTATCGATGCAGAGACAACGTGATCTTGGACGTGCAGGTCGTCAAGAGAACGAAAGTATGAAGGCTCAAGGTGGCCCTCTTGCTGATCTAGAGGTTAAAAGCGAGTTTGTTGGTTATACTGACCTGTTGAAGGAAGCGAAAGTGGTAGCTATTGTTGCTGACGAAGCGCTTGTGGATGCTGTCGGTGAAGGGCAGTCTTGCCAAGTCATCCTTGACCAAACACCGTTCTATGCGGAAAGTGGCGGACAAGTCAGTGACCAAGGTTTATTGCGCGGAGCTAACATGACTGCTAAAGTTCAAGGCTTGTTCAAAGCTCCAATGGGACAACATGTGCATTTGGTTGTGGTAGAAGCTGGTGAGCTGCGTGTAGGGGATGTCATTAAAGCAGAGGTGGATGCGTCCAAACGTGGGGATATTATCAAAAACCATACCGCAACCCACCTGTTGCACAAAGCGCTCAAGGATGTACTAGGAACTCACGTTAATCAAGCAGGATCACTGGTTGAACCACAACGTCTGCGTTTCGACTTCTCACACTTCGGCAGCATCACACCGGAAGAATTGACGGAGATCGAGCGTCAGGTTAACGAACAGATCTGGAATCGCTTGAACGTGAATATTGAATTGAAGGCGATCGATGAGGCCAAGGAAATGGGCGCAATGGCGCTATTTGGTGAAAAATACGGGGATATCGTGCGCGTAGTTCAAGTAGGAGACTACAGTTTGGAACTTTGCGGCGGTTGCCACGTAAATAATACATCGGAGATTGGAATTTTCAAACTAGTAAGCGAAAGCGGAATTGGTTCCGGTGTGCGCCGTATTGAAGCTGTTACGGGTCGTGGTGCATATCTCTATGTTGAGAGTCAATTAGAACTGTTGAAACAATCGGCTACCTTGCTCAAAGCGAATGTTGCTGATGTGCCTAAACGGATCGAAGGCTTGAATCAACAATTGAAAGAAGCAGCGAGAGAAGCAGAATCCCTGCAAAGCAAACTCAGTGCTATGGAAGCAGGTCAACTGACCGACCAAGTCGTACAAGCTGGTAACACACAGGTGCTAGCGGCTCGTGTGGATGCTCCGAACATGGATGCACTGCGAACTGTAGCGGATGAACTGAAGGCGAAACTGCCTAATGCAGTCCTCGTTCTGGGTGCTCCTGCAGATGGTAAAGTGAACTTTGTTGTCGCTGTACCTGCAGAGCAAGTGAAGCAAGGTCTTCATGCGGGCAAGATTGTCAAAGAAGTTGCAGCTGTGTGCGGCGGCGGAGGTGGTGGACGCCCTGATATGGCACAAGCTGGAGGTAAGGACGCATCCAAGCTGGATGAAGCACTGAAAGTGGCTGTATCACTTGTAAGTGAGCACGTTGTTTAATTCTAACGAAATCAATGGAATTGAACATCTACAGAGGATGAAGCGAATATAAATTACTGTTTTCAGTTACGAATGAACAGAAACAAATTGCTGTAAAAAGTAACAGTCAAGCAAAAAACACAATTCGCTTCTCCTTTGTTTACTCGTGACAGTCAGAATATGTTATTATATAAGCAGAAATCAATTCGGCAGGACATGGTCCCCATGTTCATGCAGGAGCGAGGTGTCATCAATGGACTCCATGGATAAGACGGTTAAATTTAATGTGAAAGCTGACGAGCAGGAGGCATCTTCCCAAGAGATTCTTCTCACGGTATATGATGCACTGGTCGATAAGGAGTATAATCCTATCAACCAGATTGTCGGGTATCTGATCTCTGGCGACCCCGCATACATCCCTCGTCACAACAATGCACGCAGCCTGGTTCGGAAAAAGGAGCGCGATGAGCTCATTGAAGAGCTTGTACGTTCTTATCTGGCCAATCACCGGTAATGTACACCGCTTCCGCTGTGATGCAACCCATGCAGGGCAGCGGGAAATGAACCGACAGTAGTCAGCCTGAAGCTTGAGAGAGAGGATGATTCATCCTCCTAAGCAGGCTTGAGGATGGGAGAGCATGATGAAAATATTAGGTTTGGATTATGGGGACCGAAGAATCGGAGTTGCTGTCAGTGACGCCTTCGGTTGGACTGCCCAGGGATTGGAAGTGCTTGAACGCCGCCGGGATGAAGGTGAGTTCGGTCGAATTGCCGAGCTTGTGCGCGAGCACGAGGTTAGCGAGATCGTTGTAGGGCTCCCCAAAAACATGAACGGCACCGTAGGGCCGCGTGGTGAAATCTGTATCGATTTTGCCGAACGCCTACGGGGCGAACTGAATTTACCTGTTCACCTTTGGGATGAACGGCTGACAACCATGGCAGCGGAAAGAACGCTGATTGAAGCGGATGTCAGTCGGAAAAAACGCAAGCAGGTTGTGGACAAAATGGCCGCAAGCTTGATTTTGCAAAACTATTTAGATGCCAACAGTAAAAGGTGAGGGGGATCAACAATGGCTGAAGATCAACTGGGTATGGAAGAAGAATCGGAGATTATTTACATCGCGGATGACGAGGGCAATGAAGAAGAATTCGAAGTCATCATGAAGTTTGAAGTAGATGGTTCGGAGGCCAAGTACATGATGGTTGCTCCGGTTGAGCCCGAGGATGGAGAGACGGATGTATATGCATTCCGTTACGAAGAAGAGGGCGACGACATTAAACTTTTCGTCATCCAAGATGATGCCGAATGGGATATCGTTGAGGAGACGTTTAATACATTTCTAGCTGAAGATGAAGAGGAAGCGAACTAAATGACTGAATACAGCCGCAAAGACCTAAAATGGACAGATTCACTGCGTTTGGCTTTTGGTGCTCACGTTGAGCTCGAGGAAGAGAACGGGAAATCACATCCCTACGACTTGCTGGCTGAATTCGAAGTGCATGGTCAGCAATACGCCGTACTTCGAAGCTCATTGCGTCCTTATGACGAAGTTGAACTTCTGAGAGTATTGCCAGGTAGTGAAGACCAGATCATGCCGGAGTTAGTAACGATTGACGATGATGAAGAATGGGAGAACATCTCGGAATTATACGATGAATGTACACTTCCCATTGATGAGGATTAATCAGCTTCAAATTGAAGAAACCGGAAGGGCGGAGAAGTCCGCTCTTTTTGGTTGTGTAAAGGAGTTGTTTCTTTTTTGAAAGGGAAAGTCTGGATGATTCTTCTGCTTGTCATTGTTATAGCTGCTGGTGGAGCTGGTGCTTATGCCTGGAACTTGATGCGTCCACTCGAAGCTTCAACAGAGCCGATCGTTTTTGAGATCAAAAGTGGAACTGGAACATCAAAAATTGCAGAACAACTACAGCAAGAAGGTCTTATTCGAAGTGGTCTAGCTTTTAAAGGATATTTGAAATGGAAGAAGCAAGGGTCGAATTTTATGGCAGGCACCTATTCGATGAATCCAGGTGTGTCATATGAGGAGATCGTGAACAAGCTGAATAGTGGTGAAGTTGTACCTGAGGAAATGGTGAAGTTTACGATTCCGGAAGGGTATACTGTGCTGCAAATGGCAGATAAATTATCGGAAGAAGGCATTGTGGATCGCGATGAATTTATCAAGCTTGCCAATGACCCATCTGCTTTTGATGTAGATATTATTAAAGATATTCCAGTAGATGAAGAGCTGCGTTATGTGCTCGAAGGGTATCTGTTCCCAGAAACCTATGAACTCAAAAAGGACAGCTCTACCCATGATGTTATGCAGCGCATGCTGGAGGAGTTCCAGACCAAAGTAAATTCAATTCCGGATCTGGAGACTGAGCTGCAAGAGAAGAAGTTGTCATTGCATGAATTGCTGACCATCGCTTCGCTAGTGGAGAGAGAAGTTGTCGTCGATGCGGAACGTCCTCTAGTCGCGGGTGTGATCTATAATCGGATTCATCAGGACATGAAGCTGGAGATTGACGCTACAGTGCAGTATTTGTTGGACAAGCCAAAGGCTAGATTGCTCTTCAAGGACCTAAAGGTAGAGAGTCCCTACAATATGTATCTGAACAAAGGGCTACCTCCGGGGCCCATCGCAAGTCCAAGTCTCCCGTCCATTCAGGCGGCGCTTCAACCAGAAGCTTCAGAATATCTGTTTTATGTAACCAAAAAAGACGGTTCGTCCGGGCATTTGTTTGCCAAAACGTATAAGGAACATCAGCAAAATATAGCCAAGAGTAAGGCTGCGCAATAAGCGGAGGGGATGTATATGAGTAAGAAACATGAACTGCTGGTTACGGCAGCGAATGTAAATGAAGCAGAGGTGCTGTTACAGGCAGGTGCGGATGCCCTGTTAGTTGGGGATGATCGATTCGGTATGCGGCTTCCTGGTAGCTTCACTATAGAAGAGACAGCAAAGGTCGTAGAACTTGCAACTCAACATCAGGCGCGCGTCTATGTATCTATGACGAACTTGATGTCTAATGATCTGCTGAAGGAACTACCTGAGTATGTACAGGCATTGGGCAAAATCGGTGTACACGGAGTGGAGTTCAATGATCCGTCGGTGCTTGGAGCTATTCGAGAATATGCCCCGCACATTCAGCTTCATTGGAATGCAGAGATGACTTCAACCAACTATGCGACCGCCAACTATTGGGGGACAAAAGGTGCTAGTCGTGTTGTGTTGGCACGCGAGCTGAATATGGATGAGCTCACCGAGATGGTTCCTTTTCTGAAGGTAGAGGCTCAGGTACAGGTACATGGGATGACTAATATTTATCATTCCAAGCGTAGCCTCGTACAGAGTTACATGGCACATCAGGGTCGTCCTGTGGAGGGGCATCTCGGCAAAGAGCGTGGCTTGTTCTTGATTGAAGCTGAACGACGGGATGAGAAATTCCCGATCTATGAAGATGTGAACGGGACACATATTATGAGTTCAGAGGATATTTGCATTTTGGAGGATCTACATTTGCTAATGGAGGCAGGCGTGCATAGCTTGAAGATTGAAGGCATTTTGAAGCCGCTAGCCTACAATGTAGCTGTAGTTAAGGCCTACCGAAAAGCAATTGATCATTATATCTCAGATGCTGATGCATATGCCTTCTCCGAAGATTGGCTGGATGAAGTTCGTGAATTGCAAGATCCTGAACGGGAATTGTCATTTGGATTTTTCTACAAAGAACAAGTGTATTAATAGAAGAGGTGAAGAACATGGAAACAGTGGCGGTACAGCGGAAGTTCTCCGGCAAACGTAACCGTCTGGATAAACCGGAGTTGCTTGCTCCGGCTGGGAATCTGGAAAAACTGAAGTTTGCAATCCATTACGGCGCAGATGCTGTGTATATTGGTGGACAGGCTTATGGCTTACGTTCGAATGCAGACAATTTTAGCTTTGAGGAAATGCGTGAAGGTGTGGAATTTGCCAAGAAATACGGAGCGAAAGTGTTTGTGGCAACGAACATCTATGCACACAATGAAGATATTGAAGGGATTGAAACGTATCTTCAGAATTTGTACAATGCCGGCATCTCGGCTGTAATCGTAGCAGACCCAGCCATTATTGATGTAGCGCTGCGTGCGGTTCCAGGACTTGAGGTTCACTTGAGTACCCAACAGTCAACGCTTAACTGGCAAGCCGTGAAGTTCTGGAAGGATGAAGGGCTGCCACGCGTCGTTCTAGGTCGTGAGACAAGCTTTGAGGAGATCGAGGAGATCAAGGCACATGTCGATATCGAGATTGAAGCTTTTATCCATGGTGCAATGTGTTCTTCATATTCCGGACGTTGTGTACTCTCCAACCACTTTACGGATCGGGACTCCAATCGCGGAGGCTGCTGCCAATCCTGCCGCTGGAAGTATGATCTATTCGAAGATGCACGAGAAGAAGGGGTATGGGTCAGCGAAGAAGAGATGCAGATGCAAGCTCCTGCTCCGTTTAACCTAGGTGAGAATCAGATTCCGTTGTTTGAGAAACAGGATAATGCGTTCTCGATGGGTTCCAAAGATCTGTGCATGATCGGGCATATTCCTGAATTGATCGACGTAGGTGTGGACAGCTTCAAAATCGAAGGTCGTATGAAATCCATCCACTATGTAGCCACTGTGGTTAACGTGTATCGTCAAGCCATTGATTCATATATGGCTGATCCAGAAAATTATGTGTTGAAACCGGAATGGGTTGAAGAGATGAATAAAGCTGCAAACCGTCCGTTAAACACAGGTTTCTTCTATGACACACCAGATCATGAGGATCACATCTACGAGCCAGAAGAAAAAGCAGTTCCTTATGACTTCGCAGGGCTTGTTATGGATTATGATGCTGCAACGGGTATGGCGACAATTCAACAACGCAATCACTTTAAGCCGGGCGATCAAATTGAGTTTTTCGGTCCAGGTGGCACATTCTTCAAACAAGTTGTAGGAGAATTGCAGGATGAGGAAGGCAATGTTCTGGATGCGGCAAGACACCCATTGCAACGTGTCAAAATGAAAGTAGACCAACCTATTTCTTACTTCGATATGATGAGAAAAAAGAAATAGTCTTACAGGCCTATAATATAACAAAATAGTATTATGAAATAACAATATTATGTTATAAATCACTAAAAATGACCTCCGTATATCGGTTAATGGGGGTCTTTTTTGTATAGAAAATTAGGAAAAAAGTTGTAAAAAATTTTCGATTTAGTAAAGGGGAAATAGGAAACCTGTCGAATAATACATGTTTATAGGGGAAAGTAAGAAAAACCAACAAGTAGAAACTGGCAGGTGAATGGGAATGGTTCAAAAGAAGCAGAAAGAAAATGGGGAAAAGAAGGAAAAGCCGGTGAAGGAAAATAAAGTGTTAAACGTATTAAAGGAAAAGATTACGAAAAAGGGAAAAGCTGTACATAGCAAAGCGGATGGTGCTCCGAATAAAAAGCCCTTTAAAGTAAAATGGAGCAAGCCAGATTTGAAAAACGTGAAGTGGAAGAACCTAGGGGGTTCAACGTTATCCCAAATTAAGAAAGCGAATCCAATTAAATCGGTCGGCGTCAAATTGTTCTTTATCTTTTTTGCGGCAATTATGATCTTTGTCGTTAGCTTGGGGCTGTTATCTTATAATAAAGCCAAAAACACAATTGAACAAAATGCATCTCTTTCTAACCAAGAGACGATTGAACAAACGAAGCAAAAGCTGGATATTATTTTAGAACGTTTTGTGGATACGTCCACACAGATCTTCTTCGACCCAGAGATGCAGTCATTATTGCAGAAAATGTCTGACAAAAACTTGTCTGCGTATGACCTATTTGTGAATTCTAGTTCCATCAACAAACAGTTGTCCAACATTGCTTTTACAAACAAATCCATGGAAGCGATTTATTTGGTTCCTACGGATGAAACGAAATCAACTATGGGTACAGGCAATAGTAGTTCCTCCATGGGAAGCATTCGTACTGAGCCTTGGTATGCTGAACTCACCCAATCCGGTGGATATCGCTGGTTGCCTACAGAGAATGAAGAAGATGGATCTATGCCAACCTTCCGCATTGCTCGCTCAATGAAGAATTTACAAGGCTCCAACCAATCGTATGTCTTAATTATTGAACTTAAATTAGAAGTATTGGAAGAACAATTGAAATCGCTTGATCTAGGGGCAGGTTCAGTTCTACAGTTGATTGCTCCAGACAATAAAGTAGTTGCTTCTACCATTCCGGATCGGACAGGAAAAGATACCGAACTGGCATTCTTCAAAGACCTTACCGAAACGACAGGAAGTCTTAATACGGAATACACGGTGGATGGTAAGAACACAGAGATGTTAGCTGTGTATAGCACGATGGAGTCCTCCAACTGGAAATTAATCGGTATGTTGCCAACGTCCGTATTGGTTAAGGATGCCAAAGGTATTCTTACACTCACACTGTGGATGGCATTACTCGATGCTGCTATTGCAGTCTTAATCGGTATTTGGATGGTTCGTATGTTTGCCCGTCCGCTCGGTAAATTGAAAGACCTGATGCAACAAGGAGCCAAAGGTGATCTCAAAGTTCGTACGCCGTATACGTCTAAGGATGAGATTGGTCAATTGTCGGCTGCCTTCAATGAGATGATGGAGCAAATCACCAAGCTGGTTGAGCAAACAAATCGTTCTGCACAAGAAGTACTGGATACAGCGTCGGAGCTCAGCAATGCTTCCAAGAAAACGGCTGTTTCCGCTTCTGAGATCGCTGTAGCTACAGAAGAGATTGCAGGAGGTGCGAGCAGTCTTGCAAACGAAGCTGAGCGTGGGAATGATCTCACGGATAACATCTCTCGCCAGATGGAAAGTGTGGTCGCTGCCAATGAGGAAATGGGACAATCCGCACGTCATGTTGAGAAGTCCAGTGAAACGGGTATTCAGCATTTGAATCAATTGATGACCAAAACCCAGAAGACCGAAGAAATGATCGGTGCATTGGTGAACAAAGTGGATTCCCTTAAAGAGAGCACGTCCTCTGTTCTGAAGGTGCTCGATGTGATGCAAAATATTACGAAGCAAACGAACATTCTGTCCCTTAACGCTACGATTGAAGCGGCACGGGCGGGTACTGCGGGACGCGGATTTATGGTCGTTGCTAATGAGGTTCGGCAATTGGCTGAGCAATCTAGGAAATCGATTGACATGGTTGGGGAAATTACTGACAACATCATGGCCGAAATGAATGAAACCGTTACAGCCTTATCGGATGCATACCCATTGTTTAAAGAACAGATGGATTCCGTGAAGGACACCAACGTCATTTTTGCTTCAGTTCAGCAACAAATGGGTGCGTTCGTAGAACGACTGGATATGGCAACAAGCTCAATTGGAGACTTGAACCAATCCCAGGTTACGCTATCTGAAGCGATGAGTAACGTTAGCGCTGTAGCCGAAGAATCATCAGCTACATCACAAGAGGTTGCTTCACTTAGTAGCGAACAGCAAAATATTAGTAATCAGCTGGTTAACCTGTCTGATAAGCTGCAGAATGTATCCACCGAATTGAAAAACACCTTGTCACGTTTCACTGTATAATCACATAATTTAAGAGAAGACCTGTCCCTATGATGGAACAGGTCTTTTGCTGTTATTTATTGGATACATACATGCCATTTGCAGCATACTATGCTAAAACGCTAAAGGATGAGCCCGATGAATGTACACTTAAAACGCAGAATCTTTGTAGCCTGTATGCTTTTGACGGGTGTTTTTGCCATTCTTCTGTTCCGTCTAGCTTGGATTCAGATTATTCAAGTGAACCAGGTAACTCCGGGTACCACGCGTTCATTGCGGGAGATGTCTGTGCTACAGCGAGAACGGGGTGTGATGCTTGATTCGGGTCGAGGGCAATTTACAGATTATAGAGGTAAGCCATTAACGGGAAAATTGGAATGGGCTCTTGTTCTATTCCCACATCAACATGCCACCAGTTTAGCGAACACTCAACATGCAGAATCCCAGTTGAATCAGCTAGCAGCTATTTTACATACAGATGTCGTGAAGCTACAACAAGAATGGGAACAAGATCATGCTCCTCGGTTATGGACAGCAGGCAATCAACAGCCGGTTGTATTAAGTGATTCACAAGTAACCCAGATTCGACAATTAGAGGATATGGGAGCATATGTTTATCCGATGATGAGCCGGTATGATCAGAAATATACAGGGATGCAATGGCTTGGGTATGTAGCTGAGCAACCTAATCGCCTCGTATCTTCAACAGCCCATAAAAATGAAGTAAAGCAACCATTTGCGATGAAGTCGGGAGCAGCTGGGTTAGAGAGGACGTTGGAGCCTTTGATGGTGGGACTGGGACCTACGTTGCTGACACGTATGGTTACAGGTTCTGGTGAGATCATTCCTGAAATGCAGCCACGAGTTATCGCTCCAACCAATAGCCATTACCCCTTACAAGTAGAGACGACGGTAGATATAGATCTCCAGCAGGGTTTGGAGAACATTGCGAAGCAGTCAGGTATCCGTGAAGGAGCTGTTGTAGTGCTGGATGCGGCTACGGCTGATGTGCGAGCGATGATCTCTGTGCCCATGTATAAGCCGCAACATGTGGAACCGACACAATCATCTTGGGCGAATCGTGCGATCCAAGGAGCCGTTCCTGGGTCTATTTTCAAAATCATCACAGCCGCTGCGGCACTTGAAGCACATGCTGTATCTCCGCGGGAAACCTTTCATTGTAACGGGGAATGGGGGAAATACGGACTATCTTGCTGGAAAGAGCATGGGCATGGAACGTTACATCTAGAGGAAGGTTTTGCTCAATCCTGTAATATTGTCTTTGCTGAGACGGCTCGCCGATTAAGCATGGAGCAACTGGAACGTACCGCCAATGCTTTAGGACTTGCGCGTACCATTGGTTGGGAGGGCAAGCATATGGGGGGAATGCCCACCCTGCGACACTTTGATCATGAACAGGCAGGCCGCGTTCGCACTACAGCAGTTTCCTCACAAGATGAAGGAGCTAAAGTGCAGACTTCGATTGGACAGCGTGATACGCTGGTCACACCTCTTCAAGCAGCCAATCTGATGGTTACTCTCTTGCATGATGGTAAAGTGAGTGCACCTAGGTTAGTTCAACGCATACGTTATGCAGATGGTGATACGATGCTGGAGATGCCCTTACATGATTCGCCATCTTCTGTGGGACAGATCTCACCAGCTACGGCTCATCAATTGTTAAAGTGGATGAGAGGAGTCGTTACAGATGGCACGGGAAAAACCCTGCAGCACGCCAAATGGCATGTTGCAGGGAAGTCTGGGACGGCTCAAGTTGAGCAGCAAGGGCGTAAGCTGAATCATCAATGGTTTATAGGTTATGGGCCAGTGGAGAATCCCAAATATGCAGTTGCTGTGTTAGTTCAACATGTCGCTCCAGGAAGCTCTCACCAAGCCACGGCATTGTTTCGCAGCATTATGGATTACTTGGCAGAGGGATCGCCATCGTCCGCTGGTTGAGACGCCTGTGCAGAAGGGGGGCCATGATGTTCAGGTTCTTCTGACCGATGACTTGCTGCTCCGGCTGCAACTGGTGTATCCATGACGAGCGGAGAGGAGTCAAACTCATCTTTTGGCAAGTGAATCCACTGTTGTAGATATCCTTGTTGCAGCAGTTCTTTCAGCAAGATTAACAACACTGGAGACAATACCACGCCTGCAAGCCCGAAGATTGAGAGCGAGATAAGCATAAATGAGAGCATCAAGTAAGCCGAAGAGACACCGATGGAATTACCTGATATTTTGGGCTCAAGCAACTGGCGTGTCAGCATCGTTACTGCGAGCAGGACAATTAGGCCGATGGCTAATGTAGTGTTTCCTACAATAAACAGATAGACAATCCAAGGGATGAATATAACCGGAACACCGAGCAGTGGAACAAGGTCAAAGACTGCACAGATTGCCGCAATCGTAAAGGCATTACTTGTTCCTAAGATCAATAGTCCAGCATAGATCAATACAAAGGTGATTAACATCATGATCATCTGTGCTTTTAGATAAGAACGAATGGTTTTGAACACATGATTGCGCATGAATTCAATCGCCAGCTTTAATGTTTTTGGTGTTTTGGCACGGGCGAACTTACGCCAGGATTCAATCTCAATGCTAAGGAAAAAGGCGAGAATAATGGCGATCCCGAAGTTGGTAATAAATGAAGAGAAGGAGCTTAAGAATCCAATAAGATACTGAGCACCACTCGTTACCCATGTCGAGATGAATCCAGTCAGCGTAGCAAAATACTCATTCACTTTGTCCATGATGCTTACAGGCAAGGCATCCGATTTGTCCTGTGCGAAATGAACCAGGTTGGTGAATTGCTGTTGAACCATTTCGATATAGGATGGAAAATTATCTTGTAGGTTGGAGATCTGAGAGATAATGATAAGCCCCAATCCAAAAAACAGAGCGACAATGACCCCGAGAAATAACAACACCGATATAGCCGCCCCTAACGTTTTCGGTAATCCTCTTCGATGTAAAAAACGAGCCAGTGGTTCGATCATCCAATACACGATAAAAGAAAGGAACACGGGCGCTGCAATCTGATACAAACGGCTGAATCCGTACATGATGAAATAAACAGTCAACACGAGTAACGCAATGTCGAAGACGGTGCGTCCATATTTTTTGTATAACGGTAACATAGGCTCTACTCCTTCGTATGTATGAGGTGAAAGGTAAAAATAGGAATGCATTCATTGTACACGATCATACTCTTTTTTGGAAAATAGGATTCAAGATAAGTATGAATTGTGATAAAATGATAGGTGGTTTCTTTTCTATAGCACATATGATAGTAGCCATAATTCAGCGAGAGAGACGGGGAATTGAAGCATGACGAGTCTACTTCATAGCCTATTGATGTGGGCATTGTATATTTCATCATTTTACGCCTTTATTCCAAGTTTGATTAGTAGGCTTTTTGGTTTTCGGGTATTCAGGCGAGGAAAAAGCGAGACCGAGTTTGCCCTGACATTCGACGATGGGCCAGATCCGGTGTATACACCAAGGCTGCTGCAGCTGCTTAAGCAATACGATGCCAAAGCGACATTTTTTGTTGTTGGAGAGCATGCAGCCCATCATCGGGATTTAATCCAGCGAATGCATGAGGAAGGGCATCTGATCGGGATTCATAATTATATCCACAAGACGAATTGGTTAATGAGACCGGGAACCGTTCGGAAGCAAATTCAGCAGACGGGGCAGATTATTCAGGAAGTGACCGGGGTAAAATCCTGTTATTACCGCCCGCCATGGGGCATCATGAATCTGTTTGATTTTTTCAGTAAAAAAGATCGTAAGATTATACTATGGTCATCCATGTTTGAAGACTGGAAAAGCCGAGTAGGGGTGCAGAAGCTAACAGAACGAATGCTGAAAGAGCTAAGGGGTGGCGAGGTCATGTTATTGCATGATCGCGGTACAACGTTGGGAGCTGACGCACAAGCGCCTGAACATATGCTTGAAGCTCTGAAGGTTGTTCTCCAAGAGGCCGACAGACGAGGGCTGCATAGTGTGAGGGTGGATACTTTAATGGGAGGAGGCGCTATAATGAGTGAATCCCAAGAGAACAATCAATCTCAGGTTCAGTTATCCTTCTGGAAGAGAGGTATTGTCGCGTTATGGTTGCTCTGGGAGAACGTGTTTCACTGGATGTATCATCTGAGAACAGCTTCTCCGGAAGATCCGTTATTACATTACCGCCCACGTGTGTATCATGGTGCAATGGTTGAGATGACCGATGGACATGTGATGCAGAACGGGGATCAAGTGATTGAACTTCATTTTGATAATAAAAAATTATTCGAATTAGGCATGACCTCACGTTCCAGTATGCACTTAGCGATTCGTATGATTCGTGCGATCGAACAGCAGTTACCTGATTTGGCTCGGCAGATCGCTTCCGATCCGAAGCTTAGCTCAGCTAAAGCATTGTATGGTGTCAGCATGATTAATCGCGGGCCAGAGAAGTTTGGCTTTACGGTTCGGGATTTGCCCCCTGGGCCGTTTAGTGCGGCTTCTAAGATCTATTTGAAATTACTGCTCAGTGTGATTCACCCTGCAGGCACCAAGCGTCTGAAACAGCGTTCCGAACAGCTCGTACCTAAAGTCATCGCCATGCCGATGGAACATCTATTGCAGCACTATGGAACGAGAAGCTTCGCTGGAGCGAGGGTTGAACAGGTTCACACTACTGTGAAGGAGCCACAACAAGATTTGTTGTCAGGAGCTGAATTGAGAAACGTTCCTCCAATGTGATAGGAACGCAAGAATAAGTACAAATGCAGGCACAAGTGCAGATACAAATGTCATGATTTCTTTGTTCTTATCTTCCTAATGTGAACAGAAAAGGGTGGCTTCTTACCGTGTTGGTAAGAAGCCACCCTTTTGTTATGGTTTTTAATCAATGGTAAGGAACCATTTGAATTAGATTTTCAACACGCCGCCGTTACTTGCATTCGTTACAAGTTTGGAGTAACGAGCCAGTAATCCGGTTTTCACTTTTGGTTCAAAGCCTTTCCAACCTGCACGACGACGCTCGAACTCCTCGTCACTGATGTGCAACTCAATGATCCGGTTGTTCAGGTCAAGCTCAATGATATCTCCTTCTTCAACAAAGGCGATTGGACCACCTTCAGCCGCTTCTGGGGAGATATGTCCGATACTGATTCCGCGGGATGCGCCAGAGAAGCGTCCATCAGTGATCAGACCGACTTTAGCACCGAGACCCATACCAACGATTTGGGAAGTTGGAGCAAGCATCTCAGGCATACCTGGTCCGCCTTTTGGTCCTTCATAACGGATAACTACAACATGTCCTTCTTTAACTTTGCCATTCGCAATGCCTGCCAGAGCTTCATCTTGAGAGTCGAAGCAGATTGCTGGACCTTTGTGATACCCGCCAACCGAAGCATCTACTGCGCCAACTTTGATAATAGCTCCTTGAGGTGCAAGGTTACCGAACAATACAGCCAGTCCACCTTTTTCGGAGTGCGGATTATCTATTGTGTGGATACAGTTGGTATCTTGAATTTCTTGACCTTCAACGTTCTCACGGATCGTTTTACCTGTTACGGTAATGCAATCTGCGTGGATCGCGCCTGGTTTCTTCAGCAATTCGTTCAGAACTGCACTTACACCGCCTGCATTGTGAACATCTTCGATGTGCAGATCAGAAGCTGGAGCAAGCTTAGCCAGATGTGGTACGCGGTTAGCTACTTCATTGATGCGCTCGATTGGATATTCGATGCCTGCTTCATGAGCCAATGCCAGCGTATGCAGTACCGTATTGGTAGAACCACCCATAGCCATATCCAAAGCGAACGCGTTATCGATTGCTTCGACTGTAACGATATCGCGTGGTTTCAGGTCAAGTTTGATGAGTTCCATCAATTGTTTCGCAGATTGTTTAACAAACTCACGACGCTCAGGAGCAACAGCCAGAATAGTTCCGTTACCTGGCATAGCCAGTCCCATTGCTTCTGCTAGACAGTTCATGGAGTTAGCCGTGAACATACCGGAGCATGAGCCACAAGTTGGACAGCCAAACTGTTCAAGCTCAAGCAAGCTCTTGTCATCAATTTTACCCGCTTGGTAAGCACCTACACCTTCAAATACGGAAGTCAGGGAGAGAGCTTTACCGTTGCTATCACGACCAGCTTTCATCGGTCCACCACTTACGAACACGGTAGGGATATTACAACGAAGTGCACCCATCATCATACCTGGTGTGATTTTGTCACAGTTCGGGATACATACCATACCGTCGAACCAGTGAGCGGATACTACCGTCTCAACGGAATCGGCAATGATATCACGGCTTGGAAGGGAGTAACGCATACCAATGTGTCCCATTGCAATCCCATCGTCAACACCGATTGTGTTGAACTCAAATGGAACGCCGCCAGCTTCACGGATTGCATCTTTTACAATTTTACCAAACTCCTGCAGATGTACATGACCAGGAACGATATCAATGTAAGAGTTACATACGGCAATAAACGGCTTGCCAAAATCTTCTTCTTTAACGCCTGCGGCACGCAACAAACTGCGGTGCGGTGCACGGTCAAAACCTTTTTTGATCATATCGGAACGCATCTTATTGGCTGACATGGTGTATTTCCCCCCAAATTATATAGTGTATTCGAGCAACATGAATGGAAATAAAATGGCAGTGGCTCTGTCGTTAAATTTCATCCGTACTCTAAAAAAATAGACCGACAATTGCCGGTTCGAGCTTCCCGTAGTTTGTGAAATTCTTTGCTGCTTTAAACCCGTGAACAACCCGGTTTTTTAAAGAGTCTATCACAATCGTCGCCATATTTCTACAATCAATAGAAAGAAGCCGGCTTCCAAATCCATGGAGTTCGACTTCTAAGTTAAAAACACAGCTATTCATATATATCGGATCGAAATGTTCAAGATACGTTAGTTGCTTCCGCCTTTGCGTCCAATTTCGCGATAGAATTCCTTATCATGTGTCTCGGAAGTGGCGATGCCGCCCTTGCGCCCTATCTCTTTATAGAAGTCTGTATTATGGGCATCTGAGGTCGCTTCACCGCCCTTTTTACCAATGGTTTGGTAGAAGCTGCGATCATACTTTTTGGAGGTGGCTTTACCACCCAGTCGTCCCGCTTCCTCGCGAGTCATTTTGTGTTCAGACGTTTGTGGACGTGCCATTACAAATCACTCCTTAGATCATAAGTTGTTTTTTGTAGCGCGTATGCCTATTTACCACGGTCTTTGCAGGCTGAAACAAAATGATTCGGACGCATTATAATCATGCAGAGCGTTTGGAAACCTCCTGACGATGGAAGGTGAAACGCGAAAGATTGGGTTCAATAAGCGGTCTGAATGTATGGCGAACCACCGGATGTGCAAGCATAACAGCAAACAGGACTGCGATCGCAATGATGACCGGAATATATAAACTGCTTTCCATATAATTATATACGCCAGACCAGATCACGAGACGAACGAGAAATCCGTGCAAGAGGAACACATACAGGGTGCGGCGTCCCATTTCTGTTATTCTGGAAGTGAGTGTAGGAACCCAAGCTAGAAATAATGCAGCCGACCCAAACTGTACACCGTACATGCCCAGACGGTAGATGCCTGCATACCATTCGGAATGACCTAGCTCAGCATAAGTCATACTTCCGAGCAGCCAGCCAGGTGAGAGCGGAATTCCCCCCACGCCAATCAAAATGAGTACACCCACTGAGAATAGTGCAGCTACATAACGACTCCAGTTTGATTTTATATGGGAGCGAATGGCTGTTCCGTAGTCATAACCGATGATAAAGAACGGAAGGAAAACAAACGTACGACAGAAGCTGAGCCAGAAACCGTCTACAGGTAGATATCCAGCGATGATTCCAAGAATAATGGAGCCAATCAACCGATAGATCGGTTTCCAAGATAAGGTGACACGAAGCAAGAGTCTCCAGCAGAAATGACTGGCTAGAAACCATAATAA
The DNA here is from genome assembly GCF_036884255.1 of Paenibacillus tundrae. Classification (NCBI taxonomy): domain Bacteria; kingdom Bacillati; phylum Bacillota; class Bacilli; order Caryophanales; family Paenibacillaceae; genus Paenibacillus; species Paenibacillus tundrae. The sequence goes on along the minus strand of NZ_CP145605.1, from coordinate 4,987,207 downwards.
CAAGTAGGGTGCAAAAAAAGATAAGCGCATATGTGGCGTGTGGAACACCGTGAAATCCATCAATGCGTACAAGGATTGAAATAGTACATACTGGATGGCGATGTGCTGAAGCACTCGTTTACCGGATTCTCCTTGAAGAGTGTGTCTAGCAAAATACCCGGTTACCCACACGAATAGTGGCATGTGAAACGTATATATCCACAGGAACAATGTCTCTGCCCCGGCAAAACGTGTAATAATTGGTTCAAGCGCGTTCCCTACAAGAACACAGACGATGAGCATGAATCTTAAATTGTAAAAAAATGAATCTGGATCATCACGATGTATTGTCTGAATGTTCATGATGTAGCCTCCTGTTACCCCTTTGTATGCAAAAAGTGCTTCTGCAATAAGGGTAATATGAAAGTAGTTAATCTATTGTGATATTTTTCACAATAGAAAGCGTTATCCTTTCACCAAGCTGTGACAACAAAATGAACGCTTTGGGATTGACAACGCTTGCATACGGGATGACAATGGTACAAGAAGATGAGAAACTGTAAATATAAGGAGGGATGAAATATGTCAACGAAAACGAGCCAAAGCCCTGATATTATCACGTTTGGTGAGAGTATGGGGCTTTTGACCGCGAAGGATACTCGTGGATTGGAATACGCAGCTTCATTAGATAAATCATTTGGTGGGGCAGAGAGCAATCTGGCGATTGGTGTCGCACGTCTTGGCCATACCAGCGGCTGGTTTGGACGACTTGGTAGAGATGCATTGGGTAGTATGATCTTGAAGGCGATTCGGGGTGAAGGTGTAGATGTATCTAGAGTGACCCTTAGTGATATGGAACCTACTGGTCTGATGATTCGTGAGAACGCTTCCGGGAAAGCATCGGTTCATTATTATAGGAAACTATCTGCTGCCAGCGCGATGACACCTCAGGATCTGGATCAGGACTATATCGCAGGTGCACAAATTTTGCATGTCACTGGCATTACAGCAGCGATCAGTCCAACAGGTCTTGCTACCGTCGAAGCTGCTATACATATCGCCAAGCAGGCTGGTGTGAAGGTGAGTTTTGACCCGAATCTGCGCTTAAAGCTCTGGTCGATTGAAGAAGCACGTCCTGTTATCCTTCGGCTGGCTGAACAGGCGGATTATTTCTTGCCTGGTCTGGATGAGATGAAGCTGTTATATAACGAAGAAGATGATCAAAAGGTGCTTGATCGTTTATCTGCTCTGGACGCGGTCTGTATTGTGAAGGGTGGTCCTGATTTGACCTATGTATTAGTGAATGGTACCCTAACGGAAGTTCCGTACTTCAAAGCGGATCATGTGCTGGATACGGTCGGAGCGGGTGATGGTTTCTGTGCAGGATTTCTGTCAGGCATGATCAAAGGTTATTCCCCTCAAGACGCTACTCGACTAGGAAACCTGACAGGTTCTATGGTGATACAGGCTGTAGGGGACTGGGAAGCACTCCCGACGTGGGAGCAGGTAGAGGCTAAGCTGAACAACGTAGCTCATGTTGAGCGCTAGTCGCTGCTGATATCATGAATGTCTCATCTTCGTTCTAAATGTAAGGATTGCCATGACGATCACATTGACAAGGGAGAGAATGAAATGAAGAAGCTTCAGCTACTGCAAAAAATAACGGACAACGGCGTCGTTGCCGTCCTACGTGCGGATTCTGCCGATCAAGTTATCGCTATGGCGGAACAAGCCATTGCTGGTGGGATCAAAGTCATTGAGATCACCATGACAGTTCCCAGTGCCCTCAAAGCAATTGAGAAATTAAGTCGTGTCTATCATTGGAATACACAGGATCCTGAGAAGTTTGCCATTATTGGAGCGGGCACCGTTCTAGAACCCCAAACAGCGCGTGCAGCTATTATGTCAGGTGCTGAATTCGTCGTTGGACCATCTCTGAATCCAGATACCGTTCAGATATGCAACTTGTATCGTATCCCTATTTTGCCAGGTGTAATGACGATTGCAGATGTTCAACGTGCTTTGGAACTTGGCGTTGACATTGTAAAATTATTCCCAGGTAATCTGTATGATCCTTCAATTATCAAAACAATGAAAGGCCCAATGCCGCAGGCGAATTTTATGCCAACAGGTGGGGTTTCTTTGTCTAACTTAGGTGATTGGATCAAGGGTGGCGCGGTAGCAGTAGGAATTGGTTCCGACTTGACGACCGAAGCAGTAAAAACGGGGGACTTGAGTCATGTCCGTCGCAAAGCGGAACAATATATGGACGCTTATCGTAAGGCCAAAGCCGAATAGGATGAATATGCGGAGAATAGGAGCCGGTACGTATGAGGCTCTCATTCTTGCGAGCCGCGGCACCTGCGGAAGCGAAGAAAGGTGAATGCAGTTGAGAAATAGGAATCGGTACAACACAGGGCGCAAGAAAAGGGGCATATGGAAATTCCTGCTCGTTCTTCTGGCGCTCATTGTCATTGGTTTAGGATATGTTGGTTATAAACTGTTAACCCCTTATGGACCACAGGAAATAGCTCAAACGGCTATGGAAACTGCGGATCAGGTCACGGTTAGTGAGCAAGAGAACTGGATTGATTTTGCTCCTGAAAAGCCTGAAGGTGTGAGCGTTATTTTCTATCCAGGTGGATTGGTTAAACCGGAAAGTTATGCACCGTTCGCCCATAAGTTAGCGGAAGCAGGCCATCATACCATTATCGCCAAAATGCCTGTCAACCTGGCGGTGCTGAAGCAAGATCTAGCTGATCAGATTCGGAATGCATATCCTGACGAAGCATTCGTCATGGGTGGACACTCTTTAGGTGGTTCAATGGCTGCGCGATATGCAGCTGCCCATCCTGATGCACTTCAAGGCATATTCTTCTTAGCATCTTATCCAGATGAAAAAGGTAGTGTGAAATCATTAGATATTCCAGCATTGTCTATTCTGGGAACAAATGATGAAGTTGTAAATTCGACGAAATATCAAAGTGGGCGTGCTTACTTACCTGAAGATACCGTGTATTATACCATCGAAGGAGGAAATCACTCCCAATTCGGTGATTATGATCACCAGAGTGGCGATGGAGAACCTGGAATCAGTGAAGAAGAGCAGTTAACACAGACGGTAAAAACGGTTTTGGATTGGCTGCAGGACATTCAATAGATCGATGTTGCTAAGGGAGGAAACCAAATGACCGTTAACCTTCACGTGCACGATGTAGCGTACCCCTGTGAGGGCATTCTCTTTGACAAAGATGGAACTTTACTAGAGTTCCTGCATCTATGGGGGCCTTGGGCGGAGACCATGTTACGGCAATTGGAAGAGGCACTCGCCGAACGGGGGGCCACGTTCACAGTTGATCGTGGTGACATGTTAGGCACGAAGCATGACGGTGCAGGCAACATCATCGGATACGATCCACAGGGACCATTCGTGATTGCTACAGTAGATGAAAGCAATGGATTATTGGCTGGACAGTTGTATGCTGCTGGCATCCCATGGAACGAATCAATCACGATGATTCGCAAGTTCTCAAGTGTAGCTATGCGAGAGGTGCGTCAAAATAAGCTTGCAGAGCCTATCGCAGGTCTTCTACCATTTTTGCAGCAATGCAGAGATGCATCCATTCCGATGGCGGTAGTAACCTCCGACAGCACCGCAGCAGCGGAAACACATCTGGATTGGATGGGGATTCGATCCTTTTTTACATCCATCGTTGGCTCTGATCGGGTTACATTAGGCAAACCGGATCAAGAATCGGTTATGCTGGCTTGTAAGGAATTACATATTCGTCCTGATCGAGCGATTGTTATTGGTGACAGCAATGGGGATATGCAGATGGGACGTAGTGCAGGGGCATCTTGCGTTATTGGGTTCTGCCCACAAGATCAAGCTACTGACCATTTACATGATGCCGATGTCATTATCCGAGCTTATGAAGAGCTAGGCTTGTTTCCTAACGAAAATTGAAGGTTCAGCGGTTCATTTCAAGAGAAGGAGGAGAGAGAGGATGAACGCAACGGAACAATTGGTCTCTTGGATTCAGAAAAGTACGAAAATTGTCTTTTTCGGCGGGGCAGGGACTTCAACAGAAAGCGGAATTCCCGACTTTCGTTCTGCCGCAGGCCTGTATCAAACGGAGCAGCATTCACCTTATCCACCGGAGGAACTGCTGAGCCGTCATTTTTTTGATCAGCACGCGGATATCTTCTACGATTTTTATCGCGGGAAGATGCTCCATCCACAAGCCGAGCCGAATGGCTGCCATCGATTGCTTGCACGCTTGGAGAATGAAGGGCGTCTGCAAGCGGTAATCACGCAAAATATCGACGGTTTACATCAGAAGGCTGGTAGTAAGAACGTGCTTGAATTGCATGGATCTGTTCATCGCAATGCATGTATGGATTGTAAACGATTCCACTCGCTTGATGATATTATTCGTTCTCAAGATATCGTTCCCCGCTGTATCTCCTGCGGCGGGGTAGTCAAGCCAGATGTGGTGCTGTACGAAGAGGAGTTGGATCAGAATACGCTGTATCTCTCAGTGGATGCGATCTCTACAGCGGACTTATTGTTGGTGGGGGGAACATCACTCACGGTACAGCCTGCAGCCCAACTTATTACGTACTTTCAAGGCAAGCATACTGTGCTGCTTAACGCTACACCTACCGCGTATGATCATCAGGCTGATTTACTGATTACTGAACCGATCGGTGAGGTAATGAATACTGTGGACCAGCTTCTGGGTTAGAAAGCAAAATTAAATAACCGCACGCTCCGGTATGGTGCCGGATGAATAAAAGCGGAATCTGGGGAAAGAAGGGATTCAGTATGGTCTACGTGGCCAGCGATACACGCTACGAGGTAATGAAATATAATCGAGTTGGGCGTTCCGGATTGAAACTGCCAGCTATTTCACTTGGACTTTGGCATAATTTCGGTGGTATTAATAATGCAGAGAATGGACGCAACATGATTACGCGTTCATTTGATCTAGGTATTACACACTTTGACCTTGCCAACAATTATGGACCTCCAGCTGGATCAGCAGAGCAATTGTTTGGACAGGTGCTGGCACAGGATCTGAAGCCCTATCGAGACGAGCTTATCATCTCCACCAAGGCTGGATATTATATGTGGCCTGGGCCTTATGGCGAATGGGGCTCCCGCAAAAATCTCGTATCTAGTCTGAATCAGAGTCTGAAACGGATGGGACTCGATTATGTCGATATTTTCTATTCCCATCGCTATGATCCGGAAACACCACTGGAAGAAACGATGATGGCTCTTGACCATATCGTGCGTTCGGGTAAAGCACTCTATGTAGGGATCTCGAATTACCCTGCAGAACAGACCAAGCAAGCCGCAGAAATTCTGAAGGGACTAGGGACACCGCTTTTAATTCATCAACCTAAATATTCGATGTTGGATCGCTGGATTGAAGATGGGTTACAGGATGTACTAGAGGAATATGGTGCGGGTAGTATCGCCTTTTGTCCACTTGCTCAAGGGTTGCTCACGAACAAGTACCTGAATGGAATTCCTGAGGATTCTCGTGCAAAAGGGCCGTCTGTATTTCTAAATGAAAATAACATCTCGCCAGAGACGCTGCGAAAAGTTCGTGCGCTTAATCAGATTGCGGCTGCGCGTGGTCAAAGTCTGGCTCAGTTCGCACTCGCTTGGGTACTACGGAGTGGCAAAGTGACTTCTGCATTAATCGGTGCAAGTCGTCCTGCTCAGATTGAGGAGAATGTGGCAGCGCTAAGCCAACTGGATTTCTCTACCGAGGAATTGGAGCGCATTGAATCCATCCTTCGTCCTGAGCATGGTGATAAGCAATAAGCTCGCTCTTTCCATGCATTCCTAATAGTGGTTGTTCCAAAAGTAAGCTTTTGTATTATGTACTTAATAGGATCATGACGACCGAAGCTCTGATTGAAATAAATGAAGTGAAAAAGGTGCATCTTAGCCATATCGGCGTGGATGCACCTTTTTTTAGATCATAGAGTTTATAAGTTTTCAGCGGAGCTGAACAATTCAATTATCGCAAGAAAACCCACAACTAAACTCGGTCTTTCTTCTGTGAAAGTACGACGTTAGGCATTTTTCTTATGTTTTCTTGGCTCCGTTACTTCTCGAGAGTATGTTCTCCCTGTATAGACTAGGGGCTTCACCGTGAAATCGTTTGAACTGTTTGGAGAAGTATAGCGCATCCGCAATCCCTACAGAGTCAGAGATCTGTTCAATCGATAGGTCTGGTCGTTCGCGGAGTAACTGCCGCGATTTATCAATGCGTAGCTTGAGTAGATACGTTACCGGAGTTAAGCCGGTTTCTTGTTTGAATATACGCGATAGATAGGCGCGATTATAACCTAGACTGGCTGACATCTGTTCAATGGAGACTGGATAGGCATATTGCGTCGACATGTATTGGATCATCTGTTTGACCGTTCGGCGTATGGAAGATTCACCTGGAATTAAAGTTTGATCTTCAGCAAGGTGATTTTGCGCTTCGGCGAGAATCATATACAGTGTGCCCAGAGAGGTAAAATGAGAGCTTTCCTTGCGCTGGGCAAAAGCCTCCTGCATCACAGACAGCCAGTCCGCAATGCCGCATGCCGTCCCGGCATGAAATACAGATTTCTCTGGGCGAAACCCAGCAGCTTCCGTATGCTGGCTCGCTTGAGTTCCCGTATAGGCGATCCATCGATATTGCCAAGGATTACGTGCATTGGATTGATAGCTTACCAATTGTCCAGGGTGAATGAGGAAGCAGTCTCCTGCGGCTAACTCGTATGAATGCAGTTCTGTACGGAATGTACCGGCACCCTTCTCTACATAATGTAGCAGGTAATAATCATACAATTTCGGTCCAAGTGCGTGTCCAGGTAACGTCTGACTTGCTCCTGCAAACAGGACATGTAGTGCGCCTCTTTCATAATATACGGGATTAGAGGCCACCGAATAACTAAGAGCACCACTTTTGCCCGACGTCTCTTGAAGCTTCGTGTTTAGCGGGTTTGGGGTCTGCTCCGATCGGGACTCAGTCATGAGTACAAGCCTTCTTTCTATCTACATTAAGAATGTGTTGTTTGCTCCATTATACGTGTTAAGGTCACATTTATCCATATGAAACACACATGGTTGCATTTCAAGAGGTATCGCTTTCTTATATAATAACATTAAGAAAACCTACAACATTGAGATGAGGTGCAGCAGCGGTGAACATAAATGAATTGAAACAAAAGTTTATCGATAAGTACGGAGAAAGTGGAGCGGACATCCGTGTATTTCATGCCCCTGGGCGTGTGAATCTGATCGGTGAGCATATCGATTACAACGGCGGATACGTCCTTCCGGCAGCACTTGAATTTGGTACAACATTGGTTATTCGGGAGCGAGAGGACAACAAGCTGCAACTGGCCTCCACGAACATGTCCTACGAAGGAACGTTGACCACTTCTTCTGTTGGAGAAGAGAAAACAGGTGAATGGACGGACTATCCTGTTGGTGTCATGGTTGAGCTTGCAGGCAAAGGTGTGAAGGTAACGAAAGGGTACGACTTCCTATACCACGGCGAAATTCCTAATGGCGCAGGACTTTCATCGTCTGCTTCATTGGAAGTTCTCACCGGATATGCGATTCAATCATTAGAAGGCGTGTCCGATATCGATACGGTGCAGCTAGCATTGCTGTCACAGAAGGCGGAGAATGAATTTGTTGGTGTCAACTGCGGAATTATGGATCAGTTTGCTGTTGCCAACGGTGCAGAGGATCATGCGATTCTGCTGATGTGTGATACTCTGGAATACGAGAAGGTGCCTTTCCGTACAGGTTCCTATAAACTGATTATTGGTAACACGAACAAACGTCGTGGTTTGGTGGATTCGGCTTATAATGAACGTCGTTCCCAATGCGAGCAGGCACTTGCCATTTTGAAGGAACAGCTGCCTGCACTGAATTACCTGGCGCAATTGACGCCAGAGCAGTTCGTAACACTTCAAGATCAGATTACAGATGAGAAAGTGAGACAGCGTGCACAGCACGTCGTCGAAGAAAATGCACGTGTACTGGCATCGGTAGAGGCTTTGCGCGAGAACGACCTCGTTACCTTTGGCAAACTGATGAATGCTTCTCATGAATCGCTTCGTTCTTTGTATGAAGTAAGCTGCGAAGAACTGGATGTCATGGTGGAAGAAGCTCAGCGGATTCCAGGTACACTTGGTGCTCGGATGACGGGTGCAGGATTCGGCGGTTGCACCGTATCTCTGGTACATGAAGATGATGTAAAGCGTTTTGTTAGTGAAGTTGGGGCAGCGTATGAAGCACGTACGAGCCTCAAAGGTGAGTTTTATGTGTGCGGAGTAGGCGACGGTGTTAAAGAATTGAAGGAGGCGAAGTAAAATGGCAATTTTGGTGACAGGTGGAGCAGGATATATTGGTTCGCATACGGTAGCGGCTTTGTTGGAACGTGGTGAAGAGGTTGTTGTTCTGGATAACTTGCAAACAGGGCATCGCGAAGCATTGCTTGGCGGTAAGTTGTATGAAGGGGATCTTCGTGACAAAGCGATTCTGAAGAAGCTGTTCGCAGAGAACTCGATTGACGCAGTTATTCACTTTGCAGCGAACTCCTTGGTAGGCGAGAGCATGACAGCTCCGGTTAAATACTATGACAACAATGTCTTCGGTACATTGTGCTTGCTGGAAGCAATGAACGAAGCGAATGTGCGTAAGATTGTGTTCTCCTCTACAGCAGCAACCTACGGTGAGCCTGAAAAGGTGCCGATCGAAGAGAGCGACCGTACAGAGCCAACCAACGTATACGGCGAAACAAAGCTCATGATGGAGCGCATGATGTCTTGGTTCGATAAAGTACAGGATATCAAATATGTATCCCTGCGTTACTTCAATGCAGCCGGCGCTCATGACAGTGGCAAAATCGGTGAAGATCACCAACCGGAAAGTCACTTGATCCCACTCGTGTTGCAAACAGCACTGAAACAACGTTCACATATCGCTGTGTTTGGTGACGATTATGACACTGAGGACGGAACATGTATCCGTGACTACATTCACGTAAGCGACCTTGCAGATGCGCATTTGCGGGCTGTAGATTACCTTCGTAAAGGCGAAAGCAGCAACGTGTTTAACCTGGGTAACGGTACAGGATTCTCGGTTAAACAAGTCATCGAAACAGCTAAGAAAGTAACTGGATTGGATATTCCGGTCGTACAAGAGCCACGTCGTGCAGGTGACCCAGCAGTTCTGGTTGCTTCGTCTGCTAAAGCAAGATCCGTACTGGGCTGGAACCCAACACGTACCAACCTGGAAGATGTCATTCAGAGCGCTTGGGGCTGGCACCAATCCCACCCTAATGGCTACGGGAAAAACTAGGAGGCGAATACCCATATGTCACAGACTCATAATGCAGCAGGTGCCACAGAGCGGACACCCGAGCAGCAGGAAGCACTGCATGCCATTGAATGTCTGGTTGCATTTGCTCTGCACAATAAGCTGATTGAAGAAGCAGATTGGGATTATAGCCGTAATCTCTTGCTGGAACAGTTCGGATTCTCGGAACCTTATGCTGGAGCATTAGATAATACTGTACCCGATGGTCCACAGGCCATGTTGGATACATTGATTGATTATGGATTCACCATTGGTCTTATCCCTGAAAATACAGATACGTACCGTGATTTGTTGGATGCTAAAATTATGGGCCATCTTATGGCTCGCCCATCAGAGGTTGTTCGTGCTTTCCGTCATACGGAGCAGACCGAAGGCATTGAGGCAGCAACCAAGCAATTTTACGAGCTGTCGATTCACTCTAACTATATCCGGATGGATCGGATCGCGAAGAACGTTTACTGGACACAGGATACGGCTTACGGCGATATGGAGATTACCATCAATCTTTCGAAACCGGAGAAAAGTCCGAAAGAAATCGCAATGGCGAAATTGCTGCCACCACCGGTCTATCCGAAATGTCAGTTGTGTCGTGAAAATGTAGGTTATGCGGGCCGGGTGAACCATCCCGCTCGTCAAAATCTGCGTGTGATTCCGTTGGAGCTGAACGGTGAGCCTTGGTTGTTCCAATACTCGCCATATGTGTACTACAACGAGCACTGCATTATTTTCCATCATGATCATGTACCGATGAAACTAACCAAAGACACGCTGCGCAGACTGCTTGCTTTTGTTGGGGAGTACCCACATTACTTTATCGGCTCTAACGCCGATCTTCCAATCGTAGGTGGCTCAATCCTGACGCATGATCATTTCCAAGGTGGACGTCATACATTTGCGATCCAGAATGCACAGCCAGAGGCAGTATTCCGTCACGCTGATGCACCTGGACTTACGCTGAGTCTCGTGAAATGGCCGATGTCTGTTATGCGACTAGCTTCCCACGATCCAGCAGAGCTACTTGAAGCGGGTAACGCTGTATATGAAGCATGGAAGGTCTACAGTGATTCCACAGTGGATATTGAAGCTTTCAGTGATGTGGACGGAGAACAAATACCACATAACACAGTAACCCCAATTGTTCGTCGTAGTGCAGACGGTGGTTATGAGATGGATCTTGTCCTACGTAACAACCGGACGAATGATGTGCATCCTGAAGGTATTTTCCACCCGCATCGTGAGATGCATCACCTGAAGAAGGAGAACATCGGACTTATTGAAGTCATGGGTCTTGCGATTCTGCCAGGGCGTCTGAAAGAAGAGTTGGACGGCATTGCTAATATTTTGGCAGGAGACAACGAGCTGGCCGAGGCAGCACAGGCTGTGGATCATGATTTGAACAAGCATCTGCGCTGGACCGAAGAATTGAAGCAGAGCCACGGTGCTAACCTAACCAAAGAGGAAGCCGTTACGCTTGTGCAGCAACAAGTTGGTTTGAAATTTGCTGAGATTCTAGAACATGCAGGTGTGTACAAACATGATGAAGCTGGACGTCAGGCGTTCCGTCGTTTTGTAACTAGCATGGGGTATACCGAATAACTTAGACATTTCTTTCCTTAGGAAAATAAATATCTATGAAATCCAAAGCACCCGCTCAATCAGGAGCGAGTGCTTTTGGTGTTTTGCTGATCGTTTGGAATGGGATTCTCACCCATGTATAATGGGAAGAAGTGTGTAGGAACACAATGACTATGAAGAAACGGGGACGAATAATTGGAAAAGCAGGCATTGAATATTCCGTTGATCACAGATGCAAAGGAATTGCAAAGCATGGTGGGGGAACCACATGAACATGTACGTAATAAGGCAATCTCCTATGTAGATTCGCATGTTCAGAATTTTGTATCCATGTCACCCTTGTTTTTCTTATCTACGTCCGATCAAGATGGGAACAGCGATGTATCTCCCCGGGGCGATGAAGCCGGATTTGTGAAAGTGTTAGATCCATACCGTTTAGTATATCCCGAACGGCCAGGTAATCGCCGTATTGACTCATTAATTAACATATTATCTAACCCAGGAGTGGGCATGCTTTTCTTGATTCCAGGTATGAACGAAGTGCTGCGCATCAATGGGACAGCCTCCATTACCAAGGATGCAGAATTTATTGAGAGCATGAATTGGAACGGTAAAACGATTGGTGCAGCTGTTATTGTCGATGTGGAGGAATGCTTTATCCATTGTCCACGTGCCTTTAAACAGGCAGGGTTATGGGATTCCGAAACTTGGACACAATCAGAGGAATTGCCTTCCTCTACTGAAATGTTCCGAGCGCATTTGCAGATTAATGGGTTGTTATAAAGTTAGCATCTATAGATTTGTTTTTCTAGATATGGGGTACTATAATGGGAGTTGCGTTACAAATATAAATCTCCAATGGAGGCGATATAGATCATGAGATCTTTTCAATTTTATAATCCAACCCGCTTGATTTTCGGTAAAGGACAACTAGAAGCGTTGAAAACGGAAGTTCCGAAATACGGCAAACGGGTTTTGCTTGTATATGGTGGCGGTAGCATCAAACGTAGTGGCTTGTATGATCAAGTCATCGGCTTGCTGGGCGAAATTGGTGCAGAAGTAACTGAATTGGCGGGCGTAGAGCCTAACCCACGTCTTTCGACAGTTCACAAAGGGGTAGACCTTTGCAAAACGAATAACATTGACCTCGTACTGGCTGTTGGTGGCGGTAGTGTACTCGACTGTGCCAAAGCAATCGCTGTTGGTGCGAAGTATGACGGCGATATGTGGGACTTTGCACAGCGTAAAGCAGTAGCACAAGATGCTCTTCCGCTTGGTACAGTGTTGACGATGGCAGCTACAGGTTCCGAGATGAACTCCGGTTCCGTTATTACGAATCAAGATACACAGGAGAAATTAGGATGGGGTAGTGCGTATTCATTCCCAGCATTCTCAATCCTTGATCCAGTCAATACATATACGGTGCCTCGTGATCAAACGGTCTATGGCATGGTTGATATGATGTCGCACGTGCTTGAGCACTATTTCCATCTAGATGCCAATACACCTGTACAGCTCGGATTCTGTGAAACAATTCTTCGTACAGTAATGGATGCAGCACCTCGCCTCGTCGATGATCTTGAAAATTACGAGCTGCGTGAAACGATCCTGTACTGCGGAACGATGGCATTGAACGGCGTTCTTAACATGGGTCTTGCAGGTGACTGGGCAACACATAACATTGAGCACGCGGTATCCGCTGTGTATGATATCCCACATGGTGGCGGACTCGCAATCCTGTTCCCGCACTGGATGAAGCATAATCTGGATGTGAATGTGGATCGATTCAAGCGTCTGGCTACTAACGTGTTCGATGTGAATCCTGAAGGTAAATCGGACAGACAGGTAGCTGAAGAAGGCATTGAAGCACTGAGCCAGTTCTGGACGTCCATTGGAGCGCCTAACCGTTTGGCTGATTATGATATCGATGACAGCCAAATCGATGTAATGGCCGATAAAGCAATGTTGTTTGGTCCATTCGGTAACTTCAAAAAACTGCAACGTGAAGATGTTGTATCCATCTACAAAGCTTCTCTGTAATTGAACAGAGATTAGTCACATAGATATGTCTAATTAACCGCAGGTTTCCTTCTAGGAAGCTTGCGGTTTTTTGTTGTTTTCTATATGTGAGGCTGGACGCTCGAGCTTGACTGAGCATGGTAAAGCATGAGTTGAAGAACATAATGATAATACCCATTATCGGCTTCTGAATACATTTGAGGAAACATTTTGAAACATTTTGCCGATTCGTACGTATTTATTTACATGTGGAATGCCTAGTTAGGATTGAAATTGCGGCAGAGGAGAGGAGGAAACGGGGAATGGAGTCAATCTATTGGGGCTGTCTCATCGGCGGTGCCATATTTGCGGTCGTGAGTCTTGTGCTAGGTGACTTAATTGATGGCTTGCTGGATGGAGCCTTCGAGCTACCTGGTGTTGATTTTTTCAAACCCGTTGTGTTGGCTGGTTCCATTACAGCTTTTGGCGGGGCAGGCATTATGCTGACACGTTATAGCTCGGTAAGTGCGATGACGGGTCTAATATTATCCCTGCTAATAGGTATTGCTGCAGCTATGCTGGTATTTTTTGCATATATCAAACCGATGCGTAATAGCGATGTCTCTATTGGATTCTCGATGAAGGATCTATCAGGCAAAATTGGAGAGATTACGATTCCGGTGCCGGAAAAAGGATTTGGTGAAGTGATGATCCGTTTCGCCTCTGGCAGTACAATTCAAACGGCATCCAGTTTTGAACATCGTCCCATTGCGGCGGGAGCGCGTGTTGTTATTATTGATGTAGTAGATGGTGTGTTACGAGTGTCGGAATGGGAAGATGATGTACTTAAAGATGTATAAGTAAGAACAGTAGCAAGATGAAGCAATCATCAATGATTAAAGGGAGAGATGTGGAATGGATTTGAATTGGGATGTATTGTTGATTCCGGTTGTTGTGGTTGGTGTAATTTTGATTCTGGGTTTGGCGTTCTGGGCAAGATACAAAACGGTTGGACCAGACGAAGCGATGATTGTTACGGGTTCATTCCTGGGTAACAAGAATATTTCTGAAGATGAGTCAGGTCGAAAGATTAAAATCGTTCGTGGTGGCGGTGCATTTATTCTGCCTGTATTCCAGCAATCCGAGTTTATCTCATTGTTGTCTCACAAATTGGATGTCTCCACACCAGAGGTTTACACCGAGCAGGGTGTACCGGTTATTGCAGACGGTGTCGCGATCATCAAAGTTGGAGGCGCTGTAGAAGACGTTGCTACCGCAGCTGAGCAATTCATTGGTAAACCAGTAGAATCGCTTAGAGGCGAAGCGCAGGAAGTATTAGAGGGGCATTTGCGGGCTATCCTCGGTACAATGACTGTAGAAGAAGTATATCGGAACCGTGATCGGTTCGCACAAGAAGTTCAAGGCGTAGCGGCAAGAGATCTGAAGAAGATGGGTCTACAGATTGTTTCATTTACCATCAAAGATGTTCGGGATAAGCAAGGTTATCTAGATGCCCTCGGTAAACCAAGAATTGCTGCCGTTAAGCGTGATGCTGAGATCGCAGAAGCCGAAGCAATGCGGGATGCTCGTATTCAGAAGGCAAATGCGGAGGAACAAGGACAAAAGGCAGAATTGCTACGTGATACCAATATCGCTGAAGCTGCGAAGGAGAAGGAACTGAAAGTTGCGGCATTTAAGCGTGATCAGGATACAGCCAAAGCCGAAGCCGATCAGGCGTATCATATTCATGAAGCTCGTGCTAGACAAACGGTAGTAGAAGAGCAGATGAAAGTTGAATTGGTTCGTAAAGAACGCGAAATTGACTTGCAGGAAAAAGAAATTACCGTTCGTGAGAAGCAATATGATGCTGAAGTGAAGAAAAAAGCAGAAGCAGATCGTTACGCTGTAGAGCAGGCTGCCGAAGCAGACAAAGCGAAAAGAATGCGTGAAGCAGATGCGGTGCAATACTCGATTGAGACTCAAGCGAAGGCAACTGCAGAACAGAAACGTCTCGAAGGTCAGGCTGTGGCAGATGCAGAGCGGGCTAAAGGTACAGCGGATGCTGAAGTTATCCGTCTGCGTGGTCTTGCCGAAGCAGAAGCAAAAGAGAAGCTGGCTGAGGCCTTCCAAAAGTTTGGCGAAGCAGCCGTGCTCGATATCATTGTCAAAATGCTGCCTGAACTGGCTGGCAAAATTGCAGAGCCAATCTCATCCATTGATAAATTGACAGTGGTAGATACTGGTAAGGGTGAAGGGGCAACACGGGTTAGTAACTATGTAACTGAACTGATGGCAACAGCACCAGAGATGCTCAAAAGTGTGTCCGGAATTGATGTTGAACAGTTGATTAAAGGTCTTACCAAAACCAAAACAGCTGCACCAGTTGCTGTACAACAGAGCGAATCTGCAACGACTCCGTCCATCGTAGATAAAATTGTGGAAAAAACGAGAGCTGACGAGTAAGTATTACAAGCATTGTCAGTGGTAAGCTCTATTGACCTTGAGGCGAATTTTTGTTACTTTTTAAGCAAGACGTCCGGCGCGGTTTGCCCGCTCCGGATGTCTTTTCGTTCGTAACAGGGTGTGACTTCATCACGCCCAAGATGGTGTGAAAAAAGAGGTGCAAACAATGAGCAGCCTGCATGTAGATAAAGCGCTAAATAATAATGTAATCATTGCACAGCATCCTGAACATGGGGAAGTCGTTGTCATTGGTAAAGGCATCGGCTTTAACCGCAAAACAAGTGACAATATCCCACTTATGGCTGTGGAGAAAATGTTTATTTTGAAGAACCAGCAGGAGCAGGAGCAGTACAAGCAGCTTCTTCCACAAGTGGATGAAGCGTTGATCGAGATTATTAACGAAGTCATTACGTATATTGCTGAACGTACGGATGCTCCATTGAATGAGCATATCCATATTGCATTAACTGATCATATTTCTTTTGCATTGAAGCGTAAGGAACAGGGAATTGTCATTCAAAATCCATTTTTATATGAAACGCGCGAGATCTATCCGGAAGAATATCGTATGGGTGAATACGCTGTTCGCTTGATAAAAGAGAAGCTGGGCGTCGATTTAGGGATGGATGAGATCGGGTTTATTGCCCTTCATATCTATAGTGCTATGACGAACCAGAATATCTCCCAAGTACGAGAGCATTCTCAATTAATAACGGATCTGGTGAGCCTTGTCTCGAAGCAGTTGGACTATTCGTTTGAAACGGAATCGCTGGATTATTCACGTTTATTAACTCATCTGCGTTTTGCTCTAGAGCGTGTTCGTCGTGGAGACAAAGTCGAGGAGCTTCATAAATTGGATTCTCTTTTGAAATTGGAATACCCTGAAATGTACTCGCTTGCATGGAAGCTAACAAAAGTTATGGAGAAAAGGCTGAATCTGCCTGTGTATCCAGCTGAGGTGGGATATCTCACTATTCATCTTCAACGGTTGTATCAGAGGAAAGAAGAAGAGAAGAAGTGATATATTTCCACATGTGGAATGGTTTTTAGGAAATTTACTGTAAAGGCTTGCACTGTAATTGAAGTGATGCTACAATGGTTTCCGTAATCAAGCAACTGAATAAACATAAGCGACGTGTTACTGACTCGATCAGGCATGAGTTATTAAAGTGTGATTGTTCTTACCTTAACCCGGGTATGCTATACCCGAAAAGGTTAGTTCGATTCCTTTATTAATTCATGCTTTTTTTGTGTCCCCTTGCTTGCATCACGACATACTAACAGAGAACGAAAGGGAGTAACAACGCGATGTTCAAAAAGCTTTTTGGTGTTCTGCAAAGAGTTGGTAAAGCGCTAATGCTGCCTGTAGCGATCTTGCCTGCGGCAGGATTACTCTTAGGCATTGGTAACATGCTGGTTAATCCAGACTTTTTGCAATACGTTACGGCGTTAGATACTCCTTGGGTGAACTCGATCGCAACGATTATGATGAATGCGGGTCAGATCGTATTTGATAATCTTGCACTGCTGTTCGCCGTCGGTGTAGCCGTAGGATTAGCTGGTGGTGAAGGTGTAGCTGGGCTTGCAGCCATCATTGGTTACCTGGTCATGAACGTGACACTAGGTACAGCTGTAGGTGTTACGCCAGCCATGATTGGGGAAGTGCCGGGGTATGCGAGTATACTAGGTATCCCTACATTAAGTACCGGCGTGTTCGGAGGTATTATCATAGGTATTACCGCCGCACTATGCTACAATCGGTTTTTCAAAATTGAGTTGCCGTCTTATCTAGGTTTCTTCGCAGGCAAACGTTTTGTTCCGATTATCACTTCAGTTGTTTCCCTCATCATTGGGTTACTTCTAGTGATTGTCTGGCCTCCAATTCAAAATGGACTGAATGCTGTATCTCATTTCATGGTAGATACAAGTCCAACATTGTCGGCATTCATCTTCGGTGTAGTTGAACGGTCATTGATTCCGTTTGGCTTGCATCACATTTTCTACTCACCATTCTGGTTTGAGTTCGGGGAATACGTGAATAAGGCTGGAGATGTTATTCGAGGAGATCAGCAAATTTTCTTCAATCAGCTTCGTGATGGTGCCGATATTACGGCGGGAACCTTCCAAGTAGGTAAATTCCCGTTCATGATGTTCGGTTTGCCCGCAGCGGCACTTGCGATGTACCATGAAGCAAGACCAGAGCACAAAAAGTACGTAGCAGGCATCATGGGTTCGGCAGCGCTGACCTCATTCCTGACAGGGATCACAGAACCGCTAGAGTTCTCATTCTTGTTTGTAGCGCCTGTGCTATTCGCAGTACACTGTATCTTTGCAGGTTTGTCGTTCATGACCATGCAAATTCTTGGTGTCAAGATCGGAATGACCTTCTCCGGTGGGTTCATCGATTTCCTGATCTTCGGGATTATTCCGAATCGCACACCATGGTGGGACGTTATTATCGTTGGTTTGATTCTTGCGGTGATCTACTACATCGGTTTCCGATTGATTATTCGCAAATTCAATCTCAAGACGCCAGGACGTGAAGAGGCAACCATGGAAACACAAGCAGGCGGAGGTAAGGGCTCGACAGACGACCTACCGCACAATATTCTTGCTGCATTTGGTGGGCAACAAAACATCAAACATCTGGATGCATGTATTACTCGTTTGCGGATTGAAGTGAACGAGAAATCGAATGTAAATAAAGACCGTTTGAAGCAATTGGGTGCATCTGGCGTGCTAGAAGTGGGTAATAATGTACAGGCCATCTTCGGTACACGTTCAGATACAATTAAATCGCAAATGCAAGACATCATCGCAGGACGTACACCTGCACCAACTCCGGCTGCTGATGTGACGCCAACGCCAGAGGAAGAGAAGGCGCAAGGAGAGCAAGGTGAACGCATTGTTGCAGAAGATATCGTCATGCCGGTCAATGGTGAGCTACTGGATATTACGAATGTACCTGATCCGGTCTTTGCCGAGAAAATGACAGGTGACGGATTCGCAATTCTGCCACATGACGGAACGATAACATCTCCTGTGTATGGTAAAGTGTTTAATGTATTTCCAAGCAAACATGCCGTAGGTATTATGTCTGACGGTGGTAAGGAAGTGCTTGTTCATATAGGTGTGAACACGGTGAAGCTGAAAGGTCAGGGCTTCAACGTGCTTGTGCAGGAAGGGGACTTGGTATCGGCAGGACAGCCGATTATGGAAGTCGACCTGGAGTTTGTGAAAGCAAACGCTCCATCGATTATTTCACCAGTCATTTTCACCAACCTGCCAGAGGGCTCTACAGTCACTCTCAAGAAGAGTGGCGTGTTGAAAATTGGCGATCAGCCAATCATTGAGATAAAATAAGAAGTGTTACGATGATGGCAAGCAAGTGTAAATATATGCAATGCCTAAAAAAACAAATTGCGAAAGTGAGATGATTGTAATGCAACAAACATTCAGAATTACAGACGAAGATGGTATCCACGCACGTCCGGCGACAGCCTTGGTAAATACAGCAAACAAATTCAAAGGTGCAGAATCCTTTGCAGAAGCTAACGGTAAAAAAGTAACATTGAAATCCATCCTGGGCGTTCTTTCCCTTGGTTTGGAGCAAGGTGACACAATCAGCATTATCGTTGAAGGTGAAGGCGAAGCAGAAGCTCTTCAAGCTTTGACTGATGTTATGGTTAACGAAGGGTTGGGCGAAATTAATGCTTAATGTTTCCGGGATCGCGGCTTCGGCGGGTATTGCTATCGCCAAGGCGTTTATCTTGGAGCATCCTGATTACTCTGTAGAAAAACGCCAAATTAACGACGTTGACGCAGAGATCGCGAAACTCGACTCAGCTCTGGGTAAATCCCAGGCTGAGCTTGAGGCGATCAAAGAGCGTACTTTACAAGAGCTTGGCGAGAAAAAAGCTGAGATTTTTGCTTCGCATTTGCTCATTCTAAATGACCCGGAACTTATTGATCCGGTAAAAGCAAAAATTGCTGATGACATGGTTAATGCAGAATATGCATTGAATGAAACAGCATCTCAATTTATCTCCATGTTCGAGAACATGAAAAGTGCATATCTTCAAGAACGTGCAGCAGATATGCGTGACGTTACCAAACGTGTGCTAAATCACTTGCTTGGTATCGACTTCATGAGTCCCGCAGAGATCAGTGAAGAAGTCATCGTGCTTGCGGAGGATCTTACACCTTCCGACACAGCGCAATTGAATCGCCAATTCGTTAAAGGTTTTGCTACGAACATTGGTGGACGTACTTCTCACTCCGCAATTATGGCGCGCTCGCTTGAAATTCCAGCTGTTGTTGGTACCAAAGACATTCTGGCTCAAGCGAAACAAGGCGATCTGATTATTGTGGACGGTCTGGATGGTCAAGTCTTGGTTAATCCTACAGACGAGGTTGTTGCTGAATACCGCGCCAAACAGGAGCAGTATGACGCACAACGTGCGGAGTGGAGAAAACTGCGTGACGAGCCAACCGTTACTGTGGACAACGTTCATGTGGAACTCGCAGCAAACATTGGTACTCCAAATGATGTTGCTGGCGTTCTAGAGAACGGTGGAGAGGCTGTAGGTCTGTATCGTACGGAGTTCTTGTACATGGGCAGAGACAAGCTTCCTTCCGAGGACATCCAGTATAATGCTTACAAAGCGGTATTGGAAAAAATGGAAGGCAAACCTGTCGTTGTTCGTACACTCGATATCGGTGGAGACAAAGAGCTTCCATACCTGGATCTGCCAAAAGAAATGAACCCATTCCTCGGCTTCCGCGCAGTTCGTCTGTGTCTGGATCGCCTGGATATCTTCCGTACACAATTGCGTGCATTGTTGCGTGCAAGCGTACACGGTAACTTGCGTGTCATGTTCCCAATGATCGCAACACTGGGTGAATTCCGTGAAGCAAAAGCTGTCCTGCTCGAAGAGAAGGAGAAGCTCGTTGCTGAAGGTATCGCTGTTTCAGACAGCATTCAACTCGGAATCATGGTCGAAATTCCTTCGACTGCAGTTCTGGCGGATCAGTTTGCTAAAGAAGTGGATTTCTTCAGTATCGGAACAAACGATCTGATTCAATACACAATGGCTGCTGACCGTATGAACGAAC
The DNA here is from genome assembly GCF_036884255.1 of Paenibacillus tundrae. NCBI lineage: Bacteria > Bacillati > Bacillota > Bacilli > Caryophanales > Paenibacillaceae > Paenibacillus > Paenibacillus tundrae. The sequence goes on along the minus strand of NZ_CP145605.1, from coordinate 4,966,668 downwards.
GTGTATCTTACCTGTATCAACCATATAACCCTGCCATCTTGCGCTTGGTTAAAATGGTCATTGATGCAGCTCACCGTGAAGGAAAATGGGTTGGCATGTGTGGGGAAATGGCGGGAGACGAAACCGCAATTCCATTGTTGCTCGGTCTTGGACTTGATGAGTTCAGCATGAGCGCAACATCCATTCTGCCCGCACGTAGCCAGATCACGAAGCTGTCCCGTGCGGACATGCAAGAATTGGCTGCCAAAGCATTGGATATGCAAACGGCTGAACAAGTCGTTGAATTGGTTCAAAGCATTCAAGCGTAATTTTGCGGGGGTTTCCTCCGGAGCTTAAAGGTCTTCTTTTTTCCGATAATGAGCTGCGTTAATGCAGCGATTTTGCCAGTATCCGCTGTTATAGCGGTTACTGGCTTTTTTTGTTTCGAGCAGCATGTTGCCGGAATCTACCTAACAGTAGATGCCGGCTTCTTCTGATATAAGTAGGGAAACTATTGAGTCGATTAGCTCATGCTAAGAGCTAGATGCCAAGAGCCGAGTGCAAGTGCTGAGAGCTAGGGTCACTTACCAAATGCCGAGAGCCAAATATCAAGTGCTGAGAGCTAGGGTCACTTGCCAATGCCGAGAGCCAAGTATCAGTGCTATGTGAAGAGCCAAGAGCCGAGAGCCGAGTGCTAAGTGCAAAGAGCCAAGATTTGAGTTCTAAATGCAAGTGGTAAGATGCAAGTCGCAAGTCGCAAGTGCTAAGTTCCTAGCAATGACTTTTAAGTGGTGAGTAGTAGGCACTCAGTTCTAAAGAATCTGAGACATCTTATTCAGGTGTTTGAAGCGCCTGCAGAAATCTAAAGAACCTGAGACGCGTTATATCGGAAAATATAGCCGTTTTTCGATATAATAGCCGATGGTTTCGAGAAATAACGTGTCTGGTGTTCCTAAAAATTGAAAAATTGAGCCTATAGGCCAAATAAGATGTCCTGGATTCCTTAGAATATCTTGAGTCAGTGCTGTCCCTTCAGAGGCATAAGCCAGTCTGGAGTTAAGAACTACGACGGACGCCACCGTGTGTGAGCCTACGGGCTCAATAAGATGTCATGATTCATAGAGTATCTTATGGACCGGTGGTGTCGCTCACGGTTATAAGCCAGTGTCTGGAGCCGAAAATCCCACTGGACATCACCATGTGAGCCCATAAACCAATCTAGACGCGAGTAATATATAGACGCCATAATTGATCTGAATACAGCTTACCTATGTTTAAGACATGTTCTAACAGCATGATGGGGCGCAACACTGGTATCCGTAAGAAGGGGAAAGCGACTGGGCGGCAACGCTAGTTTTCGTATGAAGGTGAAAGTGTCGGGGTAGTAACACTGGTATCCGTAAGAAGGGAAAGCGACTGGGCGGCAACGCTAGTCTTCGTAAGAAGAGGAAAGCAACGGGGTGGTAACACTGGTATCTGTAAGAAGGGAAAAGTAACTGGGCGGCAACGCTAGTTTCCGTAAGAAGACAAAAGCAACTGGCAGCAACAATGCCATCAGCAAAAGAGAAAAGTAACATACAAAAGCTCTTGCAGAGGTATAATCCGCAAGAGCTTTTGTGTGAACAATGATTTGATTAGGCACGTTCTATAACTTTGAAAGGAGCAAGTGTAATATAACTTTTTGTTCCAAAAGAAGCAGGTTGTGCCCAATTTACGTTCCAACCAAGGAAATTTCCACAGACGTACCGATCTACGCAAGAGGTAGCCAACACAGATGAAGTATGACAGAAAGTCAGTGGAAAATCAGTGGAAAGTCAGCGAAAAGGCTCAGGTAAGGCAACGGAAAGGCAGTGGAAATGTCTTTAAGTCTGATTTGCCCTCAAATAAGATTCAAAATGTCCTAACTGCAAGCGCAGTTCAATACAGGTTTACGAGCAGCGGTTGTTTCGTCCAGACGAGTTACAGGTGTGCCGTAAGGAGCATTAAGCACCAGTTCAGGTGTTTCTTCTGCTTCCTTCGCAATGCGGATCATCGTATCAATGAATCCATCGAGTGTTTCTTTACTTTCAGTCTCGGTAGGCTCAATCATAATGCATTCCTCCACATTAAGTGGGAAATAGACCGTTGGGGGATGATAGCCAAAATCAAGCAACCGCTTGGCAACGTCCAATGTACGAACACCATATTGCTTCAATCCACGGCCGGACATCACGAATTCATGTTTACATACACCTGGGTATGGAATTTCGTAATAAGGTGCAAGACGTGCCATCATATAATTTGCATTAAGCACGGCACATTCGGATACACGTCGCAGTCCCTCGGGGCCATACGTACGCATGTAAGCATAAGCACGTACCAAAATGCCGAAGTTGCCATAGTACGCTTTGACACGTCCGATGGATCGATCGCCTTCATAATCCAGAGCATAGAGGCCTTGATCATTTTTGATCACCATCGGTTTAGGCAAATAAGGCACGAGACGGCTTTTCACACCAACAGGGCCAGCACCAGGGCCGCCGCCACCATGTGGGGTACTCATTGTTTTGTGCAAGTTCAGATGTACGACATCAAAGCCCATGTCTCCCGGACGGGTAATGCCCATAATTGCGTTTGAATTAGCGCCATCATAATACAATAATCCGCCTGCCTCATGCACAATTGAAGCGATCTCCTGGATATCCTTCTCGAACAGACCAAGCGTATTAGGATTCGTAAGCATCAATGCAGCTGTGTCGTTGCCCACTGCCCCGCGAAGTGCATCCAGGTCAACAAGGCCATCCGCTCGCGAAGGAATGGTTACCGTCTCGAACCCAGCAACCGTTGCACTGGCTGGATTGGTTCCATGGGATGAATCAGGCACGATTACTTTGGTACGTACTTCACCACGACTTTCATGGTAGGCCCGAATCATCATAAGCCCCGTCCATTCGCCATGGGCGCCTGCAGCTGGTTGTAAAGTTACGGCATCCATGCCAGTCAGGCCAGCAAGATCCTTTTGTAGTGTGTACAACAGCTCAAGAGCACCTTGAATACTGGACTCATGCTGATATGGGTGGATTTTGGCGAATCCACTGTAGCGTGCAACATCCTCGTTAATTTTGGGATTGTATTTCATCGTACAGGAGCCGAGTGGGTAAAATCCATTATCTACTCCGAAGTTACGGCGGGATAGAGCTGTATAGTGACGAATGACATCGACTTCGAATACTTCAGGTAACGCAGCTGCTTCTGACCGTAGCATTTCCCGGGGAATCAAAGCTCCGGGATCTTGGCGAGGCACGTCACATTCCGGTAGGGAATAAGCCACACGTCCAGGGCTGCTAAGTTCGAATATGAGAGTCTGTTCAGGAGCAGGAGATGCTGTTGAAGCAGTATTCTTCAATTCGGTTTCGGTGTTCACCGGCGATGCAGTAGCAGGTGCTGACTCAGTTTGCCCTAGTGATGTTTTCGTTTCTTGGCTCACAACGATCCCTCCAATGCTCGTGCGAATTCGTCAATTTCTTCTTTGGTGCGTCGCTCCGTAACTGCGATTAACATATGTCCGGCAAGCTCGGGATACTCCCGGCCGAGTTCGTAACCACCGATAAAACCTTTATCCAGCAATGCTAGTTGCAGGGTATCAACGTTTGTTCCTTCAGGCAATTGAATGACGAACTCGTTAAACGTTGGTGCGTTGAAGGTTGCTTTTACACCAGGGATAGCTTTGAACACTTCGAGTGCATAATGACTCTTCTGCAAATTGAGATCGGCTACATCGATCATGCCCTGTCTTCCCAATGTGGACATGTACACGGATGCGCTGAGTGCAAGCAAGGCTTGGTTGGAACAAATGTTAGACGTCGCCTTTTCCCGGCGGATATGTTGTTCGCGTGCCTGAAGCGTTAATACGAAGCCGCGTTTGCCATTACGATCAGTCGTCTGACCTACGATTCGACCAGGAATACGGCGCATATGAGCCTGTGATACAGCAAAATATCCACATGTTGGCCCGCCCAGTGATGCGGCAATTCCCAAAGGTTGAGCGTCGCCGACAACAATGTCAGCCCCAAGCTTGCCAGGAGCTTCTAGCAGTCCAAGTGATATTGGATTGGCACTGACAACAAGTAGGCTTTTATGTGCATGAGCAAGGTCAGCTGCTTGTTGAATCGGTTCAATGGCACCGAAGAAGTTCGGGCTTTGAATCATGACTGCGGCTGTATCTTCTGAAATAGTAGCTTGTAAGGCATCCCAGTCGGTTACTCCGTTCTGATACCCGATCTCGACGATATCGAGACTTAGACCATGAGCATAGGCTTTCAATACTTGGCGTGCTTCCGGGTGGACGGTGCGGGATACGATCAATTGTTTACGGCGAGTAGCTGCTGCTGCCAAATTCCCTGCTTCTGCAAAAGCTGTCGCACCATCGTACATACTTGCATTGGCCACGGCCATGCCTGTTAATTCACAAATATATGATTGAAATTCAAATATAGCTTGAAGTTCGCCCTGACTAATTTCAGGCTGGTACGGTGTATATGCAGTATAGAATTCTGAACGGGAGATTACATGATTAATGACAGAAGGTATATGGTGGTCATAGATGCCTGCACCAAGAAAGCTTGCGTGTGTCTCGAAGTTGGCATTGGCTCCAGCTTGTTTGGACATATGACGTGTAAGAGCATATTCATCTAACCTAGAGGATACGGGAAGCTCGCCCTGATAACGAATCTCCTGCGGGATATCTCGGAAGAGATCTTCAATCGTGTCTACACCAACTGTTGCCAGCATAGCGCTCTGATCCTGCTCGGTCATAGGAATGTAACGGTGCTTGGTCATGCTTGATCAGCTCCTTGAGTAGGTGTCTTAGGCGTGCGTGTCCGTTTATGAAAAGGGGTCTTTACGACCTCGGCTTTTAGTTTTTTGCCACGAATCTCAATCTCCAGTGGCGTACCTAGCGCAGCATATTTGCTGTCAATGAGGGCTAACCCAAGATTCCGTTTCAGCGTAGGGGATTGTGTGCCTGTCGTTACTTCGCCAATCTGAACACCATCCGCGTAAAGAGGGTAATGGGGACGTGGAATTCCACGCTCCAGCACTTCGATACCGACTAATTTACGAGCAGGCCCATCATTTTTCTGCTGGGATAATACGTCGTGTCCGATAAAAGGCCCAGAATTCAGCTTCACAAACATACCAACCCCAGCTTCCAGCGGGGAGATCGTAGGTGATAATTCCTGTCCGTACAAAGGTAATTTTGCTTCAAAGCGTAGGGTGTCCCGTGCACCAAGCCCAGCCGGAACTAATCCGTGATCCTCCCCAGCATGCATCAATCCGTTCCATACCGTAGCTGCTTGATCTGCTGGAACATATAGTTCAAAGCCATCTTCGCCGGTATATCCGGTGCGGGATAACAGCAATTTTACACCGCAGACTTCCGCATTCTGTACAAAACGAAACGGCTCAATAGTAGCTACATTGATGTCCGTAACTTTTGTGAGAATATCAACAGACAATGGACCTTGCAGTGCTAGAAGGGCAGTCTGCTCAGAGTCATTTGTCATGGTTACCCCAGGAGCAAGATGTTCTACCAACCATGCCCAATCCTTATCGATGTTGGAGGCATTAACCACTAACATATAATGCTGTTCCTCTAGCTTATACACGAGCAGGTCATCCACCACACCGCCATCGGGATAACACATCAACGTATACTGTGCCTGACCGGGAACAAGTGCAGTTACGTCATTCGTGGTCATTTGCTGTAAAAAAGCCTCCGCTTGCTCACCCTGAACGGTGAATTCGCCCATATGGGATACATCAAACAGTCCAGCGCGTTCACGAACAGCCTCGTGTTCCTTCTGGATGCCACTAAATTGTACAGGCAGCTCCCAGCCGCCAAAGTCAATGCAACGTACACCTTCATACTGCTGATAGAGTGGAAAGAGTGGAGTTCTAAGTAAATCAGACATCGAATCACCTCTTCATTAGCCGTCAAGCGGCTGAATGTGTTGCATATGGATTATCATTGAAAGAACATGATCGTTATTAAAAATGGTATAAGTATGTTGATTAATGAATATTAGTCTTACTTAAAGCCGTACTTCTGAGATGCGTTATGCCGCACGGTCTGGTTCCTGATGTCATCTTTTTTTGGGAAAAAGGAAAAGGACAGGCCAAAGAACCGGCATGCCAGAAGCACGCTGTATTCTTAGGCTCTGTCCTTGGTACCTGAGAGTTACCCCGCCGCCAATGCAGCAGGTTTCCCCTTGGGTGATCGTAACGCCCTACCGGGCGGGTAGATGCTCTCCAGAGTTGCGTCCCGTAAAAGTCCTTTTGCCTGAGAGATTCACCGCCCGCTTGTCGGGTGGTTTACTCCTTCGGCGTTACCGCATGAACATCCAGATTCGGGTGTTTGGGTAATCTCTCCCTTTACATTCATCCGCGATATTGCACACAACGAAAACAGTTTTACTCCTTCCATTAATACGCGAATTGCATAGTAATGTCAAGAACAATGTCATCGGTTTTTAAATAAATACGAATATTAATGATTAAATATAAATTAATGTTCGGATAAATTAAAAGACTGCGCTTACTATTCCAATAATAACTAGTATATGTAAGTTCGTATTTTGATGAGCTTGTTTTTTAGTAGTGGAATACAAATAAATTGTGAGATATCTTGACATTTGAATCGAAAATATCATACGCTATGTTCTGGGAAAAAGGAATGGCTGAAGAACGCATGCACTCATTAATGAAAAGCGAGGCGGATATCGATGAGCGAATTGAAAAGTGATTTCCTGTACAGTGAAGAGCACGAATGGGTGCAGACCGTAGGGGAGGATACCGTACGTATTGGTATTACCGAGTTCGCGCAGCATCAGCTGGGTGACATTGTGTTTGTTGAATTGCCTGATCTTGAATCCAGTGTACAAGCCGAAGAGAGCATTGGTACGATTGAATCTGTCAAAACGGTGTCTGATTTGTTCTCACCGGTTAGCGGCTCCATTATTGCGATCAATGATGCATTACAAGATGCACCAGAGCTTGTAAATAGCTCTCCTTATGAAGAAGGTTGGATGATTGAGATCCGGGTAAATGGGGATTTGAGTGCAGCCTTATCTAAGCTCATGAACGCGGACGCTTATCGCAAACATACCGAGGATTAAACTTCGAATGTAATTGAACAGACCTATAATAAATATGAGCACCTTTTGTGGAACAAAGTAATCGCCTTTTGGGGAAGCTTTGAATCACGAGGGTGCTTTTTGTTGTGGTTTGCCGTGCTGAATAAGCATAGAAAGGATATTATTTCCTGATAAATGGATAGGTACTAAGTCCCTATTTTTGGTAAGGATAACTATAGTTTCAAAGGCAGAAAAGATGCCCATGATTGCCTATGGGACATGGAAGTTGATGGATGAACGTACAGCAATTGAATGACGTTATCTCATTTGGGGCTATCATCCTGAATTCACGGATTACAGTTGTTTCTCGTATTGAAGCGTCTATAATGACATATAAGCAAGGAACGACAGCATTCTTGAATTTAGAATTTAACAACATGTGGAGGTGTACAAGTCTATGAAAAATATCATTCAAAAAGTGTTGCTAGCTTCGATGGTTACGGCGGCTGTGTACCCGCTGGTTCCTGTCACTCTGAATCAAGCTTCTGCAAGTGACTACATTGGCACAGTTCCCCAACCTCAGTATTCAACGATTGCAACCTACACCATGGACAAAAGCACAGTAAAAGATTTAGCAGCGAACATGCGAGCTTTATCCAGTAACACAGCCATTCTGGCAGAAACGATTGCACCGATCATTGCGACCAAAATTTCACCTGTATTAGGGGGATATGTGTCGGCAGCGTCACTCGCAACAGCATTAAGCGTCAACTCACAATTGTCCACTGAGGTGTTATACGCAGCAGATCACAATATGAGAGTGAAGGTTGAGATCCAAGACCTGCCTTATCATACTTCATATTCAACACGGACAATCTTTACTGCTGTTAATTAACGATAAACTTAAATGAACAAATAGATTTTGGACAGTCTTCTTGTCTTAAGCATCCTTCAGTGTAGGTAGCGAACACCATGGATCTGTTACGAAGTCACTGCAACGTTGGAAGCTACAAATGAGATAAAAATAAAATCGTTAGACATCTTGCTCAACGTGGTTAACATAGGGCATAGAAATAAACAGCGCAGAGTGATGTTACAATCCTTTGCGCTGCTCGGCTACCAAGAGGAATTCATCTTCGCTCCAAACGCTAACGAACCTACGGCATCTTAATAGGCGGATTATCAACGTATGCAGGATTTAACGAACCTGAGTGTCGCTATTCCGTCATAGAGCGTTTTCAAAACCTCAAAATTCAACTGAATTTACGAAATAGTGCCTCTATGATTCGTTAGATTTCAGATCCCGGAAACTGAGAGCGAATAGCGTGTGTCAGATGCATTACATCAAAAAAACACTAAATGGGCTATCCCCGTCATATTTATGACTTATGGGACAGCCCATTTTTGCTACCAAGAGGATTCCATTTACCCCCGTGCCTTAAACTCTGCCAGACATGTCTGACAAATGCACGACTTTCTTCGTTGCTCCGCAGGAATCCTCTCGAACACGCCTTCAGGAAATACAGCGTGATTACACCAGCACTCTGAATGTGGTGCGCCAGCGGCATACGAACATCCATTGGCTTTTCCACAGAGGGGACAGACAAGTGGATTCATCTGAGCCTCCTTAAGATTTGCATTTGCATCACGATCTGCGCCTGCTTCTGAATCTGGGCTTAAGGTAGACTCCGATTTCAATTGTAATTCTGATTTTAATGTTAATTCTCTATTCAACTTGAACTCCACCTTTATCTCGGTCAGGTCTTTCTTACAGTATATCAGATACTGGGATTATCATTGTTGTTCAGGAGGCAGTTCAATCTGAAGTCCTTCCACATGTTTACGTCCCATAAGTTTACGCTTCTTCCGGTTCACTTTGCTCTCGAATACAATGTCGAGGTCATAGTTTTCAGGGTAGAGTTGATCGGCAGCGATATGCAGAGTCATTCTCTTCTTGTGAATCTTAATCTTGCGACCGCGTAGCATCACTCCGATATTGCCACGAGCATCCTCAACGTCGCATACAGTTCCGGTTTGATCAAGATACCCGATGTAGACCCGGTCTCCCTTTTGGAATACGTAGGCTTTTACAGCTGTCTCTGATTCTTCCGGTTTCATAGACGTAAGCACCGACTCTGCCACAGAAGGGGTGTTGGTAGGCACGAAAGGTTTGGCTATGTCAGTTACAGGATGTTTTTCTGTTGAATGTGAGCTTTTGTATGGCTTCTGTTCAGACTGGGAGGTTATGTGGTGATCCTGCTCTAATTTCAATAAGCTACCCGATTGAATTAATGGATCTTCTTTCGTTTCACCTGATAGGGTTGAAGAAGGTTCTGTGATCCATTTCTCTGTTGATGAATTGCTCTGTTGAATGCCCTGATCGGAGATGGACTTCGAACGATCGATAATGTGTTGTGCCATTCCTAGTTTCAGTGCAATGGCATACGCATAACTTTGTCCGGCTTCTCCAATTCGCAACCGATATAACGGCTGCAATGTTGCCGTGTCAAATTCCATCCGAGCATTTTCAAAACCTGGTGTAGCGGCAGCAAAATGCTTAATTTCTCCAAAATGGGTGGTGGCTACAACCGTTGCTCCCCGTCGATGCAGCTCTTCAAGCATGGCGATGGATAATCCAACTCCTTCCCCTGGATCTGTACCAGAAGCCATCTCATCAATGAGAACGAGTGTTGAGGAATTAGCCTGTTCCAGGATACCGATCATGTTGCGAATATGGGCAGAGAACGTGCTGAGTGCTTGCTCCATGCTTTGACCATCTCCGATATCCACCGCAATTTCACTGTATACAGACATCGTGCCACCTTCTCCAACAGGGACAAGCAAACCGGATTGCATCATAAGGGTGAGTAGTCCGAGTGTCTTGAGTGCTATTGTTTTCCCCCCGGTATTCGGCCCCGTAATAATGAGTGAACGATAGTTCGTGCCAATTGTAAAATCGAGTGGAACCATAGATTCGCCCATTAATGGGTGATGTGCACGTTGGATTTGAACTCTTCCTTCTGCATTAACTTGAACAACGCGTCCGTCCGTAGTGACCGCATATTTTGCTTTTGCCAGAAGAAAGTCTAGTATGCCTACCGTCTCGGTATTCAGAGCAATTTCACGACTGTATGACTCTGTGAGCGTGGTCAACTCACCAAGAATCTTCATCTCTTCTCGAGATTCATCTCCCTGTAGTGCCGCGAGTTCACTGTGAAGACTCATGAGTTCTACCGGCTCAATATATACCGTTTGCCCACTTCCTGATTCGTCCAACACACTGCCCTTGACCAGCTTGCGGAATTCCTTCTTGATCGGCAGAACGGTTCTTCCATGACGTTGACTAATGACATTTTCCTGCATGATGGAGCGATGTTTGCTGAGCAGTGAATCGAGCTTACGCTTCATTCGCTCTTCGTTAACCATCATTTTTTTACGGATTCGTGTAAGCTCTTTGCTCGCCAGATCTTGAATACGTCCGTTATGGATACTGCGTTCAATCTCACTGAGCAATGATTCCATCAGCATCATCGATGCAGCATAACGGCTAACGGTTGGAGCGATCTCGGATTTGCCCTCCATATATTTCATCAGCTGTGCACAGCTTCGCAGAAATTGTGCAAGATGACTGAAGTCACGTTCACTGAATAAATATCCTGTGCCTAGCAGATCCATGATGGTTTCCATCCCATCAAGGGATGGAATGGGGATACTCGCGCCGTAACGGAGCATAAGAGCGGCTTCTGCTGTTTCTTCTAGCCGCGTCTGAATCCAATGTACATCATTCATCGGCTTCATGTTGTGAGCATGACGTTTGCCCAAATAAGATCGCGCGCAGGAGGCTACGTTTTTTTGAATTTCAAAATAATTCAGTGTGCGTAAAGTGTTTTCGTTCATGGGAATCTCTCCTTAATATTAAATATGGTGTTGGGTTATACAGCTGACTTATTCCTGAAAAACGCAAAAAGGGCGGAGAATGAACAAACGTCATTCTCCGCCCTAAGCTGCATGGGAAAGCAGAGTCCAATAAGGCCTATAACAAAAAAATCCACGCTGAACACAGCGCGGAAATAGACCCGGACAAGTACAATCCCGGAGGCGATTTATGATATCCGCTGTTCTTAACTAAGTACAGGGATCTGGCGCATCATGAAATACACGTATGCCTGACGGCATATGCGAAATGAGAGGCCAAACTCCTGAATATGAAACTTGGTTAGTTAAGAACGCTCACCGACATCAAAATCTCTCCTTTGATTGAGGAATATGCAACTAATATAAACTGGAAATTACCTCAAAGTCAACCCGGAAGATCATCGTTCAGAAGAAATGAGTGGACTTGAATAAGAATGGGTTTTAAAATAACAATAGTAAATTAACCCAATGTAAGCGATATTATGAAATGGAAAGTTTGTAGAAGGAGGGTGCTCTTCTTTGCCAAAATACTTGCTGCGTCTGCTATGCTTCACCATGATCCTTGGAGCGCTTCCAGTCATCATTATTGGTTCTGTCTCGTATACGATTGCTTCACAGGATATTGAGCAAAAGGTGCGCGAGAGTAATCTGCAGATATTACATCAGACTCAGATGAGGGTGGAGCAGGTGCTGCGCAGTTTGCAATTATCATCTATTCAATACGTAAATTCTCCTTTGGTTTTGCAAGCGATGAAACATCCACTGGATAGTAGCGAATTTGAGCAAATCCGTGATCTGACATCTGGCTTTAACAATTTACAGGCAGTGACTAATATTGATCAGGCTTATTTAGTCAATCTTGATGAGGACTGGGTTGTTTCGATGCGTTCATTTGGCAAATTAGATGATTTTAGTATTCGGGATCGAATTGGCTCATATCTGAAGTATACGAACAGTTTATTCTGGGTGACGCAGAATGTAAACTCGGCAAAAGAAAGTGTACCTGTATCGGCAGGTGTGGGCGATTCAACACAGGAGATTGTTCCAGCACTCATTTCTTCGGACAATGTGGTTAGCATGGTGTTCAAAATCCCGATGATGCCGACGAACGTCAAACCGAAAGGATTTCTTGTGATTGATATTTCCGATACAGAGCTTAGCTCTTATTTGAGTCGGAATACGAATTCAGGAGATATGTATGTGCTTGATCGGGATCAGAAATTTTTCCTGAATGATGCGGATCAAAATGGGAAGTACACTGCACTGAATGAGGAAATTCAAGAAAAAGTGCAAGTAACAGGGCAGTCAGAAGGCTTCTTCAATGCAGAGGTAGAGGGGAACCAGGTGGCTGTTAGTTATAAACAGTCACAGCTTAACGGATGGTTGTACGTATCTGTTGTATCTCTTGGGCAGATTACTGCTCAATCTCAGAAAATTGCATTGGTAACGGGGGTGGCAACACTGGTGATGCTGGGATTAACCGGACTAGTTGCTTTTTACGGTAGCCGGCGGATGTATTCACCCATTTCGAGACTCCTTCAATTCACTAAAGGACTGGACTCTCCTATGGATTCCAAAGGTCGAAGACAGGATGAGTTCAGTTATATTGAAGAGCGATTATCGACCTTATTCAGTTCAGAACAGACCATGCGAGAGCAGATGAAGGGACAGCACGTTCATTTACAGGAATTTTTTATGACTAAACTATTAACAGGCAAAATATCGGAAGAGGACTTTAGATATCAGGGGGATCTATATGATTTTCCGACCAACTGGTCGAGCCTTGGTGTGCTTACACTGCAAATGGATACCATTGAGGGGACGCGTTATGAGGAGCAGGACCGGGATCTGCTGCTTTTCGCTGTAAATAACATCGTCGGAGAATGGCTTCCTCCGGAAATTCGGTTCACACCAGTCATGATTGATGACGCCCAGGTTACCGTTCTGGCCTCTGAACTGCATGATGAATTGCAACTAAAAGAATGGATGCACACTCAGGCCGAAGGCATACGAGAGCGTGTCGTCACATATCTGAATCTGCCCGTAAGTATTGGGATCAGCCGATCTTATCAGGCCATAGGCGATACACCGCAAGCTTATCAGGAGAGCCGGGAAGCTCTCCAAGGGCGAGTGAGCCTGGGTAGCCGTATTATTTTGCATTATGAGGATATTCAGCCGCGAGGTCAGACGGAAGCCGCCCTATATACACAGTTACGGATGATCGAAGATCAATTGGCTTCTGCGCTGAAGCAGGGTGATGTGGAGAAAACGGATGCCTACTTCACACAGTACTTGGGATTACTTGCAGATAAGAAACTACATTTCAGTGAGTATCCAGTCATTATGGTTCAATTGTTGTCCCGTGTATATCAATTAGTACAGGAGCAGGGTGGAGACGTGGCGGAAGTGTTGGGGGAGAAAGCCTCGATGGCTCGTCTGTTGAAGCTGTCTACACTGGATGAGATGACGAATTGGTTCCGCAAACGCTTATTCCAACCGGTCATCCATTTCTGGCGGGAGCAGGAAGAGTCTCAATACATGAATATCGCTCGAAGAATGATCCGATTAATCGAAGAGCGTTATGATCGTGAGCTGTCACTTGAGGCTTGTGCGGAGGAATTGAATTTTCATCCTGTTTATTTGAGCCGTGTGTTCAAGAAAGAAGCAGGCGTGAACTTCACAGAATATTTAGCCCAATACCGGATGGAAAAAGCCAAGACCTGGCTACAGACAACAGATCTGAAAATATCAGAGATTGCAGAGAAATTGAACTACACTAATCCGACGGCTTTTATTCGCACATTTCGTAAAATTACAGGCACGACCCCGGGGAAATATCGGGAACAACAACGGTAGAAATAGACCTGCTTCGCCTGCTATGGCGGGCAGGTTTTTTTTGAGGTAATGTGATGCGAATCATCTCTGAGCTAACTTTTGCCGCGGACAAGAACAATCAGAAGATTACAGCCTTGTTTTATGGATTGTCCTCATCTTTTCGCAGGAGTTAAGACAGAGATATTGAGGTTAAAAGCGGTTCATTACTGGTTGGAATTCAATTACACAAAAGCTGTAAACCCTTGCTACATAAGGGAAAACAAGAAGCTAAAATGAGACGATAGCCAGTGATGTGTTTATCCTCCACAATGAAGACATGAATTCAGGAAGTGATATTTTGTAATCGTTTCCAATGTGGGGAGGAAGACACTATGAAAGCCGAAACGGCGGCTCAGACACGGCCCGCTACCCGCAGTGACAAAAACCTACTGTGGAGGGACATCATCAAAAACCGGTGGCTCTATATTATGTTAATACCCGGTGTGCTTTACTTTATTATCTTCAAATACATACCTATGTATGGCATTACGATGGCTTTTCAGGATTACACGCCTTACAAAGGTATCCTCGGCAGTGAGTGGGTTGGATTTAAGCATTTTTCACGTTTCTTCGGGGAACCGCAGTTCTGGACTTTATTCCGAAATACGTTCTTGCTTGCCATCTATAACATGGTGTTTTTCTTCCCACTGCCAATTGTATTGGCACTGATGTTGAATGAAGTTCGTCGAGAACGTTTCAAACGATTCGTACAAACACTTGTCTATGTACCACACTTTGTATCATGGGTTGTTGTTGTTGGTGTGTTCTACATGTTGTTCACCACTGAAGGTGGTGCCATTAATGAATTGCTCTACAATCTGACGGGACAAAAGGTTGCCTTCTTACTTGAGCCAGGCTGGTTCCGTACCATGATTGTTGGACAATCCATTTGGAAAGAAGTCGGCTGGGGTACAATCATTTTCCTTGCTGCCCTCTCTGGTGTAGATACACAGCTCTATGAAGCGGCAAGAATCGATGGCGCCAACCGCTGGCGTCAGACGTGGCACATTACGCTGCCTGCTATTCGTAGCACCATTGTTATTCTGCTCATTCTGCGTCTGGGCAACTTCCTGGATACAGGCTTTGAACAAATCTTCCTGATGCTGACTCCGACAAACCGCGACGTGGGCGAGGTGTTTGACACCTACGTGTACACGAAAGGTCTGACACAGGCACAGTACAGTTACAGTGCTGCCGTGGGATTGTTCAAGTCGGTCGTCGGTCTGGCGCTTGTACTAGGTGCCAATAAGTTGGCCAAAAAATTCGGGGAGGAAGGCGTCTACTGACATAAAGAGCAGGCGCTCTTCACCAGACAGGAGTGAACATTAAGATGCAACAGGATAAAACGTGGGGCAATCGGATTTTCGACTTTCTCAATCATGGCTTGTTACTGTTAATCGGAATTGTGACCGTCATCCCATTCATTTATATTTTGGCGGTTTCCTTTACAAGCCCGAGTGAAGTAGCCAAGGGAGGATTCATTCTTTTTCCTAAAGAATTCTCACTTGCTGCATATCGCTATATTTTCTCTACAGATACCCTGATTCGTAGTTTGGGTGTATCCATTTACATTACCGTTGTTGGAACGCTGATTAACTTGTTGTTTACGTCACTTATGGCGTATCCGCTCTCAAGAAGATATTTGCGTGGACGTCAGCCGATCTTGTTAGGTGTACTGTTCACCATGTTATTTAGCGGAGGTATGATTCCGACTTACTTCGTCGTAAAATCACTGCACCTGACAGACACGTTATGGTCGCTCATGCTGCCTACGGCCATTAGTGCGTTTAACCTGATCGTTCTTAAAAACTTCTTCCAGGCCATCCCTGATGAACTGGAGGATGCGGCCAAAATAGATGGGTGTAACGACGTCGGCGTATTATTCCGTATTGTATTGCCTTTATCCATGCCGGCGATGGCAACGTTCTCCTTGTTTTATGCCGTAGCTCACTGGAACAGCTTCTTCAGTGCAGTTATTTATATCAACGATAGTCAGAAATGGCCGGTACAGGTATGGCTACGTGAGATTGTCATTCTGGCCCAGAGCCGGATTGGGGATACAAGTATCGAGGAAACGGAGATTCAGCCACTCACCATCCGTATGGCGGTTATCGTGTTCTCCACCATTCCAATCATGCTTGTCTATCCGTTCCTGCAAAAACACTTTGCCAAAGGGGTGATGCTAGGTTCGGTGAAAGGTTGAGTTGGCACATGTTAAGAAATCGGAACTTTAAAACAGTTAAAGCTGCATAAAAAGGGGAGGTTTCATTCTATGAAAGCAACAAAAAAGAAAGCCGTAGCCGTTCTGAGCACACTTGCACTGGTTACAGGTTTGCTCGCGGGATGCGGATCAGATGAGGGTCAGGCTGCTGAAGGCGGCGTGCAAAATGTATCCATTGCGATCGCACAAGTAGGGGATGTTCCGAGCAAGGACAATGAAGTACAAAAGAAGATCGAAGCGTACACCAATACGAAACTGGACGTCCAGTGGATTCCGGCTTCAGCATACAATGACAAAATCAATGTCATGATCGCTTCCAGCGACATGCCTAAAATTGTGAAAGTTCAATATAACCCTACGGTAACAAGTGCGATGCGTAATGAAGTGTTCTGGGAAGTCGGACCGTTGTTGAAGGATTATAAAAATCTGTCTGCACAGAACGAGCGCTTTTTTGACAACATCAAGGTTGAAGGGAAAATTTACGGCGTACCTGTATTCTCCGATATTGCCCGGGCAACCGTCATTTACCGTAAAGATTGGTTTGAGAAGCTGAATCTCAAAGTACCGACAACAGCAGATGAATGGTATGAGACGATCAAAACGTTGTCCACTTCTGATCCAGATGGAGATGGTCAAGACAATACATTTGGTTTGATGCTGTTCAAGCGTTACAACGAGGATCAATATTCCTTCACAACTCGTCTTGGTGTAAGCTTTGGCGCGCCAAACAAGTGGAAAGTAGAGGACGATGGAAGCTTTACACCGGAATTTATGACGCCTGAATATAAACAAGTTATGGATCTTCTGAAGCGGTTGTATGATGAGAAGCTGCTTAACCAAGACTTCGCAGTATTCGATTCCACTGAAGCTGAGAAGAAATACGATTCCGGTTTAGTGGGTATGCGTGTGGGTGTCGCACAGAACGGTAAAAGTCAGCAGGAACGTTTATCCAAGAACGATCCTGATGGTGTAGTCGATATTGCTGGCTTGTTAGGGCCAAATGGTGATCGCGTTGCAGGACAGACAGGTAACTCAGGCATTCTGGCCTTCCCTAAATCCACGGTGAAATCGGAAGAAGAGCTGAAGAGTTTGTTAGCATTCATTGATAAGTTGATGGATCCTGAAATGGCTACACTCTTGATGCGTGGTATCGAAGATAAACATTTCACCAAGGTTGGCGAAGACCAGGTAGAGATGAGCGACTTCGACGGTTTCCAACGTGAAGTGAAGCCGTATCGTGATAACTTCCCTTATGTCGAGGGCTACAATGTACCGAAACTGAAAGATACTGAGCTGGGTGAAAAAGGAACTGAACTCGCGAAAGCGCTTGCTGAGCATGCTGTCCCTAACCCTGCCCTTACGTTGTATTCACCTACGTATGGTGATCGCGGCGCGGATCTTGATCAGATGATTGCGGATGCACAGACCAAATATATTATGGGCAAAATCGATGAAGCAGGCTGGCAGAAGGAAATTGAGAATTGGGCGAATGCCGGTGGAAACAAAATTCGCGAAGAATACGCGGAGGACTACAAAAAGCAAGCTCAATAATGAGCTAGAAGCGGAGGAGCGCCATGAAAGAAACGTTACAATTTACGCCAGTGCGAATGGCTGAACAGTTCATGGAAAGTTATCGTAGCCATGACTTGTACTCCACCTGGCATTATGAGAATGGTTGTATATTAAAAGCATTAGAAGAGTTGTATACCCATACGGGGGAACAAAAGTATTTTGATTATATCCAGGAACTGATGGATCATTTCGTGCAGGAAGATGGTACGATTCGAACCTACGGTGTTGAGGAATATAACCTGGATCAGATTAATCAAGGCAAATCGTTATTTCTGCTCTTAGACAAAACGGGAAAGGAGAAGTATCGCCAAGCGGCTGACCTACTCATGGTACAGCTCAAAGGCCAGCCGCGTACAAGCGAAGGTGGGTTCTGGCACAAAAAGATATATCCTTTCCAAATGTGGCTAGATGGGTTGTATATGGCGACCCCTTACCTAACGCAATATGGAGCCGTAACAGGTCAAGATAAGTGGTTCGATAAGGCAGCACTACAGTTGCTCTTGGTAGAGCAACGTACGCGTGATCCGCGGAGCGGTCTGTTATATCATGCTTGGGATGAGAGTAAGGAGCAGCGCTGGAGCTCAGGGGAGACGGGTTGTTCTCCCCATGTCTGGAGCAGAGCTGTCGGCTGGTATGTGATGGCTGTGGTAGACACATTGGACTATTTGCCAATGGATCATGAACAGCGTGGACAGATTGTAGGTATCTTCGAACGACTCGCTAATGCGCTTGTACATGTTCAGGATCAACAGACTGGATTATGGCCGCATCTCTTGGATCAACCAGGCCGTGAGCGCAATTACTTGGAAGCATCGGGGACTTCCATGTTTGTATATGCCTTAGCTAAAGGTGTACGCAAGGGATATCTGAGTGGTAAATTCAAGGCGATTGCGGAAAAGGGATATCAAGGTCTGTTACAGCACTTGCTGCAAACGGATCGAGAAGGCGTACTCTCCTTAACGCAATGTAATGGTGGAGCTGGTCTTGGCGGTAGTCCTTATCGTGATGGTTCATACGAGTATTATGTAACAGAATCCATTCGGATTAATGATCCGAAATCGGTCGCTCCATTTATTCTTGCAGGAGTGGAGATGGAACTAGCTACATGCTAGGTCGTGTCAGAAAACTCGCTGAAGTGCATCTTTTACCGCCTTTTCGCCCCCTGCTTCGTCACTTTCCCTTGACGTGCCCCGGCACGCCTGCGGAAAACTTCCTGGCTTGGAACGAAAATTTCGGCAAAATCTGCGTCCTTCGGAGTTTTCAGACACTCCCGTTCTTTTCTTCAGAACATTTATGATAGCGCATTCATTTATTGGTTTTGCTTCAATCCATCATATGGCTCCTACACCCGTGAGCATCTTCTAGTTAATGGAGGCATGTAATAATTAGGTTATCCAAAAGGAGAGATGGTTCATGAGCCCAAAAGTACGGATGTCTCGTTTAAGCGGATTGGTTGTCATTGGTGCAATGTCCGCAGGACTGCTCGCAGGTTGTGGGGGAGAGAAAGCACCCGCTGCGACGGGAGAAGGCAAGTTTCCCATTTCCATCTCTTTAATGCAGGTAGGTGATGTACCTGCGAAGGAGAACGGGATTGAGCAAAAGATTGAGGAATACACGGGAACTGATGTGAATGTGCAATGGATTCCGCAGTCTGCTTTTGATGATAAAGTAAACGTCATGGTTGCTTCGGGTGAGATGCCCACCATTATGCGGGTGAACTATGTACCGACTACTTTTAATGCAGCCAAAACAGGCTTGTTCTGGGAACTTGGCCCTTACCTGAAGGATTATAAGAACCTGTCTGCCCAATCCGAGGCGTATTTTGAGAATATCAAAATAGAAGGCAAAATCTACGGTATCCCTAATTTCCGTGATATCGGCCGTACCGCGATTGTATATCGTAAGGACTGGTTCGATAAATTGAATCTGGAAATCCCCAAAACATTGGATGATTGGTACAACGTGATGCATTCCATGCGCAAGGATGATCCTGATGGAAATGGCAAAGAGGACACCTATGGTGCGTTGCTGTTCAAGCGGTACAATGAAGGCGTATCTTCCCCATTTACACGGATTGCGGTAAGTATCGGAGGCGTAAATAAATGGGGTGTGGATGACTCAGGTAAACTGACACCGGAGTTCATGACTCCACAGTATGTAGACACGATGAAGCTGTTCAAGAAGTTGTTCAGCGAGGGGCTCATTAACAGTGATTTCCCTGCGCTTGATCCATCGGATGCGGACAAAAAGATGGATTCCGGGCTCATTGGCATGAAGCTGAACGGGGTAGCTCAGAACGGCAAGTCATCCCAACAACGTCTCACACCGAATGCACCGGATGGAGAGATTGATGTCGCTCCATTTGAAGGGCCAGATGGAATTCGTATCGCTGGGGAACCAGGTAACTATGGTATGCTTGTCATTCCAAAAGCGGCCGTACCTGATGAAGAGCAGTTGAAGAAGGTACTCACCTTCTTGGATCAGCTAATGGATGAAGAGCTTAGTACATTACAATTACGCGGTTTGAAGGATGTGCACTATACCGAGACTGCTGATGGCAAAACGGAGCTGAAAGACTTTGATGCATATCAACGGGAAGTGAAGCCTTACCGTGACAATCTTCTAAGTATTGAGGGCTATAATGTTGCTGAACTCGTGGACGTACCTATTGGTATGAAGGGTACGAAGATGGCACGTGAGAATGAACAATATGCAATTCCGAACCCTGCGCTGACACTCTCTTCTGCAATCTATACTGAGAGAGGTCAAGAGTTAGATCAGATGATCTGGGATGCCCAAACCAAGTATATTATGGGTAAACTAGATGATGCAGGCTGGGAGCAGGAAGTGGCAAACTGGAAGAAATCCGGTGGTGACCAACTGATCTCAGAGTTTGAAGCATCGTATAAGGAATTGAACGGCAAGTGAATTCATTTTCAGTGATTTATGAAATTGATTCGTAGTTTATAAAATGGAGGCGTACCCCGTGCGCTTATCATCTACGTTCTAAAATAAGGGTTGCGAATCTTCGGATTCGTAACCTTTTTTATTCGTTTCTATTATGAATGGACTGTGGAAGGGGTATAAGAGTAGAGGAGCACTTATATAGCATAATCAACTTGATGCCCACAGAGAGGAGTACAAAGACATGATAGAACAATATGAATACGAGGATCAACGGTATGTTGAGGATGTAAACGATACATATGAGGGAGACGATCTAGGTATTACGATGCAATCAGCGTCATGTAGTTTCAAAGTATGGACACCGAAGGCTTCTGAAGTTCAGCTGTTGTTATATCCCCCATCTACAGACGGAAGTCCTGAAGAATATTCCGATCGTTCGGGACAATTGAAACCTAAAGTAATTCCCATGAATAAACAAGCTCAAGGCATCTGGCACGTCGAGATGAGCGGTGATTGGTGTGGTTATCGTTATATGATTCAGACTACCTTCGGGGACGGAAGACGCGAGGTAGCTGTAGATCCTTATGCTAGGGCTGTCACTATGAATGGAGAGATGGGGGTAATCGTCAGACTGGAGCATACAGATCCCGAGGGATGGAAAGAAGATGTTCGGCCAGAACTCGCGAGCCCAGTGGATGCGGTGTTGTACGAGCTACACGTGCGGGATTTCTCGATACACCCTTCATCTGGGATGAAGTATAGGGGCAAATATCTGGCTTTTACCGAGACGGGTTTACTGGATTCAGAAGGTAATTCCATCGGTGTTGATCACTTGGCTGAGCTTGGCATTACACATGTGCATCTGCTACCCGTATTTGATTTTGCTACAGTAGATGAAGCTCAGGTGGATACATCCAATTCCGATCGATCTAATTATAATTGGGGGTATGATCCTCTCCACTACAATGTGCCAGAAGGCTCTTATGCAACACGGGCGGATGAACCAGAGACTCGAATTCGAGAGTTCAAATCGATGGTGATGGCTCTGCATCAAAAGGGGATCGGCGTCATTATGGATGTGGTCTACAACCATACCTTCGACACTGCGAGAAGTTCATTTGAGAAGCTCTATCCAGGGTACTACTATCGTCAATGGGAGGATGGTACATATAGTAACGGGTCGGGAACAGGAAATGAAGTAGCGACCGAGCGTCATATGGTGCGTAAATTCATTATGGATTCTGTACGCTATTGGGCAGAGGAATACCATGTGGATGGGTTTCGGTTTGATCTAATGGGGCTCATAGATACAGCAACGATGAAAAGTCTGGCGGCAGACCTACATGAGAAGGTCTCACCATCTATCCTGTTATATGGAGAACCTTGGGGCGCACTGGAATCGCCTCTTGGAGAAGGTATGACGCTTAAGGGTGATCAACGTGAGTCTGGCTTTGCTGTCTTTAATGATAATTTTCGCGGAGCCATCAAGGGAGATAGTGATGGTGCAGGAACAGGGTTTGCAACGGGTGCAGAAGGCGCGGAAGAAAACGTGTGGGTTGGCGTAAGGGGAGCTATCACTGATTTTACTTCAGCTCCGACAGAAACCATTAATTATGTTACCGCGCATGACAATCTTAATTTGTGGGACAAGGTTGCGTATACGCAAGGGCTGGAGGATACACTCGGTTTTATCAGCTATGATGAGGACGGTAGTGTCAAAGGGTGCGACAATGTGCAGCAAGCGGTACAACAAGCGAGCCCGTATAAGCAGGTCGAAGCTGGACATGTTCTAGAGAATGAAATGGTACGGCGATGTTTGCTTGCCAATGGCATTGTATTGACCTCTCAAGGTATACCATTTCTGGCCGCTGGTGATGAATTGCTGCGTACCAAGTTTGGTGACGCTAACAGCCACGAGAGCGGAGATGTAGTTAACGCGATCCGTTGGGAATACAAAAAGCAGTTCAAGCCGGTATTTGATTATTATCGCGGTTTGATTCGTCTGCGGCGCGAGCATCCTGTTTTTCGCCTTCGTACCCGTGGAGAGATTGAGCAGAGTATACGATTGCTTGAACAGGACAAGGGTGTTCTGGCATATGAGCTATTCGGCACAGCATCAGGCGATTCGTGGAAACGAGTCATCGTTGCCTATAACGCTGCGAAAGAAAGTCGAGCACTTTCCATTCCGTCAGCACAATGGCATGTGGTTGTGGAGCAAGGACGAGCGGGCACGGATATAATCCGTACAGTAGTAGGTGGAGAACTCAGCATTCCGGCCATCTCAATGACAGTTATGTATTGCTCATAAACGTAATCACTAGATAGAATAGGAATAGGAAAAGATCTGCCTCTCTTCTTTGGAAGAGGGGCTTTTCGGCATGTGACGGAGCGTGTTGGATCAGGATCATCTTGAACATTTCATGCCTTTTTCGTCTGGACAGGTACAAATGCTGTCAATCTATGGCGCTTGTTTACATATGCTGTATTTTGAAAGCGATTGCTAAGGGCGATGAAACTTTGCCCAGAGGTGCACTTCATCAAAAGCGAGCATAAACCGATATGTTGAGTATCAGACAACCCTGGGTTGACAAATGGTGTCCCACTCCGTAACATCGGGACAACATGAAATTCATGCATATAAAGGCGGTGGGAACGATGCCGGAATGGACATCTTTTCGTTATGATGGCAACGATCTTGGCTTAACATATACTCGTGCTGCAAGTTTCTTTAAACTGTGGGCACCAACGGTACAACAGGTTTCACTACTCCTTTTTGAAGGTGCTGGGATCTATGATGCAAAGGGAAAGGTAACTGAACATACAGATGGCCAAGAGCATTTGATGGCTCAAGAGCCTGATGGAATATGGAGCTTGAAGCTTGAAGGGAACTGGGCGGGCTATTATTACATGTATCAGGTCACCCATGCCGATCAGCGAATAGAAGTGGTGGCAGACCCTTATGCTCGGGCAGTATCTGCCAACGGGCAGCGGACAGCGATTATTGATCTGGAGGATACCCACCCGGTCGATTGGGAGCAGGATGTGAAGCCTACTTTTCTGCACCCGGTAGATGCTGTGATCTATGAATTACATGTACGTGACTTCTCATCAGATCCACATGCTAACATTCCTTATAAGGGGAAGTATCTTGCCTTCACTGCTTCGGGACTGACAGATAATGCGGGCAATTCCATCGGCGTAGACCACCTTACTGAATTAGGCGTTACACATGTACACTTGCTGCCTATAGCCGATTATCAGACGGTAAATGAATTGGTTGCTTCCGAAGTTACTCCGGCGGCTAAAGTACCTTATAACTGGGGATATGATCCGCAACATTATAATGTACCCGAGGGTTCTTATGCGACAGATCCGCATGATCCAGCAGTTCGGATTCGGGAGTTCAAGTTGTTGGTACAGTCGTTACATCGACAAGGAATACGTGTGGTGCTTGATGTTGTATACAATCATACGTACAGCATAGAGGAAGGGCCATTCGAACGCATCGTGCCTGGATATTACTATCGTCATCGTGCGGACGGTACGCTGAGCAACGGATCAGGTGTGGGTAATGAGCTGGCTACCGAGCGTCCTATGGTGCGAAAATATATCGTTGATTCTCTTTTATATTGGGCAGAAGAGTATCATATCGACGGTTTTCGTTTTGATCTAATGGGATTGATTGATACAGAAACGATGAATGAACTAACACGTGAGCTGCGGGAGCATATCGACCCGTCGATGTTGATTTATGGTGAACCTTGGACGGGGGGAGACTCACCGTTAGAGCGAAAGACACTCAAAGGAACACAGCGGGGCCAGGGTTTTGCCGTGTTCAATGATCATTTTCGAAGTGCCATTAAAGGAGATAGTGACGGAACGGGCACCGGATTCGCTACAGGGGCTGCAGGTAAAGAATATGATCTAATCACAGGAGTAGCAGGAGCATTGGATGATTTTACATCATCACCTATAGAGACGGTCAACTATATAACGGCGCATGATAACCTCAATCTGTGGGACAAAATTGCAACAACGATGAATCTTCGACATGAACTCGGTTTTCCGACGTGGAAGGATGGTCAGCCTGTGGAAGGTGGCAGTGCCGAATCTGCGGTAAAAGCAGCCAACCCCTACCGATATATTCAAGGGGATCGTGTCTTAGATCATGAGATGGTTCGTCGCTCCTTAATAGCGTCAGGCATTATATTGACCTCTCAGGGGATCCCTTTTCTGCATGCGGGTGATGAAATGCTCCGTTCCAAAGCAGGAGATCAGAACAGCTATCGTAGTGGAGATGCAGTTAATGCAATCACTTGGGCAAATAAAGCAAAGTTCCGTCCTGTCTTTGACTATTATCGTGGCTTAATCCATCTGCGTCGTACACACCCGGCTTTTCGAATGATCGAAGCCCAGCAGGTACGGAATCATCTGCGTATTATGCGTGCTGAGGGCAACGTTGTTGTTTTTATGCTCCACGATGGCGCGAATCAAGATACTTGGAATCAGATTATCGTCATCTACAACGGTTCCGCTAATCAGCAGCAGATTCATCTGCCGGAAGGAAACTGGCATGTGGTGGTGAATGATCAACATGCGGGTACGGAGCCGATCACAACCGTTAATGCTAGCGTCTCTGTCGAGCGGTGGTCGTTGATGGTGCTATATGATACAGAGCGTGCATGTGTTGCAGAACCGGCAGTGGTCGAGATTAATAGCCCACGCCAGGTGTATAGTCCTGGGGAGACAGCAGAGCTAAGAGCTGTCGTGAGGGATCTTCTAGGCAATGTCGTGAAGAACACTGCAGTACGATGGACTTCTTCTAATCCTGATGTGATGCGTATCCAGTCGAATGGTGCAATTCAGGCTGTGCAGACGGGAGAAGCCTCCATCACCGTTCACTGTGGTGAGCTTACTTCGAACTTTACATTACAGGTGGAGCAACGCTATGCTGAACGAATTGAGATCGTGGGTGAGCCGATTATGTACACCACACGCATTAGCCGTTTTCGAGCATTGGTTCTAGATCAATTTGGTCAGCCTCTTCACGGAACCAAGCTTCGTTGGAGCTCATCGAATCCGGAAGTAGCAGCCGTTAGTACTGCTGGTATTGTTCGTGCGCTGACGCCTGGATCAAGCGATATCGTAGCTGAGGCAGGTGGGATTCGTGCCTCCGTCACAACCAAGGTGCATAAGCAAATCTCACGCGTTGTTACCCTTCGATATGAACGAGAGGATCAGCGCTATGAAGGATGGGATGTGTGGGTCTGGGGCACAGGTATGCAGGATGGAGCCGTTCCTTTGGAACGTGTAGGAAATGTGGCAGAAGCTCGATTCCGTGTTGCCGCAGGTCTGCATCATCTCGGCTTGATCATTCGACTGAATGAGTGGGAGGCCAAAGATACGTGCGGAGACCGTTATGTGGATATCGTGCCTGAGGATGGAGATGTGCAAATCATCGTGCGCAGTGGATCAGATCAGATGCAAGTTATTCGGGCGAATACAGAAGATGAACAGGATAGTGCATAATTCAATCTAGTTGTAATTGGCAGCATGTAATGTAAGACCACGTTGTGCAGGCAGTCGGGAGTGATTCCGGCTGCTTTTGCTATACCTAGAGCTACGCTGATTAATCTCTCGAACAGATTATAGATAACCGGCAATAAAATATGGACAATAGTGCACGATATAGACTGAATTGGTAAAATTATGGAACTTTCCAGCGATTTAAAGCGTAATGAACGTAACGATTCTATTTTTGAGGTGATGAAATGAAGGTTGTAAGTAAATTGCTGCTCCTCTGTATGATTCCAATTCTATTGTCCTCCTGCTTACATAACGGGGAAAGTCCTCAACTGACCTATGATTCGGATCTGAAGCCTCCAGTCGAAATAACAATTGAAGAGGCAGAAGCCATGATCCCATTTGACATTAAAGAACCGTCAGTTCCATTCCAAACGACTGAGAAATCGATAAGGATTTTAGCTACCAATGACCCATATGATGCTGTAGAAATTACGTATGCCAATACAGAACAAGGATTGAACCTGATTATGATGATCACTAACTCAAAGGTTAAAACGTCTCCCCATGGAAAGAAAGGGCAAAAACTAGCGAACGGTTCGCAAACCTGGGATCAGGGAAACGATCATATCAGTGCCATTTACTGGAGGAATGAGGGGTTAACATACTCTCTGGTTGCAGGCAAAAATAACAACCTCGAACCCTTATATGATTACAAAACATTAATTGAAATAGCGGATACAATCCAATAATTGAGTCAGTTCCATTTATGATGCTAACGGGAGATTCTTATAGTCAAAAATCAAAAAAATGTACAAGTAATGTTTGAGATCCTCTTTCAATGGGGTAAATATAGATATGGCTCCTAATTAGGCCACAGAATATAAAGACCCATTTGGTTTAATTGCGAAGCATCTGGCTTCCTCAAACCAATATGAAGTAGGGATCCCTTGAAGGAGGATGTTCAATCATGAAATCCAACGGAAAAATGGCTCAACTTACGGCAACCCCAAGAACTGAAAAGAAAGGTGCAGCCTTGCGCCTGTTGAGACAGGGCGGACGAGTTCCGGCTGTCGTGTATGGCCCAGGACAAGATGGCGCCCCAATACATGTAGATGAAAAAGAAATGCTGAAGGTAGCGCGCACAGGACGCTCTGAAATGTTCAACCTCAATGTAGAGGGTGGCAAAACAGTTCCGGTGTTGATCAAGGATCAACAGGAGCGTAACGGACGTCTGTTGCATGTAGACTTTCTGCAGATTTCTAAGAATAAACCAATCAGTGTAAGTGTAACGCTTGATTTCCAAGGTACAGCTGCTGGATCGAAAGCAGGCGGCGTATTCCAGACACAGGAAACTCAGTTGGAGGTCGAAGGATTGCCTGCTGACCTGCCTACTTCTATCGAGGTAGATGTAAGTGGACTGGAGATCGGTGATCGTCTAACGGCTGCTGATATCAAACTGGATAAAGGCTTGACGCTAATTACGTCACCTGATTCCATTATTGCTTCCGTGATGCCGCCACAAGCGGTTGAGGAAGAGCCTACGGCTTCTGCAGATGAAGCAGAACCAGCGGCTGAGGAAGAGAAGTCTACAGAAGAATAAGCAAGGTATAAAATCCTGCGGGATGCTAACCTTACTCAAGCCCAGTCCATTGGACTGGGCTATTCTTAGTTACTAAGACAGGAGAGTGTAATACTCGGATGAACAATCCTCAGCAGAATGACCAGATGTAGCCATGAATGTTGAAACGACGGGTTGTAACGCATCAGAGTGCTTGTGCGTTTATAATATAGGTATGGCTGAGTTTAGGTTAAGTTGAAAGAAAAGAAGGTAGGTATGTATCATGTTTGATCCGATCGTATTTGATAATCTGAAAGTGGGCTTCGAAAATACGCTCTATGACCTCGATAATTTAGATGAGCTCATTCTTATCACGGATCGTCGAGATCGCCTAGAGATGGCGAGCATGTCCAGAGAGTTTGTATTGCAATTCAGTTTACGTGCACATCCTGAAGTGACCGGAGAAGTCGTGTTAAGCTCTTCTCTTGAAGCCATTGCAGCTGAAATATTGGAGAAGCCGGATGGAGTGCCCGGCTGTCGTCTGCAACTTCGGTTCGCGATGAAGATTGTACAGCCTGATCCAGATTGTGAGAGAATACGTACAATATTACAGCAGAGCTGGCCGCAGCAGAGTATAATCCTGAAGCTCCAGTATGAATATGAAGAGGAGCCAAGAGTATATTCTGTCTCCGCCGAAGTCTATTTTGACCGTAATGTGAACGAGGAACAGATGGGAGATATCCCAGAACTTGCTGAGCACATGATCGATGCTTTAACCCAATTGGTAGCGCTACATACCTCATAGGCTCAAGCCTTGTCTCTTGATCAAGAGACAAGGCTTTTTTTGTGAAAATTAATATAGGTAATCAGACACAGGTAAAAGGACTTTGAATTATTAATTTACGCAAGCAAGTAAGAGAATGTATATTGGAATAGCGTTATAAGTGCAAGAGAACTAGATGTTAGTGGTGAAATTGCGAAAGTGAATTGGGTCTAAAGATTTACCAGTGTACTAAAGGAACTAGTTTTCCTTGCCGATAAAGTATCGAAGGGGAGAAACTACATGACAGAGAAATTAATTCGTCTGCTACGTATACTTCAGGCTATACAAGCAAATCCCGGTATTACAGCCAAAGAATTGGCTGTAAAATGTAATACAACGGTACGCACAATATATCGTGACCTACGGATTTTGGACAGGGTTGCCCCTATAACAAATGAAGGTTATGGCAAAGGTTACCGTTTTATTGGGGGATTTTCCATGTATCCTCTTGATTTTACGGAAAAGGAAGCGATGGTTTTCTCCATGCTTCCATCTGTCGTGGATACCTCTAAGCTGCCTCTTGAATTCGATTCTGCATTTGATAAAGTGATGTCTGCTCATTCCAGATCGAATGCAAAAAGCAGTGAAATTGTGGAAGATATTGCAGGTATTATTCGTATGGGCACTCCTGCCTATCGGGAAGAAGGTAAAGATCCCAATTTGTTAATTCCGATTATTGAAGCTATTCTTCATCAACAAACGATTCGAACGCAGTACCATACATTGACGAATAATGAAATCACAATTCGGGACATTGACCCCTATTATCTTATACCGCGTGATCAACGCTTTTATCTAATTGGTTATTGTCATTTGCTGCAAAAGGTGCGTCTATTTCGAATCAGTCGATTTCTTGACGTGGTTCGGATCAACAATCATTTTGACAAAAGTGATTTCAACATAACGCAGTACATGAAGCACACATGGTCTATTGACCGTGGGGACGAACATATCCATTTCAAAGTTAAATTTTCGGATAAAATAGCCCCTTACATAAAAGAAGAGGAGATGTTTGTTCGTCCTCGTATGACAGATACGCCCGATGGTGGGTTGTTATTCGAAGTGACGTTGAACAGCAGTCGTGAATTTCTGAAGTGGCTATATCAATTCGGGCCTCAAGCTGAAGTGCTAGAGCCCCGTGAATTCCGTAAGGAAATTCGTAATCAATTAACTCAATGGTTGAAGCATTATGATCGGGAAGCCTAAGTTCCCATGTGAACTGAAGAGAAAACGTAAAGGAGTATGATTCATGAGTAAAGAGTTATTCGCAGCCATGTATGGGATGGAACACTATCATGGTGTTGGGGCTTTGCATGTAGGAGACATGTTGTTTCTGGTCAAGGATCCTGATAATCGTAGGGATCAACATGCAATTAAAGTCGTCATTCCCCCGATTGGAACGGTAGGATACATTGTTAATGATCCCCGTCTGATTCCTCACGGCTGTTGGACAGGTTCGGACTTCTATGACATCTTCAGTCAACAGACCTGCGCAAAGGTAAGGTTTGCGATGAAGGACATGATTATCGTAGAGCTAATTGAGATTGTACAGGTTCCCGTTCCGCATATGGACACATTTATAACAGGCTGGCAATCACGAGAAAAGGCTTGATTTATCTCGCTTTTATTCGCGAATTAGCCGGGTATAGGCGGCTTCTAGATGTAATGCCGTACGCTCCCAACTAAACTTATGGATGGCGTGTGCTCTCCCGTTTTCGCCTAAGGAGTGAGCCAGCGCTGGATTAACGGCTAGTTTATACAGAATTATAGCAAAAGGCTCTGGCTCATGATATGGATGTATTAGATAACCATTATGCCCAGACTCAATGATCTCTCGTATACCCCCATTGTCTGAAGCAATTACCGGAATACCTGAGGCCATAGCTTCAACGTTCACCAGTCCAAAAGCTTCATGTTGCTGGGATGGACACACAAGACAGTCCACAGCTCGGTATAAACGATCGATTCGTTTATGCGCAATCTGACCGCGAAAAGAAGCACGAACATTCATTTTTTTGGCTAATTGACGCAGTTTACGAACGTATTGGGGTGGCCCTTTACCTGCAATAATGAGTTTGACCGATATGTGTTGTTGTAGACGTGCGATTGCACGAATCAGGACATCGATCCCTTTGCCAGGGATGAGTCTGCCAACATAGAGGACGCAGAAAGACTCTGATAGTTTAAACTCCGTTCGGAGATCTTGTCGTTCAATCACTGTAGCAGGCTTGAAGCGTTCCAGATCCGCACCTAATGGTATAACGGACATGAGACTTGTTAATTGAGGGAATCGACGACTGAGGCGTTGTTTGAGTGAGAGGCTGTTGACAGCAATTAGATCGGCCTGTCGCATCAACGCGAGACGTGCTGATCCTGGCTGTGCGAACGTAAGAGAATGGAGGTAGAGAATCACAGGAGTATGAGGAAGGTTTTGTTTGATGGCAGCCATGCAGCGTGGTCGATTGTCGACTTGAATCAGGTCAAACGTATGGTGTTTCAATAAACGGATAACAGCTTTGGTATATTGCTCCGTATTGGTGGCAGGCAAACGCCGTATGGTCAGTCCTTCCGTATATTCCGTTGTGGGCAGACCTGGCATCTCACGACTGATGATGGTAACTTCATGCCGGAGGGCGAGTTCACGAGCGATACCTAAGATACAGATCTCGACTGATCCGTTTCCAGGTACAGGAAGTTTTTCCGGTGCAACCATAGCTATTTTCATCAACCTGTCTCCTCCTTGTCCCTCCAGCGTAAACAATCTTCGTCATATCCTATGTGCTACTAAGGCTTTTGGTTCAAAAGCTTATGCTATGGATAACATTCCCACCGAGCGTAGTTGGGAGTAAGCAATGTTTAATGTGGTATACTGGTTGGATGCAATGGTACTGAATATGAGATCATATTTAGGTATAGGTATGAAGCCAGGAGGAAAGACATGTTACATTCAACAATGGGTCGCTTTCGATTGCTAATGTGGTTGCAGGGACTCTCTTATTTGTTATTGCTTTTTGTTGCTTTTCCATTGAAGAATGCCGGGATTATGCCGCAGGCTGTGACGTGGTTTGGTAATCTGTATGGTTTTCTTTTCTTGTTGTATCTGCTGATTGTGGTCAGCATGCATACTTCGCAAAAATGGCGTATACGCCGATCATTGGCGCTATTCTTCATTTCGTTTATTCCGCTCGGAAATTTTGTATATGACTTTGTGGTTTTTCGCAAAATGGTTCGTTAAATAAAGCTTGACTTTAATTAACGTTATGAATATGATGGGAACAGGTTATTGAAGCCTGTTTCATCTAAAAACTACATATCCTGATGTTAAAGGGGAGTAGCTTTCACAGTAAAGTCGTCAATTCGGGATTTATCCCCGGCTTTATTGGCAGCAATTTGTTGTTAGCGAGACCTTTACCAAGTTTTTATGCTGGGTAAAGGTCTCTTTTTGTGGATAAAAAGGATCTTTACCAGCGATGGTAAAGGTCCTTTTTTTTGTACATCATAAGGATACTAAGGAGGAGTCAATTTTGGAGTTGTCATTATTATTGGAGTATGGATGGGTACTTGCCGTCTTAGTTGTCCTGGAGGGATTGCTGGCAGCAGATAATGCATTGGTGCTCGCGATCATGGTTAAACATTTACCAGATGATAAACGCAAAAAGGCGTTGTTTTATGGTTTGTTAGGAGCATTTATATTCCGTTTGGGATCGTTGTTCCTAATCTCGTTCCTCGTTGATGTGTGGCAGGTTCAAGCGATTGGTGCGCTGTATCTCTTGTATATCTCCATCAACCATATCGTTAAGAAGATAATGGGTAGTCGTAACAAAACCGATGAAGCTGCTGATCAGTCCCCGAAGAAACCGAAGAAGCAAGCTGGCTTCTGGATGACAGTCTTCAAGGTAGAAGTAGCGGACATTGCATTTGCTGTAGACTCCATCTTGGCCGCTGTTGCACTTGCTGTTGCGTTGCCGCCAAGTGGATTAGCACCTATTGGTGGTCTGGACGGCGGACAGTTTATCGTTATTTTCTTGGGAGGATTCATCGGTCTCGTGATTATGCGATTTGCCGCTTCCTTCTTCGTTAAATTGTTGCATTCCCGTCCTGGTCTTGAAGTAGCTGCTTTTGTTATCGTAGGTTGGGTTGGAGTTAAGCTTTCAGTTATCACACTTGCACACCCTTCTCTGGGCGTACTGGATGAGCATTTTCCAGAAAATAAAATTTGGAAATTCGGATTCTATATTGTCCTGATTGCCATTGCCGTTTGCGGCTGGTTCTTCTCTTCCAAAGTACCGGAAAAAGAGAACGAAAATCCGGTCGAAGAGTTGGAGCAGCAAGCAGGAAAGTAAGCTTAAGTTTGCTTGAAATAACAGGTGAACTGGATAGGACAAAGGCAAGATTCGCTTACAGCGGGTCTTGCCTTTTTGTTATGCATCATGTTGACGAGCTATGAGATTCTTTAGGGTAGCAGATAGCAGAGCTTATTTTAATTTCCAAGAATAGGGTTGACACACGGAAAGAAATCCGCTTAATATTGTATATATCATTTACGAAGGGAGGTCGCGAGTCATGACGCTGGTCTACAATTGGAACTACACGCAACAGAAATCACAACACAGCACACACACAATTGCATATGCAGCTCATTGTCTCATCGGCCTCATACGGGCAACATAGGAGAAGGAGCGTATCTGTGAAGAGTCAGAATGACTCGGTACGGATAGGCTGTTCTCCGCTAATTTAGCGATGGAAACTAGAGTCGTAGCTTCTTCAAGCTGCAACTGTTTTCCATTATGGTGATGAAGAAGTCATGGGCATTCTGTCCATGGCTTCTTTTTTGTGCCTTTTGCAGAAGAGGGACAACGAATCTGGATATTACGGCAATGTTAGAAAATCTTTAAAACTTACGGATAAATGAAAGGAATAAACCAATTTTATGAATACACAACCTAATTTATTTGCGGATGCCAATGATTCCTTGGGCGGATACCGGCATGAGGTCAAGTTGCCGGCGGGGGATCTAACCGTATATGCCGCACAACAGCTATTCTCCTCTCTGGACTATAAAGTGTTCGAGATGGCCAATAACAATTTGCAGATCCCCGGAATTTCGTATATGAGCTATACACCTGACGTGCATGTCGGTGTAGGTACATGCATTGGAACAACAGCAGTATGGGATGCGACCAATGGGTACGTATCCCCCTCGATTGTAGGCAGCGACATTGGCTGTGGCATGAGGGTGCATATGACCAATTTGCATAAAGATGATTTGAAAGATGTAAAATTACGCCGAAAACTCGTTAAAGCGATTGAAAAGGTACTGCCTATGGAAGCGAACCAGCGGGGGCATTATTCTGACATTCGATTAGAGCACATTGTTCGCAAAGGATTACACGGATTACCGAAGAAATATATACCGGACGGCTATACCCCTAAGAAGTCTACGTCTATTACCCATGTAGAAAGCAGTAAGTTCACATTTGATGAAGAAGTGCTGAACCTTGTCCCAGATATGACATGGCATCGTTCCCACCGTCAGCTAGGTACGTTGGGCGGAGGAAATCATTTTGCCGAAATACAAGCGATTGAAATCGCCGAGGAGAATCGTGATATTGCTGAAGCATGGGGGTTAGTTGACGGACAAATTGTAGTGATGATCCATTCCGGCTCCCGCACTTGGGGAGGGCATATAAGCCAGACCAGTTCAGCAGCAATCGCCAAAATGATGCAACGAAACGGGCTCGGAACATCTGACCCAAGACTAGTCTTTGCTCCACTGGAGCATGCCGAAGGACGCCATTACGTGAATATGATGTATTCCGCATTAAACTACGCTGTGGTGAATCGTCACTTGATTGCTTACTCCATTCGTGAAGCCTTCCGTGAAGTGTTTGGATCCAAGTGCGAATTCCGTACACTGTATGATCTGATGCACAACTATGCTTGGGAAGAATCCCATGCAGATCAAGGCTCGGTCTTCGTACATCGCAAAGGGGCAACACGTGCATTGCCAGCGCATCATCCTGATAATCCAAAGCCATATCTCGGGACTGGACACCCTGCGCTGATTCCAGGCTCTATGGGCACAGCTTCGTATATCATGGTTGGTCAACCGCAAGGAGCGGATAACTTCTATTCCATTTGTCATGGTGCGGGACGAATCCGTTCACGTAATGCAACGAAGCGTCTAGTCACTTTGGCGGATTTTGAACGCGCGCTGGGTGTAGGTACAGAGAATGAGATTGTTGTCAATCAGCCTTCACTAGAATCGATTATTGATGAATCACCACAGGCTTATAAAAATGTTGATGAAATTATTGATAGTGTTACCGGCGCGGGGTTGGCTCAAGTTGTCGCCAAATGTAAACCGCTTGCCGCTGTGAAGGGAGCTAAATAATGACAGTACACAAGGAACATGTGAAGCAAACGAATTCACCGAGAGCGATCTATGCCTTTGATGAGCATAATGATGGTCGAATTGAAGGATATTCAGCATATGCACGTCTCATTCGCGGCATTTCGCAGGCACTCTATGAGCGATACGGAACTCGCTACGAACTGTTTGCGAGCGATGATCCCAATAGCGAATATTGGGATCTGCTGAGAGAGGATCTACGCACGGATAATCCTGAAGTAGAGATTGTAGCTCGAATTTTCGATGATCTGGAGCTGCGTACATTACATTATGACGACGAGGGAGATGTACCATCTTACGGCGTGCATTACTCTATCCGCAACAATGTATTTGCTTATCCAAGCTGGGGCGTGGCGCTTGTGCGTATCCCTTTCTTTCGGGAGAATGGGATATATAACGAGGACTTTGTTTTTGCCATCGGCGAAGAAGAGCTGAAACAATTCCTGGGCAGTGTACGTGAGCGTGAACGACAGCAAAATATGAAAAAAGTAACGGTGTACACCGATGCGCGCAATGGCAGTGACCGTCATTCAGAGTCGATTACTCGTTCAGTGACCAGAGATGAGGTGGTATTATCGCCTCAGATCAAACAAGATATTTTCCGCTCACTGGATCAGTTCTTCGAAGCGGATCGCTCCTTCTATCGGGATTACGATATCCCTTACAAACGTGGAATTCTCCTCTATGGCCATCCAGGTAACGGTAAGACGACACTGGTGAAATCCATTGCGGGAAGCATTCCGGGGCCTGCCGCTTATTGGCAGATCACGGAGTACACAAATAGTGAATCAGTACGTGATGTGTTCGACGCAGCGAAGCGTTTAGCACCGATGGTGCTGATTATTGAGGATATTGATTCCATGCCGGAGGAGGTGCGTTCATTTTTCCTGAACACGCTGGATGGCGCTACATCCAAAGAAGGGATTTTCTTAATTGGGACAACGAATTATCCAGAAAAAATAGATCCGGGTCTGATGAACCGTGCCGGACGTTTCGACCGAGCGTACGAGATTCCAATGCCAGACGAGGCGCTTCGCCTGCAATATTTGCAGCAGCGGGGCTTCGCAGTGTTCGCTGGTGAGGAAGGCACGAAGGAAGCAGCGCGTTTGACGGATTCCTTTTCACTCGCACAGCTAGGAGAACTTTATGTTAGTACAGCATTGGAATGGCATCAGAACGGAGAGGTAGATACGATGAAGATCATTCAAGCCATGCGTGGTGAGTTGGACAAGAGCCACAAGCATAATTGGATGACGCAGCCTGGAAAAGGACGTGCTGGATTTTATTGATCTGCCCGTATCCTGTTGGAGAATGATGATCGGATAACGCCCAAAATATTATAAATCTCAATTGGTTATACTAAGGTTGTCTGGTAAGACATACAATGACTTTCGGGAGGTACAAAACAGCTCTGCTGTGTAAGTAATCAGTTACCGGAAGTTATATCGAAAATGAATCCGATACCGTCGTGGGTAGCAGCCTAGAAATGAGTGTTATGGAAATAAGGTAATATTCAACAAATTTCGTATAGGTGTTTAAATGCTTCCGTAGCGGTTAATAGTAGACAGACAACAACAAAAACTTTTAATTAGAGGTGAATGATATGGGTTGGTTATGGTCATTAATTATCGGTGGTATCATTGGATGGTTGGCAGGACTTATCGTTGGTCGTGACATTCCCGGCGGTGTAATTGGTAACATCGTAGCTGGTTTCATCGGTGGATGGTTAGGTGGAGTCATTCTGGGAGATATGGGTCCAGAAATGGGCGGATTCTTCATCGTACCGGCATTAATCGGTGCGATCGTACTGGTAGCCATCGTGAGCTTGATCTTCCGTTCTATGGGTCGTAGCCGCGGGTAACGATATTCGAGATACTGCGAATTCTTGCAAACACACTTGAAGGTGTAGTGGGTAACGCAAGGGCTCGATCATATAACGGATGATTACGAAGAGGTTGATGGAAGTCCACAATAGTGGATTTGCATCAACCTCTTGTTTGTTATTATATTTACTTCGATAGATGTATTTCTTATAATTTTGTTAGGGCGTGTTGCTTAATTAGAAAGGATGAGGTGGAGTGGAGAAAGCTACATTTGCTGGAGGTTGTTTCTGGTGTATGGTTACACCGTTTGAAGAGCAACCGGGCATACATGGTATCATTTCCGGCTATACCGGCGGTCACGTCGATAATCCAACATATGAACAGGTCAAAACGGGAGAGACGGGGCATGTCGAGGTGGTGGAAATCACTTTTGATCCCGAGGTATTCCCTTATGAACGATTACTGGAGCTATATTGGCCTCAGATTGATCCTACCGATGATG
This sequence comes from Paenibacillus tundrae, assembly GCF_036884255.1. Classification (NCBI taxonomy): domain Bacteria; kingdom Bacillati; phylum Bacillota; class Bacilli; order Caryophanales; family Paenibacillaceae; genus Paenibacillus; species Paenibacillus tundrae. Next base: position 4,929,444 of record NZ_CP145605.1, on the reverse strand, counting down.
GAGGGCAGTTCCAGGACCGAGGTTCACAGTACCGGACGGCTATTTTTGTGCATAATGAACGCCAACGTGAGCTTGCCGAACAGTCCAAACAGGCTGTAGCTTCAAGCGGTCGCTTCAATCAACCGATTGTAACAGAGATTCGGGATGCAGCAGTGTTCTATCCGGCAGAGGACTATCATCAAGACTATCATAAGAAAAACGAGAAGCATTATAAAGAAGACCGTGCGATATCTGGCCGTGATGAATTCATTGAAGAGAACTGGAAATAATGTCGTAGTGATCTGAAAGCGACGAATCTAAAGGTAACGAAACGCGAAAATCCAGGAAGTTCCGGTTGGAACTCTCCTGGATTTTTGGTTTTATCGATATGAAGCAAAAACAATAGCTATTACTTCATTATAATGAAGCAGATCGAAAATAGATGTTTATGAACATTTACGAATTAATTATTCGCTGTGTTCAGGACATATTTGGACAATGTCTCGTTCTTGAAGGTATAAATCATATCATTCGTATAGGTGGAGTAACCCTTCATATCTTCAGGAGATGAGGTAAATGTATATTCGTGAATGCTCTCCAAGGTAGTAGGATCAAGGATGTATCCTGTGTTAGCAAAAACAATTTTATAATTTCCATCCTGTGTATGATCAACGACAGTTAATACATCTTGCTGATCCTTGAACATGCGCTCCGTTACCTTACCTTTCATCGTATACAGCTCAAGCTTCTGGCCTGTAAACACGGTATATCCGTTACCTGCCGTTTGCACGAAAGCATTGCCGGCAATGGATCGACCCCAAGCGAGTTTACCATCTGAACCAAAGCCCATGAGTTTATTGCCTGTATTTTCGAAATTGGCACGCATAATGACTGAGCCGTCCTCCAGGATAGCCAGAGATTCGCCGCCACCGTCTCCAATCGTGTTAGCGTTCGCAGGGAATTGATAGAAGGAAAGACGATTCAACGTGAGATCATAAATTTCCACTTTCGGATTCGCCGCTTGCTGCCAGTAGTTGCCTACTTTGGTCTGCTTGCTGGCATCCACAACGATGCGGTCATTACCTGCTTTTAGCACAGCACCATTGATGGTTTTCGCTGTGATCAGCTTGCCCTTGGCGTCATAAAGTGAAATGGATGAACGAACAGAACCGTTCGATAGAGGCCCTGTGCTGGAAGCGATCATTAACGTGCCGTTATTCATTAGATATAAGTTAGATGGCGCGTTGACCGTTTTAACCCAATTTGTTTTTCCGGACGTATTGTAGGAATATACCTTTTTCGTTCCATCGGAATATTCCATGTATACATAGGCTGTTCCGTTATCGGCGTACAACGAATTGGAGTATGTAGTATAAGGGCCACTTTTCTCATGGAAAATAACGTTCCACTTCAGTTTACCTGTTGTAGCATCCAGTGCCTGGAGTGAGTCCAGATTCCAATCAAGCGTCGTTTTACTGTTGATTTTGGTTACAGGCTGATAAGAGTGCACGTACACCAGATTTTTGGAGGGTACGGCTTGAATTTCCTTAATTCTAATGTCTTCCTGAGCGTTCACTTCAGAGAGCATGAGAGATGAGGAAGTCCAGAAAGGCTTGGTCAGCGCTTCCGTTGAAGTTGCTGCATAGCTTGGTGTATTCATGCTGAAGAGGAGCATGCCGCTAAGTAAAAGGGCAGCCCATGTTTTGGTATTTCGTTTGCTAAGTGTATGCAAGTTATAAACCACCTTTCTTCGGTTCGAATAGAACCGATTGTTGAATTCTACCATTTATAGCAAGTTGAATTCAACCTAATGGGCTGTAACCTTTTATCGATATAAATAGGTAATTGTAGTTGTTTGCAGAATTATGGCGGTTACAAGGAATTCATCTTCTTTCGGCCGAGGTGGAAGTCTGATATATTTAGTCCGGTGGTGAAGAGGAATCATAGATTTGGCATCATTTTATAAGTGTGTGTTCAAAAAGGTCGGTTTTCAGTACCGAGAAGATGGAATGAAGATAGAAATGGAGTAGCGGAGCGTAGGGAAAACTACGTGAGCAACGGACATTTCGGCTGAATTCCATCTTCGACGCTGAGATGCCGTTAGGTATCCTTCGTAATCAAAAGCGGACTTTTTGAACAACCTCTATATGGGAATGGACAAGGAGAACAGACATGAGTTGGAACGACAATTGGACCACCTGGGTCATCGGCTGTATCGCTGCATTACTCATATTTGTATGGATTATTCGCCGTATTATTGGGCGAGGGCAGCGCATACGCAGAGAAGCTAATCCCCGCAAAATTACAATTCGAGACATTGATAAAATGCAGGATGGATCAGAATTCGAGCTGTATCTATTTCATTTATTTCAACAGATGGGATATGACGAGGTGCACAAGACGACCAGCAGCCGAGATTTTGGAGCAGACCTCGTGTTTACGGACAGATTGGGTCGAAGAAATGTCATTCAAGCGAAGCGATATGGGGCTAATCATCCTGTAGGGCTAAGTGCTGTGCAGGAGATATTTACATCCATGCGTTATTATGAAGCAGATCGTTCTATCGTATTGACGTCGGCTAGATACACGGAGGCGTGCCGAACACTCGCTGCTGTGAATGGTGTAAAGTTACTGGATCGAGAGGATCTAATGGACTTAATTACTTTGTTCAAATCGAGAAGAATCGAAGAGGCGATGGAATTAATTGAGGAAGAGGATCACGAACCGATTGAAACGTGGCAATCCCGGCAAAAGAAAGCGACCAAAACAGCCAAATAAAAATTGCTTCCTGTCTACAGAATAATAGTTTGTTGAATGTGTCGGTAAGATGTACTGCCTCCAGGCACTCATGCCTTCACATTCTCCTGATGCACATGGTATATTGGGGATATCCCAATTCAAGGAGTGTGTTGTCATCATGGCACGAACACAAACACAAAAGGCATTACGCAAAGCAGAGCTTGCAGGACAATGGTGTCCAGAACAAAGCAGAAGAAACAACAAAGATTATGGTGCAATTTCACAGCATGTTCGCATCATGCCCACGAAACAAGAAAAATTACAAAAGGTCAAACACAAGAAGCGGATCCAGGATGGTGGTGCTTCTTTTTATTTTGTCTTTGCTCGGTGGAGTTGTTGAAAAGCAATACAAAAAGGAGAGCCGTAAGACTCCCCTTAAGAGTTAACATATTATCAAGTTAGGATTAGCGTAGGTGTGGCACCTCTACATTGGGATCAACGTCTGCTTCGTAATCTACGCCGTCGGTTTCGAAACCAAACAGTTGGAAGAACTCCTTACGGTAACCTTCGAGATCAGACAAATCATAGATATTATCTGTAGTCAGCTCGTTCCAAATCTTCGCAACTTCCTCCTGCACATCGTCTCTCATTTCCCAATCGTCAATACGAATGCGACCTTGTTCATCGGTTGGCACATTGCCACCTGCGTATAGACGATCTGCGAAGAGACGCTGTAATTGCTCGATGCAGCCCTCATGCAATCCTTTTTCTTTCATGACTTTGTACAATGCGGAAATATACAACGGTACAACCGGAATAGCTGAGCTGGATTGAGTAACAAGTGCTTTGGCAACGGTAACGTAAGCACGTCCACCCGTAGTACTCAAACGATCATTCAGCTTGTGCGCTGTCGCTTCCAAATGATCCTTCGCCTGACCAATGGAACCTTCACGGTAGATGGCTTGTGTCAGCTCTGGCCCTATGTAAGAGAACGCGATCGTTGTAGCATCATCAGCCAGCACGCCACCTTGTTGTAATGCGTCCATCCACAGTTCCCAGTCTTCTCCGCCCATTACGGTTACGGTTTGGCGAATCTCTTCTTCGCTAGCTGGCTCCAAGGTAACTGAACTAACTTCACCTGTATGGAAGTTGACCGTTTTGTTCGTGTACGATTGTCCAATCGGTTTCAGAACGGAGTTGAACACTTCGCCTGTATTTGGATCAACACGGCGTGCCGAAGCTACGCTGTATACAACGAGATCGACTTGACCGAATTCACTACGGATCAATTCAACAGCTTTCTCTCTCGTTTCGTTTGCGAATGCGTCACCTGTAATGCTGTACGATTGAAGACCGGCTTTTTCGGCTGCTTTCTCAAAAGCGGCAGAATTGTACCAACCTGCGGAAGCCGTACGTTTCTCTGTGGACGTGCTAGGGCGATAAATCCCGATTGTATTGGCACCTGCTCCGAAGGCAGAGACCACACGTGAAGCTAGTCCATAACCGGTTGAAGCACCGATGACAAGCACATTGCGCGGGCCTTTAATTTCAGGTTGGGATTTAACATATTCAATCTGTTCCTGTACCTGTGCAGCACAGCCTACAGGATGGGAGGTTGTACAGATAAAACCACGTGTTCTTGGTTTAATAATCATATATTGGCATCCTTTCATGTTCAGCTCAAATGTTACATACCTCCCTATTGTAAAACAATTGGCTCCGAAACGGAAACCGTTTGATTCATTTTTAGGAATAGTGTGGCATTCGGCGTTTGAGTTTGCGATGATAGTACATAACATGAAGATAATCATATATCCATTTCACTTGTCAGAATAATAGGAAGGATACATAAAATTATGCTCAAGGAACGAATTGAATTTCTAAGTAAAAAGAAACAAATCTCGCGCAAGGATCTTGTGGATGGCCTGGTTACCCAGGCACACTTTGCTAATATTTTGGCAGAACGCTACGCACTTCCTGAAGACTTGGCAGAGGCCATCGCAGAGCGGTTAGGGGTGCAGCCATCATACCTATTACTTGCAGCTGCACAGGATGAGCAGACACTTTCGCGTGCCGAAGCGATCTTTGACCAGTTGTCGGTTGCCGCCTCGGCGATCACAGAGGAGACGGTACATGCATTGGATGACCGGGATGATACACTTACGGTGGAGTTAACCACTGCCTTGATGAAAGCAGTCTATTATCAGCAATTAAATGATGCATCCGCACATGAATATATACATAGCTCATACCTGAACTTTTATCTGGAGAAATACGGTCGTCCGGATGATTCGGATTTCCCACGTCCGTTATACAAAGCCTTGTTATACTACAAAATACAATACTATCGTTCTAAACACGCTTTTGTGGATGTTCTCACACATGCGACCCGGCTTAGTTCGTTGCTTCCTCAAGGCAGCGAGTTTTGGTTGTCCGTGCAGAACATCAAGATGGAAGCGTACATTCAGGTTAGGCAGTATGAAGAGGCCAAGCAGGTGTTTGAGCAGACGATGCGTCATGTCGTAGATCAGCGATTATTTCATCGTTTATCTGGACTGTATGTAGCTTATAGTGGATATTGCTTCACCATGGGGCTTGTGCAAGAGGCGCTCTCGGCGTTGACGATGGCGGAGGCGAACTTGGTGTACACCAGCAATCAGGGGGAGCTGATGACCGCTATTGCGAACAATCGGATCGTCATGCTGACGATGACGGGTGAGCTGGATCAGGCCATGGGCGAGATTGAAAGATTCGAATCACTGTTGCAACAGGAGCCAGAAGAGACACAGTACGGCATGAAGCCACTTATTCTCATTTATCGCTGTGAAATCGCCTTAGCTCGTAAAGATTGGGGTATGCTTGCTCTAAGTGTGGATCATCTGCTGCAGTGTGCGACGACGCAGGATCAACAGATGAGCGGAATCTTCTATCAAAGTCAACTCGCACTAGCACATGGGGATCAAGGCGTATTTATGGAACGAGCTTTGGCATGTCTACCTTATTTTGAATCGGCACAGCATGCCCTAAGGCTAGAGCATTTATATGAAGGGTTAGCGGTCGTGTCGGAGGATCAGCGCAAGTATAAGGAAGCAGCGATGTATTATCGTAAGCTTGTCTATCTGCTACGTAATAAATAAGATTTATCGTCGAATTATGTGTCTGATCGATCAACAGGAAAAAAGACATAGGATAGATTGGTTAATCTTCCGGCTGTCCTATGCTTGGTGTACTAATAGATGAATTTGCTTAAGTTATAGCTATCTTGATGTAGGTTCCTATTGATCATTTTTTGCGAGGTTTCCATTCTCTAGTAGTCTTTGAATTTGAGTTGTTAATTCTTCGTTGTGGATGTAATAGTGCCCACCCTGTGAATTAATTTTAAGCCTCAGATCCCATCTCTTTAGGGCGCTTACGCAAAAAAATATGCAGAAAGACAAATTGAAGTTAGGATTATCATCTCTTTTATTGTGAGAATCAAGAAATAGGTATCATAATGAGCGAGAAAGTGAAGGGTAAATCTCTTCATTCGTCGTTTCTTTTGTATGTACTCAGAAGTGTATTCAAGAGCATGGCGTTATGTTTATACTTAATATATAACAAATAACACAAATAAAGAGGTGCTCATCATGGGATGGTTCAGTAGAAAGAACAAACAGGAAGATGCGATTGCAAAGGCTGACAAGGTCATGAACAAAGGACTTACTGGCATGATGATGAAGGGGCTGGTATCTAAAGAACATCGGGAGGCAATTAACCAGAGTATCCATTCTGCGAAGCAAGCACAACTAGGTGCGAGTGGTTCGCTTCCTTTAACAGCGACTGCTGTCGTGGTAGCGGCTACGGATACCGGGAAACTAATCAACTTCGACCCGATCGTTATCCTGGTTCTGGATGTGACTGAGACGAATGGGACTACATATCAACGAACACTGGAGACGTTAGTATCGAAGATGCAGATTCCACGGGTAGGGGATCGTGTTGGGCTAGGTCAGAATCCCGCTAATCCATCTGAATTAATCTATATGGGACTATTACCAAGCTAGGTTGATAAGCAGGAACGTTAGTGTGAACAAATGCTGGGATGAACTAAAATAATATTACGTTTAACAATTAGACATAGATATTGAAAGGGTGGTACTTATGGTAGGATTTTTGAGACTTATTGGATTATTACTTGTGTTTGGTGTTGGATTCTCGCCATTTTTGGCAGAAAAGCTGTGGAATGATCCGTTTATTACGATGCAGGCTTGGTGGTATAGACCTGCAATTTATACGGGATTTGCGTTGATTTTTGTCCCTTCAATTCTAAGCGCTATTTTCGGCAGAAGCCGAGTGAAGACAGGGATACCTGCCCTTGGTGTCATCACAAGTATACAACAGACTGGAACCTATATTAATGAACAGCCTGAAGTACGTATCGGTGTTACCGTCTCCCGTAAGGGACATGAGAAATACGATACCACGTTCAAGACAATCATTCCGTTGACATCTATGGCGCAATTCCAGCCAGGTAGCTTCATTCCACTGCTAGTATCTGAGAAAGATGAACGTAAGGTGGGTTTGGATCTGAATGGACAATTGTCGCAGCAGGATATGCAGGAATTACTGAATGAGAAAATGGTTCAGGAGGGCGTGTCTCCCGAGATGATGGATATCGCCCGTACAGGCGAGAAAGCGATGGCCAAAATCCTCGACGTTACCCCACTAGGGGGAGCAAGCGAAGGGAAGTTGAAGCTACAGCTTACGCTAAGTGTGACGAAGACGAATGGAGAGACATTTAACGTGACTACGCAAAAGGAGTTATTATCCTCTGCGCTGCCTCAGGTTCAACAAGGGCATATCATTAACGTCATATATTCCAAGCAAGATCCTTCGAAGTTAGTGCTCGCTTTGAATGTGCAGGAAGATCAGATGAATAAGCTGTTCTCCTCCTAATTAATGCTACACTAATAATCCCCAGATTTCCCTTGTATCAAAGGGTCAGAATCTGGGGATTTATTTCAGTATAGAGAGGTTAGCATCGTTCGAAATGAAGGAAATAAAGGTTGTGCTAATGGAGCAAGCTGTGCACGAGTCCATGATGGCTGCCCAACCAGAGCCTCGTGGTCAAACCAAACAACAGCATAATCCTCATCCTCGGTGGGATTCTGGGTATCCCAACACACAGGCCCTGCATCATCTTCGTAGGTTGCAAAAGGAATATACCCCTGCGCAATCAAGGGCTCCCATGTTTCCCATAACGTATGTAAACTCCGCAATGGATTGTCTGATGGCAAATCCGGGAGCCCAACCATGAAGTGATCATAACGCAGATACACATTTAGAACATGTCGGGTTGTAAGGTAGGCAAAATACAATGGAGGGACCGGAAGTGGAAGATCATGCAATTGTTCTAACCTTCGAACCTGGTCTTCTGTAACCGTAGAGGGTATCATCTCCCAACGAACCCAACCTTCCTCATCGACCTCACCCACTTGCATGTTATGAGGTACTCCATAATCTTCCTCATCCGTTTTGGCAGGAAGAGACATCAGGATATCCCGATGTGGGGTGTCAAAATAAGCTTCCAATGTACTCACAATCAGGGTCTGATCCTGCTTCAATTCCTGCATTGTACATCATTCCTTATTCACAGATTTATATCATGATACCTTATAAAATTATACGATTCCTAGGCGCATGCGATAAGAAAATAAAGCTGATCTGGCATGCCCATCAAATACCTTCACTGCCAGTTGTCTGAACTCATCTGCGGCAGTCCGAACTTCATCTGCACCAAGCTTCAGAGCAGTTTGTAATCCACCCTGACTTAGAGCCAGATTGACATAACGGTCTGCGTCGAATGTCTCTCGGTGATGGAATACAATCTCACGAACATAGCGGAACAATCCCGATTGCTGAATCTGCCCTAGATGTCCGTCTTTACTCCATTTATAAGCCTGACTCTCTGGACTGGATAGTTGCAATGCTCGGTTGTCTGCGGTAAGCACTAATTGCTGGTACGCCTGTTCAAGCTCCCAATCTAGCATAGGGGGCCAGTCACAATCGTAAGCTGCGAAGATGCCTCCCGGTCGCAACACACGAGCGAACTCGGAGAGAGTCGATTGAGGCTCCATCCAATGAAAGGACTGTGAGCAAGTCAGTATGTCTACACTATCGTCAGGCAAGCCAAGCTCATGCGATAAGCCAGATACAAATCGGAGGTTATCCGGTTTTCCTGCAGACTCCCATTTGGACTCGGCAACTGTTCTCATATCATCACTTGGTTCAAATCCAATAATACGATCTGCTTCATGAAGCCAGATCCATGAGGATAACCCTGTTCCGCAGCCTACATCTGCGACCATACGCGGTTTATGACCTAAATACGTCGTTAGAATATCTACAACTTCGGTGGGAGCAGATGGTCGATTCTGGTCATATAACGCACCAAAGCCGGTAAATCGATCTACATTGTTACGTCTAATGTCTTGCATGGACAAACCTCCTTCTGGGGATAGACGGACGGGATACCACAACATACAACTACAATGTTTCCAAACCCAATCTCTTACAGTATACCATTCATTCCTGATCTAGACTGGATGGATCGCTGCATTGTTCCTGTAAATGTGCGACAGCCATGCGATGGCGATGGAGCAGTTCCTGCCGGATATACGTTGGCTCCAGAATGGTGAGTTCAGCGCCGAATGACATAAGGAAAAAATATAAGCGTTCGCCCTCATGAATCTCTAGCGACACAAGCAATTGACCATCAGGCAGTTTCTCAATCCGGGAGGGGTCAAAATAATCATATGCCCGGTACGCAATTGCGCTTGAGAATTGTAGCTTTAACGAAATAGGCGTGTTGGCAATGTGGTCTTTTGTGCCCGAGCCCTCAATTGTTGTGTTCTCGTCCATAAGCTTCGGTCGCAGCTTGAGTTCAGATATTCGTTTCATTTTATAGGTCTGGGCTTCGGGGTGTTGAGGTCGATTGCGGTCGTAGCCTTTGAAGTACCAGGTATTGTTTTTGAAAATTAATTTGATTGGTTCGATCGTCTCTATACTAGACTCGCCGTCTGAATCGACATAATGAAATGTCATAAGCTGCTTGCTGAGGATGGCAAGCTTCACCTGGTTAAATAGTTCTCTCTCTTGCATGGGAATGCTACCCCAAGGAGAAAAATCAAATTCAATCCAGTCTAGCTCATGGTCAAACATGGCGGTGAGCCGTTTCAACATATGTGCACTGTTCAGATGTGGGATGGCACTCACGCTATAAAGACCTAACAAAATCTCATTCTGATCATCTTCAGATAGAAGCGACTTATCCATGACATAGTTGTCCATGAGATGTACACCGCCATGTTTGCCGGTTGTGGTATACACGGGAATGCCTGCCGCACTTAATCGATCGATGTCACGGTATACGGTGCGTACCGATATTTCAAACAGCCGTGCCAGTTCAGGCGCAGTCGATTTCTTTTTCTCCAATAACAACAGTAGCATTCTGAATAATCGGTTATTTTCCATGTTGTAATTATACCATGACAGAAGGTGTCAGGGTATGGATGTTAGACTAGGTATATAGTGTTGCTAAGCGAATAAAGACGAACAGAGGAGGAACGAAGATATGAAAATGAAAGATGGATTTTTCTGGGGTGGCGCAACGGCTGCCAATCAATTTGAAGGTGGATGGAATAAGGGCGGCAAAGGCCCAAGCACTTCCGATATGATGACAGGGGGTACGCACACGACTCCACGACGCATTACATCTGTATTGGAAGAAGGAACGTATTATCCGAGCCACGAAGCGGTTGATTTTTACGGTCATTACAAAGAGGACATTGCTCTTATGGCTGAAATGGGCTTCAAAATGTTCCGTATGTCGATCAACTGGTCAAGAATCTATCCTAACGGTGACGATCTGGAACCGAACGAAGAGGGATTGAAGTTCTATGACAATGTCTTTGCTGAGCTGAGAAAATATAACATTGAACCACTCGTGACGATTTCTCACTATGAGACACCATTTGGTCTAACTGAGAAGTATAATGGCTGGGCATCCCGTGATTTGATTGACTTCTATATTCGATATTGTACAACCCTCTTCAACCGCTACAAGGATCAGGTGAAGTACTGGTTGACGTTCAATGAGATCAACTGTCTGACAATGCCGCTTGGTGCGTATATGGCGGGTGGTATTCGATTTGAAGGCAAAGAGACGCTGACGGATGGAGTCGATGAGCCACAGACTCGTTTCCAAGCATTGCATCACCAGTTCGTTGCGAGTGCGAAAGCAGTGAAGCTTGCTCATGAGATCAATCCTGATTTCCAAATTGGCTGTATGATCGCCTTCATGACGACATATCCGAATACATGTAACCCAGACGATATGTTGCTCGCACAGAAGAAGGACCAGATTTCGAACATGATCTGTGGAGATGTGCAGGTTCGCGGCGCATACCCTGGGTTTGCTAAACGTTTCTTTGCGGAGCAAGGTATCCAAATCGAGATGCACCCGGATGATGCACAGACACTGCGCGAAGGTTGCGTAGACTTCTACTCCTTCAGTTATTATATGTCTTTGGTTGAAAGTGCAGATGAGACGCTGGAGAGAGCAGAAGGCAACCTACTGGGCGGTATTAAAAATCCGTATCTGGAAGCTTCCGACTGGGGCTGGCAGATCGATCCGAAAGGACTGCGTTACACGTTGAACCACCTGTATGACCGTTATCAGGTTCCACTGATGGTGGTAGAGAATGGTCTGGGCGCGGTTGATGTGGTAGAGGAAGACGGCTCCATTAACGATGACTACCGGATTGACTATCTGAAAGGCCACATTGAGCAGATGAAAGAAGCTGTTGCAGATGGCGTAGATCTTATTGCGTATACGATGTGGGGATGTATCGACCTTGTGAGTGCTTCCACAGGGGAGATGAAAAAACGGTATGGCTTTATCCATGTCAACAAAGACAATGATGGTAATGGTGATCTGAGCAGAACACCGAAGAAGAGCTTCTACTGGTACAAAAAAGTCATTGAATCCAATGGTGAACAACTGTAATTCACTGTAATTGGCTGACGATACAAAAAATTAAACCCGCTTATCCTGTAATAGGGATGGCGGGTTTATTGGTCTATAGTTACGCTACTCTACTTTAACGTACTCTACAGATACATAGATAGTAGATTCTCGACCATATGGTATAATCATGAAAAAAAGGAAATGGAGGCATGTTATGAAACGAATATCCTTTCTAACCATACTCATTGTCCTCGTTACATTAGGATTTACCGTTTACCCGGGAGAGAAAGCCTATGCTTGTAGCTGTGTCGACAGTAATGCACTAGAAAAGCTAGATACCTACTCGGCGGTATTTGAGGGGAAGGTTACTGAAAAAGGCGCCCGAAGCCAGTTCGGATTTGGCGAATATCGCAAATATACGTTTGAAGCAGTAAGAGCATGGAAGGGAGTGAATGGGCAGAAGGTTACGATTCATAGTCTGGATCATGGTTCCTCATCATGTGGCTTCCAATTTACCCAAGGTGAAACCTATCTCGTATTTGCTTCCTCGGATGAAAAAGACCAAACGCTGAAAACGACTCTGTGCAGTGGTAATAAACCCATTTCCCAAGCGGATGAAGATGTAAAATTACTAGGAGCAGGAGAGTGGGTCACTGAAGATGGCTCGGGTTCAACGAATTCAACTGCTAATTATTTATTCCCACTCGTTCTAGGTAGTATAGGTCTGTTTCTTGTTATTGTTGTAGCAGTAATTTATGTCCGTAGACGGCAGAAGTAACTACTTCTTTAATTGAGTTGTTTCATATATTCATAGGCGGTAATGCCGAAGAAACGTTTGAAATGACGGTTAAGATGCGTGAGATCCACGAACCCGCACTGAGCTACAGCAGCGTAGATGTCCTTATCGTTCTCCAAAGATTGGCGTGCGCGCTCTACTTTGCAATTCAGGAAAAACTGGTACGGAGAAATACCGGCTTGTGCTTTGAACTCACGAATGAATTGATACTTGGACATGCCAAGTTGGGTGCAAAGGTCGTCCAGTTTAAGCACATCGTCGATACTGTAGAACATCATTTCTTTTGCCGTACGCACAAGGCTGCTGGTAGCTCTATGCGGTACGGTTACTTCGTTTTCTCTAGCTAACAGGCTCGCTAGATTGAGTAGTAGCTCGCTGCATAAAGCTTCGTCTCGACCATGCTGAACAGCATCGTTCACCCTGAGAATTGCTCGCGCAAGTTCAGGGTCATAAACGATGGGTGTTGAGAAGTGCAACTCCTTCTCTCCCAGCACCTCGGCCATCAGTTCTGGTTTGAAATATAACATGACATAATCGATTCCTTCACGGTCATAGGAGCTACCATCATGCGTCTGCTCTCGATTGAATAACATGACGCCATTTTTGTGAGAAGCTTGATAATGACCATCCAGATTATATTGTTGAATACCTCGAAGAGTTACCCCTACGGCATATTCCTCGTGACAATGTTTTTTGTAAGTGAAATCCGTAAAGCTGGCGGAGAGAGCCAGCACATCCTCTGATTTTTTGTAATTGAACAATTCCACCAAGCTGACCTCCGATCACGAGATGATTCCCGATACCATAATGGCTGAGTATAACAAAAATAGAGCCATGAGGATACTCGTTGTTTTTTGATGATGATTAAGAAACGTTCTGAAGATAGACCCGAACACGACCCAACTGGAGTAGGCTAAAAATCCAATGAGTGTAATGAGCATAACGAACATAAACGAAGATAGAGAACTATTGTAATAGGGCAATACATAACTAGGAATGACGGTGAACGTAAACAGAATGACTTTGGGATTCAGAAATTGCATGATGAACCCATTCAGGAAACCAGTAACTTGTTTCGGTGCATCCGTAGTGGAACCCATTTTGTACACCTGGTAAGCCAGGTATAGCATGTACAGACTGCCTACGATCTGCATCATTTTCATCATGCTGGGCAGAACGCCGGCAAGCAGATGATTAAGAAAGGCGGAAGCGGCAAGCAGCAGACCAAACGCAAGTGTGGCACCCCACACATATTGCATCGTTTTGCGTGCGCCTATCTTCTGCGTAGAAGATAGAATAACAATATTGCTAGGGCCAGGTGTGAAGGTAACGATAATGCAGTAGATCAAAAAGGATGTAATATTCATCTGAAGTCCCCTCTAGAAGTAATATGGTTCTATGATCATATGCCAGAGAGGCTTCGAGCTTATAGTACATTATTGCAGCACAATTATTGACTAGAGCAGCGGTAGCTTCTTTTCGAAAGCAAAGAGTGGTTTTCTTTTTGAATGATTGCGTTTACAATTTAGAACGAAGTGTAAGGTGATCAGACCATGTATAGGGAAGTGAACGGAATGAAGAAAATGCTGTTGGTATACATTTTGCTTATTGCAGCATTTGCATTATATGTTCTGAGATTTGAATACACCAGTCAGGAGAACAGTTCTTGGGAGAACCGGGGACTGCGTGGTGATATTGGCGAGACGTACATCATGATAACGTTCCAATCCGGGCTAGAGTATTGGAAGAGTCCGCTCAAAGGATTCGAGGATGCCGCGGATACGCTTGGCGTGACTGTTGAATACCGCGGAGCTACCCGATATGACACGAAGGAGCAGACAACTGTAATTGAGCAGGCAATCGCGCGGAAGCCCGCAGGTATTGCTATATCTGCCATCGACCCACAATCGTTGATCCCAGCGATTAATAAGGCGATCGAAGCGGACATTCCCGTCATCTTGTTCGATGCAGATGCTCCTGATAGCCAGGCCTATTCCTTCCTCGGGACTGATAATTACAAGTCTGGGGTAACCGCGGCGGATAAAATGGCTGAGTTGTTGGGGCGTGAGGGTGAGGTTGCTGTTCTGACCCTACCGGGACAACAAAATCATGAAGAGCGAACGAAGGGTTTCCGAGATACGATTCAGGAACGATATCCTTCCATGAAGGTCGTTGAAATTGCGGATGGACATGGAGATGCGGTGATATCTAGAGAAGAGACGGTAAGAATGATGAAGGCTCACCCGCAATTGGCAGGTATTTTTGTGACCGAGGCAACAGGAGGAGCAGGAGTCGGTGAGGCTGTGCAAGATGCAGGGGAAGGTCAGACGCTGCAAATCATCTCTTTTGACACAAACAAAGTGACACTCGACATGATCAAGAATGGTACGATCTCGGCCACGATTGCGCAGGGAACCTGGAACATGGGATATTGGTCGCTCCAATATTTGTTCCATCTTCATCACCGGTTAACGGTGCCTGCTCCATCCTCTTCTGGCGAAAATGCGCCGTTACCTGTAATGGTAGATACGGGGATCTCTGTGGTGACACGCTCCAATGTGGATGATTATTATGCCAAATAACAAGGAGCATGTTGAGGAAAACAGTGCTTGGAATCGGCAAACTTGGCGCTCTTCACTCCGAAACGGTATTAAGCGTTTATGGCTACGTAACATGCCGCTTCGCTACCAGTTGATGCTGCTGTTTTTGTTATTTGCTATTGTACCTTCCGTTGGACTCGGATTGCTCGTGAACTGGACGGTAGAGCGGGTGGTAGAGAGACAAGTTGAGGGACATACGATGCAGCTTATTGGCAAAGTGAATGAAGGTCTGAACACGAAAATGGAAAATTTGCAGAATATGACCTACTTGATTGCATTTGACCCGGATATCGATGCATTTATGCATGGAAATACGCCTTCGGATGTGGATGGGGATCTGGGTTCGATAAGCAATGCAGGGAGTGCTCAGTTAGAGCAGAAGCAGCTGTATGACATCAAGCAAACTTTACAGGGATTCACAACATTGTATCCGGAAATCGCTGGCATCGTGCTCGTCAATGGCAGCGGGGACTATATTAGTAATGAGATGTATCCCCGGACGGAGCAGGGGCTGACCGAAGAGGCATGGTACCGCGAAGCTTCAGCTCATCCAGGTATCTTTACTGTTCTAGGTCAGCCTAAAGAACGTAATATGACGACACATGTTCGCTACAAGGATGATGAGATTGTATCGGTTGCACGCTCCATTACAGATGAAGAATCGGGGCGTGTGCGAGGAGTCATCATGATTGATCTCAAGCTGAGATCTGTCTCGCAGGCTGCACGCAACGTAACCTTGGGTAAATCCGGGTACGTCATGGTAACGGATGCAGAAGGGCAGAGTGTGTATAAGCCTCAGCATCCTCTGATTGAAGATATCCCTGCGGAGTGGTTTCCCTTCGAGGACAGTGGAACATTTACCGCAGAGACGGAGGGTGGCACGTTATTATTCATGTACCAGTCCTCCACCTTTACCGGGTGGAGAACCGTAGGTGTATTTCCAACAAGGGAATCGATTGCGGAGGTACGCCAGATACAGTTTTATGTAGTCAGTTTTGTGTTTGTGGTGTGTTTGTTCGGTTTAAGTGCCTCTTTGTGGTTCTCGCGTTCGATTGCTCAGCCTATTTTTCGCTTAATGTCTTATATGCGTAGAGCAGAGACTGGCAATCTTAGAGCAGGTGCCTGGAGCGATCGTGCCGATGAGATTGGCATGTTGGGGAACAGCTTCAATCGAATGCTTATACAGATTCGGCAGCTCATGTCGCTGAATGAACTACGGGAACGACAGAAGCGGGATGCGGAAATGCGTAGTTTGCAGGAGCATATTAAACCCCACTTTTTATACAATACACTGGACACGATTCACTGGATGGCTCGCAAAGAGGGTGCAGATGACGTATCGGGCATGGTGGGTGCGCTGTCTCGACTGTTTCGAATTGGGCTTAGTAAAGGTCAGGATTATATTCCGCTGCGTTCCGAGCTTGAACATATTAGCAGTTACCTGCAAATTCAGCAGACACGATACCGTGATCGGCTACAGTATACACTGAATGTTCCTGAGGAACTGCAGAACCTGTATATGTTGAAGTTGTTGCTTCAGCCATTGGTGGAGAACGCTATTTATCATGGAATCAAAGGACGACGTGGGCCAGGTCTGATCCGTGTAGAAGCCAGGGTAGAACGTGGCAGATTACTTCTTATGGTAGAGGACGATGGAGCGGGTATGTCTACCGAACGCCTTGCAGAAATGACAGATTTGCTAGATGTTCCCCTAGAAAGCTTGGAGTCAACTTCTCCAGGTATGACCGGTAAAAGCTATGGGATGCTGAACGTACAAGCCCGCTTACGACTGTCCTTTGGTGATGAATACGGAATCGAACTAACAAGCCGGGAAGGCGAGGGAACTCGCGTAACTATTGTCCATCCGCTGATGCGAGAGCTGCCATCACTCCCACCAACGCAGCGACTTAATAATGAAGAGAGGCAGGAGAACGAATGAAGGAGTCTATTGAATCAACTACGACAACCAAGAAATACCGTGTACTTATTGCGGATGATGAACCAATCATTCGGGAGGGCATTCGGGATGCAATTGACTGGGCCACTCTCGGAATGGAAGTCGTCGGTGAAGCCGAGGATGGTGAGGAAGCGCTGGAACGTGCGGTCGACATGGATGTTGATGTCGTATTAGTTGATATGAATATGCCGTTTCTGAACGGAATCGGACTGATTCGGGCTCTTCAGCAAAAGTGTCCAAGATGTCGTTATTTGATCATCTCAGGACATGATGAATTCGCTTATGCTCAAGAGGCTGTTCGTCTGGGGGTGGAGGATTACATCCTGAAGCCTGTAGAAGCTGAGCAATTGTATTCTGCGCTTGGGCGCTTGCGTCAGCGGTTGGATGAAGAACATCAGCGGACAGCCTATGTAAGGCAGGCTGCCCATCAGATTGAGCGCAATATTCCTCTGCTACGGCAGCGATTCTGTCTAGAGTGGCTTGAAGGGCAGATTGGAGGGAGAGATCTAAAGGAACAACTTACCTTTTTGCGTCTGCCCTCCACGCCACCTGTTCAGATTGGAACGGTACGTTGGCCTGCTGCAGAAGCACGAAAGACCGTCATGAGGGAGAATGATCGTCAACTGTTCCTTTATGCTGTTGAAAATGTTGTTAGTGAGCTGCTAGGAGACCTCCCACATGTCTTATTTCGGGATGCCAGCGGGTTAATTGGCATATGTCTGTGGCAGGAAGCTCCAGAGGAAATCGCTTCTCTGTTAGAACAGCAGATCAGTGCCTGCCTAAATATCGCCATTCATGCCCATGTTGAGCTTCATACAGGCACACTGGAGGAGACCCCGGGCACGTATCGTCTTTGTCGTGAGCGGGTCTATGGGGAAGTTCGGTTGTCCCCGCTGGTTCGTAGGGCAAGACAACTTATTCAGGAAGAATATGCAGAGCGGGATCTAACGTTAGAATCGCTCGCCACTAGATTGCAAGTGTCCGCTGTATATCTTAGCCGAGTGCTTAAGAAAGAGCTCGACAACTCCTTCGTTACGCTCGTCACGCATGCTCGCATTCGCAAGGCTGTGCAACTGCTTGATTCCACGACGCTACCCATTCATATGATCGCAGAGCGTGTAGGTTATGATACGCAGCACTATTTCAGTACTGCATTTAAGAAGACGATGGGCATCTCGCCAGCTCAGTATCGCAAAGATGGAGGAACGGGCAATCGTTCTTCGGTTACACAGTAATTATGAAAGTTAAAATATGAATGACACCATAAGGATGACTATCATAAAGATGTGATCTACTTCCATGAAGTGAAGTAGAACATGTCTTTTTTGTTTTTCCTTGTAGATTGATTGCTAGGTCCAACAATATAAATATATCTTCTTCTTTACTTCCATCAAAAGTTAAATTTTTATAAAAAAGGTTCAAAACCTGCAAAGACCTCTCTGCTGCAGAAATGCTACGATAATTCTCGAACAGGAAGTCGCAAGGCACATACTACATTCATTCGTTGTAAGCGTTATCTCAGTTGTTGTGAATAATCGTATGACCTGAGGAAAGGGGAACTTCATATGAAAAAAGGAGCAATATGGATCTGGCTTCTGGTGATGACCTTGATGCTCTCGGCTTGTAATCTAGCTGAAAGTGACCTGGGCAGCAAGGAAAAAGGATATGTCGGTATCTCGATGCCCACCAAATCATCCGAACGATGGGTCGGGGACGGAGAGAACATGGTACGACTGTTTCAAGAGCAAGGTTATAAAACAGATCTTCAGTATGCTGAGGATGTGGTCGAGAATCAGATTTCACAGATTGAGAACATGATTACAAAAGGTGTGGATGTGATGGTCATCGCATCCGTGGACGGTAACACACTAACCGATGTAATCAAGAAGGCGCATGATGAAGGGATACAGGTCATTTCGTATGACAGGCTCATTAGAAATACCCCGTATCTGACCTATTATGCCACGTTTGATAACTTTAAGGTGGGTGTGCTCCAGGCTTCCTACATTGAGCAGAAGCTTGGGCTTAAGGAAGGAAAGGGACCTTATAACATTGAATTGTTTGGCGGATCTCCAGACGACAATAACGCCTACTTTTTCTTCGACGGTGCAATGTCTGTTCTGAAGCCTTACATGGATTCCGGCAAGCTGGTTGTTCGTAGTAAACAGATGACGATGGCACAGATCGCCACTTTGCGCTGGGACGGTGCACTTGCACAGTCACGCATGGATAATCTCCTCAGTGCTTATTACTCTGGAGACAACCTCGATGCAGTCCTATCTCCATATGATGGTATCAGCATCGGGATTATCTCGTCCTTGAAAGGGATTGGTTACGGAACAGCAAACAAGCCATTACCTGTCATAACAGGACAGGATGCCGAGCTTGCTTCAATCAAATCCATTGTTGCTGGTGAGCAGACACAGACGGTATTCAAGGATACACGGAAACTGGCGGAACAAACGGTGGAAATGGCTAATAGCATTTTGCAAGGTGAACAGGCGGAAGTGAATGATACAAAATCATATAACAACGGAATTAAGATAGTGCCAGCATATCTTCTTGATCCGATCTCTGTAGACCGAACCAATGTAGAGCAGGATATTGTTGGCAGTAAGTATTACACGAAGGAAGAGATCGGCTTGAAATAAGGAATGAAAGGAGCACATCCCATGGCCGGAATTATTCTGGAAATGAAGAATATTACCAAAACATTCCCTGGCGTCAAAGCGCTGGAAAATGTCAATCTGCAAATCCGTGAGGGCGAGATTCATTCGATATGCGGTGAAAATGGTGCAGGCAAATCGACACTCATGAAGGTGCTTAGCGGAGTATACCCATACGGCACGTATGAAGGTGATATTTTATTTCAAGGCAAACCGTGTGAGTTCAGAGACATCAAGCAGAGTGAAGATCTGGGGATTGTCATTATTCATCAGGAGTTAGCTCTGATCCCCTACCTTTCCATAGCAGAGAATATATATTTGGGCAACGAGCGTGCAAGTAAAGGAATTATTAATTGGAAGGAAACGTTTGTTGGTACGCGTGAACTGTTAAGCAAAGTAGGTTTAAGTGAAGATCCGAATACGCTGGTATCTAGCATCGGGGTGGGTAAACAACAACTCGTTGAGATTGCGAAAGCACTCTCCAAAAAGGTTCGCTTGCTTATTCTGGATGAGCCTACCGCTGCACTGAATGAGGACGATAGCGAGAATCTGCTGCAATTAATGTTGGAATTCAAGAAGCAGGGCATCGCCTGCATTCTGATCTCTCACAAGCTGAATGAGGTCTCCAAAGTGTCGGATGCCGTAACCATATTACGAGACGGCAAGACCATTGAGACGCTGGATATGAGAAAAGATCAGGTTACAGAAGACCGGATCATTAGTGGAATGGTGGGACGTGATCTCACGAGCCGTTATCCTGAGCGTCATGCGACCATTGGCGACATCGTTCTGGAAGTGAAGGACTGGACAGTATACCACGAGCAACATGCTGAACGAAAAGTACTGGATCAGATCAACATGAATATTAGACGTGGTGAGATTGTAGGTATTGCGGGGCTTATGGGCGCTGGACGTACTGAACTTGCCATGAGTATATTCGGCAAATCGTATGGACGCAATATATCAGGACAACTCATGAAGGATGGCAAGCCCATCCAAAACAATAGCGTTACCGAGGCCATTCAAAATGGGTTTGCTTATGTCACCGAGGATCGCAAAGAATACGGGCTTATTCTGATGGATGATATCAAGCGCAATATTTCATTGACAGGCCTCAACAAACTGACGAAAAATGCCGTTGTGAATGAGCAGGAAGAAGTGCTCGTAGCGGAAGAGATGAAGAAGAGTATGAACATCAAAGCACCTAATATTTTGCAGAAGACCGGTAACCTTAGTGGGGGCAATCAACAGAAGGTGGTGCTGAGTAAGTGGATTTTTGCCGGACCCGATATTCTCATTCTGGATGAACCCACCCGCGGCATCGACGTTGGAGCCAAGTTTGAAATCTATACCATCATTCATCGTCTTGCCGCTGAGGGTAAAGGGGTGCTGGTTATTTCATCCGAACTGCCGGAGGTTCTTGGCCTCTGTGACCGGATCTATGTGATGAATGCTGGCAGAATTACCGGAGAAGTTAGCCGTGAACAAGCATCGCAGGAAACGTTGATGAGATATATGACCAAGTCTGGAGGCGGGAAGCATGGAATCAATAACGAAACTATTTAAAAGTAACATCCGTCAGTATGGTATGATCATTGCCTTAGTCGTTATTATGCTTTTGTTTGAGGTACTGACCAACGGGCTATTACTTAAGCCCATCAATATAACAAATCTGATTTTGCAGAATAGCTACATTCTAGTACTGGCCATTGGGATGGTGCTGGTCATCATTACCGGTCACATTGATCTATCGGTGGGTTCCATTGCAGCCTTTGTTGGTGCAGTTGCAGCCATTATGATGGTTGACTGGCAGCTTCCGGCATGGCTTGCGGTGATCGCGTCTTTGCTGGTTGGAGCCTTGATTGGTGCATGGCAGGGCTTCTGGATCGCATATGTGCGAATTCCCGCCTTTATTGTAACACTCGCCGGTATGTTGTTGTTCCGCGGGTTGACGATGATTGTGCTAGAGGGTCAATCCATTTCACCTTTTCCAGGAGGGTTCCAGAAAATAAGCTCAGGCTTTTTGCCGGATATTCAATTCTCTGGACTTGGATTGGTGTCCATTATTGTGGGGATTCTGCTTACCTTGTGGTACGTCTTCAATGAACTGCGTGAACGTCGTTCACAGCGCAAATACGGCTTTCAAGTTGTATCTCAGGGACTCTTCCTGCTTAAGTTGATTGTGGTAGCAGTGGTAACGAATTTGTTCACCTTTGTGCTTGCGAGTTATGCAGGTATTCCGAATATATTGGTGCTGCTGTTCGTCCTAATCGTTGTCTACTCGTTCGTCATGAACCGTACCGTGATGGGCCGTCACGTATATGCTCTTGGAGGTAATGAGAAGGCAGCGGGTCTGTCTGGCGTCAAAACGAAAAAGGTAACCTTCTGGGTATTTGTGAACATGGGTACACTTGCGGCAGTATCTGGACTAATCTTCGCTGCACGTCTGAATGCAGCTACACCAAGGGCAGGTACCAACTTTGAACTAGATGCGATTGCTGCCTGCTTCATCGGTGGAGCCTCAGCTTCTGGAGGGATCGGGACGGTCTTCGGCGCTATTATTGGGGGTCTGGTTATGGGTGTGCTCAATAACGGGATGTCCTTGATTGGTCTCGGTATTGATTGGCAACAGGGGATCAAGGGTCTGGTGTTGCTGCTCGCCGTTGCATTCGATATCTATAACAAAAATAAAAGAGCTGTCTAAGTGTAGAAGGCTTATGGCTGATGTCTGCATAAGCAATAAACAGACCTAGATCACGGGATCAGGGTCTGTTTATTGCTTTACTCGTTTATGTTTTTTCAGTTGTATTCCGGCTGTATTTACATCAGTGCACCTAGGAAACGAGTAGCAATGCCGAAATAGATAAAGAGCGACAGAATATCATTTAACGTTGTAATTAGTGGCCCTGAGGCAACAGCGGGGTCTACCTTGAAGCGGCTGAGTAGAAGTGGGATACACGTTCCGGTCAGTGTACCAATCACGAGTGTGAAGAATAGAGATACTCCGATAATCGCACCAAGCAGCCAGTCTCCTTGCCAGAAATAAGCGATGACGGTAATCAGGATTCCGCAGACTAACCCGATCATCGTACCCACCTTAATCTCCCGACCAATTAGTGCCAGCACGGTTGACTTGTCCAGCTTACGTCCGATCAGTCCACGTACAACGACAGCCAGAGATTGTGTACCTGTATTCCCCGTCATCCCGGCGATCATGGGCATGAAGAAGGCGAGCGCGACGACTTGGTTCAACGTATCTTCAAAAAAGTCTACAATACTTCCGGATATTAATCCGATCAGTAATAGCAAGATCAACCAGGGAAGTCTGCGTTTGACCGCAACCAGTGGCTTCGTATCAAAATCAATATCTTTACCCCCGCCCCCCATCTTAGCTAAATCCTCACTCGCTTCATGCATAATAATATCGATGACATCATCCATCTGAATGATCCCGCACAGCCTATGATTCTCATCTACAACCGGGAGTGCCATGAACTCGTAACGCTGCAGCAGCTGCGCAGCTTCTTCCTGATCCATATCTACTGTAGCGTAGATCACACGCCTGGTCATGAGCTCTTCAACTTTGGTCTTATCGTCTGCCAAAGCAAGGGAGCGATAACTTACAACACCCACGAGTTTACCCTCATTATCGGTTACATAGAGGTAGCTGGAGGCGGAGATATGCATCGTACCTTGCGATTGTCTTAGTGCTTCCTTGGCTGTCTCATGAGCGAGCAGGGTACGATAGCGATCTGTCATGATCCGTCCAGCTGTCTCTGGCGGATAATTAAGCACAGACCGGATGATGGCGGAGTGATCGAGATTCATATCAGACAGCAATTCTTCCCTACGTTTAGCAGGGATATCATGCATGAACCGGATTAGATCGCTTTTATCCATCTGTTGCATGACTTCAAGTGTTCGTTCTGGCCCGAGCCGCTCAAACAGTTGGATCTGTTCATGCAGCTTCAAGTTCTCCGCCAGATCGGCTAGCGCATCGGGTTTGAACAGGAGTAGAAACCGATTTCTCTCTTCTTCGGGGAACTTCTTATATATAAGTGAAAGATCATAGGGATGCAGTTCCTTCACCAATTTATAGAATTCAGGTAAATTTTGGGACTGCACATGTTGGACAAGTTGTTCGGTGATCTCCTCCACGGAGAAATCTTTCTTGGTATGAGATCCGTTCATATCGACACTCCTTTCTAAATGGTCAACTTCATATTTTTAAACGAAATGGGTTGCCAGTTAAACAAGGCTTAAAGAAAAAGGGGAACGTATCGTATGGAACAGGTGAAGAGAAGCTTGAACACTTCGGGATGTATTAGGATATGGAAATCTCGCTCAACCATACAATATGGGCTTACAAACATGCGCTGCAGGGATATACTTGATGTACAGCAACAAACGAGGGGGACATGCACTAGTGGAAGCAGATATCAGAACACAGTTACTCAGCCTGGCTGAGCCAGAGTATCAAAAGTTTACGGCAGCGCTTATACCTAACATTACGAATCTATTGGGGGTTCGAATGCCTGAACTGCGTAAGATGGCAAAACAGATTATTGCAACGGATTGGCGTGCCTATCTGGAGAACGCAGACGATGATTACTTTGAAGAAGTCATGTTGCAGGCGCTGGTTATTGGATATATCCGTACAGATCCAGAAGAATGGCTGCGGCATATTGCTTGGTTTGTCCCCAAAATCAATAACTGGTCTGTATGCGATAGCTTCTGTGGTGGATTAAAATTGACGAAAAAAGAACAAGAACGGGTGTGGCATTTTGTGCAGCCTTATCTGGTATCCGAGCTAGAGTATGACATTCGCTTCGGCGTTGTGATGTACTTAAACTATTATATGGAAGAGCCTTATATCCATCAGGTGTTGGCTTCATTGGACCAGGTTAGACACGAAGGATATTATGTGAAAATGGCTGTGGCATGGGCGATTTCGATTGCTTATATTAAATTGCCCGATATAACGATGCGTTATCTCAAGGACAATACGCTCGATGATTTTACGTACAACAAAGCGCTTCAGAAAATAACCGAATCGACTCGCATTGATCCGCATACAAAACAAATTATTCGTGGGATGAAGCGCAAGCTGAAGCGATCAGTTTGATCCTCATAAGCGTACAATTGGAACATGACATGGAAGGATGATGGATATGAGGCAAAAGATCATGTGGACCCCGTTGGAACTAGATGGTCTGCCCTGGATCGTACTTGCAACAGAGAAGGGTGTAAGCCGTATTATTATGCCTAATGAAACATTGCAGGACTGGGAAGGTTGGATTGCTCGTGTAGCTCCTGGGGTTGAATTAATAGAGGATGAACTGACGATTAACCATACAGGTATTACCGAGTGGCTCACATCGTACTTTGCCGGAGAAAAGGTAGCATTTAAAGCGGACATTCCCCTGGATCTGATTGGAACAGCATTCCAGCAGCAAGTATGGACAGAGCTTGGACGAGTTCCTTACGGTGAGACTCGAACCTATGGCGATGTTGCGTCTGCAATTGGAAGACCATCGGCAGTACGTGCAGTCGGTGCAGCGAATGGAGCTAACCCCATTCCAATTCTATTGCCATGCCATCGCATTATTGGTGCAAACCGCAAATTGACTGGGTTTCGTGGCGGGCTAGACATGAAACGCAGACTGCTCGATATTGAACAGATCGAGGGCGTATCTGACGGTGGGCATGCGAGGTTTAGATTCTAGATCGTGATGCGGATGTGTGCATGATCGGAGTTGCCATGAGATATAACCACTATAACCACTATAACCACTAGAACCACTAGAAAAATAGGATGAGCAGACAGAAATATAGGCATGAATCATGCTTGTATTTCTGTCTATTAAGAGTGACTCCAAACGCTAAACGTATGGTATGCCAACGTTATACATATTTTTGCTACGTTACCCATTATGCTACGATAAATGAATCAATTTCATAATACCTTTAGCTTCTTAAATCAAGGCTAGATATAGATCGAAACGGTTTAATTTGTCTATATCTAGGTACATAAAACTCGGTTTAATGAGTTATGAAATTGATTCAAATACTAAATATAACGGGGTGGGAGTGAAGGGTCATATGTTGAATCAGGGCTATTGGTTAACGAACGTAAATTTGGAGCAGAGTTATGTGATGGATGGACAAGAAGTGACCGGAACACGGACAAGCTTATGTCACCTTCGCATTGAGAACGGAGTTATTGCAGAGATCATAGGTATTGAAACAGCGCTTCAGAGTGCACTACCCAAATACGATTGTCACGGTCTGTTGTTGCTTCCTTCGTTCGAAGAGGCTCATATTCATCTGGACAAAACATATTACGGAGAGCCGTGGCAGGCGGTTAAGCGCATAGGCAGCATCTTCGAACGTATTGAGGAGGAGCGGCAGTTGCTCCCGAAACTATTGCCTGAAGCTAGAGGTCAAGCAGAGCATATTTTACAGCTTATTCAGCGCTTAGGCTCTACGCATGTAAGAAGTCACTGTAACATTGAGCCAGTGAGTGGACTGAAACGATTAGAAGCAACCAAGCAGGCATTGGATGCATTCTCGGGCAAGCTTTCTTCCGAAATTGTGGCTTTTCCACAGCATGGACTTCTTCGCTCCGATTCTGTTGGATGGATGGATCAGGCTATGGCTGAAGGTGCAACGCATGTAGGTGGACTAGATCCAGCTACTGTGGACGGAGATGTCGAGAGATCGTTGCATGCGATGGTCGAACTGGCTGTCCGTTATCAGGCGGGTATTGATATCCATCTGCATGAACGTGATGAAGCTGGGAAGCAAACGTTGCAACAATTAGTTAAGCTAACTGAACAGGCAGGGCTTCATGGAAAAGTCACGGTGAGTCATGCGTTCTGGTTCGCTAATGCGGACGCGCAGGAGGCAGAAGAGATGGCCATTCAGATGGCATCTCTTGGTATGAGTGTGGCATCTACTGTGCCAATTGGCAGAATGATGATGCCTCTGCCGATGCTTCATCGCCATGGGGTGAAGGTCAAGCTGGGAACCGATAGTTTGACAGATCACTGGTCGCCTTTTGGGAATGGAGATCAATTGGAGAAAGCGGGACGTTACGCAGAATTGTACGGATATTCAGATGAGCTTTCCTTGGCTCAATCGCTAGGATTCGTTACGGGCGGCATAACTCCAATCGACGCTCAAGGGAATCAGGTTTGGCCGAAGGTAGGCGATACAGCTAGCTTTATGCTGGTTCACGCGAGTTGTTCCGCGGAGGCGGTTGCTCGAAGAGCCAAACGGCAGACCGTATGGTATGAAGGGCAATGGGTGAGTGGAGCGATATAAACGAAAATACTCAGCGCATTGTATAGAGATGGAGAATGCATCAGCCACGGGAAACCGTGGTTTTTTTGCTGCATAAATCATATGTCCATGGATGTAATTCTGGGTTATGATGGAAGCATATGAAATATTTAGATGAAAGGCAGCTGGAATCTTCGTGAAGAGGAACTGTCTCATCTCGTATGGTTTGGAACGAATCAGCGGGGGTGATATGACCTAACATATGCTGGTTCAGAGGAGAAACAACTTATGAAAAGAACACGATCAATACGTAGGATGATCTATGTCGATCAAGAAGGTCAAGGTAGAAGACGGATAAATCTGACGAGAAAACTCCTCGTTGCGCTCGTAACCTCTCTTATTTTTGCCTTCATTGTGAGCATTCCTTCAGTGAATGATATGGAGGGTTTCAGAGTCTATATGATCGTATTTCTGTTATTTGGTACGCCGCCTATTTTCCTGATTGGTATCCCAAGCTCTATCCTATTAGACAAGTGGTTAGCCCCAATTGCTGATAAGAACAAAGTGTACTTCATAGGAATACATGTGATCGCTTATGCGATGGTTGGTTTCCTAGGTACCTATTTATACCTTTTCGCGCTTAATATCGGTAAAGTGATAGAAGTTAGAGAAGTCTTGTTCATGACCTTATATGGGATCATTGCTGCGGTGTTATTTTTCTTCATTGATATAGGGGTAAAGGTCTTAGTCCAAGCAAGAAATGCAAATAACGAGCAGAGGTGATGTACATGATTCGAGAAGCTGAGGGTAAGGATGCTATTGCAGTTGAAAGACTATATCAAGAATTGTTACCGAATCATTCTGATATTCATGTGTTGCCTGAACGATTGGAAGAGATTCGAATTAACCCGAACAGCTATCTGTTTGTATATGAGGTGGATGGAAGTCTTGTGGGGTCGGCGCATTTACATGTTTGTTTGGATGCACTGAGTGGAACGAGACCCTTCGGTGTAGTTGAACGAGTGATCGTGACGCAGGAACTGCAGGGCAGAGGATATGGTTCGAGATTAATAGAGCACCTGGAAGAAGTCTGCAAGGAGAAACAATGCGTTAAAGTGTTCCTTACGAGCAATGCATTGCGGCAAGACGCGCATCAATTTTATGAAAAGTTAGGTTATGACGGCGAAGCAAGTAAGGCATTTAAGAAGTACCTGTAGAAGCGAATTTCGTATCTAGTAGTGTTCAAGAAAGGGGAGATACCATGAAGTTTGTCATAACAGGTTTATCGATCTGCTCTATGCAAAGTCAGTACGTATGAACAACGGCGGTTGTTTGCATAGAGCCTAAACTATAGATCCGCCTTCATTTTCTACACGAAAAAGAGTTCATCGGTTGACTTTGCTACCTTAAATATCAATTTTTTAAGGAGCGAGCCAGATGAAATATACAAATGCTGATTCACTATTACCAGAAGAGTTATTACAAGAGATCCAACGTTATGTGCATGGCGGAATGATCTATATCCCGAAACGCAAAGATACCTATTCAAAATGGGGAGAACAATCGGGCACTCGGGTTATGCTTAACCTAAGAAATCGCGAAATACGTGAGAAGTTTGCTGAAGGAGCTACAGTAGATCAGCTGATTGATCAATATGCGTTATCTTCGGACAGTATCAAAAAGATTGTATATTCTCGCAAAAACAAATCGTAAATTATGAAAATCCATGTTAGAGCAACGTCTAATGTGGATTTTTTAGTATGTAAAGAATGAGTCCTACTTAATCCTTATCTATTTAAGTCATTTGAATGTCCTTATACTGATACTTAATCGTTAACTGCTTAATATACAACTCATATCGAGAGGATGGAACATTAATGAATATTACTATTGAATTAACCAATGAACAAACGAAATTCATCATTAACAATCTGTATCCCATGTACTTGCACGATCTGTCTGAAATCTGGGGATTCAAACCTAACGTTTATGGAATCTTCGAAGAAGATGAGACGAGCACATTAGCAGAGCAAAATAAGGTTTTTGATATCTGGTGGTCGAAGCCAGGCGTACTATATCCATATTTAGCACGAGTAGAGGGTATCCCAGCAGGATTTGCTTTGGTGGCGACACCACCATACACACCTCATGGCAGCGCCTTTTATATGAATGAATTTTTTATTTTGCGATCATACCGTGGGAAAGGAATTGCTGAACATGTCGCTACTCAGGTGATGAACGAGCACCGAGGCACGTGGGAGGTGCAGACGAATGCAGCGGAAATCAATGTTAGAGCCCAGCAATTTTGGAAAAAGACATTAGCGCGATATACACTCGGAAAGTACCAACAAGACACGCTGGAAGCTGATAAGGATGGAACGAAATTGAAGTTTACACTGAATAACCAAATTGTCGAATTAGGATAATTAAGGTAAATATGTACTTGCTTCGTGTATAATTAATAGGAGTAAATGGCAAGTGGTGGAATGAAGGGAGTGAAAATCACCTATGGTACAACCAAAAACAAAAGAAACCGATGGCAGTGTCATTGAGTTTATTGAAAGTGTAGGGAACCCGAAGAAACGTGAGGATGCATATCAATTATTAGATATTTTCACAGAAACGACGGGATATGAAGCCAAGATGTGGGGACCGAGTATTATCGGATTCGGCAGCTATCATTATCGATATGAATCAGGACATGAAGGTGATGCACCGCTGGTCGGTTTTTCACCCCGCAAAGCCAAGATCAGTTTATATTTCGCCACAGGAGATACGGAGCGAGAGGCACTATTGAGCGATTTAGGTAAGCATACGACTGGGAAAGCTTGTGTCTACATTAACAAAGTTGCAGACATTGACGTGCTTGTACTACAAGCGTTGATTACACAATCGGTACGTTTCTTGCAGGAAAAATATCCGAATCAATAGAGTGATTAGCTAAGGCTGATGACGAGTAGGTCTATGAGTTGTAAGCTAATTCTGTAAAGACTGGAGGATATAGAATTGAAGATTAATTATAGAATTCTTAATATATCAACATGGTTAACGGTCTTATCTGTACTGCTCCTTCCTGGAACAGTATATACGGAAGGAGTATCGCGGACAGAATATGGGTTGCCGTTTCGATTCTTTACACAATATCATCTGGGACATACAACGGGGTACCCTTGGTTTATGGCAGGAGTATCCATCGGGCTGGGTGCGTTCATTATTAATGTGCTGATGATTTATTTCTTCATACACGTTGGTATATACATTAAGAACAGATGGGGTTCATCTCGTGTGGAACAGTGACCGCGAAGCACGCGGTTTTTTCGTTTTTGCGCATAACATGATCACATGAGGAGGGATAACTCAATTTTAAATTCAGGAATTTTAATGTAGAAAGGATGGAGTTATTATGGAGCAAGCGGCTTATATCTCTGAAAATACGTTACAACTTATATCTCTGCATGATTGTTTGATAAAAGAGGTGGTTGTATCCGGTGCGGATCTAATCTTAACGTTTGGACATATTGATGTGCTCGCAGATCATCCTCTGAATTCGACTGGACTAAGCATGTGCACGGGAGAAGCGAGGCTTCGGTTAGAACATGCCGAGGGTATTGAGTCTGTCTTGTATGATACTTCTGAGAGTGCTAAGCAAGACGACCCTGATGCGGAAGAAGACTCTCATCCGAGAGAAGTCGACATGTTAGAGATATTAGAGGATTTTGAAGTGTTACAGCATTCGGAGCAGCGTCACCCAAATGGATATGTACATCGGTTCGAGGGTATTGGATCGGTTAAACACAACACAGATTATGCTTACGTTGTGATTCGTTGTAATCGTGTGACAATGGAATGGAATGAGTTCACAGATAAAGCTTGGTTTGAAGGTTGGGCTGAAGATAAGTAGAAGGTGTGAGAGAACTGCTACGTAAAATACTTATATTCTTATTAGCTTTACTCCCTACGATCATTTCGATACAACTTATGATTTTTTATTTCCCCGCAACGGGGTTAGGAAGGATCTTAACGGTTCCATTTACGTATATGGTGAATGTTCTGATCATTCTGATCGGGATGTTCATTAGCTCAAAGATTGCAGTGAAGAATAATCGTCTTCATTGGTTCAACATTTTCATTTGGATAGCAATCATCCTAATGACGATCGTAATTGTAATCGTTCTTCATCCTCAAGAGTACGGATCTACGCCCTGGCGAGTAATCCTCAACAACCTGTCCTAAATCCTCATGTCTCGCATAGGTATGGTATAGAGGGAGCGTGATGAGGATGGAACAGAAGGTACGGGATTATTTTGAGTTGAAACAGCAGCAAAAGGAAATCGAGCAACGTCTTTCTGTCCTACGGGATGACATCTTGGGGTACTGCGCGGAGCAAGGTGTGTATGAGACAGAACTTGGTGGGTATGTTGTAAAAACGGTGCTACAGCAGCGGAAGGAATATGATGATCAGAAGCTATACGCAATTCTTCCCGATCCTGAAATCTGGCGTTTACTGTCCAAGGTGGACAACAACAAGCTCAAGAGTCTGCTCAAGCTCAATGTGCTCTCCGAGGAGCAGATTAGTTCGGCAGTTACCGTAAAGCCAATCACCTTATTACAGGTGGACAAGTTGTAAGTCACCAGGAAGCGAATCAAATAAATCAAGCGAGTTAAATGAGTTAAGCGCCTTCCGCATCCACTGTCGTCTGTAGCGACGAATGAGGAGAGGCGTATTTTTGTATGAACAGGCGTTTGGTTCAATCTGTGGGGGTAAGAAGTTTAATTTGTTCATAGTAAGCGCATTCATAAACAGATATGATGAAGTTAAAACCTGCGGGGGAGGAATGAAACATGTCGAAAGAGATTCCATCTTTACACTATGCATTCCGAGACAATTTTAAAATTGGTGCCGCTGTTCACACAGGCCTTATACGCACAGAGGGCGATTTCATTGCCCGTCATTATAACAGCATCACTGCAGAGAATCAGATGAAATTTGAAGAGATTCATCCGGAAGAGGAGCGGTATTCGTTTGAGGCAGGCGATGAGATCGTTGATTTCGCCGTTCGTAACGGGATGTCCGTTCGTGGGCATACGTTAGTATGGCATAATCAGACATCAGATTGGGTTTTTCAAGATCCAGCTGGTGGCACGGCGTCTAGAGAATTATTGCTGTCACGCCTGAAGTCACATATCGATACAGTGGTTGGACGTTACAAAGGTCATATCAGCGCCTGGGATGTTGTTAATGAAGCGATTGAAGATAAAACGGATCTGACGATGCGGGACACCAAGTGGCTTCAGATTCTGGGGGAAGATTATCTGCTGGAAGCGTTCCGCTTAGCTCATGCGGCTGACCCTCAAGCACTGTTATTCTATAACGATTATAACGAGACTGATCCGGTCAAGCGGGAGAAAATTTACGAACTGGTCAAAGGTTTATTGGAAAAGGGAGCACCTATTCATGGGATTGGTATGCAGGGTCACTGGAATATTCATGGCCCATCTATTGAGGATATTCGCATGGCAATCGAACGTTATGCTTCACTGAATGTGCAACTTCACATTACAGAACTGGATCTGTCTGTATTCCGTCATGAAGATCGAAGAACCGATCTGATCGAACCAACCGCTGAGATGATGGAGCTACAGGAGCAACGCTATGAAGAGATCTTCCGTCTCTTCCTGGAGTATCAAGCTTCGATTACTTCGGTCACGTTCTGGGGAACATCGGATCACTACACGTGGTTAGACAACTTCCCTGTGCGTGGACGTAAGAACTGGCCTTTCGTATTTGATCAACAGCGACAGCCCAAAGAATCGTTCTCGCGCCTGTTAAACGCGGCAAAAGGAAGTGTACCTACAAGCAAGGGGATTTCTTAAATCGGTGAGTTTCGCATAACGAGGGTTCCAATAGCTGTGTTTGAGGTATTCTGAATAACGGAGAGCCTTACTCATCCAAACCTTGTCTAAGGTCGCGGAGGTAAGGCTTTTCACGATTCCTGTAGAAAAATTTCTATTGTCGCATGGGCCGCATAATGCCATACTGGATACAAAAATGGAAATGGAAGGTGGGTTCATGCACAAAGTCATAGTGGCAGATGATGAGCCGTATACACTGGAAGGCTGGAGAACAATGATTGACTGGCAAGCTTGTGGCTACGAATTATGTGGTACGGCGACGGACGGCGAAGAGGCGCTTTCCTTAATCGGTGCGATTGAACCTGATCTGGTGGTAACCGATATTCAAATGCCTGTACTGGACGGTCTCGGATTAATTCGAACGATGCGTGAGGAATTGAAAAATAATGCCAAGATTGTTATTGCCACAGGGTATTCCGAATTTGGTTATGCCAAGCAGGCGATCCAGTACCAAGTTGACGAGTATGTACTCAAACCGCTGGTCACCGAAGAGATTCATCAGATATTGCTGGAACTCATCCCACCATTAAACCAGCGTAGAGACGAGAAAAAGTACACTGGAACCGTTGATCCCGGGAGTGAAATGGCGACCCACAGATCCATAGGACTAGACACGCCAGAGCATTACGATCATGAAGGGATGCTTTCGTTGTCGAGACAACTGTTGGTGGCCATTGAGGCAGGCGACGTTGGTGAAATCCAAGCTGTAGTCGACAAGATACTATGCTTGATCGTGAGATCGGAAATGTCTCTCAGCCAGGCTCAAAGTGTCATTCGATATATGCACGGTGAGTTGCTACGTAAGTTCAGTGAAAAGAAAGACTGTATGCTGTTGCTTCAGGAGAGAGCATGGCATGAAGCGGAGAGCTGGACATCTGGAAAATTAAAAGGGCTATGCATTCAATTATCAGAACGTCTATCTCAGTCTTTACCCCAGAAGTCCACCATGAGAAGTCCGGTAGCCGAAGCGATCGAATATTTAAATGAGCACTATTGCACGAAAATAAAGCTACAGGATATTGCCCAGCAAATCCATGTGAATTCGGCTTATCTTGGTCAGCAGTTTAAGCAGGAGGTCGGCGTCAGCTTCAGCGAATATATTCATAGGCTTCGGATTGAGGAAGCGCGTAAATTGCTCCGCCGAACCCATATGAAAATTTCGGATATTGCATCCAAGCTTGGCTATCACGATGCAGAGTATTTTACAGATAAATTTAAAGCGCTTACAGGAGAACTCCCATCTGTCTACAAAAACAAAAGTCAAGGGTGATTACGTGCGAAGAAATAGATGGATGTTTCACAAGGTCAATGATATTCCTCTTCGATCGAAGCTACTGCTGATCTATATCTTCAGCATTCTTCTGCCGGTCATGATCATTAATGTATTCTTCTATCAGCGAACCTCTTCAGATATCAAAATACGGGAAGAAGAAAACTTACGCAAATCCATTGAGCGGGCGGCAGGAGAACTACTGGGCATGATTGATGAGAGTGTAGCCTTGAGCCGGATTATTGCAGCCGATGATACGTTATATCAGGCGCTCGATCAGACGTATGACTCGCCCGTTGAGTATTACAATCAATATGATGGATTTCTACGTGATAAGTTGACTCGATATATGTCAGCCAACATTCTGGAGGTTCGTATCTTAACGGATAACGACACCATTCAGACGGGCAGTCATTACGCTGTGATTGGGCAAGGGGAACGAGCTGTTCCGGGGATGGAGCGCTTGCAGGAAACCAAAGGTGGAATTTTAGTTGTGGATTATGACGAAACCACGTTGTTCCATCCAGGTAGGCGTATTAGTGTGATTGGCAAAATGGATACATATACGTCGTATTCAACCTATGCCAAATATTCAAAAATCGATCTGCAGCTCAGTCGAGTGTACAGCATTTTGAATCGTGAAACGAATAGTCTGCAGCTTCGTCTGGTTGACGAGAATAATCGGGTTGTCGTGTCTAGCGATCAGTCCCAGCAGGCTGCAATCCAAAGTTCGTCTTCATCGACAGATGAGGGGAACTCCAGATATCGTTTAGAGCAAACATTAGGCAACCTTGATTATCTAAAGGGATGGAAATTAATTGGGGTCGCAAACACGGCTCATCTGGATCAGTTGCTGGCAGAAGCACGTAACTCGATCTTATGGCTCGCATTGATTAGCACGATTATTCCTTCAGTGCTGATTTATATTATTCTTCGTTCGTATCATTATCGCATTCAGAAGCTGTCTAAGCATATGAAGAGAGTGCGCAATGATCGTTTTGATGTGATTGAAATTCAAGAGGGCCGTGATGAGATTGGTGGATTGATCCGTACATTTAATATGATGGTTGGCAAAATTCATTCCCTCATTAACGATGTCTACAAATTAGAAATTAGACAAAAGGACCTCGAACTTGATCGGGTTAGAACGGAGTTGTCGATGCTTCAAAGTCAGATGAATCCCCATTTTTTGTTCAATACGTTGAATGCACTACTCGTTGTCAGCACGAAAAATGGTTATACGGAAGTTACTGAAATTATAAAAAGCTTATCCTTGCTCATGCGGCAATTACTCAGTAGATCAGACAACCTTGTACCCCTGCAGGAGGAGCTGCAATTCACGTCGCTCTATTTGCAGATTGAAAAATTTCGGTTTGGTGATCTGTTCAATTATACCTTCGAGATCGATCCTGAAGCGGACTCACTTCGTATTCCACGCATGAGCATTCAGCCTCTGGTAGAAAATGCTTGTAAGCATGGATTACAGGCTCGGAAGAATGGTCGGCTAATTCGAGTAACGGCCAGGCTGACGAAGTCTGGTTTGGATATTCGAGTAATCGACAATGGGGTTGGCATGGATGAGGGGAAACTGAATCAACTCATGCGGGACGTACGTTCCGATCGCGTGATGGACGGTCATG
Source organism: Paenibacillus tundrae (assembly GCF_036884255.1). Lineage (NCBI taxonomy): Bacteria > Bacillati > Bacillota > Bacilli > Caryophanales > Paenibacillaceae > Paenibacillus > Paenibacillus tundrae. The sequence continues at coordinate 4,893,593 of NZ_CP145605.1, read as the reverse complement.
TGGGGATACGTAACGTCTACAGACGGCTTGAGCTTTTTTATGAGGGAGCTGCTATATTCAACATTCGTAGTGGACTAGTCGAAGGAACGGAAGCAGGCTTTCTTATTCCATTCTCGATTATGGACACGAAGGGATAGGAGGAATGAACATGTATAAGGTTCTTCTTGTGGATGATGAACCGTTTGCGATAGAGGGACTACAACTGTTAATCGACTGGGAGAAGCATGGATTCGAAGTTGGTGGGATATGTGCCAACGGGGAGGATGCTATAGATGCAATTTCCCGTGAGCAGCCTGACTTGGTCGTAACCGATATTCGAATGCCGATCATGAATGGGCTGGAACTCATTGAAGAAGCCCGCCGACTTGGTCATCGCTCAACATTGTTTGTCATTACGAGTGGGTATAGTGACTTCAATTATGCCAGACAGGCGATACGACTCGGGGTATCCCATTATTTGACCAAACCGGTGATCGAGTCCGAAGCGGATGATGTGCTGCAACGGCTGAGAGAAGAATTGGTGCACCGGGAAACGCGCGAGTTAATGTTGGATCAGGCTTATAATCAGCGAACGAAGCAAGCTTTACTTACGTTAGTCACGAACCAAGATCAGGCAGAACTTGGGGATGAGATGGATTGGGTTGTGCATGAGTTATCTGCTAAAGCACATACGTGGGCCTACTTGCTAGTGATGATTCAAGGCGATAGCGCAAGTGCCAAACAGGCGATCCAGCAATTTATGGATGATGAGCATTGCGGGTATCTGCTGGATGCCGAATGGAGTCCTTATGGCATTGTCTGGTGTGGCTGTAGCGACGCTTCTACCCGTTCGGATCAAGACTTACGGCAATTTGCAGAGCGGCTCCTGAACGTTCTGGATCAGCAGGCGGCAGCAAGTCGGGTGCAAATAGCTGTAGGCTGTCCTGTCAGCCAAGTGCAAGAATTAACGATCTCTTACCGTGCTGCCGCAGATGCAGGACGCTTTTTATTTTTTGATGATACACGGCTTCTGTACGCAGAGGACATGAATGAACAGCATTTGCTGTTTGATCCAGATACGTTGATGGAAGCAGACCTCATTATGGAGCTAATCGAAAACGGTTCCGAGGCAGAATTATCGACGTCTGTCTGGCGAGCGTTCAATGCATTTAAAGATCAGATGGCTGCACCAGAGCTGGTTCATATTTTTGCAACCCAGATTATGTTTCGCGGACTTTCACTCTTCAAGGAACTGGGCGGAGAACCGAATACATTGATGCAAGACTCAGCTCTCCATCTCCATGAACGGCGTTATCAGAATATAGAGGAGACAGCCAGAATGTTAGAAGCATTCTGCCTCAGATGCCAATCGGAGATCGGGACGCTGCGAGAACGACGTGTGGGTGGAACCCAGGCTATGGTAGCTGAATACGTCCACAATCACTACAAGGAAACCTTTACGATTAAAGAGCTCGCGGAGCGATTCTATATTCATCCGGTTCATCTGGGGCAATCCTTTCTGCGTAAATATGGCAAAGGGGTGCTGGATGTTGTGCATGATCTGCGAATGGAGGAAGCGAAGCAACAGCTTCGAGAGACCGACCAGGCCTTGTATATTATTGCGGAACAAGTAGGTTATCGAAGCTATCAACATTTTCTGAAACAATTTGAGAAAAGGGTGGGTATGAAACCAGCAGAATATAGGCTGCAATCTACGCTTAGAGAGTAATAATGATGACTTGTACATCATGAACATCTGAAATTAAGGGGGGAAGGACCTTAAATTTAACTATTTTGGAAACGCATACATTTCATCATAATAAGACCTGTAAGCAATCCAACTTCCAAGGAGGGGCAATACATGGGGGTCTTGAAGAGGAAAAAATTATGGGGATCCGTTTCACTCGTTCTGGCAATCAGCCTAGCGCTGGTAGGTTGCAGTGGTGAGGAAGCCAAAACAACAACGGTGGACGGCAAGGAAGTACTGAACATCTCGGCTTTTATTGGTACGCCTAACCAGGCGCCGGCTCAGGATAATCGGATATACAAACAAATCGAAGAAGAGCTTGGCGTTAAGCTGAACATGGAATTCCTCGTGGGTGATCTTCAGCAAAAATTGGGGGTTATGATTGCAGGTGGAGATTTCCCCGATCTGATCACAGCAGATACGAAATTGGTTGCGGCCGGTGCCGTTATTCCACTGGAAGAACTGATTGAGGAGCATGCACCTAATCTGAAGAAGCATTACGCTAAAGATTGGGAGCGAATGAAAGATTCCAGCGACGGACATATTTATTGGTTACCGAACTATGGCGTTTATACCGGTGAATTCATTAGTAACTATTATTCGGGTCCTGCCTTCTGGATTCAAAAGGCGGTTCTGAAAGAAGCCGGATATCCAACTCCTAAGACGCTAGATGAATATATGAAGCTGATTCGTGATTATGCTGCGAAGCACCCTACAACGGAGGATGGTCAGCCAACCATCGGATTCACTACACTTGCATCCGACTGGAGAACGTTTCCGTTGCTTAACCCACCAGAGCATCTGACGGGTCATCCGAATGATGGTGGTGTTGTCGTAGATGACAATGGCGTAGCAAGTGTATTCGCAGATAAGGATATCTCCAAACGTTATTATAAAGAGCTGAACAGTCTTTATAACGATGGTTTGCTTGATAAGGAAGCCTTTGTACAGAACTATGACCAATACTTGGCCAAAATCTCTTCCGGGCGGGTTATCGGCATGTTCGATCAGCACTGGAACTTCCAGCAGGGTGAAGACCCCCTCGTAGCTCAGGGCAAAATCAGTCAAACTTATGTCGGGTTACCGCTTGTATACGATACAAGTATTAAGGATCACTATTTAGATCGTCCGGTCATTAACCTGAATAACGGATTTGGTATTAGTAAAGATGCCAAAGACCCGGTAGCAATCCTCAAGTTCCTTGATGCGCTCATGGATGAGAAATATCAGAAGCTGCTGTCCTGGGGTGAAGAAGGCGTGGATTACATGGTGAACGAAGAAGGTCGATTCTATCGCACACCAGAGCAGCGCACAGAGCAGGAAGACCCAGCTTGGAGACTGGCTAACAAAGCGGAAGGTTTCTACGGTGCAGCACCCAAGATGGAAGGAACCTTTGAAGATGGCAATGCGATCGGAGCAACGAATCAACCAGAGGAGTTCTATGACGGCTTGAAGCCAGAGGATAAAGAGTTGTTGGATGCATATGGTTACAAAACATGGAGCGATTTCTTCTCTCCTGCACCTGAGAATCCAGTGTATTATCCAGCATGGCAGGTAGATCTGCAGGAAGGTTCAGATGCTTCCGTTGCGAATAAGCAAATGACAGATACTTCCCTTAAATTCTTGCCTAGAGCGATCATGTCCAAAGCAGATGAGTTCGATTCCGTCTGGAGCGAATATGAGGATGCATACAAGAAAATCGATGTGAAGGCTTATGAAGACCGAATTAACGAGCAATTGCAATGGCGGATTCAGAACTGGACCGTGGAAAAATAGAAAAAAGTGAATCAGAGTCTTCCGGAAGGTGTGAATGGCATGCAGGAGCATGCATTACGCATTACGTACCTTCCGGGTTCTCTTGCTAATCGCTGTAGCCTAATAGGAGGAGTGAAGGATGGCGAACACGCCTAGAGCCATACAGAATCAATCAGCTCCAACCGTTGCTGCCAAGACGTCTATGTTCAAGCGTTTGCGTAGCCAGAAGCAGCTCATGTTTATGTCTTTGCCGATCGTCGCGTATATTCTAGTATTTTCGTACTATCCGATCTGGGGCTGGGTCATGGCTTTCCAGAATTACAGTCCAGCGAAGAGCTTCGCGCAGCAGGAGTGGGTCGGACTTAAGCACTTCAAGTTTCTGCTTACGGACGACGCGTTTCTGAACGTACTTCGCAATACCATCGCAATGAGCTTAATCAATATGATTCTTGGATTTGTGACAGCTATTTTATTTGCGGTGCTACTCAATGAGATCAAAAACAAGCTCTACAAACGGACAATTCAAACGATCTCGTATCTGCCCCATTTTCTATCCTGGATCATCGTTACGGGCATTGTAGCGAGTTCGTTATCCGTAGACGGCGGGATTGTCAATGTTGTGTTGATGAAGCTGGGATTTATTGACGAACCGATTATGTGGCTTAGTGTACCGGAATACTTCTGGGGCATTGTCGGCGCTTCCCATGTGTGGAAAGAGGTTGGCTGGAACGCCATTATTTATCTGGCAGCCATTACTTCCATTGACCCTTCGCTCTATGAGGCGGCTGAGATCGATGGAGCGAATCGCTATCATAAAATGCTGTATGTCACACTGCCTGGAATCAAGTCCATCGTCATTATCTTACTGATCATGAACATGGGATGGATTCTGGAAGCAGGCTTCGAAGTACAGTACTTACTGGGTAATGGGGTCGTTGTGGACTGGTCCCAGACCATAGATATCTTCGTTCTGAAATACGGCCTGCAGATCGGCAACTATTCACTCGCAACCGCTGCAGGTATATTCAAAACCATTGTCAGTATCACACTGATCTTTGCAGCTAACTCGCTTTCCAAACGCTTCGGTGAGGACCGATTAATATGAGGAGGACATATCGATGGGAATAAACAAGTCTCGGCTTGAGCCGATTGTCTTCCATACGTTTAACGGCGCACTGATGATTTTTATTGCAGTCGTGACCCTGTATCCGTTTCTGAACACACTTGCCATATCGTTTAATGCAGGTAATGACACGATCCGTGGAGGCATCTATCTATGGCCGCGGGAGTGGACAGCCCAGAACTATCGAGCCGTATTTGCTGGGGGAACCATCTTCCAAGCCTTCGGCATCTCGGTTGCGAGAACCGTGCTGGGCACGGTGCTCAGCTTATTTTTGACCTCTATGCTCGCTTACACTCTAAGCCGCAGAGATTATATCCTGCGTAAACCGATTACGATTATCGTTGTACTGACGATGTACTTCAGTGCAGGTCTGATTCCAACCTACTTCCTAATCAAGGATCTGCATCTGCTCAACAACTTCCTAGTGTATATCATTCCGGGTTTGATCAGTGCGTTTAACATGATCGTGATTCGAACGTATATTCAGACACTGCCGGAAGGACTAATTGAATCCGCTAAGATTGATGGAGCCGGTGATTTCAGAACGTTTATCTCGATTATCTTGCCGTTATGTCAGCCTGTACTTGCTACGGTGGCTTTGTTCATCGCAGTGGGTCAATGGAACTCGTGGTTTGATACGTTCTTGTATGCATCATCCAAGCAGAATCTGAGCACGCTGCAATACGAATTAATGAAGCTATTATCCTCGTCAATGAATTCGAATAGCAGTGCTGCTGTTGCTAACGGAGCAGATCTCGGCGCAGCTCGGAATATGGTTACACCTGTATCGATTCGTGCAGCCATTACAATCGTAGCAGCTTTGCCAATCCTGGTGGTGTATCCATTCTTGCAGAAGTATTTTGTTCATGGATTACAGCTTGGAGGCGTTAAGGAATAGTCGAGCGTCAACGTGAAAATACAGGCGATTTGAAGAAGTTGTAGCAAAAGAATAGTAGTAGAATGAAACCGGTCATGGGATGACCGGTTTTTTTGAGCTTATGTAGTTTCTATATTGATTAATGGACGAAGACAGCTCATGCAATTTGGAACAAAAGTATAGTGAGTATGCCTTATGCATGGATAATATGGTAAAATTTTATATGAATGATTATCCTTTCACAGCTCAGGAGGAAACAATCTATGAGAAAAAGAATCTTGCCTATCCTAATGATGTTGCTCTTGTTGCTAGGATGCTCTAGTAATAAGCTATCGCTTCATGGAGAAAGTGTGAACTGGAATGTGAGTGTTAGTAGTGAAAATAAGAATGGCCCTATAAGCTTCGTAATCCGATACATAGGGGAAGAAGATCAGCCGAGAAATGTTCGTTATCAGTTTGCTGGACAGGCGATTTCACCGAGTGGTTCAATGGAGAAGCTTAATGCGCCTTATAAGGAAATTTCATTTAAGAGTGATTCGAATGATTATGAATCTGAGACGCTTCCGATCCCTGTTCATATTCAGTGGAACCGAGATCAGGAAGAGACGATCTATGTGGAGTAAAATAAACGAAGATGACTGACCATATATGGGTCGATATTTTGCATCCCCAAGGAGGTGTGTTGTCACTTGCTTCGACATCGTTTCGAACATTGGGCTAAGCGCCGAGCAGTTGCGCTGCAATCCGAGCAGATCAGGACGGAACAGGTTCAAAAGGATGATGTAGATGAACGGCTCATATTTGATCCTTCCACAGGATTCAGACATGAGTCGAGACTTGCTATGGGTCAAGTGACTGTCTGGGAATCGAGACAGATGGAATATGAGGTCTTGAATATTGAGACAGAAGAACTGATCTTGTGGAAGTATGTGGAGAAGAGTGACCATGATAATGAAGTTGACTTCGATGAGCTCTTGCAGGAATATTTCCGAGCATTGAAGTCGGGAGCCAAACCCTAAATGGATTAGTACAAGTGTCACGGGGAGGTTACTTTGCGAGCTTCCATTTACATCAACTCTGTAGTTGATTACACTTGAGGTATCGTAACTTGATTACGTAAATTATTATCATCAGGAGGAATCCATCCATGCATCAAACTGCACATATTCAAGAAGCTAGAGATTACATATTAAGCAGAACCAGCTCCAAGCCAACTGTAGGTATGATACTGGGTTCAGGACTTGGCGCTCTCGCAGACGAAATTCAGAACGCAACGGTTATTCCGTATAGTGAAATTCCATACTTTGCTAAATCCGAGGCTGTGGGTCATGCCAACGAATTGGTCATTGGAGAACTAATGGGCAAAACCGTTGTTGCGATGAAGGGACGTCTTCATTATTATGAAGGCTTTACACTGGAGGAAGTGACGTTCCCGGTACGTATGATGAAAGCATTAGGTGTAGAGCAATTGATTATCACCAATGCTTGTGGCGCGATCAATACAAGCTTTGAACCAGGACAGCTTATGATCATTACAGATCATATTAACCTGGTAGGTAACAATCCGCTGATGGGGCCAAACAATCCAGAACTGGGCACACGCTTTCCAGACTTGTCCCAGGTATACAATCCAGAGCTGCGCAGCATTGCGCTTCGTGTTGCAGATGAGCAGAAAGTTAGCTTGCAGCAAGGTGTCTATGCTTGGTGGAGTGGACCGGCTTATGAGACACCAGCGGAGATTCGCATGATTCGTACGATGGGTGCAGATGCAGTAGGGATGTCGACTGTGCCTGAAGCTATTATTGCGGTTCATGGGGGCATGAAAGTGTTGGGTATTTCTTGTCTCACTAATATGGCCTGCGGCATTCTAGATCAGCCGCTTAATCATGAAGAAGTCATTGAAGTAGCTGCCAAAGTAAAAACAACGTTCACGGGGCTTGTCAAAGGTATTCTGCAAGAGATGTAATCGGAAGAGCAGCATCTCTCCTAATATTGCAAGTTGGTGATCATAGGAGCATTGTTCAAGATAGAGCTGAATCTGTCTGGGCAATGCTTTTATGTGCAAATTTTTTGAAAGTTTCATAAAGGATGAGTCCAATTGCGTAGCAAAAGATGGGCGGAAGTTCTCTCGTGTTTTCGTTTCTCTTATTGTACAGTTGTAGGATATGGGAACGTGAAGATTCATGAAAGTGAGGTATCTTAAGTGCAGAACATTAGAAGAACAAAGCAGATTGAAGGCACAACAACACCTGGCATCATACATAATGGCGGACATCATTTTCTCATACCTGTGCAGATTTATGAAGACGGCATGATTAATTGCTGGGAACTGGTTGATCTGAAAGAGCTGAAGCAGAAAATCGAGAAGTATTGGTTAGGCCCTGATGTACCTGTTGGAGAGACGATCTCCATCCATGGATTAGGTGCTTACCGAGTGGAGCAAGCGAACTGGACGCATAACAATAGCAGTTATTATGAACATATTGAGCGTAAGATCAGAGCGCTTAATCCCGAATTTCGTAATATATTCGAAGTCACGCCACGTCTACAACAACTGAAGGAGAATAGAAGGGTGTCATATTCGCCTCAAGCGGTTGATTTTGCAGTAGTGCAGGAACTGTTCTATGAGACGATTCAGGGCGATGGCTTCTCTATTTTCATGAAATACGAAGGACAGCATTACCTGGTTCATCTGGTGGTGTATGAGAATGGTAAGGTGGCGATCTATCAGTTGCCCGAGTATGTCGAGATGGCTATAGATGAATTAGCAACGTGGTTTCAGGATGGAACCTTCTTTACGACGATTGATCGCCCGGTAGCTATTCGGATAATGGATCTGGGCGAAGTGACGTTCTCAGAAGAGCAATATGCCGAGAATGTTGAGGATAAGTACCAGGAACTGCTGGATATGCATAAGAAGTTAACAGGAGAACAGACCACATTTGAAGCATGTCGACATGCGTACCACATGTATCTGCAAGATCCGAGTGAATTCAACCGAGCTGTGCTGAAGGAAAAATATGAACGGGTACCCGAGCACCAACGGATGTACTTGGGCGATATGGATAGCCGGGATATGGATTATCAGCGAATTATATATACGCCAGAGGAGAAACGAGAAGTGTAGCCTTTGCATCTCCAGCAGAGGTGACCCATGTATAAGGAGGATGAGGCGTGGAATGAGTAGGCATGCTGAACAATTGTGGCAACGTATCATTGCCAAAGGGACAAGCGTTGATCCGAGCTTTGAAGTGGCACTTCATCTCCAGCCGGGAGCGACAGAGGCAGATTTTCGTTCTGTAGAGAACGAGTTGGGTGTGATATTGCCAGAAGAGATGAAGGCATTATATCGTATCCATGATGGACAGATATGGGACATCGACGGAGCTGCTTTTGTCAGAAACCTAACGCTAACCCCTCTTGCGCAAGTGAAGGAGAATTGGGCTTTTCTTCAGGAGGAATTCGAACCTGATGAGTTGGAAGCAGACATGGATGATGCGATTAAACCACTGCTTTGGAACGCCAAATGGATTCCTATTGCAGAGAATGGTGGGGGAGATTATCTATGTCTGGACACGGATCCTGCATCTTCGGGAAATGTGGGACAAGTCCTGTATTTCTGGCATGATTGGGGTAAACGTTCGGTTGAGGCTCCGGGATTATTTGCGTTTTTGGAGCTATGTTTAGAGGAAGAAGAGGACGACTATTAGAACTCTCGGCTTGCAACATTCCGAAACAAAAATACACCAAAACACCAAAACACTTAAAGCGTCGTCCTTGGAAGGAAACGTTTAAGTGTTTTTTAATGTGTTTTTCGCTTTGTTATACGAACTTAATTCAAAGGTTTATGCTGTAGAGTAGAAAGATCACCGTTCAAATGTTTCAGGTTTGGGAGAAATATAGCAACTATAGAGCAGATGAAAGGAAGAAGTCCGAGAGATACAAATAAGAAGGGTATACCATACATTTCGGCAACGGCCGCACCTGCAAAAGCTCCCACGGGTTGAAGTCCGCCACCAATTAAGAAACGAATAGAATTGACCCGACCTTGCATGGAGCTAGGTACAAGTGTCCCGTGTAACGAAGAGCTGAGAGAACCGAAGAAGGGACCCGCCACTCCTGCGGCACATAAGGCAATAAGTGCAAATGGGTAACTCGGAAATAATCCTAATAAGGCATTACAAAGCCCAATGACTGCTAGGCTACACAGCATGACGGTTCGTCTTTTCTTAATCTCACCGATCCATGAGATAACGGCTAGCCCTAGGAGTGTGCCAAATGCCGAAGCAGTAGTCAGTGTTCCCATAGCGGCAGCATCTCGGTGCAGCACTTCGCGGACAAAAGGAATCATCATCGTCCAGATGGCAACGGACGACATGTTGCTGATGGAAACCATCAGCATGATCGAGAGCATCGCTGGGAATCTCCGATAGAATGAGAAGCCTTCTCCAATATCTCGAACATAAGCTTGAAGGGAGAAGGTGACTCGTGATGCTGCTGGTTTCTGCATAGTGGGCAGATAGAGCAGGGCAGTAATCGCTGCAAGGTAACATATCGCGTTGATACCAAGGGTAGGCAATGCACCAGCGGCAGCCGTTAGCGCTCCGGCGATGGCTGGCCCCAGCAAAGCAGCGGCGTTCCGACAACCATCAATGACTGCAAATGCACGTAACAGTTTATGTTCACCAGCGACACCGGGTACAACAGCCATGGCTGTGGGCATAAATAGGGCGGAACAGGCTCCGCTGAGCGCTGCGGCAACGAACAGATGCCAGAGTTGCAATTGTCCTGTGATCCCCATACTCAGTGGTAGCAATAGAGCCAGTAACCTTACTGACGCTAGTCCCGCCATAAACTTTCCACGATGCAGACGGTCGGATAAGGGCGATCCAAGCAACCTGAAGGCTACCTCGGGAATGCTGAAGCTGAGTGCCATAGCTCCCATAGCTAGCTTCGAGGCAGTTAACTCATAGACCAGCCATTCCATAGCCAGCAGACCAAACACATCACCGAGAGAACTGAGTGTAACTGTAGCTAATAAACCATAATAACTTCGCTTAAGCATATAGGTTCCTCCGCAGAGTAGAATCAAGCCATTTGTACAGAGGAAGTTGCTTGAATTCAGCTTCCAATATAAGCTCCAATCTGCTGTGGGAGGTTGTTCAGAGCTTCCAAGCGCAGGCTATATTCCGTGTTCTTGTGGTCATAATGTACGATAATTAGTCCGGCTGCTCGCAAAGCAATGAGATGGTAATGTATCGTGCTCTTCGATAGTCCTACCTCGCGTACAATCTCAGTAAACGTCAATTGCTTATCCGCCAGTAATCGTAAAATGAACAATCTAGTTTCATCCGATAGTGCACGGGTTAGACGCAGTAATCCAGGGTTGGGTCTTCCCGGTTCGGTGGGAAGAATGTCACACGAGTAACTGGTGAAGATGATCTCGTCAAAGATTGCTGAGGTGACAAATGGACGCGCATGGTATTGAGGGATAAGAATGATCTTGTTCAGCACACCGTTAGGATAGATTCGCATACCCTGTGTAGCTTGTTCATAGACCTCTTGGTCATTACCTCCCTGTAAACGGGCACGTCTAGTCTTTGCCTCGTACGAGAGACCTTCGATAATGGCTGGATCGATGTTCTTAAAGTAGTGTTCATTCCATTCCCGTATGGCTTCAGATGTCCGGCTGCGCAGATCGGGCAGATTAGAGGGTACAGACAATTTCAAGCCAGCAGCGATATCATACAACTGTCCCGAAGACAAACCTTCAAGCCAATCCAAAAAGCCATGAACCGAGCGATCCCCAGGGCAATGCCATATGTATGGTGCAAGACTGAAGTTGTCTGTAGCTTTCATCGTATCTCTCATGTTTTGTAGCTTGGCTGGTGCAAATTGATCCTGTACATCACGAATCCACAGTTTTCCAGCATCGAGAGCTGAATGATTTTGTTTACCCATAAAAGCGGACAGACTGCTTACACATTCATAAATGGGTGCAAAATCAACCTCCACTTGATAGTTCATAGTTGTACACTTCCTTTCCTTTCAGTATGTAATCTATCTTTCTATTTTTGTTCTATATTTATAGAACTAGTAATTTGTTTTATTATATACGAACGATTATGTTTGTTACAACACAAATATTTCAACGGTTCTCTCCCACATTTTCCTACGTAAATGAAGAGTACTTTACTTACGAGAAGCAGCTTAATGGGAATACTTATAGTTCATTCAATGACTTTGTTGTCCTAGTAAGCAAAAAAATGAAGGTAACTTTGTTTTCGAAGATGTATAGTGAGGTTCTAGAGAGGGGTGTTGAGGTGGTTCCAGTTACGATGCGACAATCACATCAGGAAGACCAGGAACAGCTTGCAGAATTAAGAGCCTTGGTTCTGTACGATGATCTAACGCGGTTAGGGAGATATGATGAGGTGAGGGTACGTGAACGTTTCCGTACAACATTCGATCCCGACTATACGTGGATTATTGAAGCTGAAGGCTCTATGGTAGGATGTATTGCATTTAAGCCTAGAGCAGAGGAATATTTGTTAGAACACTTTTATATTCATCCAGACTATCAGGGCAAACGAATTGGAACGCAGGTGCTGAACATGTTACTGGATCGGGAAGAGATTCGGGGCAAACGAGTTACCTTAAATGTGTTGCAAGGAAGTCCAGCGCGGCGATTGTATGAGCGTCTTGGGTTTGTTCTGGATACGGAAGATGAAGTTGACGTGTTTATGTCCAAGCTAGTTCCACAGGAGTCTAATCATAATCATTAAATATGTTAAACGGAATATAGATCCATTCATTTAATTGTTGAATGGGTCTATTGAACTTTTCTATTATACATTCACGATGGGATATTCTAATATACTTTATAACCTACTTTTTATATGGGAATTATTGAATATGAGGAATGTCGATGGTTCATTGGAAACGGAATCTGTATATTCTGTGGCTGGGTTTGTTCTTCAATCATATGGCATACACCTTATCTGTCCCTTTCTTTCCACTGTTTCTGCAAAATGATCTTGGTATCCAGCAGGGGGTGGAGGTCTGGGCAGGCATCGCCATCTCCATTAGCTTTCTAATCAGTGGACTCTGTGCCCCATTCTGGGGATCACTAGCGGACAGATACGGCAGCAAGCTGATGCTGATTCGCTCAGGGGTCGGTCTCGCGATGGCACATTTAGCCAACTATTGGGTATACGATCCCTTTACCTTTATAGCTGTTCGGGTCTTTCAGGGACTGATGGCTGGGTTCAATCCGGCATCCCTAACGCTGGTTGGTACCAACACGCCAGAGAAACATGTGGGTTATGCACTAGGAGTCATCTCAACAGCTACAGCCGCTGGAAGTATTCTTGGTCCGTTGGCAGGTGGAATTCTTAGTCAATGGGTAGGTCTGCGTGGATGCTTCATTGCCTCAGGGATTATTACACTGCTATCTGCTCTCATGGTGCTGGGTGTTAAGGAATCACGAGAGCCTCGCAACATCGCTCGTTCCAGCATTCTAGATGATGTAAAGCAAGCAGTGAGCACACCAGGTCTAATGCGAATCTATGGGCTGATTTTGCTCGTCTCTACTTCAGTGTTAATTATTGAACCCGTGCTGACGCTGTACGTTGTGCAGATTGGTGGGGATGTCAGCCGTGCGACACTTAGTGCCGGGATTGTCTTCTCCGCAATTGGTATAGCAACGGTTATTATGGGGCCTCGCTGGGGACGCATCGGTGGAAGGATTGGATACGAGAAAACGTTGTTTATCGGTCTGCTGGGTGGAGGCATCGGTAGTCTATTGCAGTTGACTGCGACAAATCTTATTTATTTCGGTAGTCTGCGGTTTGTGTATGGGCTCTTCTTCGCGGCCGTGTACCCGGCTCTTAATGCACTCATTATTCAATATGCAGCTAAGGAATTTCGAGGTAGAGCCGTTAGCTTAAGTCAGAGTGCAAGCCAGTTCGGTATTGTACTAGGGCCACTTCTCGGTGGCTTTCTGGGAGGGTGGACAGGTATTCCTTTTATATTCCTACTCACGGGAATTGTACTGCTTACTGCGGCTTGGGTGGTTAGGGCGAAGGAGTTCAAGCAAGGAGCTATCCGGAAGGTTATGACAAGTGATGGTGAGACAACGCTTAACAAATTATAGGGAGGGCTTCGATATGGCGCAAAGACAGTTGAGATTGGGAGCGAATCTAAACGGAGTTGGGAATAGCATTTCATTCTGGAGACATCCGGATATTCCGATTAATGCGAGTGTAAGCCTGGATTTTTATAAAAAACAAGCGCTCAAAGCAGAGGAAGGCAAGTTCGATCTGCTTTTTATTGCAGACGGTCTCTTTATTAATGAGAAATCCAATCCTCATTTCCTGAATCGACTTGAGCCGATAACGCTCTTATCTGCGCTGGCGGGAGCAACCTCTCACATTGGTCTTGTAGCCACATTGTCGACATCATATAGTGAGCCGTTCACGGTGGCTAGGCAGTTTGCTTCACTGGATCATATCAGTCAAGGGCGTGCAGGCTGGAATGTGGTGACTTCACCGTTGGAAGGATCAGCCCTCAATTTTGGCAAAGGTGAGCATCCGAATCATGCATTACGCTATGAGATCGCTAAGGAGCATCTCGAAGTTGTCAAAGGTTTGTGGGATTCATGGGAGGATGATGCCTTTGTCGGGGATAAAGAGAACGGGGTGTTCTTCGATCCGGCGAAGTTACATACGTTGCATCACAAAGGGAAGCATTTCTCCGTTCAAGGTCCGCTGAACGTCGCACGTTCCAAGCAAGGACAACCGGTTATTTTTCAGGCAGGCTCTTCTGAATCCGGTAAGGATCTGGCCGCTCGATCGGCTGATGCGATCTATACAGGGCATGAGACGTTAGAAGAAGCGCGCGAGTTCTACCAAGATGTGAAGGCAAGAGCAGCAGCTTATGGACGCAACCCGGAAGAACTGCTAATCTTCCCTGGCATTGGGCCTATTGTAGGCAGAACGGAAGAGGAAGCGGAGCGAAAGTATCAAGAGAGCGCTGAACTGGTTAGTATTGATCAGGCGCTGAATTACTTAGGACGGTACTTTGAGCATTATGATTTCTCCCAATTTCCACTGGATGAACCATTCCCTGATATTGGTGATCTGGGCAGCAACAGCTTCCGCAGTACAACAGACAAAATCAAGCAGCAGGCTCGTGAGCAAGGACTGAGCTTACGCGAAGTAGCTCTGCTTGCTTCAACGCCAAGAACATCCTTCATCGGTACACCCGAGCAAATCGCTGACCAAATTCAGGAATGGTTCGAAGGTGGCGCGGCAGATGGCTTCAACATTCGTACCGTTGTTCCAAATGGCTTGGCGGATTTCGTGGATCTAGTCGTTCCGGTATTACAAGAGCGCGGATTATTCCGCACAGAATATGAGCAGGATACATTGCGTGGCAACCTGGGTCTTCCGATTCCGCATAATCGATATTCACTTGAGACGGCACAATAGGTTCGAGCTTCTGTTAAAAGGCATGTGAAAACAGTCGATGGGCTTGTTCCTTTAAGCTAGCTAGATGAAACAAAAATCTTAAACAAAGAAAAACCGCTCCAAGGCTGGGAACGGTGAGATGATGAACGAAAGCACGATGTTTAATGCTGAATGTTAAAAGCTTGAAATGGATCATATTGTCTGTGAAATGTGTCCTTATTGATGGGTCATGTTTCTCCGATACTGGTATGGCGTGACGCCGTACTCCTGTTTGAACAATTGAATGAAATATTGAATTTTACGGTAACCGATCATTTGCGCGATATCGGCTATACGGAGTTCGGAATCCTGGAGCAACTGGGAAGCTTTCTCCAACCGTTTCCTCGAAATGTAGTTGGACACGTTCTCTCCGGTCTCTTGTTTGAACAGCTTGGAAAAGTAGACTGGATGAAGATGCGCGACTTTTCCTAGTTCATCCAGACTAAGACCGTGGGAAAGATGGTCTTCAATGTATTTTCGTACTTTATCAACGATGGATTGAATGGACATTTGTTTGTTGATACGGATTCTGCTGAACATGTCGATGAGAACGGATCCGAACTTGTCGGGGTCTTGAAGCCGATTGAACATCCAATCGGCTATTTTCGTTGCATCCTGATTTTTGTCCTTGAGATAGATATACGTGATGATCTCCATAAGATAAATTTGTTTATGTTTTCTATTAGTGATTCGCTCATACGTATGTATGATATTGCCTATCGTTTCCGAATCACTTTCCACTGAAGAAAGGGCAGTTGGCCCAACAAAATCGCTAGAGCTTACGTCTTCATTCAGGAAGAAACGATAGAAATGATCCCGTGTTTCATTCCGGTTGGTCAATGCGAACGGTGAGGACAAGGCCGCTTGATTCCACTCGGCAGCGAATCTCCGTGCTGTTTCTTCAGGTATACAGGCGACCAGATGTGATCCTGAAGGCCAAACGAATGAAGTGGATGGCTCAGCAACAGCATGTTGTACACGTTCTACATCTGCTTCTGTGTAATGCTCAAGCTTGAAGAAGCAATAACGATGATCTCCTAAACATGCTGCGTATACATCATACTCTTCCTTTAAAGTTTCGTTCTGAGCAAGTAGCGAGAGTAGATAGCCCATACCATTAAAATGCTCCCAATTAACGGCGTGAACAGGCCGTGATTTCTGGATCTTTTGAATGGCTTTGGACATCGCATGCTCTACGTCATCTTTATCAACAGGTTTAAGTAAATAGTCCAGAGCCCCGAGACGGATTCCTTGCTGTGCATAATCGAACTCGGAATATCCGGAGAGGATGATGACTTTGGTTGGTAAGTTGTTTTGATGAATGTGGTGCAGCAGATCGATTCCCGAAACCTCAGGCATGCGAATGTCCGTAATCAAGATGTCGATCAGGCTTCCGTTCAACATTTCTCTCGCTTCAATGGAATTGGTCGTTGTCTCAATCTGATGAATACCGAAGGAACGCCAATCCACCAAATGCTTCATATACTCCACGACATAATGTCCATCATCAACAATTAACAGCTTCATATGCTCTCTCCTTTCTCAGTCGGAACATGAATCATCAGCAGGACAGACAGCCCGCCCCAGTCATTGGTTGAAAATGCTAACCCGCTACGATCGCCATACGTATTTTTTAGACGCCGATTAACATTCCAGAGACCGACACCTCGGGTTCCCTCAGGCGGGGTGTCGCTATCAAGCTGAGTCTCCAGCTTTTGGATTTCATCCGGTGTAAGACCCTTTCCATCATCGGATACCCGAATGAGAATGACTTCCTCTGCTTGCTTAACATCGATGTTCACCCGGTTGGCTCCCTGTTGCCCTTCAATACCATGCTGAATCGCGTTCTCCACGACAGGCTGGATGATCAGTGGCATGAGTGGAAGAGAGGTGAGTTCTGACGGAAGATCGATGGCATACTCTATTTTTTTACTCAGGGTCATGATGATTAAGAAGTGTTCCGCAAACTGCAATTCCTCTTGTAATGTGACTTCATGTTTATCCAGTCTGGTCAAGTAACGATAATATTCAGCCAGATGTTTACTCATTCGCATGACAGCATCAGGAGAGAATTTGGCTACGGACATAATGAAGAATAAACTGTTGTACAGAAAATGAGGATTAATCTGCGCTTGCAGTTGCTTCAGCTCTGCACTCCTTCTCAAATCCGTCTCGGTCTTCAAGGATACAAACAGATCCTGAATCTCGGCTACCATGTGATTAAAGCTGCGAAAGAGGACGTAAAATTCGTTATCCGTATTTTCCGTAATTCGTGTACTATGATTGCCCTGCTCAACCTGTAAGAACTTTCTCTCCATTAAGCGAATGTTACGATCGTAATTCCGGTAGAACGTAAAGATGACAATCAGGCCTAGTGTCAGAACGGCTATAATACTGATAAGGAATACCTTTCGGTTATGATCGAGCGGTTTAAGAAAATCATTTGTACGTGTATAGGTGATCAGATAGGTGTCGAGTGCTTCAATATAACGGGAGAGAACATAGTAGTTTTCGGATTTCGTATGGTAATCATATTTAAGTGTGGCTCCTTCTTGCGGTAACAGAAGTTCTGAAATCGCTTTCAATAGATCGTTGTCTACTTCATTCTCGTCCCATAATCGGTGGTCGTCAAACCATAGAAAAGCCCTCGAGCTATCATTGTTAACAGCCTTCTGAAGTAGGCTCTTCAGGTAGTCATTGTTCAGCTTAACACCAACGACATATTGAACCGGTTTTAATTGCTCGGATTTTTGGATATACGGGTAGGCTGCAAAATAATACAAGCTATCATCGATAATACGCCACCCAGGTCGCTGAATCTCGTTAAATGGAAGTCGCGCCTCCAGCGAATTGCTGGTAGACAGGAATGTTCCTTCGTTTTTCCAATAGATGCCAATGGATTCAATCGAGCGGCTAGACAGAAGGGTCTGGCGTAAGCGATCAACAATATCATTTTTCTTCATTTGAGAGTCGTAGTTACTTAGCTCCAGCACTTGCCTTTGATAAAACCTGACATCACTATCAGCCGCAAACTGAACTCCGTACATATTAGCCTCATACATGATACCGTCAAGAATGCCCTTTACGTAGTCAAGTTGGTTCTTGGAGGCTCCAATCATATTTTCTTCCAATGTCTTCGAGCTCAATCGATTCATCACGAAGAATAAACTCAGTGTTAATAACAGAAAAAAAACAAAGAAATAGATAAAACGTTTCATGTACATTTTTCTAATCATGTGTGTTCCTTTCCTATACGCAGAACTTGAAGTACGACCGATTGCAATTCCATTTTCATCATAAGCCAAACTAAATAAAAGCGGAAGAGTAACCGTGCCTTAAAATGAAAGCGGTTTAAAAATGATTCAGATTGAGGTTATGATCTTCACATTTTGGCATTTTGACATGAAAGCGCTTTTGTTAAGCTTACATTACGAGGACGCGTCCCCAGAGCCATCACAGAGGAGGTATGCACCATTAATGAGATTGGTTCCGTAAAAACAGGCTCGAATATAACGCCAAGGGTGTCCCGGCGAACGCCTTGGAAAAAGGAATTGAAGAAGAGCTGGCCACTGTATGTATTGTGTATTCCCGCTTTCGTATTTGTCTGTATCTTTTCATATGGTCCGATGGTCGGTCTGCTCATGGCTTTTCAGGATTATAAACCATGGCTTGGGATCTCAGGTTCCCGCTGGATCGGGCTGGACAATTTCGAAAGAATCTTCCGGTATGACGAAGCAACGCAAGCCATTATCAATACGTTGATTATCGCCGTTTCCAAAATTATCGTTGGTATTATCGTTCCGATTATTATGGCTATTTTGCTGAGCGAGCTGCGGAATGTTGGCATTAAGAAAAGTGTGCAGACACTCGTTTATCTGCCTCATTTCTTGTCATGGGTTACGGTTGCAGGGCTGATGATTAACATCCTTGGATTGGATGGAGGCATCAACCAGATGCTGACCCGCATGTTCGACATCGCTCCTATTTACTTTTTGGGTGACCCGGATCTGTTTAGATTTACGGTCGTAGTCAGCGATGTATGGAAAAGCTTCGGGTTTGGCATGATCGTCTATCTGGCGACCATTGCGGGGATCAACCCTTCGTATTATGAGGCAGCCGAAATTGATGGTGCGACACGTCGCCAGCAAATTATGTACGTTACCCTGCCAAGTATGTTGCCGATGATTATTGTTATTTCTACGCTCAGTCTGGGAAATATTCTGGACGCTGGATTTGATCAGGTGTTCAACCTCTACAACCCTCTTGTCTACAGTACGGGAGATATTATTGACACCTATGTTTATCGTTCTTCCTTGTTGAATGGGCAATACGGATTCGGTACAGCGGTAGGGTTGTTCAAATCGGGGATCAGTCTAATCTTGATCGTCGTATCCTATAGGCTGGCCTATAAGTATGCCAACTACAAAATATTCTAACAGGGAGGGAGAGGCAGTATGTACCATAAGACGACAGGGTATAGAGTTTTCTCCGTATTCAATTATGCGTTTATGATCTTGGCAGGACTGGTGTGTTTTCTTCCACTGCTTCATTTGCTCGCGCAATCCCTCAGTAGTAAGGCGGCAATAAGCGGTAATTTGGTATCCTTTTGGCCGGTCGGCTTCAATATGGACGCCTATGTCAAAACGTTTAGCAATTCTAACTTTATCAGTTCCATGTGGACTTCGATTCTTCGAACGGTTCTCGGAACATCCATCAGCATGTTTATTCTTACTTGCGCAGGATATGCGCTGTCCAAGGAATTCCGGGGACGCAACGTGCTGATGTGGTTTTTTATCTTCACCATGCTCTTCTCTGGTGGATTAATTCCTTCTTATATTTTGGTTACAGGTCTTGGTTTGAAGGATACCATCTGGGCGTTGGTCTTGCCGGGAGCATTCGGAGCGTATAACCTGATTCTTCTTGTCAATTTCTTCAAAACGATCCCGAAAGCGCTGGAAGAAGCAGCATTTATCGATGGAGCTTCCTTTTTTGCAATCCTTAGCAAAATTTATTTACCGTTGTCTCTACCAGGCATAGCTACGGTATCCTTGTTTATTATGGTAGGGCACTGGAATTCCTGGTTTGACGGTATATTGTACATGTCGGATGCGAGTAAGTATCCGCTGGCTTCTTTCCTACAGACCGTAGTGGTGCAGAGCAACATGCAGAACATGGCGATGAGTCAGTCGGAAGTGGAAGCGATGTCGGAACAGAGCATCAAGGCAGCCCAAATATTCGTGAGCACACTGCCAATTATTATGGTTTATCCTTTTTTACAACGATATTTCGTGAAGGGAATTGTGCTGGGGGCTGTCAAAGAGTAAGAAGAGGTAAGTCACATGTTCGGATTCATGCTTACATGGTTTGGATTCCATAGTATTCATAGCAACACCAGTCGAGCAGAGGGGGATTATCTCTATGAGAGAAAGAAGTAACGTGTGGAAAATGTTAAGTACAATCATGTTGTCAGCACTTGTCGTAGCCGGTTGTAGCAGTGGCGAGAGCAATACCGTTGCGACGCCAGAATCCGTGCTGAAAGATGGAAAGTATGATCCGCCGTTGACCATGACGATTGCCAAACAACAGGATGAGAATTCAGGGAAATACATCAACGGCGAAAGCTTGAATGACAATGTGTTAACTCGCTGGGGCGAGGAAAAACTGGGCATTAAGATCGAAACTACGCTGCTTGGGGGTGATGCTTCACAATATAATACCAAGTTACGGCTTGCACTAACGGGTTCAGAGAAGCTGCCAGACGTTCTACCGGTCTATGACACGATGCTGATTAATGACTTAATCGAATCTGGACAGGTGAAGGAAATTACGGAAGATATCGCAACATACATGCCTGACCGCATCAAGGAAATCTACAAACAATATCCATCGACCTTCAATCCGGTTGTTCGGGACGGCAAAGTGTATGGTATGGCCATTGCGCCAAATCTCACAGAAGGTGAAGTCATGCTGATTCGCCAAGATTGGCTCGACAAACTACAATTGAAAGCGCCAACAACACTGGAAGAGTTCGAGCAAGTCATTGCGGCATTTACGAATGATGACCCGGATGGTAATGGCAAGCAGGATACATATGGCTTTACTTTCTCGGGGAAGGATTCGTACAACACAGGCTGGGTGAGTGATCCAGTCATGATTTTCAGTGCATATACAGGTAAACATCTTCCAAGACAATGGGTTAACGATAATGGCAAACTGGCCTATGGATCGGTCGCTCCAGGCAACAAGGAGGCACTTGGCAAGCTGCGTGATTGGTATGCGAAAGGATATTTGAACAAAGAGCTGGCTACGCAGGGAGCATGGGACGCTTTGTCAGACTTTACGGAAGGCAAGGCAGGCATTATCGTCGGTCGACCTTGGTTATACGGCAGTGTGAAGGATGTGGAGAAAAATATAGAGGGTGCCAAAGTTGTTCCCTATCCGACCATCCAAGGTGTGAACGGAGATAGAACCTATCAGACTGCTCAATTGAACGATGGCGTATTTATGTTTAACAAGGACTTTCAGAACATGGAGGCCTTCTTCCTATACTACGATAAAATGTACGATGCTGCGTTTGGCACAGGAGAGTTTAAATACGGCTATGCGCAGGGATATGACTACGATATCGTCAACGAAGAAGTCACCTTCGACCCGCAGCAATTCAATACACCGTTGGAAGCCGTGCAAGGGGTAGGGAAAATGGCCTTTACGAAAAATACACCAAGCGTCGACGGTCCTGGTCAGTCTTACTACGATCTGGCTAATGGGGTAGAACCGGATACAGGTGTTCTCCTTCAGAGTGATTCAAGGGATCAAACGACCAAAGACGGATATCGAATCTCTTATGAGAACCGCGATTCCTTGGTACCCAATGATTTTAACGGCCCACCTACACCAACGATGCAAAACATATGGGAACAGTTGACGACCATGGAACAAGAGATATTCACCAAGATCATTTATGGCAATGAACCGCTCGAAGCGTTCGATACCTTTGTTAAGCAATGGCACGAGAAGGGCGGCGATGAAGTAACTGAGGAAGTCAACGATTGGTACAATCAAGCGAGCAAGACAGATGTCATGGCATTGATGAATCTGAAATAATAAGGAGATGACTCAGCGTGATGATAAAAAAATCAAGAATAGCAATCATTGTTGCATTTCTATTGCTGGCATACCATTTCTCTGCTGCTGTACCAACCACTCAAGCTGCGGGTGAAGAGACGAATATTGCTGCAACGCTGTTTGTACTAAAGAACGATTCTGAGGTGAACAATGCCAAGATCCACTGGGCACCTGTTGACGGAGCGACCGGGTATGAATTGCTTCGCTCCGAGAACAATGGGGCTTATGAGTTATTACAGACCTTAACTGGGACAACAACAGATGATTATGATCTTCAACTAGGTAGCACGTATACCTATCAAGTGAAAGCGTATGGGGGAAGCACCGTGCTAACCTCCGCGGTTTCACCCGCATATACGCCATATGTGCTTCCAGAGAACCTGACTACGTTTGATAATACAAGCAAGTCAACTCTGAACCTGCCGAATGAACTCAAAGTCGGGGATACCTACTACAGATTCAACTTTGTTCAAAAGCCAACAGGTGGATTCGGTCAGATGATCCAACAGACGTCAACCGATGATATTACCTACGGCAACGATAAAGTGGTGCTATCTTATACCGATCATCCAGACTTGGCGGATAGCAAATTTGAGGGAATTAATATTCTCTACCATGCTTCTACCAATAAGTTTGTATTTTGGGCTCACTATGAGAACAGCACAGACTATACACTTGCCAGAGTATCAGTGGCATCTGCCACACCTGGAGAAGATTTTACATTTCATAAGAGCTTCCGACCAGGTGGAAATGAATCTAGAGATATCTCCATTTTCAAAGATGATGATGGTACAGCGTACTTGATCTCTACGGCGAATAATAATTCGGATACGATATTGTATCAGTTAACTTCCGATTGGCTGGATGTCGATCACCAAGTGTCTACCATTTATCAGAACCAGCACCGGGAACTGCCCAAGGTAATCAAAAAAGACGGCATCTATTATTTATTCTCCTCCCAAGCTGCGGGCTGGTATCCAAGCATACCGATGTACTCATCTGCCACAAGCCTCGATGGAGAATGGTCTGAACTACGCGTAATTGGTAATACCTCGACCTTCTCGGCACAGTCTGGCTCGGTTATGCGGGTCACCCCAGATACGGGCGACAATGTCGTGATGGTTGCATATCGCTGGATGTTCGGATGGGCAGGCACGCAAAATGGAACCACAGAGGAACGATTGTTACCAGTTTGGTTCTCTAACGGATACGCATTCTATGATTATTTTGATCAGGTGTTATACGATACAGTCAATGATGTCGTCGTTCCTGTACAGGACGGAAGACTACTGTCACAAGGGAAAGAGGCAACTGCACAAACGGCAACAGGAACGAAACCAGCGAGTTACGCTAATGATGGAAGCTATCAAACCGAATGGGTAGGTACCAGCGTTGCATGGCCACATTGGTGGAAGGTGGATCTTGGATCAGTGCAGCAGATTAACAATGTACAGATTTCATGGTGGATGCAAAAAGGCTCCGAAGGATTCTATAAATATAAAATCGAGACGAGCAACGATAATGTGAATTGGACCGTCGCATTGGATCGAACGGACAATAAATCCTACGGATTTACTTCGGATACCTTATCAAGTACGGCCAGATATGTGCGAATCAATATGCAAGGTGCAACGCTTCATAACAATCCTAACAACTGGTACACACCAAGATTATGGGAAGTCAAAGTGTTTGGAGAGGACATCGAGTAACCTAGCGACTCAGCGTCCTAGTGAACGATGTATTAATTAATGATGTTTCCCGAGAGTGAATGTCGACAGAAGAGAGGTAACGTCATGAAGACAACATTAGTCAACGGTAGTCTCTGGAATGATATCAACGGTGAACCCATTCATGCTCACGGTGGGCATATGTTATATCATGATGGTTACTATTATTGGTACGGTGAAGACCGAAGAGATGATATCTATGTGAGTTGTTACCGATCCAAGGATCTATTCCAGTGGGAGTTTCGGGATCACATCCTGACGACTTCGACTCCAACGGCATCCATACGAGTCCGCACGAAGTTGGAGTTAGTGAATGATGAGGGTGGTAAGGTAAACCTTGAGCGCCCCAAAGTTCTTTTTAATCCCGTGACTAAGAAATTTGTGCTCTGGGTGCACTATGAGAATGGAAAGAATTACAATGACGCTGCATGTGCTGTAGCCACCTCCGATTATCCGGATCGTCAATTTGTCTATCACGGGAGCTTCAATCCTTACGGGTATATGTCGAGAGATTGCACACTCTTTCAGGATGATGATGGAACAGCTTATTTTATCTCGGCGGCCAGAGACAATGCGGATCTGCATATCTATCGTCTTCAGGAAGATTACCTGAATGTAGAACGTTTAGTCTCGAAGCTGTGGCAGGGTGAATATCGGGAAGCCCCAGCCGTGTTCAAGCGGCATGAGAAGTATTATATGCTTACCTCTTTTTGCACAGGTTGGGAACCGAACCAAGGGAAGTATGCGATGGCCGATTCAATGGAAGGTTCGTGGAGCATGCTCTATGACTTCGGTGATGAGACGACGTATCGTACACAGCCGGCTTTTGTACTGAAGCGATCAGCGCAGGAGTATCTATATTTTTCGGATCGCTGGAATGGGGCGGATTATTTCCAATCTAGTTATGTCGTGTTGCCTATTGAGTTCAATGGCGCTGTACCCGTTCTTAACGAGTATGCTACTTTGACCTTGAGTAGCGAGACGGATTCAATTCTTTTTGCAAAGTAGGTTGTGCCATACCTTGTAGGCCAGTCTGCTCATTCATATCCAATGCTATATAAATTGAACTAAACATTTACACGGAAACGGAGAGGACAGAAATAACCTGAAGAAGCGGAGCGGTCGCCTTTATCCCCGGATTTTCCCGTTATAGAGGGAATCAAAAAAATCTGGGGATAACAGCGATCGTAAGGTTGTTCTGTCATTGGAGTGGCAAGTGTAAATATTCTTTAGTTCAAGTTATATAGATCGCTCTGCGAGTCGTCCATGACTTGCAGAGCTTTTTCGAGTTCTGGCGCGAGCAAATGGAGCTGGGTGTTTCTAATGTCTAAGTCTAATTTCGAAAGGTATCTACCATCCAATTGAAGAACTTCTGCTTTTCTTCATAGTGGGGATAATGAGCTGACTGCTTGTAAGAGATAAATTCTTTGTGGTCTGCTTCAATGTTGTCGTAGAACAACTTAGCTGCATGGGAGGAGGTCATATAGTCGTAATCCCCCATAATGAAATAAAAGGGCAGATCCAGCTTTGTAATCTTGGAAGGTAAAGGATGATGCATAGCCTCAGCGATCAGCACCTCTTGTGAAAATATAATCCCTTTATTGTAGCGGATGGCATCAAGCATCGTATATTCACTGCTGAACGTCATTCCGAAGAAGGTAGCTTCAGGGCTGTCTATCAACCTTGAAGCACCACCATATCGCTTCACGATATCGCGCGGTACAAAGGCTTGCCCTTGTGCAATGGCACCATATATCTGCTCCAACTGGTGTACGTCCTCATCATTACCAGCCAGCCGAGCTTGCTCCATCATCTCATTCCATCCGTCCGTCTCGCTCTGCTGAATATCCGCCATTTGTCCAACTCCAATGTAGGCTTCGTATTTCTCCGGTGTTTGCTGTGCAGCAAGCGTGCCGATGTACGTGCCGTAGGAATGACCCATTAAGATCACTTTCTCTTTCCCCAGACGTGTAGTGATGTAATCCGTGATGGCTAGTGCATCTTGCACTAACAAGTTAGCGGAGAGATTGGAATAGTCTTCAAAAAAATGATAGGACTTACCGCTTGCTCTCTGATCATAGTTGACAATTGTAAATCTCGTTTCCAATAGATCTTGAACTTTCTTAGCGTAAGGGATCTCAGATGCACCAGGTCCACCGTGTATATACAGAATAACCGGATTACTCAGATCCTGACCCCGGATCATGATCTCATGATCTGTGCCATTGATGTTCACTTGTTCTAGGACATGGATACTGTTAGAGCCTTCTATGGAGGATGTCCATGTTGGAAAATAAAGAACGGCAATACTGAGTGCCAACACTGTAATACTCAAGCAGAACAACATCGTTTGTTTCACCTTTTTCATAGGGTATGTACCTTTCACCTTCACATTTAATTTATCCATGTGCCAGTTGCTCATGAACGTATACCTCTATGTTACTTGATCGGTGATTATTTCAAATCGTACGCTGGTGTGAGATTATCGTCCGTCTTGAGTCTTAGGTGGAAATTTGTCGGATTCTACTGTGGTTAGGTGTTGCGAAGGAGCGGTCTGGAGCCATATTTGAGGAAATAAAAAAGTGGATCAAGCCGTTAATGCCGACCGAAAATCAAGAGTTTCGTTAATTGAATTTACGAGTTTACGTTCACATAACAGAGCTTAATGAAGTATGTCAGCGATATGAGCAAAAGCGACAATTTTACTTATCACGTGGAGTCATATTTAGGGTTCGTAGCGAGTCACCGATCACGTTCTACGCGCTCTTTAGGGTGATATGAAATTATTTACAATTCAAGCACAATCCACAGATTTCCTTTTTACAAATCGCTCCTATAATAGCAATCGTACAAGGTGATTTTGAGTAGAAACGTGGGAGTATGGGGGGATGAGCCAGCAGGGGGATTAACGGTCATTTTGCATCAATTCAATAGGTGATTCTCACAACAAATGATGCAAAATGCAGATCCGAGCAATACGCAGAACATGAACAGCAGGACACGACAAACAAGGCAAATTATATGGGAAAAGAAGGGTGAACATAGCCAATGGTAATGAAAAAGGCGTTAGTAGTGTCCATGGTAGCCACAGCGTTAGGCACTTCTGTTGTAAGTGCGGTCTCGGCTGCTCCTGCCGTGAAACCTGTCTCCAATGCAGCTCAGATCCAACATTCCACGTTTACCATAAACGGCAATACCGTCACAATTCGTTCGATCGTTAAGAACGGTGAGACGTTGGTATCCCTTCGTGATGTGACCAAAGCCATCGGTGCACAGACCGAGGTACATAACGGAACTACAACCATCAAGTTAAATGAACATACTGTGCAGCTTGAGCAGAATTCTAAACAGTTCGTAGTTGACGGTACTACTACGAATCTGACCCAACCGGTTGCCCTTATTGGGGGAACGAGCTACGTTGCACTTCGTCCGCTCATTGCTGGAGTTGGCGGTACACTTGTGAAGAGAGCCGGCGTACTTGAGATTAGCACGATTCCATTGTTGGCAGAAGCCGAGAGTCCACGTTTTGCTGGAACGGATAAGCTGATTGTATCCAAAAATGACGACAAGGGCAGATCGGACTATCTCGTGAATGCAACGAACGGTAAATATGAACTGTTGTTCACGACAGACGGCGGATCAGATCTCGTTATCTCCCCGAACGGTGACAGTGCGGTCTATACCAACGCCGAAGGAGCCGTCTACACCATTGACCTTAATACACAAAATTCAAAATTAATTACGAGTGATAACAGCATTAAGTCCGATCTGGTGTGGGCAGCAGATGGTAGTGCGATTTACTTTTTGCAAGGGGAGAAAGGATCGGTCATTGCCAAGCTGAACCTGGCTGATGGAGCCATTACCAAACTGGTGGAAGACAAGGTGGATTATAAAGAGAATTTGAACGTCTCCGCGGATGGCAAGAAATTTGTCTATAGAGTAACGTCACTTAGCAAAGTGACTTCGGATTCAACGAATGTCGACGAAGATAATGTATCGATCGATTTCTCGTCTGATCAACAGCAGATTTATTCGTATAACATCGGTGATTCAAAACCTGAAGCGGTGAAACTCACCACTACAACCGATGACAAGCTGTTTGTATGGTCTGCAGATGGACAGAAGGCTTATTACGTTAGCGTACCGTCTACAGAGGGTAAGGCAACACTGATGTCTGTTGATTCATCCCAGAAGGTGAGCTTTGTGTATGCGGATTATGACGTAGAGCAAGTGATTCTGTCGAACGGAAAATTGGTTGTGCTTGCCGCTCAAGATGATAACAACAGCGTGATTTATTCCATCGATACGATCACAGGCAACCAGACGAAGCTATTCACGGTATCCTCGAACGTATCCTCCATTGCGGTTGTTGGATCCCAGATTGCCGTAGTTGAGAATGGTCAGGTGTTGGTGAGTTCAGGACAGGGCTGGAGAGCTGTAACGAAGTAAGGATTGAGAAAATCAAATATTAACCATGCTTGTTAAATTGAGAGGAGACTATTTTCCCATGAAAAAATGGATCAAACCCTTCACAGCAATGCTTATGGCTGTAACGCTAATTGGTGGACTTGGTGGCGCTACGACGGCATCAGCTGCCAAAAGCACGGAGAAAGGCAAAATCGTAATTAATGGTTCCTCGGCGTTGCTGCCACTTACCCTTCAAGCGGCTAGTGAATTCAAGAAAGATAACCCAAAGGTCAAAATCTCTGCTTCCGCAGCGGGTTCTATCACAGGCCCTCAATCCGTTCGTAAAGGTATTGCTGACATCGGCGCGGTGGACTGGGATGCTTCCAAGGACGTACCTGGCTTCAAGAAATTTGATGGCTTGGTAGCGAATCCGGTAGCTGTAACAGTGTTCACGGCGGTTGTGAATACGAATGTCGGTGTAAGCAACCTGACAACCAAACAATTACAAGATATCTTCTCTGGCAAAATTACGAACTGGAAAGAGGTAGGCGGTTCGGATGCAAACATTGTTGTAGTTAACCGTAAATTCGGATCAGGTACACGAGTTAACTTCCAACAAAAAGCACTGGATGGTAAGGACTTCATGAGCAAAGGGGACAACTACAAAGAAGTTGGCTCCAGCGGTGACATGAAAACAACGATTGAAACGACACCTAATGCGATCGGTTATATCGACCTTCCGTATGTAACGAGCAAAATGAAGGCTGTCTCCATCAACGGTGTAGCACCAACAGAGAAAAACGTTCTGAACAAAACGTACAAAGTATGGGGCATTGGATATTACATGACGAAAGGTCAGCCAACAGGGGCTACCAAAGCGTTCATCGAGTATATTCAGAGCAGCAAGTTCCAGAATGGTTCCCTGAAAAAGCTGAAGTTCATTCCACTCGCAGCTGTTAAATAACTTATAGTGCGTGTTCAAAAAGGTCGGTTTTCAGTACCGAGAAGATCCTTCGTATTCAAAAGCGGACTTTTTGAACAACCTCTTATATGTAGCCGTTCGTTAATTCCACATTTCATAAGGCAAGGGATAGCCAGCTTCCGCGCGTGGTCGCCAAGCTGGCTTCTCTATGTGAAAGGAAGAGTCCGTCATGATGGATATGAATGCACCTGCCAACAGCTCCGCGCCAAATGAGCTTGGCTCAGATGTTGGCAAGGCTCCCGGCTCGGGAACACGTTTTGACCGGAAGGCACGCCTAAGGTGGTCTAACAAACTATTTCGCGTGATTTGTATTAGCAGTGCACTATTGGTATGTCTGATTTTGTTATCTATTCTGGTTCTCATGCTTCGGACGGGTGTACTCACATTTGCGGATGTTTCATTGAAGGAATTCTTCTTCTCCACGAACTGGGACCCCGAGAATGAGCACTACGGCGCGCTGACCTTCATTCTGGGTACGCTGGCTCTGACAGGACTCACCATGCTGTTTGCCATTCCGATCTCCGTCATAGTTGCAGTGTTTCTGGCGGAAATGACACCGAAATGGCTTCGTCAAGTGTTACGTCCTGTGCTGGATCTATTGGTGGGTATTCCTTCGGTCGTATATGGTTTCCTGGGACTGACAATCCTCATCCCATGGCTTAGAGATTTAAGTGGCAACGATCTCGCCGACGGTCTGCTCGCAGCCTCCATCGTACTGACCATTATGATTCTGCCTACGATTAGTCGGATTAGCGATGACGCCATATCAGCCGTACCGAATAAATACAGGGATGCGGCGTACGCCCTAGGTACCAACCGTTTTCAGACGATAACCCGTGTTGTCTTACCTGCGGCGAGAGGTGGAATTACTTATGCGGTCATTCTCGGAATGACACGTGCTATCGGGGAAACGATGGCTGTGGTGATGGTTATCGGCAATACAGCGCAGCTTCCAAACAGTCTGTTTACACCAACATCCGTGTTGACGAGTAATATCGTCATGCAAATTTCAAGTGTAGAGTTCGATTCGACCTGGAATCGGGGTCTGTACATGATGGGCTTTATTTTGCTCGCGATCTCCATATTGATGATTGTTGCCGTAAGAATGTTCCAGAGAAAAGGGGTACAGGGCTCATGAGTATGAGAAAAGAGGTAAGCGCGGGTTCCCCTTATTCATTCAGTAAACGCAGAAGAGCTTCTGTGCTGATGGATCGGCTGTTTACGGGCACGGTCTGGGGCATAGGTATCGTTGTCATCCTATTTATCATTGGACTGCTATTTCTTCTGCTGCAAAAAGGCCTTCCAGAGCTGAGCTGGGACTTCTTATATGGGTTACCAAGTGAGATTGAAGAAGGCGGTGGGATTGGGCCGGCACTATTTAATTCATTCTATGTGCTGATTATCTCCTTGCTCGTCTCTATTCCTATCGGTATGGCAGCCGGAATCTATCTGGCGGAATTCGCTCCGAACAATAAACTCATTGAGTTTGTACGGATCTGTGTGGAGGGATTGTCCTCTGTTCCGTCGATTATTTTTGGATTGTTCGGGATTGCCTTATTTGTGGAGTTCTTCGAAATTGGTTTAACCATCTTGGGGGCAGCAATTAGCCTTGCTTTCTTAAATCTGCCGGTGCTGACGAGGGTGACCGAGGAATCGATTCGAGCGGTTCCGGTTGAACTCCGCAATGCATCATTTGCATTAGGTTCAACGCATCTACAGACGATTCGCAGTGTATTACTGCCGGTTGCTCTGAACGGGATTATGACAGGGATCTGCCTTACCGCAGGGCGGGCATTTGGTGAGAGTGCCGTTATTATTTTGACCGCAGGTGTGTCCACTTCGGGGGAGATGTGGGATTTCAATCTGTTCTCGCCGGGGGGAACCCTCGCAGTGCACTTGTGGTATATCCAATCTGAAGCGATTGTACCGGATGCCGAGCTGATTGCACAGAAAACGACGGCTGTACTGATCTTCGTAGCTTTGCTCATTAATATTCTGTTCCGTGTACCACTGTGGTTGAATGCACGCAAGACTCAAGTCTAACAGCTGTATGCCTAGTCTAATTTGGAGAGGCGACTTGCGAGGAAGATCTTATGCTTACGTCAATATTGAACCTAAATGGATAGGTTAAATTACGACAATATTGTTTACCTGGTTTATCCTTCGCATAAGCAAATAAGGAACGTAATTCATTTCACCACTGGGAGGGCACCTTGTGCAACCTATTATTGAAATTAATAAGCTGAATTTATATTATGGTACATTCCAAGCGCTTAAAGAGGTCTCGATGAATATCTCGGAACGAGCCATTACTGCCTTTATCGGGCCGTCTGGATGTGGGAAGTCCACGCTGCTACGCACGCTTAATCGGATGAATGATCGCATTCCCGGCACACGCATTGAGGGTAAAGTGGCCGTAGGAGGAGCTGACATCTATCATGGTGAAGTGCATGTGGAATCTCTTCGCCAAAAAATCGGAATGGTCTTCCAGCAGCCTAATCCTTTCCCCAAATCCATCTACGAGAACGTAGCCTTTGGGCCCAAACAACATGGGATTCATGGGAAGAAAAAGCTAGATGAGATCGTTGAACAGAGCCTTCGTGCGGCTGTGTTATGGGATGAAGTGAAGGATAACTTGAAGCGTTCCGCATTAAGTCTATCTGGAGGACAGCAGCAGCGTCTCTGTATTGCACGCGCACTAGCAGTAGAGCCGGATATTCTACTGATGGATGAGGCTACAGCATCCCTTGATCCCGTCTCAACCTTCAAGATTGAGGAGCTCACACATGAGTTGAAGGAACGCTACACCATCGTGATGGTCACCCACAATATGCAGCAAGCGGCGCGGGTATCCCAGCAGACCGTGTTTTTCCTCAATGGTGAGGTCGTGGAGTACGGCGCAACCCAAGATCTATTCGCAACTCCCGTCGATTCGCGCACACAGGATTATATTAGTGGCCGATTCGGCTGATCAAGCAAGCGCATTAGAAGTTATATTATATGACCGCTATATCAAATATTAGATGCAAGTCTTTCAGCTCGGTTCTGAAAGACTTTTTGTTTTTACATTTTCCAAGGAGCCTTCGGGATGTTATAACGGAAAAAGGTTGTATGTTCGTGCTTAACATAAATCCAGGGCGGTGATGGGGGAGTGTGTAACGCTTTGTATAACGGTATTCTTTCATCGCTGGTGGCATACTCCTCAATCGCATCTATATCCTCAAAATCAACCTTCCCCTGATAGGATAAAGTCTGGCCGTTAAGCGTGACCTGAGGTGAGCCTGACAAAACTCTCTTCGCCGTGTTGAATACGCCAACCTTCCCGGAAGACCATAGGAACAGATCACTTACAACGAATAAACTAACGAGAACAACGATGCCCACGACCCAGCGCTTTTTGTTCACTGTCATGCATATTGACCTCCGTTAAGTAGAGTTAGAATCCATTATAAAATATAGATACATCACCAGAGTTGCCGAGAGAGTCTGTTTGTTGAACTCATCCATTTCTTGCTATAGTTGTATTATGACAGAGTAAGCAGAACTTGATCATTACTAATTTCATCTGGGGAGGGCTATTTATGCAAAAGCTTTTTCAGGAAATGATTAAAAATGATATCAAACCCTATTTTACGAAACAGGGGTACTCCAAGCAGGATCTAAACTTTCAAAAAACGGATGAAACATTGGTTTACAAGTTCAACATTCAAAAAGTAAAGTTCAATACGGTTCATCGTGTCGGTTTCTATATCAATATTAGTGTCCATTCCACTGAGTTGGCCGAATTGCAATCCGGACAGCCGGGGGCAAACGTTGTGGAGAATAAAGCTCATTTTATCTGCCGAATTAGAGAATTGGTTCCATCCGCTCCAGATGATTATGTCCTAACAGCCGAGATTGACCCAGAGTTATTAAAGAGAGAGCTGTTGGCGCATTTAGAAGAAGCGATGACATTCCTGTACACCCTAACAAGCGCCAGAGATATAGTAGAGTATTATATGGCTAAGACAGCACTACATTTAAGCGACGAAACCTTCCGCTTTCTATTGCAAACCGGCGATACGGAAGAGGCCAGACATTATTTGCAGCAGCTCCATACCAAGTATGGAGACCAAAAGCGCTGGGCGATATTTGATAAGAAATTTACAGCTATTTTTGCCGAGTACGGAATGAAGCTGTAACACCGATCTGGAGAGGGGACTAATTTAGCCAAACAGAATCTAGAACAGCGTCAACTTCTGGAATTCTAGTGACGGATGGCTTATCAATGAGATTACCTTTGACCATAACCATCGAGATGTCTGACAAGGCTTCAATCTGCTCTAACGGACTCTGTTCGAGCACAATCAGATCAGCCTGTTTGCCAATGTCCAGTGTACCTGTGACCTTGTCAATGCCTAGGATTTTCGCATTTGTACGGGTTACCATTTCAATAACGTGCTTGTTGCTCAGGTTGGTTCGTCTCATATAATGATCCATCTCTCTCCACATATCATAATGAGTCACGAAAGGCATAGCGGCATCCGTACCAATCCCAACCGTGATATTGTTCTCAACTGCTTGTCTCATACTTTGGAGCATAGAATCATAGATCAATCTGGAATTCTCCTTCACCGTTTGACTAACCTGGGTCACATTTGTATCCAATGAAGCGGAGGGGTAACCGGCTTGCAAAGTTGGAATCAGAGCGGTGTAACCATGCAGGGCATTGGGGTTATTTTGATACAAACGAATAATCTCGTCGTCCATCTCTGCACCATGCTCAATCGTATCGACGCCACCTTGTAGCGCAACTCGAACACCTTCCGTGCTTTCCACATGGGCTGCTACCCGCATACCAATCTTATGTGCTTCATCGCAGATCGCTGCAACTTCCTCGACCGTCATCTGTAGGCGACCAGCCTCCCCAACCATCTTGGCATCTGTCACACCACCTGTGACGCAGATTTTGATCAGATCGACGCCGTGCTTCACATTGATTCGTACATTTCTCCGTGCCTCCCAAGGCGAGTCGCCCACCAGTGCCAGGTAAGGAGCACCATGCCCGCCCGTCACACTTAAGAAGAACCCCGAGACAAGTAGGTTAGGGCCTACAAATTCACCGTTATTAATCTCATCCCGAAGTTGAACATCGGTGTAAAAGAATTCTCCCACACTGCGCATTGTCGTTACCCCCGCATGAAGTGCGGTGAGCGCGTTGCGTTTCATTCGTTTTTTCAACATACGTCTACCGAATGTCGTATTCAATATCCGATCATAGGCAAACTGCAGCATACCCTCACTAACCGAGAGACTGAACGGTTTCCCATCAGCAAACAGGTGCACATGTGCGTTAATGAGCCCTGGCATCACATATTTTCCAGAGAGATCCATTGTATTGTAGTGGCTTGGGATATGTAGCTCATGATCTTGACCGATATCCTGAATTAGTCCTTGCTCATTGACGAGAAGGGTCATATTTTTTTGCAGATTACGGTTCGCATCTCCGTGAATTAGATTAATGTTTTTTATTGCATAAGCGGTGTTCATGTTGTGTTCCTCCTTAGGTAGTAGGGTGTTTGGTTTAAAAGTGAATTATTAATTCATTTTTCGTTCAAAAAAATAGGGTGACTTCTGATATGGATTTTATACGTGCAAACTAGATGAAGTTAAATCGATCTAATCTGCACGCTTTGTATTGTTTTCTACCCATGGATAGGAGATGACAGGTCAGGGGCTGTTATTCGTTCAAGCTCTTCATCCCGTAGAGTCTGTATACATACAACGCTTCAAATATCTGTTTGCGGCTGTCCTCAGTCATCTCGCGTTTTAACAAGTCCAGGTTCATGTCGATCACGTTGTGGGCGAGAATATCGAGCAAGATTAAGTTTTCTTCAGTGCCAATCTCATACCGTTTATATTGATTCTTGAGATAAGCCTTCTTGGTCTCGATCATCAGCTCAACAAGTTCATTCTTGGCGTTGGTGTAGATGGTGCCTTTATTTTTCTCAAAGATAATGACGATCTGATTCCGATACTTCCGTAACACATCCACTTGTTCCTGCAATAGTGCAGACTTACGCTCGCTATCGGTCTCTTCGAACAAGGTTTGGTTATCAAAGTGAATCGTCTCCACCAGCACCTTCTTCAGATAATCCACCAGATCTGGCGGCACGACCGCATAGAATAGATCCTTCTTATTCTTAAAATAGGTATAGATATTGCCCACGGAAATGTTAATCTCATTGGCAATATCACTCATCTTGGCATCCACATAGCCTTTCTCAAAGAAAACTTTGAGCGCTGCGTATTCAATCTCTTTCCTAACTTCGTCTTTCTTGGCTTGCACCATCGGGAACGACTCCTTAATAGTGAATGAATGATTCGTTATTAGGGTAGACCTTTTTGGAGAGGTTGTCAAATGGAACTTCCAATAGGCAATTGAGAACATATATCTAATTATGATATGAAAAATAATCTAATAATGTTGGTACTTATTTCATAAGCAAAAAGCTAACATGTTTCTAAAGAGTTGATTGGTGAAAATTGTAATAAATTGAGTTCTGTTACATGACTCCTAAAGAAGCAGACGAGGTGTGATTCATGAGCATTATTGATGTAAGCGGTATCACTAAAGTGTATCGGCAATACAAGCGATTCCCGGGACTGATCGGTTCCTTGAGAAGCTTAGTCACGAGGCAGTATACGGAAGAGGTAGCTGTACGCAATATCTCATTTTCAATCGAGGAAGGAGAAGCAGTAGGATATCTAGGGCCAAACGGTGCGGGGAAATCGACGATGATCAAGATGATGACGGGTATATTGGTTCCGACCTCAGGACAATTGAGCGTGCTGGGTTCGATCCCGCATGAGAATAGACAACATAATTCACAGCATATCGGTGTTGTGTTTGGACAACGAAGCCAGTTGTGGTGGGATCTTCCCGTTCAGGATTCCTTCGATCTTCATAAATACATATACAAGCTATCAGACGATACGTATCACCGAAATTTCACTATGTATTCCGAGCTTCTATCGTTATCGTCATTTGTCGGGAAGCCAGTCCGGCAGTTAAGTTTGGGGCAGAGAATGCGGGTAGAGATCGCAATGGCTCTATTACATGATCCTAAAATTTTATTCTTGGACGAACCGACAATAGGTCTAGATGTCATGGCCAAAGAACAGATCCGAGAGTTTCTAAGAATGATTAATAAGGAGAAAAAGGTCTCCATCGTACTGACGACGCATGACATGAAGGATATTGAAGAGATCTGTCACCGAATGATCGTTGTGAACAAAGGTAATATGGTGTACGACGGATCTGTGGAACAATTACGCAGAACGCTTGGTGATCAGCGTCAGGTAATCATTGATTTCCGGGAAGAGTCTGGAGCAATTGATATCCCGGGCATGCAATTAATAAAGAACGAGGGATTACGGAAAACGTATTTGTTTGAAAAAAGCGACAGAACCGTATTTGATTGCGTGAATCAGATTGCACGTGAACATGCCATTGAAGATGCCTCGATTGAAAGCGTTGATATCGATTCAGTCATTCGAAAGCTGTATAAAAAGCTGGAGGAAGAAGATCGAGCGAATGCGCATGAGAGGAGAGCCTAAGGTTGAAAACGTACATTATGTTCGGGGTAAAAACATTCTCCAATCAACTTTCGTATCGTTCTGAAGTATGGCTAAGATTGTTAGGGAATTTCGTTGCTATTCTGATTCTGACTGAAATATGGAAGGCTGTATTAGGGAATGGGACGATTGAAGGCATCGGTGTAGAGCAGATGATTACATATAGCATTATCAACACACTTCTGGCTGCCTTACTTCTTACTGGAATTAGTTCCAAGGTAGATAACAGTCTCAAAACAGGCTCCATAGCTTCTGAACTTATCAAACCGATGTCTTATCCGCTTCACCTATTATCAGAAGGACTAGGGAATTCGTTGTACCAGTTGCTTTTCACCTCCATTCCTTCATTACTCATTGCATGGGTGTTTTTTGGTTTTCTTCCGCCAGCTTCTGTGACCCATCTGTTATTATTCTTGATTGCGCTGCTCTTGGCCTTGGCGATCTCTTTCTTGCTAGGGTATCTCATATCCTTACTGGCATTCTGGCTAATGAATCATTTTGCTCTGAATTGGATGTTGGGCGGTCTCATTACCATCTTCTCGGGCTCTTTTTTA
Source organism: Paenibacillus tundrae (assembly GCF_036884255.1). NCBI lineage: Bacteria > Bacillati > Bacillota > Bacilli > Caryophanales > Paenibacillaceae > Paenibacillus > Paenibacillus tundrae. The sequence goes on along the minus strand of NZ_CP145605.1, from coordinate 4,856,191 downwards.
CCCTTGTGGTTCTTTCCTGATTCTTGGGTGACCGTTACCAAAACTTTACCCTTCTTATATCTAGGATATCTTCCTGCTGCGGTTTATTTGGGAGCGATCCCACTTCAAGAAATAGCGACGTTGATTCTCACAGGTATGGCATGGATTGCCGGACTCACACTCCTCGTGTGCTGGTTATGGAATAGAGCGATCAAACGTCTGGTTGTACAAGGTGGATAAAGTAGAGAGGCTGATCTAAATGACTTTCAAATTGTTCGGGAAATTAGTCTATTTGTTAACCAAAGAACGAATGGAATATCGCGGGGATTTCTTGCTTGCCGTGATTGCACAAATCATCAACTATACTGGCGACTATATTATTATTTGGCTGTTCTTACGTAAATTCGATACATTGGCAGGCTGGACCTGGCCAGAAATTGCGCTCTTATATAGTCTGGGGCTGTTCACGTACGCACTTGGAGCGTCGTTTTCATTTGTACAAATGCGTGAATTGGAGAGTCAGGTGAAGAATGGGACGTTTGATTCGATCCTGGTTAAACCCGTGAATCCGTATCTTTACTTAGTATGTAGGGGATTTAACCTGGGCTACCTTGCGCATGTGGCGATATCAGGGTCTGTGCTGCTGTGGGCGTTGTTTAAGTTAGACCTGAGTCTGAGCTGGGTGGAAGTGGTGTACCTGATCCTCTGTATTATTGGCGGTGCCATGATTCAGGCGGGATTCATGTCCGTGATCGGGGCTGTATCCTTTGTATGGGTCAAAACAAACTTCCTGTTCACCTTATTTTTCAAATTTAAGGAGTTCGTATCATACCCACTTCCGGTATTCGGTACCTTTATCCAGGTGCTGTTAACGTTTGTCATTCCCTTTGCATTTATCAATTTCTATCCGGCTGCATTTCTGCTAACAAAGGAAACCGCGCTTCTATCGTCGTGGACGATGTGGCTAGTACCTGTCATGGGTCCGCTATGTTATTTCCTTGGTTATCGGATATGGATGTCGAGTGTGAATAGGTATCAAGGTGCGGGTGGGTAGGGGAGAGAAGATAGTAGGGAGTTGGGGTGAGTTTAGCATTAAAAGAGGATCATACTTGTAAATTGAAAAATATATAGCTAGTTCTTATAGAAGAAATGAACAAGGAGCACTTGTGCAATGCTCCTTGTTTTTGTTTATTTGGTATCTACGAGTTCAATGATGTCAGAGTTGGATTTCTTTAGAGCAAGCGTCTTTTTATCGTTATTAGATAACAGTTGTTCAAAAGTCACGTTATATGACTCTAAAGCTTTTCTCCAGTCACCAGTCGTGGTAACCTCAGAAGCTTTGGAGAGGAACTTTTCATAGATCGTCTGTTGTTGTTCCTCCGAAGGAAGTTCGTCATCTTCAAATTGTAGACCGAAATAAAACGTCTTACTGTCTGGGTCGTAAGCATAATGCGTTGAGGTGACATCATCATCATTGGCTTCAATATTTAGGCTTGATTCTTGCATCGTCTTAATTAAATCATCAAGAGAAACTGCTTCTTTCTCATTACAGCCAACGAGTAATATTGAGGCAAGGGTTATTAGAGTTATGATTAAACTAAAACGCAACTTTGTCATTCGTTATCCTCCTAGGGATGGAATTAAATTTAGTTGAACTGATTTATATATTTAATTATATCTTGAAAATTTATAAGTCCAAATCCATAATGATCATCTCTTCCCTTTGTACCTAGATCAGTTGAAGTTTTTTTGAATATTGCCATAAGATCTTTTTCGTCTATTTCAGGGTCAATAGTTTTCAGGAGTACTACCAAGCTTGAAACTAAAAGACTGGTTGTTGAAGTGCCGGGGATAACACGAATTTAACTATATTTGAAATCTAAGAGGCAAGAGTGTTAATTACTGTTTTTTTTATTGTTATCACTGTAAGGGGAAATTATCTAGTACTATTAAGGTGTATAAAGGGAATGAGTATTCAGCTAAACTTAAAATGGTAATATTGTTTAAAAGAATTCAATTATAGTAGAGGAGAGCTATAAAATGAGTGACAATGAGGGATTTGCTAAATCAGATATAGGAGCTCAAGCAGCTTGGAGAGGGTTCTCTTCACAAACGTTGTACATCGCTTATCGTTTAATGTCTAATACTCAGAACTATGACTTTTATCCAGAAGATATTGAAGATTTAGTTATAAAAAATGAAGGGAAAATAATAGAGGCAATACAAATTAAAAACATTTCATCGGACTTAACCCTCTCATCCTTAGCTTCCGCGAAATCTTCTCTCGGAGGAGAAGGATTTTATCAAAGAGTATGTAGCATACATAAAGCAGATAATTCCTTTTCAAAAGTAAGAGTTGTTTATTTTAATAATTTAGGAGAGGAATTAAAAGGATTAATAGATGGAGAAATTAGTTGTGAAAAATCAGTTTTGAAAAAATTGACTGAAAATCACGATCTTACACTAGAATCAGCAAAATGGTTAATCTCATCTTTAGTGTTTGAAAAAGTAAATATTGAAGATCTTCAAAAACAAATATTAAAACAGTTAAAAGACTTTGTACCAGTGATGGCTGCTCCTGATCTTGCTTATTCATTGCTTATCCAATATGTTTCTGATCTATCAAATAAAAAAGGAAGTACTAGTCTCAAGTTATGGGAGGAGCAAATACACCAAATTGGCAGAGATATTTCTGCAATAGACGGTTACTACAAAGAATATAACAATTCCTTAATAAGACTATGTGATATCGTTACAGACAAAAGTTACAATCAGCTTAAAGTTGAGTTCGATCAAGGTGTATCTACACATCCCTCTCATGTACGTAATAAACTGGATTTAAGTAGACGAAATTGGATTGACAAGATTAGTCTTAAAATTGAACCTAATAAAGCGGTAATCATAAGAGGGGTTTCTGGGCAGGGTAAAACAACTCTTTGTTATCGTTATTTACTTGATCATTATCCAGAACAATTAATTTTTTGCATACGCTCAATCTCTTCTACTAGGCAAGCAGAAAATTTAGCTAATGCTTTAAAAGGTATTACTAAGCACACTGGAAATCTAATCGTGTACATAGATGTCCATCCAGGAGAACAACAATGGATAATCCTAGTACAAGAACTACAGGCACGTGGCATTGCTGTTCCTGTGTTAGTTTCTATACGTGAAGAGGACTTTAGAATGACTCCTATTGACTCAAGTTCGGTAAGTATTCAAATTATTGATTTAAACCTTACTATGAAAGAAGCGATGTCAATTTATCAGACAATTATAGATTCATCGCCACATGCTTACTTTCGGAGTTTTGAAGAAGCGTGGGCTAGATTTGGTGGAAATGGTCCATTAATGGAATTTGTATACCTGCTTACGAATAATCAAACATTGAAACAACGGTTAAGAGCTCAGATTGAAAATTTGTTAAGAGAAGGACATCCTGACTCATGGTTTTTATTATTACAACTTGTTAGTTTTGCAGGGAAAATTGGTTGTCCCCTTTATATTGAACATATAAAAAAAGTTGTTGGTATTAATAATCTATTTTCTGCTATCCAAAGGTTTAGTAATGAGTACTTGATAAAATCTTCAGATGATAATTTGTTTTTAGAATCTCTTCACCCACAGAGAGCGTTAATAGTTTCGGAAATTATTCACGAAATTATTGGAGAGGATTCCCGCAGGCTTTTACTTTTATCTCTGGATTGTTTGGATAGTAAATATTATCAATATATTTTAATGGATTACTTCAGCAAAAATTCTTACTCTAAAGAACTTGTTGCTTTAATTTCATTAAAAGGACAGAAGGATTGGATAGCTTGTGCGGGCTTAATTAAAACGATGTTATGGTTGGATGTCAAGCGGTATGTAGAAACTAATCAAGAAGCGATTCAAGTAATTAAGAATAAATATGGTATTGGTTGGATTAAATATATGCCTGTGGATATTTCAGGATACTTACGACCTAACGAATTTATTATTGAAAGAATTAATGAAGATGAGTCAAGAAAAGAGATTGAAACAATAAAGAAATTATTGACTTCTCTACAGATTGATTATGAAGCTACAGATTTATTAGCCCACAATCTGAAAATTCCTTTTAACATGCCGATGTATGATAAAGAATGGTCACAACTAGGATACTCTTTATTTTGGTTAGCAAAGCGTGGTAAAAAAATAGACATTCCTTTCTCAGTAGATAAAATTATTGATGAAATGAGTACTGGTGATGTTAAGTCAAAGGCAGAGGCTTTAAGAGGACTTCATGAGATCCTTAATGAAGAATTATTTACCTCAGCAAGGAATACATTGTCTTCAAGAATAATAAAAGACTATTGTGTAATAAACTTGGATATTTCTGAGTCAGTCGTACAGTGCTATTTTATACCACCTGTTTTTAATGATTATTATAAGATAGGGCAAGCAAAATCATCTAAAACAAATTTCAACTTTTTTTGGAGAAGTAAGATGACAGATTTACTTGATCAGGTATTTCCTGAAAAAGAGTATATAGAGGTTAAGTTAATTGGAACTGATTTATTGCGGGATATTGGAATTGATGCATATGATAACGAGTCTAATATCAATAAGAAAAATCGTCCTAATCTATGGATTATGGAACTTAATGCTTGGGAACAGACGAGAATAGATTATTTAGATAGACCCGATACATGGACACAATATGTAATGCACGTAGACCAGATAAGAAAAAAATCAAAGGAACTTATTTATTTTACCATTGACTATTTAGATTTCATCTACAAGAAGAAACGACACGATAATTTACGTTGGGATAGGGTGGTAGAGACTCTAAAAGAGTTTAAGCATGTTATGAACAAGGAAATCCTATTACCAAAAACTGCAGTTGATCCTTATTGCCTAATCAGAGAGAAAATGAACCTTGATCTCAATGCCGGAAATATTGATATTTTAAACAAACTTGGTATTGTCTCGGAATTTATGGAAATCTCAATAAATCAGTATATGAATTTTGAAAAGGGGTTTTATGGAACCCATAGAAAATTAGTTTACTTTTACGATCAAATTGCAGAAACCATTATTGCAAGACTAAAAGGAGATGGTTTAGATCATATTAAGAACTCACGCTTGGCGCTTATAAACCTATTTAATGCTGTGAAATCATTAACAATAATGCAAAATGAGTATGAATCACTGTTTAGAGAATACGGAACAATTGAGGAAATCTTACGTAAAGAGGAAACTGAAGGAATGCTCGTTTTATTAAATATGTGGATACATGTTGTTAATCATCCAATTAAGGGCGTTTCCATAGCATATGCTGCTAGAGAAAAGTATAAACAATCGAACGAAAGGATTAAAAGAGCTTTTGAAGTAGCATTTGAAAGAATTGAAGGGGAAACTGTATCCATTGATCAAGATTTATATGTTATTAGTAAAGTTGAGGATTTAAGTGATTCTAGCACTATAGAGGATGAATATACAAGAATAGTTCTCACATTACGTGGGGCACTCAAATCAGCTATACCATACAACAGTTGTAGATGGATATTAGAAACTAAATTATCAAATATAATATTTGTACCCATTTATAACGGTGCACCACTGTCAAATGGTTTTTTAATACCGCATTATCGGCTACTTGATGTAGAAGAAGAATTAGTCTCAAAACCAATGTTTCCGATTGAATTACCGAATGAAATTTTTTCATATTTGGATCTTGAGTTCGTAGAATTAGAAAAGTGGAGGCTAGCTACAGGTTATTTGGGTATTATTAGGCTTTTACTCACACAGTACAATCACTTTATTGAAACGGCACTAGCTTCAAATAAATTATGTGAAGAAGGAATAGCGGAGTATTTGAAAATCTTCAGTGCTCAATTTTCTCAGATGTTAACGGAATTTATAGATAATATGAAGCCTTCTTTAAAACTACTTGAGTTAGTGATGGATACAGAAATATTTGAATTGGTTGAAATTATTCAGAAAGCTCTAGATGAAATAGGCGAAATTCAAGAATCTTTATCTAAACTCGAGACGGTGGTAAACTTTGAAAGAATTATTGACCCCATTATTGTTTGTATAATTCTTTTGCAGAGTCACATAATTAGAGGGAATCAAGCTAGAATTAGTTTAAATGACTTATAATATAATCCAATTGTTTCAAAATTATCAATCAATTAATCTTCCCGAATCTCAATAATCTCCCTAATGTCATCAATACCCAACGCTTCCGCAATTCGCTCAATATGAGCAAAGTTGATGTTCTCTCGTTTACCAGACTGTAGCTCACTTAATGCAGCGTGGCGAATATCAGACAAGCGTGCCAATTCTCGCAGTGAGATGTTATGTTTCTCCGTGAGTTTATGTATATTGACGACAACTTTTTTAGCCATGAGTATCACTCCTAAAATTTCCATATGGTCTTGACGTTACGCATGAGCGTACCATATACTTTTTGTATAACTGGTACTCTTATGCGTACCAATTTTAGGAGTGGTAACATGGCAAGTACCAACACCGAGGATCTTACTTCACAGTACGCTCAACTCGTCCGATTAGAAGACGATTACGTGGATCAACTGGTCACCTGCAACAAGCTCATCTTGGACGCGATGGACATCATCGCAAAGCGTGCAAAGGTGCTGCACATGGACACAGTTAAGCAAGCAGCATACCATCTCCACAACATGGAGCAGGATCTGAACCGTAAGTTATTTGAAGTCAGACTGAAGAAAAGCATCTTGGCAAACCGCATGAGACAGTCTACATAGCCACAATTGTAATGAGGGACAGTATAGTTCATCTTAGGATGACATTAAGCTGTCCTTTCCCATTTCCAACAAAACCGTTTTCGTTTCCAAATAAAGCATTGACTTTCTTCACTAATCCACCTAAACTGTCAATTATTAAAAGACTTTTAAAAACAATGTTTGAACATTTTAGAATCATGTGAAATGAATGACGGGAGGCGCACATCTAACAATGTTACCAACATCACACAACACCCAACAGGTGAAGCGAATTAACGTTGAACTCGTGAAGAATACGCTCAGAACGATCGGTGTGGGTACGAAGGCTTCCATCGCGAATTTAACGAAACTCAGCGTGGCGACATGCGGCACGATCCTGAATGAGTTGCTTCAGACAGGTGAGATCGTGGATCTGGGTCCGGATGAATCAAGCGGGGGAAGACCAGCAAGTCGGTATCAATTTAATGCTGATTATGCGAGTGTGCTATGCCTCATTATTCGAACGGAAGGCGGTATCCATTCGATTACACATACGCATTCGAACCTGAACGGAGAGTGGTCAGATGAGCAGACGCTCATGCTGGATGAGATCAATGTGACGGTGGTTGAGGATCTGATTGCAAAGCTGATTGAACAGCACCACAACGTACAGGCGATTGGTATTGGTATACCCGGTGTGGCACACAACGGCGTGATTGGTCTCTGTGATGTACCGGAGCTAATGTTTCAACCGCTGGGTCAGAGACTCAAGGAGCAATATGAAGATGTAGAAGTGGTCATTGGCAACGACATGAACTTGACGGTGTACGGGCTCTATAACCAGCAACAATTTGAGGAAGAGAAGAATTTTGCGGTTGTGACGTTTCCAGAGAATCATTTTCCGGGTGCGGGTTTTATCATTGACGGTCGTCCACTGACGGGGAACACAGACTTTGGGGGTGAGGTGTCCTTCCTGCCTTTTGGTGTGTCCCGAGAAGAACAGTTGCGCATGTTGAAAACAACCGATGGGGTGAAGGAACTGGTAATCCGCACGTTAGTTTCCATTATTGCGATCATCAACCCTGCCACGATTGTGGTCACAGGAGACACGATGAACCCAGCGATGCTGGATGACCTCACACAAGGTTGTCTGGATCACTTGATTCCGCAGGAGCACATGCCCGAGCTGATCATCCAGCAAGATACGCGGCATGCATATGTTACTGGACTGGTGGCTGTGACGCTTGAGAGCTTAACCTACCGCATTCAGGTTATTGAGAAGCAGTGGTAGGTACTACTTTTATATAAGTTAAGCAAAGCTTTTACACGATAGCGGAGAGTGCAGTAGCAATCTGAAGAGCACGTTTATCACCGGATTTTCCCCTTTAGGAGGGGATCAGCAAAATCTGGGGATAACAGTGATCGGAAGAGGGTACTGCAATCGCAGTGGTGAAGTGTAATCATTTTTTTCTGAACTTACAGGAGGAACTTATTTTGAGTCAGCAAGTAGATACCCAAGGGAGTAAGAGAAAGTTCAACAAGCTATACGCGATGCAACTGGCAACGATCTTTCTGGGCTTTATCGTATTTGGTATATCGGAAAATATTAAGGGGCCAGCCATTCCGCGCATTCAATTCGACTTCAATCTCGATGAGAAACAGCTCGGTACGTTGTTGTCCCTGAACGCACTAGGGTATCTGATCGCCTGTTCGTTCACGGCTATATTGGTTCGCAAATGGGGCATCAAGGCGGTAAGCATTATTTCGTTTGCCTCCATGATCCTCTCGGGTGTGTTTATTTATGTGTCGCATACATATCCGCTCTTTGCCTCATCCTATTTCTTCATGTACATCGGTAACGGGATGCTTGAAATCGCACTAGCGATTCTGGGTGCACGGATTTTTGTGAAAAACACAGGTATGATGATGAACTTATCTCATTTCTTCTATGGATTGAGTTCAACAGTTGCTCCGTTGCTCGCGACAGGAGTGATGTCCCTGAAGGTGTTTGGACACGAACTGGATTGGCGCGGCATGTATCTGGTGATGCTGTCACTCTGTCTATTGCCGATCATTGCGGCACTGCGTAGCAAGTTTCCAGGGGATGATCTTGCTCACGAAGATCGGACTTCTCTCAAGACATTAACGCGTGATCCAGCGATCTGGCTGATGGTGATGATTCTTTCTTTTGGCGTAGTATCGGAGCTTGCGGTTGGGGGTTGGCTCGTTAACTTCCTGGAGAAAGCCTATACATGGGACACCGTGAAAGCTTCTGGATTGTTATCTGCGTTCTTCCTCGCTTTCTCGCTGGGACGTTTGTTGCTTGGACCACTGACAGACCGGATCGGATTTGTATTGTCCCTGATTGTGTTCTCGGCATTCTCGGCAATATGTACGTTTGCGGCTATCTTGGGAGGAGAGCGTCTAGCTGTACTGTTCGCTGTATCTGGCGCAGGTATTGCGATGATCTATCCTACCGTTATGGCGTTTATCGCCAAGCGTTATCCGAATGGCAGTGATACCGCGATAACCTTCACTGTCACCCTAATGGGGGTTGGTAGTGTTATTGGTAACTATATAATCGGCTGGGTCATTGAAGGCGTGAAGCAAATGTACGGTGCGACAACGCAGCTCGGTCTACTGCGCGGACTTCAGGCGGGCTATGGATTTATTGGACTGTGTGCAGTCATCTGTGCGGTGTCTGGCATCGTGTTGTACGTGTATTTGAAAAGAAGACAGGAACTCATCTGACCACAGAAATATGGCATCTTAATAGGTAAATGAATATGATCCAAGCACTGACGAACTTGTCCCTTTAGGGGCATAATTGTCAGTGTTTTTTTGCGTCATCTGAGTGATGGGATTACACATCGAGGAATTCTTGTAGTAAGGGCACAGGGTACATCCCGAGTTACAGCAATTTTTTTAAATTTACTGATGTTTAAGCTTATTCTGTCATTAGAGTAGGAAGTAGTCATAATATTCAACTGAAATCATTTATAATATTAAAGGGGACATAATCATTGATTTTAACAAAGTTAAAGTTTATTATAATAATATTAAAGTAAATACGTGTTAAGGAGGTTTCCTTATGACGATCAAAAGTGTCCCTGAATGGATGATTAATCTCGATGAAGAGGATGTTACATTTATCAAAAAATTCATTCTTCAATCCGGATCGCTGAAGCAAATCGCCTCCATTTATCAAGTTACATACCCGACAGTTCGTCTCAGACTCGACCGATTAATTCAGAAGATCCAGATTACGGAAAGGGAAGATCAGGATCCGTTCATCTCTCTCGTTAAGAGACTGGCCATCAACGATAAGATTGATTTTGAAACAGCCAAGCTGCTTGTCAACGAATACCACAATTCGAAGAATAAAGGAGAGAGGTAATGATGACGGTTACTTTAATAACAATAATTATTGTCCCCTTGCTCATGTTGGTGGGAGCTTTAGCATTATTTTTCGTCATTAGATATTTTATTAAATATAACGCCCAAGTGAATAAGAGAAAGAGCCCACAACAAGAAGAGTTGGATCGAATGAAAATTGAAGATCTGAAGTAAAGTCAAGACGTCGTTCATTGATTTATGATTTGTTGTATTTAATAACTAAGGTATCCTTTTTCTCGCTTGTGTATATCATATGGATATACAGTGGTAGAAAGGTGGGGTATAATTGGATCATCAATCCAAAGAAAGGCGTGTTATTGCCATGACCACAGCCACACTCAGCAAGTGGGGAAATAGCAGTGCAATTCGTATTCCAAACCAATTGCTTAAGCGCCTCAATCTTCAGGAAGGTGCGGAGATCGAAATTCTGGTAACAGCAGATAATGAATTACTACTGCGGCCTAAGACCAATCCTGTGGAGTCTAATGAAGAGCTTCGTACACATCTACAAACACTTCTGTCCAAAGTAAAGCAGGATGCACGACATGAAGAAATAGAACTGGGCGTGGAAGGGAAAGAATTATTTTGAAAATTCCTAAACGCGGTGATCTGATTTGGCTTGATTTTGATCCGCAAGCTGGCCATGAACAGGCAGGAAGACGTTCAGCCGTTGTTTTATCGGAACAAGATTTCAATGAAATAACAGGTTTTGCTGTTGTATGTCCTATTACAAGCCAATCTAAGGATTACCCCTTTGAAGTGGCTTTGCCTGCAGAACTTCCTTTTTCAGGGGTTGTCCTGACAGATCAGTTGAAGAGCCTTGATGTAAGGCAGCGACGAATAACAATCGAAGGCCATGCTGAACCAAACTCTGAGTTCATGCAATCGATTTTACGCAATGTTCGTTCCATCCTAGCATAATCATAAACGACTTCATGTTGAAATCCATGTCTGACTTCAGAAATGGGTTTCTTTTTGATGTTTTGTACAAGTGAGTGTAACTTTTCATAGGCAAGTACCATCTAGTATATATACGGTTTGAAGGTAGGGGGCGAATGGGATGAAAAACAAACCATTTGTATTCGGTGTGTTGATCATCGTTCTAATCGCAGGCATCAGTTACATTATTGCAGATCAGACGATTGAGGACAGGGTTAACACCATTAGCAGCGACCATCATGTCTTCACAGACTATGAAGAACTGGCGGAACATGCTGACTTCATCGTTGAGGTGACCGCAACGGATGAGTCTACTCAGGTGATTGAGGATAAGAGTGGAATGGGAAGAGGTCATACAGTGACTCGTGTAGCGATCAATCAAGCTTTTGCGAATTCAACTCAGCGGGAGCTTCATGATCAACTTGATATTCTGGAGCCTACGTATGTCATGCGCAATAGAGGGCTTTATACGGGTGTAACTCGTTATAACTATGGTCACTATACCCCCATGTATGCGGATCAGCGGTATGTCTTGTTCCTGACTTGGGATGATAAACGGCAAGGATACTGGGTGCGTTCGTTAGAGCAGGGTAAGTTCAATGTAGATCATAGAGATACAGAAGAGCAGGCGACCAGAGCCAACAATCCGCAGCTACAAGCACTGAAGACAGATGTATTACAACATTTAGCTTACTTAGACTAACAATTTACATCTGAAAAATGGTGTACTAATGACTAAGAAGTGGGGTGAAGTTACGAGAATACTCAAGAGTGGTCTAATTGTTGTGGCCATTATAATTATGGCGTCCGTAACGTGGTACAACTCATATCAGAAGGACATGCGTGAACTGGAAGAAAGGCTACGAACCCATTTAATTGTTGATCAAGGTGTGGATGAGAAGCGTATTGTAAGTATTGAAGCACGGCGTAGCAAGATGCCGATGTATCCTGTTGTGGTGCAATTCAATGATACTCCCCAAGAATACATCTATGTGTTTCAAACTGATCAGTGGATACAGCTGACGCCTGAACCCTGACAGCACAAGCTCCCAGTGCGTAGTGATGACGGCGATCAGTCGAACCAACGGAATGCACGGAGGAGCTGAGACCAAGCGCGTAAACTTCAATGGTTTAATAATATCCATGCCTCTCTCCCAAAAAAACAACAAAAAGAAGCCTGACTACTGAATGTCAGGCTCTTTCTAATTTCTTTAATGATTCATCTTAACGGGTTCTTAAGCTGAGGAATAAGAGCTACGAACAAGATAAACAATACCACACGCTTAATCTACAATCTCAGACTCCGCTGATCATATTGCCGGGCATCCTGCTCTTGCTTCAAATAGCGTTTAATTGGTTGATGCAGCAGCAGTACAAGTAACATGAAGAAGTGCAATACAACCAAGAAATTTTGTAGGAAGACTAATCCGAAGAAGAGTGTCATGCTCATGAAGGTGATCGTCAGCTTATATCGTCTCTTCGAAATATACACGATAGTCAGGATTGGCGGCCCTACGATGAGTATGATACGAAGCAGGATATTAGCAAATAAGGCAATAAGATCGAACAAAGGTAATCCCGCGTAAGTAGCCCTATACTGAAACAATTCCATAAGTACAGCCACCATGGAAATGATGATGTAGATGGATTGCACCCCTAGTAAAGCACGAATTACATTAAGTAGTGTTGGCATTTTGATATTCAAGACGGTTCTCTCCCTAATCAATATGTAGTTCTCTAATTATACGGTGAGGATGTCATATTTTGTATTAAACCAAAGTCTATATTTTCCAATCGGGCAAATAGAGGCATATGTCCTAAAATAGGTTTGTGGAAGATTCATAATGCACTACATAAGCATGCAAATGCCAAATACTCCTACTTGCGAAATGTGGAATTTATCAGGAGAAGAGGATCATCTTCAATAATAAGATATTCATATCCAATCTAAGCCCTCTTTTCAATTTCAGCCCCTATTTTTGGATAAAAAGGATAGTTGAAAAATATTTTAAATTTAAAACGCTTTCCTTACTGTAGGTTTATATTATATCTGCCGATATAGAATTAACCCATATGAAGTGGGCTTTAATAATGACCTAAAATGGATGGTGAATGTATTGAATTTAATCGCTAAGGCGAGAGAGCGAATGGCCAACATGTCGTTCAAAGTAAAACTGCCGCTGATGATCAGTGTGGTGGTATGTATCGTACTGGCCGCTACAGCTGTGCTGTGTTACAAGGTGGCCGAAAGCATCACACTGGACAAAAGTAAAGATGAGATTCGAGCAACCTCTGACCGGGTTGGTGAGGGTTTATTTGCTACTTTAAGTATGGAGGAACAATCTACATTTCTGATTACGACACACGGAATCTTTCGGGATTTGTTAGACATTCGAAATCAAGAAGGACAAAATACAGAAGCTTTTTTTGCGGACAATAGTGAAATGATAGATCAAGCGAATGGAATACTGGCGGATAATCTGGCAGGTATGGAGGGCAATAGTACCATTATCTTACTGGATCGTAACGGGGTCGTGGTAGCATCGAACAATCCCGAAGCGCTTCAGGGTGACCGGTCGGATCGTTTGTATTTCCAACAAGCTATGGAAGGCAAGAACATCATCAGTGAAGGTGTAATTTCGAAGTCGTTAGGAACACTGGGCAACGTCTTCGCTATGCCGATCTATGATGAGAATAATCAAGTGCTGGGCATACTCACTTCGGTGGTATCCACTGCGTTCTTCGTAGATCAACTGCAGAGTATTAAAATTAATGATGCTGGAAAAGTTATTGTTCTGGATCGTGTAGGAACGGTAATCTACCACTCAGCAGATGAGAAATTGATTAGCCAGAAGATGGCGGATGGGGAATATCAGTCGTTGGTTGATCTGCCTGCAAGTGATCAACTGCAACAGGGTGAGGTCAGCACTGACGATAAAGTCGTATTTTACTCCAAGATTCCACGATCTGATTGGACGATTATTGTGGAGGACAGCTACGAAGATGTCAAGAAACCGTTAACTGCGATGGCAAACAAGATGTATATCGTTCTATTTGCTGCAATTGCTGTCTCGATCGTATCGGGCATCTTGATCTCGCGCATGGTAACCAAGCCAATCAGCCGTCTGACTGTCCTGTTCAGACAACTCGCGGGTGGTGACTTGACCGTTCAAGCACAGGGAAAATACAGCGGTGAATTCAAGGAATTGGTCGATAGCTTCAACGCTATGGCACAAGGCAATAAACAATTAATCTCCAGGATGAACCATTCCATCGGAGTCTTGAATACTAGCACCACAGAGTTAGATCGTTCCACACAGCAGACGTCAGCATCGATTGCCGATACAACAACAACAGCCGTGGAAATCTCGCGCGCTATGGAGTCTCAGGCGAATGATACCGAAGCGATTGTTAATAAATTCATGAACGTAGGCGACAAGATCGCGAGCGTGAACGAAATGTCGCAAGAAGTGAAGCAGAAGGCGGATGGCATTACAGATGCCTTCCAGAATAACCATGCCGTGATTGATGCACTCATTATGGTCAATGATCAGAATGAGGCTGAAGTGCACAATATTTCGCAGACAACCCTTCAGCTTGCGGAGAGCTCTTCCGATATTCATCAGATCACGGGTACCATCTCGGAGATTGCGACGCAGACGAAGTTGTTAGCACTCAATGCATCCATTGAAGCAGCAAGAGCAGGGGAGCATGGACGCGGCTTCGCCGTAGTGGCATCCGAGATTCGCAAGCTTGCGGAGCAGACCACGTCCCAATCAGAGAATATTAGCCGCATTGTGACCCAGACGATTGAGCATGTGGAGCAAAATAACCGCAGCGTTCAAGCAATTGAGACGATTACGGAGCAACAGAAGCATAGCGTGAATCAGACGAAGCAGACCTTTAATTTCGTCACAGAGCATATGAATGACCTCATGGATCAGGTCCAAGCCATTGCCTCCCAGATTGAATCCATTGAACGAGATAAGGATGACGTCTTGGGTGCAGCACAGAACTTGTCCGCTTCAGGTGAGCAAGTATCCGCTTCTGTGGAGGAAGTGACCGCGACGATGCAGGAACAGTCTGGCATGACAGGACATCTTGCCGAGATGGTGGATACGATCAATGGTCTGACAGAGCAGCTTGCTGCAGAATCAGCGAAGTTCAAAACCGAATAGTATGCTAAAAATGGATTCACTCAAAAACCTCCATTCCCATGTATGATAGGGATGGAGGTTTTTGGGTTTTTGTGCATTTTTATGCTATATTTTTATCGTACATACCATGCAGTTGGCTGCGGAGCAACTTCTGCCGTGTCCCGAAGATCGTACACCTTCACATTGCTACCATAGATCATGGAATCGCTGCATAGGCGAAAGCAGGGGAAGCTGTTTTCCGACTGCAGGCGTAGGCTAGGCTCAAAATAAATTTGCTGCTGCTTGTTGATGAGAAAAGGGAGCGTACTGGATTCAATCGGGATGTCATCGCTGTCCGGTTCATTAACGATCAGGAGTACAGCAATACCGTCACATCCACATCCATCCGTGTCATAAAATAGCTTGAAATAGCCCGGCTGATCCTTGAGTTTTGCGCTAAGTCGTGATTCTGCCAATGGGCTAACCTGAATGATCATACAACGTTCACACTCCTCTAATCACCAATTGAATTCGCTTACATTAATAATGTATGGAGAATCACTGGCAAATAGAAGATGAAATCGAGAACGAAACGGAGAAAAACAAATATGTATTGTCTTCATCACGCGAATCATGAACAATACAAGAAGTAACCGTGGAAGACTCGGGTACTAAGTTAAGAAATAACGTAAAGATTTAACCGAGAGACAACTCATGAGCTAGCCCAACATATAGTTGAAGAAGTAGACTAAGGAGTAGTTCAGAAATAACAGGAAATAGTTAAGTCATTGTTAGGAGCAAGGAGGTATCATCATTGAGAATTATTACGCTGCAAGAGCACCCGATTGAAACCTTTGGTTATCTGAATGCCGTCCCAGGCGGAGAAGTGCAAGCGGCACAACTGCCCATTTATCTTGGCACTATCTCAGGTCTTCCGAAAGGAATGGATGCGCTGATTGTAAGCTCGGATTTGCAGGGGATTGTGCCTCTGCCTTACGTCAGAGAGGATGCTAAGATTACTGCGGATTCAGACGTTCATATTTCTCCAGATATATCATCTCAAGATGAACGAACATTGAACATGGATGAGGATTGTTTACTAGGCGAGATGTTACCGGATTATGTGCGCTTGCTACTTGAAGTGGAGATGCCTGAGATCGATCCGAATCGAGTGGGGGTATTGCTATGTGGTGACCTATATGCCCGGCGCGGGAAAAGGGGAGCCAGCGGCAATCCGGTTCCCGTCTGGCTTGCCTTCAGAGACGCCTTCGGCTGGGTTGCCGGCGTGGACGGCAACCATGATCTCACCGATGAGGCAGGCGCCCATCGGTTGCACAGCGACACGGCCATCCACTACATGGATGCGCCTGTCGTGATTAACGCGAGCCTGCCCTTGGATGGGCTCGCGTCCTCTGCCGCCAGTCAGCCGCTACGCGTTGCTGGCCTTGGCGGCATCATCGGCAGGCCGGACAAGCCGAACCGGCTGCCGGAGAAGCAATACCTGCAATCCTTGAACAAGCTGCTGAAGCAGCAGCCGGATTGCCTCTTACTGCACCAGAGCCCAGGCATTGCCGAGCTCGGGCTGAAGGGTGAAGCATTGATCCGTCAGGCGTTGGAAGCCGGATCGGAAACGGTTGTGTTCTGCGGGCATACCCACTGGCAGACCTCGCTCGTGCAGCTAAACAATGGCACACAAATTGTGAATGCCGACAGTAAGCTGTTTATTTTTACAAGAGAGCAGTATGGAAAGACTGAGAAGGGTTAAAAGCATTCTCATGACATGGCAGGTGAGCCGCTCTGGCTCCAAAGTTGTGGAATGAAACCCGTTTCATCGATAATCCTTATCTGGTATGATAAGCAGGAAAATCAGTGAAAAAGGAAGGTTCTACATATGACACCAATTACGATATATGATATTGCCAAAGAGGCGAACGTATCTGTATCCACGGTTTCCCGGGTGCTGAATGATACGGCACCCGTACGTGCAAGCACGAGGGAAAAGATCATGTCGATTATCGCCAAGCACCAATTTCAACCTAACGCCCAAGCGCGCAGTCTAATTAAAAAAGAAACAGGCACCATTGCAATCATCCTACCAGATATTACGAATCCATTCTTCCCCGAAGTATTCTGGGGCGCAGAGAACGAGGCGCGTGGTCTGGGATATACATTCTTTCTCTGTAACACCGCAGGCGATTACAATCGAGAGTCTGAATACCTGTCCATGCTGCGCGAGAAGCGGGTAGACGGGATTATTTTCCTAGGCGGGCGCATTAATATGCAGTCCTGTCCGGATGACATGGCTCAGGAATTGATTGATGTTGGCAAACGTACGCCGGTTGTACTGGTCAATGGCAATATTGCCAAAGGCGGGTTCCACCGCGTGTATACGGATGAAGGAGTTGGGGCGGCTCTAGCTGCTGAACACTTACTCGAACTGGGACATAAGGACATTGCATTTGTAGGTGGATTGAAGGAGTTAGCGACCACGATGGTTAAGGTCAAGGCTGTTCAGAAAAAGCTCCGTGAGCATGGTCTCGAAATCCCGAAAGACAGGCTCTTATTGGGCAGCTTCTCTATTGATGATGGTAAGCGGGAGATGGCTAAACTCCTGGAGCGTGATAATCCGCCAACAGCAGTCATCTGCGTGAATGATAATACGGCGATTGGTGCAATGAAGACGACCATTGAGCACGGATTATCTATTCCGAGAGATATTTCGATCGTAGGTTTCGATGATACACCGCTCGCAAGTGCTGTGATTCCTGAACTTACAACCGTCTCTCAGAACACATATCAACTGGGCAAACTGGCGGTGGATAAGCTGCATGAGTTGATTAATCAGCGACAAGTGAAGAAGCAAACGATCCTGCAACCTGAACTAATCATACGTCAAAGTACAGGGCCAGCACCACGATGAAAAGGGTTACGTTCTCAAAAAGAAAGCGTTGACATTTTCTCTAAGGGTGAAATATAATGAGTGCGTAAATGAAACCCCTTTCATAAAGTGAATCGGGTTTTATGTTTCAGCTTAATGAAACCCATTTCATGAAATGGGTTTCAATGAAATAATCCATTCATTATCCAAGGGGGCGTACAGTATGAGAAGAAGTTTAAAGGTCATTTCGTTATTGATGCTGGTCATGGTATTTGGTCTGACAGCCTGTAGTAAAGGCGAGAATGGTGGAGCAAGCGGTTCGGAAGGTGGCAAGGTTGATCTAAGTATGACGATCTGGGGCTCAGAGGATGAGAAGAAGATTTATCAGGAACGGCTCGACATTGTGAAACAAACCTATCCGGACATTAACGTGAAGCTCAACGTTGTTGCAGGGGATTATGACCAGAAGGTACAGACGATGATTGCCGGCGGTACTGCACCTGACATCATGATGATTGCCGAGAACTATCAGGCGTACGCCTCTAAGAATCAGATTATTCCGCTCGATGACATGATCAAGGAGCACAATGTGAACATGTCAGAGCGTTATTCAGACGATATCGCGAATTTGATGAAATATGATGGCAAACAATTCGGACTGCCTGACCGCGCTGGCGCGATGGTGCTTTTCTATAACAAAGATCTGTTCGACAAGGCTGGGGTAGAATACCCAACCAAGGAATGGACACAAGAAGATCTGCTGGCGGCAGCTCAGAAGCTGACCGTGCAAGAGAATGGCAAGACGGTTCAATGGGGTTACTATCCAGGTAGCTGGTGGCCGCAATGGATGCAATTGATCTACCAGAACGGTGGCGGAATCTTTGACGAGAATGGTAAACCTTCGTTCAATACAGAGCCTGTCCGCAAAGCGTTGCAGTTCATGAATGACTTAACGTTCGTACACGGTGCAAGCCCGACACCAACGGAGATTGCGGATATGGGAAATATCGGTGCTGACCCATTGTTCGCTCAAGGTAAAATTGCGATGGAAACGACAGGTTTCTGGAATATTGGTTCACTGGCTAAGGTAGAAGGCATCAACTGGGATATCTCTCCGATCTGGGGTGAGACCAATGCGTTCTTCAACGGCTTAACGATTACGAATGCATCCAAACATAAAGAGGAAGCGTTCAAGGTGATCGAAGCACTCACTACACCTGAGGCTCAGATGCCAATGATCAAAGCAGGCCAAGATGCACCAGCAACGAAAGCAGGTCTATCCAGCGACGAGTTCCTTAATGCGGAATATGGTGGCAAAAAAATCAATATGGCTGCTTTCAGTGAATCTACCATTTACGCTGAACCGTTCAATCCACAATGGAATGAAATGATGAAGCTGATCAATGACAAGCTGGGTGTATATTTCAACAACAAAGCTTCACTCGATGATACCGTAAACGAGATTCAGAGTGGACTGGAAAGAATCTATAAATAGAAGTTGTTCAAGAGCGAACCTTTTGAACACGAACAAATAGATCGACAGGGGGACAGACGGAATTCGGCATGAACCCGGGTTCCGTCTGCTCGCTTTGTTATGGGAGGGCTTAACGTGAAGAAAAAGGACGGGAAATGGTTTTATATCTTTATCTCGCCTTGGCTAATTGGTTTCCTAGGACTTACCCTGGGCCCGATTTTGTTTTCAATCTACATGAGCTTCACCAACTGGGATCTGTTCCAGTCCCCGAATTTCATCGGTATTGATAACTACAAAACCTTGTTAACCGATGACCCGATCTTCTGGAAGTCGGTGGGTAACACCTTTTTCTATGCCTTGATATCGATCCCACTTGGGATGTCCATCTCGCTCTGGATTGCCTATTATCTGAACAAAAAAATCAAAGGCATCACGTTCTTCCGCATTCTATTCTATCTACCTTCTGTCGTTCCAGTCGTAGCAAGCTCTTTGCTCTTTATCCACTTGCTTGCACCAACAGAGGGTTTAATTAACCAAGCGCTTGCTGTATTCGGTATTCAAGGTCCTGCTTGGCTTCTTGATCCGAATTGGGTAAAACCTGCATTGATTCTCATGTCCTTATGGGGCGTTGGGGGCGGCGTGGTACTGCTACTGGCGGGTATGAAAGGTATCCCTCAGGAGTTGTACGAGGCCGCTGCCATCGATGGAGCCAAAAGCTCGCAATCCTTCTTCCACATTACATTTCCAATGCTTACGCCCGTCATTTTCTTCAACTTGGTAACAGGTATGATTGGCGCACTCCAGACATTCGCACAGGTATTTATCGTTACGGCGGGTGGACCGGATAACTCAAGTCAGATGGTTGTGCCTTACTTGTTCCAGAACGCATTCCAGTTCTACAAAATGGGCTATGCATCCGCTATAGCTTGGGTATTATTCATCATCATCATGGCACTGACCCTGGTTGTGTTCCGTTCATCAGCGCTATGGGTGCACTACGAGGAGGGAAAAGCGAATGAGTAATCCATCCACTGTCGAGAAGACGATATCCTACATTTTTCTGATTCTGGTCGGGGTGCTGCTGGCTTCCCCCTTCCTGTACATGATCTCTATTGCACTGGCGAGTGACGCAACGACGGTAAAATCAGCCTTTACGTTTATACCACTCGAATTTCAATGGTCGAACTTCTACACCATCTTTACGAATAACAATCTCGGCACTTATCTGAAAAACTCCATTATTATCACGGTATTCACGATTATCGGATCTGTATTGTCTGCATCGATTGTATCGTATGGTTTCGCACGGATCAAAGCGAAAGGCAGTCGTTTCTTATTTATCGTGCTGCTCAGCACAATGATGATCCCGGGTGAGGTTACGATGGTACCGCAATTTATCATCTTCCGCCATCTGGACTGGATTAATACCTTCTATCCACTGATCGTACCAAGCTTCTTCGCGGGTGCGTTCAACGTATTCCTGATCCGGCAATTTGTTATGAGCATTCCAAAATCACTGGATGAAGCAGCGATGATTGACGGCATGGGTCATCCGGGGATCTACTGGAAAATTATTATGCCGCTGACCTATCCAATATTGGCTGCTATCGCTATTTTCTCATTCTCCTACAACTGGGGTAACTTCATGGGGCCGCTCATTTATATCAATGACCCGGAGAAAATGCCACTAGCCCTGGGTGTTCAACTTCTGACAACCGTTGGTGGTGGACAGATGCCACCATGGAACTTAGTCATGATCGCTTCGCTATTCCTGACGATTCCGATGGTGCTTGTCTATCTATTCGGACAACGTTATGTATATGAAGCGAACATTAGCGGAGGCAGCAGCGGTATCAAATAACGAAAGTGGTATAGCGAGATGTCACCTAACATGTGCAGCTCCAACGTAATAATTTAACGTTAGGCAACCAAATGTATAGACAAACAAGTGTCAGACACACAAAGGGTGACTACACATGCACGATGCGGTGCACTGGAGAGAGGATTGTGTGAACCATGAGTCGTGATCAACATCGTAGCAGACGCAGACGAAGCTACATCCTGATGGGTGCAGCCCTGGTTGTACTGCTAGCTGGAGGAGGAATTGTATTGAATCAATTTGCCAATGGACAATCGAAGCCACTTGCCTTTGAGGGAGAACCTGTGAATTTGAAGTTGGAGCAGTCCTATGATCATTTTGAAGGTTGGGGAACATCACTTGCGTGGTGGGCGAACAATATGGGTGAATGGAAGGATCAGGCGAAGGTAGATGAAGTGATGGATCTGGTATTTGACCCAGCCAAAGGGCTTGGACTGAATATTGTTCGTTACAACATTGGAGGCGAGGAGAACCCTGAGATGAAAGCGTTACGTCCTGGGGGCGATGTTCCTGGCTTCCAACCTGAACCGGGCGAATGGGACTGGGAGGCGGATGCAGGTCAACGTGCGGTGTTGAAAGGTGCGTTGGAACGAGGTGCTGACATCGCGGAAGCCTTCTCGAATTCGCCGCCGTACTGGATGACGATCAGCGGATCTGTGACTGGAGCAGTCGATGGAAGTAACAATTTGCAGGAAGATCAATATGATGCCTTTGCGGATTATTTAACAGAAGTGGTTAGACATTATCGCGATGAGTGGGGTATTACGTTCCGTACACTTGACCCTTTGAACGAGCCATCCTCGGACTGGTGGAAGAAGGGCAATATGCAGGAAGGCAGTCATTTTAGCAATGATAAGCAGGCAGAGATCATCAAGAAAGTAGCAGCTTCTCTTCAAAGCAAAGGTTTGGATGGCACGGTCGTTAGCGCAGCGGACGATAATAGTATTGATGAGACAGTATTCAATTTCAGTCTCTATGATCAGGACACATTAGATGCGATCTCACAGATCAATACTCACTCTTATAATGGAAGCAAAATGGAGGAGCTCCGCGAACTTGCTAAGAAGCATGGCAAGAAGTTGTGGATGTCCGAATATGGAACAGGTGGTAGCGAGCCGCATAGTCATGACGATATGACATCTGTACAGGAACTGGCTGAGCGCGTTATGTTCGACCTCAAAGTGATGCAGCCTTCGGCTTGGGTATACTGGCAGGCGGTTGAGGATGAAGGTGCGAATAACAACTGGGGCTTCATCCATGCTGATTTTGCGGCACAAGATTCGTATGAACTCACCAAACAGTATTATGGTATGGCTCAATTCACGAAGTTCATTCGTCCGGGTGCAACGATTATTCCAACGGATGATGGACGGACGCTGGCGGCATATGACAAGACCAGTCAACGGCTGGTGTTAGTGATTCGTAACGAGTTATCTGCTGGCAAAACCTCGTTTGCACTGGAGCCGTTTACCTATGGGAATTCGACCACAGCACAGGTCTATCAAACCTCACCGGATCTAGATATGCAGCAGCTTGAGGACGTTAAAGTATACTCAAATGGAATAGAAGTTAATACGGCAGAAAATTCGATTACTACCGTTGTATTGGAAGGGGTTACACTTCAATCTCAATAATGGTATGTTATACAGGTTGAACTGAATTAGATAGAAGGAGGGGAACACATCGATGAGAGAGAAACCATCCCTGTTGGTTCAAGATCAAGCAGGTGAGAACAATGTCGATTCCCAAATTATTGGCTCCACATCAGACCAGCTTCCATTGGAGCTGACGTATGACCAGCGTAGCTTCATGCTAAATGGAGAGCGCGTATTTCTGAATAGTGCTACAATTCATTACTTCCGTATGCCAAAGGAAGAGTGGAGACAGTTGTTGGTGAAAGCCAAGCTTGCTGGCATGAACTGCATCGATACGTATTTTGCTTGGAATGTCCATGAGCCTGAGGAAGGCCAATGGAACTTCGAAGGAGACAATGATTGCGGAGAATTCCTTGATCTTTGTGCAGAACTCGGAATGTGGGTTATCGCTCGTCCGGGGCCGTTTATCTGTGCTGAATGGGATTTCGGCGGCTTCCCTTATTGGCTCGGAACGAAGCCTGACATGAAGTTCCGTGAAAATAATGAAACGTATCTCCATTATGTGGATCTGTATTTTGATAAACTCGTACCGATTATCCGTAAGCGTCAGATTTCCTCTGGCGGTACTGTTATTCTGGTGCAAGTCGAGAACGAGTATGAATATATCAAGGACGACGAAGCGGCAAGCGAGCATATGATCTATCTGCGCGATGGTTTATTACAGCGTGGAATTGATGTGCCATTGATCACTTGTGTCGGAGGAGCAGAAGGAACTATTGAGGGCGCTAATTTCTGGTCGGGTGCAGATGGGCACTATGCGAAGCTCAGAGCGAAGCAGCCAGATACGCCGAAGATGGTGACCGAGTTCTGGACTGGTTGGTTTGAGAACTGGGGTGGTCCTTCCGCAATCCAGAAGACGCCAGCTCTACTTGAGAGACGAATCATGGAAATTCTCCAAACCGGATATACGGGTATTAGCCACTATATGTTCTTTGGCGGTACGAATTTCGGTGGATATGGCGGTAGAACGATAGGTAGCAGCGATATCTTTATGATCACTTCCTATGACTACGATGCTCCGCTGAATGAATATGGACGTGTAACCGAGAAGTATGCAGTTACGAAAACGGTATCCTATTTTGTAGATGCACTCGGACCATTGCTGCTTCAATCGGAAGAGGTTCCTACAGAGCAGATTAATATCCGCCATCCGGAAGGATTGTCTGTACGTGGCCGCACTGCGGATAACCAGAATATCTGGTTTGTAGAAAGCCACAAAGGTGAACGTGAGGGAACCACCATAACGTTTGAAGATGGTCGAACACTTCCGATCACTGTAAATCCAGGTCAGATCATTCCGGTGTTGGATCGCGTTCGCCTTGCGGATAACGTCTATGTAACAAGCGGAGCCCTGATTACGGGGAATGAGATGATTAACGGAGAGCTGAACTTGTTCATCTCAGCGGATTCCGGACAGCGATCTGTATTGGATCTGGAAGCGCCTGCATTGGAAGTTGTCAGCAGTAGCATGCAGGTTCTTGTGGAGAAGGATTCAGCGCGAGACCTATATCGCTTCGACTTGTTCCACTTCCGTGAACCGGGAATCATTCGTCTTCAGGCGGGCGATGTGTCCATTCGATTGATTGTGCTGGATCGGGAGTCAATGAACCGTACATGGCGATTAGATGGTATTAGCCAAAATGAACATCGTTATGCGATTGGTTTTGACGAAGTTCAAGTCCTATCGCAAGGTCAAGTTAAAGGGTCGATCTCTGATCTGGATCGCACCGTAGTGTTACTCGGCGATTGGCAGGATGGCGAGCAGACGTGGACAGGGCGTGAATTCATCGCTCGAACAGAAACAAGTGAGCCGTTGTCAGCTTCATCCGTTGCAGCACTTACACCTCCAGTGGCACCAATATTGTCACGTTCTCCAGAGGTAGCACGTGTGAAACTGGCAGCTGATCAGCGTCCAGCAAGTGGGCAGCCTGAGCACTTCTCACAGTTCGGGCAAGATTTCGGCTATCTGCTCTATGAGTGTGATTTCGAAAGTCCGAATGGCGGAATGACACATATTGTACTTCCTGATCTTCAAGATACCGCAAGAGTCTATGTGAATCAGGTAGAACAGGCACTAGTGCGTCAGGTTGGTGCAGCAGGTGTGAACATTCAAGCAGCCCAAGGTCATAATACGCTGCAGATTCTCGTGCAGCAAATGGGTAGATTGAATTTCTCACCGAATCTCGGAGAGAGCAAGGGACTTGCTGGTCCTGCATATCTGGGCGGTTCGGTGCAAGATATTCGTCGTGACTGGCAGGCGGCAGATACATCTATACAACTGAACGAAGTGAACAATCTAACGGAAGCTCCACTTCTAAGTAGAAGCTTTGAGCTGGATGGCAATGACCGTGCGATTCTGGTTGGTGCTGTAAGCAAAGGGCTTCGCGTGAACGGCACCGAAGTGCCAATGGAAGGTTACCATGATTGGTTCTCCTTCGCTACGGTGGACCTTTCCAGCTATCTGCGTCAAGGTGAAGTCAATACATTGGAAATGCCTTATTCCAAATCCCCGCTTGAGCGGCTCGAACTGATCTTGTATCGTAGTGCCGATGAATTGAGCGGTTGGCGTATGGCGGGTAATGATGCATTGCTTCCGCAGCAGTGGGAGACACAAGAGGTAGGATCGCCATCTAGTCTTCTGGGCGAACATGCGGCTACTACTGGCAATCGTACTGCCAATCAGGGAGAAGGTCAGCCTGCATGGTACCGTTGGAACTTTAAAATGCCAGCTGTATCCGACCAGTATGTTGTGAATGTGAAGGTAAGACTTACTGGAATGAGCAAAGGCACGCTTCACCTCAATGGTCATGATCTTGGACGTTACTGGCAGATTGGTCCACAGGAGGATTACAAAATCCCTGTTGCCTGGTTACAGGAAGAGAATGAGCTATTGTTATTTGATGAAGAAGGACGCTCGCCAGATCGAATCCGTCTATTGTTTGACGAGCCATCCAAGTATCCGTGGGTGAGCATCAAGTAAACGAAATATTAATAAGCAATTCATAGCTAGATAGGTGGAATTCAAAGACGTGTGTTGGAGCCAGGTCGTTAGGTAGCGACGGGCGCCGAACACGTCTTTTTTGTGTATTTACAGTGTATTTATTTACAGACAACATGATTGAATACACAATCGTAGATGGAGACGTATAGAACCCTGTTTCAATTCGAATAGCGAGATGGTGGCTTCAAGGAGGCTCTGCCTAAGATAGGCTTTCTTATCTAAAGTAAAGCGTTGTACAATAACGTATAACAAAGGAGATGACATATGAGTAATCGATTTGATTTTGATGAATTCCCGCAACTAAGGACAGAACGATTCAACCTCCGATCGGCAGAGGTCAAGGACAGCCATGATATTTTGGAATTGTATTCGAATGAAGCTGTCGTTGAGTTTATGCCGTTTACCCCCTTCGAGTCGATAGATGATGCGAACGATGAGATGAGTTGGTATGCGAAGATTTTCAGAGAGAAGTCAGGTTTACGTTGGATGATTGAGGATGGTGAATCCGGGAAAGTCATTGGAACCTGTGGGTTTCTCAATCTGGAAGAGGTACATAACCGCGCTGAGATTGGATACGATCTACACCCTGATTATTGGGGACGAGGTGTCATGACAGAGGTAGCAAGAGTTATTATGCAGTTTGGATTCACGAGCATGCAGCTCAACAAGATCGAAGCAAGAGTAGAACCGAAGAATGAGGCGTCGATTCACCTGTTGCGCAAGCTTGGTTTTCAGCAGGAAGGCGTTTTGCGGGAGCATGAGTTTGAGAAGGGAAGATACGTTGATCTTGCCGTGTTCTCTAAACTGAGAAGTGAAGCGTAAGCCATAATCTGTAGTTTGAGTGTTAAATGGAATAAGCAAAATCGATTCTATTAAACTTAAAGTGTTATACATACAGAGAGGATGTTTTCACATGAAACGTATGTCAACTTCTGAACTAAATGAAATTCTAGTAAAAGCTACATTATCGGCCAGAGAAGAAGCTAAGATGAATGGTGTACCCATTGTATATGAAGAAAATGAAAAAATGATTAAGGAATATCCGGATGGCAGGAAAACCGAGATCATTTTTGACGAAAAGGGTAAGAAAACGGAAATCGAATACCCATAAGTAGCTCGTCATACTAAGTCAAGATTACCGTGCTGGAACATTGTGACTATGACATATCTGCGTTCTTGATTGAACATCCCAGTGACTTAACCTTGTCCTTGCGAATTCGCCCATGCTATATTGGAGAGATGTGAGGAGATGAGGATATGAAGTTAGTGTCCTGGAATGTAAATGGATTACGGGCATGTGTGACCAAGGGATTTATGGATTATTATCAGGAGAGCCAGGCTGATATTTTCTGTGTGCAAGAGACGAAGCTACAGGCAGGCCAGATCGAGATGGATCTGGGTGATGATGTATATCAATACTGGAATTATGCGATCAAAAAAGGCTATTCCGGCACGGCCGTATTTACTCGGATCAAGCCACTTTCCGTCTGGTATGGGATGGAGGAAGACAGTGAGCCGGAAGGTCGAATGATTACACTGGAGTTTGATGAATTTTATCTGGTGAATGTGTATACACCTAATGCAAAGCGTGACCTGACCCGATTACCTTACCGTCTCGAATGGGAGGATCGTTTCCTGAAATACCTTCAGCAGTTGGAAGCGAACAAACCGGTTATCGTATGCGGTGACCTGAATGTAGCCCATCAAGAGATTGATCTGAAGAATCCGAAGCCCAATATGGGTAATTCAGGGTTCACATTAGAAGAGCGAGGCAAAATGACGGATTTGCTCGAGGCAGGATATGTGGACAGCTTCCGTCATCTGTACCCGGATCGCACGGATGTATATAGCTGGTGGTCCTATATGCCAAAGGTTAGAGAACGGAACGTTGGCTGGCGTATCGATTATTTTCTGGTATCGAATCAACTGGTCTCAAAAGTCGAGGATGCACACATTGACTGCCATGTGATGGGCAGCGATCATTGTCCTGTCGGGCTAACATTAAATTGTATAGGTTGAACTAGACATTTACACAAGAACGGAGAGGACAGAAATAACGTGAAGAAGCGAAGTGTTCGCCTGAAAGCTTTCTGCAAGAAAGCTGCATCGGAAGCATAAACCATCCCAGGATTTTCCCTTAGAAAAAGGGAATCAGAAGAATCTGGGGATAACAGCGATCGGAAGGTTGTTCTGTCATTGGAGTGGTCAGTGTAAATATTTTAGTTCAATCGCAATAATTCGAATGCAATATGCCGCAAGTTTCCTAGGAGTGACAGGAGACTTGCGGTTTTTTAGTTTTTTTCATCGATCCCGGGCAGGATTACATACTAGACTAAAGTTGGGGATTAGACTAGGCTCTGGATCGTTTCTTGCCATGAGAACATGGGTTAGGATTAATACATACATAAGGAGTCTTGGCGTAGCATGGATTCGGAACAGATATCAAGTTGCATGGGGAGGACGAGAATGGATAGATTGCTGGGTAGAGGTATTCGAATTGTTGGCGGTGTGATGGTTGTAACAGGTGTTCTGTTATTTGTTGGGGCGGGCTACATGGTAGTGCAGGATGTGCAAACGAGGCAAGCTTATCTGCCAACGGAAAGAATAGATGAGTTTAACAGGGGTCATGTACAAGTGAATACATCTAGCACGTTACATTCAGGTGGAATAAGGCTTGCTTCTGATCCCGAAGATTCAACCTTGGTTGAAGAGTTTACACAAGTTTATGAGCATCTGAAATCTTCACTGAACCTGGAGTTATATGAATAAGCGAATTGTGGCTTGATTGAATCATAGCCGAGAAGGAGGAAGAGGGATGAAGGTAAAGGTGATGGGCGGATTCCTAGCTTGGTTTCTGGTCAGCTTCCTACTATCCATCGCAGCACTATCTGTCATGATGCTGTATGCCTCAGCTTATGTTGAAGCAGCTTCATATATAGATGCATCACATCTGATTACGATGAGTTCATCGTAATAACTGTTGGATATGAATTCTTAGGTTTCTTAAATCTTTAATTAGGGTAAGGGGGGAGATAACTAAATAATGAATGCAGATGTGGATGAAGTTAACGCAGGGCATAATTCCACATGATAACGATTGAGCTGAATATGTATAAGATATTCCTTAGTCCATACACAACACATAAGGAGTGAACATAATGAAATTACCTCAGAAGCATCTCATGATGTGTGCTGCTGTAGCAATGGTTATTGCGCTAAGTGCATGTAGCGGTAGAACAGGGCAGCCAGCACAGGATACAGGACAGGTTAATTCCGAATCATTGGAGTCTACGGGTGAAGTGAACAATGATGCTAATAACGAAGCAACCACAGCAGAAGTGAGTTCCCCAGATGGTACAGCGGAGATTGTGGATACCGATGAGGAGACCAATTCTGAGGCTGGTGGTGATAACGCAGCAGCAGAGGGGACTCAAGAATTACCAGACGTCTTGCCAACAGACTTTCCTATGCCAGATGACGCTCATATTCAGCTAGCTAACTCCGGTGACAATGATGGTAAGAAGACAGCTATGGTAATCTACACCACGGAGCAGGATATGAAGACAGTCTCCAAGATGTATAAGGACTATTTCGAAGCCAAAAAATTAACCGATGCAGGTCAGACGTTGGATGACAAAAGTATCATTATTCAAGGGACTGATCCTGAAACGAAGCAGCAATGGTCACTGATTGGCGGAGCCCTGGCTAGCAAGGAAGGTACGATTGAGCTGACACTTACGTGGGCTGAATCTTGATAGCCGGAACAACTCAATATAGAACATATGATACGTCTTGCCTTACATTGTCGGTGGCTCTGTTGCCACATAAATGTAAGGTTTTTTTAATTTAGAACTGGAAACACAACAGGTTACATGGTATGTTATATCTTTATAGAAAGATAGACAACTACTGACGAAGACAGGAGAGGATTGAACATGGTTAAAGTGGGTATTGTGGGTTACGGTAACTTGGGTAGAGGCGTTGAGAAAGCAATTAAGCAAAATGATGATATGGAACTGGTTGCTATATTTACACGTCGTGATCCAGAGCAGATGGTAGGCGAAGATACATCCGCTCGTTTCGAACATATCTCTGCCGCTGAGCAATACATAGGCAAAATTGATGTGATGTTGCTGTGTGGAGGTTCGGCTACAGATCTTCCGGAGCAGACACCTGTCATTGCACGACTATTCAACACGGTAGACAGCTTCGATACACATGCCAAAATCCCTGAATTCTATGCAGAGGTTAATGCCGCTGCCGAGCAAGGTGGACATGTAAGTGTCATCTCTACGGGCTGGGATCCAGGATTGTTCTCCATGAATCGTCTGTTGGCGCAATCCATTCTGCCTGAAGGTAAAGAATATACATTCTGGGGAACTGGCGTTAGCCAAGGTCACTCTGATGCGATTCGTCGTGTGCCAGGTGTCAAAGCCGGAGTTCAATACACCGTACCTGTAGAAGAAGTGATTAACCGTATTCGTGCAGGTGAAACGCCAGAGTTGTCTACTCGTGAGAAACATTTGAGACAATGTTACGTTGTGGCTGAAGCAGGAGCAAACGAGGATGAGATCCGTGAAACGATTGTATCCATGCCGAACTATTTTGCTGACTATGATACAACGGTAACCTTTATTACTGAAGAGCAATTGAAAGCTGAACACGAAGGTATGCCGCATGGTGGATTCGTGATTCGCAGTGGAGTTACGGGAACAGCATCCAAGCAAATTATTGAATTTGGCTTGAAATTGGATAGTAACCCTGAGTTCACAGCAAGTGTACTGGTTGCATATGCAAGAGCTGCACATCGCCTGAGCGCTGAAGGTCACAAAGGTGCCAAAACAGTATTTGATATTCCGCTGGGTCACCTGTCTCCTAAATCCGCTGAAGAGCTTCGTCGTGACCTGCTCTAATCAACGAGTTTAGAATTTATAAAAAAAAGAGCTTTACCGTCATACTCACGTTCGAACAGAGTAGGGACGGATGAAGTTCATCAGAAAGAGCCCGTCCTTCGGTTGATTGAAGGACGGGCTCTTAGTTGTTTCATTAGGATCACCAGATAATGCCGCTGGGTATATTCATACTGCTGTTGTTGGGGACGAATGATCTCTCAGTCTGATGCTGTACACTTGATCTTAGGTAGTCCAGTGATCAGGCATTTTCACATGAGTGGGCAGCTTCGTCGCGCTATTTCCCTTGGCTGAGTTAAGCTGTGACTGTGTTAGGAAAAGACTGCCTCTCAGATCTGCCCCGCCAAGGTTTGCATCCCGTAAGTCAGCACCTATGAAGTCGGCTGCTCTTAAGTCTGCATTTCGTAGATCTGCCGCGATCATAAGTGCGCCCCTGAAGCTGTTACCACGAAGGTCTGCTCCTTTGAGGTTGGCACCTAGATAGTCCATTCCACCGGCACGTTTATTCATTTTGGATTTTGATTTGGATTTTCCATGACCCGATGCTGTAACAGTCTGTTTCATGCTGGAAATGGCTTGGGTACGGATCATCTCGCTTCCTTGCAGCAAGAGCTCACTTATACCGGCTCGGTGAGTCGGGATATCGAGTCGTAAAATGGCTGCCGGCTCCAGCAGTGTGAGTTGCTCTGTTTCTTGATATTTTTCACGCAGACGTGAATGAATCGATTTTGTTTCTGGATACGCCAGCATCTCATTCACATAGCTCATCATTTCCTGTAGCTGTCTCATCACAGGTAGGCAGTCGAACATTTCCGAAGCAAGCTCGGGGTGATCCCGCCAGTCCTTACCTGCATATGTAAGCTGTGAGAGCTTCTGTCCCGCTCCAAAACAATCGTATACCGTACAACCTTTAAATCCTTTTTGTCTAAGTTGTGTATGGATGCCGCATCGATTATCGTTGCGGAGATTCGGGCATGGTGTGCCACTGGATTTATCAAAAGCAAAATCGGAAGATTTGCCATAGGGCAGTGCCACGCAACATAAGCCAAAACATTGCTCGCAGTCTGCGCTCAGATGTAGGGGTGCCTCCGTGCTGACGAAGGGGTGGTTAGACATTATTGTACACTTCCTTTAAGAGGTTGTTCAAAAAAAACGTTACTTTTGATTTTTGCCCACAACAGGTATGCATGATCTTCGCTCCACAATCTCGGTATTCACAACCATTTGGACTGCATTTGCATCCGTATGATCGATCTTTTCCATCAATAGCTTCACAGCGCTCTTGGCTAACATATCCTTTTTGACATGCACGGTGGTTAATTCGGGGCTGATAACTTTGGCTTCAAAAATATTATCAAATCCCATCACCGACACATCTTCAGGAACACGAACGCCTATGTTCTGTAGTGATTTGATCGCACTAATGGCAATGTAATCATTCTCGCAAAATATGGCTGTAGGCAGCTCTGCCAGCTGTTGAATGGACTGCTGGAATCCTTCCTGTGGCATCACACGCATGGGATGCATATCGAAGATTAATCCATCCTCTACCGTTAACTGATGCTCACGAAGAGCGGCGTTAAAGCCTTCTTCCCTTTGCACGAAATTGACGATGCGCGTATGCGACCGAACATAACCTATTCTACGATGTCCAAGCTTAATTAAATGCTGGCCTGCTTGATATCCACCCAGCTTGTTATTAATGGAGATAAAGCTTGCATCCATATATTCAAAGCACGTATCCAAAATGACCACATTAGCATGGTGGGATCGTATAGGCTCGATCATATCTGGCGTGAGATTGGTACCGAGTAGCAGAATGCCAGCGGATGGCTGATCCTTTTCCAAGGCCAGTAGTTCATGATGTAGATTCTGTATATCAATGGAAGAGATCACCAAGGTATTCCCATGCTGCTTCACTTGATCGGTAATATGATGAATTAACTCATTGAAAAAAGGTAATGAATCATAATGCTCGGTAACAATGTCTGCATTTTTACAGGCGACAAAACGAATAATGGCATGAGGTTTCTGAATTTCTTTATCGGACTTCAGTGTTCTCGGTCTATACCCGTGTGCCTGAGCGATATCTAATATATGTTCTCGGGTCTGTTCACTAACCCCAGGTTTATTGTTAAACGCAAGTGAGACCGCAGCCTTCGATACCCCCGCAAGCCGCGCAATATCATCAATTTTCAATATACAACCTCCTAAATGGCCTGCATGTCCTAAGTATACCATGATTTAGGTATGTCTCCGATGGGGATGTCGTTCGTAAGGGTGATAAGCTCGTGGAGTTTGATCTTGCGGCTATTCAGGCGGCTGGTTATGATACGACAACATCGGTCATTGTATCTAACACCTCAGCGTATTCGGATATTCAGATCAATTCTTCTTCTCAGGTGGAACAGGGTGCGGCTCTAATTAGTGTTAAATAAAAGAGTTTTTGCATACAAATATGTTAGAATTGGTTGGAAAAAAGTAAGGGCAGCGTCCGGTTTTGCGGATCGCTACCCTTTGTCATGCACGTCATAATCTAGTGCATATTTATACCGTTACCATACGAACCTGCTCAGAATGTTTATGCAGGTTTCGGAGAATTATACAATACCTTGAGCCAGCATCGCATCAGCCACTTTACGGAAGCCGGCAATGTTTGCCCCTGCAACGAGGTTGCCTGAGCAGCCGTATTCTTCTGCAGCCTCTACGCAGCTTGTGTAGATGTTTTTCATGATTTGCTGCAACTTCGCGTCTACTTCTTCAAATGTCCAGGACAACCGCATGCTGTTCTGTGACATTTCAAGTGCAGACACAGCCACGCCGCCAGCGTTAGCTGCTTTTGCTGGTCCAAACAGGACGCCTTTTTCGAGGAAGAGGTCAATAGCTGCCAGCGTTGAAGGCATGTTGGCTCCTTCGCCAATCGCTTTTACTCCACCTTCGATAAGCGTAGCTGCCGCATGTTCATCAATCTCGTTCTGAGTAGCACAAGGCAAGGCAATATCACAAGGAATAGACCAGATTCCTTCACAACCACTGGTGTAAACCGCATGAGGATGTTCCTTCACATATTCACTAATCCGGAGACGATTCTCTTCTTTCAGGCGTTTCACGGTTTGCAGGTTAATTCCTTCTGGATCATGAATGTATCCGCCAGAGTCGCTACACGCGACAACTTTGGCACCGAGCTCCTGAGCTTTCTGGATCGCGTAGATGGATACGTTGCCTGAGCCGGAAACGACAACCGTGCTGTCCTGGAAGCTTAATCCTTTGGCTTGAAGCATCTCGTTCACGAAGTACACACAACCGAAGCCAGTCGCTTCTGTACGAGCAAGGCTACCGCCGTAGAGCAGACCTTTACCTGTCAGGACACCTGCTTGGTGACCTCCGCTAATGCGTTTGTACTGTCCGAACATATAACCGATCTCACGGGCACCTACACCGATGTCGCCTGCAGGAACGTCCGTGTCTGCACCAATATATTTATAGAGCTCTGTCATGAAGCTTTGCGTGAACCGCATCACTTCCTGATCTGATTTACCTTTTGGATCGAAGTCCGAGCCGCCTTTACCTCCTCCAATCGGAAGACCTGTTAAAGCGTTTTTGAAAATTTGCTCAAAACCAAGGAATTTAACAATGCCCGAGTACACGGATGGATGGAAGCGAATTCCACCTTTGTAAGGGCCGATGGCACTGTTGAACTGTACGCGGAATCCGCGGTTAACTTGAACTTTGCCTTGATCATCCACCCAAGGTACACGGAAGGTAATTACACGTTCAGGTTCAACCAATTGTTCCAGCAGACCGTTCTCCATATATTTAGGATGAGCCTCGATGACAGGAATGAGTGAGTCCAGAATCTCTTTTACCGCTTGGTGGAATTCGTTCTCCTGCGGGTTTCTAGCGACTACGGATTCATAGACGGAATGAACATATTGTGAAGCGATAGACTGAGTAGATTCTTTAGTTAGTGTGGACACTTTTCTGATGCACTCCTTTGTCGTGTTAAAGTCTGTAATTACCCATTTGCATAAATTGCACAAAAGTTTGTAGTTAAATATACAGGAAATGCTATAAAAATACGAGATAGAAATCCATAAAATGTTTTTTATGACGTTATTAAAATGTTCTATAGATCTACCATATGATGTTAAGGATAGGGCGAGTCTTGAAATTCCGAAGGACGCAGATTTTGCCGAATTTTCGATCCAAGCCAGGAAGTTTTTCGCAGGCGTGCCGGGGCACGTCAAGGGAAAGTGACGCAGCAGGGGGCGAAAAGGTGGTGAAAGATGCACTTCAGCGAGTTTTGAGACACGTCCTAAGGTCAAGTTACCTATTTAGCTGGATTTAATAATTAGTTTTGGTAAGATGGATGTAGAGGTCTCGGCAATCGGGATCTTCATTTTATATTCAAGGAGGCATACAAGATGTTGCAAAGACTCAGACACATGAACCAAGAGAACAAGGCTTGTATAGGAGGTGAGATCTATTATGAACCATAGATCCCATTGCCATAATTGCAGAGAGATGCTGGTGAGCCAGCTCATTACTTTGGGTGAAGAGAAAAAAACATTTCTCAACGCCTATTTTGACGTGCGTGAACCTGAATGGTTTCAGATGGAACGGATGCTTACTACGTACACAGAACATGTAGAGCAGCTGTTGCTGGGATCAGATGAACTGTTGAATTCCACTGTGCTAATTGGGAGCCGTATCACCTTCGAATATGTGGACTTCCATACATCGGATTCGTTCTGGATCGTAATGCCGGACGAGGCAGATGCAGATGAGAGTCGCATCTCGTTCCTTTCCCCGGTTGGAAGACAATTGTTGCTTGCTCGCCAAGGGGAAACCCGGAGTGTGAATATCCCTGCAGGTTCTATGCGGGTGCGTATTACAGATATTCAATTGCAGCACGAGCCGGTCACTGGGAAGGTTGAAGGGGGTGCAGATTATGCACTTTAAAGAGACGGATCTGCCGGGCATTGGCCGAAAGTATTGGCTGCATACACGTAGCGGTGAGCATCTGGTGATTGTCATTCATAATGACGAGCGACGAGATCTTTTTCATATGGAGTCTGGGGAAGTACCGGATGAACCTGGAGATATGAGGTCTTTGGTGACGCTGGATGACGATGAAGCAAGAGCAGTCGCCGCTATTGTAGGTGGGATGACGTATAAACCGCAATTCCAGGAGCAACGCGAGGTTATGCTAGATGGGTTGCTGATTGAATGGTTGCGGATTGAGCCACACGCAGCAAGTGTTGGGCAAACCATTGGGGATCTGAACATTCGCCAAGCTACAGGTGCAGTCATTCTGGCTGTGGTGGAGAAGGATAGGGCGAAGCAGCTTAATCCAGGGCCTGAGTATACGTTTACCGCAGGTGCGACCCTTGTTGTTGCCGGAGAACGTGAGCAGCTTAGAGAGCTCAAACGTTTGCTTGTTGATGGAAGGCTATAGCCTATGGATATGCTCATATTTGAGGTGGGAATTGCCGTTGCGCTAATTACACTTACGGGATTAATATCTGCACGACTACGATTTTCAGTTATTCCATTTTACATCCTGGTCGGTATGGCTGTTGGACCGCATGCACCGCAGTTTGGCATTGTGGATTTACGATTTATCGAGAGCTCGTCTTTTATTGAGTTTATGGGCAGGCTGGGTATTTTATTTTTATTGTTTTATCTGGGACTGGAGTTCTCGGTCTCCCGATTGTTGAAATCTGGTAAAGCCATTCTTACGGGTGGTATATTCTATGTAGGTCTTAATTTTGTCTCAGGTTTGCTGTTAGGCTGGTTAATGAGCCTGCCCCTTCAGGAAACGATGGTTGTGTGCGGCATCATGACCAGTTCATCTACAGCGATCGTAGCCAAAGTGCTTGTGGATTTGAAGCGGACGGCGAACCCTGAAACGGAAATTATTATGGGCATGATCATGTTTGATGATCTATTCATCGCAATCCATATCTCGATTCTGACTGGACTTGTACTGAGCGGGGCGACCTCGTTCCTGAGTGTGCTGTTAGTATCGCTCTCTGCTCTGCTTTTTATCGTCTTGTTCCTGATTATTGGCAGGAAGAGTATCAAAGCTATTGATAAAGCACTCCATATCAAGTCATCGGAATTATTTCTGCTTACTATCATGACGCTCTTGTTCCTCGTGGCTGGATTCTCGGAAACGCTACATGTTGCTGAGGCCATCGGTGCGTTAATGATTGGACTTGTGCTTGGCGAATCCAGACATGTCAGCCGAATTGAACAGCAAATTATGCCGTTCAAGGACTTCTTTGGTGCGCTGTTTTTCTTCAGCTTTGGCCTGACGATTGAGCCATCTTCCCTCGGTGGAGCTGTCGGGATGACACTGATTGCCGTCGTTCTGACCATTCTTAGCAATTACGGTGCAGGCATGATTGCTGGTAAAATGGCTGGTATGTCGACCAAGGCTTCGTTGAATGTAGGCTTTACACTGGTATCTCGGGGAGAGTTCTCCATCATTATGGCGAATATCGGTAAGGCAGGAGGTCTGATGGCTTCCATTCAGTCTTTTGCCGTGTTATATGTGCTGATTCTGGCGGTACTTGGACCTATTCTGACCAAAGAATCTCCTCGCCTGTATGCGAGGTATGAACGGTTCCGGAATCGGGCGAAACAAAAGGAAATCGGATAAGCGGATAGTTATAATAGCCTTGATAGACAGGATAAGCTGTGCGGATCAGGCATATGGCAAGCAAGGCGCCACATTTCGTTGGAGAATTATCGTCTCCAAGGTGTGGCGCTTTTTTTGCGTAATAAGGAGAAGACCATAGTTTATGTAACGGACCGTCATTAACATCCCTGACTTATAGAATGAAAATGCTGTGACCTCAGGTCAAGTAAACCAATGAATGGGGTAATTATAAACAGAGAAGATTATGAGAATAACCTATCACATGTCAGTCCATTTTTAA
Source organism: Paenibacillus tundrae (assembly GCF_036884255.1). Lineage (NCBI taxonomy): Bacteria > Bacillati > Bacillota > Bacilli > Caryophanales > Paenibacillaceae > Paenibacillus > Paenibacillus tundrae. The sequence continues at coordinate 4,818,290 of NZ_CP145605.1, read as the reverse complement.
GAAAGGCAGGGATTCAATATGAAGGCTATAGTGATTGAAGCATTTGGCGGACCTGAGCAAATGAAGGAAAAGGAAGTCAATAAACCGGCATGCGGAGTGAATCAAGTTTTGATCCGTACACAGGCGACATCTGTTAATCCAGTTGATTTCAAAATAAGACAAGGTCACTTGAAAGAAGCGGCAGATCAGCTACCGATGATTCTGGGTGGTGACGTCGCAGGTACTGTGGTTGAAGCGGGCTCAAACGTTACTCGTTTCAGAGAAGGAGATCGTGTATTTGCACGTCCACGTCAATTCGGAACCTATGCGGAATATGTTGCTGTAGATGCGGATATTGTTGCTCGTATACCGGAGCAGTTGAGCTTTGAGGAAGCAGCTGCGATTCCGCTCGCCGCGATGACAGCTTGGCAGGCACTGGTGGATCATGGCCGTTTGGGCAAAGGACAGAAGGTGCTCATTCATGCCGGTGCGGGTGGAGTAGGCACATACGCCATTCAAATCGCCAAATCGTTGGGCGCTGAAGTTGCTTCTACAGCAAGTGCAGCAAACGAAGAATTACTTCGCTCGTTAGGTGTGGATCATTTCATTAACTACAAGGAAGTGGATTTCTCGCAGATTCTCTCAGACTACGATGTTGTATTGGATACGATGGGCGGGGACATACAGCGGAACAGCTTCAAGGTGTTGAAGTCTGGCGGACGTTTGGTATCACTTGTGGAGCAGCCAGATGAGAAGCTGGCGAAGGAAACCGGCGTAACAGGTAACGTGTTCATGATGGAACCCAAGGGAGATCAACTTGAACAGTTGGCCGAGCTTGCGGCTGAAGGCAAATTGAAGTCGATCATTGATGAAACGTATCCGCTAACTGAACAGGGATTGCGTGATGCTCACGAAAAAAGTGAGTCACATCATACGCGGGGTAAGCTGGTTATTACCGTGAATTAGTCTAGAGTCCGTGAGTTAATCAAGCAAGCCAAAGAAGGATAAAGGTTGAATATTACGGTAAAATCAATACTTTTCAACCTCAAGATCCTACGCCGTTCTCCATACAGGAGAGCGGCTTTTTTGGCATTTCTTTTCGGTTGAATGAAGATTACAGCATACGGTACTTGTATCTTCTAGAATAAATTCAATCAAAATTCTTCACCAATGTGCAGCGTTGAGATATAATAGGGGGAATTTATTCCATTCTACATATGAGGTGATCCTGATGTCGACTGAACTTATTCAAGCTATTCAATTGTTAAAAGAAAAAAAGTGGGTAGATCTGACACATACCTTTGGGCCAGATTCACCTCACTTCTCAGCCTTTGATGCAGCTCAATTTGATACGCTATTCAATCACGACCAAGGATTTTTTGCACAAAGCTTCCGATTCCCCGGGCAATATGGTACTCACCTAGATGCGCCGATCCATTTTGTGCGTGATACTCGTTATCTGGATCAACTCGGGTTGAAAGAGTTAGTATTACCACTAGTTGTAATCGACCAGTCAGCAGCCGTAGCAAACAATCCTGACTTTACGCTGGATGTGGAGCATATCCTAGCATTCGAGCAAGAGCACGGTGAGATTGAAGCGGGCAGCTTCGTCGCTCTACGTACCGATTGGAGCAAGCGTTGGCCAAGCCATGAGCTATTTGATAATAAGGATGCTGATGGGAACAGTCATGCACCAGGGTGGTCGGTAAGCGCACTGAAATTTCTGTTCGAAGAACGGAGCGTAAAGGCTATCGGTCATGAGACCTTCGATACAGATTCGGCAATAGATTATCGTAAAAATGGAGCTTTACTCGCCGAATATTATGTCTTGGCACAGGATACATATCAAGTAGAGCTGTTGACGAACTTAGATCAGGTTCCTGCCAAAGGAGCAGTCATTTTCAATCTCGTACCCAAAGCGGAGAAAGCGTCCGGATTCCCGGTTAGATCCTTTGCTATCTTGCCATAAATCTAGTTAAGGTATCGTCTTATCCAAATGTATTATGTAAAATGCAAGGGAGGCGAAAGCCTCCTTTTTCTAATTACTTATGATCCGATGATGAAGCTTGATTAAATCGTTCCGTAATTCTCTTCTGTTCCTTCTTGCGCCGAATCCAACGTTTGAATGCATTCTCTGCTTTTCTTCCCTCTAACGTTTCTTTCAAGCCTTGAATCATGAATTCAGATCTCCGTCTGTCATCCCGACTAATCTCACGTAATTCCTTAATAAATTTGTCGTCCATATCTGCCTCTCGCTCATTCAGGATAGATTTCTATTATACCGAACATACGTTCTTTTATCAAGTTTTTCCATGATACATATTGTCGAATCCTTGTAGTGACAAGAAGCATAGGAACGTGGTGCACCTTGTGTGAGAATGTTCTTAGCGTGGTCGGATATAATCGTCGTGTATAGTAGCATTTTGGCAGGAGTTAAATAATAAGTTGAGTGGGAGGCGGGGTTCATGGTACAGCCGACATTAGGTAGGTCATGGTTACTTGCAGTAATGCATGGGATATTAGGGATTGGAGCACTTGCTGGAGGAATAATGCTAATTATAGATCCGACGGGAGATGCAATTGGTTTACCGAATACGTTATTGGAGCATTCTCCGTTTGCTAACTTTCTGATCCCGGGCATATTGTTAATGTTAGTTCTTGGCGTGATGCCTACAATCATCGGTATTTCGCTCATCCGTCACATTCGCTTAGTGCTATGTGAGAAGCTTAATCTCTTTCCTAAGAGCTACTGGGCGTGGACGTTCTCCTTATATACCGGATTTGCGCTCTTGATCTGGATTATGACGCAGGTGTACTGGATTCAGGCCGCCTCGTTGATCCACTTAACCTATTTTGCATGGGGCATAGGAATTCAGATCGTAACCTTACTGCCTGGGGTACAACGAAAATATTCGCAATAAATATAGCTACTGAAGATGTTATTGACATTGGATAGAAAACGGCTGTACCACGATCAAGAAGAGATCGGGTACAGCCGTTTGTTGTTAACCGTTTATTTTGAAGCGTTGTAGTTGCTCAAGAACTCTTTTACTTTTGCTGGATCAGCCTTCAATTCGTTACCTGTCTGAACCAGTGGGCTTAATGTGGAGAATGCTTTTAGTTTGTTGTTTTTATAGAATTGCAGAATTTCATCCTGATTAATAGAGTATAGAACAGCTTTTCTCAGGTCACTGCTCTTGGATACTTCACGATTTGCCGTGTTGAACAGCAGGTAAGATACCGCGTTGCTCGGGATACTCTGTAAGTGCAGCTTGCTATCACTCTCAACGATGTCATACTTGGTTTCAGGCACACCGTAGTAGAGGTGGATCTCACCGCTACGCAGGGCGGAAAGTGCGCTGTCTGCATCAGCGATAAAGCGTACATTTACTTGTGAAATTTTCGGTGCATACTCGGTTCCTGCGCGATAGCCAGGATTTTTGAGGAATACACCTTCATAGTCATTTTTGTATGACAAAATGTATGGTCCACTTGTATACAACGTATTGTTGTACGCTGCTCCTTCAGTTACTGTGTTTTGATCACCGTAAGGGATGTCTTTGTTCACATCAAAGGATGCTACATCATAAGTGTTGATGCTTTCCACTTGTTTCTTGGACACGATACCAGCCGATTGGTGAGCCAGGTAGTTCAATACTTGCGGGAACGGTTCAGTTGTTGTCAGTTTGATGACCTGATATTTACCTGCTCCGTTGTCTGCTTTGGTTTTATCAGATACAAGCTCTGTAATTTTGCTGTCCAATCCTTGTTCCAATGCATCCTTGATTGAACCGCCACCACCAGTTTGTTGCGTAGACTCCAGTACGCTCAGATCTGTGACCAGCTCGGTTTTTTGGATGTGCTCATGCAAGCTGTATGTCCGGTGATCAGGCACGGAATCTTTATTTTTGGCACGATCCATGGAGAAGATAACATCATCCGCACCAACGCGTTCACCCGTATCTACTGCTTTTTTGTTGTCAATCTTAGCAAAGTTAATATCGTCTCTCAAGACGAAGTAGTACTCTGAGTTTCCATCCGCGATGCTGAAGTTGTGGGACAGGGATCCCTCAGCAGTCAGTTGATCGTCATCCGTCAGATTGACTAGACGCACATACATATTGGTATTCAGTTGGTTGATAGAACCATCATTACCTTTGATCGGGTCAAGAGAGGTTAGTACAGACGCGCTTTGCGTCAAGATCAGAGGATCTGTTTCGTTTTTGGAACTGTCCTTGAATTGAATCGGTTCCCAAGCCATTGCACGAGATTTGGACAAGCGCACTGTATCTTGGTTAATAACGTCTTTGTTCAGTGCCTGGTTTTTGAGGGAGTTATAGACTGGAGCGATATACGCTTGATCAGTTACCAGACGTTGCTCCAAGTTCTTGTACGTTTCTTTGTATTGATCTGGCGTTTGCGTAGCTGCTTCATCAATCAACTTGTCGATTTCTTCATCAGCCAAAATGCTGTAATCTCCGCCTGTTTTGAAAAGAGAACGAACGGCATAGTCCGGGTTTCCCGTAACTGTTGTCCAGCTTGACAAAGCAATGTCATAATTCCCAGCGTCCTGTTGGGATTTGTAGCTACCGTAATCCGGTTGCAGGTTCAGCTTCACGTTGAATCCGTTTTTAGTCAGCTGGTCACGGATGATGTTTACATCGTTCTCGGAAGAACTTTGTGCCAGCAATGTAATATCTACTGGTGCTTGATTCGTAGTAGTCTCTGTTGTATCCGAAGTTGACGATTCAGCTTGAGTATCGCTCTTCGTTTTTACGCTGCAGCCGGAGATCACAATGACCAAGATAAGTAACAGCGAAATGAGTGTACGTTTTTTCATGAAAATACCTCCTATTGGAATGAATGAAGTTATACTTTTTCAAGCTTAGGATCAAGCGCGTCGCGCAGTCCGTCACCGAGAAAGTTAAACGAAAGAACAAGTAGAATAATGGCAAGACCAGGATAAATGGCAAGATACGAATGTGTCTCCAGATACGTACTGCCTAGTTTGAGAATGTTGCCCCATTCCGGAATATGTGGCTCAACGCCGAGCCCAAGATAACTCAAGCTGCTCGTGGCGATGACGGCTCCACCAATCGTAAGTGTGGACTTGATGATCATTGGAGCTAGCGAGTTCGGAATGATGTGTTTGAAAATGATGGAACGGTTGTTATACCCGAGTGCACGTGCTGCCTCTACAAATTCAAAGGTAGATACATAAAGCACACTTGCTCTCATTGTTCGAGCGTAAGTCGGGATAGAGCCAAGGCTTAGCGCCAGGATCAGGTTGACGGTATTCGCTCCAAATGCCGCGATGATTGCAATGGCAAGCAGGATACCTGGTATAGCGTACAGTACATCAAGCAGTCGCATGATGATATTGTCTGTATGTTTACCATAGAAGCCTGAGAATGCTCCGAGCACCCCGCCAATCAATACGGGAATGATGGTGGACATACAACCTACAATGAGAGAAATTCGAGCACCGAATACAATTCGGGAGAACAGGTCGCGTCCAAAGTCATCCGTCCCAAGCGGGTAGGCGAGAGAAGGCGGCTGTAACAGGGCTGAGTAATTGTTTTCCACGGCTACGCTATAGTCGAACGTATAGAAACTACAGATCGAGATCGAGAATAGGAAAACGATGAAGAACAAGCCTGACATCGCAGTTACATTTGGAGCAAGTCGTTCCCATAGATCGTTCCAGAAGTTAGATTTTTGCTTCCCTTGGCGGCGTATCCGTCCAAGAAGGGTAACACCCAGCAACAGAGCAAACAGGTTACCTGTAATTGAAGTCAGGATAAGCACTACACTGACGATCAGCATCCAGCGAGGAAGCATCTGTGCTGGCGCATATTGAGATACGATGAACAGCACGATCAGATCAATGACCATGATCAGAAGAAGTACCGCCATTGCTGGAAGAAAGGTATCCGCGACGTAGGGTTTGAATATATTCAAGCCCGATACACCTATCACGAAGAGCTGAGTCAGCACGGTGTAGACAGCGAAGGTATACTCAACGCTCTTGCCTCTTCGAATCAGATGAAAAGCAGCCGTGACAATAAAAATATTACCTGTGATGATGGCCAGAAGTTGAATCCATCCCATCCTGCGAGTCCAGACAGAGATCGAGCCATCGCGCATCAGGTCTTTGCGTAATTTATAGGTCACGAAGCTCTGAACGAGTGTGAAGAACAGGTAAGCCAGAAATGCTGTCAGAATAAATGGTCTAAATACGTTCTCCCCGTAATCATAGCTATTGAACATGAAGAGCAATGTCAGGAGTAGCGAAGTGATCCAGGCGAAGTTAGCCTGACTATATTCTGAAGAAGACTTCAGTCGAAAACGCATCTCTTGTGTAATAGAACCTGATTTTGTCATTTAAATTGCACCTGCTTTAAGCGGTTGTAAGAAAGATAAGAAAGATAAGGTAGACCAGACTTTTGAACACATATTTTAATATTGTTTCATCTTGGAACGTACCCTCGGATCAATAAAAGCGTACATCAGATCAACGATCACATTGATAATCGAAATCGTAATTGCAGTGTACACTACTCCGCCCATAATACTCGGAATATCGGGTATAAATTGCTTATCCACAATGTAGCTGCCCAGACCGCTGATGTTAAACACTTTCTCTGTTACCGCGGCTCCGCCGAGCATTCCGCCAAATTGCAGACCGACAACCGTCACGATAGGAATCAATGCGTTACGAACTGCATGTTTAAGAAGGACGTGGCGCTCACTAAGTCCTTTAGCCCGAGCAGTCATGACGTAATCTTCATGAATGACTTCGAGTGTAGAAGAACGGGTCATCCGTGCAACAGCCGCCGTGAGTCCGGTTCCCAGAACGATGGTTGGCATGATCATGGATAACCAGTTCTGCGGATTGAAGGTAGCGGGTAGCCATTGCATTTTGATTGAGAAATTCAGAATGAAAATAAGTCCTTGCCAGAAGTTTGGAATCGATAATCCGATTAATGCGATAAACATGAACGTGTAATCAAATAATGAATTCGGTTTGATTGCTGAGATAATACCGATCGGCAGTGCGATCACAATGGCAATCAATAGTGAGATAACAGCCAAAGTTAGCGTAATCGGAAACTTTCGAGCAATGGTGGCTGTGACATCTTCATTCCCCGCAAACGACTTCCCAAGATCAAATAAGGCAATGCCTTTGATATTATTCCAGAGCTGCACGAGATAAGGCTGATCTAGTCCATATACGTGATTAAAAGCTGCAATCTGTTCTGGCGTTGCTGTCTCTCCCAGAATGTTAGCTGCCGGATTAAATGGCGACAGATATAAAATGGTGAATACAAGTGTGGCTACGCCCATTATGACGAATATGGTCATGAGTAGTCTTTCAAATATGTACTTGAGATAGGGATTGCCATACAACAATAAAATGCCGTACATCAGACAGCCTGGAATAAGTGATAACACGAAAAACCACGGATGGTTAATCAGTGAGCGGAAGGTATCCGCCATCGTTGTTCGTTGTTGTCCTTTTTCCCGAAGTTTGAAAGCTGTACGCTCGTTCACCTCTTTGCGAAGCGTTTCTTCTAGCCATTCTTGCGTTTCATGTTGGAATTCGCTCTCACTGACATGCTGCTTGAAGAAGCGATGCTTCCGTCGAAGTTGTTCTTCTATTTCTCCGCGAAGTTGATCTCGATAGGCATGAGTCAGCATTTCCTGTTCTGCTTCTTGCCTAGCGACCTTCCAGCCATCCTGTTGTCTTCTGGATCTCCAGACCAATAACACGATTAAATTAACGGGCAAGCCGAGAATAAATAGAACATATCGATAGGAGGGGTGGAGCAACATTTTGTCGTAGATAAAGCCCAAGGTGTGTGCAAGCCGTGACATTCTGCTGCCTTCTGCTACATTCAACCCAGGTGAACCTCCTTTCATCCAAGTTAAAATTGCATTATTCCGATGGATATAGTATATATTATTTTAGGGTCTACAGATTGTCAAGGAATAATGAGTATACATACGTAAGGTTATGAAAATATGGAAGGAAGCAGGTGTTGTGATGCAACCTTTGTTAAAGGTAAATGATCTATCAGTCTCTTTTCATTCCGGGGAGAATGAGTTTGAGGCGGTCAAGAATGTCAGTTTCGAGGTACGTCCAGGTGAAACACTTGGCATTGTTGGGGAGTCTGGTAGTGGCAAAAGTGTGACTGCACGCTCCATTATGAGATTGCTAGCATCTCCGCCTTCACGTATGAAACAAGGGGAGATCTGGTTCAAGGGAACCGATCTTGTGAACAAAACGCAGAAGGAAATGGAGAGCATTCGAGGTCGTGATATCGGAATGATCTTTCAAGATCCAATGAGTTCACTTAATCCGACCATTAAGATTGGTAAACAAATTTCGGAGAGCTTGATTAAACATCAGAAGGTATCCAGACGAGAAGCGAAGAAACAAGCAATAGCGATGCTTGAACTGGTAGGTATATCGCAAGGCGAGGTACGTTACAATCAGTATCCACATGAGTTTTCCGGTGGTATGCGTCAGCGTGTCATGATTGCTATTGCACTCGCCTGCCGACCTGAGCTATTGATTGCCGATGAACCCACGACTGCGCTTGATGTAACCATTCAGGCACAGATTCTCGATTTGATGAAAAATATGCAGCAGCAATTAGGGACCTCGATCATTTTGATAACCCATGATCTTGGGGTTGTTGCAGGCATGTGTGATCGGGTTGTGGTCATGAAGAGTGGGGAGATCGTAGAAACGGGCACAACAGCCGAGATCTTTGCAAGTCCAAAACACCCGTACACTTCCAGATTACTTAACGCATTGCCACGACTGGATGAGAAGAAGAAGCCTAAGCCGGTCTCTCTTGTTCCTCGTGACTTGGAGGATCATCAACCTTTGCTGGAAGTGAAGTCTCTTCGCCAGCATTTCAATCTGGGGAAGGGCAATACCTTGAAGGCCGTGAATGATATTAGCTTTCATATTCGCCAAGGTGAGACGCTGGGTGTCGTGGGGGAATCAGGCAGTGGTAAGTCCACGACTGGACGTGCAATTCTAAGATTGCATGAACCTACGGGCGGTGAAGTGTTGTTTAAAGGGGTTCCGCTGAACCGTCTATCCGCTTCGGAGATGAAGACGATGAGGAGGCATATGCAGATTATTTTCCAAGATCCGTATGCTTCACTGAATCCGAAAATGAGAATCATGGATATTATTGGCGAAGCGCTCGATATTCATGGACTGGTTAAGAATACGTCGGAACGTGAGAAGCGGGTGGAGGAATTATTAGAACTGGTGGGGCTTGATCCGTCACATGCTCAGCGTTATCCGCATGAATTCTCAGGAGGACAACGGCAGCGAATAGGGATCGCAAGAGCACTAGCGGTGGAACCGGAGTTTATTGTATGTGATGAGCCTTTATCTGCATTGGATGTCTCCATTCAGGCGCAGATTGTGCAATTACTAGAAGAGTTGCAGCAGCGTCTTGGTCTGACTTATCTCTTCATTGCGCATGATCTATCGATGGTCAAACATATCAGTGACCGTGTGGCTGTTATGTATAATGGCAAAATTGTCGAGTTAGCCGAGAGTGAAGAGTTATACAGCAACCCTCAGCACGCTTACACGAAGGCATTGTTATCTGCTATTCCTGTTCCGGATCCTGCGATAGAGTCGAAGAAAAAACGAATCGTAAGCGAGGAGCACCGAGATGCTGGTGTGGATCGCTATCAATTGGAACATTCCAGTTGGGTTGAAGTGTCTGATGGGCATTGGGTAGCTATATAACGAAAAAGAACCCCGACCATGAATCATCGAGATTCTAGTCGGGGTTCTAAGCATATGATGCTTGCCTAAAAAGGCAAGAAGATTACTTGAATTGTACAGATTTTTTGATCGTATCAATCGATGCTTTGCTCTCGTCATCCAGGTACGTAAAGATGAAGTTAAAAGCATAACCTTCGATAATAGCACTGTAGTAGTCTTGTGTAATCGTTGTGCCATCGCCAGCGTCCATCGTAATTTGCATTAGATCCATCTCTTTGCCACCGATCGTTTCAGTGGTGATGTCTTTGTAATCATATGGGAATTGACTCGCTTGCATGAACTCTTTTGTTGCTTCGAGATAGTCTTTACCTGTACGAATACCTTGCAGCAAGCTTACTTTCTCAGCAATTGCCATAGCGGAAGGGCCAACTTGTTGTCCACCGAGTGGCAGTTCAGATGCCATTAACAGGTTGAGTGTTTTTTCTTGAGACAACTCGAGTTGTTTTTTCTTCGTAGCATCGTCTCCAGCAATAGCTTCGGAAGAAGCGCTAGTCAACTGATTCATGCCTGCAGCATCTTGGAACTCCCATTCTTCAGGGAATTTCAGGGATACGCCAAAGTAATCGTTGTTGTAGCTACCTTTTTCCGTCGTTCCGAGCTCGACATTTTGGGTGTTATCTTCTGTAGCTGTTTCAGTAGCCGTTTCTGTGTTTTCCGTGTTCTCGGTATCCTCTTTAGCGGCGCTATCTGTATCTGTGCCCGCAGTTGCTGTTTCTGTTTTGGTTGTGTCTTCTGTGCTCGTAGCCGTATCGGCTTTGTCACCGCAAGCAGCTGCAACGAGTACGATCATGATTAACATGGCAAATAGTGAAGCTTTTTTAGAAATAGACATAATACCCTCCTGATGTGTGTTCTCTTAACTTGAATGAAGAGGCGTTCAAAAGTCTGCTTTTGAACACGCATTTCAAGTGTACTTATGTACTCTTTAATTTTAGCACACCTGTTCTCTTTTCCCACCTATAGGAATCTATAGGGGTACCTGTTATAAATAAGACAATCGGCTAGCCATTGAAACAGCTTCAGTACTTGATTGCACACCTAATTTGTTAAAAATCACTTTTTTGTGATGATTAACGGTGCATTCCTTAATTTTTAATTTCAGTGCAATCGCCTTGACAGTAAGTCCATTCGAGATCATCTCCAGGATCGTTAACTGGCGATCGGTGAATTCCACCGAAGTGTGTCCAGTAGCCTGAGAGGCTTGCAGACTCTGATAGCTATTTTGCATAAATGCAGGAATGAGCTTGGCTATAGCAATAAGTTCACTCTGTAGATCAGCGTTAATGGTAGACACATCTAAATAACCGGAATGCTTCAGACCCACGGAGAGAGGAGTAGCATAGCAGTGCCAGGTTTGAAACAGTGGGTTTTCATGCAGCTCTGGTGGTAGAAAAATGGGTTTATGTTGATCCATCGTTTCGGATATCGCATTCACACCACAGCTCTTGGCCGTGAAGATCATCCCCAGACGAATAGGAGACTGCTGCACCTCATCGGTTAGATCACAACTGTGATCCATTGCGATCAGCACGCCATCTGAATCCGTAAGAAGGAATAGATACGTTCCTGATAAATTTTCTTTGATATTAGAGATGCTGTGCTGGAAGGCACCGATTAGAAAATGATTGATTTTCAGAACCCGATCGAGCTGGGGCTTGGATAAATAATGGATCTGTGCTGCCTTGGGTACAGGCATCTGGGTCTTAGGCCAATGCTTGCTCAAAGCAGTTGTTGTCGCACTCATATCGATTCCTCCTTGCGATGCAACTTGTCGTAAATATATATCTTTTCGTTATTAGCCGATCGTATCAATTATGTTCCCATCTGGGTCGGTAATTTCCGTACGTACGATGCGGAAGGTGATACCGGGAAGCGTGTTTAACTCAAACGTTTGGGCTTTCGGTTTCAGCTTCTCCATAAGTTCAATGACGGCTGCGTCATTTACAATTAAGGTAACGTTGTTTTCGTTCTCCTGAAAAGATGGCTCGTCTCCAGCCTTAAACGTGATGTTCACGTTAGGTCCGATTAAGGAGAGGGAGTCTCCTTTAGCTGTGCGACTACGCAATATTCTGCCGATGAGTCGAGCCTGCTTGGCTCCAACTTGAAGTACAGCGGGTTCGGCATTTTGAAGCGTTTCTTGATGAACGGACGTCCATTCAAGTTGTTGTATGAACAGAAAGGCAGTACTGGAACCTTCTTGCTCGATGCCCCTTGCTACCGCCTCTTCAATGATAGGAATATCCACATAGGAGTTACGCATGAGATCGGTAACATATTTCGGCATAAAGCTAGCGCATGCAGCTAAGAATCCACGGGTATTCCATGTCTGTATCGTCTCCAGCTCTCTACATGTCACGCCGACCATCTGAATGAATTTAACGGTACCGTTCGGTGTAGTTATCTCTTCAAGATCAGGGTCTTCGATAAAAGCAAGTGCGGTCAGCAGTGTGTCAGAACCGAGGCAGATCGGACCGTTAGCATCCATATAATCGCCTGCGTGAAAGATATTACCGCTGTTGAAGACATATCTTCCGATATTTTGCAAAAGGTTCAATGCCCAAGCGGGCGGTTCTTCTTCTTCCACATTCCGAAGTAGCCGGAAGGTCAATTCGAATCCATAACCACTATGTTCAGGATCATCTGTTTCTTTATCATAGAGCTCTGAGAAGCCATACGTGATGAAGTGCCAATGCGGTGTTGGTTGCTCTACGCGATATGCGCTTATTCCGTTGAGTGGATCAGGGCCACCCAACATATAAGGGATTGCAGTCCCGTAATGTTTAGGCTGTTGATTACCATAGAGTGCGTCAACCGCAGCATCAATGGCATCCCAGCCGGAAGTGTTTTCTTCTTGAGACATGATGAATCCTCCTTGACTTTTCTTTCCCCCGAAAAACATTTAAAATTAAGTCTAACGGTTGCAGGAGCTGTTTCAAAGCGGCTTTAGGATGAATTTGTATGAGATAGAACTAGTCATATGGGGAGTGATTTTACATGAGTATGAAAGAGATCTATTCGGAAGAGTTTAATCAGGCTAGTTGGGATGCATTCGTTCATTTGTTTGACGAGTTATATGCGCAGGTGGATCCAAAATGGATAGAACGCGCACGAGTACAGAAAATTCCGGCAGATGTGGGTCAGGTACTTCTGTGTGAAATGGGGGAGTACACATTTAAATGGCTAGAGATGAATATCCCTGCTTTGGGGGACCAAAGTCCTGTAAGTTATTTGGAAACAGAAGAGGGAACCAATGAGCTTCGAGCAGCTATTTTGCGTATGCCACGTTGAGGTTATGATGCTACAAAATACACTGATGCACAGTGAAGTTGATTTTGTGAAATGATTATGTTACGCTTACATCACAAGAGAACACAACAGAATACGTAAACGACATCTTTTGATGGATTGTAACTGCGTAGACAGGCAAAACCTAAACTGATGGTGAAATGAAAGCTCCTTTTTTCGGGATGCTATTTTACCTTGAGTTTAGGTTTTTCTTGTTTTTGCGTAAAAATATACGTGTATATTGTTGCGATTGAACAATAATGTCGTGGGTATGGTGTTGATTTTGCTCTCTTTTGGATATTCTATCTTTCTGACTTGTCAATAAAAATACAAATTGAAATGAGGTTGTTATTCATGACCACAGCTAAAAAAGGATTCCCTGAAAACTTCCTATGGGGCGGCGCTACAGCGGCGAATCAATTGGAGGGTGCATTTGATAAGGATGGCAAAGGTCTCTCCACTGCGGATATGATCGCACATGTTCCTAAAGAGAAGCGTACTGGCGGCCATGCAATGGAAATTTCCTCTTCCCGCATTGAAGAGATTCTGGCTGGCAAAATCGAAGAACGTTTCCCTAAACGTTTTGGTATTGATTTCTACCATCGTTTCAGAGAAGATATCGCATTGTTTGCAGAAATGGGCTTCAAAGTATTCCGTTTGTCCATCCACTGGGCACGTATTTTCCCGAACGGTTATGATCAAGAGCCTAATGAAGCAGGTTTGAAATTCTACGATGAAGTCTTCGACGAGTTGTTGAAACATGGCATTGAGCCGCTCGTAACGTTGTCTCACTATGAGACTCCGCTCGGTTTGACGCAAAAATATAACGGCTGGGCTGGCCGTGAAGTAATCCAACATTATGTTAGATACGCAGAGACCGTATTTAATCGCTATAAAAACAAAGTGAAATACTGGCTTACTTTCAATGAAATTAACGTAATGGTGTTCAGTCCTTACACTGGCGGCGGAATTCTCATTGATAAAGTAGACAACAAGCTGCAAACCACATATCAAGCGTTGCATCACCAATTTGTTGCAAGTGCATTGGTAACGAAGCTTGCGCATGAGATTATCCCAGGTTCCCAAGTGGGCTGTATGCTTGCACGTATGGAGACATACCCAGCAACTTGTAATCCAGTAGATGTTCAACTGGCTCAGCATGAGAACCAGCTTAACTTGTTCTTCACAGACATGCATGCTCGCGGTAAATACCCGAACTACATGGCTCGTTACTTTGAAGAAAACAACATCGTGATTCAAAAAGAAGCTGGCGATGACGAAATCTTGTTGAACAACACCGTTGATTTCATCTCCTTCAGTTACTACATGTCTGTAACAAAATCAGCTTCCGCTGATTTGGAAGAAACAGCAGGTAACTTGACTGGTGGCGTGAAAAACCCTTATCTGGAAGCTTCCGACTGGGGCTGGGAGATTGATCCGATCGGTCTGCGCGTAACGCTGAACAACTTCTGGGATCGTTACCAAAAACCATTGTTCATCGTTGAAAATGGTCTGGGTGCTTACGACAAGGTTGAGGAAGATGGTTCCATTCACGATACGTATCGTGTAGATTACCTGAAGAAGCATATCGAGCAAATGAAAGAAGCTATCAAAGACGGCGTAGAGTTGATTGGTTTCACAGCTTGGGGTCCAATTGACCTTGTAAGTATGTCAACTTCTGAAATGTCCAAGCGTTATGGCTTCATCTATGTTGATCTGGATGATGAAGGTAACGGAACTTTGGAACGTTCGAAGAAAGATTCCTTTGACTGGTACAAAAATGTAATTGCAACGAATGGTGAGCAACTGTAATACGTTGATCCCTAGGATATAACCGAATAACATCAGATGAATTCGGATTGTTACCGCATAAGAAGCGGGCAAAACCTAACAATAAAGGGGCGTACTCATGGAGCTACATGCTCCAGAAAGCCCTTGTTGGTTTTTGTCCCGCTTTTTTATGTTTGTTACAACAATAAGAGGAAGGAATGATTGAATTGACTACACCATTTCCAAAAGACTTTCTATGGGGCGGCGCAGTAGCGGCCAACCAGCTTGAAGGAGCATACAATACTGACGGCAAAGGCCTGTCTGTACAGGATGTAATGCCACACGGGATTACAACGCCAAGAACTGAGGGACCAACTGAAGATAACCTGAAGTTGATCGGGATCGATTTTTATAACCGCTATAAAGAAGATGTGAAATTGTTTGCAGAGATGGGCTTCAAAGTATTCCGTACATCTATTGCATGGTCTCGTATTTTCCCGAATGGTGACGAGCTGGAGCCTAACGAAAAAGGGCTGCAATTCTATGATGATTTGTTCGATGAGTGCCATAAATACGGTATTGAGCCACTGGTGACGATTTCTCATTATGAGACGCCACTTCACTTGTCCAAAACGTACGACGGATGGGTTAACCGCAAAATGGTTGATTTCTATGAGCGTTACGTAACTGTGCTGTTCAATCGTTTCAAAGGCAAAGTGAAATACTGGCTGACGTTCAATGAGATTAACTCTATTCTCGAAGAGCCATTCATGAGTGGTGGGATTTTCACGCCAAAATCGGAATTGTCGAAGCAAGACCTGTACCAAGCTATCCATCATGAGCTTGTGGCGAGTGCGCTAGCGGTTAAGATAGGACATGAGATTATGCCAGAAGCCAAAATTGGTTGTATGGTGCTGAGCATGCCGACTTACCCACTAACTCCTAACCCGGATGATGTTGTCGCAGCTATGCATGCAGAGCAGCGCAATGACCTATTCGCAGACATTCATGCACGCGGATATTATCCAAAATACATTAATCGCTACTTCAAGGCGAACAATATCAACATTAAGTTTGAAGATGGCGATGCTGAGATTCTCAAACATACCGTTGACTTTATCTCATTTAGTTACTATGTAAGTATCTGTGAGACAGGAGATCCGGAGAAACGCAAAGAAGGTAAAGGAAACCTGTTCGCAGGTGTAATGAACCCTTATCTCAAAGCAAGTGAGTGGGGCTGGCAGATCGATCCACAAGGTTTGCGCGTAACCTTGAACAAGTATTATGACCGTTACCAAAAACCATTGTTCATCGTTGAAAATGGTCTAGGCGCCGTGGACGAGCTGATTACGGACGAGAATGGCAATAAAACAGTGAATGATGAATATCGCATTCAATACTTGAATGATCACTTGGTACAAGTAGGGGAAGCGATTGAAGATGGTGTAGAGGTTATGGGTTACACGTCTTGGGGCTGTATTGACCTGGTGAGTGCATCGACTGCTGAGATGAAGAAACGTTATGGCTTCATTTATGTTGACCGCAATAATGATGGTTCAGGTACATTAGAGCGCTACAAGAAGAAATCTTTCCACTGGTACAAAGAGGTAATTGGTACGAATGGTGCAAGTCTTAAAGGAGCGAACGAATAATCGTCCTGGTTCTAAAGCCTCAGCCCATCTTGGCGGTACGTAGCGTCGAATTTTGTTGAATATGAGCTAGGAGTGTCTTGCTTATGTTAGATTATACGACATTAACCGCTTTCACAAAAACATTGTCATATGCACAATTCTGTGGTAAGATGGGACCTAAGGCTAATGAATACGGATTGTTACTGTTCAATCAGGCAAAACCGGAGGCAGGACATGTTCTCGTGACCTGCTTTGGTTTTGCCTTTTACTACTTTTGACGGTGCAAGGTGATGTGGAGAAAATGAAAATTGAGAAGGTGCTTAATAACAACGTAGTTACTGTGATCGATCCGGGCGGAAACGAACTGGTCGTCATGGGGCGGGGAATTGCCTTCAAGAAGCATACCGGTGAAACGATAGATGAAAGTCTGATCGAGAAGATATTCTCATTGGAGAGCAAGGAAGTATCGCAGAAGCTCAAGACGCTCTTGTCGGACATCCCTGTTGAATATGTTGAATGTTCTGATGAAATTATTCGTTATGCAGAGACGGTGTTAGGTGAGAAACTGCATGAGAGTATTTATATCTCACTGACGGATCATATTCATTTTGCCATTGATCGGCATCGTCAAGGATTACAGATCCGCAATGCTCTATTTTGGGAGATCAAGCGCATGTACCGCAAGGAATATGCAATCGGTCTCAAGGCACTACAGATTATTGAAGAAACGTTGGGTGTACTTCTGCCCGAAGATGAATGCGCATTTATCGCTATGCATCTGGTCAATGCCCAGATGAACGGTGAGATGCGAGAAACCATCAGCATCACGAATATTGTTAAAGATATACTCAACATTGTAAGACGTAGTTTCGTCATTGAGCTTGATGAAGATTCTTTAAGTTATTATCGCTTTTTGACTCATTTGAAGTTCTTTGCGCAACGTGTGTTACAAGGAACGGCAATTGAGGATAAGGAAGAAGATAATCCGCTTCACGATCTCGTAAGTAAACAATATCCCGAGGCACATGCTTGTGCAGTAAGGATTAGTGATTATACGCGTAAGATCTATAATCGGGTATTATCCAAAGAAGAAATACTGTACCTGACCATTCATATTGAACGTGTGGTTAGGAATGAACAAACAATCGAATAAATTTGGGATTGTTACTGCAAAAAAGGCAAAACCTAAACGTTGAATAATGATAAGCTTATTGCTTTGTCATTATTCAGTGTTTAGGTTTTTTTTAAACCTTCATTACACATCAAAGGAGCAAATTCACAATGGATAAACAACAATTGTCCAAGGACATTTTGAAGTTGGTCGGTGGCGAAGAGAATATTGATCAAGTCACACACTGTATGACAAGACTTAGATTTAACTTGAACGATAACAAAAAAGCAGACAAAGCGACACTGAAAAATACACCAGGTGTTATGGGTGTTATGGAGAACGGTGGACAGTTCCAGGTTATTATCGGTAACGATGTACCTGTCGTGTATAACGCGCTGGTAGGTAACATGTCCAAAGGTGCAAACGCTGGATCTTCTAGTGCTTCAGCTTCAACTGGCGAGAAGAAAAAGAGAAATCCAATAAGCGCATTGTTCGACTTCATCTCAGGTATGTTTACACCAATCCTGCCTGCGATTACCGGTGCAGGTATGATCAAAGGGATCGTGGCTATTCTTGTTGCACTTGGTTGGTTGTCTGAGACAAGCTCAACGTATATCATCTTGTCCGCCATCGGTGATGGTGCGTTCTACTTCCTGCCAATCATTCTGGCAGTCAGTGCGGCGAAGAAATTGGGAAGCAATATATATATTGGTGCAGCACTTGCAGCGGGAATTATGCACCCGACCATTACAGCTTTGCTGGAAGGTGGTAACTCTTCGTTTGCAGGGATTACAGTCGTTGCAGCAGTGTATTCTTCTACGGTAATTCCGATTGTTATTGCGATCTGGATCGCTTCTTATGTAGAAAAAGCGGTTGACCGTATTACACATTCATCCGTTAAACTCTTGGTAGTTCCAACAGTTACCTTGTTGATCATGGTTCCTCTCACATTGATTGCAATTGGACCATTGGGTTCCATTATCGGTAACGGCTTGTCTGGCGGTATTGCTTGGTTGTTCGATAATGCGTCCATCCTTGCAAGTATCTTGATCGGTGGTACGATGTCCCTGTTGATCATTACAGGTATGCACTATGCACTTACACCAATCGTTATCGGTTCGATCACAACGCTTGGATATGACTTTATCGTTCCGTTGATGTTTGCAGCGAACTGGGCTCAAGCAGGTGGCGCAATTGGTGTCGGACTTCGTTCCAAAAATGGACAAACTAAGTCCATGGCGTTCTCCACAGGTTTGACAGCGATTATGGGTATTACTGAGCCAGCAATGTATGGTGTCAACATGAGATACAAAAAACCGTTTATTGCAGCCCTTGCGGGTGGAGCAATCGGTGGTGCATTCATGGGTATCTTCAAAGTTAAAGCTTATGTTATTACAGGTCTTGTTGGATTGCCTGGTATTGCAGCGTTCATCAGTCCAGCAATCAGCACATTGATCTATGGTTTGCTTGGTGGCGTGATTGCCGTTGTATCCGCTACATTGATTACTTACATCTTGGGCTTCAAAGAAGACAATGCTCCGCAACCGGCTGCAACAACACCGGCTGCTGAACCTGCTACACCAGCAACAACAACTTCAGCTCCTGTTGTAAAAGAAGAAGCAAAAGCACAGGATGAGCAAATTTTCAGCCCAATGACTGGGGAAGTTAAACCACTTAGCGAAGTACCAGATCCTGCATTCTCCGAAGAAATTATGGGTAAAGGGTTCGCTATTCAGCCGACAGAAGGACGTGCCGTATCTCCAATTAACGGAACAGTGTTCTCCTTGTCGAAGAGTGGACATGCGATTGGTCTTGTAAGTGATACGGGTGCAGAAATGCTGATTCATATCGGGATCGATACCGTGAAGCTGAAAGGTCAATTCTTCTCTCCTAAGGTTCAAGCTGGAGCGAAGGTGTCCGTAGGTGACGTATTGATGGAGTTCGACCGGGAAGAGATTGAAAAAGCCGGTTACACGACAATTACACCTGTCATTATTACAAACATGCATCAGTATGAATCCATTGAATCTGCTGGACGTACAACGATCACAGAGAAAGAATTGATCTATACGGTTAAAGCATAAGCATGGGTTAAATAAGAATAAAAGCAGCAGCCTTACGGAGGAACTTCGTAAGGCTGCTGCTTTTTTGTAGCTTATTTATTTGTAGCGTCTATTCAGCACCTACTTCTCCCAAAATCAATGATTGCTGCTGGATATTGACGGTGGTCATAGCCGATCAGAGCTGGGAGATTGATTTTTATGCTTAGACCTTGTAGCTCACTAATTCTGCTTAGTTATCCGCTTGCAAGGTGCTTGGTGACTTCTCGGTGACGGACGGCAGCATATCTTCAACCATTTGTACAAAATGCTGAGCCGGCTTGGATAGGTGGCGGTGATGCAACCATACAAGCGCTGATCCTACGGTTGAGGATTGGTCAATAATACGATAGATATGTAAGGCATGTTCATGATGCAGTTGAAGAACGGTGCGGGGCACGATTGAACTTGCAAAACCGAGACGTACAAGCTCCATCAGCATCGCTACATCCGAGCATTCCCCCATAATGGATGGACTTACGTGATGTTCACGAAATCGATCGAGGATTAGTTCAAACATTCCTAGCCCTTCCGTGCTTGGTAACAAGAGTGGAATGTGAGCGAGCTGCTTCAAATAAGTCTCACCGTTCATTCCGGTTTCAAGAGGTGTAGCCGAGATATAGTAGAGAGGTTCCTGGGGGAGATGCAGCACTTCGTAATGCTCTGTTCTCACGGGCATCCGTACACAGGCCAGCTCTATTTTGCCATCATCCAGCAACTGACACAGTTGCGCAGATTCATTTTGTTGAATTTTATACGTAACCTTTGGGTGGGTCATTCGAAATTGTTGAAGTACGCGGGGCAGCAGACTGTCCGAAATCGTATTCATGCCTAGGTTGAGTTTACCGCGGACGCCTTGGCGAAAGTCCTGTATTTCCATGACGGCTTCTTCCATGTACTTGGTTATCGTAATGGCATATTCATAGAAGCTTCGACCAGCTTGTGTCAATTCCATTGTCCGTCCTTGGCGCTCAAATAAAGCAACACCTAGTTCTTCCTCCATCAGCTTAAGTTGCTGACTTAAGGGTGGTTGTGCCATGTGCAGTCTTCGTGCTGCTGCGGTAATCTGCTTCTCTTCGGCAATGGCTATAAAATAACGACATTGTTTAATATCCAAAAGGATGCTCCTTACTAACAAGTATATGTAGATCATATAGAAAGGCAATAAAACATGTATTTTTAATATACTACATCTCCGTGGTACTATACATAAGGTTTAGACATTTACCTAGTGAGGTTGGGCTAACATAAGCCATGGAATATTATCGTTTCGCGAAAGGAAATCAACACGTATGACCAAACAACAAGAGCATCTACGAACTCCAAATGTAAAACAATTCTCCTCTTCCGTTCTTGCAGGCATCCAATGGTTTTTCTTCTTATTTACAAATACCGTTGTTGTGCCGTTATCCATTGGGCATAATTTTCAACTTACACCAGAAGCTATTGCTACATCGATGCAGCACTCCTTTTTGCTGACAGGAGCGGTTTGTATCTTACAAGCGATATGTGGACATCGGTATGCGGTAATGGATGGACCGTCAGGGCTGTGGTGGGGGTTGACACTTAGCTTAACGGTCTCCGCTTCATCCGCAGGAATGAGTCTCGAACGGGTTGGCGGTGGACTGACAGCAGGCTTTGTACTGGCTGGATTAACGATGGCGATCCTAGGTTGGCTGGGTGCTGCTCATGTGCTTCAGAAGCTGTTCACGCCAATGGTTAAAAGTGCGATGTTATTTCTATTAACGATTCAATTGACCATGAATTTCTTCAAGGGCATGATTGGATATACGGAGTTTGGCACATTTAATCTACCGGTTGCGGCATTATCTATACTCATTGCGGTTCTGGTTGCGTGGATTCAGCTGAAGGGGAGAGGCAAGCTTGCCAATTATGCGATCCTGATCGGTATTATTGCGGGCTGGATTGCTTATCGCATACTCATTCCTGGACACCAGAACACCGAGACTCAGGCAGTGGGTGAGTTTTTTACCTTTTTTCCATGGGGGACGCCGAAGTGGGAGCCTGGAATCGTCATTACCGCTTTTTTTGTTGGGCTGGTGAATATGACGAATTCCATTACAACCTTGGGGGCTGTGGAGAAAATGTATGGGGTTCAAACGACGGCTCAACAGTATAAGCATTCCTATGGATGGACTGGACTGTTTACGGTTATCGCTGCATGTGTGGGGGTGATTCCCTTTGGTGCATTTGCTTCTTCCATCGGATTTCTGGAGAGCACCCGTATTTTTCGTCGGTCAGCTTTTATACTGGGAGCTGGGTTGTTATGTATGTTGGGGCTAATGCCTATGTTGACAAGTTTCTTTGCTCAAATGCCACCGAGTGTGGGCAGTGCTGTGCTATTTGTAGCGTATTTGCAAATGTTTGGTACGGCAATACGAACGCTTGAGGGCACGGTCTTCAACTCCAAAACGATTTATCGTATTGCTCTTCCCATTCTTACGGGTGTTGCTATTATGAACATACCAGCAGAAGCATTTCAAGGGTTGCCCATCTATCTAATTCCTATGATCAGTAATGGTCTTGTCATCGGTGTGGTGATATCGCTTGTGTTGGAATCTACGGTGAAGTGGTCTAACTTGGATAACTCACCTAAGCCAAGTAAAGCGGCTTAAAGTTAGGAATATAACTCTTTTTCAGCAACAGTCTTATTAAAGTATAGGGCTGTTTTTTGTGTCATTTGTACCTATTTGACGATAATTCTATTTTGTCCTGCAAGCATGCGCATTTCTTTATATAGACGCTCCTGCTGATCTTCGGCAACCTCAAACTCAACGCCATAGTGCCAATGGTTTCCTTTTTCCGCACCCCAACGCAGTAAACCCTCCATATATAAAGGTTCTTCCGTTAATGTTGTAGCAAGCCCAATTCGGATCTCATTGGAATCTACGTTTAACCGGAGTGGGAAGGAGAGCTGACAGCCAGAACGACTGATATCGCATAGCTCGGCTTGAATGGGTTTGTCTGGAGCAGGTGACCCGTTAATGCTTATAATGTACACTTCCGATGTTATAGGTTGCTTTAAAAAATAGCGAAAAGGTGTTTTTCTCTGGTTGATTGACATGTACTCCTCCATATATTTCAAAAAAGTCAGTTATCGTTATATCGTCAAAAGGACAGCAGAAATGAAGAGAAGTGAAGGAAGTCAGAAGGGTAGGGGATTGCAAAAATAAATAAATATACGCCGTATCCTGATGAGTCCCGAGAGATGGTGCAAGGTAAAGATCGTTCTCAAGTTCCTTTAACAGTTGAAGAGAGCTTGATATAATGCTGGACATAGTGTGCAAGAAACTCGTTGTCTTCAAAAGAGTTGAATAACTACATAGAACACAAAATTCAGATGTGTTATAGAGAAGAGGGGCTTAACATGAGACAAGTACCATTTAGCTTTATTACAGACACAGCAACGATGTGTATATATGATTTGGGTACGTTGAAACATCGTTTGCAGGACACGGTAGACTGGTGGTCGATCCCTGAGGATGAACTGGCCGAGGTTAATGCTGGACATTGTCTTTTTATTAATCTGGTACAGATGGAGCATATGATGTGGATTGGAGCCTGAACGCCTCCTTGTCAGAAGGTGAACGAACGGGTGAAGGGCAGATATACTATCTTAACGTGCCTACAGGCAAGATCTTCATGGGCGCGGCAGAGGATGTCACAGCGGACGAACTTGAGCCTGATGAGGCGTGTGAAGGCGTTCTACTGGAGCTTGAACCAGGTAATTATGCTTCCACCATATGGAGGGAGAACAATCGTATCCATGCGACGATGGAGCCCAGCGTGAAGGGAAGCAACCATTTGGAGGATTTGATACGCATCTGAATGAAAAGGAGGAACTTTGTATGTATGAACAACAGCTAGCACGTATACAGGACAAGCTGCATGCACTGCGAAATGCGGATGTAGAGCTAAGCTTGTTCGGAGCGGAGAGTCATGAGTATGTGCTTGAGCCGGTATGGACGACCGAACAGATGAAGCAATTTGAACAGAAATGGAAGGTGCAACTGCCGGAAGATTATCAGGCTTTTTTGCTAACGGTAGGTGCAGGAGGCACAGGTCCTTATTATGGGCTGGAGAAGCCCGAGGATGGGGTATATGCGGTGCTGGATTATGGTGATGAGTTAAATGCGATATCCGATCCTTGCACATTAACGGAAGCATGGAATTGGGATTATGACTGGTATGATGATAGCCGAACAGAAGAAGAGTGGAGCCAGCTTGAACATGAATACTATGATCCAAAGTGGTCTGCCGGGATGCTGCGTATCAGTGATTTTGGCTGTGGAGTTTCTATGAATCTAGTCGTCAAGGGTTCTTCCTATGGAGAGATCTGGGCAGATGATCGTGCCAACAGCAACGGAATCTATCCGGATCATTATATGGGGAATAAGGAACGACTTTGTTTCCTAGACTGGTATGAATTATGGCTTGATCAGTCACTGTTAGAATGTGAGGAACAAGCAAAAGAATCATCCAATGACCCTCGTTGAGCCGTAATCTTGGGAAAGAGGGATGTGAGTTAGAGAAAGGAGGCACGTAATGGGCTGGGAGTATGGAATCAAGGTAACACCTGCCGCGAGGATTCCCGAAGTTATAGAACGACTAAGCAATGTTATTATTGTGCCTGAAAACTATAGCATAGAGCGCACTCCAACCGGGTTTGCCATTGTACAGGATCATCCGGCTTGGCCGGAAGTGATGCAGTTGTCGATTGAACAAGCTGCTGCGCTTGAAGAAGTTGAGGATGGAATGCAATACATCTATTGTTTGTTCCATGTCGGAGACGAATTAACTTCCAATTGGTTAAGGCAGATGCAGACCGAGACAGAAGGTTTAGACGGGATGAGTGAATGGTTTGAACTCTAAAGAAGATAGGGTATGCCAATACAGTCTGACTTATATGGAGGGGATAGGAAATGTCAGGTACATCGAAGCCGGAAATCCCCGTCTTGATCTACCGTTATCAAGGGTCTCGTAGAAATATCGGATATACGTTATCACCCTTCTATCTGCAGGATCAGCCGGAAGTCTCTAAGGATGACATGTTGTTTATCTATGCAGTGGATTTTGATTATATTCAGCCGTTCGTGGAGAAGCATTTTCCCTTAATTGATGCATTTACCGGAGAGAGCATGGAAAAGTTCGACCCTTGCTGGGATAATCCCCTGATGAAGGAAGCTTGGCTCATGATTTTGGAGGATCTAGAACAACATCCGGTAGAAGAGCTTGAATTGCGGTCATTTATCGAAAGATTCACATCTTGGATCAGGAAACATGTACATCAAGCAGATGGTATCGAAGTGAGCGGCAATCTGTAAGATAGATGTTGTTGGTAACTTGTAATCAGATGAGGTTTCCACATGTTGCATCGAGCTGATTATGAAAGAGGCTTCTCCCAGGGGGCTAACCCCATCTAAGGAGAGAGGCTTTTTTTGCTGTAAAAAAACCGTTTGGGCAGTTCACCCGTCATTACATATAGAAAGAGAGAAGAGGAGGGGTTACGAGGTTGGGAACCAATGCTGAGATGAAAAAGATGGTTTTCATTCAGACGAACGATGAAACGGTGTTTGTTCAATCCATCATGGAGCATCAGGATACATTGTTCTCCATTGCCTACAGTTATCTGCGGAACCGTCATGATGCGCTGGAAGCCATTCAGGAGATGACATGCCGGGCATGGATGAAACGCAGCTCTCTCAAAAACGACAAAGCGTTCAAATCCTGGATCATCCGCATTCTGATCTACATTTGTATTGATGAACAGAGACGACGTAAGCGCACAACAGTGATCCCTAATGAAGAGCTGGATGATGCATTTAACGGTGCTACCGTAGGCGGAATCCAAGCCGATCAGCTCGCGATCCATACCGTTCTGGAATCCATTAAACCGAAGTACCGCCATGTGTTGCTGCTGAAATATTATAACGATATGACCTTAATCGAAATTGCAGCAATTCTCGGTAAACCGGAAGGCACGGTCAAGACATGGCAGCACAAAGGGCTGGAACAGCTTCGTAAATTGATGAAAAACCGGGGGGATTGGCATGAATACTAGTCCAGAGGAAAAGGTACTAATCGCAGATGCTGCCCGGTTACAGCGGGACGTGCGGCAGATGAATAAGTCCGAGACCACACATGCAATCCAGCGTGGACTCGCAAGGGAGCGTAGCGCGAAGCGATACGATCGAAGCCTAGCAATGAAGTGGATTTCAGCGCTTCTTGTGGTGGTCATTGGTGGAGCTTGGCTGGTGTCAGAATTCTATGAGCGTACACCGAAGCAACTAACAGCAGGAGAGCAAGCAACGTATTGGGAGAAGCTTGAGCCTTTTCGCACATTAATTCAAAAGGATAATGATCGAAGTACGATGTTGTCTGCTATTAATCATGGCTATGTACAGATGGTTGATCGGACTGTGGTATCAGGCTCATATGAATTCACCGTTAATGCAGTTATGGCAGACAGGAATAGACTAATTGTGTTATACACTGCCAGGACGGATGCGTCACAAGAGATCTATTCCGTGAACCAAGTGAAGGCTGTAGATACGGAGACAAGTCAACCTTTTGGATCAATGCACAGTCTCGATGCACCGTTAAACGAAAATATAATCTATGGTCGGACGTACATTATGTTAGATCCGAATGAACCGATGCCTGAGAAGGTAACAATGACATATCGAATTTCATCGAATACCCCTAGCACAGAACAACGTTCAGCTACATTCAAAAGCGAGACAGCTCATTTCTCAAAGCCGATGAATATCTCATTTACGTTGGATTCGAAATTCGTTTCAGCTAAGACAGATGTGATAAAGCCCAACTATTCATTTACATTGGAAGGTCATTCGTTTTTGTTATCTGAGGTAGAGATGTCACCCCTCTCAACAAAAATCCTAATCCAAATGGAGAACAGTGAGAACATGGATGATGAAGAGAAACAATCCATGATGGATCTGATCAGAGGAGTCGATATAATATCTATCACAAAGGATGGTCACACATTACTAGGTTCTTTGTCTAATTACATTTCTGGAAACACTCTGATATCGCTCGGTTCAGATCGTGTCTCGGAAGATGGCATAATCTATATTTTAGGTAGTAATTTGTTGGATGACCCACAATCACTAACATTAAAGCTCTACTCTCAGCTAAACAAAAGAAATGAAGTGGATATGTTAGAGATCAAAATTAAATAGATGCGAAAATTCAATAGCGAGTAAAACTAGGGCGAAGCACTTTCTTTCTTCGGAGGAAACGGCTTCGTCTTTCTTATATGTGCAGACCCAGTACGTTGTTGCGAAATAAATAAAAAATATATTTTTTGCATATTTTGTATTGTCACATGGCGGGTTACATTATATAATCGGCTTGTAAGAAAAATTTTACAAAGGATGGTGGAATTTTGAAGAAATTTTCAGCTCTTTTACTCGCGGTCACTTTGTTGTTGTTAACCGTCTCGGCAGCTCCTCCTACTACATATGGTGCGGCTAATTTCCCGAATACGGGAACGACTGGTTTGACGGGCTTTGCTGGTAATGCCAAGAGTGTGTCAGGTGTTTCCAAGTCTGCTATAACAGGTGGTAAGAATGGTCAGGTCATCTACATTAACAATCTGAACGATCTGAGAACTCATGCTGCGGATACTACGCCTAAAATTTTGGTCATTGAGAAAAATATCTCTTCATCCACCCTGCAAAAAGTCAACTTTGGTGCCAACAAAACCATTGTTGGTTCCTACGACAATCATAAGCTTATCAACATCAACTTCAGATCCACAGCTAGCTCAAGCAATGTGATTTTTCAAAATTTAAGATTTGAACACTCTGCCAATATTAATGCGAATGATGATATTCAACTATACATTACTTCAGGTAACAACTATTGGATTGATCATGTGACTTTTGCTGGACACAGCTATAGTTCCAACGGTAACGATCTGGACAAACTGCTCTACATTGGTGACCGTGCAGATTTTATCACGATCAGCAATTCTAAATTCTCCAATCATAAGTATGGCGTTATTCTAGGTCACCCTAATGATGGAAACAACAGCTATAATGGCGTTCCTCACATCACAATGTCCAACAATTACTTTGAAAATGTGTATGTACGTGGTCCGGGGCTATTCAGATACGGCTACTTCCATTTGAAAAACAACTATGCGAACAATTTCAATCAATCCATTACCATTGGTGAGAAGGCTCGTATTTATTCCGAAAACAACTATTTCGGTGCAGGTGCTGAAAAAGGCGGCATCCTT
Source organism: Paenibacillus tundrae (assembly GCF_036884255.1). Classification (NCBI taxonomy): domain Bacteria; kingdom Bacillati; phylum Bacillota; class Bacilli; order Caryophanales; family Paenibacillaceae; genus Paenibacillus; species Paenibacillus tundrae. Next base: position 4,790,305 of record NZ_CP145605.1, on the reverse strand, counting down.
GATGATAAGGGCAAGGGGGAGTTCACGGATACAGGTAGCACACCTGCATTGAGCGCGAAAACTTCTCCAAAAACGAACTGGAGACCTAGCACAAACTATAGCTATGAAGTTCAATCTGCTAGCTATGCTAGAGAGTTTGTAACGAAATATGCAGGTTCATCGAATACCACTCTTGTATTTGGAAAATAGGAATTACTCAAGGAATAGACCCCCATCGGTGATAGGGGTCTATTCTTGTTTTATATTAGGTGAGCATGTCTCTAGATATCAAAAGTGTAATGAATGTAAAATTTATATTTAATTTTAATTAATATATGCCGATATAATATTAGCGTGTATTGCTCTCAAAAGATAGAATGCGTCAGATCCAAAGATAAATTAGCCTGTGAGTATGCATCTTATTAAGAGTGAGGCACGAGAAAATGAAATTAAAAGTACATACGAGTTTAAACGATGATGTTTGATTTTAACTAAAAGGGCGGAGAATGAATGAATCGTTACGATGAAATTATGTGGAACAGAAACAAAATCATCACTATCATCCTATGGTGTGTAGTAGCACTAGGGTTTGCGATGCTCTTTATGCATCCAAAGTTAATTGTTTCGAACATTATCGCCATTTTGTTCGCATCATGGACAACTTACGCTAATGTGAAGAAAAAGCACATTCGTCTCATTCCATGGATCATTACGATTCTTATTATTGGATGTGGAATTTATAGCGGATGGGGAAGTAACCAATCCATTATGACCATTTTGATCTCTTCCGTTTTACTATTGTATCCAGATAAGAAAATGTTTTTGATTGGCTTCTTAGCCATGTATGCGAATGATATTCTTAAGTTGTTCATTCTTCCGAGCACGACAGCAGAAGTTTTTAATAAAAATATGACCCAAGTCATTCTTGTCGGTGCAATTGGTGGGATTCTATTTTTGGTTGCACATATGTCTCAGAGGCTCTTCCATGAAAGTGAGAAAAGATGGGCTGAGGTCGAGCAAACTCGTGTCAGGGTAGAATCGATGCTAGGACGGGTTAAGGTTTCGGTTACAGGATTAACAAGTTTCACCGATCAATTGAAGCTCAAGGTTGACGAAACTGGTTCAATTATGAATGAGGTAACGATTGGATTCAGTGAAGTAGCAAAGGGTGTGGAGTTCCAAGCCACGAGTGTAGCAGAAATATCAGGCTCCTTGTCTCAATCCGATCAGCATATTCGAGACGTAGCGGCTAATTCATCTAAAATGAAGGAACTTTCTTCGCATATGACCCAAAGCACGCAAACAGGAAGTACTCAAATGGAGCAGCTAAACGTGCAGATGCAGGGGATTTCTGATCAAATTAAGATCACTGCGGATGATATGGAACGATTCAATCAAGAGAGTGAGTCGATGACCATACTGCTGAGCAGCATCACGGAAATTGCCAGTCAGACGAATCTCCTTGCCCTTAATGCTGCTATTGAAGCGGCTCGTGCTGGAGAACAAGGTCGTGGTTTCGCCGTCGTTTCGGAAGAGGTTCGCAAGCTCGCTGAGCATTCCGGACAATCGGCACAGGAGATCGCTACGGTATTAGCCAGATTGAAAGGACAAACTCAGGCTCTGACAGAGCGTTTTGTTAATATCCGAGAGTCATTGTCAAAAGGCCAGGAAACTGTAGAAACGGCTGAAGATGTATTCCGTACGATTAATGGCAATTCTCAGCATGTCTTGAGTCAAGCGATGGACATTGAGGGTAGTTCGGCGACCATGAAAGATGCTTCAACCAGAGTAGTCAATGAAGTCGCTGAAATTTCGAGTGTGACGGAGCAGTCCAGTGCAGCGACAGAAGAGATTCTGGCAAGTATGGAGGAGCAGCGCAATCTTACGCAGAACATCGTGAGTAGCTTTGATGAGTTAGAATTGTTAATCAGGAGTTTGAATGAATTGGTAGCGGACGATGAGAATTCATCGGATGTTACTGTTCCAAATGAGCAATCAGCATAAGTTCGGAGAAGCATGATTCGAGATAAATAGAGCCTGTCCTAACGTAATAACGTAAATGGATAGGCTCTTTTGGTTTTCATTAAGTTGGAGGGCAGGAATAATAAGGGTTCTATACGAATACATAATGTGGCGTCCCAAATAAGTTGATTAACGTGATTTCAACGATCGAGTGATGTAACCATCATAAAACTAAAAGGAGTAACTTTACCCTATGCAGAATTTACATAGCTTAGTTTCAGATTACATGCAAGATAAGAAACATTTACATCTTGCGATCGGGATGGTTAGAGGAGACGATATTGAATACTTTTCGTTTAGTCATGATAAAAAGAAAAGTATAGTTCCTCCTGAGCATAGGTTATTTGAAATCGGCTCTATAACGAAAGTATTTACATCCATTCTTTTATTAGCAATGGAGGAAGAAAACGTGCTTTCCTCGGATGACATGGTGGGTAAGTTCCTGCCAAACGTTAAGAACGATTATTTGAATAAAATTACCTTGAAGAACCTTGCTACTCATACCTCGGGATTACCTATTCTGGCAACTAACCATAATATGGCTAAGAAAAGATCGGATCCTTATTCAATGTATACTGAGGAAGATTTAACTGCTTTTTTAGCTACAGCTGATTTCACAGATGGCATTGATTCATTTGGATATTCCAATCTTGCTGTGGGCCTGCTGGGCAACATTTTATGTAAGGTGTCAGGAAGAACATATGATGAACTGTTAAAAAGATATATAACAGAACCACTAAAAATGAAAGAAACAGCCGTTCTGCTTAATTCAGAACAGAATAGCAGATTTTTGAATGGACATGCTTCAACTGGCAAGAGAGTACCTCATTGGAATCTTGCTATACATGAAGGGGCTGGGGGGATCAAGTCTTCTATTCGTGATATGAGTTTATTGGTTCAAGCCAATCTAAATGATGACCATCCGCTCGCCTCTATACTAGCCAGAAGTCATCTTCCGAACGCCATTGGAAATGCTAATCTTTATTTTGGCTGGGGCGGGGATGAAATTCTAGATAAAGATATCCTCTGGCATAACGGGGGTTCAGCTGGTTTTAATAGTTATCTAGCTTTCAACAAGGAACTCCGTGTAGGAGTAGTATTACTATCCAATTATTCTTTTTTCTCAAACGTGCTTATCGATCATTATGTGGCTCAATTAAAGAAATGGATTACTAGAAAAGAGCCTGTTCAAGGAACGATGATAGACTTTACAGGTAGGCGAATATTAGAAGAAATGCTAAGTAGCGAAAAGACATTAAAGTAATAATACATATGGAGGTAATTAAGTTTGAATACTCACTATTATTTCAGTTGGTTTAATTATTTTTTTCCAGAGAAGCTGGTCAAATTGTTGCATGAGGATATTACAGACAGACAATCGCTTGTCATGATTAGCGCTGATCCTTCTAACTATGAAGATAACCAGGTTAACTTTAATGATATTTCGGAATGGACATGGTTGAAGCAGGCTGACATTAAGTTTGATGAATATCATTTCATTGATTACCGTATACAAAAGGAGGATGCTCAGCGTTTGATTCAGAACGCTTCTGTCATTTTTTGTTGCGGTGGATATCCTGTTTTGCAGCACGATTTTTTGGCGGATTATGAATTAACCGATCTTATTAAGAACAGCAATGCCGTTATCTTGGGTGCCAGCGCTGGCTCGCTAAACATGGCTGCCAAATGGTTGAACATGGAGACTGCTAGCGACGAAATTGAAGCAAGCACTATTTATGATGGGATTGGCTTTGGTCATTTTGCCTATGAATCTCACTCGCAACGAAACTACACCACGTTTGTTCAAGGCTATCTGTTCCCCTTGTCTGAGGAAATGGATGTTTATGCTGCAGAACAGGAGAGCGCTATGCGTGTGAAGGACGGCAAAATAGAAACAATGGGGCCTATCTATTTAATATCCCACTCAAAGATTCAGAAATTGGCTGATACGCTCTAATTAGGGTGAGTGCTGTGGCTTGTGACCTGACAGCAAGCTTTCGTATCTCCGGACATATCGTCGGGCAGAAATATAAACTTGAAAGACCGCCTTCAATGGCGGTCTTTCTATTGTCCTAGTAGAGATGTACGACTTACTTCGTTTCTTGAATACCTTTATAGACAGATTCGCACAGCTCCGTTGTAAATCTGCCTGACATTCCTTCAAGCGCCGTATTGGTGAACGCTACAACACTAAGCTCCTTACTCGGATCAACAAACCAGGAGTGTCCGTAGGTACCGCCCATCCGCCACGTTCCTGGCGATTCAGGTGTATTGGCTTCCTCTGAGTCTTTTAGTAGCGTGAATCCAAGTCCGAAACCTCTCCCTGGCCAGTAAGGCATCACAAGGTTACCAATTTGATTGGTTGTCATTTCTGTGACAAGAGCCTTCGGCAGAATTGGATGTCCTCCTTGCCGCAAAGCTTCCAGCAGTTTAAGAAAGTCCCCTGCACTGCCAATCATGCCTGCTCCCCCGGAAGGGTAAGCTGTCTTATCGTTAAACCTATTGGGTGAAAGGAGGAATCCTGCTGTCCCCTCGATGAAAGGAATGGTATCAAAATCATGCAGGCGCCGGGGCTCTCCGGTGCTGTCTGCGTAAGCTGTAGTCAATCTGTCTGTATCCACAGCCTTGAAGTCTGTGTCCATCATTGAAAGCGGATGTGTTACAAGCACCCGTACAGCTTCACTAAGCAACATTCCAGTTACCTTTTCGATGACCGCTCCGAGCACGTCTGTTGCTATGGAATACCTCCACATTTTCCCTGGCTCATATAGAAGCGGGACAGATGCGAGTCTTTGCAAATTCTCTTCAAGTGTAATTCCCACCAAATCCATGCCGTCCGATACCCCGGCAAGCTCATAAGTTCCCTTTTCCTCTTGGAAGAAGCGGTAAGTTAAGCCTGCGGTATGCGTCATCAGATGGCGTACGGTCATTGGAACATGCTGTCCGTTAGGCAGTTTGGGACGAAAGGTGGGCAACCATTTTTCCACCAGATCGTCTAACTGTAATCTTCCTTGCGAAACTAATACTAGGGCTGCTGTTGAAACGACCGGCTTGGTTACCGAAGCATATCTAAACAAAGCATTTTCCTGCATCGGTCGTTTATGCTCGCGATCGGCCAGACCAGCAGACCTGCTGTAAACGAGGTTTCCGTCTAATGCAATTTGCACAACTGTACCCACAATTCTTTTTTCCTCAAGTGTGCGCTCAATTACTTCGTTGACGCTTTCGTGCAACAATTCCAGATCTATATCTCTCATGTATCTCATCCTTTTCTGCTGTAATTTACTTGATTATATATAGCAAGTGAGTTTATTATATAAATAATTTCTGCTAGCTTATATAAAAGAAACAAGTTAGATGAAGAGACTTCCAATGATTATAAAGGCATTTTGAAGAAATAACTTTTAAATTAAAGGGGTGTAATTTTCTTGGATGAGATCGATAAAAACATTCTGCTCCATTTGCAGAACCAGGCTAGATTATCAATGACAGATTTAGGAAAGCTGGTGGGGCTGTCTCAGCCAGCCGTTACGGAACGTGTAAAACGCATGGAAGAAAAGGGGGTTATCGAGGAATACAGGACTGTTATTTCTTCGCAAAAATTGGGTAAGCAATGCACGGCCTATATGCTTATTCAAACTCGGAATTGTTATCCTTTTCTTGATTTTTGTCGTTCTTCATCAGAGGTAACGGAGTGTTACCGGATAAGTGGGGAGCATAATTATTTATTGAAGATCCTCACGGAAACAACCCAGGAGCTGGAGGAGTTTGAAAACAGGTGTGATCAATATGGCACCTATACGACTCTGATCGTGATGTCTTCACCGATCGCTTACAAAAATCTGATTGGAGAAACGAATTTGCTCGCATAAGGTGTATTCTATAAACACCCAAAAAAAGAATCCGCTCAAGGACGGATTTTTTTTGTTTATGTTACACATACTTATGGATTCCATTAGGAAGGGAAGCCATGCTTTTTAGCTAGCCAAGCTGCAAGCAAGGAGGGGAGCAAGAGGATAATTAATGATCCGGGAAGGAAACCGGCTCCAAACAGCTGGAGAAGAAATCCCCCGATTATGCCTCCTCCTCCGATTGCCACATTCCATGCGGTAACCAGCATAGATTGAGCGATATCTGCGCTTTTTCCCCCAGCTTGTGCTATTGCCGTTTGCAGTAAAGTGGCTGCTCCGCCAAATGTAAGCCCCCATGCTGTAACACCAAGAATGATGATTGCAGGTTGATTCATTCCAATTCCCAAGGCTACAGAAGCCAAAGCAAATCCTGTGATGCTGATTAACACCAATATTCTTAGGAAACGGTCAATCAGCATGCCTATCACCCAAATGCCAACAACCGAGGTAATTCCGAAAATAAGAAGAACTAGATCCACTCGCTCCGCAAACGCGGTTTCCGCAAGATAGGGTGCAATATAAGTGTACAAAATATTATGAGCTAATACCCAAGTCAACACGACAAACAAAATTGTCCGTATACCAGGAACCAGGAAAATTTTGTACAAAGGGAGTTGATCACCCGCAGGCTCACCTTCGTAATCCGGTACCTTCCAGAGCACCCAGCCAATAAGAACTACAGCTAGTAACGATACTACTCCGAAAATGAAACGCCACCCTGTATAAGCACCGAAAAAAGTGCCCAGTGGAACGCCTAATGCCAATGCCAACGGGGTGCCAATCATGGCTACGGCCATCGCTTTACCTTTCAGCGAATCAGGTACCATACGACGTGCATAGCCAGCTGTCATCCCCCACAGCACACCTGCCGATACACCTGCGAAGAAACGCGCGACAAGCGTCAACGCATAAGAGGAAGATAATGCGGTGATCGTGTTAAATACTAGAAAGCCGATAATGCACAGCAGCAGAAGCGGCCGGCGTCTCCAACCGCGGGTAGCGGCTGTCAAAGGAATGGCAGCAAGAAGAGATCCAACCGCATAGAGAGTGACCAATTGTCCAGCAAGAGCTTCTGTGACCCCAAGATCCTGTGCAATTTGCGGTAGTAATCCAGCAGGCAGGCTTTCTGTAAGAATGCAGATGAATCCTGCCATAGCTAAGGCTAATAGCCCGACCCACGGAAAACGTTTGGAAGACGGCATATTAGCATCGTCTTGTCTTATAAGAGCAGTGTTTGAGTTCACGAAAAAATCTCCTTTGTTTATTTTTAGCCGCTTAATAGGATTTGGCTTTCGTATAAGCATATAAAAATAAAACATTTATCTACATGGCTGATTAAAGGAGAATGAAGCGAAATAAGAGGAAAATACGTTTATTTATATAGAAATTCCATGAATATAAAGGTGAAAAGGCAGCATCGCTAGATGCCGCCTAATAATAAATCCTAATTGATGAGAACTAACCGATCAAAATCTATATCGTTTCCGAATCATACCTCCACGCGAGTAACTGATGTGGTGCATCTGTAGATAGCCCGATAAAAAGTTTGGCTTGGTGATGATACAACTGTGGATGAACTTCTGTCGTGGTGGCATCACAAGTTAGGGTAGAGCAATTCCATACGTGCAGATCGAGCCCATATCTCCAAGTAAAAAGCTTATCTTGATCTGCGGCCATACCCGCTTGAGCATGGGGGAAGACACCTTCTACCGGACTCGTTGTGCTGAAGGCAGGCACAGAAGTGATGACGCCCATTCGCTGACCTGTCTGTACATTAAATAAAATAATGGCGGGTGACACGCCTTCTTCCTGCCAATCTTCTTCATCAACCATTTCTTCGTCTACTTGACCCCAGATTGCTATAGTATCAGGGGAGATCCAGGCGGAAGGCAGATCCCAATCCATGGTTTGCCATAGGTTATGGATCGATGATCCGTTTTCGGATTCCCATGCATGATTTAACCAGTTTTCCAAACTCCAAGTACGCGTAATACCTAAAGGCGCCCATACCCATCCACTATCTACAATCCATTTCTGATCAGGAGATACGCTTAATTTACCGTGAAAATAATCGAGATAATGTTTATTTGTATCAGGCTCGTCCTTATGATTGGAATCATTATTGTACGTTGGAGTGGGTCTACCTGTAAGGGATGTACCACGGAGAACATCGGTTAGATCTAACCGATTCCACTCTATGCCGTGGACTAAGATTAAACGCTGATCAATATATGCAAAGCTCAGTGGGTATGTACATACATCATAATGATAGTCGTCTCGCGATAATTGCAGGATTTCTTTTCCCGTTAATAGGTCATATACAGCCGCATGCTGGCCATACGTGTTAGATACTGCAGCAACAGATCCATCTGGGCTAGTCACGATCTGAACAGGATGAAGTAAATTCATCTGAGGGATGTTTGTTTGCAGAATTCGTTCGGTTACTCCGGTATGTAAGTTGAGCTTCCATAACTCCGCATGGTCATTCAAGGCAAGCACCATGATTCGCTCTGGGTTGGGAAATTCTTCGGTTAGTTCTTGGATAGCTATTAATGTTCCAGGTGAGGGATGAAGCTCAGGAAGTGGAACGGAATAAAATGACATGATGCACCTCCGAAGTAAGGGTTTTACAAGATTTGTACACGGTGTTCAAGATTCAATATAATAGGGAGAAGAATATATTGTCAAAAGCTTAAACAACATACATAGGGTTAGAGGTAGAGGAGGCAGGAGAACCTGATGAATTGGGTGCAAATAAGTAAAATAAAAGATGTGAATCAAATTCGGGAAGCAGTCCAAGGTTTGAATATCAATGAGAGAGATGAGCGGGGGCGGACACCGTTGATGCTCTGCTTAACTGCGCGCATGCCTGTTGAAGGTATACGCTGCCTATTGGAACAGAGTCCAGACCTAGAGATCGAAGATAAGCTTGGGGATACCGCACTCAAAAAGGCGATACGATTCAAGCAGGTGGAAGCTATTTCGCTTCTACTTGAATTTGGAGCTAAACTAGATTCTCCACAGGGCATTCTAGGCACGGCCTGGAACGCTGCACGATCTAATCCAAACATCGCTGATCTATTATTGGATACACCAGGTGCACTCCGATTGAAGTTAACCGAAGACGAGCAGAACAAGGTAGATGCCATTGTATATGAAGAATCGATAGAGCAGGCCATCGTCAAGATTCGCGAGCTGGATTCCGCAGTGCTGATACATGCCGTTGTTAGCGAATATAACTGGGATGATGGGCCTGAGCCGATGCTGGCTGTTTGTGAACATCCCGCATGTGCGGAGATCACATTGCTGGATATGCTAAAGTTAATGGAAGCAGACTACTGGCTTGAAATGGATGAGGAAGAGGTGCGTCAGCGCGTTGACGGGCCTGCTTATCGCCGGCTTGCAGAACAATTGTATGAGAGACAGTCCAGAAGGAGTTGAGCAATATTGGACTCTCGGATCGAGAAAGCCTGGTGAGCGGATTGCTGATCATGTGCACAAAGGTAGGTTGAACAGTGACAACAACGAATAGCAATTTAGTTAGTGTCTAGCTGCGGCTACCCCACTAAAACATCGTTTCATTGATCCAGAGCATTTAGACCCACCACTGCCGATGTCTAATCATATATGTTCAGCGAGCTGTACCTCGAATCCGTCTGGGTCAGTAATGTAAATAAAACGCAGATGAGGATTGGGCTGAATTGGGCCGCGGACAATCGGAATATCCAGCGCTGTCAGTTGCTCTATCGCTTCCTCTAGGGAGTTCACTTCATACCCAATCGATATGCCAGCCTCCGGTTTAAGGATGGATTCGCTGCCCTCGATTAGTTCCAACTTCGTTTCATTTTCTATGCCGAGCATAGCAATCTGTCGTCCGCGACTCTCGAATCTGCGCTGAATCGGAAGCCCAAGCTTTCCGTTGTAAAACGCCAGCGAGTTCTCTAGGTTGCTCACACGCAGAGTAATCCAATTTAGTTTAATTAACATGGGAGAATCTCTCCTTTTTACGTCATATGTAGAAACATTACGTTTATTATACGGCAAAGATAAGCCATGCAGATATACTTTACAGGTATATTTAGACGAATGAAAGAGCCCGCACATCATTGTGCGGACTCATTTGGCATTTAATCCTAAACTACATTTATTGAATCAGATCAACAGCCATCTGTGGTACAAATGCATCAACGCCGTTATACACGATCACACCGTCCAGCATAGTTTTCTTACCATTCACAAGAGCAATGTTTTTGTAGATTTGCAGTTCCAGCTTCGTGCTACCTTTTGTTACGAGGATTTTAGGATTCTTCGCATCCGTCAGATCCAGCTTGTACGTTGCACCTTTAGCAGTAAATGCTTGCTTCGCAGGAACAAATAGCTGTTTGCTTACGCTGTCCAGATCAAGGTTAAGCACACGAGCCATGTACTTCGCTACATCGGTGTTATCGATCACGCCAAACGGACGGTCATTGTTTGGAGCATACGTATAGAGAACCACATCTCCACCCGTGTGACCACCAGTAGTCCAGCCGATTCCGGCACGTTTACTGATCATTGGTCCAACGACATAGTTAAGGCTGCCCGGCTTCGCTTCTTTGATTGCTTTCACTTCTTCTGAAGTCAGGTCAGAGATGCCATAGTATTGCTTCATCACAGCTTTGATGTTTGTGCGCTGAGCATTCAGCTTCGCCTCAACACCTTCACCTGTCAGCTTGGCCTTTTTCAAAGGGCCGATAAATGTGGACAATGGCTCTTCGTCGTACGTACCCGAAGTTGCATTATTACCAATGGTAAGTCCGCCATTACCGTGGTCTGTTACTGCAACAACGACGGTTTCTTGATTGGACTTCGCGAAGTCCATAGCCGTTTTGACTGCATCGTCAAAGGCAAGGACATCACTAATGATACCGATTGGATCATTGGCATGTGCTGCCCAGTCTACTTTACTACCTTCAACCATGAGGAAGAAGCCATCTTCATCTTTGGAAAGAACATCAATTGCTTTAGAAGTCATTTCTGCAAGGCTTGGTTGTTTGGCTGGATCACGATCCATATTATAAGACATACCTGCAGGTGCAAACATACCCCACAGCTTGTTCGAGTTAGATGCTTTCATTGCTTCAGGCGTAGTTACATAATCATATCCCAGCGCTTTAATGGATGAGACGAGATTCTCGCCATCTTTACGACCAGCAGGCTCAAGATAGCGGCTACCGCCACCGAGTACAACGTCCATACCATTGTAAACTTGTTGTTTGCTCAGAGCGTCGTAGTTTTTGCGGTCTGGATAATGTGCCGAGAAGTCAGCTGGCGTAGCATGCATAATCTCAGAAGTAGAGATGATTCCTGTTGCTTTACCCGCAAGTCGGGATGCTTCAAGAATGGAGGCTATCGGCTTCTTGGCATCACCTGGTGCAATTGCTTTCTGTCCAGGCATGGTCGCTTTATCTGGCAGGACGCCAACGTAACCCGTGTGAGATTTGTAGCCTGTTGCAAAAGCTGTTCCTGCTGGCGCCGAGTCCGCAATCGGCGCATCCGCGGAGTGAGTACGTACCAGGCCACTTGCCATAGAATCCAGTGTAAGAGATGAACCCTTGTACCAGCGAGCAAGAGCGGTAGCGTCATTAGCCATTCCGTCCGGGATCAGGATAATCACATTTTTGATTGGGGATGCACTGGACGTGCTATCCTCCACAGCCCAAGCGGCACTGCTTCCACCCAGGGTAGCGGTTACAATCGTAGTCACCGCGAGCATCATTTTTGCTGCACGAGCGTTAAAGCGAGTTAACATGAACACAGCCTCCTATAAGATATGTATAGTTTGGTATCCAGAACCAAGTGTAATCAATGAATGATAAATGAGCGTTACCTGTAGATTAACTAAATGTAAATTTTACGATTATGAGTAAGTGAAACTAGCTGCATCTATGATTAATAGAAAGCGGATATCTACTACTTCATATTGCATTCTTGTTGCTCTCCTTCTGTGAATGAATCACTGATTGCTTACAGTTTACATAGCAAGCCCAGTTCGGTATGATTTTTATATTAAAAGTACAAGGCTGTACTATTCTATAATGAATTGAAATTTAACAGAGTGTGAACAAGGGGTGTGGGAATGTATCGGATTGGGGTCGTTGGTCCAAAGTTGTCTATTGAGCGAACCATGCAAGCTCTGCAAGGACAGCAATTAGAAGCTAATTATGAATTGTATCCATATGAACATGCGAGAGAAACCGTAGATATTATTCGTCGGAATCGTGAGAATGTTCACGGATGGGTGTTTACCGGCCCAATTCCATATTTGACAGCGCAGACGGTTCTTCATAAGAAAGAGCATGTTATTTATTGCCCGCCTACTGGCGCGAGTCTCTACAAGGCGATCCTCCAAGCGGTGTATTCATTGGATACGAATATAAAGGAAATGTCCATTGATATGCCGGATAACGAGAGTTGGGGAATGATGGACAGTCTTGAGGAACTGAACTTTACCGAGAATCAATTACGTAAATACGTATTTTCAATAGATTACGATGTGCAAGAAATGGTTGAGTTTCATGTAAAACATTGGCAAGAAGGGCGCACCAAAGCGGCAATTACTTGCTTATATGCGGTTTATGAGGAATTGTTGGAACGTGGAGTTCCCGTCTTCAAGATCAATTCGACCAAGCTGGAAACGATCCAAGCTGTGCGGATGTTAGTGGAGCAGATTCGTAGCTCTGCGTTCAAGGATAGTCAGATTGGCGTACTGATGATTGAGATTGATCGCCTGCATGAAGCTGGTAAACACAGCACAGAACGTTATCAGCTACAACATATGGAACTGAAGATCAAAAGCCTATTGCTTCACCATTGCGAGCGTATTGATGGATCCCTTCATCAGGATGGTACAGGGAGATACCTTATGTACGGTTCACGAGGTGGGATGGCTCGCAATATGGATTCGCTCTTTGCTACCATGCAGCAATTGGAGCTGGATACAGATCTTCCCTCTTTTGCTGGTATTGGATTTGGAGAGACGGCTTTTGATGCGGAGCGTCACGCTCGTAAAGCGATACAATATGCTAAGGATGACGAGGCAGGACAGATCATCATTTATGAGACCGATGGGACGATTGTCGAAATGGCTGGTGAGGACCAGGCATTGTCCTACGAGACATATTCCAGTGATGTTGAATTACTCGAGCAATTAAACAAAGCAGGCGTTAGTATTCGCACATTTCAGAAAATAAAGGCTTATATGCGTCGAATAGGTAAAGAAGAATTTACAGCTAGTGAGTTAGCTTCTGGACTATCAATGACCGTCAGACACGTACAACGAATTATGGGGAGTCTGACTGCATTTTCTTTAGCGGAAATTGCAGGAAGTGAGCTAAATACGCGTAGAGGAAGACCTAGTAACCGTTATCGCCTTATACGTTAGATATGTGAACCCATGATGAAAGAAACGAACCGATATGATATCTTATGTCTCATGTCCATGTACAGTGGACACGGCGATAACGGATACAGATCGGTTTTTTGTTGCTTGTTGTTAAAATACATAACATAAGTATTGAGTTTTTAGTCGACTTAATTATATAATGTCCTGAAAATACGACATTTTCGTTAAATGTACGTTAAACTGCGCGAAGGAATACGTTCTTTATCGGACGATTCCGTTTATTCAGAGGCAGTTTCATCACAGTCAGGGGGTATTATGCATGGTGAGAGCGGACAGGCAGGAGAACGCAGGGCTTTTTGGTTGGGTAGAGAAAGTGGGGAACAAGCTTCCCAATCCATTTTTGTTGTTTATCTATCTCATTGTCGCATTGATGGTTGCTACACTGGTGTTGTCATTATTTAATGCCACAGCACATAATCCAATCGACGGTGAAAAGGTGCATGTGAAAAACCTGCTGAGTCGAGAGGGAATTCAATGGTTATTGCCAAATGTGGTCAAAAACTTCGCTGATTTCAAACCACTAGCTTCCATTCTCGCACTGGTGCTCGGTATTGGTTTGGCTGAGAAAGTAGGACTCCTTGAAGCGGTTATGCGTAAAATGGCTGTTCGGGTTCCAGCGCGTTATGCCAGTTATCTGGTTATCTTTATTGCCTTTTTCAGCCATGTGTCTTCGGACGCTGCGCTAGTGATTATGCCTCCACTCGGAGCATTGATATTCCTTGCGGTGGGCAGACATCCAGTTGCTGGTCTGATCGCTGCTATTGCAGGAGTGGGAGCAGGTTTTACTGCCAATATGCTGATTGTGACGACCGATGTTCTTTTGTCAGGAATCAGTACAGAGATCGCTGCTTCCGTTGATCCTAATGTTGGAGTAACGGTATTGGATAACTGGTACTTTATGTCCGCTTCGGTTATTGTGTTGACGCTTGTTGCAGGGTTTATGACTGACAAATTCCTGGAACCCCGCCTCGGAAAATATGAAGGAGAACGGGTCTACAAGCTGGAGGCCCCAACGCCAGAAGAGAATAAGGCATTGCGAGCAGCTGGAATTGCTGCAATACTTTTCATCGCGGTGATGGCGTTTCTTGTTATTCCTACAAATGCTGTGCTCCGCAATCCAGAAACAGGGGGCGTTATGGGTTCTCCTTTTCTGGCAGGGATCGTACCTGTCATTTTACTGTTCTTCTTCACCGTAGCACTGACTTACGGCATTAAATTGAAGGTGATTCAAAATCAGAATGATCTGCCGAAGCTACTCATTGAACCGATCAAGACAATGGCGGGTTTTATCGTAATGGTGTTTCCGCTATCTCAATTTGTAGCCATGTTTAACTGGAGCAATATGGGGAAATTTCTGGCACTGACGATTACTGATCTGTTGGAGAAAACAGGAATTAACGGTATCCCTGTTGTCATTGGACTGGTCTTCCTATCGGCTCTTCTGACAATGTTTATCGCGAGCGGATCGGCAATCTGGTCGATTCTAGCTCCGGTGTTTATCCCTATGATGATGCTGCTTGGATTCCATCCAGCATTTACACAGGTTATTTTTCGAGTATCCGATTCAGTCGTTATTCCTTTGGCTCCGGTATCACCGTTTGTACCCCTGTTCGTTGGATTTCTTCAGGAATATCGCAAGGACGCGAAGCTTGGAACATATTACTCATTGATTTTGCCTTATTCAATCGTGTTTTTCTCAGTTTGGGTCATTATGGTTGTTCTGTGGTATGTCTTCAATCTGCCACTTGGGCCAGGGGTTAACGCTAGACTGTAAACATTAACAGTTTAAATAACAGCAGTAGAATGTAGAACGGAAGTTTAACATGGTTGAGTAGAACATTGGGAATAAGAGGTTACAGCCATCATATCTAGTTTTAATGTGAGAGGAGAACCGAAATATGATAGATATTATTGCGTTACGAAGAGATTTGCATCAACATCCTGAGCTAGGATTTACGGAGTTTCGGACAGCGACTAAAGTGGTGCAGATGCTGACCGAGATGGGATATCAGGTCATGTATGGCAGAGATGCGATTGACGAGGATTCACGGCGTGGTTTACCCAAACTGGAAGTGTTGGAGGATGCCTATCAGCGTGCGCTCCGTGAAGGGGCAGATCCAGACATTGTGCAGCAGATGCGAGGCGGATTTACAGCTGTTGTTGCAGAACTTCAAGGTGACCAGGAGGGGCCTACAACTGCTTTTCGTTTTGATATGGATGCATTACCGATTTGGGAGTGTGAACTGGATCGCCACCTGCCACAAAAGGGACAGTTCCGTTCAGCCCATGAAGGGATTATGCACGCTTGTGCTCATGATGGACACACATCAATTGGGCTCGCACTCGCAGAACGTCTTAGTGATCGAAAGTTCGCGGGCAAAGTAAGATTGTTATTTCAACCTGCGGAAGAAGGCGTGCGCGGAGCATATGCCATGGTGAAAAAAGGAATGCTCGAAGGCGTGGATCGTCTGTTCTGTATGCATCTCGGTACCGATGTGCCTTCGGGTCACATAAAAGGCTCATCTGCCGGATTCTTGGCAACAACGAAGCTAGAAGCTCATTTCACAGGAGTATCTTCTCATGCCGGTGCATCCCCAGAGGAGGGGCGTAATGCACTGCTCGGAGCATCCACGGCTCTGCTTAATATTCATGCGCTCCCCCGCTTCAGCTCTGCTGACACTAGAGTTAATGTTGGCATACTAGAAGGGGGGACGGGAGCCAATATTATTGCTGAGCAGGCTCGGATGGTCATTGAGACCCGTTCAACCAGTGAAGAGACAAACCTTGAACTGGAACGCCGTGTACGGCAGATCATTGAGCATAGTGCGGCGATGCATGAACTGAGTGCTAGTGTGGAGACAATCGGTGGAGCTATTCCTATTCGTTGTGATCTTGAACTGGCTGAGCTTGCGGTTCGGGAAGCGAAAGGCATTCCTGGCTTTACCGATGCAGAGACGGTTGCGAATGGTAGTGCGCTGGGCAGCGAGGACGCAAGCTACATGATTCGGCGTGTGCAGGAACAAGGGGGAAAAGCTACGTACATGATCGTCGGTAGTGATCTGCCAGCTTCTCATCATCACCCCGAATTTGACATCGATGAAGCGGTTCTCTCGCCGGCGGTTACATTGTTAGAGAGGTTGGCGCGAACACGCTGATCAATCTTATATTGAATAGCTAGGTGAGTATGTCTGAATTGAAGAATTACTCATATAAACGAAGAACCACTCATCTACTTAGGGGTGGCTTTTCGTTTATAGTATAGAGTCATCACCCGTTATTTTCCAACTAGCTAAATAGGTTTAATAAATATTATCATTTGTGAAAAAAAGATATTGCGAACGCTTACATTATGTGCTAACATCACCATAACAACAGGATTGTAACCAACTCCGGGCAATACCTGTTATGTTTTTGAATACGCTTACTATTTATGTTTTATTGAATGACCTCATATTCTCAGGGTTGTTACTGAAGACAGGCAAAACCTGAATTGAGGGCAGAAGACACGCTGTAGCGACGTCTGTTTGCCTTCGATTCAGGTTTTTTTTATACAGATAAACGCCTGGTTGGTATTGTCTTCGCTTGAAACGCCGTAGCAGAATCATAACCGGAAGGGGGACATTTTCGGTTCACAGACAGAGATTTAGGATGATCTTGGTTTGGAATACTATGGATATCCGTAATGAGGTGCCATCGTAGATTCCATCACACACTATCTGACAGCGAGGAGATTTACGACATGAAAAAAATCAAACGATCCATCGCGGTAGCAACCGTTCTAGGTTTATGTTTATCAGCAATGCCTGCCTATGCAGCCGGAACTTCAACTCCAGCTTCCAATGCAGCGATCGATAAGCTGATCTCATCCCAATTAATTAAAGGCAATGGTCAAGGGGTTAGCGCAGCGTATCTGAACAAAAAAGCAACACGTATTCAGGCTGCTGTTCTGTACTTGCGTTTGACTGGATTGGAAAAAGAGGCACTTGCCTATACCGGCACAGATACGTATGAAGATGCGGCATCAGCTGGGAAATTCCTACAGCCTGTTGTTGGGTATCTTAAGCAGCACCCTTATCTGGGGATCGCTGACGGAGCGAACGTATTTAAACCCAATGCGACACTTACGTCTGAAGACTATGCAACACTGTTATTAAAGACACTCGGTTATGAAGCTGGCACAGATTATAAGGAAGGTGAGGCAGTATCCTTTGCGGCATCGAAAGGAATCAATGCACTCCAAGGTGGCAAGGGTCCACTCTCGAATCGCCAAATGGCTGAGGCAACAGCGCAGGCCTTGCAAGTGCAACTCAAAGATGGGAGCGGCACACTTGAACAGCGCTGGCTGAAGCACCAGCAGGATCAAGGTTTTACGCCACAAACACTTCAACAGACGAAATATGGCTCCATTGATGGCAAGAGTTATGAGCAGTACGGAACACTTGGCTGGCTGGGTGTACCTTATGCAGCACCACCTGTAGGAGAGCTGCGCTGGAAAGCGCCAGTCGAACCGAAGGCATGGACGGGGACACGTGAAGCGAAGGAATTCGCTGCCAACAGCTTGCAACTGTCTGGGCAAAATACGGTAGGCAGTGAAGATTCACTCTATTTGAATATTTGGAGACCCGATACAACGAGTTCCAAACTTCCGGTAATGGTATTCCTGCACGGCGGCGGGAACATGACTGGATCAGGCAAGGACTTCCAAGGTGAACAACTTGCACGCAATACAAACAGCATTATTATTTCGGTGAACTATCGTTTAGGTGCGCTTGGTTTCTTCAAGAATGAAGCGTTGGAGACAGGTAATGCTCTGGATGATTCTGGCAACTATGGACTACTTGATGGGCTCCGTGCATTGGAGTGGGTACAGGATAATATTGAAGGCTTCGGTGGTGACACGGATAACGTAACGCTGGCAGGTCAGTCTGCAGGAGCGAGGGACGTGCTGGCTACGCTCATCTCACCACTCGGAAAAGGACTATTCCAAAAAGCCGTTGCATTCAGTGGTGGATTAACGACTTCATCGCCAGAAGAAGGTGAGCAAAAGTCGGAAAGTGCTCTGGAGAAATTGCTAGTTGAGGAAGGCAAAGCAACTACCCCTGAGGAAGCAAAAGCGTGGATTGCGAAGCAGTCTAAGGAACAGCTAGCTACGTATCTACGTGAATTGCCTGCGGACAAGCTGGTTAAGGTGTTTGGTGGCACGGCAATCCGAATGGAGCCATTCCCGCACCTGTTCCGTGATGGCGCAGTCATTCCAAAAGAGGGCTTCTCAGCTCTGGAGCAAGGCAACTACACTAAAGTTCCAGTATTACTGGGTAGTCTGGATACCGAATTCGCGGCATTTGCCTTCGGTGATCCGAACTTCTCCCCATCCATTAACGATGGAACATTGTTCACAGATGCAACCAAAGCGGAACAATATGCTGCGGCTATTCAATACGGTAGTGAAGCGTATGCCGGCTTTAACGCAGAGCGGGTAGCCGAGCAACTGACAAATGTTGCAGGCCAGCCTTCCGTTTATGCATATCGGTTTGCATGGGGCACACAGCCTGGTGTAATTTCGGAACGTTTGCAGACATTGCTTGGTGCTCCTCACGGTGCAGATATGGACTTCTATACAGGGCATGCAGCTGGTATAGCTGCGTACTTCCCAGAAGGATACTTCAGTGAGGTGAACCAACCAGGTCGTGACCAGCTGTCCACAGCTATGGCGGCATATCTGAAACAGTTCTTGTATACAGGGCACCCTGGGGATGGCGGATCTGCGAATCTCGCAGAATGGACACCTTGGACGAAGGATGCAGCGACACCAATTATGCGTCTAGATGCAAGCAATACCAAGGCCGAGATTGGCATGTCTTCACAGTACTATCAAGGCAAAGAAGCAGTTATGGCGAAAATGAAAAAAGAATTGCCCGAAGAGACATACAAGCTGCTGACGGAAAAAGTATTCGCAGGCCGTTTCTTCTGGGAATAAAACGATTTTAAGTGTGTGCGACTGAACTATAAAATGTAGCAAAAGGGACAAGAGGGTTAATCTCTTGTCCTTTTTTGTTGTCTTTAACAATTTCAATATGTAGCATCGTTGAAAAGTTACTAATGTTAATAGGATTAAGACTTTTCGCTTGTAGCCAGCATCAAGGTATAAATCTGGCGAGTCGTATTGACGTTGCGAACGGTCATTTGTTTGTAGACAGACGATCCTGCCAGCTTATTCATTCCACTTTTGGTGGCATCCTCGCGACTTACGCTGTACAGTAAGGCACCTGAAACATAGATTAACGTGCCAATGCCAGATTTGAGGGGCAGCTTGTCCAGAATAGACACGTCATTGATCTCATCCCAGAGGAACATAACATCACTCTTCGCTTGATCGTCATTGCTCCATTTCTCCGGCAGTGCAGTAATAACGGTCTGCATTTCATGGATATTTCGCACCACAACTCGGATCTGCAAGCCAAAGTCCGTCGCAATAGCTTCCTGCAGAATGTGTGCTAGCTCTGTACTGGCATTCTCCGGCTCTGGCTCATAAGCAAAGATAATGTTGCCTGAGTTGATATAGGTCACAACCTGTTGCATACCAGCCTGCTCAAATGTTTCCTTGAGCTGCTTCATGTTAATTTTATTATTTCCACCAACATTGATACCTCGCAGCAACGCAACATAGATCATATCCATATCTCCATTTCTATAATGATTCAACTATTCTTGTAACGATAGATAAGCGATTAAATGAGTGACGTAGTCTTCTTCTTCGAGCACTTCGCGCAATAGAGGTAGGACATGTTCCAGGTATTCAGGTTTGGTCTCATACGTTTCCTCGTCCTTGACTTCTCCTTCGTAAACTCGCGCAGCTTCAATGAGAATGGAAAATGCATGGAAAAAGTCCGCCAATGACCTCGCGATTGGCTGAGGCTCTCCACCTGCAAATGCCGCATACACAGGCGATTGTGGTACTTGTGTATCCACAATAAGAGGATCATCATTCAGGTTGGCAATAACCACATGCTGTGGCTTCCAGTCTGGCGATTGCTGATAAGGCTCTTCCATACCAATCCAGCGGTAACCTAACTGCTGACGATAGAGATGCTCAGGTGCAACAAAAAACAGGAGGGCAGCGTCACCAATCTCTACAGCAGCGTTTTTCATTTTAAGAGTGCCCTCAGCCTTAGCATCCACCATCTCATAGTTGGAGTAAAAGTACATCAATTCGGGCGAGAGCGGAATTCGCTCATCGATAACAGGTGATTGCGGGTTGGCGAGAGGGCGTATATCATGGTCTTTGAATAGTCCATAGGCTTCATTGTATACATTCTGTTGCTCGATAAAACGGATTAACGCTGTATTTAGTTCCTTCATAGTCTTCTAATCCTCCTAATCAGACGATGGACGGCACTACTTTTACTTGTGCTCGACGTGTGTTTCCTTCATTCATTGGTGTTCTGTAGCTAAGGTTTAGTTTACATGAAAATATAGGAAGGTGGCATTTATTTTCGAATCGGGATTTTAAAGAACTGGAGCAACTGGGATTCGAGGTAGAATGGCTTAGACCAAGGGTAGGATAGCGTAGAAAAGATAAGGACGAATCTAGGTCTATATGACCTGTTTCATACTGAATGCGTTTACAAGTAAGCGTAATCATGCTATAATTCCACTCAGTTAAAGGATTGTTACTGCTTTCGCAGGCAAAACCTAAATATCGATATGTGTAGGCACTGCCCTACCCATGTTGATGTTTGGGTTTTTTTGCTTTATATGGCTCATATTAAGCACAGAGATCGAACAGGATAATCCGAACACACATCACCACGAGTACGGGAAGGGAGAGTAAGCATGAACAAGAAAACGGGATTTAGCATGCTGGCTGCACTCTTGGCTTGCATGCTCATTATGAGTGGTTGTACATCTACAACGCCACAAGCATCGGATAATCAAGGGAATCAAGCAACAGAGCAGGAAGGTAACCAACCTGAGCAGGTAACGGACAACGAGAAACAGAAGGCAAGAACGGTGATTACGACGGATGGAGAAGTGGATGATATGAACTCTGTCATTCGTTATCTCTATTATGCCAATGAGATGGATCTAGCCGGGATCGTGCTAACAAGCTCAGTTTATCACTATGCTGGTGATAAGGAGGCAGGTATTGAACCCTTCCGCTGGACTGGAACCCAGTGGCTCTATGATATGCTGGATGCTTACGAGGAGATATATCCTAACTTGAGCACACATGCAGATGGTTATCCTAAACCTGAGGAGATTCGGGCGATGACCAAAATTGGCAATATCTCTGATAAAGGTGAGATGGAGAAGGAAACAGAAGGTTCAGAATTTCTAAAAACACTGTTTCTCGATGACGACTCAAGGGATTTAGTTGTACAGACCTGGGGAGGAATGAACACAACTGCTCGGGCACTGAAATCCATTGAAGAACAATATAAGGATACTGCTGATTGGGCTAATATTCAGAAAAAGGTCAGTGACAAGTTGCTGCTCTATATCATCCTGGACCAGGATGACAGCTACAACGAATATATTGCGAAGAACTGGCCGGATATTCGTATTTTGAACGATCAGTCGAACTTCTGGCATTTTGCCTATGCATGGAAGATGCATGCCGAAGAAGTAAACAGCAAGCTGCGCGGGGATTGGATGAGCAAGAACCTTCTCAACGGACATGGCAAGCTGATGGATATGTACGCTACGATGGGTGACGGCAAAATGATTGAAGGCGAATTAGCAGAGGAGCAACGCGGTAGCGCTGAATACCTCAAGAACAATCCGCAATATGATCAATATGATTTTATTTCCGAAGGAGATTCCCCATCTTTCTTCTATTTAATTGATAACGGTCTTCGCAGTATGGAAGATCCATCGTATGGTGGCTGGGGTGGACGCTTTGGCGTCGTTAACGATAAGCTTTACCGCAATAATGTATTGGACTACGATCCGTACTCCAAACGGTATGAAGCCGAATATTCTCTCATGAGATGGTTTGATGACATTCAGAATGATTTTGCAGCCCGTGCAGACTGGGGTGTAACAGATCGATATGAGGATGCCAATCATAACCCAACGCTCACCATTAAGGAAGGATTGGATCTGACTGCTGCGCCAGGCGAAGAATTAACGCTACACGCTGTAGGACAAGACCCGGATGGCGATCAGCTGACATATACATGGTGGAGATATTTCGAAGCTGACACCTATCAGGAATCCGAGGAGCAGGAAGGCAAGGCAACACCAGAGATGGCTGGAGATCTACAGCTTGGATTACAGCGCCCATTGGCCAAGGATGAGAAGCTCGATGAGCTTGAACTGCAAGGGAAGGATACAGATGCGGTAACGTTCAAGGTGCCTGAGGATGCCAAATCTGGTGACACTCTTCACATCATCGCAGAGGTACAAGATGACGGTGAGCATAACTTGAAGCATTACCAACGTGTCATTGTAACAGTGCAATAAACCATTCGAATGGATTGAACCTTATTTATGCAGATGAATTCGTCCAGATGAAGAAGCAAGCCCTGATCTTAATGATCAGGGCTTTTTTTTAAGAAATGCTTTTAAATATACTACGAAATTCAACTGTTCTAATGAACACGAACTGCTACTTGCGCTGTATGCCTGACCAAAATACATTCCAAGCGATAGCGAGTGCCTGCTCATACGACTGACGTGTCTCATACACGAGCTGAACGTCAAGTCCATCCATTAGGGTAACGAAGGCAACCGTTGCTTCTTCTGGACTTAGACGAATATCTGTGTCCTGCACGGTGGCAAAGGTAGCCGACAATTCTTCCTTCAGCGTGCCAAGATAGGTTCGATACTGAGCTAATACAAAATCGTGAACCTCCAGTGGCGTGATAAAGGAGAGAATGTACATAAAAGCTACATTGGGATGGGTCAAAAAGCGGTTTTTGTGCTCTAACAAAAAAGAATGCAGCTGTTGCTCTAACGGAAGTGTGCTTGATTCGCTAAAAAATTGACGCACAAATTGCTGCTCCTCCTGCACGACCTCTTCATAGATCTCCAGCAGCAACGCTTTCTTCGTTGCATAATGGTACGCAAGTGACTGCTTACGAATGCCAGCCTCCTCTGCAATCTGAGCCATTTTGGTTCCTTCATACCCATAACGGTTAAAGTGCTGAATCGCAATTTCTTTAATACGTTGTTTACTCAATGTGTACCTCCAATGGACGGTTCTTGATGCTCTTTTGTTTAGAGCTGTAGATCAGATACAGCAAAATATACACCACAAAAATGCCTATGGATATAGCATACACCATTGTATAAGAAAATGCAGAGGCAACGACCCCTAATACTAGTGAACCCCCGCCAATACCTAGGTCGAAGAAATTAAAGAAAGAGGCCATCGCATTTTCATGCTCATGTTCTTCCACAAGATTAACACACCAAGTCTGAATTGCCGGGAATATCGCCCCAAAGCCGAAACCATATAACGCAGCGGCGATGAGGAATTGAATTTCGTTTTGGGCGACGATCAGAATCAATAGTCCAGCGATAGCAAATCCGGCAGCAGGCAACAATACAGAACCAGGTCCGAGCTGGTCAAACATTTTACCAGAGAACAGCCGAACAACAAAGCTCGCGATCGCTACGATAAAGAAAAACCATGCAATATTGGTAAAGCCCCTCTCGTTAGCAAACAGGGCAACAAAGGACATAATTGCGCCAGCGGCAATACCAACCAGCATAATGAGAAGGGAAGGGAAAAGAACCTTTTTCTCAATCAATTTCACTGTAGCCGGAGGTGCAGTCTGAGCTTCAGTTTCAAATGCCTGTTTAGGTTTGCGCGATACAAATACAGCCATGAGTAGTGCAAGCAATAAGATACACATGCCACCCATGAACAGGCTTTGATAGCTGGATTGCAGCAGTAGCGTCGTACCGATAAGAGGACCAATGGATACCGCTACGGTCTCGCCGACGCCAAAGTATCCCATCCCCTCACCGCGACGTGTTTTGGGGATATTTTCGGTTGCAATCGTTGCGAAATAAGTTGTTGCTAAGCCAAAACCGAAGCCGTGGATCACTCGAAATACAAGAATCATGCCTATACCTGACGATAGGTAGTATGCTCCTGTCATTAGTGCACAGATGGCGATACCGATAATTAACCAATATTTCTTATCCATCCATGTGGCAAGCACAGCGGTAAAGGGGCGAACTAGAATTGCAGAGAACATGAAAATCCCTGTCACGAGTCCAATCTGTGATGCTTCTCCCCCAAGGGTTGAAACGAATAGGGGCAAGGTGGGGAGAAGCATTTCAAAGGCCATAAATAACAATGCATTGGCTAGCATAATGAAAATAAACGATCTTCCCCATAACTTTTGTGTGGCTGTTCCTGCTGTTAATGTACTCATAATCTTCCTCCGTATGATGTTCTATGCGATGAAGCATGTTGGGATGATTTTATCTGACGACGGTCAGTTTTTAAAGGGTGAGTTGACATGTGTTTTCTATCATTTGAATATTTTACACATGAAAAATTAATATTTTTTAGCCATATTCCAACATTTTCCGATATAATAATGGAATAAAATCAAGGTGTAGACTACTACCTCAGAGAGGTGATTTTGATGAATGTTGACGTCCTCGAACGCAACAATGTGAAGGTACTTGGTACAGGAAGTCAAACGATTGTATTTGCCCACGGCTTTGGATGTGATCAGGATATGTGGCGTTACATCGTGCCTAGTTTTGTGGATAACTACCGTGTGGTATTGTTCGATTATGTAGGCTCAGGGCAATCTCAAATTAATTATTATGATGCTGGAAAATATAATAATCTTCATGGCTATGCGCAGGATGTATTGGAGATTATGGAAACGCTAGATATACGAGATAGTATTTTTGTAGGGCATTCTGTTAGCAGCATGATTGGTATGCTTGCTTCCATTCATGAAACGAAATACTTTGAACGAATGGTTATGCTGGGGCCTTCCCCGCGTTATGTGAATGATCTTCCGAATTATTACGGTGGATTTGACAAACGGGACATTGATGAGTTACTTGAAATGATGCAGTTGAATTTTATCGGCTGGGCTAGTTATCTCGCACCAATTGTGATGCAGAATCCGGATCGGAAAGAGCTAACAGAAGAACTGGAAAAAAGCTTCTGCTCCAGAGATCCGCATATTGCACGACAATTTGCTGAAGTGACCTTTTTCTCGGATTGCCGTGTCAATCTGGAACAAGCCTCGGTTCCATCTCTAATTCTCCAATGCTCGGATGATAGTATAGCTCCAGTTGAGGTTGGAGATTATCTGCACGCTCATCTGAAGAACAGCCGATTACAACAGATGACGGCGAAGGGGCACTATCCTCATCTAAGTCAACCTGAGGAAACGAGTCGTTTGATCAAAGACTACTTGGCAAGCGTTTAATATGAACGAAAGGCAGTTGTTACATGGATATCCAACTAGACCAGGCTCCTTGCGGATACTTCTCTATCTCGGATTCAGGTATTGTGCGATCAGTAAACCAGACATTGCTAAATATGCTTAAGGTAGAGCGTAGCGAATTGCTGGGGAGACATATTGAGTCGACTATGTCGGTAACGAACAAATTGTTTTTTCATACGTATTTCTATCCTTATATTCAGCTCTACGGGCATGTGGATGAAATGTATTTTTCTTTTCGCACCAGTGACCAGCAAGATGTTCCGGTTCTCCTGAACGGTGTTCGGCAGACGCGTGATGGAGAGAGCGTGGTGGACTGTGTTGTCGTTGTCATGCGCAAACGGATTGAGCATGAGAAGGATATTTTGCAGACCAAAACCAAGCTGCAGGAATTATACCAGGCGACACAAGAAGCCAACAAAGAGCTTGAACGTTTACACGAGGAATACGAGGTAAAGCAACAAGCACTACTTAAAGTAAATGACCAATTAGAAGCGATGGCATCCACAGATCCATTAACGGGTCTCAAAAATCGGAGGTTCTTCCAGAATAGCTTGCTGGCAAGCTTGATTCTGTTAGAGCAACAGCAACGCCATTTCTCTCTGTTAGTGATCGATATTGATCATTTCAAAAGTATAAACGATACCTATGGGCATCCAATCGGTGACCTGGTACTGGGAAATCTGGCTGGGTTGTTGCAATCCATGTCACGCAGTAGTGATGTGGTCGCAAGATATGGCGGGGAAGAATTTGTTATCATCCTAGCAGATTGTGATCATGACCAAGCCATGGAGGCTGCAGAGCAATATCGTTCTGAAGTTGCTTCATCCGACTGGGGTCAATATAACATTACTGTAAGTATCGGTGCTGCTACAGCGGTACAAGGGGATACAGACACCTCTGTATTCCAGCGGGCAGATCAGGCACTCTATGCTTCCAAAACAGCAGGTCGAAACCGCGTTACCCATGCAGATCATTTATAAATGGTTGTTGATAATAAGAGCCTGTGGGTTAATCGCGGGCTCTTGTTGTTTTATTTATAAAGAGACGAAAATGACGTGCACAGGTAATTGAATCTCGAATTCGGAAGAGAAGGGGCATGTTCCAGCATGAATGAAATTTTGAAGGTCGATAAACAGTATACCTCGTATCTAGTTCGGGCCATTGATGCCGTAAGAGCGTCGGATCTGACGAGACATTGGAATGTAGATATTACGCGTTATCACATTCAGTTATCTCTAGAGAAGGATACAAGGGAGTATGGCAAGCCCTATTATTCCGTATGGTTCTATCCCCATGAGATTACTCCGGATAATTGGATGGATGGTAGCTGGGAGGAAATGGACTTATGTGTGCATTTAGATTGTGAATGTGGTGAAGTGTTGAGAGTACACGGTGGTAGAAATTGAAATTTAAATTAAATTGAAATAGATCAATGAACAAACAAGAAACGAATGAAAAGGTATATGGTTGCATCAAAAAAATTGAACGTATTAAGGAGGAGTATCACGATGCAGAAATTATCGGTACATGAACTACTGGATCTGGAGAACGATGCATGGCCTGAACTCAAGCAGCTATTGGAGGAAGGCAGCAATACGTATACCGTTATTCCAGTACAACGGAGTAAGGGCGAAGAGGCGATCTATGGTCTCCAAGTGAGCACAAGATCTTATCTTGGTGCCATAGCCTATGAAACAGGAGGTATTCTGGTGGATCATGGCTGGATTACCTTGCTTGGCGCTGAGACCGAACAGATCGTGGGAAGTCTGACAAGTTGGAATGGGCTCTCAGATCGCCCCGCTCTAGAGGCACTCGAAGGGATGCTGGTCGTTGCATATGATGTCGCTGGCGGATTCTTTGCAATGGATGCCGGGAAATTCGAAGGAAGCGGTCACATATACTATTTCGCACCAGATACGTTGGAATGGGAATCGACGGAACTTACGTACTCTGAATTTATGAACTGGTTAGCGCATGGAGATCTGGAGCAGTTCTATCAGACATTTCGCTGGCAGGATTGGCAGAACGATATGAGCCAGCTACAGCAAGGACAGGTGTTTGCTTATTATCCACCCCTTTGGACCAAGGAAGGTGGAGGTCAGACAAGTCAAAAAACACCCGTTGCGATCACGGAAGCCTGGAAAATAGCGCGGGGTGAAAGATAATCCATGCAAGGCTAGCAAATGCGATGCTGAAAGGTGTGGAGAGATATGAATATAGCTGACATTACTAATATACAGAATCATTACGGCGTTGTATTCCCACAGGAATATTTGGATTTTCAGCAGACGAACAGCGGTAGTTCCTTCAATCTGTTGGATAGCGGAGAGGTATTAGATTGGCAGATTCGCTTCTCTGTATTGGATGACCAGTTCATCACGAATAACATTCAGATGGTAGACGAGGTGAATCCTGATCCGAAGCGTATTATCCCAATCGCATGGAGTGTCAGTAGTGGCAATAACTATTTACTGGATTATCGTAAACATTCAGCGAGCCCGGCTATTTTAATTATGGAGCATGAAGAAGCTATCGTGTGGGAAGATGCCGAGAGTGAGACAGATACACCGGAGGAAGCTCAGCGGTTAATGGAGGGAAATGTGAGAGAGATTGCCGACAGCTTTGCGTCGTTTCTGGCAAAGCTGAAGGTAGATCAAGCTCTCTAAAGAGGTTTCCTGTTGTTTACCCTAGGAGTTGTTCGACAGAAATGCAGGAGATGTGGGGCGGGATGCCCGATGGTGGAAGATTACAAGCACCAGCGAAACAACAGCAACGATCAACAGACATCCATAGACATAATGGTAAGCCTGTTCAACTGTAACGTGTGGAATTTTATGGAGCAACAAACCACAAGCTGCAACAGATACCGAGCCGCCGAAGAACTGAACAAGCTGTAACAGACCCATGCCTGAACCAATCTGCGATTTGGGCAGGATACGTGATGCTTCGTTATTGAGTGATGACATGGACGCCGAAATTGCAGGAGAGAAAAATAAATAACCTGCTGTAATAACAAATGCCGATTGATGCAATCCAAGCATAAATAACGTAAGCACAGCGGCAAGCAATACATGTCCGATGATCAGAAAGCGCATATTTCCGTATTGATCAATCCAGCGTCCTATATATCTAGCCATAAATGCAGCGACAATCGCTCCAGGCGCGATAAGCAGACCGATTGCCAGGGAAGAACGTGCGAACAGGTCAGCGAGCACAAGGGGCATGAGGAACAGATTGCCTAAGTTAACCACCAACACACAAAAGCCAATCATGACTAATCGTGTGTAGCCTGGAGCCTTAAAAACCTGTGGATTAATAAACGACAGCTTCGCTCTGCGAATATATAGAATGTGCACCACAAGAGACAGGATGCCTACCGTAAACCATAAGAGCGACTGCTGAGTGATCGCGACCAACAATGTTACTGCGTTCAGTGTCGTGAGAATGGCACCCGTTGTATCAAAAGGCTGATCCGTCTTGGTCGTTTCATTTGGCAGGAAATAGAGCAGTACGGGTAGCGCAATTAACACGAGAACGGTAATCGCAAAGAGCCCGTTCCAGCCCCAATATTCACTGATTAATCCACCGACGATTGGGCCAAGACCAAAGGCCATAGCACTACCGGAGGAGATTAGAGCAATGGCAGCTCCTCTTCGCTCCAGTGGAATGTAACGACTTGCGATGACGAGTCCTAAGCCGGCCATAACTCCTGCTCCAGCAGATTGCAGAATCCGAGTGAGCAATAACACGGCGAAGCTATGAGCAAATAGACCGAGTAAGGAAGACAGCCCTAGAATGAGCAGCCCAATGGTTAACAGCTTACGTACCGGAATCCGATCCGACAATCGGCTGTAGATTACCGTAGATAAAGCGTATCCGATGGAGTAGCTGGAAATGACCCAGGAACCTAAGTCAGACGTAATTTGCAGATCATGAATAATGATAGGTAGTGATACGTTAAACATCGTGGTATTCATCACCACAATGAATAGGCAGCATGTCCACAGTGGCATGACAATATGATCTTTCATGTAATCCTTCCTGTCTATATGTTCAATATGGAACGATAAGTTGCTTGTACATTCATGCAGTCATATGCGTTCGTTGTAACATTTTACGTTAGTGTATTGAATATGGCAATAATGTCATACGCGTTCGTATGAACTTAATCTAATTGAGTAAATTCGTAGACAGATAGCGGGCTAAATATTGTATTGTATAAAAATGACAGGCTCCCTTCGACGGAAGGGAGCCTGTGTTCGGTTAAGCGACGCTTGTAGCTTTACCTCGATTACGAATCCATTTGAATAGATCCATTAGAATGACTGCGGCAAGAGCAAGCCCGCCGGCAATGAGGAATTCATACCAGCCAAACGCATCTGGGATAGCGAAGATGCCGCGCACACCTGGAATCAACGTGATTCCATACAGACATAGGCACACAAAGATGGAGCCAAGTACCCATTTGTTCGTTGTGAAACCTACTTGAAAAATAGTCTGCGTATTAGAACGTGCCGCAAACGTCTGTAAACTACGTGCTAGAATCAGTGTTGTAAAGGCCATCGCCACACTGATCTCCTCAGAGATACCCAGCCCAATATACTGGGATATAATGACGGCAACCCCGATCAGAATCCCACGTGTAATAACAGCCTGTAGTGTTCCACCGGCAAAGATACCTTCATTGATATCGCGTGGTTTCCGTCGCATCACATCAGGTTCGGCTTTTTCGGTGCCTAACGCAATGGCAGGTAGAGAGTCATTGACCAGGTTGATGAAGAGCAGTTGCAGAGCAGTGAATGGATTGACCCAACCGACCACCAGTGCAAACAGGATCGCGATAATGGCACCTAGGTTACCAGCAAACAGGTACGCAATCGCTTTTTTGATATTATCAAATACCATCCGTCCCACACTCACCGCATTCACGATGGATACAAAATTATCATCCGTCAAAATCATGGCTGCGGCGTCTTTGGCCACATCGGTTCCGCTTCCCATCGCAACACCGATATCGGCCTGCTTCAAGGCAGGGGCATCGTTGACCCCGTCTCCGGTCATTGCAGCAATTTTGCCTTTACGCTGCCATGCACGTACAATGCGAATTTTGTTTTCCGGCGATACCCTCGCATATACCGAAATTTGCTCTAACTTTTGATCTAGCTCCTCATCGGACATTTTGTCTAGTTCGCTGCCTGTAATAGCTATATCATCTGGCTTAGCAAGCCCGATATCGATACCGATGGCTTGAGCGGTTGTTTTATGGTCACCCGTAATCATAATCGTACGGATACCCGCCTTTTTGGACTCTTCGATAGAGCTATATACCGCTTCACGGGGCGGGTCAATCATAGCCGTTAGACCGACAAGGATCAGATCATGTTCATCCTCAGTAGTAACTTGCTTTTTATCATCAAACCTCTTGTAGGCATATGCCAAAACCCGGAATGCACGTTTGGAAAAGGCTTCGTTTTTCTCTTCAAATTGTGTACGAATCTCTGGTGTCAACGGCTGAACTTCGCCATGAATAAACACATGAGTACAGCGGCTGAACAGAACATCAGGGCCACCTTTGGTCAATAGAGCAGTCTGTCCTTCAAACGTATGCACGGTGCTCATCAATTTACGATCTGAATCGAAAGGAAGCTCGGCTTCACGTGGAAACTGATCACGAATTTCGTTGTAGTCCTTGTTTACTCGGTTACTAAAAGCAATGAGCGCAACCTCTGTCGGATCACCGAGTTCCTTCCCTTCCTGATTAATGTTAGAGTCATTGCAGAGCACGGCAATATGTAATAAACGACGCTCCTCTTCAGACCACTCTTTTGGGTCATCCGGGAACTCTTCTTTCGTACCGTGCGGAATATAATAATCCACGACTGTCATTTTATTTTGGGTGAGGGTTCCTGTCTTGTCTGTGCAGATGATGCTAGCTGACCCAAGTGCTTCTACCGCAGGCAGACGACGGATGATGGCATGTTGTTTAGCCATTTTATTTGTTCCGAGCGATAGAACGATTGTTACGATGGAGGATAACGCTTCAGGGATCGCTGCAACAGCTACCGCAACAGCAAACATTAGGGCATTGATAATGGATGGGCCAATGTTCTCCGTACCTTCCGTTAACCAGACCCGTCCTGCTTCAATGGCAAAGATCAGAATGGATAGGCCAAGAATGAAGAAGCCTAGTTTTTTGCTAAAAGCCTCTAATTTACGCTGCAATGGTGTTTCCTTAGCTTCAGCATTCTGGATGAGTTCAGCGATTTTGCCGATTTCCGTTTGAAGTGCGGTACCTGTTACGACAAAGGTTCCTCGACCATACACGACGAGTGATCCACTGAATGCCATATTACGCCGGTCTCCAATGGGCGCCTCTTCTGCGATAGCATCGGCATGTTTCTCCGCAGCTTCGGATTCACCTGTTAGCATGCCTTCATTGATTTTCAGACTTCCCGATTCCAAAATGCGACCATCTGCGGGTACATAATCCCCAGCATCAAGCAGAACGATATCACCCGGGACTAGCTCTCTAGCTTGAATTGTCCTTTTCTGACCATCACGAATGACCTTGGCTTCTGGTGCTGACATTTGCCGTAAGGCATCAAGAGAGCTCTCTGCCTTCTTCGTCTGCACGACACTAATAACGGCATTCAGCAGGATGACCAGAAATATAATGAGTGATTCAATCAGATGCCCGAGCACAATCTGTACCGCAGCAGCGATGAGCAGGACAATAACCATGGGATCTTTAAAATTCTCAATAAACAGCTTCCACACAGGTGTGGCGTCTTTTCCTTTTATCTCATTGTATCCAACGTTTTCGAGTCTTTGGGTTGCTTCAGAGGTCGTGAGTCCGTTCAGTGAACTCTGTACCTCATTAAGTGTCTCCTCTGTACTGTGTCTATAATGTTCCAATGGACCAGCTCCTTGCGTATGGATTTCTCTGTTTATATAACCCTGTAGAATGAATAGAATCAGTGAATCCCATCCCAATTTCAGATATTTGTAGAACACTTTGTAGAACATGACGTGGCTAGAAAAACGAAACGCGTTTAGATTTTTTTAAAGCCTGCCTTAACGTATAATTTCCGATGGGATTCAATCTCATTCGCTTGGTTAGCATTACGCATTCTAAATGCATGGGGTTGCACTTATTTAGCAATGTTATTCCATTAAAAGTTACAGAAGTTGGAAGATTATAGAACTGTGTTTTTAATCACACTTGCACCTTGAAGTCTCTGCTAGGCTTGTTAATAACGAGTTGTTACCAAGTTTGGAGGGAACGATATATGTTTTGTTATCAGTGCGAACAGACGCCTAGTGGGGGTTGTACCGTCGTTGGGGTATGTGGAAAAAATGAAACAGTAGCCAGTTTGCAGGATACGATGATCTTTGCTTTAAAAGGAATTGCCGCTTATGCCACGCATGCACGGCAGTTGGGATATACCGATCCTGAAGTAGATCGGATTACGCATGAAGCTCTATACATGACGCTAACGAATTCTAATTTTAATGTCCAAGAGCATATTGATATGGCGATGCAAGTGGGGAATGCAGCGATACGCATCATGGATGTGCTGGATCGGGCGCATACAGAACGCTTCGGAATTCCACAGCCGATCACGGTAAGTCAGAATCAGATCGAAGGACATTGTATCGTAGTGACAGGACATAATCTGTATGCTCTGGAGGAACTGCTGCGGCAGACCGAAGGTAAAGGCATCAACATTTATACACATTCAGAAATGTTACCTGCACACGGTTATCCTGCACTCAAGAAGTATGCACATTTGAAAGGAAATATCGGTAAGGCTTGGTATGATCAGCGCAGACTGTTCGAACAGTTCCCAGGGGCTATTCTAGCAACGACGAACTGTGTAATGCCGATCAAAGGAACGTATGCGGATCGCTTCTTCTCGTACGAAGTTGCTGGATTAGAGGGCGTTGAGAAGGTAGAGAACGATGATTTCTCACGCTTAATTGAGCGAGCATTGTCATTGCCTGTAGCTAACGTACAATCGGAACAGGTTTTAACTACGGGGTATCACCATGAAACAGTCATTGGGCTGGCTCCTGAGATTATCCAAGCGGTCAAAGATGGACATATCCGCCGATTCTTCGTCATCGCTGGCTGTGACGCACCGGGTAAAGGCGGCAACTATTACCGGGAGTTGGCAACATCTCTCCCGAATGATACGGTAATTCTGACTACTTCCTGCGGTAAATTCCGCTTCAATGATGTGGATTATGGAACTGTAGGCGATACAGGTATTCCGCGCTATATCGATCTGGGGCAATGCAACAACTCCGGTTCTACTGTAAAAATCGCTATGGCTTTAGCTGATGCCTTCGGTTGCAGCGTAAATGAATTGCCTGTCAGCATTGTGCTGTCATGGTTCGAACAGAAGGCTGTCGCGATCTTGCTAGGCTTGTTCAGCTTAGGCATTCAAGATATTCGCATTGGGCCTAAGCCGCCAGAGTTCATTTCATCGGGAGTATTGGAAGTGTTGGTAGAGATGTTTGGTCTGAAACTCATTACAACTGCTGAAGAAGACATGAATGCAATGCTGGCATTGTCTTAATCATACTTATATATTTTGAAGTAAAGAGCCTACCAGTACGGTAGGTTCTTTGCTTTATTTTGTATTTCTGGTGGTTCATTTCACCTAGTGTACATACTCAGATATGCAATTATAATTGGTTTATTTATCCTATTGTGATTTATTTGTGGAAATGGATATATAGATAGAGGACTTAAATAACTCGGTTTACCGTTGTAAGAGGAGAAGGTATATTCATGAATCACAGGCAACTCATGTCAGACATTGTGCAAATTGCAGGAGGGGAGGACAATATTAGAGGTGTAGAGCATGAACTGACGGCAATCACATTGGTGCTGAAGGATCGGACTCAGGCGGATTTCTCCATTCTCTCTGCGCAGCAGTTTACAGCCAATATTTACCTTGAAGGTGAACGATGCCGGATCGAACTAGAATCAGAAAGTGTAGCATTAGATGTATTCAACACCCTTACGGGCAGCTATTTTGTACATAAGATTGAGGATGGAGAGCAAGAAACCAAGCTTGAGGCAAAGAGATCCTTTTCAGTTTTGCACTTTATATCCGATGTATTTAGACCATTACTGCCCGTGATTCTTGGGGCGGGCCTTATTAAGGTCATATTGGGCATCATTCTACTACTGAATCAACTCATATCTGATGATTCGATGTTGATGGATGAGCCTATAATCAACTTGCTGAGTATGATCGCAAATACCCCGGTATATCTACTACCTGTGCTAATCGCCGTTAGCACGGCTTACCGATTGAGAAGCAATATGTATGTGGCTGCTACAATTGGAGGATTCATGTTCTACCCTGAGGTTGCCATGTGGTTAAACGGTGAGAAAACAGCTCGTTTGTTTGGCGTAGAGATTATCTCACAGCCAACTCTCTATTCTTCCGTTCCATGGGTTATTCTAGCCGTATGCGCAGCAGCATATCTGGAAAGAAGTATCAATAGAAGAGTACCTAGAGCATTCCAAGGAATTGCCGCTGCATTCATGAGTTTGGTGATCCTCTTGCCAGTCATCTTACTTATTCTAAGTATCGTTGGAACATTCGTGGATGATTATGCTGGAGAGTGGATTAGCTCACTTGTGGAAAGTGCGCCCGTACTAGCGGTTATGTTAATTGCTGCATTTTTCTCCCTGTTGATGATTGCTGGATTGCAATACTGTCTATTTCCAATTATCGTTTATGAAATTACGTCTGCGGGCTACTCTATTGTACTTCCTACGATGTTTGTTGCGATGTTTGGACATGCGGGTGCAGCGCTGGCAGTTGCCCTTCGAAGCAGAAGGGGCGAAACGAAAAGAACAGCCGTATGGTCCTCCGTTGTAGCACTTCTAGGCGTACCTGAGCCTGCAATCTACGCAGTGAATATGAGCAAGAGGATTGCCTTTTACTCAGCACTACTAGGTGGGGGTATAGGTGGATTATACATGGGACTTACGTCTGTTAGTATTTCTGTAATTAGCGGTGGTTTCGGCAGTTTGTTTGAAATTCCATTGTTCATAGAAGAAGGCTCATTGAATGTACTGCATGCTTGCATAGGATTGGCAGTATCCTTTGTAGTAGCAGGTGCATTGACTTATTGGTTAACTGGAAGACAGTCTACATCCGTTAAGCGTTAATTTAAAGTAGATCCCAAAGGATTGGTATAACCCCGCACCGACATGGTGTGGGGTTTTCATGTATACTGTGATTCAATGAACTAGATTTTAAGATTATTAAAGGTTGTGTGATAAAGGAGAGGCGTAATGAACAGTATTAACAAGTTAATAGACAAGATGCAGTGCATCAATAATGATATGAGCGCATACGTCCCGCACTCGTTATGAATTCAATAGAACAGGGATGGATTGCGGAATGGCATTCTACTAAACCACTAACGGACAAATGGATTGCGACAGGTGAAGTGCACTATTTCCATCATCATGCGTTCATTCTCATTGTTGATGGCAGAGCTACTTGGAATATCAACGGACAGAAGGTTCAAGTATCTTATGGACAACTGGTAGCATTACAAAAGAATTCAATGATTGAAATCGTAAATGGCGGCAGTCTGGATATGGCGGGATGGCTTGTGGAATTCAACACCTATTCGATTAAACAACATGAGGAGAGCATCGCTACATTCGATTGGGAAATTCCTAGGGGTAGCATTTACCAGTCTGTACAGCTAATGCTGGGCGACCTAGCAAGAATTATTCAGCACATCAATACAGGCTCGTTAGCGAAGCATGCGCAACAGGTACGCAATCAGCTTCTCATAAACGAACTATTGAACTTTTTATATGAGAACCAGCTAAGCGAAGAGCATACCATCGAACAAGGGATCCTGCGTTCTATTACCTATATGATGAGTCATTATGATGAGAATATTACCCGAAAGCAACTAGCTGAGATTGCTGGACTAAGCCCATGGCATTATTCCCGCAAGTTCAGTGAACGTTATGGTAAGCCACCGCTAGATTATCTGACGCATTACCGAATGTACCGAGCTCAGGAAGAACTGATATTAACCACCGAAACATCACAAAATATAGCCAAAAAGGTAGGCTATGAGGATGCCCACTATTTCAGTCGTAGATTCAAACAATTTGCTGGCACGTCTCCTCGAAGTTATATCAGAACCTTATCAGAACGTAAAATTGTATGTCTTTCCCCACTCTGTGCCGAAGTACTCATCGGAATAGGCATAATACCATATGCCGTTGTCGTCGTACCGCTGCTAGTACCACCCGATCAGCATGAACTTTTTGTATCTCACGGTATACGTATATTGCCAACTTCTCAATATGAATTGAATGTGGAACTAATCCAACAAGAGCAGCCAGAGATGATTATTGGCAATGTGTGGGCGGATGAATTGAAGCAGAGCCTGCGCACAATTGCACCACTAATTACGGGACTGAAAATGGATGCCGAGATTCTACTACAGCAGTTAGCAGCTATTTTTCATAAACAAGAGGAAGCTGCTGCCATTCATATGCGGATGAAAGATGTAGTGAGTTCGGCACAGCAGCATTTGCAAGAAAATATCCAAGCTTCTACGAAAGTTATGGTATTGCGTGTGGAACCATTTGGATATCGCTATTTAGGAGGTTATTCGCACGGGGTGTCCAGATTACTCTACCAGCAGCTTGGTTTAGCTCTTCCAGACTCCTTGCAGGCTGGAGAAGCCTGGTTCAATCCTTGCTCAATAGAACAATTGAAAATGGCTGATCCGGATATTCTGTTTGTGGAGAAACGTGTCATGGAACATTTCAATGCAGAAGAGAGCATGAATTATTTAACGAGTACTCCGGCATGGAATGGATTAAAGGCTGTGAGGAATAATCGGGTATTTTACGTGGATACTCGCTTGTGGGTGGATGGATATGGACTCATCGGGCATACTCAGATATTGCATCAGATCGTGGAGAAGTTGACGAATATTGATCACGCTGGAGCACAATAATCCATTCGGATACGCACGATTCACTATGGAAGAGCCGCTTCTTATTTGATAACATCTGATAATAATAATCATTATCAATATAAGGGGCGAGTACATCATGTTACCAGGATTGAAGAATTTGAGGTTTGGCGTTTTGCTGGTGGTATTAAGTTTGATATTAGCCGCGTGTTCCAATGGAACTACGAATGAGACTGCAACAGCGGGAGAAGAAACAGAGGTAAGTACAACCAAAGTTATTCAGGATCAGTTTGGAGAAGTAACCATTCCGACTGAGCCTAAAAATATGCTTGTGCTTGATTCCATTTATGCTGAGTTTTTAATTGAAATGGGTGTTACCCCACAGATGGTGGCCTTTGTACCAGAGATAGAGCCAGACTATCGAGCACCTTATTTTGAGGAACATGGCGTGCAGATGGTGCAATCTGAGCAATATCAATTCAACTATGAACAACTGCTCGGACTAGCTCCGGATTTAATCATTATGAGGGGTGCGGGGATGGAGCAAGCTGTGTATGATGAACTATCAAAAATTGCGCCAACGCTAGCTATGGATACCAACTATGAGATGAATCTGGCTATGCCGAAGCTGGCCGCGATCTTCAATAAGACCGAGGAAGCCAACCAGTTATTAGTCGAATTCGATGAGAAGGCGAAGCTGGCTAGAGAGAAAATTGCCAATGGCATCGGAGACAAAACGGTTCTAGTGCTTCGAGTGGAAAGTGACCGTTATCGTTTTATGGGTCCCAAAGCGGCCAATAGCAGTGTGTTTTTCTATGATACATTGGGACTGAATAGCCCAGAGGTTATCAAAGATTCGGATGTCTGGTTTAATCCATTCTCACTCGAATTTCTCAGTGAAATGAATCCTGACTATATTTTCTTAGAAGACAGATCTTTGAAAGGCTATGATACGAAGCAGTCGATGGAAAACTTGAAAGAAAGCATTGTGTGGACGAACCTGGATGCGGTAAAAAATGATCGTGTGTACCCACTGAAAACGAGTGATTTTACATCAGGTGTAGGGCCAATCGGTTCCGTCAAACTGATGGATTATGTGGTTGAAAAGTTGGTGCCTTAAGATGAAAAAAAAGCAATTAATGGATATTTATGATATAACTATTGTCGGTGGTGGGCCAGCGGGAATGTATGCCGCATTTTATAGTGGAATGCGAGCAATGCGCACCAAAATTATAGAAGCTAAAGCGGAACTAGGCGGATTTATGCGTACGTACCCAGAGAAGATGATCTGGGATGTTGGTGGGGTAGAGCCTGTTCGGTGCGAGCAATTGATTAATTCTTTGGAGAAACAGGCGAGGACGTTTGATCCAACGATTGTGTTTGGACAGGAAATAGCAGGGATGGAAAAGCGTGAGGATGGTGTGTTTGTACTTACTAGCAAAACGGGAGAGCAACACTATACACGTTCAATTCTGCTATGTGCTGGTAGAGGTATGACCCAGATCCAGAAGCTTGATATCGAGGGTGCCAACCGTTACGAACTGACGAATCTTCATTATACGATAACGGATCTATCTAAATTCGCTGGAAAGCGAGTTTTGATCTCTGGTGGTGGCGATTCCGCAATTGATTGGGCGAACGAAATGGCTGGTTTGGCAAAAGAAATTACAGTTGTACACCGACGTCATGAATTCACAGGACATGAGTTGCCTGTAGCCCAGATGAAAACTTTTGCCCAAGTCTTGACGCCGTACCGCATCTCTCGTTTATACGGTGCAGGAGACAAAATTGATCGAGTGGAACTTGCGCATATGGAGAGTGGCGAGTTGCGACAAGTTGAAGTGGATGAAGTTGTCGTGAGCCACGGTTACGATCGTGATTTTGGCAATCTAGTGCAGTGGGGACTCGAGCGAGAAGATTATGGTATATCAGTTGATCCGAGAATGGGTACAAGTATACCGGGAGTTTTTGGAGCAGGGGATTTTATCACCTATAGAAGTAAAGTTCGCTTGATCGCTGGAGCATTTAATGATGCTGTGCTTGCTGTGAACAGTGCCAAGATGTATTTGGAACCGACTGCTTCGGACATGGCAGGTGTATCCTCACATAATGATCGGTTTTATGAGAAAAATAAAGCTCTCTCCAACAGGTAGACGGGCTGATATTATGGAACAATCACATCTATGGAGACATATGCAGACCAACTATTATCCTTGCCAACGTCGAGATGTTCTTGACGGCTGGTAAGGTTTTTTGTTATTTGTATTTGGCTGATCTTATTACCGTATCGTTAGGTTAGATTTTATTGAAGACTTGGCATGTATTATTGATTCAAATCAAGGCAGAGCATAACCTCTTCTGTCAGTATAGAATTATAGATCATTACTGGGAGGTCATAACGATGTTGGATTATACATTTGACGATATGAAACTAATAAATCGCGACAGGCTAGGCAATATGGTACCACTCGAGCTGTTTCGTACCATCCGTTTAATTGGATTGAACCAAGGGCTGCCGATGGGAGGTAGAAGCACAACATTAACGATTGGGCGTAAAATTGGAGAGAATCTCCCTGTACATACGGTTGAAGAGTTACTGCAACTGTTTGAGGAGTTAAGGATTGGCATTCCCCGGATTCTGCACCAAGAGGAACACAAGATGATTGTTGCAGTGGATGACTGTTTCTGCAGAGGGCTGCCAACTCTGGAAGAAGAAAAGCTGGTCTGTGATCTTGAGGGAGCAATTCTTGAGGGTGCACTGACGAAGATAATGAAGCGTAGGGTTACCGTGAAGGAAACGAAATGTAATGTGAGTGGACACGAGCACTGTGAATATGAGATTCGAATGTAGATTAACATAATCAATTTCCAGACGATGAGTTATACATATATGTGAATATCTGGTGAAATCCTTGCTGTATAAGTCCGTGGTAATCCGTTCTCCATTATACTTAATGAAAATGGACGAGGAGATGGACTCCAGATGAAAAAAACAATGTGGATCATGACGAGTATAGTCGTTGTGATGGTGTTAGGAACCTATCTAGTTGCAATCAATACTGGTCGGGAAGAGGCAGGGACAGAGAATGAGACCAATGTTAGAACATTGGTTGAAGATATCAGTGCGGGTAAAGAGTCGCCTGTATCTGCCTCTATTGATGCTAAACAGTTAATAGTCACAGATCAAGATAAAACCACGACAACGTATGATTTGCCTCAGGACGAGTTTTTTCTGTCCATTGCGCCTTATGTAACGCAGACCCATCCCTGTGCAATTCATAGCTTGACCGGTTGTCAGGGAGAAATGATTAACGAGGAGTTCAGTGTAACGATTCATGATTCTGAGGGGAACACCTTCATGAAAGAATCTGCAATGAAGTCAGGAGCAAACGGATTTATGGATATGTGGTTGCCTAGAGATCGAACCTATCTCATTCGTGTCGTTCATCATGGAAAAGTTGTTGAGACTCAACTGTCTACATATGATAACGATAATACATGCATCACAACGATGCAGCTAAGCTAAAACACAGGTGATATATCTAAGAGAAGGGATTACTTAAGAGTAGTTCCTTTTTCTTTTTGTGCAGATCATCTTAAACGCATGGCAATCCCATTGACAAAATAGTACAGGTAGGGGATAATCCAATAGTGATAATGATAATTGTTATCATATAAATATATATCAATAGGGGAGAACAGAAATATGAAAAAGAGTTTGAACGGACTTTTGTTGATGTTAGTATTTGCACTCGTGCTAGCGGGGTGTGGTCAATCTACTAGCACAACTACTGATACAAGTAAGGCAGCGGATTCAGGCAGTGCTCCGGCTGAAGAGACAGCAGGTCCTGTAACGGTGAAGCATAATCGTGGTGAGCTTAAATTAGACAAGCCAGCAGAACGAGTTGTTACATTGGAATGGACCTATACCGAAGATGTGGTTGCTCTGGGCGTTCAGCCAGTAGGTAACGCAGACAACGCTAACTATAAAGTGTACGTGACTTCTGAAGCAGCTCTCGATGATAGTGTGACGGATATTGGAACACGCAGTGAGCCAAACTTGGAGGCCATTGCTGCCCTTAAACCCGATCTAATCATTGCAAATGCTGATAATAATAATGCTGTTTATGATCAACTGAATGCAATTGCACCAACGCTTGAATTTGATCCATACAACGGCGATGGTTATAACTATGACAAAATGACAGAGATCTTCAATTCGATTGCAACTGCACTTGGAAAAGAGGATAAAGCAAAAGAAGTTCTTGCTGACCTTGATCAGCATTATGAAGAAGCGAAACAAAAGCTGGCTGATGCGGGTAAATCAGACTTCCACTTTGCATTGACACAAGCATTTACCTATCAGAATGCTGCAAGCTTGCGTATGTTTACTGATAATTCAGTTGTTGTAGGCACTTTGGACAAAATTGGACTCGTTAATGACTGGCAGCCGGACAAATTGGAAGGATACGGATTCTCCACAGTGGGCATTGAATCCCTGTCTGCCGTACAAGATAGCAACTTCATTTATATCACACAGCCAGATGATGACGTGTTTGGCACAGCAATGAAAGATAACTCTGTTTGGAATGGTCTAAACTTTGTTAAAGACAAACGAGTATATCAACTGGACAGCACAACATGGACATTTGGTGGGCCAATCTCCTCCAAAGTTCTCGTTGATGGAGTCGTTGGAGCGATTACGAAATGAGTTCGGTTCAAGCTAAGCCAGCCGTGAACTGGCGCACAATAAGCATCTATGGGGGCGGTTTAACCGCTCTCATCGTGCTTTTTTTTGTAAGCCTTTGTTATGGAGAGGCAGCCATTCCATTGCAGACTGTTGTCGATTCTCTGATGGGTAAGCAGAATACATTAGAGCATAATATGATCTGGGATCTACGTATGCCCCGAACCGTTATTGGTATTCTTGCAGGCGGAGCATTAGCTGTAGCAGGAGCTTTACTGCAAACGATTACGCGTAACCCGCTGGCTGCGTCAGATACATTAGGTATTAATGCGGGAGCATACTTTATCGTGGTGCTCGGAGCGATTTTATTTCCAGGTTTACTCAGTCAGTCTCCCTTCTTATTTGCTGCTTTAGGTGGATTGGTAGCTGCATTTGCAGCTTATTTCATGGGCGGTGGCAGAGC
The DNA here is from genome assembly GCF_036884255.1 of Paenibacillus tundrae. NCBI lineage: Bacteria > Bacillati > Bacillota > Bacilli > Caryophanales > Paenibacillaceae > Paenibacillus > Paenibacillus tundrae. The sequence continues at coordinate 4,747,386 of NZ_CP145605.1, read as the reverse complement.
TTCAAGCCCGGTTCGACTAGCATTATCAGGTATGATTGTATCAATGGTACTTGGTTCATTCACGAGTGCATTACATATTTTCTTCTCTATGGAAACACAGGGGTTATTCCTCTGGGGCTCCGGAACACTTGTGCAAAATGACTGGAGTGGCGTAGCCTATGCTTGGCCTTGGGTGATCGGTATTACACTCCTTGCTCTGTTGTTATCCCGGCAGTGGGACATGTTAGAGCTGGATGAATCAACCGCTTCCTCATTAGGGCAGAAGGTTGGGTTGGCTCGTGCAGGTGGGTTGCTTCTCGCCGTATTGCTGGCAGCAGTAATCGTCAGCGTTATTGGGCCAATCGGTTTTGTTGGATTGGTTGCACCACATCTCGTTCGACTAAGTGGAGTGCGTTCTAATCGTTTATTATTACCGGGTGTTTTTATATGGGGTGCTGCGCTGCTCATCGGTGCTGACGTACTTGCCAAAATGGTACATAACTCCAGTATGGAGCTGCCAACGGGTGCTGTAATGGCGATCATTGGGGCACCATGGCTAATCTGGCTGGTGCTTACCCGGATGAAAGCAGCAAATGGCGGGGGCATGACTACCTCCATGAGTACGGGGGCGCGTCGCCGTTGGGCTTTTGGTCCATTGGCGGTTGTATTTAGTGCCGCCACGATACTTCTGATTCTGGTTAGTACAATGTTTGGTGGGATGCGTATTCCACTAGGTGATCTAATACCGAGTCTATTCACGTCAGAGGGGTTGTTCTCCGGTATAATTCAGTTGCGTATTCCACGTACCCTTGTTGCTGCAGGTGCTGGAGCTGCACTGGCAATTAGCGGTGTGTTGATCCAGATGGCGGTACGTAATCCACTGGCGGACGCTTCCATCGTTGGGGTATCCTCAGGTGCAGGTCTCGGAGCGATGATGGTCATTATTCTCTGGCCAGGTCTACCGGCATTCCTGCTACCTATTGCAGCAATTATCGGTGCAGGTATCGCTGCAACAGTTGTATTCTCACTCTCGTGGAAAAAAGGATTAAATCCTTCTGCGGTCGTGTTGCTAGGAATTGCGATGTCCGCCATTGCTGGCGCAGGTATCCAGATTCTAATCGTGCGTGGCGCGGTATATGGAAGCAGCGGATATATCTGGCTGACAGGAAGCACGTATGCGCGTACCTGGGAACAGGTGAGAGTCATCGGTCTATTTTTAGTCATTCTCATACCGATTGCCTGGTGGCTTGCTCGTCGATTTGAATTGTTAGTCTTTGATGATAATAGTGCGTCAGGACTTGGTTTAGGTGTACGCCGAACACGGTTAATGGCCATGGCAACAGGTGTGTTGTTGGCAGCCGGTGCTGTCGCATGTGTAGGTACTGTCGGCTTTATCGGTCTAATAGCACCGCACATGGTTCGGTTACTCACTGGACATAAGTTAAGACGATCGATGTTTTTGTCCGCCCTGGTTGGTGCAGTTATGCTGGTATTGGCAGATACGATTGGTAGAACGGTGATGGCACCAACGGAGATCCCATCAGGCATACTGATCGCGCTCATTGGTACACCATATTTCCTTTACCTGATGTATCGCTCCAACTGGCGCAAGTCGATCAAGTAAAAGTTAGATCAGGACATGGACATTCCATCCTAGTATGTAACTATGTAAAATAACCTTGCAGCCTGCTCATGTAGCGGGCTGTTCGCGTAGATAGCAAAGAAGAGAAGCACTTTGAGTCCCTATACAGGGCAATCGTGCTTCTCTTCTTTGTTATTGCTGTATTTAGTTGTTAGGATTTAAGATCCCACTGGCTTCTACGTATTGAAGTGCTTGTTCTAACTGTTCTTGACTCTGCACTAGAGCCAGTCTGACATACCCTTCACCAGAAGGACCAAATGCGCTACCTGGGGTAACAATTACGCCTGTTTGGTTAACCAAGTCTGTGGCGAACTGTTCTGAAGACTTGTAATGCGCAGGGATCCGCGTCCAGACAAACATTGTTGCTTCGGGCTTCGTGATATGCCATCCGAGCCGGCTGAAGCCATCACACAGGATATCTCGACGTTCCTCATAAATCGCTCGTACCTGTTCAACTTGTGACTGATCTCCGGTGATGGCTGCAATTGCGGCTCTCTGAATCGGTAGAAACATACCATAATCCATATTGGATTTTAATTTCTTAAGCACAGAGACAACCGATGCATTACCTACACAGAAACCAATTCTTGCGCCAGCAAGTCCATAGGTTTTGGACAAGGAATTGAATTCGATACCTACGTCCATGGCGCCGGGCAGGGAGAGGAAGCTCCCACAAGTCTTTCCATCAAATACAAGTTCACTATAGGCATTGTCATGAAGAACTATAATATTATGCTTTTTGGCAAAGGCAATCAGATCCACATAGAATTGCTCCGGTGCCATCGCTGTAGTTGGATTGTTAGGGTAAGACACCAGCATGAATTTCGCACGGGCTGCGATGTCTGCTGGAATATCCTCTAGCTGAATGACATATCCGTGTTCTTCTTGTTGTGGCATATAATACAATTCGGCTCCAGCGAGTAGAGGCCCATCTGCGAATACCGGGTAACATGGATCAGGAACAAGCACCAAATCCCCTTCATCAACGATGGATAGGGAAATATGGGCAAGCCCTTCTTGTGAGCCGAGTAAAGAACAGATCTGTGTCTTTGGATCTAGCTCTACATTATAACGCTGTTTGTACCATGTACTGGCTGCTTGCAATAGTTCACTCTGGTCATTTACTGCATAAATGTAGTTTTGGGGATCTGCCGCAGCTTCGCACAGTGCTGTGATAATATGGGGGGCAGGCGGGATATTAGGTGTCCCCACGCTAAGATCAATCACCGCTTGTCCCTTCTCTAACCGTTCGCGCTTGATTTCGAGCAAACGGGTGAAGATCCCCTCACTAAAGTGGTTCATACGTTTTGCAAATTCCATGATGTCGTATCCTCCATTCCTCATCGTACACATATCTATCTATAATAGATGGACTGGGCGTAAATGAGAAGAGGAGACGGGTATGATACCGTAATATCGTTTATTCGACTTTGAACTGTTTGAGTTCCTCTTGTAATTTGCTGGATAGTTGATTCAACTGTTTGGATAAGTCAGCAACCTGCTCAATACTATCTAGCTGTTCTTGCGTGCTGGCACTAACCTCTTCGGTTGAAGCTGAATTTTCTTCGGTAGTGGAAGAGATGATCTCCAATGCCTGCAAAATTTCATCTTTGTGCTTATGCACATTAGCGGTATTTGTACTGATCTGAATCATGCGCAATTTCAAATCTTCCAAGTCTTTGTTAATGCTGAAGAATACTTGCTTCGTATCCTCTACGGATTTCGCATTTTCCTCCGCGATTTTCATGCCGCGAGCGGTATGCTCAACCGATATTGTTGTTTTTTCCTCAATAACACGTACTTTTTTATAAATCTCCTGGGTCGCAAGTGCGGTCTGTTCAGCAAGCTTACGTACTTCTCCCGCCACGACGGCGAAGCCTCGACCTTGTTCTCCTGCACGTGCTGCCTCAATCGAAGCATTGAGAGCAAGCAGGTTGGTCTGTGTTGCAATCTGATTGACCGTATCCACGAAGCTGGAAATCTCATGACGGCTCTGGTCAATTTCCTGAATAATGGATGAAATGGCCTGTGTGGAATTGTGATTCTCTTCGGCCCATTGGGATAGCTGCTCCACGACCGTTAATCCTTGTCCACTTTGATCAGCCGAGGTCTGTACCATCGTTTCGATCGCTTGAGCATCGGTTGCAATCTCATCGATCTGGCTTGATAATGATCCTGTTTTACGTAAAATGTTCTCTGTCTCAATTGACTGATAGTTGGTTGCATTCGCAATCTCATTAATGGCTGTACTTGTATCATTCATCGTTGTAGCCGTTCTAGAAGAGATCGACTGTAGATCGGTAGAGGACTGATTCAGTACATGAGCAGAGCTGCCTACGATTTGCAGCATGCTTTGAATTTTTTGCACCATCGTATTAATGCCGCGAGATATTTGACCTATCTCATTATTCGCTTGGGCATCCAGTTGAATCGTTAAGTCCCCTTGCTCAATCAATTTGATCTTCGCGAGCAGTTGTGGAATGGATCTTAACAGGTAACGAAGTGTAATGTAGCAGATGATAACCAATAAAAGGGTAGCTACAGCAAATCCGCTAAGCGTAATCCACGTGAACGTCTTCAGTTCTTCAAGAACCTCTTTCTCAGTTATTGTCAGACCTACCGCCCATCCGGTATCTTTACTAGTGGCATAACCGATATAACGACGTTCCCCGTTGTCGTCTGTAATAAGTTGTACACCGGATTCCCCAGCGATCATCTTCTTACCGATTTCCCCCAGGTCGCTAGTGCTGTCCGTGATGTTTTCTTTTAAGACTTTCTCCTCATCCGGGTGGTACAGAATCTCTCCTGTCTTGGAAACCAGTATGGAATAGCCCGTGTTCCCAAGAGAATAGCTTTCCATAATAGCAGGAATGTCTTTGAATGCGATATCCGCTGCGGCAAACCCGATGAGTTGATTGTTATCTTTGATCGGATAGAAAATGCCCATCAGTACATTACCTGCTGCGATATCGATGTATGGATCTGAATAGTACAGTCCATCTGTAGCTCGAATAGGCTCATAATAGGGACGAGTCTGAATATCAAAGTCCGGCGCGGAAGAGACGCCATCATTTTGCAGCCAGAATCCCTTTCCTTCAATACCTGCGATCCAAGCATCGGCAAATGAAGGCTCTTCTTTGACAATTGCTGCTAATGTTGCCTGTGTCTCTTCAGCATGTGGAGAGGTTGTCGCCACTTCTGCTGATTCGGTGGTTTCGATATATTGTTGAAAAAGTGTATTCGTTGACATCTGTTTCACGAGTGATCCTTTTTCTTTAAACATCGCATCAAATTCACTGACAATAGCCTGTGTCTTGGTCTGTAGCATAGATTCCTGTTGTTTGATCAGGATACTCCGTGTACTCGAAAACATAAATGTGCCAAGAACGGTGAAGACGACTACGATAATAATTAACAATACAATAGATACTGTGTTGGCGATGCTGGTTACTCTGGCACCGTTAGATCCCCGTTTCAACATTTTTTTCATGTTCCATCTCCCAGATGATTATTAAGCTAAATGCTCCTAAGTATATGTCGGAAAAATAAATAGATTTATGTAGGTTTTTATAGGTTGTACGAAAAAAAATGAAAAGGTCTAGATCGTGTCTACAAGGGCAGAGTTCCTTCATATTTGTGCAATAAAGTGATGAACCTTTTTATCGCCATCTAACAATTGGAACCTCGTTTGACCGATATATAGTTATCACGATGTGAAATTTAAGTCATATGAACAAAGTGGGGGAGTATCCATGGTACAAAAATCATTACATAGTGGATCCAAGAGGAGGGGAATTAAACATCTGAGGTTAACGACAACCTTGATCTTGATGCTCGCGGTTAGTTTAGTGGGGTTATTTATCTTGTTCCTGTCCGGAATATTCGGTATGAATGAGGTAAAAGAGGGGCAGGGGAAGCTCTACACCGATCGCTTCCTGCATCAGACGAACATTCTGGAGATCAAAGCGGACTTCTATAATATGCGAGCTAATTATACGAAGCTTCTCGACAAACAAGAGTATACGGATAAGCAATATGAGCAAGTTCAGAAAAATAAGAGCAATGTTATGGCTGGAATGGATGAGTTCTCCGCACGATCATTAGATCCAACAGAACAAGAGATTTTTACTGATCTACAGGCTAAACTGGAAGTCTATGACCAGGACATCGAACGGATCATGGACGTGAAGAAAACAACGGGAACTTACGATGATGAAGAGAGAAATCGAATTAACAAAAGCAGTACAGTCATTGTAGAAACGATCTCCAAGCTAAGTACATATATCGAAGAGGAATCCGCGAAGCTGTACGATGCAGCTCAGGAAACGATTAGAGAAAAAGCGGTTTTACTTAGTATTGTGTTGATATCTTCATTTGCTATTCTAGGGGCTGTTTCGTTTATCACGATTCGAAATATTATTCTGCGGATGCGTGCGATCAATCACTACTGTGCTGAAGTGACGCAGGGTAATTTGACAGCTACCCTCGATCCGAACATACTCCAAGGGAATAACGAGATTAGTGTTATTGCACGTGGAATCCATTCCATGACGGGAGCTACTTCAACGGTCATTACGAGTGTGGTACAAGAGTCTCGTCAGATCAACGAGATGAGTGATCTCACCAACCAAAATATGTCGGAGCTTAACGAGCGTATCCGGGAAGTATCTGCTACCGTGGAAGAGTTATCAGCTACGATGGAAGAGACCTCGGCATATACTGAAAATATGAATCAATCGGTTAATGAGGTGCTTCGAGCTACGGAATATATCTCTTCTCGTACGAAGGAGGAGGCAGAGTCGGCGAACGTTACCAGCGACAAAGCCGAGGCTCTGAAGCAGGAGGCTAGTGAATCTAGTAAGGCTGCCCAAGATATGTACACAAGTGCAAGTGCCAAAATGAATGAAGCATTGGAACGTGCCAATGCGGTTGACCAGATTAGTGTATTATCCCAATCTATTCTGGATATTACGGCGCAAACCAACTTGCTCGCATTAAATGCTTCCATTGAAGCTGCTCGTGCAGGAGAGGCAGGCAGAGGATTTGCCGTTGTGGCTGAGGAGATTCGCAAATTGGCAGATGGCTCTAGAGTAGCGGCAGATCAGATTCGGCATGTCACCAGTGAAGTTACCGAATCGGTTGCTCATCTATCCTCTAGCGCTAAGGAAATGCTTGCGTTTATGTATAATCAGGTGGGAAGCGACTATCAGCTATTGGAAAATACGGCCGGGCAGTACTACAACAATGCAGTGGATCAAGCCAATACCGTTAACGATCTTCATAAGACGGCTCAAGAGGTAAAACAAACGGTTGATACGCTCGTACGTGCGATTCATGAGATCGCAACGGCTAGTGAGCAATCCGCTGCATCGAGTCAGCATATTGCTGAACACATGGTGTCCTCTACGGAGCAATCGTTGCAGGTAGCTGACCAGTCGGATCAAGTGAAGGAAAGTGCTTCGCGTCTAAACGATCTTGTGAAAGGGTTTAAAGTATAGACCTGCGTAAAAATGAGTTGCTTCATTGATATGTATAGAAAAAGAAATAGAAATAGAAATACACCCTGTTGTACCGAATATGAAGAGTCGAAGACCTTCGTGTGATCGGTAAACGGGTGTATTTTTTTGTGATAATTATTTGCTGCTGGACATCGGTAAAGCTCGAAGATGATACATTTGTGTAGCTGTTTCGGAGCTAACCAATTGATAGAAACTCAATATTGTACTTCTCAATGTTATCAGCCTCCTTTACAATTATAGGAAGTGATCTAAAATCGGTAAATTCTCATTTCAATAAATAATAATGGGTAAATGGAGGATGACGAACGATGAGTGAAGTTTGGGCTGCATCAATGAGCGGGGTTCCCTGGACAATGAACAAGATGGATGACGCTGTGAGACATTTGCGGAATCGAGCGACGATCAGCTATGTAGTTGGAGTAGATAAGTTGCATGATCTCATTCAATTAGATCAACATGTATTTGCGAGAAGACCGGATCTGATTTTGTACGTATCCCATGTGGAGAAGAACAGTCCTTCCTCAGAGGAAGTGTTAGCACAACTTGCAGAGTTGAAGCATGTTACTGCGCTGAAGCTCCATCTTCAGCAGAGACAGGATTTGAATCCATTGAGTGCATTAGACCGCATGGATTATCTGGAGATTCATTCACCAAAAGGGCAATCCCTTGATTTTATTCGAAATTTCAAGTATTTAAAGTACCTGTCGCTTCATGGTAAATTCAATGATCTCTCACCGATCGAGGATTGTATCCGGTTGGAGACGCTTGTACTGAACTGCGCTATCGCGAAGCTTGATTTTGTTGTAGATCTACCCCTCTTAACGTATCTGGCTATAGACAGCTGTACCTTAAATGACTCACTGGATGTCCTAGCTAGCTCAAACATTAGCATGCTGCGGTTATCTGCCATACGTAATTTAAGCAACATTGATGCGTTAGAAACATTGCATAATTTGGTCTATCTGCGGCTGTCCCTTCCCAAAGTAGAGCGTTTATGCGATCTCTCCAGGTTGAGCAACCTAAGGCAAGTTGAACTAGATTACATGAAATCATTGAAGGATATCGATCATCTATGGAATGCAAACCAGTTAGAGGTGCTTGAATTAAAAGAGATTAATCCAAAGCTTAAGGCCGAGGCCTGTAACCGTATGGCGGAAATGGATCATTTACGACAGGTGGATTTTCGTTTTATGGATGTCAATAAAGGACGAATCGGCGCTTTGCGTAAACGAATGGTCGAAGCAGGTAAAGCGGATCTTCTCTATGAAAATATTCCAGAAGAAAATCGAATTCAATCGATGGCACTTGCGCACCTATCTCGTGTGTTGATGTAGCGTGATTATAATGGATTTTTCGACAAAATAGTTAAATTTCCCGAGAATAGTAGTTCCTTATTTTACTAATATATGGTATTATTTGGTCACGTATTATTCAATCAGCATAGATGATTAAGGGAATCTATCGGTAAAGTTTGTTACCACTTTTATCTCCTTAAGTTAGTAGAAGGGAGGCTCCGTATTCTCCGAACGTTGATTGGATTTAATCATGGAACGGTTATGTAGGTGTGCATAAACTATTCATTTAAATGGAGGTTGGACATGCTTATGAAAATGAAGAAATTAGGCATTCATAGCTTAGCTCTCGTTTTGTTGGCTTCAGTGGTCTTCTCTGGATGGGGTTCTAAGGCATCAGCGGCAACACCAATTACTTCGGATTTCAGATCACTGCCGGCTTCGCAGATCGTTTATGAGATGGGTGCCGGATGGAACTTGGGGAATTCATTGGAGGCATCAGTCAATGGTACACCAAGCGAGACAGCATGGAATAATCCTACCGTTACTCCAGAGTTGATCAAAAAGGTAAAGGCAGCGGGATTTAATACGATCCGTATCCCAGTATCATATTTGAGCCATATTGGAAGCGCTCCCAACTATACGATCAATGCTACATGGTTGAACCGGGTAAAAACGGTTGTTGACTATGCCTACAATGAAGGGCTCTACGTGGTCATAAACATTCACGGGGATGGATTCAATTCCGTTCAAGGTGGATGGTTGCTTGTGAATGGTTCGAATCAAACACAGATCAAAGAAAAATATCAACGTGTATGGCAACAAATTGCCAATAAGTTCATTAATTATGATGAGCGCCTTGTGCTAGAATCCATGAATGAAACATTTGATGGGACTTACGGCAATCCTAATCCTGCCTACTATGCAAACCTTAACGCTTACAATCAGATCTTCGTGGATACCGTTCGGAAAACGGGAGGAAACAACAGCGCTAGATGGCTGCTGATCCCAGGTTGGAATACGAATATTGACTATACGGTAGGCAACTATGGTTTCGTTCTGCCAACAGATACGTTCCGATCTTCGACCATTCCGAGCTCCGAAAAAAGAATTATGATCTCGGCACACTATTATTCTCCTTGGGATTTCGCCGGTGAAGAATCTGGTAACATCACTCAATGGGGAGCAACGGCGACTAACCCATCCAAGAAGTCTACTTGGGGTCAAGAGGATTACTTGGAATCACAGTTGAAATCGATGCACGATAAATTTGTGACACAAGGCTATCCTGTTGTGATCGGCGAATTCGGCTCCATTGACAAAACGTCATATGATTCTACCAACAATACGTACCGTGCCATATTTGCCAAAGCTGTTGCGAAAACAGCCAAAAAGTATAAAGCGGTTCCTGTATACTGGGACAATGGTTACAACGGTCAGCATGGATTCGGCTTGTTTAACCGATACAACAATACGGTAACTCAGCAAGGAATTATTAATGGAATTATGCAAGGTATGCAATAATCCGCCGTTTGGCGAGATGAATGCAATCGGCGCGCTCCTGATAGAAGGAACGCGCCGTTTTTAGGTTTTTTGAAGCCATATATTGGTGATCATATCGTTAATAAGCTAGGTGTTGGTATCTGTTAGCGCAGGAACGTTAATCTCTTTCACACAGGCAGCGTTGGATAGGCTAACGATACACTTCACAATGGAGACCATGTCCTGAAGCGGGATGCGTGTTCCGTTATATTCCTCAAGTGCTCGCTGGGCTCCTTGCTCATAAGGAATCTCGGCTGCAAGCTCCCCAGGGTTAATACACGTAACAGCGATGCCATCCTGTCTGGTATGTTCTCGCAGTGCTTCTGTAATTCCACGAATAGCAAATTTGGAAGCGACAAAAGAAACCTGTGTATTATTGGCATTGTTAAGTCCCGCTGTTGAACCGATGAGGATGATCTTTCCTCCTGAAGATTGTCGCAGATGCGGCAATAAAGCCTGAATACATACAATCGTTGAGGTGATATTCACATGGATCAGCTGACTAATATCCGCAGGCTCATCTCGGTCGAACGAATAGTGATCCTCGAAGCCTTCCTTTTCCCAGATTCCCACATTGTAGATGAGAACATCTAGTCTTTCGTTTTTTAGCTGATCCGTAACAATGGTAGCCGCATTTTGATTAGCAAGATCGGCCTGAACCCATATTCGCTCTACACCATCATTCAACTTCAGACTCTCGGGTTTACTTCTGGATACAACCCAGACCTTGTCACCCTCCTGAGGTACACCTCTAACAAAGGCATCTCCTAATCCCTTACTTGCACCAAATACAAGGTAACTTTTCATCTTCATGCCTCTCTTTCTTATATGTACAAGATATTAATTTCTAAAAAAGGATTACAGGTTTTACTATATCATCTAGGGATATATAGCTCCAAATTTTGCTAGGAACAGCGGCGGTTTTGCTAAATAGAGGCAAATTAATGGATTCATTCGCTAATTAAACTTAACACTGTAAAGATTATATGATACAATCTTTACAGTGTTAAGTTATTGAGAAGGGAGCGCTTATATTTTATGAAGGAAAAGCCGTATCACCATGGCAATCTGCGAGGTCAACTGATTGAAGCAGGTATTCGACTGATTAACGAGGATGGTTTAAAGAGCTTCTCGCTGCGTCGGGTTGCTGCAAAATGCAACGTTAGTCACACCGCACCCTATAGTCATTTTGAAAATGTGGATGAACTACTTGCTGCTATGGGGGAGCATGTGACAGCACAATTTATGGATAAGCTTCATACTTCCATTGATGGACAGGAGGACAGCCGCGAAGCCGTATCCTTGCTGGGTCAGGCCTACATTGATTTTTTTGTGGATCATCCGCCTTATTTTCAGTTCTTGTTCTATCATTCTAAAATCTCAATTAATCTGGATAACTATGACCAAGATGATTATCCGCCGTTTGTACTGTTTCGCATGATTGCATATCGTATGTTTCGTTCCGTCGGCCTTCCCGAGGAGCAATGTCCACAACAGTTAATTGCATTGTGGGCGATGGTGCACGGTATAGCTTCGCTGCTCACTAACAATGGTGTTCGTTTCTCTGGAAATTGGCGTGATTATATCACGATCCAAACCCCATTTCAGGAGGGAAAATAATGAAAATGCTAATTCATGATTTGCCTGAACAGCAGTTGAGTCAGATATATAATCCTACAGATGCTTTGGAACTGGACGTTGTCACCAACAATGGCTCCATTCGCAAATGTGTTGGCTGTTTCGGATGCTGGACCAGAACGCCTGGCGTATGTATTATAAGGGATGAATATCAGCACATGGGAGAACGTCTCTCCAAAATTGATGAGCTGATCATTGTCAGCGAGTGCATGTATGGAAGCTATAGCCCTTTTGTGCTTAATGTACTTAACAGAAGTATCTCTTACGTGTTGCCTTATTTCGTTACGAAGAATGGGGAAACTCACCATAAGCAACGATACAAAAATCGCTTCGCCTTGTCTGTCCATTTTTATGGCGAAGACATTATGGAAAATGAGAAGGAAACTGCGAAGAAGCTTGTTGCTGCCAATAGTCTTAACTGGGCTTCTGCCAATAAAAGTGTGTTCTTTCACACACATGCCCAAGATGTGAGGGGGATGCTTCAATGAAAATCGCGATGATTAACGGGAGTCCCAAAGTAAGACAAAGTAACTCTGCCTTCATGCTGCAAGCTTTGGAGCCTCTTATCCATGAAGAGCATGAAGTTACACACTTCCCGATTCGCCAGAGAGCACTTACAGACGCGCAGTTCATTGAACTTTGCGATATGGATGTACTGGTTATTGCATCACCACTGTACGTGGACGGCTTGCCATCCCATTTATTTAGCATGCTTGTGACCTTAGAGAAATTTATGAGAACAGAACGTAACAAGGATATTTATCTATATGTCATGCTGAACAATGGTTTTTATGAGGGACACCAAAATCAAATTGCTATTGAAATCATTCAAAATTGGTGTCAGCGCTCAGGGGTAACCTTTGGACAGGGTCTTGGTCAAGGTGGCGGTGAAATGTTGGGTTTTCTCGAAAAGGTTCCACTCGGACATGGCCCTCTTCGGAATCTCGGCAGAGCAATTCAAGAACTTGCCCACCACATTAACACACAAGGGATAGGACAATCTCGCTTTTTCAGTCCAAACTTTCCACGTTTTGCATGGAAATGGGCAGCAAAGCGCTCCTTTTGGGAAGCTACCGCCAAGAAAAACGGTTTGAAGAAAAAGGACATGTTGCGGAGATTGTAGAGTAAGACATAGGGGACAGCACGTTAGATTACATAAAAAAACTGAACAAGTAGACACGAAAAAAAGTCTTAAGCTGTGGCTGTTTCCATATAATTTACTGGGAACAGTCGTTTAGTTTCTTCTGGAATGGATTTTGGTTAAGACACAAAGAATCAGCCTGCGGATAACAATGAAAAAACTTCATAATAGCACTAGCGTTATTTCTCCTCCTTGCTGTACATAATCCAGCCTTTTATAGCTAAGCTCTGGGTGAAGACTGTTATTGTTTATTGATTATGGTGAACTTGCCCACTGACTTTTGTCCGCACCGTTGGCTTGTGTTCCAATATACAAAATACCTCCAGAGTTAGAGGTTCATAAAAAGGTGGGATGGGGATAATGAGTGTTTTATCAACTGGGCCGGTAGAAAACAGCCCCGTTTCTGGCGTTAGACCGACACAACAGGTGACGATTAGATTGGTAAATCGCGCTACTGTAGATTCTGTAATAGTTTATTTGCAAGGCTTTGTAGTAAGTACAACAAGGACGCTGTATGTGAATGAAGCAATCAGTATTGCACCTAACGAAGTCGTGAGCAAAAATTATTTCGCAGATTTGGATGCTTTTGAGTTTGTTTTTGAAACTAGTGCGGAAGGTGTGGAGGAAGTAGGGATTTCAGTGTGGGGCAAACAAGCGTCTGGGCAATTAGTTGATGCACACCGAATAGTGGTACACGAAAACATAGTTAAGGATATCTAGCAAAAGGGGTTCACTCACAAGAGGAGGATGTGGCGATGAGTTTTTTGTCAACAGGACCAATAGAAAATAATTCGGTTAACGGTGTAAGACCGACTCAGTCGGTTACGATCAGAATTGATAATCGAAGCGATACCGTAACTTCAACCATACAACTACAAGGGTATTATATGACTGATGGATCCAGGATTCTATATGTCAGTGAGTCGTTCGACATTGCACCAAATCAAGTGATAACCAACAATTATTTTGCTAATTTTGATGCGTTCGAGTTTACCTTTTCAACAACAGCGGTGGTTAATGATCCTGTTCAAGTATCCGTATGGGGAAAAAGCAGCACAGGCTCTTTGGTAGCAGCTCATCGTTTGGTTTCTTCAGAATTGATAGGTGAAATCCCAAGCATCACCGGCGCAACCGGGTCTACAGGAGCGACAGGCGCACCGGGCACGCCAGGTACGACGGGAGTAACGGGAGCAACAGGTACGGCGGGTACGACGGGAGTAACGGGAGCAACAGGTACGGCGGGTACGACAGGAGTAACGGGAGCAACAGGTACGGCGGGTACGACAGGAGTAACGGGAGCAACAGGCACCGCGGGTACGACAGGAGTGACCGGAGCAACAGGCACGGCGGGTACGACAGGAGTAACGGGAGCAACAGGCACGGCGGGTACAACGGGAGTAACGGGAGCAACCGGCACGGCGGGTACAACGGGAGTGACCGGAGCAACAGGCACGGCAGGTACAACGGGAGTGACCGGAGCAACAGGCTCAGCGGGTACAACGGGAGTGACCGGAGCAACAGGCTCAGCGGGTACAACGGGAGTGACCGGAGCAACAGGCACGGCGGGTACAACGGGAGTAACGGGAGTGACCGGCACGGCGGGTACAACGGGAGTGACCGGAGCAACAGGCTCAGCGGGTACAACGGGAGTAACGGGAGCAACCGGCACGGCGGGTACGACAGGAGTAACGGGAGCAACCGGCGCACCAGGTACAACAGGAGTAACGGGAGCAACCGGCACGGCGGGTACAACGGGAGTAACCGGAGCAACCGGCACGGCGGGTATAACGGGAGCAACCGGCACCACGGGTACAGCGGGAGTGACCGGAGCAATAGGTACAACGGGAGCGACAGGTGCAGCAGGTTCTGGAGCGATCATTCCTTATGCATCGGGACTTCCAGTCGCGTTGACTACAGTATTAGGTGGACTTTTAAATACCTCCAGTTTAGTTGGTTTTGGTAACAGTGCCACAGGAATAAGTGTTAATGGAGGCATTATTGATCTCACGGGCGCTGCAGGCACCTTGCTTAACTTCGCTTTCTCAGCATCTCGTGCAGGAACGATTACTTCACTGGCTGCCTATTTCAGCACGACAGCTGGGCTTAGCTTGGTTGGATCTACAGTAACCATAACTGCACAACTGTTCCATTCCACTACACCTAATAACACCTTTACAGCTGTACCTGGTGCATTGGTTACCTTGGCTCCTCCACTGACCGGCGTTTTGGCATTGGGCACAATATCCAGCGGATTGACCACGGGACTGAGTGTTCCAGTAGCTGCGGGTGACCGTCTGCTTATGGTGTTCTCGGCATCCGTAACAGCCGGAATTGATGTGGCTACAACCTTGGCCGGATATGCAAGCGGCAGCCTTAACATCACTTAACAGAATTTCACACTTTGTATACAATTCATAAACAGGGAGCTTCTTGCGGATCATGCTGAGGGGTAACGTAGTACTTGATATGAAACCTCTATAATAGACAGAGAAAAGAAAGTCCATTAATCTGTCTATTATAGAGGGGTTTTTGTGTGGACGACCTCTAACAAATAGC
Source organism: Paenibacillus tundrae (assembly GCF_036884255.1). Classification (NCBI taxonomy): domain Bacteria; kingdom Bacillati; phylum Bacillota; class Bacilli; order Caryophanales; family Paenibacillaceae; genus Paenibacillus; species Paenibacillus tundrae. The sequence goes on along the minus strand of NZ_CP145605.1, from coordinate 4,732,077 downwards.
AGCTTAAGCCAGACGGAGGAGGATATGGTTCATGCTTTCATTGGAACCAGAACGATTAGACTGCCGAATCTCTACAACCGAGATGGAGGTTCGTTATACAGAACAGAATGGCGTGAGTATTAACGTTGATGTAACACCGCTCGAAGAATCCGGAGAAATGAAAATGAAGTATCACCAGATGCAGCTGAATTTTTCCAATGTCGCTGAGCTTCGGTGTATCACACTTAATTTCGATGAGGCTAACTACAATGGGTACGAGTTAATCGGGAGTAACCCAGATACGGGGTATACCAGGTACACACTTCGGAGTGGCTTGTACAAGAACGGGGGAAATACGACCCACGTAATCGGCTGCAGCTGAAACATTATATTGTGATTGGTTATGACAGCTATGCTGAGCTTCTGGCTTCCGCATATACTGTTGATATTCAGTGAGGATATTTAACAATAAAGATATGTGTTATAAGCCCGCGTTGATCGCGGGCTTATGCTTGTTCATCCTGTCCAGTAGGGACGGGAGTCTCTTCTAACGAGTTCAATGAATATCTTGCCTAATTCCTATTACCAGCAAGTCACCAAAGAAAGCTTCAAAGAAAGCCATGATAACAAGCTGCTTCTATTAGAGATTAGTAATTTTTTTAATGTCATACCTGCCATCTTATCACTCGTCCTTCAGCCAACGTGTGCATCCTGATGCTAATTCTTCAAGCTCATTGAACAACACACTAGCATGGTACCCGTCACATACTGCATGATGGAATTGAACCGACAGAGGTAGCAGAACCTTGTCATCTTGGCGAAGGAACTTCCCAATCGTAAAAAAAGGAAGTAAGTAACGCTCTCCCGCATAGACATTTAGGTTAAATCCAGTGAAATTAACCCACGGTATACATGAAATGGGGAACGTGTTTGGCGGTACGTCGGGATTAGGAAATAACTGATCTGCATTAAGGTATTTGGCCGTTTCCTCAAGATACCGCTGATAAAATGTTGGGAAATGCTCACTGAACGGTGTCCAAATGCTCGAGAACGTGCGATGTTCCTCATGGAAAATAGTGAAGCTTGGAGACATCTGTTCCCAAATCCCTAACCGTCCTTCAGAGTCAAAAGAAGTCCGAAATTCATGATGTCGATTAACGACTGTCGTAATCATATAGATTAGAGCCGGATACAGCTTCCTACCTGAGCGTTTAAGTTCCTCCCGCAACCGACTGATATCAACCGGTACCGTCATACTGTAAGTGCAACAGACATGATTGAGATAATGTTCAAAATAAGGCTTTCTACGCCATTGATGCATATCAATAATATTAAAATTCAATATTCACCCTCCTAAAATTAAAATATTTATTTTAGGAGGGTACATCCACTGCTTTGACCATTGCCTCACTCCTCGTCATCTACTTATTTTATATGCGTTTCAGTAGAGTTTCCAAAGTAACTCTGGAATTCTCTCATTAGTTGATTTCATGACTCCAGTTGTTGCTGACAGCTGACAGCAGGTTCATACTTCATTTTATCTCATGACTATCGTTGATACCAACAGGACAGCTATAGATCATTTCGAAAGTGCAATCCCTTTGATGCTGCATCTACTGAAGTTATTGGGAATGTTCAAGATAGTCGATGTATGCATCCCATGTGCCGTTATCTGTGGTAACTACCAGTTTAACCTCCTGATTCCCTGTGGCATGGGTAACGTTCGACAGTGTCTGCACTGTGGGTTGGGTTCCAGTGAAGTAGAAGGAGCCAGCTGTTACTCCACCAATCACCAGATCGACGCGGGCGGTATTATTGTTGTTGGAAGCTCCGCGGACAGAAAAGTTGTGGGTAGGAAAGGCAAAATATTGATTATATGCCGCATAATCATTATTTGCATATAGGGCTACGCCATTAAAAGGAGAGCTGATCAGGCCAGCATAGGGGCCACCGATGGTCATCGTTTCAGTCTCATAACGGCTCACGACGGGATTGGGGTTAGGATTGTTGCCTGAGCTCGATGTAAATTGCCAGTAATCCAAGTTGAACAGGTTTCCGTTCCCCGTGCCGGTAAAGACAAGATACAAGTGATGCATACCGGTAGCATTGGTCACAGTTGTCTCTAGCTCTTTCCAAGTCTGAGAACCACCAGTTGAACTTACGTTCAGCGTTCCAACTAGAGGCCCTGTTGGGCTATCCAGTCGTACCTCGATTTTACCACTTCCGGTGGAAGCGACATTGGCCTTGAATTTCGAAGCACCCGCCGAGCCAAAATCAACATTACTCACGGCAATCCAGTCTCCATTATGAATGTTTGTTACGTTCTGATTAGCGACCGGGCCACCGCTCGCTTGGCTTGGTTCAGTTGTAATTCCCGCTTGCCAGCCAATGGTCTCAGCTTCTACACGTACATACGGATTTACGTTAGCAATCTGAGGAACACCAGCCATGTTGCCTTGTACCTCCTGAATGGTTCCATTCGCGTTGTGTGTCAGTTTATTGATATGCGTCGAACGATATCCTTTGCCATCACCGAGAAAAGCTTTGCTAACTGTTTGTGCATGATAGGCGACATACCATTGATTGTTGAACTGGAACACGGCATGATGGTTATTCCCACCTACGCCGAAGAATGTTGCAGGATTTTTGAGAAAATGTCCTTGATACGTAAAAGGACCCATTGGGCTGTCACTTACCATATATCCGATTTCACCTTTTGGGTATGCCGCAGGATGTGTCCCCGCAAAGTTGATGCAATAGGAGTAATAATATTTGCCATTGTATTTGTGTATGCCCGAATCCTCGAACATATAAGGGGCATCAATCGTTACAGCACTTCCTACCACACTGATCATATCCGCGCCGAGTCGGATCACCCGAGAAGTTTTTGGATTAGCGATGGATGCTGCATTATTGGAGTCTGGAATACCTCCACCCGCGTACAGATAAGCCGAGCCATCGTCATCGACGAGAACAGCCGGATCGAATAACCATGTTACCCCAGCCATACCCGGTGTGCTATGCGTCAGAAGTGCACGCCCCAGCGGATCTGACCAAGGGCCGATAGGTGAGTCACCTGTTAGTACACCAATACCACCACCGGAATTTGCGAAGTAGAGGAAGAATTTATCTTTGCCACCGATCGTTTTCTTCGCCATTGCTGGAGCCCAGGATTGGGTTGCCCACTTGGCTATACCTTGACCGTTATTAGCATTGTTCGCACCAGCTACAGGTATATAGCCATGGTCTGTCCAATTCACCAGATCGGAAGAAGAGATTACATTGATTCTTCCGATGGTACTATACTGATTCTCTCTAATGGAGCCATCATTGTTATAGAGATAGGAATCACCCGTCATGTACACATAGACCCGATTATTATGTACGAGCACATACGGGTCAGCTCCCAATTTATGATCGATAAGGGGGTTGGCGTTTCCAGGCAGTTTGGCAAGTGGAGCATTGGCTGCATGGCTTGAATGAGCTGGGAAGAGAAGCAGCACCAGAAGAAAGGACATTAGCATGGCAAGGGGTTTACGGATCATACGTTTCGCCTCCATAAGTTAAAATGTGAAAACAGGAATGATCTCACTTCACCTCCGTTGTTCAGGTTTTTTTCGTCTGGGGATCTCAGGTGCGTCATCTATGGCTCAAGCCATACGACATGCTCGGCGTGTACATATCCACGACGGCAATGGACAGCTATAACCCAACAGTATTGTTGCATCACCAGACTTCGCTAGAAACGCTATAATCTGTCCGGTTGTTGTCTGCAATCGCTTTCAATACAATAGGTTAAATGACATCTGTCTATAAAATAAACCGAATCAATTGTAATTATTTTTCATATTTTCTTTAAAATGTTTATTAACTTGACGATATCATATCACATTTTTGCTAGAATACAATCACTTTTTATCTAATTTTGTAAACGTAACTTGATTAGAGAGAGGAGAAGTTGAGATGGCGGAAGTACAGTCTTGGCGTGCTTTACATTGGCGTGTTTGTTCGATTCAATGATAAGGGGAAAGAGTGCCCGTGACACACGAACAAGCCCGCAAGAATTGCAGGCTGAAAGTGAATTGATTGACTTTTGACATATGCATAATGATCGTTGGTCAGAGTTCGCCCTGCGATTATACCTGTTTCACTAAAAAGGCAGGGGAATGTCCCTTTCTATTATCAAAAGAATCAATTTGCGAAAGGCCATTGTGCTTGCGGCTTGTCCATGCTTTTGATAACTGGCTCAAAAGTAGAAGTTTATGATCTTGGGAGTTTACTAGGTGAACTGCCTTATAACTTTGCTAATAAACACTCTACCCGCTTGACTCAGGAATTTATCAGATCGATAGATGATGCTAATATCCCCTGATCTTACAACCTCTCAATGATCTAAAAAAAATCGCCGAATTCTCCATGTGCAAAGAAGAGGTCTGTCCAGTATTCTAGTCTAAGTGATATTGATTCTCATTACTGAATACTGCATAGCGAGGAGATCCATTTAATGAAACGAAAAGGGTTGTATAGCATGATGTCTGCAGCAATCGTATTGCTGTTGATCTTAATTATGACGGGATGTGGCACGCAAGCCGATAGTGGTTCATCCACTGGAAGCCAGACGGCTTCGTCGTCAACGGATACAGGAACGACAACGCAGGAAGAAGTGGCATCCACTGATGCTCCGCAAACGAAAACTTTTACAGATCCTACGGGAACCAAAGAGATTCCTGTGCAAGCACAGCGTATTTTCTCAATCAGTGCAACGACGCAATTACTTGCTCTTGGTATTACGCCAGTAGGTGGACTCCAGTATGAGATTGATCAGGATTATTATCTCAAAAATGCGGCTAGTAAGGTTGAAATCGCTGGGGACTATCCACCTAATATGGAAGCTGTAACAGCACTTACGCCAGATTTGATCATCGCGTCTTCCTTTGTCGAACCGGACATCATTGCTCAATTAGAGAAGATTGCTCCGACGGTGGTCTATCCATGGGAAGATAATCTGTACGATCAACTGAGATATATCGGTGATATCGTTGGTAAGAAGTCAGAAGCTGAAGAATGGATTACGAAGCATGAGGCGAAGGTAGAAGAACGCAAAGCCGAAATGAGCAGCCTTGTTGGAGCAGATCAGACAGTAGCAGCTGTCGAAATTTTCAAGGACTCCTTCCAAGTCGCAGGTAATCGCAATATGGGCTTTGTATTGCATGAACTGCTCGGATTAAAACGCATGTCATGGGTTCAGGAAGAGGTTGATAAAAGTGATGGATTCCTCGTGTATACCGAGCCGCAATCACTGGAGAAATTGCCTGAGCTTACGGCGGATTACTTGATCATTAAGGTGAATGATACCCAGCCAGGTTCAACAGAATTTTATGAGAAAATGAAGGAATCCAAGCTGTGGCAGAACCTGCCTGCGGTCAAAAACGGCAACGTATTTATCGTACCGCATGACAAATGGTGGTCTTACACGTTATTCTCCACTGATGCTCTGCTGGATGAAGCGGTGGAGTTGTTCAAACAACACAAGCAATAAGGAAAAATTAGTGTAAAAGCTCCCTATGTTTAGGGGGCTTTTCTGCATGTCTAAATTATCGTACAATACAATGAGATGTAGATGAGAATCGTTTTCATTTGGAGGAAGGTGAACAACTGTGGATTGGCAGAGCTTCGATTTACCCATGGATAACGTACGTTTACGGTGGATTGGGCTTGAAGTCCATACGTTTCATTCGGGTATAGAACATCGGATGTTCACTTCAGACAATTATGCATTATGGGTGATGAATGAGGGTGAAGGTATTGCTGTTGTGGATGAACAACGTTTCCCAATTGTTCCTAGCAGCAGTATTTTGCTTCTTCCTGGCACGGTCATAGCGTGGGAACAACTGCCAGGGCAGATCGTGCATGCACACAAGCTGGAATTTGATGCAGAATGGGATGGAGACGCCGAGGAGCATCCATTGACTAATATCGGGAATCGATTAGTTTCCATACAGCCTTTGGCTAATGTGATGGAATTACTGGATCAGATTGCCGATCTAAGAATGACCGAGAAAGGAATGGGGCGATTCAGGCGTGGAATTTTGCTACAGGAAGTGATTTTTCAATTTGCAATTAAGGCGTGTGCGGATCAACCTTCCAATACAAAGGAGGCAGTGCTTCGAACGATCACTCACATTGAGGGAAATTACCAGCAACATTGGAAGGTGGGGGAGCTGGCTGCCATGGCCTGTGTTGGCACAAGGCAGTATAGCCATATTTTCCGACAGATCACAGGAACAAGCCCGATGGATTATTTGCATCGCGTACGAGTGGATCAGGCCAAACGTTTACTTCGCTCACCAAGCCGGGATATGCACGCGATTGCCACACAGGTTGGCTTCAAGGACGAATTTTATTTCAGCCGCAGGTTCAAGCAGCAAGAAGGAGTATCTCCCAGTATGTATATGAAGCAACGTGAGCCGCGTGTAATCGGTCTGCTATTCACTTCTCATTTGCTTGCGCTGGGTATGAAACCTATTGGAGCACCTGATTATCATTTGTATCGCAATGAGTACGTTCGTCCGTATTTGGCTGAAATCAGACCATTTGAGTGGGAACCATACGATCTCGAGGCCATTCGTGGTATGGAGCCTGATCTTATTCTGGGATATGAGCATATGACGACGGGAGAATACGAACAGTTTTCCAAGATTGCTGAAGTGGTTCGCATCCCCTGGCAATCTCAGGATGTATACCAACAGTTGGACAGCGTCTCTGCTGTGATGAACAAGCGCAGTAGAAGCAGAGAATGGATGGAACAGCATCAGCTTAGAGTTGCCCGAACCAAGGAACGACTTGCTTCCATTATTGGATTACAAGATACGTATGCGGCACTGGTGATCGATGACACAGGCTTTCGTGTGGCAGGTAACCGGAACATGGGGCACGTACTACATCGCTCCCTTCAGTTGACCCCTCATCCACTCGTGCAGCAATTCATTAACAACTATAACGGTCATAATGCCTTCTCGGACAAGCTACCCTTCGAAGAACTTCGCAATTATGATGCAGATCGCCTGTTTGTCATGGTGAATGGGCAAAATCCGTATGCCGAAGCCGCTTTCCGTAAGCTGTGTCGCTCAGAAGTGTGGGGCAACTTAAATGTTGTTCGTAAAGGGAACGTACACACCGTATCCTACGATAAATGGTGGATGTACACACCGCTGGCGGTCGATGGACAATTAGACGAGATCGTTAAGTTGGTCGAGAGCGGGGAATCAGAATTCATTTCATCGTAAATTTTATTAAAAAAGCCCGAGTCCTTATTAGGAATCGGGCTTGGAGCACTTCATGGTTTAACGTGAAATATAATAAGCACTGCTCAAATTCGTGTTACTTTCGAATACCAGCACGTTACCATCCACCTCGTACCAGCGTACCATTTGTCCTCCGGTTTTGGTTGCATTCGGCGTTCCATAGACGGCAATGACATGCTTCAGTTTATTGATATCGAAGATAATATTTCGCATCGTACGGCCACCCGCATTGTGAATAGAAGCTACATTTACGAGTAAGCCATCTTTGAAGATGAGATTAGTTCCATCATAATAATATCTGTTGGCTTCCGACAACGGCCTTGCGGCAGGTTTACCATTTTCCATTGAATAATAATTCCCTGAATGATTTTCGATGGCCTCATACAGATCAGGGCGAGCGATCACATCTGCTTCTTTCAGATCTTTGGAGAAAACATGGAGCACTTTGTATTCGTAGCCTTTACCTAAAAGGGAATTCAAGAAACCTCCAGCCATGCCCAATTTTTCGTTCAGTGTCTCCAACGGTACGAAGGTCTGCCCAGCCCAGGTTAATATCGTTTTATCGGTTTTGGAGACGGTCATTTTGTAATTACCACGATTGATCGTAAGTCCACTGGAAGTTTTGGACACTGTAGCATCCGCTGCCTTTGCAAAATCATTCACTTCTACGTACCATCGGTTGTCCTTCGTCAGGAAGGGGCCTTGGCCGGCATAACGCATCGGTTTGCCGTTTACGAGCATTTGTGGTGGAGCCTGCATGGAAATCAGTTTCGATTGGTCGCCCGTGTACCCGCCTGTATCGGCTTGTACCAATTGAGAATTCTCCATGTTACGGGTAACAATTCCTGTTGGCACATGCAGGTAGTAATCTTTCTTTTCAGCTTGGAATAAAAGAATTGAATCGCCAATTTCCCTATATACTGCAAAGCCGGTATCCGGAATTTCGGATACAACTTTTGCCGTTTTTGTATCGATGATTCTTAACGTTTTTTCTTTGGCTGTTTGCTGATGAATCAGAACGTAACGTTCGTACTTAGAGAATCGTATGGAACTTGAAGCATCTACGCGAGATAATGGCTTGATTGCTGCACTTGTAGAAGTTCGATAACCTACCATAGTATTTTCGCCTTTTGGATTTTTATAGGATACATAAGTTATTGAACCGATTTTATTTTCAAAAAAACATTTTTTGGCAGTTCGGCGGGAATCTTGCTTTTTGTTCGGGTTCCGTCTGAATTCAAAATGATTGTTTCTCCTATGTAATTATTATTCCTATGTGTTACATAATTTCCGATTTTAGCGAGAACTTTTGGATCATTGGATATTTTTGTGTACTCGGAGTACCTTAAGGTTTGGCTGATTTCCTGTGGATATCCAGCAATACGCGCCAGCAGTTTGTTACTGAGCAGTGAATAGACTCGGGTATTTCGTTCTTCATAGTTTATTTCTCCGTTTCCTTCTTGCAAGGTATAGCCTCCAAAGTCATAATACATTCGGAACGGAGGCCGGCTTTCCCCGAACGTTTGTACTTGATTCAACACGCTTAGAAGATTGCGTTCGAGATCATATTTATAGATAACATGATTGCTTACTGACTTCTTTTCACCTTTTGCATCTGGTTGTTTGTCTGTCGTTGAATCACAATAAATCGTAAAAGCTAGCGGACCTTTCTCTGTATTCATCACATGTGTGCCAAAGCCCCAACCGCAGCCTGGATAAAATGTTTGCTTCAGCGCTGGATCATCTTTTTTGCGAGCGCTCTCCAAATATTGAGCGTCTTTCGATACAGCTCGTGCCTGCTTAGGAAATTCATGAAGTTCAGTCTCCACACGACCATCATCAAAATAAAACTTCGTTACACGAACCTGCGGTATAACTCTGGATGCTTCTTCCTCAAACTTAAATTCAAATTCGAATTCGGATTTAAACCGCTCTTGTGCCGCTTCTGCTTTTCCACCTGTATTCGGTAGCAACCCACTAAACAACATCATAGCTACTACAGTTAAAAACCAGGTGATAAAGCGTCTACTACTCTTTCTCATACTCTCTCTCCCTAAAATAGTATATTATTCTTTAACTTATCCATTATAAGAGAATTAGGGGATAAAACCAATCATCTACAACGTACTAACCGAATCCAGTCTAGAATCTCAGAATGACGGCAGAATGAATCTACAATCGGTTTGATTTAGAACCAACCTGCCTCCTCAGCTCATTCCTCCAGTTCACAAAACCATCGGTCATTACATCGGAGAGACTTCTGGCTTCCTGCTTGTCTGTGCGAAGTTGTACCAGCAGATCGTTCATCATCAAGAAGTTTGAGGTCGTTCTTCAATAAAAAATTAATGTTTATCATTAAATATTTATTGTTTTTCGTGAATGGATCATTTAGTATATATTGTAAGTTCACATGGAAAGGAGATTGTTCATGAACGGAATTGAATTTAGAGCCAAGCCTGGCCTCAAAAGAATGCACTTCGCACTTATGATCGGATATTGGGGAGGAATTGCAATACTCATTGCGTTGGTCTGTTTCAAACTATGGATCGGATTAACTCCTCAGGAGCTGTTCACTGCAGAGAAGGGAATTGCGCACTGGTTTTTTTCAGTACCATTATCGGATACTGTGACGAATAGTGTCATGGTGCCTTTCACTTATTTTCAACCGATCAATCCTGATATGTTCGATGCTAAGACCGCTTATCTGGTCGTCACTTTGACCAACACTACGCTTATCTTCATTACTTACATCTACTCGATTGGCCAGATTCGCTATATAATAGGTAGCATACTTAGCGGAGGCAGTCCGTTTAGCCTGGCGAATGCCACGCGTCTAAGAAGGCTGGGAGTCGTCGTTATCCTGTATTCTTTGCTGGCGAAGCTGATTCTCAACATTCTGATCTGCCTGTTCGTAACTCGTATCTTCTCCATTAATCTGGGGAGTATCTCTTTAATCGGAATTATCATCGGCATACTCGTGCTGTTCATCTCCGAGATTTTCAAATATGGCGCTCTTCTGCAGGAAGAGCATGATTCGACTTTATGAGAATGGAGATTGATGACAGTGCCGATTATTATACGTCTCGACCGAGTTCTGGCCGACAAAAAAATGAAATTGAATGACCTGGCTGATAAGGTAGGGATCTCCAATGTCAATCTGTCCAATCTGAAAACGGGGAAAGTGAAGGCGATCCGCTTCTCTACCTTGGAAGCAATCTGCGAAATCTTAGACTGTCAGCCTGGAGACATTCTGGAATATATTCCAGGCGACAGCGACAGCAGTGAAGTGGAATGAGAGTGACTATTTACTTTTTAATTGTTTCGGAGTATCTCAGAGCACTATGTACCGAGAGGGACACCACCCAAGCCGAACACAAAGAACCTGCGCAGAGCGCGGGTTCTTTGACGTTATTCATGTCTGTAGCCACCGCATTCCCCTCATAACTAATTCAATCTCTCCGCCTCCGGAATACACCTCCACATTCAAGAATCCCACTTTTTTGAGCGCAATCAGGTTCGGGTAGGTGATTATGCCTTCAACCAAATCTCGAAAGGAGTATCCTCAAATTTGCTAGATGTATTTAAATTTTATATGTCTTACATATGAAAAGTATAATGACATTCGATTTATTTGTATAAGTTGATATTGATATATAGTTAATTTATGTAAAGTTTATTCACATTAATGCATTGTTGTAAATATATTTATATGTTAATGTGTATTTAAGTGTTAGGTAATATTACATAATGTGATGGAGGAGATGTAATGTTTATTAACCGAACGATTAGGAAATTAGGGGTTTCAGTCGGGATTGTAGGTATGTTGACATTTGCTCTTCCTTCAGTGGGCTTTAGTATGCCGCTGCAACCAACAACCATCGATAAGGTAGAAGGTGATTATTATGTAACGTCTGCGATTGAAAACATTCGCTGGGGATCACTGCCTAATCGAGATAGCTCTCCTATTCTTACTGTACCATCAGGAAGTGCTGTAACATTTGATACGGTATCGCATGAGGGACTGATCGAGGATCAAGGGAGAAATCCAGTGGAGTACTTCGGCAAATATGGTATCTCACCCGATGGCGTGTTGGATGATGCGAAGGCAATTGCGGCTTCTGAGATTCAGCATGATTATGTAAAAGACGGACCTCATATTATCACTGGGCCAGTAGCGGTTGAGGGAGCGATGCCAGGAGATGTTCTTAAAGTAGAAGTCCTTTCGTTGCAAACTCGAGTTCCATATGGTGTCATTTCTAACCGCCATGGTAAAGGTGCCCTTCCTAACGAATTCCCAGAAAATTCAGGCCCGCAAGAGGGGGCTAGCGCAACAAAACCGGAATTATACAATAATGTATCTATATTTACGCCGATTGAAGAAATCAACGGCAATTGGTATGGTTTATTACCAACAAAAGCTGGCAAGAATGTACGTTTCCCAATTAACCCGTTTCTAGGTGTTATGGGGGTTGCACCAAATACCAGTGAAGTTGTGAGTTCTATCCCACCTATTGAAACAGGAGGGAATATGGATATTAATGAGTTAGGTGTTGGTTCAACTATTTATTATCCGATTCAAGTTAAAGGCGGGCTATTCTATACTGGAGATCCACACTTTGCTCAAGGAGATGGAGAAGTCGCATTAACTGCATTGGAAGCCTCCTTAAGAGGGACAGTTCGATTAACGGTGTTAAAGAAAGGTGATCCGTCAATCCCGCATAGTGGAGAATTCACGCAACCCTTTGCTGAAACAGAGGATTATTGGATTCCCATTGGACTGGATCCTGATTTGGATGAAGCAATGAAAGAATCCGTACGTGAATCGATTCAATTCTTATCCGATAAGCTTGATATGGATCGAAGTGTGGCTTATGCGTACCTATCGGCCGCAACGGATTATGAAGTATCTCAGGTCGTAGACCGAACGAAAGGGGTTCATGGACTCATTCGGAAGACCGATTTCCTTGAATATGTTGACGTTATAATGAATGTAAGTGGTACGTCAATCAAGCCGGTTGTTCATAACGATGAGTTCTACGTACCGATTCGAACCATTTCGGAGCTATTGGGTGGCACAGTAGAATGGGATCATAAGACGCGCACAACGCAAATCAAATTAGGCACGAAAAATATAAGTGCCCAAATTGGTTCAGATGTGTATTCCATTAACGATAAACTAGTGTTCAATAGTAAGGTACCTAAGCTTTTAAATGGCGAAACCGTAGTTCCGGTTTCTATTATTAATGAAATACTAGGTGCTTATGTAAACTGGACGACGATCGACAAGACGTTAACAGCCAATGTATCGTTAAGTACAAAGTAATAATCGATTTCATCATTCAACCGTGGTGGACAGTTGTCCATCGCGGTTTTTTTGTTGTGAAAAGAAAACCATACGCTATGCGTATGGTTCAGGGGAGCTTTCAGCGATGTATCAAAAAAAATTCCTCCTAATGTTACAATAAATTTGGTTCGCCAACCGAATTTATCGACAATAGGAGGAATACAGATGTCATCTGATGTGAACAGTTTAGCACATACAAAATGGAATTGTAAGTATCATATCGTGTTTGCTCCAAAGTACAGAAGACAAGTGATTTACGGAAAATTGAAACAAGACATCGGAAAGATATTGAGACAATTATGTGAGCGAAAAAATGTAGAGATTATTGAAGCGGAAGCGTGTAAAGACCATATTCACATGTTGGTGAGTATCCCACCAAAACTTAGTGTGTCAGCATTTATAGGATATTTAAAGGGAAAGAGCAGCCTAATGATCTTTGACAGACATGCTAGTCTAAAGTATCGATATGGAAATCGGAAGTTCTGGTGTAAAGGATTTTATGTAGATACGGTCGGAAGGAACAAGAAAGTGATACAGGAATATATCCAAAATCAATTGCAGGAAGACATCGTCGCAGAACAAATAACCATGGCGGAGTACATCGATCCATTTACAGGCGAAGAAACAAAGGAGCAACGAAAGAAGAAGAAATAGAGAACCCTTTTAAGGGTGGCCGAAAAAGTAGTGCGGTTGGCGAATCCTTCAACGCCCTTTTAGGGCTGGCCAGTAACAAAGGCTTTCAGCCGCAGAGCAAACCACCCGTTATACGGGTGGTTTTGATTTCTTTTTTTTTGTTATCATGAAATCCCTAAAGGCTGCCTCCTGATGTCTACTTCTGTGTGCTTTGTAGCCATGTTGTTGACTCCGAACATAGAAAAATACATCGCCGGGGCAGATAAACCACCCGACGATGTATTCAACATAGATACACTATTATACATCTTTTTGCTCTTCCTCAGTCCCCGTAGGCACCGCATTCCCCTCATAACTAATCCAGTTGCTCTAGCTTCCGGAATACAGCCGTGCGCTGGTGAACCCCGCTACTTCCAGCGCTAGCACGTTCGGGCAAGCGCCTACGCCGGAGCCGTAGTAGACGACGATCTCCAGCCCGATCGCTTCTTTTCTTTCCCCATCGGGTAGACGACACCGTTTATTCTATCGGCCTTAAAGAAGTTCTATCGGAAAAATATTTGATAATTTCCTGATAAAACACTTTGGAGGGCGTGTTCAATACACGTTTTTTGTGCCGAACGATCCCATGAACGAAGGTGACTTGTCGAGGCAGAGGGAGTGAAACGACAAGGCCTGACGTAAGTTCTTGAGCCATCGAAATTTTAGGCACAAGAGCAACGCCGAGTCCACAAGTGACGATCTGCCTTACAAGTTCAGTACTGGCAAATCCGGTCGAACGGCTGTCAGAAGGAATCCCCATTTCGCTTAAGAGTCTAAGGCCTTCCGTATGATACACACAGCGGGAACCGAAACCGACCATCTGAATCCCCGAAGTATTTTCCCAGCCTTCGTTTGCGATCAAATAAGCCAGACTTTGGGAGGAGACAACGATCATCTCTTCTTCAATAAGCGGTTCGAAAATCAGATCTTCTTTTTGGGGATCCATCGGCACGATTCCGAAATCGAGTGCATGAGACTGAACTTGTTCAACAATGTCCGCTTGAAATCCCGTTTCTAACAGCAGATTGATTTCGGTGTATTCCGTGAAAAAACCATGCATGAAATCGGGCATCCGCGTTACCAAAAAAGATTCCAACGATCCCAACCGTAGCATGCCTCGAGGATAATTTAAATTTTCCATGGCTTCTTCGAGCGAATGACCCAATTGTACGAATTGTCGGGCATACTGCGCAAATTGTTCGCCCGCTTCAGTAGGCTTTACGCCGCGGGGAAGTCGGTGGAAAAGTTTCTGATTGCAGCTTTGCTCCAATAACTGAATCTGCGAAGTAACCGTTGATTGCACATAACCCAGCTTTTCTGCGGCACGACTAAAATTCCCTTCTTCCAAAACGGCCAAAAAGGTAAGCAACGAACGTCCTTCCAAAGTCCCCAACATGACTATGCCCCCCCTAGGTATCAAAAAAACAAATGGATTCCATCATATTTCTTCGTTTTTAAAATGGATAAATCCATGATAGCATATGGATATTCTTAAGCCAACCACTTCGCCAAGGGGGAAATTATCATGAAGCATACATCCAATGGTCATTATATTAAGGTCGAGGAAAACGTCACGCTTTACGTGGAAGATGTCGGGGAAGGCAAACCGGTTGTATTTGTACACGGTATGCCGGTCAATCATCGAATCTACGAGTATCAGCAATCGATTCTGCCTGGGCAAGGTATCCGTTTTATCGGAATCGATCTGCGAGGATATGGCCGCTCTGATCATCCACTACATGGGTACACTTATGATCGGATGGCAGACGATATCAAGGAAGTGATCGATCAGCTTGACCTCAATGATGTTACACTGGCCGGTTTTTCTATGGGCGGAGGTGTTGTAACGCGGTATATGGGAAGACATAGCGGACATAAAGTTTCCAAATTGATGCTTTTCGGAGCGTCGACGTTGAGCAAACTTCCCGAAGAAGCAGTAAACGGATTGATCGCCGGGCTTCAATCTGATCGTCCGCAAACGCTGACGAATATGTTTAAAGGATTTTTCCACATACAACCTTCCCAAGGGATAGAAAACTGGTTATGGCATATGGGTATGAAGGCAAATGTCCATGCCACTATTGAAACGGTAAAAGCGATCGGTAGGGAAGATCTTCAATCCGATCTTGAAGCCATTCGTGTCCCGACATTAATGCTGCACGGCGTTCACGACCAAGTATGTCCGTTCCCGGCCGCCGAACAAGCTCACGAAATGGTATCGACATCCAAACTTGTTCGTTTTGAAAACAGCGGGCATGCCCCTTTTTATGAGGAAAAAGAAAAGTTCAATCGGGAAGTCATCAATTTCGTCCTTTCATAAAAAATTTTCCCATGAAGCCAAGGGAACGCCTCAAATCCTTGCTTACGTATACAGGCTCGTCGGCTTTTGCCAGGCGAGTCTTTTTATTTATGTTTTTTTCCAGATACGGAGCGCCTCATATGGTTTATATCCCCATATCATGACTTATGCTTTTTGAAATTTTCGCAAGCACAAAAAAAGCCCGCGTCCTTCACGGGCTTCCCTGTTCCAAACTAACCTAGATCTCTTCTCCCGTAGCCACCGCATTCCCCTCATAACTAATCCAATCGCTCCAGCTCCCGGAATACAACTTCACATCCGTATATCCCGCTTCTTCCAGCGCGATCACGTTCGGGCAGGCGGATACGCCAGAGCCACAGTACACGATAATCGCATCATCTTTCCCCAGTTTCAAGAACCGCTCCTCTAATGCGTTAACACCAGACCAGCGACCATCCGCATTAAGCACGTCTTTCCAAAAATAGTTCAAAGCCCCCGGAATATGTCCGGCCTTGGCGTCGATCGGTTCCTCCAGCCCGGCATAACGACGGGCATCGCGGGAGTCGATGAGCACGGCGCTACCGCTTGCCGACGCTTGTTGCACATCTTCTACACTTGCCAGCATCTGAGGTTGTACGTTCCACTCGAACGAAGATGGAATCTGAACGGGTACATCCGTCGTAACAGGGAATTTGGCATTCTGCCAAGCGGTAAAGCCTTCATCCATGACATATACCTGTTCATGCCCCATATAACGTAGCAACCACCATAGCCGCGAGGCGTTCATGCCGCCTTGATCATCATACGCAACAATGCGAGCATCTGAACTGATCCCAGCTTTGGCTAGGCGACTTGCGAGCGCAGCCGGATCAGGCAGTGGGTGACGTCCGCCATGGGCGGATACTGGAGAGGAAAGATCATTTTCTAGATCGAGGTAGACTGCACCTGGAATATGACCAGCTTTATACGCCTCTCTTCCGGCATTCGGTTGACCGAGTAGGAAACGGCAATCCGCGATAACAACATCCGGTTCGTACATTCTGGCGAGTAGCCAGCGCATGGATACAATATTTTTCATAACAATACACCGCCTTATAAGTAATGAGATTATTAGTGAGGCATGAGTTTCAGCTATAGCATTGCCTGGTCTACTTTATACAACAGTTGGTTTAGCTGGGGTGTTTCCTACCATATTGTCCTCGGCAGGAGCTAGTTGTGGCTTCGTTTTGCCATATCGAATGAAGATCCACACGCCAAATAGGATGAACACGCCCGCAGACATCTGCAGCGTACTCAGCGATTCGCCAAGCAGCATCCAGGCCAGCAGGGAGGAGAAAACAGGCTCCCCAAGCACCCCCATGGATACCGTCGTTGCATTCATATATTGAAGCAGCCAGTTGAAGAGATAATGTCCAAAGATCGTTGGCACAATGGCAAGCAACAGGAAGATTCCCCACTCGGTTGCCGCATAACCACCAAAGGCATGACCCTGGATTAGATTGTATACAGCTAGTGTACAGGCAGCGACGAAGAATACCCAGAAATTATAGGAAAAGGCGCTAAGTCCTGATCGCAAAAACTGTCCTAACAGCATGTGTACCGCTACAGCAATGGTGCCGAGCAACGAGAGAATGTCGCCTTGAAGTGCGGTTCCCGCCAACTGGAAGTCTCCTGCGCCAATAGCGATGGAACCGAGCAGTGCGATACCCATTCCGATAATCATCATACGGTTCACTTTGGCTTTGAACAGCCAGATGGAACCAGCCAAGATTAGAATCGGTTCGAGCGCTAGAATTACGGTTGAGCTGGCAACACTCGTTAGGCGTAGAGACCCCATCCAGAGCAGGAAGTGAAGTGCAAGCATAACCCCAGAAGCGACCAACAATGCCCATTGTCTGAAGTTGAGACGTAACATTTCATGTCTGTACTTCCAGATAAACGGAAGCATCAGCAGGTTGGTAAGGAAGAGACGATACATGGCGATTACCGCAACATCTGCGGAAGACCAGCGTACAAAGATAGAAGAAAACGAGATGGCGATAATACCGACAAAGAATAACAGATAGATGGATCTGCCGGTATGTTTCAAGCTTGTCATGGGTGTAGCTCCTTCTTGAAGTCAAATGGCGTAAATGAAATCATTATACAGGAGAATGAATCCACAGGAAATGCATCATATGAAAATAGATAAGTAGATTGTAACCGAGCTTGTAACTATTCTGTCATTCTCCCACAGGGCTTTTCTATTAATCTTCTATATAGAGACATGAAACGATATAATATACCAAGATTCGGGAAAAAATGAAATTAAGGAAGTGGCCTGGTAGTGAAAGTAGAGCAGACAGCGGGAAAGAACGGCGCGATCTCGCAGACAACAAGCCGAATGAAGACGCACAAACGTAGACGAATCCGGTATGGGAGACTTAGTGCAGCGTTGCTGATTCTTGTAATGCTGATTACCGGTTTAACATATATTTTCATTGGAATGACACATTGGATCAAAGATTACGTTGCACCCCCACCCATCACGGCCATTGAGCAACCGACGAAGCTTGGCATGATTGCAATGACTCCAGATGTGAAGGAAGAGCCTGTGAGGTTCCAAGGTCAGGTTCGCAAGCTGGCATACATAACTTTTGATGATGGACCAAGTGAACATACCGCAACACTGCTGGACATTTTGAAGCAACATGAGGCAAAGGCGACCTTCTTCATGATCGGACGACAGTTGAATCAACACAAAGAGGTGGTCGAGCGGCTTGTAAAAGAAGGCAGCTATCCCGGTCTTCATAGCATGACGCATAACTATAATAAACTGTATAAGAGCGGTAGCTCCTCGAATTTTGTCAAGGAGTTTAAGAAGGAACAGAAGATGGTACAGGAGCTGATTGGTTTCACAACTCATCTGATTCGCGCCCCTTATGGCAGCAGCCCTCAGATCGGAGAGAAATTCCGAGGAGACATTGCGGCAGCCGGATTCAAAATGTGGGATTGGACCACAGACTCCCTGGATTGGAATCTGCCTGGACAGCCAGATAAGATTGTAGATCGCGTCAGCAGTAGCGTACATCGGGATAAAGAAGTCATTCTTATGCATGAACGTGAACAGACCGTACAGGCATTGCCTCGTATTTTGAAAATGCTAGAAGATCGTGGTTATGAGTTCGAGGTATATGATCCGAGTGCGCATTGGATTGCTAATTTTAGCGGAGATACGCGTTTATAAGAGAGGTTCAAGAATACGCACTGTAGGAGAACATTGAAATAGATTCGAGAAATGGCATAACAGATGCAAAAGGGAGAGAGTCGATCAGGTGCTTGGCAGAAAAAAAACAATGTGGACGGCATTCAGCATAGGGCTGATCCTGCTTCTTACCGCCTGCGGACAGCCGCAGGAACCAGCGGCGAATCAGGTGAATCAATGGCTTCAGCATGATCAGGGGATCGATGAGAGCCTGAAGGAGCTTTCTCGTCATGAACGGGAAGACATGGAATTATATACGGAGATTCTGAGTAAGGGGAAGAACAAAAACAGCCATATTGAGGATCTATTAGACCAGGCAGCCCAACACATTAATGAACGTCGGAAATTGTTGGACGAGGCTGATTCGGCCATGAAGCAGACATTGGAGCAGATCGATAGTCTTCGAACGTCTCTAGATGAATTGTCTTTTGAAAAAGAAGAAACGTTGGCTCAAGCACAGGCTGTGCTGGATCAATATCAGGTAAGAGCGGCTACGTTCGACGGATTCGTTGCGTCCTATAAACAGAGCTTGGATGCAGAAGAACTGCTGTATTCGATGATGAGAGCCGATGTTAAGCCGAACCTTGTGAAGATTAAACGAGCGATTCGAGAACGAAATGCGCAATATGTGCAAGTTGCCGAGTTCAGGAAGCAGTTCAATATCCAGACCAAAACCTTTAACAGTGCGAATGCCAAGCTTGTGGAGATGGATCAGGCAAGCTAAGCGCAGTGAGATGCTAGTCTGCTGGAGTATCCTTTTGATTGAGTATAACGTCAGTGGTGTAAGTAGTAGTAAGTAGCTCAGTTAAATGTCAAGCAACATGGACAAGCATCATTGCGTATAAGCTAACGGAGGTGTTCATATGCGAAGTACAATGAATATTAGTGCATCAATTCTAGTTTTAATGATGGGGTTCTCACTCGTCGCCTGTGGTAACAGTAATCCGGCGGTGCAGCCACCTACCAGCAATACAGGGGAACAGGCACCTGCGCCTGCACCGGAGGAGCAACCTGCAGAGGGTGATGTGATTGAAGCGGAAGGCATCCTTACAGGTTGGGCGGATCCTCATACGGTAGAGATTCGGGTAAAGGATGAACCGATGTCATTCCAGGTAGAAGAGAGTGTTCAGCCCTTATTCGACGATATAGATGATGAGGATACCGTTCGTTTCAAGTATGTAGAGAGAACCTTTGCGGGAGATACGACGATCAAACAACTTGTGGTCAAGGAAATTACGAAGGTTGAAGTAGATGACGATCGTGCGAGTACAGGTGCTAATGGTACATCGGATCGTCCCAAGACGTCTGAGTTAGAAGTGGCTGTGGAAGGAATGACAGAGAAACGTCCCGTCACGCTGGCACAGGGTAATGGATATTCGTTGTATGTATTTGAACCGATGGCATTCGACGCAGATGAGAATGAATTGACGATGAAGATTGATCCCGATTATGAGGTAGAGATTGAAAAGTTGCCTTCTGACTATAATCTGGATTTCTTGAAGATGGA
The DNA here is from genome assembly GCF_036884255.1 of Paenibacillus tundrae. Classification (NCBI taxonomy): domain Bacteria; kingdom Bacillati; phylum Bacillota; class Bacilli; order Caryophanales; family Paenibacillaceae; genus Paenibacillus; species Paenibacillus tundrae. The sequence goes on along the minus strand of NZ_CP145605.1, from coordinate 4,711,728 downwards.
TGCAAAAGAAGAGCTGTCAGAGACTGGAGAGGTTAAGGAATTAACCAAGAAAGAGCTTAGCACGGGATCGATGAATGATGCTCAGCTATACATGATGTCTCAGAACGATAAGAAGACAGAATATTATATTGTGAAAGAGCTGGATGGAAACGGGTTTATCTTCCGTGTGAATGCACCTATTGGTGAGCCGTCCGAAGGGTTCTTGCCAATGGCATATGCATCTTTGAATTCCATCATGAACGAAAAGGTTTCTCCTAAATAAGGATACAAACATGATAAAGCCGGAAGGGACTATGCTTAAGCGCATGGGTTCCTCCCGGCTTTTGCTTTTGCTTGTTCTAAGGTCTTCGTTCTGAGCCCTTGTTCTATTCATATCAAGAATGACCCAGACATCAATATCTGATTAAGTCAAAATCGTAGCTTCCTTGCGCCCTTTAATGTCTTCATAACGGGCGACAACTTGCCCATGAACGGGATGTGCGTCGGGAATACCCATGCGTTCGCGAATAAAGGCGGATACGCCGTCCTCACGAATCATGTGTTGTAGCGTCATGGCTTCCTCGTCTCGTTCGTAGTTGAACAACATCGCGGCTGCCATAGCGGAAGTTAAATGAGGAATTGCTATTCCGAATTCACTGGCCTGCATCGCTGGGCGAACAAGCCGGTCGTAAGGCGATAACTTGCGAAGAGGTGAGCGGCCGACCCGGGTCACCTGATCTGTCAGGTTCGGATTGGCAAAGCGTTCGAGAATGGTATCAATGTACCTGCTATGCTTCTGTGGATCGAAGCCATGTTTCTGGATGAGCATTGCTCCGGTCTCTTCCATGACATGACGAATTTTCTCACGAAGCGGTTTGTGACTCATGACCTGTCGAATGGTCTTGAATCCTTCGAGATATCCGAAGTATGCCGCAACACAGTGTCCGGTGTTGACGGTAAACATTTTACGTTCAATATATGGCTCAAGAGAATCAACGTAGTGTACACCTTTAATTTTCTTGAATCCATCCAATAACGCGGGGCGATGTACAACCCATTCGTAGAACGGTTCAACCGTCACCTGTAAGGGATCCTGGTGATCCTGAGCGGGTACGATCCGATCTACAGCCGCATTAGGGAAGGCGACATAGCGCTCCGCTTTCTGGCGAGTCTGTTCATCAAGTAAAGGGTAGATACGCTTCTTAAGGCGTGTACTTCCTCCAATAGCATTCTCACAAGCAATAATATGGAGCGGAGCAGGGTTACGTTGTTGCATGCGAAGGTGAATGCCCTTGGCAATCGGTTCCGCGATATCTTCAAGTGCTGATACACCAACTGCCGTTGTTATCAGATCAGCCGAGGCAATATGCTCGGCTACTCGATCTTGTTCGCCAACGTTGATGGCAGTTACGTTATTTACAATCGTTGTATCCTGATCACGATTTGCAAGTGTAATCGGATACTCTTTCCTCTTCTGGAGCATGGAGATTTTCTTCGGGTTACGTGCGACAAAGCAGACTTCGTAATCGGAAGCGGACAACATATGACCGATAAAACCGCGGCCTATATTGCCCGCACCAAAATGTACAGCTTTCATGTGTGAACTCCCCCTTTTAATCATTGAAATGAAGCAGCATTCGTTCAGACTTAAACGGTAGTGACGAGTGGCTTCGAGATCAGATCATTAAATTCGAGGTCGGTCAGGCAGGATAGCCGTTGGTGAGGCATGTCGAATTCAAGTGTCCCGGTAATGGTATTGGAGATAACGACACAGTGAATACCTGCCGCAGCAGCTGCACGCGCGCCGTTAGGTGAATCTTCAATCGCGACGGCTTCGTCTGCAGTTACTCCAAGGGCTTCAAGCGCTTGATTATATAATTCTGGATCCGGCTTCACATTGGCTACATCGTCAGCTGTACGGATTACTTCGAAATAATCCTTAAGCTTCAGTTGTTCGAGGTGTTGCTCAACCCACTCGCGCTTCGAGCTGGACGCAACGGCCAATTTCAATCCTGCTTCGCGTGCTGCATCGAGGTAGTTCTGGATACCGGGTCTGACTTGTTCTTTGTTCATCAGTGCTGCGTGATGCAACTGAACGGATTCCCTGAACGCATCCCGATCGATCGGAAGATTCAAATCTGTTATTAAGTACTCATATGGATTGAATGTTTTTAGACTGGTACCGATGCATTGTGAATACATCTCCAGGGTCAGGTCGACACCATGTTCCTTATAGGCATCTCGAAAAGCGACATACCATGCTGTTTCTGTATCAATAATCGTTCCGTCAAAATCAAAAACCAGTGCCTTAATCATAAATTTGTTTCCTCCTGTTTCAGAATTAGATAAGTTCAACTAAAGAATGTTTACACTTGCCACTCCGATAACAGAATAACCTTCCGATCGCTGTTATCCCCAGATTTTTTGGATTCCCTTCTTCAAAGGGAAAATCCGGTGATAAAGGCGAACGCTTCGCTTCTTCACGTTATTTCTGTTCTCTCCGTTCTCGTGTAAAAAGTTTGGTTGAACCTATATTGTTTGGAATGAAATGAAAACTTTCTGCAAATTCATTTCCTGTATTATTTAACCTGCGGCATGTTAGTTGACGCAGACAACAGGTTAAAGCAATAAAACTGGAAAATAATATGCGCTGTATCTAATAAAACCGTAACATAGGACAAAGTGAAGGGTCAAGCGCGTTATGATTGTTTACATTGAAAATTTGCACATGAATGACGTATTTTCAGAAAATAGAAAAAGTCATAAACCGTTATGCCTTTTGCATGTAAGCGGTGTACTGGAAAAACTGTATTTTCAGTTTGATTTTTTTAAACTTTTTTTATGGATTACTGGATATGACAACCGTTCAACAGGTTTCGACACTTTTATAATAGAAGAAAGGCAATTGAAATAAGGCTAAATAAGTGTGGAATATTAATCTTTTTGCGCCACATTGAGGCATGTGTCAAAATGAAAGAAGTTAATCTAGGTTGAATGGTGAATGGAAGAGGAGGAATGGCAGATGCTTAATCAAGATCGCTTTAATGGAACGTTCATTGGACTTGCCGCTGGCGATGCACTCGGTACAACTGTGGAATTCAGTGCGCCGGGAACATTTGAACCACTGACGGATATGGTGGGTGGCGGCGTATTTGGATTAAAGGCTGGGCAATGGACAGATGATACCTCTATGGCTCTGTGTCTGGCAGAAAGTTTGGTGCGGAGAGAAGCTTTTGACCCTGCAGATCAGATGCGAAGATATACAAACTGGTACCAAGTGGGATACATGAGCAGTACGGGAACATGCTTCGATATTGGCGGGGCGACGCGGAACGCTTTGGAACGATTTGCAGTGTCAGGGGAGCCGTATAGTGGATCTACGAATCCGAATACGGCAGGCAACGGCTCCATTATGCGGCTTGCTCCAGTAGCAATGGCCTATGCTAACCACCCGGAAGAAGCGGTGCGGTATGCCGAGATGAGTTCTCGAACAACACATGCCACGACCGAAAGCGTAGAAGCCTGTGGTGTATTGGCTGCGATTCTGGTGGCTGGACTTCAGGGAGCGAGCAAAGAAACCATGTTGTCACCCGTGACCATTCGTCAGTGGCGGGAAACGAAGACATTTTCCCCTGGCATAGAGGAAGTGGTGGAAGGGTCTTATCAGCGCAAGGAGCCGCCCGAAATTCAAGGGAGTGGTTATGTCGTTCGTTCGCTTGAAGCGGCTTTGTGGGCTTTTTATAAATCTTCTACTTTTGAAGAAGGAGCACTTTTGGCGGTCAACTTAGGCGATGATGCGGATACAACCGGAGCTGTGTATGGGCAAATTGCCGGTGCGTATTACGGTCTCAGCGGTATTCCAGTCCAATGGCGAGAGAAGCTGGCTATGCAAGAAACGTTGGATGAGGTAGTGAATGGGCTGTGGCATAAAGCGAATAAAAGCCAAAATCACGGGTGAGATCCTGTGATTTTGGCTTTGTTCGTGTTATATGACATCAAGCGTATAGCGAAGGTAGAAGAAGAGATAAATAATAGCGGCTCCTATTCCAATGCCAATCGCGGTTCTATGTTTCCTTTTTACGACGAAGATCAGCCGCAGGATAAATAGAACCGGAAGAGCTAATGAAATAATCCAATGCGTTAGGAGCATTTCAGTGTAGTCTGCATGTGCGTATGTGGCGAAGATGATTAGTGCTAAATTGAATAACTCATCCCGTTGCCGGATTATGGTGGAGATCACAACAAGAACAACAACGTACACGGGGATGATATACGCACCCAATAACTGCTCAACCGCAGATTGGGAAGTTATCTGTTCTAACATGAATGAACTGAGAAGTAGGAGCGCAAAAGAAACAATGGTGAAATAATACCAAATTTTGTTCTTCAGAGGTTGAGTATTCATGTTAAGTCCCTTTCACATTGGATAATAGTAAGCCTGGTCATGACTTGATGATTAATATTGATTCGTAATATCAATTTAATTTTAATAGATCACATGACTGGAATTCTTAGAGTACTGTGAGTCGACGCTAACGTTAGCATATGGGTATTCTGTCCAAGGTACCCACAGAGTGTCTTCTCCCTGAGAGGAGTTGTAACTAATAATTCTAGATGCTCCGGTAGATGCTTCAATCTTACGGATCGTTTCAGACGTCATATATGAATCAATCGTGTTGAGAACACCTACTGCTGAAATAATATGGCCGATTACAGGGAATTTGGCAGAGATTGGCCAGCCTAACAATGCCGTCATCACATGCTGCCAAGTGGTCAGGTTTCCGCGCAGCTTTTTGTCTATAATATCTGCTGTCACCGTAGGTGGTAAGTATTGAACTCGGTGAGTGGCGATATATCTACTTCCCAGGTAAGACTGATAGTAATCCTCTCCACCTCTCTTCATCAATACTTGTTTGGTATTAGCGGTAGCGGCTTGTGTAGCCTGAGCTTGCGTTGTTATTCCTTCGTTAGGCATAGCGTTATATTCGTTCTCAATAAGGTTAGTGAAATAATCAATGCTCTCTTGTGATGCATTCTGATTCTCAAGTTGTTCTCTAGCGATATCCAAGACCTCTTCTTTGGTTAGTTGCTTAGAAGAGTCATTTACTGTGCTTAAGCTTTGTGCTGCATCCACATCCCACCAATTCTCTTCGATTGTTATTTCGTTGTTAGCTGATTCTTCGGCACTTGCTCGGGGATGCTGGAAAGTTCCTAATACAACAGTGGCGAACATGACAAAAGCTAAAAATGCCTTAAATTCTTTTCTTATCAATGTGTAATACCTCCTTATGAATTCATACCAATTAAACATATGCTAAGGAGTATTTCAACAAAAAATGGGATAAAAGGTAAGTCTGACCTATACGTAAAAGACAGATTTAAAACTAAAGTCCCACAGCTTCTTCATGTCCCTATAGCGCCTGAATACCGAGAATTACTGTTCAGGATTAGAGCATGGCGGTATACTATATAAGTTGTGTTTATAGAGATGTGCAAGGTTTCATTATGTTAAACGGATAGGAGAAGAGACATCGTATGAGTAAGACAGAGAGCAATAAGGCGCAAGCTTCGCCATCCAATCCACGAGGTGCATTTCCATTGTCCTTGCTGTGCCTCACTGTAGGTGCATTTGCGATTGGTATGACCGAATTTATCATTATGGGATTGTTGCCAAACGTGGCGACAGATCTGAATGTGAGCATTCCACAAGCAGGCCAACTTATTACGGGATATGCCCTTGGTGTAGCTGTAGGTGCACCGATATTAACGGTGTTTACACATAAAATACCGCAAAAGAGATTGCTTGTCCTATTAATGTGCATTTTCATACTAGGCAACGCTTTGTCTGTTATAGCACCAACCTATGGGTTACTAATCTCCGCACGTATTTTGACGGCATTTGCGCATGGTACGTTTCTAGGTGTAGGATCGATTATGGCAACGAAGCTGGTTGCTCCAGAGAGAAGGGCAGGAGCTGTATCCGTTGTGCTTGCAGGACTTACGATTGCGAATATCATTGGCGTTCCATTTGGTACATTTATCGGTCAACAATTGGGATGGCGATCATCGTTCGGTGCGATTACAATCCTAGGTATCATTTCGTTAATCGGGATCATTCGCTTTATTCCGGTTATCCCACAAGGCGCTCCAGCGAATCTGATGCAGCAGTTTCGCAACCTGATTCGCCCGCAGGTATTATTGGTTCTACTTGTAGGTGCGTTAGGATGTGGAAGTCTCTTTGCTGTGTTCACTTACATTACTCCAATGTTAGTGGATATTAGTGGTTTTGCGGAGCAAAATGTAACCTGGATTCTTGTACTGTTCGGCGTAGGTGTTACCCTTGGCAATATGGTAGGTGGACGTCTGGCGGATTGGAAGCTGATGCCGTCACTCATAGTTAATTTCGGTATACTAGCTGTACTTCTCGCTCTACTTACGTTTACGCTAGAGAATGCTACTCTTGCAGTCATTACAATATTTTGCTGGGGTGTCGCGGCATTCGGTATTATGCCAGGATTGCAGATTCGCATTATGAACCTGACCCGAGAAGCGCCATTGCTTGCTACGACGTCAAGTCATTCAGCTTTCAATTTGGGTAACGCCTGGGGTGCGTACTTAGGTGGCTTCGCAATTACCCATACGGGGCTGGGTTCCGTACCGCTCTATGCAGCCGTTATTGCAGCTTGTGGATTATTAGGGTTATTGATTAGTGTAGGAATGGATCGGAGAAAACGATTGATTGATAAGTCGGAAATGGTAGAAGTTGCATCAGCGAATTAAATAGGGATATCATGCAGCATACAAAACCTCTGTTCACACATTGAGATGTGGAATGGAGGTTTTTTGGTTTCAGATCAATTAAGATGAGAAGTAATAATTAACATCAAGTGCGTCAGGAGAAACCAATAGTTCGCAAGCTTTTTACGTTGTATAATGAAGTGATAAATAGCTGTTGATGGAGTTGCACGTTAGACAATAGATGTACCAACAAGACAAGACGAGACAAGACAACGAGGATTTTAATTACATAGGTTTTGCAGGAGGGGTAGAGATGAGAAAAGATGATTTTGGAAATCGGATGAAGGGGTATGAAAATACATTCAGACAAACCCTCCCTCAGCGGCTGCCGATTATTATTCGAATCGATGGATGTCACTTTCACACGTTTACACGTGGCTTGAAGAAACCATTTGATGAAGCATTGACAGGGGCTCTGTGGGAGACCAGTAAATACTTAGCGCAGAACATTATGGGGTGCAAATTAGTGTACCATCAGAGCGATGAAATATCTCTGCTGTTGACGAACTACGATAAATTAACAACGAAATCATGGTTTGAAAATAACCTGCAAAAGATGGTTTCCGTATCCGCCTCGATGGCAACCGCCAAGTTTAATGAAGTGATCCGAGATCATTATCCGGACAAGCCACTGGCCACCTTTGATAGTAGGGCTTGGGTGCTTCCGCCGGATGAAGTGACCAATTATTTTCTCTGGCGACAACAGGATGCAACGAAGAACAGCATCTCTATGGTAGCGCAAGCTCATTTTCCACATAACGAGCTACAAGGTCTAGATGGGAAAAGTCTACAGGATAAATTATTCCTTGAAAGAGGGATCAATTGGAATGACCTACCGATCTGGCAGAAACGTGGAGCCTGTATAACCAAGCAATTTTACAAAAAGGGTGAAGCTACGCGGAGCAAATGGGACGTGGATTTGGAAACGCCTATCTTTAGCCAGGATCGTGAATACATTAATCAATACGTTTATCTACAAAAGGATGAGTAACAGTGGAATGTATAATTTTTGTTGGGATACAGGCCTCGGGGAAATCGACATTTTATCAAGCAAACTTCTTCAAAACGCATATTCGAATCAATCTGGATATGTTGAGAACGAGACATCGTGAGCAGATTTATTTAACCGCTTCGCTTGAGGCGAAACAACCCTTTGTGATTGATAATACGAATCCCACGATCGAAGAACGAAAGAAGTATATCGATGCAGCCAAGAGGAACCGATTTAAGGTTGTTGGTTATTATTTTGAACCTGATTACGAGTTGTCTTATGCGAGGAATGAACGGAGAGAAGGAGCCGCTAAGATTCCTGAGGTTGGACTCAAAAGCACGATGAAGAATTTGCAAATGCCTACATACGCTGAAGGGTTTGATACGTTGTATTTAATCCGTTCCGTGGATGGAGAGTTTGAGGTTGAGCAGATATAAGTAGGTATGCAAAGGGAGCTATTCGGGCGCAGTTTTAAAGCACCGGATAAGCTCCCTTTTGGTTACAATGCAGAACCTAACTTCGATGATGAAGAAGTTTCTAACTCTTTTGTTTATAGAACTCATGATAAAGCTTCATGAGCGCCCTTTTCTCAATCCGCGACACATAAGAACGGGAGATGCCCAGTTCCTTGGCGATTTCACGCTGGGTCCGTTCTTCACCACCTGCTTCCAGACCGAATCGGCCAATAACGACTTCTTTCTCCCGATCATCGAGAATATCGAGATTACGATAAATTTTACTTTTCTCAATTTTGAGTTGAACCCGGTCTACGACATCATCTGCTTCTGTTCCTAGGATATCTATCAGTGTAATTTCATTGCCTTCTTTATCTGTTCCGATGGGATCATGCAGGGATACGTCTTTACGTGTTTTTTTCAGGGAACGGAGATGCATCAGTATTTCGTTCTCAATACAACGAGCGGCAAACGTAGCAAGCTTGGTTCCTTTTCCTTGCTGGAAGCTTTCGATAGCCTTGATCAAACCGATGGTTCCGATTGAAATCAGGTCCTCCTGATCTTCGCCGGTATTATCAAATTTCTTAACGATATGTGCGACGAGGCGCAAATTGTGTTCGATCAACAGATTTCGAGAATGGGCATTGCCTTCAGCCATGAGGCGTAAATGTTTGGCTTCGTCGTCCTCAGCGAGCGGTTGAGGGAATGCATTATTTTTGACATACGAGACGAGCAACGTCAACTCTTTGATGAATAGGGCAATTGCAGTAAACAATCCGGGCACAGATGACACCTCCTGCAGTTTTACAACGATCTGGCCTGAGCACATAAGGGAACAGGGTCGATTTATTGTATGTAGGCTGTTGCCCAGAAGTGCACGTACACGTGAAAAAGGGTTTGAATCTCCAAGCAATCATTGATATTTCTGCAGAAGGGATTCGACAGTCTTAAAAAATAAAAAATCAGGGATTGTATTCTGCGGAGATTATTATATGATGGGGTATAACTATTTTAGCAACTTAGAGAGCATGAGCAGAAAGAGAGTGGTTGAGTACGATGCAAGAAGAAACATTAACGCGGGGGTTAAAAAATAGGCATGTGCAGCTGATGGCCATCGGGGGAGCCATTGGTACGGGACTGTTCCTAGGGGCAGGCAAAACCATTCAATTGGCTGGGCCGTCGATCCTGCTTGCCTACATCATCACAGGGATCGTGCTGTTCCTGATCATGCGTGCCTTGGGAGAATTGTTGTTAAGCAATTTGAACTATCATTCATTTGTGGACTTTGTGCGTGATTACCTTGGGGAGATGGCGGCATTTGTCACGGGATGGACCTACTGGTTCTGCTGGATATCGATTGCGATGGCAGACGTTACAGCGGTTGGGCTGTACACACAATTTTGGTTTCCGAACATTCCTCAATGGATGCCGGGCTTAATTGCACTGGTTATTCTGTTGATCATGAATTTGGCTACAGTTAAATGGTTTGGGGAAATGGAGTTCTGGTTTGCTTTAATTAAAGTCATTGCCATCGTGGCGCTGATTGTCATTGGGCTCTTCATGATTGTCAAAGGATTCTCTACGGATCTAGGTCCAGCAAGCTTCACAAATATCTGGAGTCATGGTGGACTATTCCCACATGGGTTACATGGGTTTTTACTATCGTTCCAGATGGTTGTCTTCGCCTTTGTCGGTATTGAACTTGTAGGGCTTACAGCTGGGGAGACAGAGAATCCAGAGAAAGTCATTCCTAAGGCCATCAACCAGATCCCGATTCGGGTGTTGTTATTCTACGTTGGCGCCTTGTTGATCATTATGAGCATCTATCCTTGGAACGCTATTGTGCCGAGTGAGAGTCCATTTGTGCAGGTATTTGCTGCTGTCGGTATCGCAACAGCCGCAGGAATTGTAAATTTTGTCGTGCTGACGTCGGCAGCTTCGGCATGTAATAGTGCCATTTTTAGTACAAGTCGTATGGTATTCTCGATGGCCAAGGATCGCAATGCACCTTCTTCGTTTGCACGAGTTAACCGGAGAAAGGTACCGTCCAATGCGCTGTTTTTCTCGACGTTGATTATTCTGCTTGCGATTATATTGAATTATGTCATGCCTGAGGGCGTGTTTGTTCTAATTACGAGTGTGTCGACCGTTTGCTTTATTTTTGTGTGGGGCATCACCGTAATCAGTCATCTGAAATATCGCCGTACTCAGCCAGAACTTGCTAAGCGTGCGAAGTTTAGATTGCCGCTATATCCGTTCTCGAATTACATTATTCTCACTTTCTTGGTCTTTGTTCTGGTGATCCTCGGATTCGCAGAAGATACTCGGGTAGCATTGTTTGTAACGCCGGTATGGTTCATTCTGCTGGTGGGCGTATATCTTGTGCAGAAGAGAAGACGTGCTTTGAGTAAGAGCTGATTGGTAGAACAGGGCGTAACGTTATAAAAAGCAGTAATGTATTAAGAAACGAAGCATTAAGCCAAAAAAATAAGAATCAATAAAAGTAAAGTGAAAAATCAAATAAAAGTAAAAAAATCCAAAAGTATAGTTGGAGTAAATAAGGAGTTGTCTCAAAAGTCGTTCATATGACTTGGGGCAACTTTTTTTGTTGAGTGCTAACCTCCATCCCTAACGAACTCAGTAGGCCTTATTGGCGGGAAAATTGCATTTCGGAAAAGATAACGAATCGTTGACACGCTAATATGCCTTTTGGGTGCGAAAACTAGTTTCATTCCGTTGTATTTCGTCATATAACTTTTCTCAGATTCCTTACTATTTCCATTCCTCGTGATCCGATCCAATAAGGTCTCTCAGAGTCGTTAAAATCGACGGTGTATGCAGAGAAGATCGTTGATGAATATACTTTATCTGCTCGTTGCCTCATTCGTTTGTTCTCAAATCACACTACATGATGTAATCCATTTCACACACGCATTACGTAGTAATGTCCTAAAGAAAAAGAGCAGTGAGATTAACATCTCCTGCTCTTGTCATATAGCGTTGCGTTGTCCAGCATATTAACTGATTACATTCATTTCATAATGTAGCACTTTCAATCAAGATGAACATGCTTGTTATTGAATTGGGTTTTCATTCATTTGCTTCTGCATATTTTCGATACCATCGAGAATCTGATGCCCATAACCCCAGAACTGACCAAAATCAGTGACATAGATTTGTTTGTTCTTAATCGCATTCATACTTTGCAAGGCAGGATTAGCATATAGATTTTGAATCAGTTTGTCGATATCCGGGGAACCCGTATACGCAGACAACAGCAGGTAGTCTGGGTTAGCTGTGATCAGTTGCTCTACACTGACTTCGCCTTGCACGCCATCAAAAGCATTCTTCAATTTCAGCAGGCTGAGCGCATCCAATTGATACGTATCATTTTGCATGCTGCTAACTGTAATGGAATCTTCGGACGCAGGTACGATGTAAGCAAATGTATGCTCAGGCTGATCTGCAACACTCGCCTTGATTGCTTCAGCACGTGCTTTCAGGCTCTCGGTGAAAGATGTAGCATTTTCCTGTACATCGAAGATCTGTCCGAGCTGTGCAATATCATTATAGAGGCTGTCCAATGTGCCCTTATGGTTTGTTGTTTGCAGGAATGTATGGATATTCATGTCGTTCAGTCCATCCACGGTACCCACGCCCCAGTCAGCATCTGCGAACAGGTCACCGCGACCCAACACGATGTCTGGGCTTGCGCCTACAACGAGCTCTTTACCTACATAGTTTTCGGATAGGACTGGAATTTTAGCGAAATCGTCAGCAACATCTGGAGTCACAGAGCCATACAATGCAGCTACTCCGACCATTTTGTCTGTTAGACCGAGCTTAATTAACATTTCAGCTACAGATTGTGTGTTGGCTACAACACGCTCAGGTGCTTTCTCGAACGTCTGGGATTTCGGTTTCCATTCTCCGCCTTCACCGGAGATACTGAAGTTTTCAATCGTCAGTGGATAGGTTGTTTTATTCGTATCTCCAGCGGTAGTGGTTGATTCTGAAGTGTTGGTTGTATTTTCTCCTGATGCGGTGGTTTGCTCCGTATTGGAGGATGTGGCATTAGAACAAGCAGCGAGAAGAAGTAGCATAAGACTTAGACAGGTGATGAGTACTTTTCTGGATGTAAATTTCATAATGAGAGAGAGCCCCTTTTCTGTAATGTAAATTGACAAAGATAATCATTCTCAATTATAATCCGAGAAAATACTTTGTAAATAGCTAAATTCTTTTTATTTTATTTTCGTAGGAAATGATGGGGGACAAGATGGCACAGACAGTTCAGCTTCAGACACCGCGTGTGGGAAGAAAAGAATCTCTTATTCACAGCAAATCCGGTTTTGCATTATTAATCGCGCTTCTGATTGGTGTGATGATTATTTCTGTTGGCATTGCCGTATCGATCGGGCAGGTGAGTATCCCGCTTGCTGAATCCTATCGCATCCTTGTATTCAAATTGACAGGATTCCAAATCGGTCAAGCAGCGATTGAAGCTGGATCATTTACCGATATCATCTGGCAGATTCGTTTTCCGCGTGTTCTGATGGCGATGTTTATTGGTGCGGGTCTCGCGATGTGTGGTGCAGTCATGCAGGCAGCTGTACAGAACCCGTTGGCCGATCCATACATATTGGGTATATCTTCGGGAGCTTCACTCGGAGCAACGTTTGCGATCTTGATTGGATTCGGTGCCATCAGTTGGTTAGGACAGACGGGAGTGGCCTTCTGGGCATTTGCGGGAGCCATGGGAGCTTCCTTGTTGGTGCTAACCTTAGCAGGCATTCGGGGCAAGATGACCTCAGTCAAGCTTGTGCTTGCTGGCATGGTTATTAATGCGCTGTGTACAGCCTTTTCTAATTTTATTATCTATTTTGCTAACAACGCTGAGGGAATCAAAACGGTAACGTTCTGGACGATGGGTAGTCTCGCTGCCTCCGGGTGGAATAAGCTACCTTTGATCGGTATCGTGGTGATTGTGTCGATTGTGTTCTTCCTATTGCAATCCCGTGTGCTGAACACCATGTTACTGGGTGATGAAGCAGCAGTTACGCTTGGCATTAACTTGAGTGTGTACCGTAGGCTCTATATGTTATTAACGGCGCTGGTGACAGGGGTTATGGTGGCGAGCTGCGGCATGATTGGTTTTGTCGGTCTCATTATTCCGCATATCGTTAGAGGTCTGGTCGGTTCAGACCATCGCAAAGTGATGCCTGTATCCGTACTCTTTGGTGCGATCTTCCTCATCTGGACAGACGTTATTGCAAGATCTCTGATATCCAGTGTAGAGCTGCCAATCGGGATCATTACAGCGATGATAGGTGCACCGATGTTCATGTATATGTTAGTCAAAAAAGGCTACGGTTTTGGAGGAAACTAACCATGGAACTGAATGTAGAGAACATATCCATCACGGTGCAGAACACAGATATTATTCGTAATATTTCTTTGCAGGTAAAAGAAAAGCAGTTCGTTGGCTTGATCGGACCTAACGGTTGTGGCAAATCCACGCTGCTCAAGAGCATCTATAAGGTCATTAAGCCCCAGCAGGGCAATGTATTTTTGGATCATACGGATATATTGAAGTCCAGTCCCAAAGTCGTTGCTCGGCATATGGGTGTAGTGGGTCAGTTTAACGAGTTGAGCTTCGATTTTACGGTGCGTGAGATGGTCATGATGGGACGTACCCCGCATAAGAAGTTGCTGGAGACGGATAATGGACGGGATCTTGAAATTGTCGAGCAGGCTTTGGAAAAGGTACATCTAAACGGACACGCAGACCGTAACTATATTTCGTTGTCCGGCGGGGAGAAGCAGCGTGTTGTGTTGGCTCGTGTGCTGGCTCAGCAACCCGAATTTCTGATATTGGACGAGCCGACCAATCATCTGGATATTAAATACCAGCTACAGATTCTCAATATCGTGAAAAGCCTCGATATCGGAATTCTGGCTGCGCTGCACGATCTTGAACTCGCCGCTTCGTATTGTGATCATCTCTACGTGGTGAAGCAGGGACAGATTGTGGTTCATGGTAAACCTGCCGATATATTAACCCGCGAGATGATTGGTGAAGTGTTTGAGGTAGATTGTGAAATCTACCAAAATCCCGTAACAGGTGGGCTTGGGATTGCTTATCTAAGCACACGGTAAGTTCAAGAGAGAGAGCATCATAATAAGTGAGACTATTAGACCATACATTACACAAGGAGTGAACTTATGAAGGTCAATCAGCTAACACCCGTAGCACAGACGATTATGGATCGCAGGACAATCAGGCAGTTCAAGAGTACTCCCGTTCCTCAGGAGCTGTTGCTGTCGTTGTTAAATACAGCCAACTGGGCACCTAATCATGGCTTGCGTGAGCCTTGGCGTTATATTCAATTTTCGGGTGATTCCCGTCATCTATTTACAGAAGCGGTGCTGGATGCCCTGTCGGCCGATGACCGTCGTAGATATGAAGAGTCACGTAGAGCCGAGTATGCAATCATTCCGCTGCACTTAATTGTGGTGATGAAGGAAGACCCTCGTTCGAAACAATGGATTGAGGATTTTGGTGCAGTATGTAGCTGGATACAGAGTTTCCAGTTGGCTGCGTGGGAGCAGGGACTTGGGGTTGTGTGGAAAACAAATGCATACCAGTTCTCTCCTAATTTCCGTGAGATGGCAGGGGTACAACCAGGCGAACGGATCGTAGGTGTACTGCACATTGGTTATCCCGAAGTCATTCCTCAGCCACGTCCGCGAACTGCTGCAGAAGATAAACTAACGATATTTAATTAGGGCGTGTCTCAAAACTCGCTGAAGTGCATCTTTTACCGCCTTTTCGCCCCCTGCTGCGTCACTTTCCCTTGACGTGCCCCGGCACGCCTGCGGAAAACTTTCTTGCTTGAAACAAAATTCGTCAAAATCTGCTTCCTTCGGAGTTTTCAGACACACCCCTAGCTGGAGCCTTAAGGCTTCGGCTTTTTTCTGTTTATTAATTTTATTTTGAACGATACGGAGAAGAATGGAATGAACATAACAACAAAAAACCGTCCCGATTGCAATGTGGCATTGCTTTATGGGACGGTTCTATTGGATAAGACTAGCGGATCAGCGTAGCATAGGATCAACTGGCTCCTGATGCTCACCCTGGCTGACTTCATTGAAAATGTTTCCTGAATTATTATCCTGTTTTACATTAGGATTCTGACCCTGAAGCAATAGCTCCAAATCTCCAATCGTGACTGGACGCGCATGTCTTTTCAATACATAGCCCAATTGACCGTTTGGTTCTACAGTTGCCGTTTCCAGGTCTTCCACACTAGAGATGCCACTTTGGCGCAGATGCATCTCTAACTGATCCACGGTATAACGCATCTTGTTCAGATTGGGCACAATGATTTTGCCGTCTTCAACAACAATTTTGGAGCTACCACTCATCAGCCGTTCGAAAAAATTGAATTTCAACTGAAGCACCTCTACAGCCAGTAAAGTCGCAATAAAAACAGTTGCTGATCCAATGGCTTTGCCAAGCTCATGATTCGCAATAGGCTGTACAATCGTTGTTCCGATTGAGATCATAATGACCGTGGTTGCAACACTCATCTGTGAGATGGACTTACGCCCCGCAATGCGCAATAAAAGCATACCCACCAGAACAAGTAAGATCGATTTCCATATCCAATCCATGTACTTCGATCTCCTTTCTAATACAGTCTTTTCCATCATTAGGATTAGCGTGTTCTGGATAAGGGGAATTTATGCAAAAGGGAAAATACAAATCTTCAATGTTCAACATGTTCTTTTTGCTTGGATACCTGTCGCCTCATTCCCACTTCCTTATCGTTTGGGCACTAACCTCTAATAACTTGGATGCTGTTGTACAGTTCATTGCCTGGGAAATTTTAAGTTCAAACTGTTAGTGGAGATGTATTGTTATTTATTATAAACAGAAAAATCTAGTGTTCGTTAATGCGATCATGATAGGGATATGGCTTTATTTGTGAATAGAATTTGGAGAGTGAAGTTGAATTTTTGGATATTAAAAAGAAGATAATGTAACTTTGTTCGAAGCTCAGAACTGGAGAGGAGATGCCACATTAATTATGCATTACGAAGATATCCGCAAATTACCTGATTATTGTGCTGTAGACTTTTTACATACGCTGTTCCATGACGCACTTCAACACTTTGAGAATGGTACAAACGATAAGCAAGAGTTCTTACTGATTCTTAGCGAGCTAACTGATCGACAAGCGATGACGTATGAGTTACTAGAGAAGGAACTACGAGATAACATAGACCAGGTGCTTCGAAAGCTGTGGAATACGGACTCCTATGATGAGGTAGACATTATGCTGTCGCTAGTAGTGAATTTAGGGTTAAAGGGATGCTTTTCACAAGTGCAAAATTCTTTACATCAGGATAATAAGCTAGACCCAGCCATTCGTAGTGAAATCGAAGAAACTATTGCAGAGGTTGGGGAACATATTGCCAATCCCCTTCATTCGTTAGAGAGAGATAGGTAATAGGTCTTTGCATCCGCTATGCGATAAATATGATATAAGCTGGATGGTTGAAGTATACTTCATATGTTAACCTTTCTGTATACACAATCTGACGGATCGATCCAATTAAGAGAGTGATACAATTGATGTAAAAGGAATTATACGAAGGAGATCCATATGGAGAAGAACTATCCTAAGTATGTTACAGGACATGCAGTAAGGAGCCTGTGCAGTAAATTGAATCTTAAATCACAGGGTGAATTTACACAAGACTGGGAGTATGAGGTTGCGGATGCTTCTAGGATAACTGAATTTCTGGATGCGTATGATCAATACCCATGGGATGTTGAAGAAAAGTTCGCGCTGATGATCATTATAATTGAATCTTGTAACGATGCTCTTGTGGAAGGAACGTGCGATCCAGAGATAATCAATGTACTGAAACATCATCTCATTCTTGATGCGGACATTCACTACAATACGCTACGTTATTGGGCGCTATTAGACGAACCTGAATTGGACAACTGCTTCGCAATAACCCCCATCATAAGAGAGATCATATAATTACTTTTTCTATGAACTATCATTAACTTTCAATCCACCCTGTGGTTCGTATACAATAGGGTATTGAACGTAAGCGAGTAAGGGAGCGGGTAACGATGGCCAAATCTAAATATTATGTTGTCTGGGAAGGCAAACAGCCAGGTGTATATAGTACGTGGGCAGAATGCAAGGCGCAGACAGATCAATATACTGGGGCTAAATATAAGTCATACGAATCCAAAGCTGCGGCAGAAGAAGCGTATCGTGCAGGTTGGAAAGGCAATTGGGGCACTGGTGCTAAGGGTTCGTCCAAGACGAAGGCAGGAAGCAGTGGACGTAGTGCTGGCATGGAAACCTCCGAAGAGGTCGATTATGACAGCATTTCGGTTGATGTAGGTACACGAGGTAATCCAGGGCCGGTAGAATATAAAGGAGTGGATACTCGTACTGGTGAGATCATCTTCTCGGTTGGCCCAATCTCAAAAGGCACCAACAATCTTGGAGAATTTCTAGCGATTGTACATGCACTGGCTCATCTTAAGAAAGAGGGCAGTAATAAGACGGTGTACACCGACTCAGTCAATGCGATGAAATGGTTGAAGCAAAAGGCGGTATCGACCACATTGCCGCGAGATTCTTCAACAGAAGAAATCTGGCTTATGATTGACCGTGCAGAGCAGTGGCTGCGAACCAACACATACAGTAATAAAGTGCTGAAATGGCAGACCAAACAATGGGGCGAAATTAAGGCGGATTATGGCCGAAAATAAGCTGCCGTTGCGCTCTCTAATCATGATATTTGTTGTCTATTAGAAACGATATTTACAATTTCCAATTTCCATTCTATAATCAGTCAATATGATAAGTTGCACATATGGAGGAGCCTGCCGTCTGCAGGCCCTCTTTATCTTTTTGAGTCGTTATTTTTACTGGTTATATGAAACGAATATGATGAAAATGAGTTATTTGAGTACACATTGCAGGAGGCAGACATGAGTTCCATTTACAGAAGTGAAGAAGGTAAGAGTTGTATTCTTGAGGAATACGAGGCATATGTAGATCAGTTGGGTGAGGGCTTTACGCGTGAGTATGTTGAAACACGTTTTGGACAGACCCATGTGTTATTGACTGGTCCTAAGGACGGCAAGCCGTTATTTATTCTCCAAGGCGGGAATTGTGTGAATCCGATGACGCTGTCATGGTTCTCTTCCTTATTTAAGGATTATCGAATTATTGCACCGGATACCATTGGTCACCCCGGCTATAGTGAGGATACCCGAATCTCCGCGAGGTTTGATAGCTTGGCGATGTGGGTGACGGATCTGCTAGATCACTATGAGATTGAGCAAAGTGCCTTTATCGGTCCTTCCTTTGGCGGTGGAATTATTCTGAGACTCGCAACGTATATTCCGGATCGAATTGCGTGCTCCGTTCTAGTTGCACCAGCGGGACTGATTGCTCGTTCCAAAATGAAAGTGGCTCAGGACTTCATGCTTCCGATTGTGACTTACCGAATGACTTCTTCACCGAATTCGCTGCAAAAAATTGCAGATACCATGTCTTGTAACTGTATGAAGGAAGTAGATAAGAACATCATCGGCAAAATTTTCAAACATGTAAGTCTGGAACAGGATATGCCGAAGCTGACCGACCGAGAAGAATTGTTGAACTACACTGCCCCAACACTACTCTTGGCAGGTGAGAAGGATATCTTTTTCCCAGGAGATAAGTTGATTGAGAGAGCACGAAAGATTATCCCGAATGTGAGAACCGTTAAGTATGATACCGGACATTATCCATCCCAGGATGTGCTGGTTCAGATGAACGAGGAGATTAAGCTTTTCTTACAAGAGAATTATTAAACGATATAGACATTGAGCGGAATAATTATACTTTTTGTGCGAATGCATTCATTAAATGCTCCGTTCTGTCGATAACATAAATAGAAGAATGAAACAATTATGGGTACGAGTAAGGTATGCGTAAGTAATAGAATGAAGCAAGTGTAGTATTAAGGTAAAATAATTATATTTTTTTCGCAGGGATATGATTCATGTTGCATCATTTGGTTTATATATATGGTTGGCGATCCAATTGCTTACTGACTGAACGAAATGATGCAACCTGCGGAAAGTTCCTCAGTTAGATAGGGGTGAGACGAAGGAAGTTATGAGAAAAGATAACTACAAAATGGCACTGCAACGCAATGTTATATTGAACGATACATATCAAGTAAGACAAGTCCTAGCTTGTAGCGAGCTGGCTATTGTATACATAGGAAGAGATCGGAATACAGGCGCGAAAGTTGCGATCAAAGAATTCTTCCCTCAAAGTCTGGCTTCCCGTCAGTCTGACAAACGGAGTGTGTATTGTTCCTCACGAGGATACAGTGGACAGTATCAAGAGTTACTTGCTTCTTTCCTAATTGAAGGAGAGCTGTTATCTGGTCTGAATCATCCTCATATTATTCAATATGTAGATCATTTTGAAGCGAATGATACCGGCTACCTTGTGATGGAATACTGTACGGGGACGATGTTGAATGATTATTTGAAAGAACGTAATCATGCATTGGATGCTGCTTTTATCAAAGGCACGCTTCTTCCGATTATCGATACCGTTGAACATATACATAAGCAAGGCATTCTGCATCGGGATCTGAAACCTTCTAACATTATGGTGATGGAGGATGGTACGCCTAAATTATTAGATTTCGGTTCTGCCGTTCGGTGGCCGATGCCATCTGGTGAGAAACAGGTCATTTTCACATCTGCTGGATATTCTCCGCTCGAATTTTATTCAGAGAAGTCCAGTCAAGGGCCGATGTCCGATATATATAGTCTAGCAGCACTGCTTCATTACTGGACATGTGGACAGCCGCCGATGGATGTGAAGCAGCGTCTATTCCAGGATGAACTCCCGTCAGTGCGTTCGCACAATGAATATGTGAATCCATGGCTCGCTCATGTCATTCACTGGGGACTATCCGTTCGTTCCGAGAAGCGTTGTGCTTCGCTACGGTGGGTGAGAAGATCATTGCAGATGCAGGCTTTGGTGTGGAAAGTGCGTAAACCGGGAACGGTGGAGTGGTCATTGGCTGAGAATGAACATACTCAGATCTACGAAGCGGAGTCAGGCAAACAGCACGAGACCGCCTGAACCAAATCCCAGGTATACGCCAAGTGTTACATATCATATGCATACGAAAAAACAGGTCAGATTAACCCCGGTGGGTTGTATCTAACCTGTTTTATTTGTTAGGGAGTCAAATGTATAGTACCGTTAGCTGCTTTAATCAGGAAAAGTATCTGTGTGCAATATAGAAGGGCAACAACAGAGACGAGTAAATGATAAATCATCCTCGATTTCTCGAACGCTCATGTCCTTCCGCTACGAATATCTCTAGTTGGTAAGTGAGTTACAATTCGTCCCTAACAGAGCACATCGCATTTAACTATGGCTGGTACGGTTCTCTCCGTTGCCCAACTGAAATATTGGTACTCGGTTTAATAGGCTTGTAACGAATTTCAATCTCGGTAATTCCATCCTCGAAGGTAACATATAACTTTTCATTATACTCCAGAGCCTCCGTATGGCGCCGTTTCACAGGTGTTCGACCTCGAACGACGGTGCAATTCGTATCATGCCGGATCAGCAATGTTTCTTTTTTGCCTGCTTCCAGCCAAATTCTGCCTGCTTCGGGTACCCTCACTCCAATATCCATTCGAGCAAAAAGCTCATTTAAGCTCACCTTTCGACTGTTCAGCGAAGTTAGAGGCCAATGGGTAACCGGAATATCTTCACCACTCGCTGTTGCAAGAAAATAACCCTCCAACCTTCCGCGAAACACAGGCTTAGGCTTCAACACAAACCAATACAAAGCAAAGATCCCACCTGCGGCAAGGATCCCCAAGCCAGTAAATAAGAAAATCTTTTCACGTAAAGAGTGAATCCGCAATGGGATGTCGGTGGTCACACTCGCGCCTTCGGAATCCGTTGCTGTAATCTGAACGAACGAACTACCGGTGTGAAGAGAAGACAAGTGCAGCATATTTCCATTAATGCTCGCATTACCAAGTGTACTGGCATTCTGAGCTGCACCGAGCGTATAAGTTAAAGGGTCATTATTAGCATCTTCAAAATATGTATTTAGATCCAGATAAGCATCCCCGTCATCTTTGGACAAATCCATGGAAGTGCCTGTACTTACAGGGGCTTGGTTCGTAATATCTACTTCAACCGGAGTGATCTCTCGATAAAAGTCTGGACCGTCGATGCGGAGTCCCCATGTATATAGATCAGACTTCGGAAACGTATAATTCCCCGTAAACCCACTGCCTGTATTCGTTAGAGCTACGCGTTCACTCGTTCCTTCCGATGTGCTCACGATTAGCTCAGCTTCAAGACCTTTGTATACATCCAGATCCTGAATTGGCTTTGGCTCAGTAGCTTGATCGTATAACGCAGCGTTAAACGTAATGCTCTGTCCCTTGACTGGCAGCTCAGTTGCCATATTTGCAGATGCAGAAACGTTGTAATTGCCGAGCAGGTTAATCTTCACAAGATCTCCGCTACGTCCTTTGAATTTCAATTTGAACTGTCCTTTAACCGGACGAATAATCTTCATCAAAGCATATTTGTCTGAACGGATAAAGCTCACATTGCTGGATTGATAATAGAGCTGAGCCTCAGAGACCGCATGATCCGAGAGCATGATGATATTCGCATCCGCCATACTTGAATTCGGAATGTCTACTGTGACCTCTTGCATTGCCCCAGTTGCTGTAACAGCAGCTACAGAAACGAGAACGGATTGAATCTGATCGGCAAAAATTCGATTGAAAATCTCGGGTAAGTCGTCTGCACTTCCGGTGATAAAGGAAGAACCACCTGTTTCTTTGGCAATTCGTTCAAGTTCAGCAGGATTTACAGTTCCATCTCGGTTAAGCCCAACAGTATAGATCGGATAACCGGCTTGTTGTGCCATTTGAATTACCTTGTCGACATCTTTGGAAGAATCGGCAGGTGTTCGATTGGTTGAACCCCTTAAGTCTGTCTCCCCATCAGATAACAAAATCATAAATGGTTTACGTTGATCTGTCTTAGATTGTTCAAGCAAGCTGGCACCTCGGCGTAAACCGAGTCCAAGATCTGTATAACCTGAACGCTTCAATCCATCCACACGGCTGCGAAGATTATTGCGAGCTCCGGAAGATGAGATATCCATCAAAGGTACAGATGATGTGATCTTGTCATTATAGGCTACAAAGCCAAGCCGGGTCTTAGGTCCACTACTCATATCCATAAACATATGTATAACTTCTTCGGCAATGCGATCTTTGTCAGTCTCATTCATTGAGTAGCTAACGTCTAGAACAAACATAGCATCTAGGCCTTCATAAGCCTGGGTCTTGACAGATGAATCTGCGTGCACGTTTCCAGTGTCCCAATTGGGAAGTAAGATGCTCACCACCAATAGGGTAAGCCATGCTTTTTTGAATTTAATTAATATCATGTGAGGCTTCAAGTCTCCTTTCTGTTTGCACACAACTAGCTTATGTTTCTTGAAGTAAATCTACAAAATCTAATTTTTTTCTGCTTCCACACGTTTTAACGTGGTTATGCGTAGTTTTGCATTGTCAAAAGAAGTGCAACCTCGCATAGGTTATGTGTTTACACGCTCGAATAGGGGGAATACTCCATCGGTCTTAAATCCTTGAACAAGATCCAAATTATAGGATATTCTATATCATCGGTTTGACTTACAAGGAAATGAAGCGAATTCCAAAAATTAGTTCTATAGGTATATCGAAGGTTATAAAATGAGCTTTTAGACCTATAGTGGGGAATATTGACAAAACATGTCGCTGATGATTAAGATGAATTCCATAAATCTCCAAAGCAAACGGCATAAACTGGTACATAAGTTCCAGTTACATGTTGACAGCTCGTTCTATCGATCGTCTTCCTTCTGCCTAGTTTGATTCTTAAAGATCAAGACCAAAGGCCGAAAAGACGTGCGGAGTGTCAAAAATTGATGGAGGGGGGAAAGCATCCGCCCGAATGAAAGCCTGCTCGTGAGGATGCTGCCTGAATGGACATTATTAATCAAACGAACCGAACGATGCTTTTTGAAGAGATCAATCCCGAGAAGTTGGATCTCATCACAATCGTTGGTGACGTGAAGGGCATTGATAGCCTGAGCGATGACAAAATCAAAGAGATTAACGAGCACTTGCTTGTTCGCAGCTTTGATGAGTTTCTGGATAAGTTCTCACCGAGCGTATATTCATTTTTCAATGCGGTGAACCAGAAAGTCATGTATACGCTTAAAAAACCGGAAGGTATTCCGGATGAAGCCATCTCGGAGATCAAAATTGATCAGAGCAATGATTTTCTAAGAATGTTGTTTACCTTGATCGATACAAAGCGTAGCCAAGGCATTACCAACGTAGATTTCAAGTTTGAGAATCTGCTCGACATGATCTCCCCGAAAAAAGTGATGGATGACATCCGCCAAGTGCGGAAGGAAATTCACTACATGTACGGCCAGCACGAGAAGCTGGATGATGGAGATCCTAAGAAGCTGGATATCGGCGACAAATTGAATGTGATGTTCGAGGAAGCTAGCCGGAATTACAACAATGTCATGGCGATGCTACCGCTTGCAATTGAAGATATCAAAACCCGTTTGTTATTGGGTCGTGCACAGGAAGAGACCTCTTCCGAAGCGATTCAAGTGGGTCAACTGACCATCGGTGAGAGCGGAGAATTGAAAATTATCGAAGCTCCTAAATCGGATAACAACGAGTTGATGTTATTGGATGAAGCAAGTAGTACAGATCTGACTCAGGTATTTGCCGAGGATTATAATTCATTGTCCGAGACACCTTCACCTTATGTTCAGGATCTGGTTGTTCGTACATTCTCCCCACTTCCTGCGGTACAGACCGATGTGGATACATCCGTGGAGGTACAGAACTACAATACATACCTGGAGTTTTACAAAAACGCCAAGGATGACTTTGTCAAAACAGTGAAGCCGTTGGTGGAGAAGATTTTGGGTGTCAAAATGTTCTTTGATCAATATGCAACGAAGAACAAAGGTATGGTTCCTTCCATGCTGATCTCCAACACGAAGCTGGATATGCTTGTGAAGAGTAGCAATATTCCACGGCTAGAGACGTACCTTAACACGGTTAACGCGAAGAATGACTTTTCGGATACGATCTGGTTCGGGATTGTACCTTCGGTTGAACTGGAGAATACAAGCCAAGTTAAGGTCAGTCGTACTCGTTTCCGTGGTAATGACAAGGTGGTTAAGCAGGACGGGAATAGTATGGAATCCCTGACAATGCTTCTGCAAGTCGTGAAGGACTACAAAGTCCAGGTCTTCTTCAGTTTTGAATCCGGAGAAGAGACGACGTTCAGCAGTATGGCTACCGCTGGCATTGATAAGTACATTGAGAAATGTTCTGTGTTAACGCGGAAGGAATATAGTGAGTTTGCGATTCCAAGTGCGCCGAATTTCACCATTATTCCGAAGGAGAAGTCAGGTGTAGTCATCGACAGCCGTATGCTTCAAACCGAGCATGGTGTTGAGCTCTCGAAGGAAAAAGAAGATATCCTGAGACTTTGGATCGAGGGTGTTTATGTAGGAGCATCTTATGTATCTGCTGGTATTGTGGCAGCTTATCAATGTCCGGAGTATCTGCGTGGAGCATTCAAAACGGTCAACCGCGATTATCCAGGGGTGCGTTTTGATATCGAAGCTGGCGATAACAGTCTGCGTGTTGTTACGACGATGACCAAGGAAATTTCGGGTTTCACGAACACTATTAAGGATTCGATTAACCGGAAGAACTTTGGATTTATTTTCTCATCGGAAAATGCTCAGATTCAGGACAGTGATATCAAACGAATCACCGTGTATAAAGCTAGAAGCATGGCGATGTCCGAAGATGGATTTGATTCCTTGTATAAGACACTTGTTAGCACATACATTGAACGCTTGCTCCGTTTCCAAACCGGTGATTTCAAGCATGAAAATATCGTCAAATTCTTCAGCAACAATCCGAGCAGTCAAAAGAGCCGGTGGCTGGGAACTCGTGGATCGATCAATTCGATCATTCAAGAGGGTGATGACATGAGCTTTATCATCGATGAGAAGAGCAATATGTGCCATATTGACCTGGTCTTCAACGGTAACGTGAAGAATCTTGAGGTCATGATTACCAAAGGCACAAGTGCAATGAAAGTCTAGCTAGTTTAAATATATAAGTTTTAATAGTGTGTATAGTTCTTTAAACAACGTGTTGAAAACATGAATTTGGTGTTAGAGGCTGCCTTTACCGGCTTGCCTTTATACATATATTTCGTTGTCTTTCCTCAGATTTTGAAGCAGGATGGCGGACACATTTTTCCTAATCTTAAGGAGGTTTTTATTAATGGGTTTTGTATTGAAAGTAGAAGGCGCAGAAACAATCGAATTGGGAATGGATAATATCCGTACAGTCGTATACGACACAGATACGCCGGATGATTCCAATGCACGCTCCACAGATGTGGGCGCAACACTGCGCATTAGCGGCAAAATCATTACAGCAACGGATGGTGACAACGCAGATGACACGATGAAGCTGGCGCTGTGGTCCCTCGTTCCTGCTGAAAAAGCAGATTGCTACCGTAAAGTAACGCTGGAAGTTGTTGCAGCTGACCAAGTGGTACGCAAAATTTACATGCCTAATGCTTTTGTAGTGGATTACACAGAGCGTTTCGGAGATACCGAAGGTGTGGGTGAATTCAGCTTGTTCATCAAACAGAAAAAAGACAAAACTGAGTTCACGAAAATTGAAGGTGGCTTCCCGGTTTAATAGGAAACATCTGATGTCCCAGACAAGTGCTACCGGCACTTGCATGGAACAAGCATCATAAGTTAAGGGGCCTTGTGCCCCTTAATCTTTATTTTGCACTGATAACAGTAAGGAAGGAGGAACAATCAAATGAGTGATTTTTATGCTGTTCTTGGGGTAAGTCGAGATGCTTCGCCTGAACAGATTAAGAAGTCTTATCGCCAATTAGCCAAAACGTATCATCCTGACGTGAATGGCGGCGATGCTCAGGCCGAAGCACGCTTTAAGCAGGTTCATGAGGCTTACAGCACCCTTGGCAATCCAGAGCTTAAGGCTGCGTATGACCAACAACCTCGATCTGGAGGAAGTAGTAGCTCCAAGGGAACAGGCTCCAATCATGCAACAAGGGAAAACCATGCAGCTTCCGGAGGAAATCCGGTAACTGGCTGGTCAGATCCTTCGCGAATGCATGAACAATTTGAACAGTTTTTTGGGATTCGACCAAAGGGGAAAGAAAGTCCGAACAGTGGGAATAAAGCCGATTCTCATAAGGGAATGGATATGTCCGCCATGTTTGACCGTTATTTCGGAGTTCGAAAAAAGTAGGATGTTAAACAATTTATAAGAGATTCTGGCTCAGGCGGAGGTTATGAAACGTGAGACAAGGAAGGTCGGTATTGACGATAGGGCTTGATGCATGTGTCGCCATCATTTCGTTAACCGTGCTCTATTACATATTTTTTGTGAACCGGGATATGGGTGCCCAGTGGATTACTGGAAGCATCGTGATTCTCTCGGGAGCGGCTTATCTGTTTTTTAAATACATGCCTGCTACCAAGGCGGAAAAGAAGAAACTATCCTCACGCGTTGTAAAACTTGTACTGCTCGATGATGACGGAACAAGTGTGAAGGAATGGTACATCCAGGGTGAGACCAGTGTGCTTATCGGTAAAAGTTCGAAACATAGTGAGGCAGACATCGATCTGTCAGATACACCTTATGCATCTCTAATCAGTCAACAGCATGCCGTGCTTAACAAAGCATCAGGCCAATGGTTTATCGAGGATATCGATTCGGCCAGTGGTGTAGGTGTGCGTAAGGGCAATCAGAGCCGAGCATCCAAATTGGAAATCGAGGAACCCAGTCTAATTGAGGCGGGGGATTTAATTTATATTGCCAATACCCGAATTTTGGTGAAATGACGTTGGCGTACCATCATACAAGCTTACGGGGGAATGAAACGAAATGAGTCTGACAAGATGCGGAAACGGACATATGTTCAGCACGAGACGGCACGGGAATACGTGTCCATATTGCAATCTAGCAGTGGAATCACCAGCTTCAAGTAGTAGTGATGGGGCGGGTGCAATCCCGCGGGCACCTCGTACATCTGAGGAAGACAAAACCATGCCGTATTTGGGAGAAACGACGGGGATTGAACCAGTAACAGGCTGGCTCGTGTGCATTGAAGGTGCACAGATGGGTCAGGATTATCGGATTATGGCAGAGAAGAACTTTATCGGACGTTCAGAAGAGATGCATGTTCGCATCCTCGGAGATAACACCATTTCTCGGCGTAATCATGCGGTGATCGTATATGATCCCAAAAAGAGAAATTTCTACTTGCTGCCCGGTGATGCCTCTGGCCTTGCGTATCACAACAATGAAGCGGTCTATTCTCCGGTGGAACTGGCTGCATACGATGTCATTCAATTAGGTCGAAGTAAATTCATCTTCATTCCATTGTGCGGTGTGCACTTTGAATGGGAGCAGCAGTGAGTACGTTCATGATTCTCTGGAACGACAAGGAGCTAACCCCTTATTGGGTGATCTTAGCAGGTTGTCTGTCCATTGGATTACTATTATTCGTCCGAAGCCGGATTCCGGTAAGGCAGCGTGACGATAGACCGGTTGGAGTTCAGATTGGGAATGGACAGACGATTGGAGCTCGAAGTGAGCAAGATGATTATTTTGCCTGTGCTGTAGAGCCCTATGGCGTACTTGCGGTACTTGCTGATGGAATTAGTGGATTATCGGGTGGAAAGGTTGCGAGTACGACAGCCGTTGAAACCTTCATCCGTGAGTTTGAGGCACTGGATCGATTCCCAGACCCGGACGAGTTCTGGAGTGAGTCTGCGCACTTAGCGAATCAAGCTATTCTCCGTAATTTGCTTGGTGTTCCAGGGGGCACAACCCTAGTTTCAGTCATGATTCGGGGAAGAAATCTCTATTGGGGAGCCGTTGGAGATAGCATTCTATCTGTATTTCGCCAAGGTGAACTTATTCCGATTAATCACAAACATACGCTGGAAAGTCAACTAGAAGAACAATACATGTCTGGACAGATATCGGAGCAGGAGGCACTGGATAACCCGCAGCGCAAAAGGCTGGTCAACTATTTGGGATACGACCATTTCAAGCAAATGGAAATCGCGGACGAGCCGTTTGCGTTGCATCCGGCGGACAAGATTGTGTTATGCAGTGATGGTGTATATAACTCGCTCACGGAGATGGAACTGGAAACCATATTGGCGCAAAGTATTCCGCCATTTGATGCTGCACAGGCCATTATTGATCTAATTGAAGAAAAACAGCTCGTGCATCAGGATAATGCCACGATTATCATTTTGGAGCAAGGATGGTAAGGGATAAGGCAACGCACAGGGACGGGAAATGGGGAGACGGATGAGGAAGGAGAACAGTGAATTTAATACAGCGTTTGTCTCGGAAGCGGGATCTTTCCTGAAAAATCGAGATTTCTACGGTTGTGTAGAACTGGAGGATTGGGCTTGTTATGTCATGGCAGATGGACTGGACACGGACACAGAGGTGAACAGTGCACAGATCACGGTGCAGACCATTCTTGAATCCTTTCTAGACAAACCGACGATGTCGAAACGCAGACTCACCGAATATATCAAGATCGCCCATGAATGGTTGCAGTATGAGAGCCGCCGGGTCAGACTCAAAGCGGGATTCGTCATTGTGGTCACAGATTATACACGTATGGTCTGGGCATCGGCTGGACATACCCGGTTGTATCATTTTCGAGGTAACCGTATTGCTCTGAAAAGCAAGGATCATAGTGTAGCTGCAAGACTTGCTGCGGAAGGACAGATTGCAGAGGATCGTGTTGACCAACATGATGAACGCGGTAATCTGAATGAATATGCTGGCAAACCCGGTATGATTAAGCCTTATGTATCCGACAAAATCAAGCTTGCTGACGGAGATGTGCTTGTACTCTGTACGCCTGGTCTGTGGGAAGGTGTACAGGATGCCGAGATGATCGATGCCGTGGAGGGAGCCAATGATCCACAGACGCTGGCGGATACCCTCGAAGAAGTGATGCTGAGCAAGCAGCGTGCGCGAATCGAGAATTACAGTGCGGCTGCTATTTATGTGAACAAAATCTTTCACGAAGAGCCTAAGAATCGGAAGAAGTGGATTAAGCGGATTGCGATTATGTTAATCATGCTTCTCATTTTTGGTGGGGCGGGCATATTCTATGCGGTAAAAAGCGCAGCCAAGAAGGCTGAGTTAGTTGTAGATATGCTGCAATACGAGCAGAATGCTGACCAGTATGTGAAGGAACAGGAGTACGCCAAGGCGGTCTCGGATTACAGTCTAGCACGCAACAATTCTATTAAGGTCAAGGACCCGATACATAAGAAGCTATTTACTGAAAAAATGGCTGCTGCTCAGACGCTCGTCGATGGAGACGCTCATCTGAAGGAAGGCGATATTACGAAGGCAACGGCTAGCTATACGAAGGCACTCGAATTGACGGAGTCATACAGCATGTTCAATCGAGAAGTTATTTCAGAGCGACTGGAGCAAATGACAACCTTCCAACAAGTGCAGGATTGGATTACCGAAGGGGATCTGAAACTCCAGAACGGGGACTATAGTGGGGCTATTATTTTGTATAAACGAGCTCGAACAGCCGCAACGGAGACAGCTTATAAGGATGCCCTGAAGGAGATCGCCACCAAACTGGAGACGGCGGAGACGAAACGTGCAGATATCAAACGCCAGTCGCGCCAGCTTCAAGCAGATACGTTGGAACAGAAGGGTGATCGATTCAATGAAGCGGGCGATTATGCGGGTGCGCTAACAGCCTACGAGAAAGCACAGGAAGTGTATCAGGAGATTGATATGCTGGAACGTGTGCTGGCGATGGAACGCAAAATTAACAAGTTGGACGAAAAGCTCAATCCACCCGTACCCGCGGCTGACCTAAATGCGGATACAGCAGGATTCGGATCAGCAGATATGTCAGGGATGAACACGGATCTGACAAACAACACAGGCGGAGTGAACACGAATAATTCGGTGGGAAGCAGTTCTTCCAATACATCCAACACATCTAATACTACCAATGGTGATACGAATTCATCTGTAGGAACTGGAGCTACGAATGCGGTTAGCAATAATACAACTGAAATAGAGTCTGAAGAGCAGCCAACAACGGAAGGAGGAGATTCATAATGAAAGACATTATCCGTGACCGCCTCAATAAGATGGAGGATCTTGAACAACGCAGCATGCTAAAGAACCTCATGACTGGCGTTTTTCTGAATTTGGTTGAATACCAGGAGACGCTGAATAAGCAGATTGAGCAGCGTGTGTTCGATGAGGTTCTTCCGCAAGAGGAACGTCATGATGTATATGTCACGTTATGTGCACATGAAGATTTAGATCCGATTCATGAATTCTTATATCCGATTCTTCCCGAGGATGCTGTTCCTCAGAAGGTATATTTGAGCGAAGCATCAGAAGCTTTGTCACGCAAGGAAGAGATGAAGTTATTTACATGTTATATGGAGTGCGGTCATCGTGAGCTGCAATCTCTGTTACATAGTAATCGCACATTTCGCGGTGAAATTGTAACGAGTGAGGGTAGACATGCGATAACCGTTCGATTGAAACCAAGCACCGCATATATCTCCAAAGTTGAAGAGTTGTACCGAGTATTTCGTAAAAACAGCCTTCCTTGGAAGTCAGTTAATGCACCCTACATATTCAAATTCGTTGATTGTGTTCTGGTCAGTTCGGATGACGGTGACGAATGGGACAAACAACAAACCGTCAAGGAACTCTCTATCCATCTAGAAGAATTTGAGTCCTACAAACGAACGAATATGATTCCACTGTGGAACATTCAGAAGCTTGATATGAAAACAGGTGGCTTCCCTGTACCGGCTTCGGATCGAATTAATTATGAGCATGTATTACCACTCCGCAAAACAGGAACAGAGCACGGATATCTGGTTGATGGAGAAGAATCGCACATCCGGTATATCAAAAGATCAGAAGAGGAGATTACCATCGTATCTCCACTAGAAAAATCAGATTCTTGGACGGTGCTTAAGGTAGCGGTGCCTGTTGCTACCCGAATTAGCAGGATGGACTACCCGCTATTTTCCAATAACAAACGGGAAGGTTTTGCTGGTAAGTATGCACGTCAGGAGGGACGATCTGTTCGATCCAAAGGCGAGATTGCCCGCATGATTCATGCTTTTCAGTCGGCAGAAGGATTGGAACTAGAGGATGTGCAGGTTGTAGCACCTGGTTCGGGACTTGGAGTAACGTATCCACTCAATGAATTTGTCAGTGATCATGTTCGTGTTGAGGCGGATAAACATCGAATGATTTTGAGGTTCAGCAACCATGGAATTCAGCCGGAGATGGCTATTTTCTTAGATGATTTGCTGAGCTTTCTCGTATCGGAAGTCCAGCTTGCCTTCCCGGAATACTGCTGTGAAGGGGAATGGGTGTGAGTATGACATGAACTATATATGGGATCTCGTCATTCGAGCGAAGCGAAATGGAGCTGATCTGCGCGATATTTCCTTTGTGCCTGCACGCGTGTACTCGCCTTACATGGAACTCAGTCATACGAATCTGAATGCTTCAGGGGTAGAACGGACGATCGAAGTGAATCCGTATTATCGCTTTTTTGATATATTCCGAGATTTGTTTGATATCAACAATGAAGAGCAGGTGGAATTACGGGAAGCGTTATTTGATCTGGTCATTCATTTTCTGGCGAATATGGATCTGATGCAGGGGATGAACAAGCGGGAGTACTACATTCGTTTCATTCTGAATGATATGCATTCGGGTGTATACGGGGAGCGAATTAAGCGGCGATTGGAGCTGTTTGGTCGAGAGGAGCAGGAAGTGATCGCTTGTAATATGCTCCGCTTGTACGATACGGGAGAGGCTGTGCATCTTCTACGAGATACACTTGTTCGGATGTTTCCCCGCTCCACTCTATATGCCAATTGTGAGGAGAAGGACGAATTGCTCTTATATATTGGACAGGCGGAACGCACAGAGGCGAAGGAGAAGTTGGAGCTGATTCTAGAACTATTTTTGCCGGTTCGCTTCGATACGGAAATCTATTGGGGTCATCATTTTGGCATATTGGATGTGGACTATACGATGATACAGGACGGTATTGCGCTATATTAGCAGCGGTAGCAGTTGTAAGGAGGAAGCATAGATGAACGGTTATTCATACCGATTGTATCCTGACGCCACCGGCAGGGAGCGAGCCAGAGGCACGATGCGTTATACGCGTGAAGAACTAATGGATATGACGACATTCCAATTGCGTAACATTTGTTACAAAGAGCGTTTAGTTGAGGGATTGGGGCCCAGAACGGAGCGCGAAGAGTTGATACGGATCATTCTGAAATTTCTGGGGGCTGACGATGTATTGTGGATCGATCAGTCGTATGAGGGTGGATTTGAGCGCATCCAAAAGGCAATATCCCGTCATATGACAGCTCCGATGAGCAGTGATGGAGGAATCAGTGTTCCCGCAAGGCTTATTCTGTACGAAGGTTTGAAGGTGGACAAGCTGGATCAATACGTCGTCACCGCACCCGGAGGGTTAACGGAGTCTAATGTGCTGTTGGTCAATGAGAGCATGGAGCTGTGTGGCATCTTCAACCTCGTTAAGGATGACACTGTAGCTGGTACTTTTTATCTGACGGCAGGCAGTGGATCGACTTGGAAGCGTTCGGGAAACAGACAGTACAGTCTGCTCTTTTTCCGTAAACGCGATTCGGAATATTTGTACCAGACGTATTACTCCAACCGCCCTCTACCTCCGGTTCATATTCAATATACTCAGATTCCACTGGCTGATCTGGATATTCGGGAGCTTGAGCCAACAGAAGCTGTGCTTGCGATAGATTTTGGCACCTCCAATACGACGGCAGGCGCCTTTTTGCATAACGGTTATATTCAAGCACCCAGCAGTCAGGATCTGTTGAATGGACGGGTTCGAATGGATGCCATTAACTATGTTGCATTTCCTGATCCCACTTACAAAGACACC
Source organism: Paenibacillus tundrae (assembly GCF_036884255.1). Lineage (NCBI taxonomy): Bacteria > Bacillati > Bacillota > Bacilli > Caryophanales > Paenibacillaceae > Paenibacillus > Paenibacillus tundrae. The sequence continues at coordinate 4,678,258 of NZ_CP145605.1, read as the reverse complement.
GACTGGATTGAAGTGTTGCCTACGGCCATTGGTGTAGCAGATTGCTCCGATCCGTCAAATATTCGTTACGAATTCGGCTATGAGGCATTGCGAAGCATGCGTCGCGGAGGATACAGCAGCCGAGCCAGTGTGTTCCGGAGTATGAAGCGCTGGGTGAACAATTATACCAAGCTGGAAGAAATCGTCGATGTTCATGGAAATGCAGCTAACGTTTCTCGGATGGATCTGCTACGTGCGTACATGAGCTATATTATTCGAACCGCAGAGCATCAATTCAAGTGCAAGTTCCGCCATGTACATTTTACGAGTCCCGTGAAGATGAAAACACAGTTTTTGCAGATGTTCGGGGAGATGCTTCCAGACTATCAGATTGAACAGACTTATGCGCTGGATGAGGGGATGGCTGTTCTCTATAACACGCTTGCGGATGGTATGGAACGCGGTGTGTTCATGGAAGGGCAGATGTATCATGCACTCGTGATTGATTGCGGCGGCGGAACGACCGACTTGTCATCCTGCGCATTTACGATGGAAGACGGACATATGGCGTATAAGCTGGACATCCATACCACGTACGAAAATGGGGATACCAACTTCGGGGGTCACAACATTACATATCGCATCATGCAGTTCATGAAAATTGTATTCGCCGATTATTACAGTGGCCGCCGCCAAGTAACGGATATCGATCATTTAATTGAAGCACCTGGTGCAGATGTATTCCGCCAAGTGGACGAAGAAGGCGTGAAGTCCGTGTATCGGAAGCTGGAGCAGCGTTACGAGGAGGCAGAACAGATCATACCTACTGCTTTTGCACGTAGGGAGAACCGTTCACGGGATGAATACTTGCGGGTAAGAGGCAACTTTTATTTTCTGTGGGAGATCGCCGAAGAGATGAAACAGCAATTTTTCCGCAAAACAGGTATCCTACGCAATCGATTCCATTCCGAGATGGAAGATGATCGAGATAGTGATCTACAGATCACGACTATGGAACGATGGTTTCTGTCTGTGGAACGTGGCGGGGAACTGAAGGACGAGTACGAGTTCCCTGATGTTGTGTTCAATATTAAAGAGATTACTCAACTGATTAAAGCAGATATCTATGAGGTAGTGCGGAAGTTTCTGGATGACTTCTATCGGCAAGGAAAGATGAGTCAATACTCCATTATCAAGCTGACAGGCCAATCCTGCCGCATTGATGTATTTCGGGAAGCGTTGAAGGAGTTTGTTCCAGGCAGGAGCATTGAGTTTCGGCAAAAACCTGCGGAAGGACGTGTACCTGATCTCAAACTTGCCTGTCTCCGAGGTGCGATTCGTTATCTGAGTGCCCGCAAAACAGGTGCTGTTCAGGCAGAGATTACACATGATGCGGCTGTTATCCCGTATACCGTAAGTGCATACACACACAATGGACGTGAAAAAGTGTTGATCAGTAGTCTGGATCGCAGTGACGGGATCCCTGGCAGCATATCTCGCCCGTTTGAGACAGCAGAAGTGGAATTATATCTGAGCGGAAACGATGGTCAACTGAGACAGAAATTTGTGTATTCCAATCGTCAGGATGCATATAAAGAGGTTCTGTACGAAGATATCCGTGCGCAATATGGAGACAAAATTCCGCAAGATGATACGGACTCCATCGTGAACGGAGAGACGAAGTTTTTTGTTTACCCGGATGATCGGCATTGGGGCTTCCACGTACTACCTGTAGCTCGTAGAAATGAACGATTGTATCTCGGTTCGCAGAAGCTGCTCCCATTCGAGACGGATTTGTCCGAACTGGATTTTTTTGACGGAATGAAATGAACATCGTCAGCAGAAAGGAGGGGAAACGTTCATGTTCACGTATTCCTATCCCCATTTTCATAAAGGCAGAATTCTCAAGACATCAATGCTGGAGGAACTACGGGACTATCCCCGAGACTACATGGAGTTGTACTACCGTAGTTACGCGGATGGTATCCTTGCAGGCGCAGAGGTGGAGGTATACCCGGACAAGCTGGTGGTTACTCCGGGAATGGTGCTGCACAAGGGAAGATTGTATATGTTAACCGAGTCTGCTGAACTGGAATATCAGGCTACGGGTAGGGTGAATGTGCTGAAACTTCGATTTACCGAGGATGAGAAGCTAAGTGACATGACAGCCAGTCATGCAGAACTTCGGCTGGATGAGGAGGCTACCTGTGATTCCAGTGAAATGGAGCTCGCACGGTTCAAGCTGAAGGAAGGCGCCAGACTCAGGCGGGATTATCAGACCTTTGCGGATCTAGCAACAGAGTTCAACACGCTTCATGTTATTCATGTCGCATATGCAGCGGAAGGTGTTAGCACATTATCCCCTCTCGTTATGAAAGATTATGCAGAGAGATTGCTTCGCACAGGAACCTCCGATCCCCAGGATCTGATCTTTGCCATGATGTGTCTGAACGAAGGCACAATTGCACGAACCGTCATCCTGCATCACATTGCGAATCGGTTGGGACTCGAGTACCGGGAGTATGACAACGCACAGATCCATCGATATCTAGACCGCATATTGGCGAATGCTGGCCGCGGATCAGGTCGCTCGGGTATGCCGGTGGGCGTGCCACATCGGATGATTGTGGATTGAATTTGGAACAGCAAGGGAGGATGTAACAATGAAGCATTGGGATGAGAAGATTGTTGCAATGATGAACGGCATGAAAATGAATTCGGTTGAAGATGGTGATTATGGGCATATCCCAGAAGACCCTGAGCCGGATTTGAAGGCAGCTTTTCTACAAATTGGCGGCAACCCGTATTCTTTTCAGGAAACAGAACTGCTGGAAGGCAAGCTGTGGATGATGCTGCCTCGAACGTTCAAACCGATGTCTGAACAAATGATGAATATGAAGTACCCTTCACAGCATAGACCAAGCACAATCTACACCAATGCTGAGGGCACGATTAATATTGCAGTAAACCATACGATGAATCCATTACCTGCAGAGGATATACCGTTATTTAAACAGAGCATGATTCAGATATTGCGGCGAACGCAGAAGCTCACCAAGTGGTACGGGGATGGAGATCGCATGGTCGGAGGACGTGAAGCGGCGACATGTGAATTTTTGACTCCTGTCGTAAACGCAAACTTATATCATTTGATGTTATTTACTTCTTTGGAGGATCGGGCACTAATCTGTACTTTCAATTGTACAGACCATGAACTGGATGACTGGCAACGCGTGGCTTCAGCAATCATGAATTCGGTTCGATTTGAAGTCCATGACGAAAGGGATGCTGGAGAATGAGCATTGAAGCCTTATCTTACAAAAATGTGAGAGTGAGTCCATTTGAGGTAATTAGTCTTCGTGAGTTAACGATTACTAAACAGATGAATGAGCACGCTCGTGTGAGATTCACGGGAATTGTAGATGAAGAGAAGAAGGATTCTTATGTACGGTTAAGTGGTTCCGATACACTTGTGGAGATTAGCCAAGTCGATGATCAAGGCAGTACATCTGTATTGTTCAGCGGTCTAATCCTTAATGTTAGCGTTATGGTGCAGGGCGGCGTCTACTTACTTGAAGTCGAGGGTATCTCCCATACCCATGAACTCGATATCCGTAAGAAAAGTCGTTCTTTTCAAAACCACGGTATGACATATCCCCAGCTATTGGATCAGATTGCGGCTGGTTACCCTAATATCGATATTATGGATGCGGCGACGGACGGAGCAGCGATTGGAAAGTTTACTCTTCAGTATGAGGAGACGGATTGGCAATTTCTGAAGCGAATTGCATCTCGACTGCGGACAGGACTCATGCCTGCTTCCGTATTTGATACACCCAAATTTTATTTTGGTTTGTTCGATACTTCATCTAAAGGCAAGCTGCAGGATTTTAACTACAGAGTTCGCAAACGGATGGATAAGTTCCGATACACTTCTCAGAACACGAAGGTTGAGGTGGGTGAGGAGGACTATGTGTATTACGAGGTTGAGACGAACCGTGTACTTGATCTGGGAAATGCCATTGAATTTAAAGGCAAGCTGCTGTACGTATATGAAGCTTTTACGGAAATGAAAAATGGACTATTAAAGCACCGTTATACACTGAGTACTCACCGGGGTCTCAGACAAAATACATTTTATAACGATAAGATTATTGGGGTTTCCTTGCAAGGTGTCGTTATCGGTATTAGCAAAGATAAATTGAAGATACATCTGCAAATCGATCAAGCTCAGAATGAGGGTGAGGCACATGCTTTTCCTTACCAATCTGTGTATACCGCAGAAGGAAACAGTGGTTGGTACGTTATGCCGGAGAAAGGCGATCATGTGCGGGTGTATTTCCCTGGTAACAAGGAAGAGGAAGGGGTAGCTACAAGCTCGGTACGTCAGAACTCGGATGAGGGGGAGAGCAACAAGCTGAGCAACCCAGATCACAAATACTTCCGTACGGCAGCAGGGAAGGAATTGAAGATGACACCTGAAGAGGTGATTGTTACTGGCAAGGATGGGGAGATCTTTATTCGTCTCAGTGAAGGCGGGGGGATTGAGATTATTAGTAGTCAGCAGATCACGATCTTTGCTAAGGAAGATATTATGATGAATGCTGAGAAAAGCATTGTGTTCTCTGCGAAGGAAGAAATAAGTCTAACCTGCAAAGAGAGTAATATCAAAATGGATGGTACGACCTCTCTAGTAGGAACTGAATTGAAAACCAATTAAACGCTAGTAACAAAGAGTATAAAGTGAAAAATGTTTACAATATTCATCTGACAACGTATTGATGATATTCAAGGGAGAGGGTGAATGCTCGTGACTACTGCGCTTGAGCATTTCAAGCAAGAGATTGTAATACCTCTGCGGAATCGTGTGATGCTGCAATGGGAGCAGGTCTATCAGCAGAATCGCGAACGACTGAAAGAAGAATTTATTCGGCATTTTGCCAAGCAGTGTCAGTTGGTACTGGACATGCAGAACATCGGTGAACATGGAGCCGTGGGACACTTCACGTATTCTCTACTTCGAACACAATTGCTAGAAGGGAAGGCTCTGTATTTGACAGAAGCTGCGGACGAAACGTGGTTATTCGATCCTTCTCCTATTGAGGGAGCTTACGATGCTTCATGGGCGTTTGGCTACCTAGATATTATGCTGGCTTGCTGGAAGGAGGAATTGGAGCGACCGGGATCTTCCTATACAGGCTCCATTGCACAACCAGAACTGGAACGCTTGTTATTACGAGAAGCAGAGCATGGACATGCTTATGTAACTCATCTGATCCACCAAGCGATGCCGGAGGCCGTGCAATGCGAATCATTTATTAATCTAGAGAAGTGTCCTGCTATTGAAGTACGTGTAGGTGAATATTTGGATGTCAGTGAGTCGGTATACAAAACAGATGCTGAACCTGCGGATGAAGCCGAGATTCGAAAGTGGCTTGCTGAAAGAACAGAAGAAGTCTACGGCTATGCAGCCTTAGAACATCTGGATCTGGCTGGAGGAGACTACAGTGGAATGGATTTCCGTTTCTCAGCGTTTCGAGATGTTGCGTTTGGCGGAAGTCAATTCGAAAATAGCAATCTGGTAAACACGGTGTGGGAACAATGTGACTTAACGGACACTCGCTGGAATGGCAGCCAGATGTACGGCGCCCGGTTCCGAAACTGCAGGATGGTTGGCGCTCTATTTCATGGAATTGAAGCAAGGCAGGGGATACCTAATTCAGAGATCTGGGACGCACCTGGATTCAACCCAGTTTCCTTCGCAGGGGCGGATCTAAGAGAAGCTGACTTTATACTGGCAGATCTTCAAGGAGCCGATTTTAGAGAAGCATCGTTTGAAAACACCGTGTTTGGCGTATGCAATTTGGCTGATACGGATTTTCGAGGGACAGATGTATCTAAAGTGGATTTCACAGGTTCCCGTTTGGACAGAGCGCAAATGGATCTTGGAACTTCTTGCCGCATTCTGGATCGCCCGGTAGTACGGATACGAGAAGGAATAGATCATATGGCTGGCACAATGGATCAACAGTTAGCGCAATTATTGGAGAAGAGCTTAGGGCAAGGAGGAAAGCTCGTATGAGGCACAATTGGTTCCAAATCATGCAGGATACACGTGTAACAGGAGCGATTGAGCCCGTGGGAGTTAAAGGTATTATTCAGCCTGAGTGGATGAGAGGCGAGCAATTAAATGAACTCGAACAATCGAATCTACAGTTTACCATCCGTCCGAATCGAAGGCCTGTAGCTGTAGATCTGATTGAACGCCCATATCCAATGTGGTCGGATGAGCTTAAACGCCTGTTACATACCTTTGCCCCGCGTCTCATGTTTCGTTTGGTTGGATTGATGGACATGGAAAGACAGCAATTGCACCCGTATTGGTTCATGGTGCCTCCACGTCTGCAAGCTCTATCTCGAAGCAGTACCTTTGATAATAGTGGCAAGTTAAATGTGCTTCAAGTTGATGCGGATCAATTAAGGAGCACATCTTGGCCCATTATTTATGTGGCGGATGAACGATTGCAAGAAACAGTGATATTGGTGAATCTTGCTCTGGCTGAAGCGATATTACGAAGGAACTATACTGGTTTGCGGTTGCAACGTGTGAATCAGGTTGAAGGGGAGAACCGTTTACTGAGTCTATAAAATCATCTGGGTGAAACCCAGCGGAGGAGGAAAATCAATGGCTGAAGCGATTGGAGCGACGAGACCGGATGTAGTGGATGAAGGGGCTGGAGGCCCAACGTATGTTGTGGCCGGAGCGATCTTAAGTTGTTCTTGTGGTACACAGTTGAATCGATTGAAAATACCTTACAGCCATGGCGTGCATCTAAAGGAAAAAGCACAACTGAACGTGGCTGATGCAACACCGATGATTCACATTATGCCGTTTGGTAACTGTACCAGTCAATTGAATCCTGTCGTTCAGACAGGTGAATTCGATATTGAAGGTGTCCAGAAGGCACCCTGTATTCCTTCCATCTCTACACCATGGATGGAGGGCAAAACAGATGTGCTCATTGAGAATGAACCTGCACTGTTAAGTACCTGCATGAATATGTGTCTCCACGGAGGCTACATCCAGATTGAAGATGATGGTCAAGAGCTTGGAGGGTCTTCCATAGGCGGCACAACCGGGTTTGGCGGTAACATCAGGTAATGAACATCTTAGAGCTATAGCTGAGACCTTTTTTCCGTGTGCTGACATTGCTAGGAAAGAAGTGAGACGATGAGTGTAGTGGAAGCGGCAGTGGGTATGGGGAATATCCGATGTATATCTCCATACACGTTGCAGAACATACAACATTTGCGGATCGAGCGGAGTGCAGGAGAACATGCTCGCTTGTATTTGCAAGGCATTATTCCAGAAGAGCATCAGGATCAAGATCTGAACCGGCTCGCCAAAGATGAGACCGTGTCGTTGGTGGAGATCGGAGAACAGGGGCAGGAAGTTCGCAAGCTGTTCCAAGGACTTGTACTGGATGTCAGCATCCGCCGAGTACAAGGGATATACATATTGGAGCTAGAGGCAGTGTCTTACTCATATCTGCTAGACATTGAACCTCGTATTCGTTCGTTCCAGAACAAGGATCAGGACTGTGAAGACGTCATTCGGCAGGTATTGAAGGTTTATCCGAGATCAGATGTCATTGATTATGTGAGTGGAGGCTCGAAACTAGGAGCCTTGACGCTGCAATATCGAGAGACGGATTGGGCTTTCTTACGCCGACTCGCGTCACGGTTCGGCGCAGCGATCATTCCGGAAATATCGGCTGACTCTCCTAAACTGTATATTGGCGTGCCAGATGGGCGGTATACAGAACTGCCAGACCAAGCATATACGCTAAGGCGAGATATGAAGGCGTTGAAAGAAGCTTGGTCGGTAGGTGCTACGGGCGTAACGGAGAAAGACTTCACGAGTTATATGATAGATACCCATCGCTGGTTGGCGCTTGGAGATACTGTGCTCTTCCACGAGGAGGAGCTGAAAGTAGCTGCTTGCGTAAGCGAAACGGTAGGAGGGTTGCTTCGCCATACGGTTACGCTTAGTCCAGAAAGTGGAATTCGGCAAAATGAAATCAGGAACGATGACATTGCCGGAGCAGCACTAGAAGGCAAAATTATCGGTGTTACCAAAGACACGGTAAAAGTCCATCTGGATGTGGATGCCTCCCAATCGGAAGCGGAAGCAAGCTGGATGCCTTATTCGGCTGTATATGCCGGAGATGGCGGTGGATTCTACAGCATGCCAGAATCCGGCTCAGCTGTTCAAGTGTATTTTGCTAGTGGTCAAGAGAGCGACGCATTCGCGATGGGTTCTGTGCGTCGGGGCAGTCAGCCTTCTCCCAAGACTGCAGATCCAGCAACGAAGAGCTGGGGAACGAATTATGGCAAAGAAATGAAAATGACGGATTCGGAAATGTCTCTAATTGCGACAGAAGGCAGTCTATTCATTACATTGGACGGCGGCGGGGTCACCATTCAGAGTAATAGCGGAATTGTAGCATCCGGTGGGCAGGAGATTACGCTTGAGAGCGAGAAGAAGATAGGGATTGAGGCACAGGAAACCATTTTCCTACAGTGCGGAGACAGCAGTATGATTCTGGATGGCATGACCGATCTGAAGGGCAGTGAAGTGCTGCTCGATGGCCTAATCAAAATGCCTGTAACGGTGGAGGATCTTGAGCCAGTACCAGAAGCGCCATTTGTGTCTGAGGTACAGGTGGAAGAGGAACCCGAAGAGGAGAAGAAGGGCTTCTGGGGAAAAGTGCTGGATGTGACTCAGACCGTACTGGATGTTGTCGGTATGATTCCGGTGGTCGGTGAGGTCGCAGACCTTGCCAATGCAGCCATCTATGCGGCTCGAGGAGACTATACCAACGCGGCGTTGTCCGCTGCCGCGGCGATCCCGTTCGTAGGCTGGGCAGCAACGGGTGCCAAGTTTGCCATCAAAGGCGCCAAGCTAGTTAAAAAAGCGGGTAAAGTGGTCGACAGTGTCGTAGGTGCAGCCACAAAGATTGCAGATAAGGCAGGTCAAGTTGCGAAGGCCATCGGTGATCTCGCCAATAAAGCTGGCGATGCCATCTCGGGTGCACTCGGAAAAGTCATGACCAAGGCGAAGGGACTTGCCAGTAACTTCAGTCCAGCAGATCTAGCGAACAAGCTCAAAGGCAAACTGGATGCTCTGATGATGAAGTCGCCAATGCTTGGGAACGGACTAAAAATGGCGGGCGGCATGGCCAAAGGCTTCATGCAGAATCTACTCATGAGTGAAGCGATGAATTATGGCTTGGAGCAATTAAGCCAATACGTCGATTCGGATACAATGACTAAAGCCATGATTCTGATGAGTATGCTAAGTGGCAAGTTCAAGAAGAATCAGAACCAAGGGATTACTTCCAATAATAAAGGTTCTGGTGATAAGGATAAGAGCAAGAAAGATAAGGATTCAGGTAACAAGGATAAGGATAAACCGAAAGACACAGATAAGACGAAAGACAAAACCAAGGATGAACCAAACAAACCTAAACCTAAAGATCAGGAAACGGACAAATCTAAAGGGAAAACGGGAGATAATCCGAAGGATTCGTCAACATCAGATTCCAAGAAAGATAAAAATGGTGATGTTGATGATTCTAAACAAACCGGTTATGAAACGGTTAAGTACGGAGATCACTTTACAAAGAAAGGTAGAAAAAAGGTTTTAAAACCGAATGTGGAATACACATCACCAGATGGTTACACTTATCGTACAGATAGCCAAGGACGTATTATTAATTGTGAAGGAACGCTTGTACTTGGTAAAGGCGATCGAAGTGAATATGCTCAGAGAACAGTAGGAAAAGGGCAAGGCAGAAAAGATGATGATGATGGTGGACACTTAATAGGAGCACAATTCAAAGGGCCGAAGGACATTGATAACCTTGTGCCACAAAATAGCAATATTAATCGGAGTGGTGGATTATGGTATGATATGGAAACGGATTGGGCGAATGCGCTTAAAGAAGATCCGCCGAAAAAGGTTACAGTAAAAATTGAACCAATCTATTCGGGTAATTCAATGAGACCAGATGCGTTCGAGATAGTCTATGAGATTGAGGGTAAGGGAATTACTGAAAAAACAATAAAAAATAAAAGCGGGGGCAAATAATGGAGGAAACACTGAATCATTTATATCGACAGATCGCTGAGACGGTTAATGAAATGATACCGGAGGGTTGGAAAAAGTTTTATTTTTATGCTCAGGTTTCTGACGATGGTGGAGGAACTTACTTTTACTACCAACCAGAAACAGAGCCTGATAGGTATGAACATAGTCTTGAGATTCCTTTTAAATACCAAGTAAACGAAAGAGAATTCAAATTAAATAAAAGAAAACTCCTGTCATTAGCAGAAGCATTGAGAGAATTATTTCAAGAAGAAGGGCAAGAATTATGGTATTCTTTTACGTTAATTTTGGATATATCCGGGAGTTTAAAAGTACACTTTGACTATACAAATTGGTTTGATACCAATTACAGCTTTAGTGACCAACTTATAATTTGGAAGTATAAATATTTAAAAGAATATCCTCAAGACGTGGATTTACAAAACCTAATAGCTAGATACACCGAGGAATTTCCTGATAATCCAATTTAAGTTAGTATCTTTGGTATAGAGCTTTAAAATGGTATGAATTAGTTGTTGCTTCATTTAATTAGATTTTTCCTTCATAAGAAAATCAGAGAAGTCAACAAGTTGAAAATTCCAAAGGTTATGGTTAATAAAACCTTTACCCCACGACTGCGAATGAAAAAAATTAGGCAGGCTCTGGTTAGAATACGGGAGCCTGCCTCTTATAATTGATAGAAACTAGGGTTTGTTGTACATAGTTAATAGAAACGTACTCTAAGATAGTGCAAGTCATGACCAAGGCAAAGGGACCTGCCAGTAACTTCAGTCCAACAGATCTAGCGAACAAGCTCAAAGGCAAGCTGGATGCTCTGATGATGAAGTCGCCAATGCTTGGGAACGCGCTCACGAAAGCAACTGATTTCACACATGGTCTGATGGCAGATTTGATGTCTGATGCGATGTTCTCTGCCGCAATAGATATGCTTGGTAATTATGCGGATTCGAATATATTATTGTCGGCCATGATGATTGTGGGTAGCACAGGTGGCGGTAAGAAAAATAAATCAAAAGGAAAAAGCCAGAAACAAATCAAAAAAGAAGTTGACGCTTTAGATCAGGAAATTAAGAAACGAGAAAAAGAAGGGCAAGCAAAGAAGAACTCAAGAAATTAAAACGAGAACGAAGTAAGCTGGCCAATAGGCTGGATACACCAGATGATATTAGTCACAAGTATGATTTATCCAATGTAGAAGGGTATGAGCGTAAAATAGATAATTCAAAATATTATCATCATGATAAAGGTGACTTTGGAGAAGAAGTAGCCAAACAAATTGCTAAGGATAACAATTTAGGCAAAGATATTTCAGATTTATTCCAAGTTGGCCGAAATGGAGTAGATGGGACATTTTTATCAAAAGGCCCACCACCTAAATTAACGATGATTGAGGCCAAGACATCGGAATGGGGAAGCTTTTCATACTCTACAAATCAGAAGTTAGGAGGGGAAGGTTACTTCGAAAATATGTTGAAAAATAAAGATTCCAGATATTCTGATTTTAATGAAAGATACGAAAAATTGTTAAAGGAAAATCCAGGTTTGGAATTTGAGTATGTTAGAGTAGAAACAGATATTTCAAAAACAAAAGTTGGATTTGGAGTAGATATTGTGAAAGTAAAAGACTGGAGTAAAGCACTTAAATAATATTTAAGGAGAAACGAATGTTAAATTCAAAAAAACTACAATTAGCTTATAAAAGGTATCTTAAAAATTTCGCGGATAAATCAACTTTAGATAAAGTTCAGTTGAAATATGAAGAAGCTGAAAGTGAAAATACTCCAATAGTAGAAAGTCAAGATATTGGAAAAGATCATATTCTTTTAATTAATCTGTATAGAATCTCCTCCTATTGGCTATCTGTATGGAAAAATGAAGTCTTAATCAACGGTAATAACAGTTCTATAGGATTAAAACAAATGCAGCAAGTTACTTTATATCAATGTATGTGTAGACATATTTATAAAGATCGTTATCCGAAAATGAAATTGATCAATTATTCTTTTGAGTCCAACATAATCGCGCTAATTCACTTTAATATGTATGGATGGGCGAAGGAGGAAACATTATTCTTTAATTTTATAGAGGATTATTTTGGAGAGAACATTATGGAGGCCAATGATTGGAAACAACATATTTGGTTTTTGCTAGAGTTGTATCTACAATACACTAACAAAACGCTTTTAGGAACTAACGATCATGTTCATTTGGCTGCCAGATCAACATTAGAGGATCGGGATAAGCGTTGTGACTTGATTCCAGAGGAACTTGGTATCTATAGAGAAGTGTTGGATCGTTGGAATACACCTGATCTGGATGAGATCACACAGTTAATCGCTAAGATGTCAGATCATCATGCTACCTTGGCTTCAGATTTAGGAGAGTCACTGGAGTTTGGCAATTTCGATTACGCGTTTTACCCCTATGAAATTCTCTTCTTACTTCATGTACGAAAAAAACAAGGACTACCTAATCCGGAGCACTTTGATGATTTTCTCATGAATACACCTGAAGCCAAAATGAACATACAAGACCCTGAACCGTATCCTGAATTAGACCCACTGCTCAAAATGGTAGATGAATTCTATCGTAAGAATTACCCTGAATATATTCCTAATCAACATGGAGAACTATTTCAATAAGAGAGGAGGAATACAACATGGATGAGGAAGATTTGGTGCCTTTGATTTTCAAAGATCCGGAAGACGTTGAACGTATCTTGAATGATCCAGAGGAGTCGCTTGCGTATTTCAGTATGCTGAACTATGGTCTGGAAACCAAAAGATTTTTGTTTTTGGATTACAAGGGAGAAGAGAGCCATGAGATCGTAAACTATATCTTAGATTACGAGTTCAATCACGACATTGAATTGGGAACCCCGGATGAACTGGAAGAGTTGGGAGAGTTCGACTACAAGTATCTTCCGGAGAAGATCAGAGAAGTTAACAAGTTGATCTCTCCAAAAGGATATGGTCTATACACCTATCCGACAACAGGTGATTTCTATGCGCTATTCATTGCTGAACTTGAACACAAGGATGCTTTAACGCAGGTTGATTTATTAGGGGATGAGGATATTCCTGAAAAAGAGCGACATATTCAGTATTATGTCTAATAGTGATTGATAAAAGAAGGCAGGCAGGTTCTGGTTAGAATACGGAGCCTGCCTATTTGGATCAGTAGTAAACAAGGAATTGATGTACATAGATAGGAAATACGTTACTTTAGATATTGCTAGTTAAGGTCATAAGCAAGGAGAAGGAGCTTGCGAGTCTACTTCAGTCCAACGGATCTAGTGAACAAGCCAAAAGGTAAGCTGAACGATCTGATGGTGAATTCGCCGAAGCTGGCAAACGGACTCAAGATGGCTGGCGGTATGGCGAAAGGCTTCATGCAGAATCTACTGATGAGTTAAGCCAAAGACTGAAGAAGATAAAAAATTAATTGGTGATGCTTACAAAAAAATTCAAGCAAGTGGTATAGTTCAGTCTGGGCTTTTCCTCTAGTTAGTCAAGAATTAAATATAGTAGCCAAGTACTTCAACGAAATGAATATGATATAGCGAGCCAAACTTTTTTCCAGAAAGAAGATTAAAACTGGAAAGGGATACTGATCAGATAATTGGGAAAAGTAAAAAGTAGAGGCAGTGATAGAAAGTGAATAATAATTTAATGAACAGTATTTGGTATGGAGAAAAACCCTATTATAGTATTCAAGATATTAAAGATAGAATTTTGAATGCAGATACTGAGCAGGATATTTTATTTCATCTTATTGATCTTTTCAAATTAGGAGACTTCACACAAAAACCACTTTTGTTTCAACTAATGAATCATACTAAAAATGAATCTGTATTGAATCTTTGTATTAGAATATTCTGCTCGGTTTGTAATCATGATGATCTATTAGATCCAAGCAATCTTCGTTTTCTGGAAAGTGCTAATGTTGAGGTGATTAACACCTTTGCTTCTGCGGCAGTTACCTCGCTATCAGTCGAGATTGTTCCATATCTTCTAGCATTACTTGAAGAGTGGGATGAAATTGATGAAACTTCTATAATTTTAAGAGATTCAATTGATTTTTATACGGATTTTGAAGAAGAGCTGGGAGAGGATGCGACATTAGAAGATATTGGTCAATATTATTTGGAATATAGAGATGACCACGATATAGGAATGTATTATTATAATCTAAATTTCGTGTTTCCTGGTGACTTAGCTAAAAAAATGATAGAAAGGGTTTTAATAGCTGCTAGCACTCAACAAGCACTGGAGTTGGAGTTGATCCCATCATTGTTGTCTGTCTGGTCGGGAAAGAAAGTACCTGGAGATTACTACACAAGAATTAATGAAAAAAACTATAAGAATTTTATAACATATGTGGAGGATTTGTCGAAAAAAGAATGGAAGAGGGGAGTAAAGTATTTTTATGGTTATGAGTGTTAAATAAACAATATTTTTGTGAGTGTATCATTTAAAGAATTTCTGAATTCAATTCAACCTAGCGAAGTCAATTAGCCTATTAGATTCTGTGTATCCTCCTAACATACAGTACAACGCGAAAATTCAAGTTGACTGGCGTGTTGTTGTTTTTTTACAGCTGCTTCGTGCTAAAAAATATTCATACAAGTGGGATTATTTCGAATTAAGTTATCATTCATCCCTATAGTGCATCACCAATATAAATTAATCGTTAATTATCGCTCTTCGTACGCATACAGAAATTTAGAAGTTAATTATCATGGGTTTATGGATTCAAAGGAAAATAACGATAGGAGAATGTAATATGACTTTAGAGAAAACACCATTTTTTAGATTTCAACCTCATGCATACACAAATGGTATTTTTGAAGTCAATTATGAAAAGAAGAACTGCTCTGTTTGCAAAAATACTAGTGATTATATCTATTATGGTCCCTTTTATAGCATCGAAGATTTGAATGGAATTTGCCCAGTATGCATCCATAATGGGAAGGCTTGGAAAGATTTTAATGGTTTTTTTCAAGGTGGAATAGAATACAGAGGGTCTTCTCTATCGGTTTCTTATGATGAATCTACAAATAAGTTTTTATATTTTCTTGGTTATGATGAAGTCTCCTTATCAGAAGAACCTGCAATTGAAGAATTATTATTTAGAACCCCTGGATATGTGTCTTGGCAGGAGTCGTACTGGTTAACAGAAAACAACTTCCCTCTTGCTTTTGTGAAGTACCTAACAATAGAAGAAATAGAAGATAAATTATTATTGTTAAGTGAGGCATTAAATGAACTATATGAAAATTACGGTTTTAATAGAGATTCAATCTTTGATGATATAGGGTTGTATTTGTTTGAATCTTTATCAAATAAAGGGAAGTACAGAATACATATAGATAATACTTGATTTTTACAGTGCTTATATTTAATGGTTTGCAAAGGTGGGTTTATTTAATGAAAGAGATTATTGTTAGTCAAGAGTTGTTGAATGCATTTGAGGATATCCATTGGTTTAAAAATTGCGGAAAAATCGAAGCCATGGAGTTACTTTGTTCAATACAACAAGTGGAGTGCTGGGAGACAGCAGAAGAATTGGATGATAAGGAAGAATGGGAGGCGATAATCTCCAATAGTAGAGATCGTCTTGCGGAATTTATTCTGAGGAAATTAGGATATAGTGTTAGAGATTTTAATGCAGTTGTTGTTGCCGTAAGAGAGTCACAGCAGTATAAAACGGCTATTGCTACACTTAACGATGTTATTGAAAAGAAGAATATAAAAGATGAGTTTGCAGGAACAATAGCCTGGTTATTGCTTAATGCTGGTGTTGAGCGTGCGTTTGGCGAGTTTAAAGGTTGTCCAAGTTTCTTTGGACAAATGTTACTGGTTCTTAGATCAGGGCACTGTCCATGCGGATGGAACGGAAGATGGCCAAAAGGTACATTGTACATTTACTAAACTAGTTAAATCATAAAAACTTATTTCGGTTTTATAATTATAATACATGATGATTATTCCACAATAGATCGTGAGGTTCTCCATGAACAAATATATGTTGTCTGTTACCAAAAAGGTAGACCACTATTTTAGCCAACAAGATATTGCAAATATCATTTATCTACAGGATGAAGAGGATCATGAACGATTAGACCAGGTTATTTTCCTTGAAAAAAGTGATGGCGATGTCATAGGTGTATACATAAGGGGAATGAATCCGTTAATATCGGCGAATCGAATAGATGATGTGGATGATTTTAATTTGTACGCTACATACGAAGGACTACTGGAATGCAAAGAAAAGCTGACTTTCAAAATCGAATACATAGGTTTGGTTTTCGGTTCTCAATACAACGAATTACTGGGATTATATTTGTCCGATGATGGAGCGTCTGAATCTCTATTTATGTTGTTTCTACAGGATGAAATTCATGTGGAACAGGGATGTAGTAAGGCTTACGCAACCAGGGTGCTTGATGCACGATTTTCGGCAAATGGGTATGTTACATATATTAAAGAGAGTGAAAAAGACTGGACTCCATCTTGCATGTAGATTCGAATTGCACCAAGTGAATGTTTTGTCACATAGATAAAATTGAATGGATAAGGAGGATAACGCTATGAACGGCTCAATAATGAAACATTGGTCTGCCGAACAACGTGAGTTGCCCGGGCTGAATTGTATTGCTTTCTCCAATGGGAACATCATCATGTTAAATATCGAGACCTATTACGATCCCAACAACAATGAGCGCAGAATATACTGTTCTCCCCTCTGTGATACCACGATTGAGAGTGTGGAGAAATATAACGCAGACTGCTGGACTATGGTTGACCCATGGACGAGTATTGATTATCAAGGTGGCAAGATCTATGGCGGGGATGGGCAAATGGGAAATGAAGGCTTCATTGCTTGTACAGATGCAGACGACTATTTGGTGTGGGGCATCTTTCTTGATGTAACCAATCCTATTAAACAGTTAAGTATTGAAGATACAACATTAACAGCCATTAATGAAAACGAAGATATGAGAATTGAAATTAGTTTGCATAATCTTGTGGATATTCAGATGTCTTATCTTAGGTAAGTACTAACTTAAAAATCTATAGTCCTTACAAGACTATGTTGAAGAAAACTGAAACAAATCTAGCAAAATACCGATGTATAATTTAGGAAGTTTCCCAGAGAATTGTGAGTAAAGTAGTACACCTAACATCTTCGCAACGATCCTAACATCATAAGAAACGACAGGGAGTGAGCACATGGAATTTGAGTTTCATATTACAGTGAATGATCTAAGTCTTGAAGAGAAGGCGAGCTTTATTGAACGTTGCCAGATAGAGCAGGTTAAACCAGTGATGATTGTGTTAGATCATGGCGATTACATTCATCAACCGATGATTACAGGCGTAATACATAGTACGAATTTTGATGAAGTACACGGTACCATTAAACAGATGGCTGCACGCTTCCAAGATAGCGGGTTTACGGTCGTGCGAACCAAGGTAGAGGTTCCAGCGAAGGAGGAGACGTACTTTCATCAGCGGATGGTAGCTAACTCCACCCCCTATTTCGAATGGCACGGTAAAGTGAACGTAGATGATGTGAATCATTTAAAAGAATTATGCGAAGGTAACGGTGGACATATTTCAAGAAACTCGCTTAATGCAAATGGCAAAATACGATTTGTAACAGTCCGAGAATATAACAGGTCTGAACAGTTCTACAACACAGTGAAGCAGATACATCATATCTTGCAACACAACGGAATCGAGCTCATCAAGGAACAGTACGAATTATGTGTCTATGACAGCAGAGAAGAACTGGATCGTGGCTGGATCTAATCACACATACATATAGGGGAAAGAAGGAATAGAGATGTCTGAAGTGAAGCATCTACACCAGTTCAGCTGGGGAGAGAAATTAATTATTGCGTTAGAGGCACTGCTACGAAGAGCATCTCATGTAGGTATGCCATTTGTATTGAAAGGCAGCTTGTTAACAAGACAGTATTTAAGCAACCGAGATATTCGGGACGCGGAGGATATCGACTTTTTGTACATGGGTAAGGTCGAGGATGATCAGCAGGCCAAGAAACTTTTTACCGACTGGATGATCCAGGTCACGGAGCTTGATCTGAACGATGGTGTCATGTTTAGAAGTTTTCGCGAGAACGCCTTTTGGCGCAGAATTGATTACGCGATGGCGGATGACTTTCCAACGATTAATACCGATCTAGCTTATTATTTCACGAGTGAACCTAGACAGGAAGATACCTATGAAGAGGAGTTATTTCTGGATATTTCCTTTAATCTGGATATGGAGGCTGCGCCGATCCCACTCACGTACCAACCGCTTATGGGAGAGCCTTTTGTCGTTCCGTATACAGTTCCATTATCGGTTCAAGTTGCGTGGAAGCTGCATCAGACGATTGTTAGACCCCGGTTCAAGGACTTATACGATCTGAGCTTCCTGTTAACGCATCCCACGTATGACAAGCAGACACTGCAACAAACGTTACAGACGCTAGTCAACGAATGTCATATCGATCCATCCATAACGGATGCAGCGATCAAGAAGGTACTGGTGGATGACCTGGTTGATCTAAGAGTAGAGTTATCCGAGTATGATCTGCGAGATTATGCGGGAAGTCTGAACATAGACTATTATTATTCGGAGTTTGCGACGAAGCTGCGTGAGATCATGAACCAGGCAGGTATTAACATTCATGCTTACGAAAATCTTCCTGGCCCTACCATTCATAAAAGATAGTTAATTGCTCACAATATGAACTGAACCTTGTTCGCTCTTGCCCTTTTACTTCAATTCATAGCATCTATCGAGCATATTGATAGATTTGAACTGTTCGCCCTATCTCGTTACAATAGGGGCAAGTGATTCATAGAATGGATCCAAACTGGTTCAGAAATGGAGAATTACCTATGACTGATTTTATTAACGCTGATGATATTAATGATGTAATTATAGCTGCTGCAGCGAACGAGCTGGAGGAGATGGTGAATCGAATCTGCGAACTGATTGGCACGCCGTTGGAGCAGACGACAGAACTGGAACGACAAGTTATTGCTGCTTTTGGATTCGGTGCTGTATATGGCATCACTCATCGGGATCAGCTTCGAGAGCCTCAAGCTCATGCCCTAAGTATTCGAATGCTAATCAAGCCGTTTCTTTATAGTGAACAACAGGCAGTAGACTTTGCCGACGACCTCATTCGAGTGGCTTCAGATCGTGAGGCTCATCCGGTCATGAATACAATTATTCATCGTGGCATTGATGGACACTACCAATTTACACAGGATGATAATGAGGGACTTGCACGGAATATACAAGAGATTTTAACGGCTGTACGCTCCTAACGGTGGTATTTTTGTTACGAAGAAGATATGTTTAACTATATAGATTAAACAATAAATTTACACAAGAACGGAGAGGACAGAAATAACGTGAAGAAGCGAAGCGTTCGCAAAAGCTTTCTGAAAGAAAGCTACTTCGGAAGCATACGCTATCCCCGGATTTTCCCCTATGGGAAGGGAATAAAAAAATCTGGGGATAACAGCGATCGGAAGGTTATTCTGTCATCGGAGTGGTCAGTGTAAATATTTTTAGTTCAATCTATATAGTTTTACTAACCTTAAATTTTTTCTGTTATCAGAATGGTTAGTGGAAACCTTCTTACATCGAACCTATTAACCTACTTAGGAGTTGATTGCGATGGATCTGATGAAGTTGAGTAAAAAACTCTCTTATGCGTTGCGTCACGCTCCGTGGGAATATGAGCTGGAGTTAGACGAAGAGGGCTGGGTGGAGATCTCACAATTGCTTGTGGCGCTGCATGAGAGCCCGCAGTGGAAGCATGTGACGGAAGCGGATCTGGAGAAGATGATCGCAGTCTCGGAGAAAAAGCGACATGAGATTCAAGCTGGTCGGATTCGCGCCTTATATGGACATTCGACTCCACACAAGATTGCGAAATTACCTGCAACTCCCCCAGCGACGCTTTACCATGGTACGCCCTTACGTGCAGTAGAGTCCATTATGGAGCAGGGTTTACAGCCGAGACAACGGCAATACGTGCATCTATCCGCAGATATGGAAACTGCCACTCAGGTCGGACGCAGGCGGGATGACCAGCCTATTATTTTGACAATCGACGCTGCTAAGGCTGCCCAAGATGGAATACGGTTCTATCATGGAAATGAAAATATTTGGCTAGCTGATCATATTCCTATACAGTACATTCAGCAACCTTGAGTGGATCATAAGAAAGAGCATGAGAGAAGATACAAACGAGATATAAATAGAGATGCAAACAGAGCTACCAAAAGAGAAAACACCGGTCTATGATCGGGATTGCTCTTACGGTGTATACTCATTAAAATCAATCGTTAGTACAGAAAAGGGACACTTCCAACCTTGAGTTGGTGTGTCCCTTTCTCGTACGAATCATGCCATATCCTTAACAGAATCGATGTCGGTGAAATTCATCAGCTCAACGGCTCATCGGATCTTATTGACCAACAATCGCTTGAATGCCCTCGCGAAGTGGCTGAGCTGGACGTCCAAGCAATTGTTCGAGTGTGTTGCTCTCTACTGCAAGTGCGCCATCTTTAATTGCAGCTTGCATATCCACTAGCATGGATACGATAAAGTCTGGTAGACCTGCGCCCTTCATGATTTCAGCATAAGCAGCGCCGTCTACGTTCTGAATGGGGATGTCCTTGCCCAGTACGTCACCAGCGATGGCAGCAAGTTCAGCTTGAGTTAAAAGTTTGCCAGACAGTTCATAGACTGTGTTCTCATGACCTTCACCTGTTAGCACAGCAGCTGCAGCATGTGCGTAATCACGACGGGTAGCCCAGCCCACCTGGCTGGAATCCGTAGCATGAACCCAAGGTGCGCCTTGAATCGCAGCTTGAATGCTGCCTGCTTCATTTTCCAAATACCAGTTATTTCGTAGGAAGGAATACGGGATGCCTGTCTCCAGAATCGCACTCTCTGTTGCACGGTGTACTTCTGCGAGAGAAAGGGAGCTCTGTCCTGCATTGACAACACTTGTGTAGGCGATAAAGCCAACCCCAGCTTGCTTCGCTGCACTTACGGCAGCCTTGTGCTGACGAATACGCGTTTCGTTATCTGCATCAGCAGAGATCAAGAGTAGACGATCTACACCGGCAAAGGCTTGTGCCAATGTTTCCGGTTGATCAAAATCACCATGACGTACGTCCACACCTTGGGAGCGTAGGTGCTCTGCTTTTTCTGGATTACGAACACTTACTGCCAGATTCGAAGCCGGAACGGATTGTAGCAAAGCTTCTACGACGAGTGAACCGAGATGTCCTGTTGCGCCAGTAACTAAAATTGTCATTGTTAATTCCTCCAATGGGTATGTTTTAAAATCATAGGGAAATGCCTAAGTAGATGCGTTAAAGAGGTTGTTCAAAAAGTCCGCTTTTGATTACAAAGGATGCCTGACGGCATCTTAGCTTCGAATATGGGATTCAGCCGAAATAAGTAGATGCTTACGAAGGTTGTTTCCTTCAGAAACAATGTAGTTGCTCACGTAGCTTAATCTACGCTCCGCTACTCCATTTCTATCTTCACCCCATCTTCTCGGTACTGAAAACCGACCTTTTTGAACACGCACTTAAATATAGCTTTCCTAATGTAAAAGTATTAAAGTATTGATGTAACCATATACGTTATAACAGGTGTGATTACAACGAAGGGATAAAAAAAGCTCAACCCTGAGCTTTTTTTAATTTTCACCAAAATAGCCAGTTCTCTTCAACGAACCAATCAAAAAATCGAAAGGGAATCATAGTGTACTGGGCTATTCATCTGGTTGAACTTGATCCATCAACTGCTGAATCGTAACACGCTTCAACCGTTCCTCCATGGCAAGCTGAGCCTCTACCAGTTCGGCACGCAATGTATGCTCAATCATGCTACCTACCGAACAGGCTGGATTCGGATGTTTGTGAAAGTTAAACAGCTGACCATCCTCCACGACATCGAGCGCATGATAGATATCCAACAACGTGATCTCCGCAGGCGGCTTGAGCAGATACGCACCACCAACGCCAGGTCTGACATCAATCAAGCCTGCTTTCTTCAGCGTGGACATGATCCGGCGAATGATGACGGGATTGGTATTGACACTTCTAGCTATAAAATCTCCGGTGCACTCTGTAGGTACAACGGCAATCAGAGATAATGTATGAACTGCAATGGAGAAACGACTGCTGATTTGTTTCATTGTTAATCACCACCGTTGTAACCATAATAGTTACAAAGTACACCGAAGTCAAATGAATTTTTCGTTGTCCTCCGCAGCATGGGTTCCATTCATGTTAGCTGAACTCCATTTTCCATCTTGCGTATTCTCATGAAATCCCGCCATATCAACCTTTGACAGCCCCGGAAGTGAGCCCGCCTACAATATACTTTTGCCCAATGAGGAACACAATTAACACAGGCAACGATGTAAGTACAATATCCGCACTAACTAGATTCCACTGTGCACTGAACTGTCCGAAGAAATTATATACAGCCAGCGTCATAGGCCACATCTCGACCGTATTGAGCATGTAGAGCGGAGCGGTGAATTCATTCCATACACTGAGGAAATTCAAGACAAATACCGTAACCAGCACGGAGGTGAGCAGAGGGACAATAACTTTTAAGAAAAGCTTGATCCCGTTGCATCCATCCATGATGGCAGCCTCGTCTAACTCTCTTGGAATATTCGATACAAACGCAAACGTAATGAACAGGGAGATGGGAATGCCCATCGCAGTGTAGAGTAGAACCATGCCGACATGTGAATTAATCATGCCTAGTGTCTTCATCACTTCCATCAAAGGAATATAGTTCAGAGGCAATGTAATGCCTAGAATGAGGAAGAAGTATAGGAACTTACTCCACCGGGAGTGATTCCGAGATAGCGTGAAGGCCGAGAAGGCCACGACAAATACGAGTAAAAGGGAGGATGCTCCCGCATGTAACAGGCTGTTGAAGAAGGAGCTGCCTAGATGTCCTTGCTCATATACAATTTTATAATTTTCGAAAATAAACGTCTCTGGAAGTGTTAGTTTCAACACCTTAGCTTCCGCATCAGACTTGAACGAGTTCAGGACGATGACGACAAAAGGAATCAATACAATAAGGCTAAGGATCCATGCCAGCACGTTCAGACATAAGGAAACAAGTCGTTTCTTCAAGCGCATCTAGAATTCCACCTTTCGGTTCATCAAGCGAATAATGAAGAAGGAGATGATCGCCATAATGACAAACAAAATGGTGGATAGTGCGCTACCGAGTCCCCAATACCCTTTGGCAAAAGACGAATATACTGCTGTGTTAATGACATCTGTTGCGTTACCCGGCCCGCCGTTGGTGAGCACGTAAACAGCATCGAATACCCGCAAGCCATACGTAATATTTAATACTGTTGCAATGGTGATGGTAGGCATCAGCATCGGTAGGGTGATTTTGAACAGCTTCTGCCAGAACCCTGCGCCGTCAATGGATGCCGCTTCGTAATAATCACGGGGAATGGCGAGCAATCCCGCAATGAACAGCACCATAATATAGCCCATGCCTTTCCACGTATCCACAGCCATAATGGACGGCATCGCCCACGTCAGTGAGCCGAGCCAGTTTTGCGCCAGAAAATCAAGTCCGAGCGACCGCAGCGTAACGTTAACAAAGCCATTGTTTGGATCAAGTAGGCTTTTGAACACTAGACCAATGATGAGGAAGGACAGCACCTGCGGTGAGAAAATAATCATCCGATGCAGATTGGCTGCCTTCACACCACTAACGAGCAGCAAGGCGAGAAATAGCCCTAATACCGTTTTCGCAATCGATGTAACTAACGTAAATAACACTGTGTTTTTGATAAAAAGTAGATAGGTAGGATCACCCGCCAAAATGGTGCGAAAATGCTCCAGTCCAACAAAGTTCTTCTCCGAGCTATAGCTGTTCCAGTCGGTGAAGGAATAATATATACCCAGCAGGGCGGGAGCGACGATGAATAGGAGGTAAAGCACAATCGCTCCGGATGAGAAGTACCAAGGATAAATTTTGTTCGCATTCATAACATGTAACACCTGTCCTTCCTGCCGCGTGCTTCACTGTAGTGACACGACACAACTACTGCCATGCCTCATCTTTCAACACTTTGGCTTGTTCCGCCCGACGTTTATCAATATTCTGCAAAATTTGATCAGGAGTCATAGCGCCGGCAAACATACCCGAAATATCTTTGCCGATATCCATCCATTGAGGATCGATATACTTCACGGCAGCTTGCATAACCGTTCCTTTTTCGTGATTTTTCTCATAATCGATATAATCTTGCGTCAGCTTAGGTTCAATCTCCGGCCAGCAGATGGTCAGATTACCCTCGCCTCCGTCAAATACACGTTGTAGATTGTCATGCTCCGTAATCCAGCGGAAGAACTTCAGCACTTCTTCAGGATGTTTGCTGTTTTTGTTGCCAAACATCGCTGCGGAACCACCTGGATTGACACCAATTGTTTGGTTATCACCCCAAGGCATGACGAAGAATCCCATATTGTCTTCCATCTCAGGGTAAGCTTCGGAGACTTCTTTTTCAGTACCAGGCACACGCAGCAGCATTGCTGCTTTTTCCTGACCGAAGGCTTCGATGCCAGCTTCAACGGTGTTGGACAAGAAGTCTTTGCCGAAATATCCGAGATCCGCGAATTCTTTTAGTTGCTCAATAACGGTCTTTAACTGCGTCAGATCTGCGACCTTCATCTCATTGTTGTTCAGCTTCTCATAAGTTCCCGGTGTCGTATGTTCATAGTTAGGCCCTGTCTCGAACAGGGGGAGTACCTGATACCATCCGCTTGCTGGTGCTTGGTAAAATGGGATGATATCTTGAGCCTTAATTTTCTCGCTAATGGCTTTAAACTCGGCGTATGTGGTTGGGGGCTCGATGCCCAGCTCATTAAATATCCGTTTGTTATAGTACACATACCAAATTTTCGATGGAGCGAATGAAACGCCGTAAACTTTATCGTTATGGCTGACGGTTGGCAGAATTTCTTCGGACATTCGTCCGGCAAATTCCTCATTGGTCAGGTCAATCGCATTCTCTTCTGGTCGCACATTAGCTGGCATGCTAAGTGGGTCTACATCGACATTGAAGATATCCGGTGCTTCGCCAGAAGCGAGTTTTACTTTGATCAGATCTCTCCACTGGGCATCAGGCACCACCTGAAAGTCAATTTTCACACCCGTTTCTTGTTCATATTCCTTCGCCATCGTTTGCATAATTCCCGTACGTGGAATGCCACTTTGGCTTGTTCCAAACGTAAGGGTTACTTTACCTGAACCTTCCGATGTTTTAGCCGAGTTACAGCCAGCTAGCAGCAATCCGGATACGAGTAACAAGCTGGCTAGTGATACCAAAAATCTTTTTTTCATCATTGAACCTCCTGGAAGAATAAGATATGATGTCTTGCAGTACAACATAATGTAAGCGTATTCTTATGTGTTCAACATTACGCTGATTGAGGAATGGGCTCAATAGACAAAAGCGGTCTGTTGGGTGGACATTTTCGAACCCGTAGATTGAGGTGTAAGATGATTCGATACCGTTTTCGAACGTTGCAGCAAAGCTTGTTTATGTATTACTCGGCAGTTTTTATTGTGTTTGCACTCATTGTGGCAGGGCTGCTGTACGTTTTTCTGGCCAATGATATTCGCAGTCGCAGCGAAGAACAGCAGAAGCAGCTCGGTGCATCCCTGGTGAGTAATCTGGATCAGGAAGTAGTCAAGATGAACAATTTCTCAATGAATATCGTTTATTCCAATCTGGTTAAGGAGCACTTTAGTCACTACTTGTCTCCTGCGGAAGGAAGCGAGCAGGGGATTGCGGCAGATCCAGCATTCTACAAAGATACAACCACGCTGATCGACGTCATATTAGCCATCATTAGCAGCTCGAATACAGCCAAACAGGCTAACATCTATGATGTGAATGGCAAAATGCTAGGGGCGGGTGCTTTTAATGGACAGATGAATGTCGACTTAACGCAGAGACCTTGGTACAACGAAACCTGGAATCGCAATGGCTGGCGAGTTATCACGATGTTAGATGGAGGCAGTCTGCCCATGCCTACAGGTGAAGGAGAGTCGGATAGCCGATATGTCTCACTTACACGTGTGTACAAGAACGGGAATTACGTTAGCCAAGGCGTCGTCGAAATTTTGCAGGATGCTCAGACGATGTTCAACTATCTACATGAAATACAGGCTGGGAATGAAGAGCTGCATATTGATGTAATCGATGAGCGAGGATCGTTACTGTACCCCTTCTCCCGCTCTTCCTCGGAGGATGTTGAGGCAACAATGATGATTAGTTCAGAGGATCTAGCTATGATTCGCACGGGACAGTACCCACCAGGAGAAATGCAAGAGGTCGTCCACACGGACAGCAACTCTCCTCAGATGATGACATACATGACCTCAGCCGAAACGGGCTGGACAGTGATCGTGACACAATCGAAGCAATCGTTGTTCGTGAGCCTGAACCGAATGGCTACGCTATTTATAGGCGCTACGTTAGGCATGTTATTGCTCATTCTCGTGTTATCGTATCTGATCTCCAAAAGAGTCACGTTACCCCTGCATCGGCTACAGCGCATCATTCAAAAGATCGGTGTACAAGACCTCGCCACAGGCCAGGATTCGGGTCATTTGTTCAAGCTGGATCATCCAAGCTCCATCCGCGAGATGGATGAACTGAACGATACATTTGTTCGATTGAATCAACAGCTTATGCAGTCCTTCCAGGATATGCTTGCTCTCAAGTCGCAGGAAACGGATACGCGTTTATTCGCGTTGCAATCCCAGATGAATCCTCACTTCCTTTACAATAACATCACGAATATCAGCATCATGGCCGAAGAGGGCATGAATGACCAGATCGTTGCTTTTTGTGGTCATATTACAGCGATGCTTCGTTATATCTCAGCACCTAACCCTGAAGGGGTGACCTTATCAGAGGAGATGAATTATTGCGAGCGGTATTTGGAGTGTATGAAGATTCGGTTCGAAGAGGATCTGCATTATACGTTTCATATTCCAGAGGCCATGCACCATATACGTATTCCCATGCTGCTGATCCAACCCTTATTGGAGAACACCATCAAATATGGACTAGGCGATTCACCTCCATGGAAGCTGTATGTTGGAGGAGAGTTGAACGAAGCGGAAGAAACCTGGCGGATTATCGTTGAAGACAACGGACCGGGCATGGAGCCAGAGGTATTAACATCCATACAAGCGTATATTGCATCTTCAGAGGAATGGGAGCGTATTCCTGATCTTGCGATTAACGGCATGGGGCTGAGGAATATTTGGATACGACTGAAATTGTGGTATGGCTCTAAGGCGCAGATGCACATCGAGAATAGGCTTAACGGCGGGGTCAGAATTACCGTGGGTGGTTCTATTCGAAAGGAGCGTGGCTGAAATGACGGTTAACTACAGAACCATTATTGTGGAGGATGAAGCACTGATCCGCCGTAATGTGTCGCGAAAGTTCAGTGAGCTGGGTACACGATTCGAGGTAATTGGCGAAGCGAGGAATGGGCAGGAGGCACTGCAATTGATCGAACAGACGGTTCCTGATCTTGTCGTCACCGATATTCAGATGCCCGTGATGAATGGATTAGAACTGGCGAAGCATCTGTATTTTGCCTATCCTCAAGTGAAAATTGTAATCCTCAGCGGTCATCATGAATTTGAGTATGCACGTCAGGCGATCAGCTATAAGGTGGAGGATTATTTGCTCAAGCCGATCTCGGAAGACCAGATTCGTGGACTGCTGGACGCGATGGAACTCAAGCTTGGGAATGTAGTTGATTCTCTCACGCATGTTAGTGCGGCTGTGGACGAACAGAGGAAGCCAGAGGATATTGCAGAGGCGGTCAAACTGTACGTGAAGCAGCATTACATGCACGAGATCAGCCTTCAGGATATGGCGGGACAGATGCACTTTAGCGTGGATTATCTAGGTAAGTGTTTCAAAAAAGTAACGGGCGAAACTCCGCTCAAATATATGACAGGGCTGAGAATTAACGAAGCGAAGCGGTTGCTCGTTGCGCATCAGAACCTGGACATTCAATCGATAGGCAAAGCCGTTGGCTACGCGGACTCTCATTATTTCAGCCGTATTTTCAAAAATAAAACAGGGGTATATCCAAGTGAATATCGGCAACAGTGTGCAGAACGAAAAAAAGCTCTGTCCCTGGATCATGAGAGCCATGGCGACTTGAGCTGATTATTCGGCGAGTGCTTCTTCAGTTATTTTGCGAATATCAATCGGGGAACGGATGCCTTCTTGAATAATGTCGGGGAGGATGTGATGGAGGAAGTAGTGAACACAATGAAGGTCAATGTTCTTGATTTTGATCAGGGCATAGCGATACATCACAATGAATTCTTTCTCCGTATTTCCCCGTTGTAATTCTGCAAAGGCTTCATATACCTGATCCATCTTGTCGGCAACTTCAAGAATAAGCCCTTCAACAGATTGATCTTTACCTTCACGCAGTTGACGGCGGAATATGGCTTGGAACTCTTCGGGAATGTTCTCGTTGATAAAATGCTCAACCATACCTTCCTCGACTTGCTGCAGCATCGCACGAAGCTCAAGTGAATAATGCTTAACCGGAGTTTTGATATCTCCAATGAAAATCTCGCCGTAATCATGGCTGCTGGTGATCTCGTAAAGCTTTTTCCAATCAATAGCTACGCCGTTCTGTTCTTCAATATCGGCGAGCGTTTTGGCGTATTGCACGACCTTCCATGAATGTGCGGACACGCTGTGTTCCTCAAACTTGAATTTGCCTGGCGTTCGGATAATGCGTTCTAGATCATTCAGAGATCTGAAGTACGTGTGTATTCCCATATAAGCAGTCATCCTTTGGTCGTTAGATATGTTAAGGCATGGTTCGACTATACGACTAATATGTAAACGGCGGATTAACGCTGAGGTTGTGAAAGGTAAAAGGTCATAAGGTAAATAAAGTCATGACATAAAAAACATAACGTAGAAAAATAGAACGTAAAAAACCATGCCCTCTGAGAGTCCAGAGAATGCATGGTTTATAGCATGAGAGCATGAGTCATTGACGGGTTTTCTTTCTCACAGGTGATACGAACCAATAGGCCATCCCAACAAACAAAGCGCCTCCGACAATGTTACCGAGTGTGACTGGAATCATATTATGGAACCAGCCTGCTAATGTGATGGTATCCGGATGGTTTGGCAGTAACCAAGATAAGGAGAGCAATGTCATATTGGCAACGCTGTGCTCATATCCACTGGCGATAAATGCGTACAGACACCACCAGATCAATACAAGCTTGGCAATGTCCTCTTTTGTGCGTGAAGACATCCAGATGGCTAGACAGACGAGCCAGTTACAGAGAATGCCGCGGAAGAATAGCTCAGTAACGGGGGCTGCCATCTTCTTAGCAGAAACGGCAAAGAGCAGATGCTCTGGTGTAGCTGTTTTGAACAAACCACTGCCGACAATGAGCAGACTCAGAATGACCGCGCCGATCAGATTGCCGAGAAAGACAAGTCCCCAGTTCTTCATTGTGTCTTTCACGGTAGTGCGACCTGCTAACGTACTCATGGTAAAAAACATATTGTTGCCCGTAAACAGCTCCGACCCTGCAAAAATAACAAGGGTGAGAGCGAGCCCGAAGGACATGCCCATCAGGATCATCTGAAAAGGTGATTGCGCCGCGAGAAGCGGTGCGCCGATACTGAAGATTAGAATAATGCCAAGGCCTACATATGCACCAGCCATCAAGGCGGATACCATATAACGTGCTAGACCTGAATTCATTTGATCTCTTTTTTTGACCGCGGCTTCAATAATTCCTTCAACATTAGGTGTGTACATGTCGGTTTCCCCCATACTTAAGCATCAATCCCATGTGTTACCTGGACTGCAGCTATACTGCAATCCAGACCGTTCCATTTTCCACTTTGACCGAGTACATCTGAACCTGTCCTTGGTCGGGAGCTTGCACTAGACCTGTGCTAAGATCGATCTTCCAATCGTACAGTGGGTCATAGAGGTAATGACCTGACACAATGCCTTCGGCAAGTGGTCCGCCTTTCGGATGCGGGTTTCGATTATCTGCTGCGAAGATGGTGCCATCCGAGGCAAGAAATACAGCGAGCTGTTTGCCTTGAATCTCAACGACTCTACCAATGCGAGGTAGAAATTCATCAATCGTTCCGGCAGGGTAATAGGTGCCGGCTGGTTTAGTTGTCATATTGAACTCTCCTTATCTGTAGTGGTTTGACTTACGGACGGGCAGTTACTTCAATTCCGTGAAATAGTTTGTTCTCACCTTGTTCATTTCGAATTGCTTTTTGCCAAGGTTCTTCCACATGTCCAAGTGCAAACTCAATTCGTTCCATTAGCGCCTTACGTTCTTGAATATCGTCAACCACAACTGCACGTATCGATTCCAGACCCACACGTTCTACCCATTCCGAAGTCCGTTCGAGGTAGTTGGCAGTCTCACGATAATGTTGCATGATGGCGCCGCACAGCTCGATCAATTCTTCGTCCGTTTTCACTTTGCAGAGGGAGTCCGCAAGTCTGGCTTTGATCCCGCCGTTACCGCCGATGAATATTTCCCAACCGCCGTCGTTACCAACAATACCGATATCTTTCGTACATGCTTCTGCACAGTTACGTGGGCAGCCGTTCACGGCGTATTTGAATTTAGCAGGTAGATCCAAGCGTTCGAATTTACGTTCAATTCTGGCGCCCATAGCCATTGAATCCTGTGTACCGAAGCGGCAGAACTGTGAACCTACACATGTTTTGACGGTACGAAGTGATTTAGCATAAGCATAGCCTGAAGGCATATCGAGCTCAGCCCATACGTTTTGCAAATCTTCTTTTTTGACTCCGATCAAGTCTAGACGCTGTCCTCCAGTCACTTTAACCGCTTTTACATCGTATTTGACCGATACATCCGCGATACGTTTCAAGTCTTCTGGTGTTGTAACCCCGCCATACATCCGTGGCACAACGGTATAGGTTCCGTCTTTCTGAATATTGGCGTTCATACGTTCGTTGACGAAGCGGGATTCCTTCTCATCCTCATGTGTATCCGGTGCAATCATACCCAGGTAATAGTTGATTGCAGGACGGCATTTCGAGCAGCCCTCAGGCTGAGTCCATCCCAATACGTTCATCACTTCTTTGGTCGTTTGCAGACCTTTTTGTCTGATCTCCGCTACGATCTCATCCCGGCTTAGGGAAGTACATCCGCAAATGCCCTGTTTGGCACCCGTTGTAAAATTATCACCAAGTACATATTGCAAGATCTGTTCTACGACTGGTTTACAGCCACCGCAAGAACGTGTTGCACCCGTGCTCGCTTTGATCTCATCGATGCTGGTTAATCCTTGATTCGTAATCGCGTCCATAATATGACCTTTGGTAACACCATTACAGCCACATACGATTTCGTCCTCAGCCATCGTTTCTACCGATGTTGCCTTCTTGTGTCCACCGCAGCCTGTGCCCATGAGTGAAGCGTACAGGTCATCGGTCATTTCAGTCTGTTGCTTGATCAGTTTTTGCAGCTCCGCTGAATCCGTGATGTCACCAAATAACACAGCGCCGACCATTACATTATCGCGAAGCAGGATTTTTTTGTACGTGCGTTTCCATTCGTCTTTGTGAGAGATAACCGTGTGCTCAGGGCCATCAATAAACTCACCTGTCGAAAATACATCTACGCCCGAAATTTTCAATTTCGTAGATACTACAGAACCTTCATAAGGTGCAGTTTCAACACCGCATATATGTTTAGCCAGGATCATACCTTGTTCGAATAATGGAGCGACGAGGCCGTAACACACACCGCGATGCTCTGTACATTCTCCGACGGAATACACATTTTCAAGAGAAGTTTGCATGTAGTCGTCAACAATGATGCCTCGATTGACTTCCATGCCGCTCTCGCGAGCAACAGTGATGTTTGGTTTGATACCGACAGCCATAACAACAAAATCAACATCCAGTACCGTTTCATCTGCAAAACGAATACCTTCAACACGCTCGCCGCCAAGCAATTCGGATGTCTGTGCACCCATTTTGAATTGGATGCCTTGGCGTTCAAGTTCAGCCTTTAACATGGCAGAAGCTGTTGAATCTAGTTGACGTTCCATGAGATCCTGCATTAAGTGGACAACGGTAACCTCCATGCCGAGCTGAACCAGTCCTTTAGCTGCTTCTAGACCTAGCAATCCGCCACCAATGACAGCTGCTTTTTTGTAATTCTTCGCTGCATCTAGCATCGTATTACAGTCAGCGATATCCCGGAATCCAACAACGCCCTGTTTATCGTGTCCAGGTACAGGAAGAATAAAGGAATTGGAGCCTGTAGCAATGATGACCTTGTCATAAGGAACGCGCGAACCGTCTGTAGTCACCACTTCGCGTGTATCGGAATCGATTTTGGATACCGTTGTGCCCATATGCAACGTAATACCATATTCTTCATACCAATGCAGGTCATTGAGTACAATATCATCCAACGTTTTGCTGCCCTCCAGCACATAGGACAACATAATGCGGTTATAGTTAGGGTAGGGTTCTGTACCAATAACTGTGATCTCGAAGCGGGAGCTTAATTTTAAAATTTGCTCAACCGTACTAATTCCTGCCATGCCGTTACCGATGACGACCAGTTTTTCTTTATTTCCGTTCATGTGTATAGGCCTCCTTGGATAGACTGTACATTACCAGTGGTTGTTCAGAAGCTCGCGCTTTTGAACACGTATTTACTAACATTTTTAGTGGTTTATATTTTAATCATACAGATGATTGGCATCATCTAATGTGATAAATTTCACAAATAACGATAAACTCCTCACAAAATAAAAACTGTGGTCCCGGTCACAGAACTCAAAATTTATTTTGAAAATAAATAAGGATATACGAACTATTGTTCTCATTTTGAAATCAGTGTAATATCAGAAGTGGGTCAGTTATGTTCCCTATTTCGTCGAAAGGAAGTTTTTGCATCATGATGGGAAGATCCCACCTTATTATTGGAACAGGGGTATCGCTTTCTGTTCTTCAATTCACAGGTCTGCCTGTAACAGATCCTGCAGTAACGGTGGCGCTGATCGGTTCACTGTTGCCTGACATCGATGAACCCAACTCGCTATTGGTTTCGAAGGCTCTGCCAAACAGTCTCATTAGGCTACTACAGACGATTTTGTTACCGACGGCGGTGTTTGTGTACTTCTATGTTCAGAGTCAACCTTGGAATCTGTTACTTGCGATCTTGATTGGTATGGTATCATTTTTGCCTTCACGCTCACTCCGTAAAGTGCTAATGTTTGCGATTGGCTTGGGGTTGGTTTTCTACGGCCATGCATTTGCGCCTTGGAACTGGATTGCAGGGAGTTTGCTGATGTTATGTACAACGCTGACACACAGGGGACTAACGCATACAGTGTATGGAACTGCAGTGTGGGCAGGACTGCTGTATACTACGACTGCGCAGCTGCAACCGGAGATCTGGATCGCTGGGGGTACAGCCTATGCTATGCATCTACTTGCTGATTCATTAACGAATCGGGGAATCCGTCCACTACCGCCACTTAAGTGGCGTATACGTGCGAATCTAATGAGTACGGGAACCAAGCATGGAGCCGTAGTTGAGAATGTCTGCATTGTACTTACTCTCATACTTGCCTGGATTGCATTTTCACCACTATTTCTCTAACGATCCCAATAATGCCAGTCTGTAGATTGAAGCTCAGACTGGCGTTTGTAGGGATACAGATGATTTTTGTCTTGCATGCTAGGGTGGATGCCGCTTACTTAAGCTTGAGAAGGGGCATCGGTTAGGCTATCAATATCTGAGGAACCATATACGAATAAAACAACAAGAATGACGATGATGATTAGCTCGGCGAATCCATTTCCATCGAAGTCAGACATGATCTCAACCTCATTTCTTGGTGTTAGGAATTGATTCTTTGTTGAAATGCCCGAATAACATCATTTAACGTCATATCGCCACCGATTTCATCCAGAAATTGCACAAGTTTGTCTTGATTCGATGGTGTGATCTGTTGTAGCGTTTTATATTGGCCGACCAATTCAACGACAAGCGTAGCTTCGCGAAACAACGTAACCGCATCCACTCTGAGCTTCCCGCTCACTAGTAATGCTGCCACAATAAGCTCCAGATTTCTTCCTTTAAGATTACCGCCAAGAAGGGAGCTGGCAGCATTCTCTTTTTTGGAGCTCTTATTCGACTTTCCATTCTTTCTTACTGCCATAGAAGCTCCCCCGCCGCTTGGTGTTTGATTCTTCTTCCGTTCTTGTATCTTATGTGTAATTTCCTATAATGTTCGACCTATTAATCTATCCTTTTTGAACACGTACTATTGGTGAAAACGAAAAAAGAGACATCCCGACATAGTCAGGACATCTCTTGAAATAAAGCGTGCGTTCAGATGTTAAGCATTATTGATAATGGTATTCATCGTGGAGCGATCCAGTCCTTTGACGAGCTTCACAATCAATTCTTTCGCTGCATCATAGTCATCTGTATGGATGATGGATGAAGAAGTGTGAATGTAACGAGCACAGATTCCAATAACGGTGGAAGGGACACCAATACCGCTCAGATGAACCTGTCCTGCATCTGTTCCTCCTGGTGAGATGAAGTATTGCATCTTAATCTGGTTGGAGGATGCTGTATCCTGCACATACTCAACCATACCACGATGGGTGAACATGCCTGGATCAAAAATACGCAGCAATGCGCCTTGTCCAATATGTCCAAAGGATTGCTTGTCTCCTGTCATATCATTGGCTGCACTACAGTCGAGTGCGAAGAAGATATCAGGCTCAATGAGATTTGCAGCGGTACGTGCGCCGCGAAGACCCAATTCCTCTTGAACGGTTGCCCCGGAATATAGGATATTAGGCAATTTTTCTTTATGAAGTGCCTCAACGAGTTCCAGTGCGAGACCAACACCATAACGGTTATCCCACGCCTTAGCCATGATTTTCTTCGGATTCGCCATTGGTGTAAATTCACAAATAGGTACAATTTGCATGCCCG
Organism: Paenibacillus tundrae; assembly: GCF_036884255.1. NCBI lineage: Bacteria > Bacillati > Bacillota > Bacilli > Caryophanales > Paenibacillaceae > Paenibacillus > Paenibacillus tundrae. Next base: position 4,642,941 of record NZ_CP145605.1, on the reverse strand, counting down.
GATGGATGCCCCATGACTCCGCTTCAGCGCGGTTATCTGCACCAATATCCAGGTACATGGTGTTCAGATCCACCGGCTTGCTGCGCTGGGACTCATCCAAAAGATGTGTAGGTGTAGAGCCTACAACCCCAGTAATTCGGCGCTCAGGTGTGATGATCTGAAGTCGTTGTGACAACACAGCTTGGCTCCACCATCCACCCAGTGGACGGAATTTAATCATACCGGTTTCTGTAATGCCAGTCGTCATGAAGCCTACTTCATCAAAATGCCCAGCAACCATTACTTTAGGGCCTGATTCATCCCCGCGTAATACACCAAAAAGACTACCCAAGCGATCCTGAACAAATTCATCCGTGTAAGCGGAAAGCTGATCCTTCATCCATCCGCGAAGCTCACGTTCAAAGCCCGAAGCAGAAGGGAATTCAGTCAGTGTGCGAAACATATCCATTGTTTTTTCATTCATATGTGGACAACTCCTCTGTTCTTATGTAGTTCAAGTCTCAGCAGAACGGCTGCTGGACATGGAATCCTGTCATTTCAGGATCAATTATTAACCACCGGTCATAACCAGTATGAACCTTGCGCACGTAATTGTCCATGTTTACGTCACGTATATCAGGCATATTGAGTTTCGATTTCCACTGCATATTCGTATGAAATCCGCACAAGCCCTGTTCCACCGAATAGCTGTTTGAATAGGAATACATAGATAGGAGTGGTTTACCTCTCAGGGAAACCACATCCTTTGTTCTATACGTTTGAGCAATAGGAAGGAGTTGCATACAACTAGATGAAGCCACCTGATGAAGGTAATGAAGCAGTTCTTTTCATCGTCTTGTTTATTCTACTCGTTATCATCCTGCTTTATTTGTAAGAGCATGATTGTATACATTCAAGGAATGCATAAAGGGAAAGGCCTTATCCGAATGCAGGATAGTTTGTAGCTTAGAAAGATCCGGCGCTTACATCAGCAAATTCAAATCTTTATCACACTGGAAACATATGCTGCATTTCGCCGGATACATAACCTTACGAACATTAACAAACAATGTATTTAGGATTACACACGTCCAACCATTGCATACAGGAATGAATTCGCGTTCTCATTCCATTTCGAAGGAGGTTCTGTACATTGCCAGCTGAGACGAAAGGAACCGGCAGTAGCAAAAAATCACCATCATTGTCCATAAGTGAGCAGGAATATAAAAAGGTAGCCAAAAAGCATGAACCTGCACGTCCCCTCTTGGCTAACTGCATTAAAGCTTTTTTCGTTGGGGGATTTGTCTGCCTGATTGGACAAGCTATCCAAGAAGCATTTATGGCGGGTTTTGATATGACTTCTAAGGAAGCAGCTAGCCCGACCGTAGCGGTGATGATCTTTATCTCGGTCGTGCTGACCTGTCTTGGTGTATACGATAAAATCGCACAATGGGCAGGGGCGGGTACAGCCGTTCCGGTTACAGGCTTTGCCAACTCGATGTGTTCTGCGGCGCTGGAGCACAGGGCAGAAGGATTGGTACTTGGTGTAGGTGCCAACATGTTTAAGCTGGCTGGCTCCGTTATCGTGTTTGGTGTAGTCGCAGCATTTATTATCGGGATCGTATATGCCTTCCTCGGATTTGGGGGAGGACATCTATGAAACGACTGGGACGTCAAACTTGGAAATTTGAAAATCGTCCACGCATTGTTGGCAGGGCTGCTGTTGTTGGACCTGACGAAGGTCAAGGGCCGCTCGCATCTGACTTTGACTATGTATACGACAATCTGGAGATTGGCGAGAAGACATGGGAGAAAGGGGAGCGCAAGCTATTAGAGCAGGCGACTCAACTAGCGTTGATCAATGCGAATATTACCAAAGAAGAGCTTCAGTTTTTCATTGGTGGAGATCTCATGAACCAGATCATCAGTAGTTCGTTCTCAGCTCGTAAGCTAGGAGCCCCCTTCCTCGGTGTGTTTGGTGCATGCTCCACCTCCATGGAAAGTTTGGCACTGGCTTCTCTCATTGTGGATTCTGGGGGCGGTGACTACGTTCTTGCAGGAACGGTCAGTCACAACTGTACCGTAGAGAAGCAGTTTCGTTATCCGACCGAGTATGGGTCACAGAAGCCGCCTTATGCGCAGTATACCGTCACAGGTGCAGGCTGCGGAGTTGTATCGCGAACAGGAGAAGGGCCTGTCATTACACACGCAACGATCGGTCGCGTTATGGATCTGGGCATCAAAGATCCATTCAACATGGGAGCAGCCATGGCACCTGCGGCTGCGGATACGTTGGTTTCTCATTTCCGTGATACAGGGCTTGAGCCGGGTTATTACGATCTGATTGTTACGGGAGATCTTGCTTCGGTCGGACTACCGATCACCAAAGAACTTTTGCATAAAGAAGGCATTCCAATGGAACAAACGGTGTTTAACGACTGTGGATTGATGATCTATGACCGTGAGAAACAGCCTCAGGTCGTGGCAGGGGGAAGTGGTTGCGGATGCTCCGCATCAGTTACCTATGGGCACATTCTAAACCGAATGCAAAAGGGCGATTTAAAACGTGTTCTGGTGGTAGCTACGGGAGCTTTATTGTCACCGCTATCTTACCAGCAGGGTGAGAGTATTCCTTGTATTGCACATGCCGTTTCCATCGAGAAGGAGGGTTGAAAATGCAATTTCTGTGGGCATTTATCGTTGGCGGCTTAATCTGTGTCATTGGACAGCTTCTTATGGATGGGGTCAAGTTGACACCAGCACATACGATGAGTACGTTGGTGGTTGCAGGCGCTGTGGCTGATGCCTTTGGCCTCTATGATCCACTGGTGAAATTTGCGGGTGCAGGTGCTTCCATTCCCATTACGAGTTTTGGTAATTCCCTAGTCCATGGAGCATTAACCGAATTGGAGAAAGAAGGCTGGCTCGGTGTAATCACCGGTATCTTCGATCTAACTGCAGCGGGGATTTCCGCAGCGATTATCTTCTCATTTCTTGCGGCACTTGTTGTTCGTCCAAAAGGGTGATCGTTGTGGTGGTAGAGGGCAGTACGTGCAGATAGAAAAAAACAATTTCCAAAGAGGCTTCGGATAACTCTTATCCGGGTCTCTTTTTGTCGTATTCATGCGTGAATAGCGGTGAATCGGACGGCTGGAAACAAATTGTGATTCTCTTCGAGTGTACTCGCGCCCATGGATCATGTACAATAAAAGGAAATCTGTATGCTTTTTTAGGAGGTTAGACATATGCCTGTGCGCAAAGAGTCGATCCAAATCATTTCAGCAGTCCGTTCTAATCTAGAATCTTGCATAATGGGGAAATCCTTTGAAATTCAACTTTTGCTCACAGCTTTGCTTGCAGGCGGCCACGTTTTAATTGAAGACGTACCGGGAACAGGCAAGACACAATTGATTAAGGCCTTATCCAAATCGATGCGCGGCGAATACCGCCGTATTCAATGTAATCCAGATATTTTACCGAGTGACATTACGGGTGTATCCGTGTTCCATCCGCGTGATGAGCGCTTTTACTTCCGTCCAGGTCCAGTCATGACGAACATTTTGCTGGCAGACGAGATTAACCGAGCTACAACGAAGACCCAATCGGCATTGCTGGAGGTTATGGAAGAACGCAGTGTGACGGTAGACGGGGATACTTACGATTTGCCACATCCGTTTATGCTCTGTGCTACGCAGAACCCGATTGATTTTGAAGGAACATATACATTGCCGGAGGCACAACTAGACCGGTTTATGTTGAAAATAAGCCTTGGTTATCCAGATAAGGATATTGAGAAAACACTGCTGAAGCAGCATCAGTCGGGTCAACCGGTTGACCGACTCGAGTCGGTGACTCATATGGATCAGATCTCTGCTATCCAGCAGGAGATCAAGGAAGTATTCATTGGTGATCCAGTGATGGATTATTTGCTGGATGTTGTTCGTACCACACGCTCCCATCCATCCGTATTGCTCGGTGCCAGCCCGCGGGCGGCCATTTCATTTATGTCAGCGGTAAAAGCCTTCGCCTTCCTACAGGAACGGGACTATGTGCTTCCCGATGATGTGAAGACAATGGCGCCATATGTCATCTCTCATCGGATTGTGCTACGTCCTGAGGCGAGACTGGATAGCATGAGTTCTGAAGCTGTTCTGAACTCTGTACTTCAGCAGATACGTGTGCCCGTTTCTATGGGGCAATAGTTTATGAAGCCGCTTTTGAGTACCGTCAAAAGAGGAATACGGCATCCCCGCGTTTGGAGCATCGCGGCGGTGTGGATGTGCTGCCTTGCGTATGTTCTATTTCAAGGTGGTAAGACATCCATCATGTTATTATCGATGGTTACCCTGCTCTGTCTGTACCTTGCTATTGCTGGTTTTAGTGGTGTAAGACGCGCTAAGGGAGCTAGGGCATTGTCATCAGGTCAGGGTCATGAAGAATTGCTGCATGCTGGTGATCAGGTTCAAGTTCAGCTTCGAGTGAACATTCCCGGATTTCTACCACTTCCTTATGTGGTCGTGCGTGAGATGCTACATCGCCACAACGGTGAATCATGGTCGTTCCGTGAGAGCCTAATTCCCAATATGAGGGGCGTTGGTGAGCTGTCGTTTCAGACACCGCCGCTCGAACGTGGAAAATATGTATTTTCCAAAACGGAATGTTCAAGTGAAGATATTTTCGGGCTGATTGAGCATCGCGGGACGTTTAAAGCCAAGGGCGAATTTCGAGTGTTACCACGAACTGTGTTTATTCCCTACTGGCAGTTATATGATCGCAAATCACGATTATCTGGACCACAGACAGCACAGACACGCTCACGCCGAGAAACAACCCAGATTAATGGTGTCCGCGACTATGTCTACGGGGATCGTCTCTCTCGCATTCATTGGAATGCCACAGCGAAGACCGGTTCATGGAAATCGAAGGAGTTTGAGCACGAATCTGTGCCCAAAACCGTTCTGGTTATCGATGCACTGGCAGCCAGCTATGAACAGAGTGAAACATTTGAATTAGCGGTGTCCACAGCAGCCTCTTTATTGGAATATGGTTCAAGAGAGCGGATGGGGATGGGATTGATGACCTTGTCTGATAAGAACACATTCCTCGCACCTAGCGAAAGTCTCATTGACCGTCAGAAGATGATGCATCATCTGGTGGACATTCAATACAACGGGCAGGATCGTCGCTTGCTTCCGGGTGTAGAGAAGCTTGGGCGTCAGTTGCCGCAAGGAGCTTATTTCGTTTTGATTTCACCTCAGAAGGATGAGAAGGTATTAGAATTGTTAAGATGGGCGGATACCCGGGGGATGACACCTTGTCATGTCCTGGTCGATCCTCAAGGCTCTCGTCAGAGCGCAGAGTGGTCTGCCATGCTGCGTGGTAGAGGTACAAGATCCTTCACGGTGGCCCATCTTCAGGAGCTCCCAACGGTTATGGGGGGAGGTTCTGCATGAATACAACAGGCAAACAACAGGCATCTGGCAAAAGATCGTGGTATCAAGCGGCATCGCTGCTATGGATCTTTCTGATTGCGATGCAGTGGCTGTCGTTTACTAAGGAATCGTGGTATAACGAGACGACCTCTTTGGTATTGTGGACGCTGGCAGCTATGAGTGTACTTGAAGTGATTTTGCCATTTAAGCTTATCTATCGCACGATCATTAAAGCCATCGTTCTTATTTATATTTTGCATAAAACCTTAATTGATTACTCTGTGTACATTCCTTATGGTTCATTTACGGATCGGGTGGAGCAATTTATCTTTCACTCTAATCCATATATCTGGTTTTCCCTATGTGCCTGGGTCATGCTTGAAGCTGCATTACGTTTGGTGAATACAACTCGGCGCATTCTAGTATTCTTGGGTATTAATATTGTATCCATGGGGATTCTGGATTCCTTCACTCAGATTTCCTTGTGGATTGAGGTTGCTTGGGTGATGTTTGCAGGTATGGGTTGGTTAGTATGTCAGCACTTCCGTAACTTTCAAGTTTATTTTCCACAAGGCTGGAAGCGACTCATTCGGTATCCATACAAAATCATTGCCAATATCGCCATCATTTTTTCTCTTATTATTGTAGCAAGTGTGAACATGCCGGAAGTACCTCCAACGCTGACAGATCCATATACAGCATGGCGTAACTATACCGGAACTTCGACCAGTCAGGCTGGCAATGGAACACTCGATATTCCAAATTCAACAGAGTCTGGATATAGTCGTGAAGATAATCAACTTGGCGGCGGTTTTAACTTTGACTACACACCTGTGATGTCTGTACAGACCAATGAGCGTAGTTACTGGCGTGGTGAGACTCGTGAAGAGTACACCGGAACAGGCTGGGATGACCGTAGACGTGCCTCGACGGAAGAGGTGCAGCCTGGCGAAACGTTGGAGAATGATGACGCAGGTAGTGGGAACACAAAACAAGTGACGCAAAAAGTAACGATGCTGAATGATACGGTTTATCCGATTATGTTTGGAGCGTACTCCATTGCAGAAGTCACTTCCATTGATGGACAGACGGAGTCTAATCGAATGCTCTGGAATCCAGAGCAGGCTGAGTTGCTGCTAATGACAAACCGACAACAACCTCAGTATCCCAAAACGTATACAGTCGTATCTGAAGCACCTGTGGTTGTAGAGGACGAGCTTCGTACAAAATCTTTTGACGATCTGTACGGAAGTAATCCAGCCGACGATATGTATTTACAGTTGCCGTCTCGTTTCCCGGATCGAGTTACGGACTTAGCAAACGAAATTACGGCTTCTGCAAATACTCCGTATGAAAAAGTAGCATTACTGCAAAACTATTTACAAACCAATTTTGAATACACCAATAATCCGGATTTATCCCGGAAAGTGAGCAGTGACTTTGTCGAAGGATTCCTGTTCGATGTTATGGAAGGTTACTGTGATTACTTCTCCACAGCTCTAGTCATGATGGCGCGTTCCGAAGGGATTCCTGCTCGCTGGGTTAAAGGTTATGCACCAGGACAATTGTCTCTCAACTCAGACATGCAGGCACCTCGTCAACCTGGCTCTGAGATTGAGACCACCTATACAGTAACCAATGCAGATGCTCACTCTTGGGCTGAAGTTTACTTTGGTGAGTATGGATGGATTCCAGTTGAAGCAACACCAGGCTTTGATATGCCTTTGTTAACAGAGGCACCTGATGTGCAGCCGGTTGACGAGCCAGAAGAGCAGCCAGAAGAAGAGCCGGTGCAGGAAGAAGAACAGACACCTGTATCTGAGCAAGCGACATCTGGTGTACCAACATTCGTCATTTGGATGGCTGTAGCCATCCTGATCGCATGGGTTGCCTACATGTTCTGGCGGAACCGCTTCTCTCTTCGTTTCTTGTTACTTCGTCTACGAACAGGCGAGCCGCTTACACCAGAGCAGAAGGTTGTAGCTGAAACGGAACGCTGGATTCGTTATGTGAAACGCAAAGGCTTAACCCGCAGTGGGGATGAAACGCTGCGTGAATCAGTTAACCGCTGGAGCCAGTCTGTACCAGCATCTGCAGCCACGCTGCATGAACTGTTAGCATGGTTTGAACGCACGCGTTATAGTCCAGCATCTGTAACTTCAGATGATTGGAAGGCAGTGTATGAGACGGCCTTGAAGCTACGGAAGGAACTCAAAGCGGAACGGGCATAATTATTGCCCGTCCCGTTTTTCCTTTTTTCTAGCGCATCAAGCGTTGTATGCATTTTCAGGAAAGACAGATTTGTGATATAGTGTGTCGTATGAAACTGAGGTGACTTGATTGTTTAAAATGTTAATGCCCAAGCTGCGAGTAGACACGGTTTTTGACATTAATCTGGAAGAGCTGTACGCTCAAGGCTATCGCGGAATAATAACTGATCTCGACAATACGCTTGTTGGAGCCAAAGCGCCTGATGCAACGCCTGAACTGATCGAATGGTTTGCGCGTGTGAAAGAGGCAGGCTTCAAACTAATGATTGTGTCCAATAATAATTTGAATCGTGTATCCTTGTTTGCTACGCCACTGGATATCCAGTTTGTGCACAGTGCACGCAAACCATCGAATACACCGTTTCGTAAAGCAATGAAAATGATGGAGCTAACGCCAGACAAAACGATTGTGGTAGGCGATCAGATGTTGACCGATGTATATGGAGGTAACCGGCTAGGGCTTTATACCGTGCTGGTATTGCCCATCTCCATCGGTGATGAAGGATTCATGACGCGCTTCAATCGACGAGTGGAACGGATTGCTCTAACTAGTTTGCGCAAGAAAGGCTTATGGCTTGAGGAGGAAAATAAGAAATGACAGACACGCATAACGGCAATCTTGCCGTAAGATGCAGTGGATGCGGCGTGCATCTGCAAACAGAAGACCAGGATAAGCCAGGCTTTATTCCTGAGAAAGCGTTGGATCGTGAACCGGTAATATGCCAACGTTGTTTCCGTATCAAAAATTATAATGAATCATCGTCTGTAACTGTTGATCAGGACGAGTTCCTAGCACTACTGAGCCAAATCGGGGATAAGGATGCACTTGTCATCCATATCGTTGATCTGTTTGACTTTGACGGTAGCGTCATCTCTGGCTTACAACGTTTTGTCGGTAACAATCCGGTTCTACTTGTAGTAAACAAAACGGACTTGCTACCTAAAGTAACAAACTGGAACAAGGTTCGCAACTGGGTACAGAAGCAGGCTAAGGAGCAGGGACTGCGCACTGTAGATGTGTTGCTCGTGAGCGCTAAGCAAAATCAAGGCTTCGAACGTCTCCTAGAATTGGTAAGCACCTATCGTGAAGATCGTGACGTTTATGTGGTCGGCGGAACCAATGTGGGTAAATCTACGTTGATTAACCGATTGATTCGTGACTACAGCGATCTGGAGCAGGAACTCACAACATCCCGTTATCCAGGAACAACGCTGGATATGGTGAACATTCCATTGGAAGATGGGAAATTCATTATTGATACCCCGGGAATCGTATATCCATGGCGTTTCAGCGAGATCGTATCTCGCAAAGACTTGGCTGCGATTATGCCGGACAAGCCGCTTAAGCCTGCCGTATATCAATTAAATCCAGGTCAAGCGCTGTTCTTTGGCGGTATGGCTCGTTTCGACTTTGTAGAGGGTGATCGTCAGTCCTTCACATGTTTTATCAGCACAGCGCTGAATATTCACCGGACGAAGCTAGAACGCGCGGATGAATTGTACCGTGATCATCTGGGAGAGTTGCTTACCCCGCCAACACGCGAAGGTGCTTCGGAGATGCCTGAATGGACTCGTCATGAGTTCCGTATCAAACGTGGAAGTCAGTCCGATATCTTTATCTCCGGTCTAGGCTGGGTTAAAGTGAACGGAGACAATGGGGCTCTCGTAGCTGTTCATGTACCTAAAGGTATCCGGGTACTCGTTCGTCCTTCTCTGATCTAACCAGGTCAGTAACATATTCATCAGATCGGAGGCGGACGCGTTGTCTGAACAAAAGAAAACCACGACTTCACTTCCAGTGTTGCTGGGCGTTATGGGTGATCCTATTGCTCATTCCAAATCTCCGGCTATGCATAATGCAGCTTTAAAGGCGGCAGAAGTGAATGGAATCTATATGCCACTCCATGTTCATCCGGAACAATTGCAGGCAGCGGTTAGAGGCATTGTTGCTCTAGGGTATCGCGGTGTGAATGTCACCATTCCTCATAAGGAGCAGGTTATGTCTTATCTGGATGAGATCGATGAGAGCGCACGGTTGATTGGTGCAGTCAATACCATTGTCAATAAGGACGGAAAGCTGATAGGCTATAATACGGATGGCATTGGTTATGTACGGTCACTTAAGGAAGAAGCTGTGCCTGACCTAGCAGGCAAACGGATTGCTGTTCTGGGGGCAGGTGGAGCTGCTAGAGGCGTCATTTACGCGCTGGCTCTAGAAAAGCCTGAACGTATACACATTTTGAACCGTACAGCCGAGCGAGCCATTGAACTTGCTTCGGATCTGCGAGCACATGGTTTAGGTGAGATTACAGGCAGTGGAATGGAAGAAGCAGCAGTTGTGCTTGCTTCCGCTGATATTGTTATTAATACAACGGCTGCTGGTATGCATCCTCATGTGGATGATGTTCCGGTAGATCCTGCACTGATTCGTGCAGATGCAGCCGTAAGTGATCTCATTTATAATCCATTGGAGACACGTCTGTTGCGTGAATCGCGCCTACGTGGATGTACAGTGCATGGTGGTCTGGGGATGTTTGTATATCAGGGCGCGGTGGCTTTTGAACATTGGTTCGGTATCCAGGCTCCTGTGGAGACAATGAGACAAGCGGTACTAGACAGCTTCGATAAGTAACAAGCAAGGTTAAGTGAATAATAAATAATGACATTAAAATATAATTGAACAGCCAAGCCTGACAGAGACTCTTCTGTCACAGCGTGTGCTGAGCATAAGGAGTATGGAATATTCATGTTAACAGGTAAACAAAAACGCTTTTTGCGTTCACAAGCACATCATCTGACCCCGGTGTTTCAGATCGGTAAAGGTGGCACAAACGACCATCTGTTCCGTCACATTGAAGATGCGATCGAAAAACGCGAGTTGATGAAAGTTCAAATTTTGAACAATAATCTGGATGACAAAAACGAAATCGCGGCAGAACTTGCTCGTGAGACTGGCAGTGAGCTTGTACAAGTGATTGGTGGTACGATTGTCCTGTATAAGGAATCACGCGACAATAAACAAATCGAACTTCCTTAGGACGGTGACATCATGAAGATTGGGATCATGGGTGGAACATTCGATCCAATCCATATGGGACATCTGTTGGCCGCTGAAGCTGCGAGGGATTCCCATGCACTGGATGAAATCTGGTTCATGCCCTCCCATGTTCCACCACACAAGCGTGGAGCCGGGGCTTCGGGGCAGCAACGTCTGGATATGACGGAAGCGGCGATCCAAGATGTACAGCAATATGAGATGCTGGATATTGAAATGGAGCTTGGTGGCGTATCTTATACGATCGACACGATGAAGGAGCTATGGAATCGTTATCCAGAGCATGATTTTTACTTTATCATTGGTGCGGATATGGTGAACTATCTACCCAAATGGGAACAGATCGAGGAGCTTGCGGCACGCTTGACCTTTATCGGAGTGGGCAGACCCGGCTTTCAGCTTCATCTGGATGAGTTACCCGATGAGCTGCAAGACAAAGTATTACTGGCAGAGATGCCGCTTGTCGACATATCATCCACTGCCGTACGTAAACGTCTTGCGAAGGGACAATCGGTACGTTTCATGATTCCTGCTGCAGTTCATGAATATATTGTAAGGAGCGGTTTATATGGCACTAAGCCGTGAGGAACTCATCCAAGCCGTTTCGGGTCAAATGCCGGAGAAACGCTGGAAGCATACACTTGGCGTGATGCAATCTGCCGTATATTTAGCTGAAAAATATGGTGCAGATCCCGTGAAGGCGGATCTAGCTGCCATATTGCACGATGTTGCCAAGTACTGGCCTGTATCAGAGATGGAAGCAGTCATCCGTGACAATGGATTAAACGAAGACCTGTTGCAGCATGACAAGCAGCTCTGGCACTCAGAGGTTGGTGCTTTTGTAGCACAGCGGGATTACGGAATCGATGATCTGGAGATCATTAATGCTATTCGTTGGCATACCTCTGGAAGAGTGGGCATGAGTCTGCTGGATAAGGTGGTATGTCTTGCGGATTATATTGAACCGGGAAGAGATTTTCCGGGTGTGGATCGCATTCGTGAACAGGCTGAACACAGTCTGGAGGAAGGGTTAATCGCTGGTTTTGACTCAACGATTAGCTTGCTGTTATCACAGCGGAGAGTGATTTACCCTTTAACCATGTTTGCACGTAATGATCTGATTACACAATTATAAACTATGGAGGTTGGTTCATGACATTATCATCGAAAGAACTAATGAATATGGCGGTTACAGCCGCAGACGATAAAAAGGCATCCAACATTGTAGCACTGGATCTGGTGGGAATTTCACTGGTAGCTGACTATTTTGTAATCTGTCACGGTAACTCGGATACACAGGTACAGTCTATTGCTACAGAGATTCGTAAACAGGCGCATGCTGCAGGTGTAACGATTAAAGGGATCGAGGGTATGGATTCTGCACGCTGGGTTCTCATGGATCTGGGAGACGTGGTTGTTCATGTCTTCCACCGCGATGAGCGCGAATACTACAACATCGAACGTTTATGGTCGGATGCTAAAGTGGTGGAGACGGTATGAATTTGATTGCAGGAACTGTTGTCTCATTGCGGGTTGAACGTGAAGTATCTCCGTTTGGCTACTTTTTGACGACTGGATCGGAAGATGTACTGCTTCACTATACGGAGCTGACACGAGATATCAAAATCGATGAGACGCTGGAAGTCTTTATCTTTTTTGATACGGAAGATCGCCTTGCCGCGACAATGAAGAAGCCTTACCTCACCCTTGGTGAAATGGCACGACTTGTTGTGGCTGACGTACATCCACGGCTCGGTTGTTTTCTAGAAATGGGTCTGGGTCGGCAACTACTGCTTCCTATCCGTGAATTGCCTGAATTAGAAGAGCTGCGTCCACAGGTTGGGGACGAGGTTTTTGTTATCATGGAGCATGATAAGCAAGGTCGTCTTCGTGCGAAATTGGCTGGAGAACGTGAACTTGCAACGTTAGCCTTCCATGCACCGACATCATGGCTCAACGAATGGGTCGAAGCGACGGTGTACAAGCCATTGCAAATGGGTACTTTTGTACTTGTAGAAGGTGGTGTACTTGGATTCGGAGCCATTGGTATGATCCATTCCTCCGAGCGTACGCACTTGTTGCGTCTCGGCGAGAAAGTGAAATGCCGGGTAACGCTGGTTCGTGAGGATGGACGTGTGAACTTGGCAACGTCTCTTCGCAAAGAGGTAGGTCGTAACGAGGATGCGGATAAGCTACTCGCGTTCATGAAGGAGCGTCCAACAGGTGGAATGCCGTATTCGGATGCGACGCCACCGGATATTATTAAACAGCGTTTTGGCATCAGCAAATCAGCCTTCAAGCGTGCTTTAGGTAAGCTAATGAAGGATGGACTGGTCACTCAGAAAGAAAACTGGACATACCTGACGGAAGCTGCTTCGCAAGCTTCTGCTCCAGATTCGGACAAGAACTAGTAACGTTATTAACGTTGAACTTAAGCTAAACGAAGACTCATGTGAGTCCAATGTAAAAGCAGGGCAAGGCTGGGTGAACTCCGGACGCCCCTGCTTTTTCGTCTATAATAAATTTATATAAGTTTAACTAATTCTTTACACGAGAACGGAGAAGACAGAAATAACATGAAGAAGCGAAGCGTTCGCCTGAAAGCTTTCTGAAAGAAAGCTGCATCGGAAGCATCAGCTATCCCCGGATTTACCCTTTGGAAAAGGGAATCAAAAAAATCTGGGGATAACAGCGATCGGAAGGTTGTTCTGTCATCGGAGTGGCAAGTGTAAATATTTTTGAACTTTATAATAAAATGAATTGAAAGTGCGGTGCCTGACATGTCTTACCGTAAATTTGCCTATGTTTACGATGAATTAATGGAAGATATGCCTTATCCGGACTGGATAAGGTTCGCGAGAACAGCTTGGGAGCGGCACGGGATGCCCAAAAGTGTAGCAGAACTTGGTTGTGGTACAGGTTCGATTACGATCCCTTTGGTTAACTCAGGATTCGAGGTGACGGGGATCGACCTTTCGGCGGATATGTTATCTGTGGCTCGCAGTAAGATGGAAGCTACTCCCCAAGGGCATCGTTTGTACCGTGAAGGCAGTGTACGGTGGGTACAGCAGGATATGTGCGAATGGAGAGTGCCTGAGCCTGTTGACTCGGTTATTTCATTCTGTGACTGTATTAACTATTTGCTGGAGCAGGACGATGTCATCCGCACCTTCCAACGAACGTACGAAATGATGAAGCCAGGAGGAACATTCCTGTTTGATGTGCATCATCCCAATACATTCATTCGATATGAGGAAGAACAGCCTTTTGTACTGGACGAACGCTCGATATCCTATATCTGGACAAGTGCTTTAGACTCGGAACGATGTGAGATCGAACATCATCTTAGCATTTTCTCACGTGTTGATGATGGGGGGAAGGATCTCTATCAGAGGTTTGAAGAGGTGCATGTGCAGCGTGCATACGATCCGGAGTGGATGAAGCTGGAGTTACGGAAGGCGGGATTCCGCGATGTCAGTGTGTACGCAGATTTTGAGTGGGAAGAAGCAGGGGATGGCGCGCAGCGTCTGTTCTATGTTGCTATCAAATAATTAGTCTTGTTCATCGCCCTTGCATATGCGGAGGGCGTTTTTTTATTTTGATCAGAATAGGAGCGTTGAAACGTGATCTAAGCTATTGCCAGTTAAGTGCGGGGAAGCCATAATAACACTAACAGAAAGCGTTTTCCTTTTTTGATGAGATAAGATGACGAACTTAAGAAGGACAGGTGATTATGGGGTGGAAAGTAAATACAAAACCAAGCTAACTTCGGAACAGCTAGAACGGATAGTAACCCAAATATTAAATAGTGAACTATCTGAGTATCAGGAAATGAATGAAGGCTGGGCGAATCAGGCATATCGGATCGTATTAAAAGATGGACAGACAGTGGTGCTCAAAATAGCCCCTACGGATAAATCCAATCTGATGCGTTGTGAACAAGGGTTAATGAAGACTGAAGTGGAGGCGCTGCGTCTTGTGTCAGAACTAACGGATGTACCTATTCCTCGTGTACTTGCGTATGATGATTCGCTAACTCTTGCTCCCTCAGAATATTTTATTATGGAGCATATGACAGGTAAGCCGTATAACCAAGTGAAAGAGCACTGTAGCGTTGAAAAACAGGAAGCGATTGAGGAACAGATCGGGCTTTACAACCGAAGATTGAATGAAATCAAAGGCGAACAATTTGGTTATTTCTCATCGGAACGACAACGTTATTCCACATGGAAAGAAGCTTTTCTGCAACTGATGGATGATGTATTAATCGATGGGAAAAAGGCAGGGATTACGTTTTCGATGTCTTATGAGGAGTTGGAGCGTTTGATTCAGGCTAGAGCTGATGTCCTCGATGATGTGCTAGAACCTGTGTTTATTAGCTGGGATCTGTGGGATGGCAATGTGCTGGTGGAGAATGGTCGAATTACCGCCATTATTGATTTTGAGCGATCACTCTGGGCAGATCCATTGATGGAGCATTATTTTAGTCATTTTAATTACACGACTGGCTTTTTGAAGGGTTACGGTGCATCCATTACAACACCAAGTGAACGAAGCAGAAGAGGGTTATATGATCTGTATTTTGACCTATTACTTCGAATCGAATGTGCATACCGGCAGTTTGATGATCAAGATCATATTCAGTGGACAATTCACAATCTAGAAGAAAGCATTGAACGGTTTCGGTTAGGCTGAGGTCTGTCATTGACTTTAGCGGTACTTTTTTATATAATGTTTCCGATATTGTATACATATTTCGATGATAAGGATCAGTAGTGAGTCCTGTACATGACAGAGAGTCGGCGGTTGGTGCAAGCCGATTGACAGTATTTCACGAACTCGCCTTGGAGAAATGCGGTGATTACACCATCCGATACTTAACCGATGTCTATTCGGTGGGTGAAGGAATGGAAATCCGCATCGGTTAACCGCCGTTACAGGTTCAAAGGGAGTGGATGACGAAGCACGTTCATCCGCTAACTAGGGTGGTACCACGGGAATTCAACCTCTCGTCCCTAGCGCTGCAAACGCTACGGGATGCTGAGGTTTTTTTGTTGTAATTTATGTGAATCAACCAGAGGAGGAACAATAGATGAGTGAGAATCACCAGCCGAAGCACGGCTATCAACCGCAAGTGATGGAGAAAAGTTGGCAGCAATTTTGGGATGAGAATAAAACGTTCAAAACAGGTGAGGACCCGGCTAAACCGAAGTTCTATGCATTGGATATGTTCCCATATCCATCAGGCGCGGGACTGCACGTAGGTCACCCGGAAGGATACACAGCAACAGATATCGTTTCTCGTTACAAACGTATGCGTGGATACAATGTTTTGCATCCGATGGGCTGGGACGCTTTTGGTTTGCCTGCTGAGCAGCATGCACTTGATACGGGTGAACACCCACGTGAGATCACATTCCGTAACATTGACAACTTCCGTCGTCAGATTAAATCCCTTGGGTTCTCCTATGACTGGGATCGGGAGATCAGCACAACGGATCCGGATTATTACAAATGGACGCAATGGATCTTCATCCAGTTGTACAACAAAGGCCTCGCTTACGTTGATGAAGTACCTGTAAACTGGTGCGAAGCATTGGGTACAGTGCTGGCTAATGAAGAGGTCATTGACGGTAAAAGTGAGCGCGGTAATCACCCAGTTGTCCGTAAACCGATGCGTCAATGGGTTTTGAAAATTACTGAATATGCTGAGCGCCTCTTGGAGGATCTGGAAGAGCTGGATTGGTCCGAGAGCATTAAGGATATGCAACGTAACTGGATTGGTAAATCCACAGGAGCAGAAGTGGTGTTTGCCATTGAGGGACGTGAGGAAGTAATCAAGGTATTCACGACTCGTGCGGATACTTTGTTTGGAGCTAGTTATGCTGTATTGGCGCCAGAACATGAGTTGGTAGATGCCATTGTGACAGCTGAGCAACGTGAAGCGATCAAAGCTTATCAGGAGCAAGCTGGACGTAAGAGTGACCTGGAACGTACCGATTTGGCCAAAGACAAAACAGGTGTATTTACAGGAGCTTATGCCATCAATCCAGTAAATGGAGCGAAGGTGCCTATCTGGATCGCCGATTATGTTCTGGCTGGTTATGGTACAGGTGCAATTATGGCGGTTCCTGGGCATGATACACGTGACTGGGAATTTGCGAAGCAATTCGGACTGGATATCATTGAGGTTGTTGCTGGTGGGGATGTGACCAAAGAAGCGTATTCCGGAGACGGACCACACGTTAACTCTGATTTCTTGAATGGTCTGAACAACGAAGAAGCGATTGCGAAGATGATTGCATGGCTGGAAGACAGCGGTAAAGGTGAAGGCAAAACGACATATCGTCTGCGTGACTGGTTGTTCAGCCGCCAACGCTACTGGGGAGAGCCGATTCCAATTCTACATCTGGAAGACGGAACGATGAAGACCGTGCCTGAGGATCAACTTCCGTTGTTGCTGCCGGACATCGATCAGATCAAGCCTTCGGGTACAGGCGAATCACCACTGGCGAATGTAACCGAGTGGGTGAATACGGTTGACCCTGAAACTGGAATGAAAGCACGTCGTGAGACAAACACCATGCCGCAATGGGCGGGAAGCTGCTGGTATTACCTGCGCTTTATCGATCCACATAACGACAAGGAATTGATCTCTCAGGAGAAACAACAACAATGGCTGCCTGTGGATCTGTACATCGGGGGAGCAGAGCACGCTGTGCTTCACTTGCTGTATGCACGTTTCTGGCATAAAGTGCTGTATGATCTGGGTGTAGTGCAGACGAAAGAGCCATTCCATAAACTTGTGAACCAAGGTATGATTCTGGGAACTAATAATGAGAAAATGAGTAAATCTCGTGGTAACGTTATTAACCCAGATGAAATTGTAAATGAATTCGGTGCAGATACTCTGCGTTTGTATGAGATGTTCATGGGACCATTGGAAGCAACAAAACCTTGGAATGCTAACGGGGTTGAAGGCATGTACCGCTTCCTGTCACGTGTATGGCGTCTCTTCATCAACGAGGATACTGGCGCGATTAATGATAAAATTACAGCGGATGGCGGTACAGAAGAATTCAAGCGTACTGCTCACAAAACAATTAAGAAGGTTACAGATGATCTGGAACATCTGCGCTTCAACACAGCGATCAGTCAGCTGATGATCTTCATCAACGATGCATACAAAGCAGATACGCTGCCACGTGAATCGATGGAGAACTTCGTGCAATTACTGTCACCACTTGCGCCGCATATGGCGGAAGAGCTGTGGAGTCGCTTAGGTCATGAAGGTGGTATTACTTATGTAGCTTGGCCTGAATATGACGAAGCAATGACGGTAGACGCTGAAGTGGAGATTGTCGTTCAAGTGAATGGCAAAATTGTAACACGGGCAACCGTTGCGAAGGATTTGGATGCACAAGGCATGCAGGACTTCACGATGGAGCTTGCACCAGTGAAGCAGGCTCTGGAAGGCAAGACCATTCGTAAGGTCATTGCCGTTCCAGGCAAACTGGTTAATATTGTTGCCGGTTAATCTCACTGGCTTGGAATAGTTCATTAAGCTTTACCAGGTCTTCATCATATTTGTCATGGGTGGTGTGAATGAGGCTATCAAACACACCGTCCAGACTAATCTTGAGTAGTGCCAAGGCTTGAGCAGTGATGCCACCGGGAACAGCAACTCGAGCTTGAAGTTCTTGAGGCGTATACCCTCCTTCAGTGAGCAGTTTACCTGTTCCAAGGAGCATCTCGCCTGCAAGAGCACATGCATCTGCTCGTTTGATCCCTGTAAGCTTGACGGCACTCTCAATCCACTGTTCCAAAAAGAACGATATGAATGCAGGTCCGCAACTGGAAAAGTCGGATGTTATGCGTGTGCAAGCTTCATCCACTTGGTAAGGTTTGCTGAAATGACTCAGCAAGCCTTCCAACACAGTGCGATCTTCAGGTGTCATTCGTTCACCGTGTATACATAATGACGCTCCGCTACCGACCTGATGTGTGACGCTTGGGATAACTTTGGAGACTTTGCAAGGAAGTGAAGATTCCAGATGACGCAGCTGCACGGGACTAGTGATCGATACAATCATATGATTGGGATTCACGACGGGCAGGATCTCGTCAATAACATGTTTGAATTCCAGCGGCTTCACACAGAGGAAGATAATGTTGCTCCGGATAACGGTTTCCCGATTACTCTGTGATTCATGCAGACCGGGATAACGGAGGGATAACTGACGCACTTTGGAAGGGGTACGATTGCTTGCGGCGATCTGCCGCGGCTCCAATGCTCCGGATTGGATCAGGGCATAGATCAGCAGGCTTCCCATGCTGCCGGTTCCGATAAATCCAACCTTCATTGTTTCAGGCCTCCTTTCATGCTTTACGGTACTGGCGTAGTTCGTTCCTTCTAGTCTATGCAGCATAACTTGTTTGACATGACATCAAAAAAGGAATGTGGAGTTTGTAGTCCATTTATAGACGGTTCGGAAGCACCGCCCGTGTTCAAAATTGATCTATTTTGATAACAGGGAGAGGTGTAGACGAATGAGATGGAAACAAGGATGGACGATTGGTGCTGCGGTAATTGGAACGATACTTATATTATGGTCGGGCAAAAGTGAACAGCCGCCTTCTGGCTGGGAACCGATGCAGCTCGCCACTCAAACGCCGACGCTCAAGCAGGAAGCTGCTATTGTAGAGTCGGCTGTTTTGGGTCAAAATAGTGAGTTGTCAACGCAAGCTGTAGTAGAACAAGCCACATCAGTCAATGCGGGGGTGAATCCTGCTCGAGACAGTGAGGCTTCTTCTACGATGCAGGGGAAGGCGTCAGAGGAGAAGAGTCCAGACGTGGGTAATACGGAATCTGCTACGTCTGCAGCGGTCACGAATATCTCAACTGAAACAGAAATAAAGCTTGAACAGCAGGTTACAAGTCCACCAGAGCAACAGGTTGTCGACAACGGTAAGATTGATATCAATTCAGCCCCTGTCTCTAAACTCACCGAGCTTCCAGGCATTGGAGAGAAGAAGGCACAGGCCATCGTTGATTATCGAAATGCACACGGACCGTTTACAAGAGTCAGTGATTTGACCAAAGTAAAAGGAATAGGTATGAAAATGCTGGAGAAGATGGCTCCTTATGTGCAGATTCGCTAAATTAGATTATTTCAATCGGGAGAGGATGCAAATATGAGTACAGCAGATGTACGCAAAGACTGGGATACTTACTTCATGGATATTGCTTATATGGTCTCAACCCGCTCCCGCTGTTCGCGTCGGCATGTAGGTGCAGTGCTTGTCCAAGGGAAAAAACTGCTCGGAACAGCATACAACGGGGCACCTATGGGCGTACCTGATTGTTCAGAAGCAGGATGCATGATATCCGAAGAGTACGAACTGGTTGTGACTGATGGTCAAGAAGAAATGGTCAAGAAGCAGCGGTGTATTCGCACCATTCATGCGGAGCAAAATTTGCTTCTGTTCACGGATCGAATCGATCGGGAGGGCTCTTCTGTGTATGTGACGGATGAACCTTGCTGGACTTGCTCTAATATGCTTGCGAACAGTGGCATTACAGAAATTGTTTTCCATCGCCCGTATCCTAAGGATACCGGTAAAGTAACACGTATGATGGCGCAAAAAGGAATCACATTCCGCAAGCTGGAGCAATATCAGCCTCCACGTGAGACGATGATGACAATTCGTGATTAAACGGTTAGGCATGGGGAGGATCTAAAGACTTCGTGTACTATCGTCTCTGTCACTAGGCATGTGTATTGTAATGTGATATCACTTAACTAAATTACGCTTTAGATCGAGGAAGAACCTCCGGTTAGCTACGTCAGCTACCGGGGGTTTTTCTGCTTCTAGAGGTTGTTCAGAAAGTCCGCTTTTGATTACGAAGAATGCCAGTCGGCATCTCAGTGTCGAAGATGGGATTCAGCCGAAATAAGTAGATGCTTACGAAGGTTGTTTTCTTCGGAAACAATGTAATTGCTCTAGATATTTCTGCAAAAAACGATAAGGGGGGATTAGGATGAAAGGTAGGCCGTTATTGCTATTTACAGTCTGTTGGTTATGCGGAAGTGTAGTGGGATGTGCATTATCAGGATGGACACTTATGTGGGGGTTGGTGGGAGTGCTGGCATGTATGCCCCTCCTTTTTCACTGGATAGATATTCGTGGCTGGACTCGTCTATTACTTGTTGCATCGCTTCTAGGTGGTCTTGCCCACTGGGAATGGAATGATCTGCGTAATGTCAGTGTCTTGCCGGAGATCACTGGAAGGAGTCATCAGGAGCTTGATGGATATGTAGCGAAGCTAGAAGGTACAATCGCGTCAGCTGTTCGTGTGGATGGAGATCGGGCCGATTTTGAGTTGTTACTTTCGACAATATATCCAGAATCAGACCCGTTATCTGGCACCGAAGAAAGGGCAGATCCGAAGCAACAGCCGATGCATGACGTGGGTGAGCGTATGATGGTACAAGTCAAACTAGCTGAAGAAGAAGAGCAGGACATAGCGATGGCGTGGAGCCGCGGGGATACCGTGATATTGACTGGCTCGTTCACTAGACCAGGGGAAGCCCGGAATTATGGTGGCTTTGACTATCGTAATTATTTGCGGACACAGGAGATACATTGGTTGTTTAAGGTCAAAGGTGCCAGCTCAATCACTTCCATACAGCCTGAAGGCTGGGGCCGTTTTGATATTTTTCGTTGGAATGACATGATCAGATACCAGTTAGGTTCCGCATTAGAGGGCTTATTTCCTGAACCCCATGCTGGATATATGAAGGGGCTGATCATAGGTATGGCGAAGGACATTGATCCGGATACGTATGGTCACTTCTCACAGCTTGGACTTACCCATATCCTAGCGATATCAGGCACACATGTTGCTGTGTATGTTGGTTCATTATTATTTCTGATGTCTTGGCTGAGGTTAACTAGGGAAACCTCACTCACAATTGTGTTATTTCTTATTCCGGCATATGTCATGTTATCTGGTGGTTCACCTTCAGTCATTCGTGCAGGCATTATGTCCATGCTTGGCTTGTATATGGCTAGACGAGGGTTAGCTAGAGATGGATTGCAGATGATCAGTGCGGCAGCATTGTTAATGATGTGGTGTAATCCGTATTTTTTGCTGAGCGTTAGCTTCCAGCTTTCTTTTCTCGTCACCGCTGGTTTAATGATCTATATGCCCTTTATTAATCGTCTGTTTAGAAAATTACCCAAAGCACTGGCCGCGACCGCCTCAGTGACCGTTACAGCGCAGCTCATTTCTTTTCCAGTGACCATTTTGTATTTCAATCAGTTTTCAATATTATCGTTTGTAGCGAATTTCCTTTTTGTCTCCCTCATTAGCGCTGTGGTTTTACCCCTTGGAGCAGTTGCATTACTGTTATCTATGATATGGCTCCCTCTTGCCAAACCGTTCGCTTGGCTGGTCATCCTCCTAAACAAACTAACCTTTGCTGGCATTGAATGGTTGAATAGTTTGCCTGGTTTTGTACTTATCTGGGCTACGCCTACCTGGCTGTGGGTTGGAGTCTATTACGGAGTGTTGTATGCACTATTACGTATATGGTTTCAAGGGAATGGTCAAGAACCGCAATGGAGCAGTCATATGGAGGAAGAGACCAAACCGTTGAAACGCGAAGATGCAGCATGGGCGACCTCTAAGATGAATGGCAAACTTGCCTTCAAGTCCTCTCTTTACCCACCGAATCAGAATCATATAGCGCAAGCAAAGCACAAGGGTTCGATGACAGCACTCAGCGCAAGTATTGCCTGGCCAGAGTATACAAGTGCATTTCGGGCTAGAGGAGCGGGTGATGATCCGGGGAGACAAAGAGCTGTTTATGAACGATGGATATGCGGGTTGCTTGCGATTACTTTAATTGCAGGGTTATGGTGGGCCTATCAAACTCCGCAACCATCAAATACAGGTATAGTACAGTTTCTTGATATTGGTCAGGGGGATAGCACGTTAATTACAACGCCTGAGGGAAAGCATATTTTGGTTGATGGTGGGGGTACAGTTAGCTTCGGCAAGCCTGATCAATCGTGGAAAACTCGGCGTGATCCCTATGAAGTTGGAGCTAAGGTGGTTGTACCCTTGCTGAAGAAACGAGGCATACATCGGCTGGATGCCGTTATCGTAACCCATGCCGATCAGGATCATGCTGGGGGATTACAAGCTGTACTGGAACAGATTCCAGTGGAGCGTTTTATGTTCAATGGCACAACAAGTGGTAAGAGCAATTTTGATAAACTTATAGATACAGCTATTGAGCGTAATATACCGCTATATGCAATTCGGCAAGGACTGTCTTACGTCGCCGATGAGGAGACTACGTTACATTTTATTAATCCAGATCTAGATACCTTGCTTCTTGAGGCTGAGGATGGTATTCCTGTATCTGAAGATCAAAATCATGATTCGGTTGTCTTTTTGCTGGATATAGCTGGCGCTTCATTTTTGTTCACGGGAGATATGGATGCAGCAGCCGAGCAAGATCTGCTCCATATGATTCAGAATGGCTCGCTTGCTACCCAGTTTGAAAGACAGAATGTAAAAGGTGGAATTGTTAATAAGGATGTTCCTCTGGAACTAATGAAAATGATTTCGGGCAACAAAACGGCTGGGAAAGTCACTGGTGATGCAGAAGAGACGGCAGCGAAGGAGGAGTCGATCGCCATTGACGTCCTGAAGGTGGCTCATCACGGTAGTAAAACGTCGTCAACCGAAGCATGGCTTCAATATTGGAATGCCAAAACCGCTGTAATCTCCGCTGGAGTCAACAATACCTATGGTCATCCCAATCCGGGAGTTATGGAACGTCTGGGGGAAACGGGATCCGAGATCTATCGAACAGATCAGATGGGGGAGGTCCAGATGAGGGTCAAAGGTGGGGAAATTGATATTCGATATAAATTGGAGGGCAGGGAATGATGAATTTTCGGATATTGCAGGACATTGGATATTTTTCTCGAATAGTATTTTGATTAATTTCATAACTCAATTAAACTCAGCTTGAGGAGGGCTGGGGAACTTAGTGCGTAATAAACAAGAATACATAAGCGAGAAGGAGAATGAAATGGGACTTCTTGAAACAACACAATGTAGTCAGATTGTAACAGAGAATCATAGAGGCAAAAGGGGTATTAAATTTATTACTTTATGGATTGGATTTTTAATCTTTGGTCTATTGATTAGTTATACCCCTGTATCTGCGGCATCTAGTTCCAATAGCAAGATCATTTCAGTTCTTGACCAGAATGACTATTTGCTGGATGATGGTACACTTTGGTCTAAAGGAACCACGAGCGGAGTATGGACACAAAATCGAAACCTGATCGGTATTTCAAAATCAGATGACCATTCCATCTTTGGTTGGACTGCGGCTGGCCAAGTTATTCGGTGGGATAAAGACAATGCACATATACCGGAAACGAAACAATTTAATGGGGTTGTAAGAGTATATGGCCATGGATTAGTTTTGCTACAAGATGGAAACCTTTATACATTTAAGGATAAGGATAAAGTTGCGGAATCCATTATTGATGTGAGTTCCTATCGGGATAGTTCTGGAAAAGATTCTTCTTATAGCGCCTTATCTTCATCAGGGGACGTGTATTATGCCAATTACAATAAGATACGTAAAGCTGGAAATGTGCCCGATGGTAAACGGATTGCAACGAATGGCGTTTATGCAGCAGTCTTAAAAAATGATGGGTCGGTAGTCATTGTAAGTATGTTGTATGAGGACAAGCAGATCACGGTTGCGGATAATGTGAAATCTTTGATTTGGTGGGGGGATACGCATAAACTGCTTACGGTGAAACAAGATGGAACCGTTTGGAGCTACGATCGAACTGCCAAATATAAGGGCGAGCAACTACCAGGATTAACTAATGTGTCCCAAATGGTGTATGCACCTCGTCTGGATGAATTATATGCACAGTTACAAGATGGGGCATGGGCAAAATATGATAATGGCAGGTTAGTACCTTTATCAGCTCCCACATTAAATGAAGTGACTCTCTTGGCGTCTTCCAAAAAAGCTAATATTGGAGATACAGTTAGCCTTACCCTTGTGGAGAATTATAGCAACGGTTTCAAAAATGAACGTGTGCCCTTGCCTGAAGAAATTATAGTGGAACAACCGCAAGTTGCACAGATTCAGGCAGGAGGCAAACTAAAGGTTACGGGTATGGGAACAACCAAAGTGACGTTCAAGACAGGAGACCAGACCTCAAGTGTTCAACTGAACGTTGATTCACAACAACGAAATTTAACAGGTTCCACAATGTTGGAGGGAAATATTTACTTACCAGTACAGTCGGTGTTCCAAACATTGGGAGCCAAAGTCGTTGTGAAAGGCTCAACTTTTGAGATTCAATTTGGCGATGACCGAATTACTTTGCAAAAAGGAAGCGCTATTGCTCAATTTAACAACAAAGAGCTTAAACTGAAAGGGAAAGTACAAACCATTGGAGGACAAACTGTATTTCCTGCTGACTTATTAAGGCAGACTGCAGGCATTCAGGTTCAATGGGATGCTGAGCTAAAGCAGGCCAAGGTGCTGGTTGGAGATTCTTCTATTGTGGTGGAATCGAAGGACACAAGTGCACTGCTCAAGAAAAAAGAGCTGGGGAATCTTAGTCGCTTCATTGGCAGGTCTTACTGGATTAACAGTGATACGAGTTTAGGGCAACGTTTCAGCAAAGTGACCGTTACAGATATCAAAATTGAGAAGAATAATAGTGATCGAAGTTACACCGTTGTATTCCGTAATGCTAAAGGAAAAACGGTTTCTGCTTATGCAGGAGGTGCGCCCTCCAGTGTGACGGAAATGCTTGCTGATTCTGACCAATTCTTCTCTTCTGATCCTTATAAGAAATACAATTGGTCTCAGTCCACATGGAATAAAATTATTGCTAGAGAAGTAGTTCTAGGAATGAACATGACGCAGGCTCGCTTGGCGTGGGGGGATCCAACGAGCATTTCGTATGAAACAAGTTCAAAAGGCAAGATCGAAGCTTGGGTATATGCTAGCTCCGCAGGTGTAAGAGCTTTAGGATTTGCCAATGGCAAACTGATTGTGATTTACTGATCATTACACGAATTATTCATTTCTTTTGATTACAAGTTACAGAACTGCACAAAAAAGCCCGCTTCCCATGCCCTCCATCTAAGAGGAAACGGAAACGGGCTATTTAATTGCTAGTTGAAACTATTCAACACCGTCTTTAAAATGCTTGTTCCAGTGCTTATCGCCTTTATGCAGAAGGTCTTCTACTGTTTTTTCAAGCGTAAGCAGAAGTTGCTCGCGAACATCAAGTACGGTTTCTCTGTACAAGCGTTCTTCCGATCCGACAATTTTATCGCCGTATAACGCTTGTGCAGCAGTGTATTTCCGATGTTCCTCTACCAAGGTATCAATGGATTCCAGTGCATGTTCTACAAAATGAGAAATGCTTTGATATTCCTTAGGCATTTGTTCTTTTAACAATTGAATTTTCGCTAGAGCTGGCATGCTCATCACCTCGTATTATGAATGTAAATTTACAATACACTATTTTCATGAAAATTGCATTAAAAAGAGCTTAAATTTGTACAAAATTCGACTTTTTTTATTTTTTGCTTCTGAAAGCCTGTTTGCTATAATATATGCTATTGCTCATCAATTGAATCGTGTAAGTACTGGAATAGCTTTTTGCTGTGATGACGCTTTATGCAATTTCTGTTATTCTAAGAGAAGATTTTGGGCGGCCCTAATACATAAGCCGTTATTTTATGGTGCCAATAAAAAAATACTTAACTTTGCAACAATTTTATTGATGGTCACGTCTGTAAGGTTGCAGGGAGAGGGGGATCCTTTGTGGTAGAGCCGGAACTCATCAGAGCCGCTCAATCGGGCGATCGCGACGCTCTAATTACCCTATTGCGGAACATTGAACAGCATGTTTATCGATCCGCATTTTACATCTTAAATAATGAACAAGACGCTTTGGATGCTGCTCAGGAAGCGTTGATCCGAATTTACACCAAGATTAATTCTTATGAAGAAAAAGCACAATTCAAAACCTGGGTTCAACGCATTGTAACGAATATCTGTATTGATAAATTTAGAAGAACCAAGCCTTCTGTCTCGATTGACGAGCATGAGATGGTTTTTCAAGATAATCAAAATGTAGAATTTGAAGTCATGTCCACGTATGTGGCAAAAGATATTCAGGAGGCGATCAACAAGCTTCCAGAGCATCATCGAACCGTGATTGTTCTAAGATACTTACAGGATTTATCGTATAACGAAATTGCGGACTGTCTAGATCTTCCGTTGAATACGGTGAAATCTTATTTATTCCGAGCTAGACAACAATTACAAAATCTATTACAGGAGTATCAGAAAGGTGGTGTGACAGGATGAAATGTGATGAGGTGGTGGAATGGATGCACCGGTATCTGGATCATGATCTGGGTGAGGTGGAGACCGAGCAGTTGCTACAACATGTGGCCAAGTGCCCGGAGTGCGCCGAGAATTTTAGTTTGCTCAGAGCTTTGTCCAGAGAACTGGAAGATTTACCGCAAGTAACCCCAAAGTTTAGTTTAGTGGATGCAATTATGCCTCAATTAGATGCGATCGACGAAGCGCGGAGGGAACAGAGCAGTACAATGCAAGAAATGAGTCCTGTCCCTGCTGCATTTGAAAATTTACAACGATCAAGTGATCGGAAAGTTAAACCGTCATGGTTTAATTCTATGGTTGGTCGAATGTCTATGGGGGCTGCGGCAGCAGTCTTGGTATTGGGCGTAGCTATATGGGGTTATACGCCTGAGAAAATTGAAAATGCAGAGTCAATGATGGGCGCAGGGAGTGCTCAAGAAAG
Organism: Paenibacillus tundrae; assembly: GCF_036884255.1. NCBI lineage: Bacteria > Bacillati > Bacillota > Bacilli > Caryophanales > Paenibacillaceae > Paenibacillus > Paenibacillus tundrae. The sequence goes on along the minus strand of NZ_CP145605.1, from coordinate 4,615,297 downwards.
CGGTAATGAGGATCAGAACGCTTTGAGAATGGAAATTAGCAACGAGGATTCCGCTGCCCCTGCAGAGGGAGATAATAGTACTATGTCAGGGCTGTCCAAAGATCAGCCTGATTCACAGCCTGATACACAAGAATCTACTTCGACAGTAAATCCTGAGGAGAATGAGTCGGAGAAGGTGCAGGACACTCAACCACAGGAAGATGTAACACCGAAACAGCCGTCGGCTGATGCTGGGGCAAAAGTCGATGCGCCGAAAGAAACACCTTCAGCGTCAACTCCTTCGGAAAATCAGGGGAATGCTAATCAAGTACAACCTGATCAACAAAAGAGTGTAGATCCGGGAAGTGCTGATGCTCCTCAAGGACGTTCAGATGATGGTGCTGGAACTGAGCCTGAAACTGGAGAGTCAGAGTCTTTCTCGACGCAAGATGTAGTGCCGCATGTAAATAATGACGAACCAGCAACGGGAATGGTCGCTCCTAATGCAGATCAGAGCCCTGAGCAGGCGACAGAAGGTAACAATGGATTGGTTGCTCCAGATCGTGGGTTTGCTGCTGCGGTGACTCCTCCTGCAACAGAGTGGAAGTCTCCGAACGGTTCTTATCTGGTCATACAGATCGGCAACCAGCTCAGTATCTATTCTAAATCTGCCAGTGATTCTGACGTTCTGAATCTAGTAGAACAACGTGATCTGGAAGGAACATTGAAATCGGCTAGCTGGTCCAAGGATAGCACCGTATTCAATTATGAGACAGAGAAGGATGGAGCAGCAATGAAAAAATCATTTAATGTAGCTCCGGCAGCAGACAGTGAGAATTCCGGGAAATAATCGTACCATGTTATGGTTATCATCTGTCCATGGAAGAACATTTTAGCTGCATCTGAATATAATGGAAGTAAACCACGTCCTATATCAGTTATAACAACTGACGTCGTATGACCGCGCATCAGCCTCTACTAGTTATGTGTTCAAAAAGGGCGATTTTCAGTACCGAGAAGATGGGATGAAGCTAGAAATGGAGTAGCGGAGCGTAGGCAACCTACGTGAGCAACGGACATTTCGGTTGAATTCTATGTTCGACGCTGAGATGCCGCTCGCGCATCCTTCGTAATCAAAAGCGAACTTTTTTGAACAGCTTCTTCTAGAGTGGTTGGTGCTGCGTTTATATAGATGTAGGACTAAGGGGTCTTCATCCACACGGTGGATCGAAGGCCCCTTTGTTGTCTGTCACGTTTTCTGGTAGGATAAGAGGGATAAGGAGGCACCGTGATGGATGTGAAGAGTGCAACAAAAGCAATACGAAGTGGGGATACGGCTCCGATATATGTGCTGTACGGAACGGAGAAATACCAGATACAGCAATTTACGGATATGTTGAAGGAACAGGTTATTGAGGAGGAGCATCGAGATTTTGCGATTGTACCTTATGATCTCTCGGAGACGCCTGTAGAAGTTGTTATCGAAGAAGCGGAGACAGTTCCTTTCCTTGTGCCGCGTAAACTAATTATTGTTAGAGATGCGAATCTGTTTACAGCCGGTAAGGATTCCAAAATTGAACATCAGGTTGATCGCTTGCTGACATACATGGATAACCCTGCGGATTACAGTACAATCGTATTTTTAGCCCAAGGAGATAAGCTGGACGAGCGCAAAAAGTTAGTTAAGGCTGCGAAGAAGCAAGCCATTGTGCTTTCGTTTGCTCCACTTAGTGGGGAAGAGTTGTTGAACTGGATTGTGAAGCTGGCTAAACAACGTGAGGTTACCTTTGAGCCTGGAGCTCCAGATATTCTCGTTAGTTATGCGGGAACAGGTCTACAGACGTTATCTGCTGAAGTAGACAAGCTCTGCCTTTTTGCTGGAAACGGTGGCATGATTAGACGTGCGGATATCGAATCGTTAGTTGCGCGTAGCACGGAGCAGAATGTATTTGCTCTAGTAGAGGAATTGGCGAATCTAAGGCTTGAGAAGGCGTTATCCCTATTCTATGAGTTGTTGAAACAGCGCGAAGAGCCTATCAAAATTGCGGCATTGATCGCTAGACAGTTCCGAATCATGATTCAAGTGAAGGAGCTTGGGCAACAGAGCTATTCACAGCAGCAGATTGCAAGCCAGCTTGGACTCCACCCCTATGCAGTCAAAATTGCTGGGGAGCAGGCACGTAAATTTCAACCTGAACGTTTACGACTGATTTTAAGCCATCTGAGTGAGCTGGATTATCAAATGAAAACAGGTGCTGTAGACAAAGTGCTTGGTCTGGAGTTATTTTTGTTAAAACTTGGTGCCTAAGAAGTGTTGCGTGATGTTAGTGTAATGCTAATTATTATTGCGAATCATCCATTAGCGGAAATAGACAAAAGCGGCTCTCATTCCGTTGATCATTGATCAACCGAGTGAGAGCCGCTTTTTGTTCTGATAGTACTCAACCGACCACATAGCTAAAAAATCCTGAAAGCACATGCTGTTCAGGATTTTTCCATTGGATCGTATAAGTAACGCTTCTTACGCTTGTGCGGAAAGAGCGTTCAGTTTTTTCGCCAAGCGAGACTTTTTGCGAGCTGCAGCATTTTTATGAACCAGACCTTTAGTTACAGCCTTGTCCAGCTTTTTGGAAGCAGCTTGAATTGCAGCTTTAGCAGTATCAACTTCGTTGCTTACCAGGGCAGCATCAGCAGCTTTAACAGCTGTACGAAGTGCAGATTTCTGGGAAGCATTGAGTGCGCGGCGCTTGTCGCTCGTTTTTACGCGTTTAACAGCGGATTTGATGTTTGGCATTACATTCACCTCCTGTAAGGCATTTGCATGAATACAAACGTTTCACAACTTAAAATATTCTAGCATGATGGCATGTAAATTGCAACAGAAATTCCTATCATATTCGGGCGTGTTGCATAAAGTATCCCTTTTTCCCACACAATATGCTCAAATGCGGTAAGGGAGGCAAGAACGGATGACACTTGATTTACAGAACTATACAGTACGCACTGATTTGGCAATTGATTCAAAGGAAATGGTTCAAGGTGACCAGAAGCAAACGATTCCAGGTCTGCGGGAAGATGTAGAGACCAAAGAAGGAATCACGATTACGCGGATTGATGTTCAGAACGATGCTGCTGCACAAGCCATCGGTCGTGTAAAGGGACACTATGTTACGTTGGAGGTTCCCGCCCTTCGCAATGGAGATACGGAACTACAGGAACGTGTCGCTGCAGAGTTCACTCGAGAAATGGAAGACTTTATGACTAAAGCAGGCATTAACAAAGACTCCAAGATCTTAATTGTGGGACTTGGAAATTTAAATGTAACGCCTGATGCACTTGGCCCGTTAGTTGTGGAGAATCTCATGGTTACTCGTCAATATTTTGAATTAGTGCCAGATCAGGTAGCACCAGGCTATCGAGAAGTGAGTGCTATTGCTCCAGGGGTACTCGGAACTACGGGAATTGAATCGAGTGATATCGTACAAGGTATCGTGGATCGAACCAAGCCAGATGCGATTATTGCGATTGATTCTCTTGCTTCCCGTTCATTAGAACGTGTCAACACAACAATACAAGTTGCAGACATAGGGATTCACCCAGGTTCTGGCATTGGGAATAAGCGACGTGGCTTAACTAAGGATATTCTGGGTGTGCCTTGTATTGCAATTGGAGTCCCTACGGTGTGTTATGCATCAACGATTGTGAATAACGCGATTGAAATGATGCGGAGTCATTTCCGCCAGGAGACGGATCAAACGAAGCAAATCATGGGCATGCTTGACGACATCAGTGAACATGAGCGCCTCAGTTTGGTCAAAGAAATATTGGAACCATTGGGTCATGATCTGATCGTAACCCCTAAAGAGATTGATGAGTTTATAGAAGACATCGCTAATGTCATTGCAACAGGGCTGAATGCGGCATTACATGATGCTGTTAATCCTGATAATGTAGCTGCCTATACACATTAATTGAAACTGGTGAAGTTAACTTTAGAGTTAACCACTTCCAGCTACTTCCTATCTTTTCCCGAAAATGCACTTTCCAAGCCCTCTTAGAAGAGAGTCCGAATCTATCGGACTTTCTTTTTTTTTGGAGATTGTCCTCTTCTAGTTCTATCAATTCTAACTAGCTCATAGAGTTGGAGTATAAGAGTTGTCCAGCAGGGAAGGAGACAGAGGCATGAACAAAATATTGGCATGGAATATTGGCAAGTGGAGAAAAAGATTTCTGCATGTACTGGCCATGGGTCGTACATTGCTGTTGCTTATGATTATATCGATCCTATTTTTTATTGTACTCGGTCTGGGAGGAATGGCTGAGAAGCAGTTAAATAACTCGCCTGTTTCTTCAATGAAAGGATTTGCGAGTACCGTGTCTAGTCGTTTTTTCGTAGACATGCTTGGTATGGAAGTCCCGCACTTAACTCAAAAGGAACAAACCTCTGCATTTTCAGGTGAGAATTTAACTACGTTTGTTTTTCAACTGCTTACCAATGTTAATCCTCAGGATCCCAAAAGCTTAATTGCTAGAGAAATGCCAGGAATGGGGTCAAATCAGCCGGTGTTGCTTCGGCCAGGCTCGGGAAATGAAAAGGCAGAAGCACCAGAGGATTATCAACCCGGTCCCGGATTAACGGACACAGCTTCGACGAATGGTGGGAAAAGTGAGGGAGAGCTACATACTCCCCCAGGGCAGGATGACCCGACCTCACCAGATACGGACGAAACTGAAGATCCAGGAGATTCCAAAGATCCAGAAGCTCAGGAAAATCCGCCTAAGAAGAATCCAGAGGATGATCCCGAACCTACATTAGATAAAAAGGCAGTCCTCATCTATCACTCACATCCACGGGAAGGATACAATCCATTATTAGGGACCAAGAGTGATAATCCTTCGTCAGGCAAGTCCACAGGCAATGTTTTTCAAGTGGGGAGCTATTTAACAGATAGTTTGGAAAAGCTAGGTATAGGGGTTGAACATGCTAAGGAGGATTACCCTACTAAAGTGAAGGACTACAACTGGAATTATTCCTATAAATATTCACGTCAGACAGTAAAAGCTGCACTTGCCCAAAATGATGATCTTACCTATCTCATTGATATCCACAGGGATTCACAGCGCCATAATAAAACAACAACAACGATTGAAGGTCTTGGATATGCAAAAGTCTACTTTATCATTGGGCATGAAAATCCGAACTGGGAGAAAAATGAAGCCTTTGCGGCTAAGATTCACAAGAAGCTTGAGGCCAAGTATCCTGGGGTTTCTCGTGGAGTCTGGGGGAAAACCGGTGGAGGAGCTAACAATGGTGAATACAACCAGACACTGTCTCCAAACAGTATCCTTATTGAAATCGGAGGCATCGATAATACGGCAGCTGAATTAGAGCGAACCTCTAAAATATTAGCTGACATGATTGCCGAAGTGTATTGGCAAGATCAGAACGTAGATAAAGCAAGTGCGGAAACGAAAACACAAGGTGGTTAGGTTGAGTCAACGGAGAACATTCTAAATCATGTATCGAGGGGGCGAAGGGCGTGTCCAGATTCGGGAAAAAGCTGCTATCGGTTGCTGTTCTGATGTTACTGGGAATTCTGTTTGGTATGCAGCTGGCAGGCAGTAACTTTCAGCTTGGGAATGATCAGCAGGAAAGTCCTGCGCTTGTAAAGTCAGAGCCAGCATCCGTCGCAGTCGAATCTGAGCCAGAGCAGCCTGTGGAGCAGGTCAAAAAAAAGGAACCGCCGGTTGTACCTGTCCAATCGCCGAGTCAGGTGTTAGGAGCAGAGCAGAGCCAAGCACCGGTTGATGTTCTTGCTGATAAAACGGCAGGGCTTCTTCAGAACCTTTCTCATAACGGAATTAAATGGGTGGTCTCCCTGTTTAGTGGCGTTGCTGAATAAAAAGCAATACATTCAAGGCAAAATATACCCCTGGCAGTTCTTCGTAGTGATAAATTATGATAAAGTTGAAACATCATGGGATTGATGCACCCTGCATCAACTGTTATAATGAAGTGATTGACACTAGGCTGTTTCTGGGGGTAAGGAATGACTGACATTCGGGCAAGACAACGTAAAATTCGTAACTTCTCAATTATTGCACATATAGATCACGGCAAATCAACACTTGCGGACCGGATCTTGGAGTACACAGGTGCGCTTACATCGCGTGAGATGCAGGAGCAAGTGCTGGATCAGATGGATCTTGAACGCGAACGTGGAATTACGATTAAACTGCAAGCTGTAGCTCTGACTTACAAAGCAGACGATGGTGAAGAGTATCTATTGAATCTGATTGACACGCCAGGACACGTAGACTTCACGTATGAAGTATCACGGAGTTTGGCTGCATGTGAAGGCGCATTGTTGGTAGTGGATGCAGCTCAGGGGATTGAAGCGCAAACACTAGCTAACGTATATCTTGCGCTTGATAATGATCTCGAAATTCTACCAGTCATCAACAAAATTGACCTGCCAAGCGCTGATCCTGATCGTGTGAAACAGGAAGTAGAAGATGTGATTGGGCTTGATACAAGCAATGCAGTGCTGGCTTCCGCCAAGGCTGGAATTGGTATCAAGGAGATTCTTGAGCAAGTGGTACAAAGCGTACCTGCTCCTGCGGGTGACCCGGATCAACCACTGAAAGCGCTGATTTTTGACTCGCACTATGATCCGTACAAAGGTGTAATCGTATACGTACGTGTTGTCGATGGTAAGATCAAATCCGGTTCGAAGATCAAAATGATGGCAACAGACAAGTCATTTGAGGTTATCGAAGTGGGTGCCTTCAAACCACGCATGACTATTGTGGACGAGCTGAACGTGGGTGACGTTGGATTTATCGTAGCAGGTATCCGGCACGTAGGAGATACGCGGGTCGGGGATACAGTAACCGATGCCAAAAAGCCAACGGCAGAGCCTTTGCCGGGTTATCGCAAAATTAATCCAATGGTTTACTGCGGTCTGTATCCGATTGAAACATCGGATTACGTGGATCTGCGTGAGGCGTTGGAAAAATTGCAATTAAATGATGCTTCACTGAGCTTTGAGCCAGAGACATCCAGTGCACTTGGATTCGGATTCCGTTGCGGATTCCTCGGATTGCTGCACATGGACGTTATCCAAGAGCGGATTGAGCGTGAGTTCAACATTCCGTTGATCACTACTGCACCAAGCGTAATCTATCATGTCACACTGACCAATGGTGAGATGATACAGATCGACAACCCTTCTAACTACCCTGAGGTAGGACGGATTGATTATGTTGAAGAACCGTATGTTAAAGCAGCCATTATCGTACCGAATGATTATGTAGGTACCATTATGGAATTGTGCCAAAACAAACGTGGCGAATACGTTAATATGGAGTACTTGGACACCACACGGGTTACGATTACGTATGAAATCCCACTGTCCGAGATTGTATATGACTTCTTCGATCAATTAAAATCAAGTACCAAAGGTTACGCATCCTTCGACTATGAGTTGTCTGGTTATCGTCAGTCTAATCTGGCGAAAATGGATATTTTGCTCAATGGTGAACAGGTCGATGCTCTGTCCTTCATCGTTCACCGTGACCGTGCATATAACCGCGGCCGCATTATCTGTGAGAAGCTTCGTGAGCTGATTCCGCGGCAAATGTTCGAGGTGCCGATTCAGGCATCCGTTGGAACGAAGGTAGTGGCGCGTGAAACGGTAAAAGCAATGCGTAAAAACGTACTTGCTAAGTGTTATGGTGGTGACATCTCGCGGAAACGGAAACTGCTTGAGAAGCAGAAGGAAGGTAAGAAGCGGATGAAGCAGGTTGGTAACGTTGAGGTACCACAAGAAGCGTTCATGGCCGTGTTGAAAATTGATGATTAATAATCTATTTTGAGGTACAACACAGAATGTGTGTATTCAAATTAGATTCCAATAATTCAATTTCGGGTACAACACAGAATGTGTGTATCGAAATTGAATTGTAAGACGTTTGCTTGCAAACGATAATACGATATAGATTGAACTGATCCTTACGAGTAAATTCAATTTATATAATGAAGCTGAGAGGGGAAGCCGGATGGCTTTCCTTTTTTCAAATAGAGGGGGACTTACCCATGACATTGACATCACAAAGCCGGAAAACAGGTTCACCCCAAGCGGTGTACCTTCACATTCCCTTTTGCACGAATAAATGTTTTTACTGTGATTTTAACTCCTACGTTCTGAAGGATCAGCCTGTCATGCAGTATTTAGAGGCATTGGAACGAGAAATGGAGCATACCGTTAAGGCGAATCCGCCGGGCGAGATTAAGACTATATTTGTAGGTGGGGGCACGCCGACAGCCTTGAAGCCTGACGAAATGGCTTACTTCCTTCGTTCCGTCAAAACGTATTTCCCCAATTGGGCAGACGATATTGAGTTTTCAATGGAAGCGAACCCGGGCACTACAGATGCGGAGAAGCTTGCTGCGATGAAAGAAGGCGGCGTTAACCGTGTCAGCTTTGGTGTGCAGGCTTTCCAAAATGACCTACTCACTGGCATCGGTCGTATTCATAACACGGATGATGTATATCGTAGCTTGGAGAATGCACGTAAAGCAGGATTGAGCAACTTGTCCATCGATCTAATGTTCGGTTTGCCAAACCAGACGGTAGAGATGTTAAATGAGAGCATCGACAGAGCGCTGGAACTGGATCTGCCGCATTATTCAATCTACAGCTTGAAAGTGGAAGAGAACACTCTTTTCCATACGCTGTACCAGAAAAATCAATTGCCGCTACCGCATGAAGATGATGAATTGCAGATGTATCTTCTATTAATGAGCCGAATGAAAGAAGCAGGTTATGAACAGTATGAGATCAGTAACTTTGCTAAACCTGGCTTCCAGAGTCGTCACAATATCACATACTGGCGCAATGAGGATTATTATGGACTTGGAGCAGGTGCACATGGATATGTAGGCCGCGAACGGCATATGAATATTAAAGGAATAAATCCGTATGTTGAAGCTGCCAAAACGGGACTGCCGCGTTTAGATCATTTTGAGATCAGTCGTCCAGAAGCGATGGAGGATTATCTCATGGTTGGACTCAGAATGCTAGAGGGAGCCTCGGCCTCACGTTTCAGTGAGCAATTTGGTGAATCCATTGAAGAGGTGTTCGCAAAACCATTGGGCAAAATGTTAAACGCAGGATTACTTGAGCGGACGTCAGACGGCTTCCGTCTGAGTGAGCAGGGTATCCTGTTCGGAAACGACGTTTTTGCCGAGTTTATTGGCTCGATATCGCTAAATTCGTAGCTTGAAATTCTATACGCTTTGTTGTATATTTATTCATATTGATTTTGGCAGAGCGTGTAATTTAACAACTACGAAGTTGGCTTTCCTTCGGAAAGCTTGGTAATAGGAGGAGAGCAGAATGTCGGTTATATGCAGAAAAGCCGTGCCGGAAGATGTTGAACCGCTATATGAAATGATTAAGGGATACGCAGAGCGTGGGATCATGCTTCCGCGATCAAGGGAAGTACTGCATAGGCAACTGGAACACTTTGTCGTCGCTGAAGTGGATGGAGAGGTCGTGGGATGTGGGTCGCTTTGCCGTTTGGGCAACGATCTAGTGGAGGTTAGATCCCTTGGTATCTCAGAAGGACACAAAGGACTGGGTATAGGTTCCCGGTTGCTGGATCGACTGGTGGAAGAAGCTCAGAATCAGAAAATTCCTAAAGTGATGGCACTCACATATGAAGTTTCTTTCTTTGAGAAAAATGGCTTTGCCATTGTAGATAAAGAGATTTTTCCTGAAAAAGTATGGACGGACTGCGTGCACTGCAGCAAACAAAATTGCTGCGACGAGATTGCAGTACTGAAAGAACTAGAAATTTCCGCCTGATGCATAATGGGTCGCATGAACAGAGTCTTGAGTGAACAACTCTACTCACATGCGATCCTTTTTCATGCATATTATGTATAATGAATGTTGAATGTTATGACTGACGGAGAATGGTCTATACTATTAGAGATATCGCATGATTTCCGTCTTCTTCGTGCTAAAGGTGTTCTAAAAAACATGTCAGCTTGAACATACGTAATAAATTGATGAGTATGGTTATGAAACTGACTTGACAATGTTCATGTCAGTTTGGTATTTTTGTATTACCGCTTAGCACTCATCTAACCTGAGTGCTAACGACATGGGACATTGCAGTCAGAAGGAGGGATACTCACCATGTTAACAGAGCGTCAACGTATGATTCTGAACGCTATAGTGGATGACTATATCCGTTCAGCTGAGCCCGTAGGGTCCCGAAGCATCTCCAAACGAGGAGATGTTGGATACAGTCCGGCGACGATCCGTAATGAGATGGCGGATCTTGAGGATATGGGATTTTTGGAACAGCCGCATACATCTGCTGGACGAATTCCTTCCCATAAGGGCTACCGTTATTATGTAGATCATCTGGTTCCATGGAATCAAGTGGAGCCTCAAGAGTTGGACGATCTGAAGTCATTTTTTGCTGAAAAGTTAAACGTGATGGAACAGGTCATACAGCATGCATCAGTCATATTGTCACACATGACAAATTATACTTCGATCTTGCTGGGGCCGGAAGTATTTCACACCTCGCTTCGCCATTTTCAACTGCTTCCGCTCAATGAACGGGAGGCCGTGGCGATTATTGTAACGAATACAGGCCAAGTCGAGAACAAAACTGTACAGATTCCACCGGAAATCTCGGTAGCCGAGATGGAGAATGTGGTGCGTCTGTTAAATACCAAATTGGTCGGTGTGCCTATTTATAAACTCAAATCACGTCTTTATACAGAGCTTGGGCAAGAGATGGAACGACATATTAATCGCTATGAAGAAGTAATGCAGGTGCTGAATAGCGCTTTTGATAATGAGCACGACAATCGTCTGTTCCTTAGCGGTGCTACAAATATGTTAACTCAACCTGAGTTTAAAGATGTTGAAAAGGTTAAAGATATTCTTGACCTGTTAGATGAGACACCAACACTGATGAAGTTAATGATGCCCGTGCCGGGTGGATCTGGGATTCAGGTACGGATTGGTACCGAGAATGATCATGAAGCCTTTGCCAACTGCAGCCTGATTACAGCATCCTACTCATTGGATGGAGAGGCCTTAGGTTCCATTGGTATACTGGGACCGACGCGAATGGATTACGCACGTGTCATTCATATATTAAATACACTCTCTCGTGACTTGACTTCGATGTTAACGCATCGTTTCAAATAAGCATTGTGTGGGTCATCCCGCATGATGCTTATATGAACGGGAAATGAACCATTTCATTCTTATAAGGAGGTGAACATCTTGAAAGAGGAGCAATCATTCGCAGCAGAAGAACAGGAAACAACAGCGGCTGAAAGCCAGGAGCCTGTTAACGAAGCAGGTGCTGCAGAAGCACAGGCTGAGGAGATGGTAGATCAAGAGCAAGGTGAGATCGCACGTTTGACGGCAGAAGCTGAGGAACATCAGCAACGTTTGGTTCGTGCACAAGCTGACTTTGACAACTTCCGTCGCCGCACACAAAAGGAAAAAGAAGAACTAGCGAAATACGCTTCGATGAAGCTGATCACCGAACTCGTACCGGTTATCGACAATTTTGAGCGTGCTATGGCGACTGTACCTGAAGGTACGGAGAGTGAATCTTTTTCCAAAGGCATTCAAATGATCTTCCGCCAGTTGGAGTCCGTGTTGAACAACGAAGGTCTGACTGCAATGGAGACGGTGGGACAACCGTTCAATCCTGAATTCCACCAAGCGATTATGCAAGTGGAAAGCGACGAGTATGAAGAAGGTACCGTTGTTGAGGAAGTCCAAAAAGGCTATATGCTAAAAGATAAAGTGCTTCGTCCAGCTATGGTTAAGGTAAGCTCATAATTCCTCTTTGTGAGGGTATGATGCCCGCGAAGCTTCATATAGAGGTTTGCACACATAGAGCAAGAAAATAAATCATAATACAGCGAAGGATCGAAGGATTCTTCTCAATTGTCGAAGGAGGAAATTTTCCGATGAGCAAAGTAATCGGTATTGACTTAGGAACAACTAACTCATGCGTAGCGGTTATGGAAGGCGGCGAGGCTGTCGTAATTCCAAACCCAGAAGGCGCACGTACAACGCCATCCGTGGTAGGTTTCAAAAAAGACGGTGAGCGCGTTGTAGGTGAGACTGCAAAACGCCAAGCTATTACGAATCCAGATCGTACGATCATCTCGATCAAACGTCACATGGGTACTTCCCATAAAGAAACAATCGATAGCAAAGATTATTCTCCACAAGAGATCTCTGCAATCATCCTGCAAAAATTGAAAGCTGACGCTGAAGCTTACCTGGGTCAAACGGTAACTCAAGCGGTTATCACAGTTCCAGCTTACTTCAATGACAGTCAGCGTCAAGCAACAAAAGATGCTGGCAAAATCGCTGGTTTGGAAGTTCTGCGTATCGTCAACGAACCAACAGCAGCGGCACTGGCATATGGTATGGAGAAATCCGAAGATCAAACGATCCTCGTATATGACCTTGGTGGCGGTACGTTCGACGTATCTATCCTTGAACTCGGCGATGGCTTCTTCGAAGTTAAAGCAACTAGTGGTGACAACCAACTAGGTGGAGATGACTTCGACCAAGTAATCATTGATTACCTCGTAAGTGAATTCAAGAAAGATCAAGGTATTGATCTGAGCAAAGATAAAGCAGCGGTGCAACGTTTGAAAGATGCAGCGGAAAAAGCGAAAAAAGAACTTTCCGGCGTATTGACTACAACGATTTCCCTGCCGTTCATTACAGTGGCTGACGGCGTTCCTCAGCACTTGGAGCTTAACCTGAGCCGTGCGAAATTCGAAGAGATCTCTGCAAGTCTTGTTGAGCGTACACTTGAGCCGACTCGTCGTGCATTGAGTGATGCAGGCATGACTGCTAACGATATTGACAAGATCGTATTGGTTGGTGGTTCAACACGTATTCCAGCAGTACAAGAAGCAATCAAAAAACTGACAGGTAAAGAGCCTCACAAAGGCGTTAACCCGGATGAAGTTGTAGCTTTGGGTGCTGCTGTACAAGCGGGCGTACTGACAGGTGATGTGAAAGACGTTGTATTGCTCGACGTAACTCCATTGTCCCTGGGTATCGAAACTGCAGGTGGCGTGTTCACTAAAATGATCGAGCGCAACACAACGATCCCTACAAGTAAATCTCAAGTGTTCTCCACTTATGCCGACAATCAACCTAGCGTTGAGATCCACGTCCTGCAAGGTGAGCGTGAGATGGCAGCAGGTAACAAATCCCTTGGACGCTTCATGCTGGGAGATATCCCACCAGCTCCACGTGGTGTTCCACAAATCGAAGTTAGCTTCGATATTGATGCCAACGGTATCGTTAACGTATCTGCAACAGATAAAGGTACGAACAAAACACAAAAAATCACAATCACTTCTTCCAGCGGTTTGAGCGATGCTGAAGTTGAGCAAATGATGAAAGATGCTGAGTTGCACGCTGAAGAAGATAAAAAACGTAAAGAACTCGTTGAAGCCAAAAACAGTGCAGACCAACTGATCTACTCTGTGGACAAAACGATTAAAGATCTTGGTGAAAAAGCTGACGCTGGTGAAGTTGAAAAAGCTAACGCTGCAAAAGAAAAATTGCAAGGTGTAGTAGCTACAGACAACTTGGAAGACATCAAAGCAGCTACAGAAGAACTGACAGAGATCGTTCAACAACTGTCCGTAAAACTGTATGAGCAAGCACAAGCACAAGAACAAGCAGCTCAAGGTGCTGAAGAGCAACAAGGTTCTGCTAAACGTGATAACGTTGTTGACGCGGATTACGAAGTCGTAGACGAAGATAAAAAACAAAACTAATTCGCGCATTTAGGCGAATGAAACATCGGTGACGTTCGGATTAAAGGGAAAGTCAGAGCCGGGGCTCCCGTGCTTTGACTTTCCTTTTGTCACGATGTGCGATATGGTGAATGTTATGGGGGTGGAAGAGTGGCTGAAAAACGTGATTATTATGAGGTTCTCGGCGTTGGCAAAAATGCAAGCGACGAGGAGATCAAAAAGGCATACCGTAAGCTTGCACGTCAGTATCACCCTGACGTAAACAAAGCGGATGATGCAGAAGCTAAGTTCAAAGAAGTGAAAGAAGCTTATGATGTTGTTAGTGACAGCCAGAAACGTGCGCAGTATGACCAATATGGGCATATTGATCCGAATCAAGGTGGATTCGGTGGTGGCGGCGATTTTGGTGGCGGTGGATTTGGCGATATCTTCGATATGTTCTTTGGCGGTGGTGGTGGCGGACGACGTGATCCTAATGCACCGCAACGTGGGAACGATCTGCAATATACCATGACCATTGAGTTCAAAGAGGCTGTCTTTGGTAAAGAAACGGATATTACAATTCCGCGTACTGAAGGCTGTGACACTTGTCACGGTTCAGGTGCTAAACCAGGAACGAAACCAGAAACATGTACGGTCTGCAAAGGTAGTGGACAACAGGAAGTTGTTCAGAACACTCCATTTGGCCGTATGGTGAATCGCCGTGCATGCTCAAACTGTAGTGGTACAGGACAAATTATCAAAGAAAAATGTACAACGTGCAGTGGTAGCGGTAAAGTGCGCAAGCAACGCAAAATCCATGTTCGCATTCCAGCGGGCGTAGATGATGGTGCACAACTGCGTATGACAGGTGAAGGGGAAGGCGGTCTGCGTGGTGGCCCAGCGGGAGACTTGTATATTGTTATTCGTGTGAAATCACATGATTTCTTCGAACGCGAAGGAGACGATATTTACTGCGAGATTCCACTGACGTTTGCTCAGGCAGCATTGGGAGACGAGATTGAGATTCCAACGTTGACTGAAAAAGTGAAGTTGAAAATTCCAGCAGGTACGCAAACCGGAACTTATTTCCGTCTTAAAGGCAAAGGGGTTCCACGCCTGCGTGGTATGGGGCAAGGGGATCAACATGTGAAGGTGGTTGTTGTTACACCTAGCAAGCTGAATGACGAGCAGAAAGATCTGTTACGCCAAATTGCTGCACTAGATGGAGAACAAACTCATGAACATGAGCAATCCTTCTTTGATCGAGTAAAACGCGCATTCCGTGGTGACTAATAGATGGATGTTATCCAACAACTCGGTGTAAGGCCTTAGCCGGAAAGCTTCAAATATGTGGTTCACCACAGTTATTGTAAATATAAAAGGACATCATTGCTGTTATTCGGCATGGTGTCCTTTTTTGTGCATAAATGGAGAAGCATTGCGGCAGACTAGCATAGCGAGAACGATAAGGGATAGCCCATATACGAAAACTAGGGAAGCAGGTGTGACCAGATGAGTGAGAAAAACATTTTGGCGTACTTCCATAGCCCAGAGCAAGCAGAAGGCGCTGCCAAAAAATTGGAGGCGTTACGTGTGGAGGACCTGTCGATCAATCGTTTCAGCCGTTATGCGGGTGTCGGGCCAAGTGGAGCCTCGTACACGCCAGGAGTTTCTGGTAGTTACTCTTCTTGGGTGCCTGGAGCGATGGGCATGAATGTAACCGCTGGAATTATGGCTGCTGCAGATCCTACCGCTAGTGGGATGAGTGATGGCGGACAAGAAGGCCCTACAGGTCGGGATGTCTTGCTCACTGTAGTCGTAGATGAATCCGTACATCACCGCGCCTTGTCGATAATCGAGCAGGCTGGTGGCATGATCTAGTTAGACCCCATCCATAATAGGGCACTGATATTAAAGGAGGAACATAACATGGCAGAACATGAACGCCCGGGCAAAATTTTGACGAAGACCGAGAAAATGAAACGATTGCAATCTGCAAAAAATGAAGATGTGGAATTTAGTAGTGAGGCAGCCGATCATGAAGACGTAGAGGCATTGCGTCGGAGTGAGGCAGCTGATCGTCGTCAAGGAAGAGAGCTGCATGACTGAAGACGTTCGCTCAACAGTAAGGATTGAGGCAGTCTTTACGAGTTGGTCTGACGCTGAATCTGCACGGAGAGCTCTCGAACTATTACACCCAAATCAATTGCGTATTGAAAGTCTTCCTCTGCAATCTAATGAACCGATTGCCAAACAGGATGAGGAGGGAGAATTCTCTCCCACGGCGGTAATTGGTGGGTTTAGCGGGGAACTTAACGTTCTTTCGCTAATTAGCGATGATCCGGAAATGCTATCCAATGGTCAGGTATATGATATGCCTGAGACCATATCGACAGGGCAACCCAAACAAGGGATTTTATTGACCGTGTCGGTGACTAACGATTCGTTTCCGCAGGCAGCCGAGATGATTAGCCAAAACGGTGGGCGTTTTTATTAACAAATGTAATAGAATAAGCCAAAAGAACAGGATGCTCTAGCCATTGCTACGAGATCCTGTTTTTTTTGTTCTCATTAAGAAGTTGTGTAGACCCGTTAGTTATGGATGATGAGATATTAGCGGCGCTTCAATCGGCTATCCGAACAGCTGCCTTTAATTACTGCATTTTGTATTCTGACTCGCTTGTGTAGTACAATGATGGGGATGTTTGAAAAATGAGGAGGAAAAATAACGTATGTTATGGCATGAACTAACAATACATACTACCGAAGAAGCGGTGGAGATGATTTCGAATTTTTTGCATGAAGCAGGTGCTGGAGGGGTTTCAATTGAAGAGTCCGGTACTTTAAATAAAAAGCGTGATGCACCCTATGGTGAGTGGTATGAATTTCCCTTGAATGATATTCCTGAAGGTTTTGCTGAGATCAAAGGGTATTTTTCCGAAGACACAGACATGGAAGCATTACAGGCAGAAGTGCGCCCAAGAATTGAGCAACTTGCTGAATTCGATATAAATGTGGGTGACGTGCGTTATGAGACAAGAACGGTTGATGAGAACGACTGGGCAGATGCTTGGAAAAAGTATTTTAAACCTGTGCGTGTGTCAGAACGTCTGACGATCAAACCTACATGGGAGGAGTACACTCCAGAAAGCCCAGACGAAAAAATTATCGAGCTTGACCCAGGCATGGCCTTTGGTACGGGGACTCACCCAACAACTTCACTCTGTTTGCGTACACTGGAAACGGTGATCCAAGGCGGAGAAGAAGTCATTGATGTCGGAACAGGTTCAGGCATTCTTGCCATTGGCGCGGTACAACTTGGGGCGAAGCATGTTCTAGCTTTAGATTTGGATCCAGTGGCTGTATCCAGCGCGAAGGAAAATGCACATCTAAACGGACTTGATAATCGTATCACCGTGAAGGAAAGTGATCTATTGTCTGTATTGGGTAGCGAAGACCCAACGCTTGGTGTTAAACTCCCAGTCAAAGTCATTGTAGCTAATATTCTTGCGGAGATCATCATGCTGTTTGTGGACGATGTCTATAATGCTCTTGAACCAGGAGGCGTTTATATTGCTTCAGGTATCTGGAAAAATAAAGAGCAGTTAGTTCATGATGGACTCATTGCCGCTGGGTTTGAAATTAGTGCCGTTCACCGTGATGAGGACTGGCTGGCGTACGTAGCTAGGAAGAGGTAACGGATGGATTTTCTTAATTCGCTCTTTCGTTACCCATTAGATCAGTTACCGTTCTTCTTACTAACAATTCTGATTGCTTTTACGGTGCACGAGTTTGCACATGCGTATTTTGCCAATAAGTTTGGAGATCCAACAGCGAAACTGTTAGGGAGAGTAACGCTTAATCCGGTTGTGCATTTTGATCTATTGGGCGTAATAATGCTATTGATCGCTGGTTTTGGTTGGGCTCGGCCTGTACCTGTGAATCGAGCTAACTTCGATCATCCGCGGAGAATGAGTTTGATTGTCTCCTTGGCGGGTCCGTTGAGTAATTTGTTGCTTGCGATCATTGGTACCATCGTATTCGCTACGCTTGTGGGTACTGGAGTTATGCATAATATTGCAAATGAACGTTTGTATACAGCGATTGCGACCTTCTTCTTCATGTTCAATCTCACGAACTTTTTCCTGTTTCTGTTCAACCTGATTCCATTACCACCTCTGGACGGTTATCGGGTTCTGGAAGAGTTATTACCGCCCTCTATTAGTCGCAAGCTACAGGGCGTGGAGCAATGGTCTATTCTTATTTTCTTGCTTATTCTTATCGTACCTCCGTTACGCGATGTAACGATTAATCCGTTATACATGTTGGCATACAGTATGTATGACGATTTTGGAAATCTAATTAGAGGTCTATTTTAGAGGCCTTTTCGAACACGTATTTCTATATAAACGAATGATAACGTTTTGGACTGAAATACTGGTCAGAAGGACATAAAAGTTGTATGATCATCTGTGGCGTATGGATTCACGCCTGCTTGCGAGCAGGGTGGATTTCATTCATAACAGGATAGAATGGTGGACAGACCTATGCAGCGTTATTTTGTATCTGAAGAACAATTCCAAGAGCGTTCGGTTGTAATCACAGGGGATGATGCGCGCCATATCAGTAAGGTTATGCGCGGCAAACCTGGAGATAAACTAATTGTCAGTGACGGACGTACCAGAGAAGCTCTGGTGGAGATTGAAGGCATAGAAGCTGGTGAAGTGACAACGAATATTGTGGAGCCTCTGGAGATGGATCATGAGGCTCGTATTCGTGTAACGGTAGCTCAAAGTTTGCCTAAAGGTGACAAGATGGAAACGGTCATTCAGCGATGCACTGAGATCGGAGCGGTAGCGTTTGTTCCTTTTCTCTCGGAACGGACGATCGTGCAATATGATGCCAAGAAGGAAAGCAAACGACTAGAGCGGTGGGGGAAAATTGCCAAGGAAGCTGCTGAGCAGAGCCATCGCAACCGTATTCCGTCCATTGAGCAGCCGCTTTCTTGGAAAGGGCTGTTGTCTTCTTTTGAGGGATATGATCTGGTATGCTATTGTTATGAGAAAGAAAACGGCAAGCAACTGCGCGATGCGCTAAAACCTTTCGTAGAAAAGCTTGCACCTGATGCTTCGGCTAATGTGTTGATTGTGGTAGGTCCAGAAGGCGGATTCTCGGAGAAGGAGACGCTGGAAGCTGATCAGGCTGGCGCTGTATCGGTTGGACTAGGCAAACGGATTTTGCGTGCAGAGACGGCTGGAATGGCCGCGCTGACTTGTGTTTTATACGAATCTGGAGAAATGGGGGGAATGTAATTATGCCATCCGTGGCGTTTTACACCTTAGGCTGCAAAGTTAACTTTTATGATACAGAAGCAATCTGGCAACTGTTCAAGAACGAAGGATACGATCAAGTGGACTTTGATGAACAGACGGCCGATGTATACTTAATTAATACTTGTACAGTGACGAATACAGGTGACAAAAAAAGCCGTCAAATTATTCGTCGTGCCATTCGTCGGAATCCGGATGCCATTGTGGCAGTAACTGGCTGTTACGCTCAGACCTCTCCTGCCGAGATTCTAGATATTCCAGGAGTAGACCTGGTTATCGGAACACAAGATCGGGATAAAATTTTGCCGTATGTTAGAGAAATTCAGGAATCCCGCCAACCGGTAAACGCGGTACGTAACATTATGAAGACACGTGTGTTTGAAGAAATGGATGTGCCTGATTTTGCTGATCGTACGCGTGCCTTCCTGAAAATTCAGGATGGATGTAATAACTTCTGCACATTCTGTATCATTCCGTGGTCGCGTGGTCTGTCTCGTAGCCGGGAATCAAACAGTATTGTTCAACAGGCTCATCAATTGGTGCATGCGGGCTACAAAGAAATTGTGCTTACAGGTATCCATACTGGTGGATATGGTGACGACATGGAAAACTACGACTTAACCGATCTGCTCTGGGATCTGGATAAAGTCGAAGGTCTGGAACGTATTCGTATTAGCTCCATTGAAGCTAGCCAGATCGATGATCGTATGCTGGATGTGATTAAACGTTCGGATAAATTAGTTCGTCACTTCCATATTCCGCTGCAAGCAGGGGACGATGCAGTGTTGAAACGGATGCGCCGTAAATATACAACCGAAGAGTTCTACAATAAAATGCTCCGCATTCGTGAAGCTATGCCGGATGTAGCCATTACGACAGATGTTATTGTAGGCTTCCCGGGTGAAACGGATGAGATGTTCCGTAACGGCTATGAACTGATGAAGAAGATCGGTTTCTCCGAAATGCACGTATTCCCTTATTCCAAACGTACCGGAACGCCGGCAGCACGTATGGAAGATCAGGTGGATGAAGAAGTGAAAAATGCCCGTGTACATGAATTGATCGATCTGTCTGAACAGATGCAGTTGGCTTATGCACAGCAATTCGTGGGACAAGTATTGGATGTTATTCCTGAGGGAGAAGCCAAAGGTCGCGAAGGCAGTGGTAAACTGCAAGGATACAGCGATAATTACATTCAATTGGTATTCGATGGTTCCCAGGATATGATCGGTAAAGTATGCCGCGTGAAGCTTACTGAAGCTGGCGTTAATGAGAGCCAGGCTACGTTGGTTCGTGTATTGGAAGATCAACTGAAGTCTGCGGCGATGTAATCGAGATGACAAAAACAAGGATTTCATTTCCTTGGGGAACGTACCCGGGCGATGAAATCCTTCTTTTGCAATAAAATGGCTAAGAAGTTGTGTAGCAGACCGTAAGTATTCCGTGATTGGGGGAGAACAAAATGAACAAAAAAGAAATTTCAGCAGGTGGCGTTGTTTATCGCAAAGACGATGACGGAAAACTACAGATCCAATTGATTGTGGATCGTTACGGGAAAACGACATTGGCTAAGGGCAAAATGGAACCAGGCGAAACGATTGAGCAGACAGCGCTGCGCGAGATATTAGAAGAGACAGGCATGGTTGGACGAATTGTTGAACCTGTCGACGTTATCGCCTATACGTACCAACATGCAGAGTTCGGTCCGGTAGACAAGGAAGTTCACTATTATTTAGTGGAGGCAGAGAGTGGCGATATGCAGCCTCAGATTGAAGAAATTAAAGGCGTAGATTGGTATACACCTGAGGAAGCATGGTCCAGACAGGAAAGTAACGGCTATGACAACAATGACAGCATTCTACGTGATGCACTGAACAAACTAGGCATTAACGTTTAATTATTCAGATTTCGGTTCATAAGTTGCGGATTTTAGGGAGAACAGTTATCAAAAGCACTATGCCACGGGTGATTTCGCCGAAGGGGCGGAAACCGGTGGTTTTTTGTGCCAGATTGGTAAATAACATAAGGGTAGAGCTAATAGAGAGCATATGATGTTAAACAAGGTCTGTGCATGGGCGATCTGTGCTCCGTGATCCGCGGACAGCCAAGCTGAAGCTGCATGAAGCTGATCAATGAGCGGCATGAAAAGTAGTGCACCCGCCACGTTTAATACGACATGCGCGGCTGCGACGAATTTGCCTGCGGATGCTCCGCCAGCGGCAGCAAGAACGGCTGTGATGCATGTGCCCACATTGGAGCCGATCACAATGGCAATGCCAATCTCTACGGGTAACACACCTGTCGCGGCAAGTGTTATAGCCATGCTGATGACAGCTGCACTGCTGTGAATTAGTGCTGTCAGACAGGCTCCTGCAAGGAATCCCCACCATAGGCTATCCGCGGAGCGATCCAAAAACCATTGGAATACACCCATGCTTCGGAGTGGAACTGCAATGGATTGCATGACCTGAATGCCTGTCATGACGAGTGCGAATCCTGCTGCTGCCAAAAAACTGCATTGTATATGAAAAAGCGTTCGCTTGGTTTCTTCGGGAGCCGCCCGATTGCGTTCTGCAAGGACAACAAAAGTAGCCCAGCCAAGCAGGGAAAGAACGAGTAGAGGTAGTGCAGCACGTCCAATCTGTAATCCAACAAGCTCGGTGGTTAGACAGGTTCCGATATTTGTACCTAAAATAATCCCAAGCGTGCGTCCATAGGTGATGATTCTTGCATTGGCAAGACCAATGGTGAGCACGGTAACGGCGGTACTGCTCTGAAGCAGTGCAGTTGCGCCTGCACTAAAAGCCATCCCTTTCCATGGGGCAGAAGTGGCGCGGTTAAGCCACCCGGCGAGCATAGGTCCAGCCATGCGCTGTAGCGACATTTCCATGACCTTCATGCCAGCAAAGAAGATAACAAGCCCATATAATAAAGGAAACACAACTTCTCTGAACATCCGTAACCTCATTCCTTCCTGCATGGCTCTTATCTTCATCCTATGAGCCGGTAAGGACAACCATGACAAGCATGAGGAATTACAGCGAGAAGAGATTAAAGGTTTTACCTACGTATCACGGAGCTCAAATAATAAAGATATTCTTACGAACGGAGCAAGAACATGGAATTGAATCTGTAGAAGCGAAGCGAGCGCCTTCCTCTTAACAGTTCCCTTTTAGAAAAAGGGAACTGTTAAGAGGAACAGCCATCATTCAAAGGTTTACCCCTACGTACCGCCATATTCAAAAGATACGGAGATTCGTGCAAACGGAGCGGAGGGGACGGAATCGGATCTGGAGAAGCGGAGCGTTCGCGTTTATCCCCGGATTTTCCCTTTTGAGAAAGGGAATCCAAAAAATCTGGGGATAACAGCGATCGAAAGACCGATCCGTCCCCGGAGCGTCTCCCTTTGCACTAAACCTATCTTTTCAACTAACTCACAAAGGAAGTGGATTTACCTTGCCATCGGTTACCCTAGAACGCAGTCGCAAAAAGCGGCTGGAACATGCACATCCATGGATCTTTAACAATGAAATTGCCTCAGTTGACGGAAATCCAGAGCCTGGAGATCTAGTTAATGTATTAAATCATCAAGGTCGCTACCTAGCGACAGGGTATTACAATCCTGCATCACAAATTACTGTACGGGTTGTATCCTACCAACCGTTAGATTTTGCTCAGATGGATACAGCGTTCTTTACAGCACGTTTCCAGGATTGCTTACGCCATCGTGAACGTTTCATCCAAGACGGAGAAGCGTATCGCTTGGTTTATGGTGAAGCGGATTTTTTACCTGGGTTGATCGTTGACCGCTTCGGCAGCATACTTGTGGTACAGCTATTGACACTGGGGATGGATCGTTGTCGTGAGGCGATTGTCCAAGCACTGATTGAAGTGATGCAGCCTGAGGGCATTTACGAGCGGAGCGATGTGTCTATTCGTGAGCTGGAAGGCTTGGAGCAGATTAAAGGTCCTCTATACGGAGAGTGCCCACGTCATGTGACCGTAACAGAAAACGGTTTGCTCATTAAAGTAGATATCGTGGAAGGTCAGAAAACAGGCTATTTCTTCGATCAGCGTGAGAACCGTGCAGCGATCGAACCCTTAATGAAGGGCTGGGGCTACAAAAGCGGTATCCGTCTTGAACAAGTGGAGCAGGATGGTAGTGAGCAACGGTTGCCTGTTAACAAAAGTGGTAAAGTTGTAACATTTCCTTATTGGGATGGTGCGACGGTACTGGAGTGTTTCTCACATACAGGCAGCTTCACGTTGAATGCTTGTAAGTATGGAGCGAAGAAAGTAACGTGTCTGGACATTTCAGAGCATGCGATCGAAAGTGCTAGAACGAATGTGGAGTTGAACGGATTCACTGATCGAGTTGAATTTGTTGTAGCAGATGCTTTCCAATACCTGCGTGAACAGGTTAAAGGACTCGAAGATCGGAATGTACGTGCACGTGCAGGCGAGCAAAAAGTAGACACTTCCAAAGCGCTCGCTGCTGGCGGAGGTAAATCGTTTGACGTGGTTATCCTTGATCCACCGGCGTTTGCCAAAACGAAATCAGCAGTCAAAGGTGCATGCCGTGGATACAAGGACATCAATCTTCATGGTATGAGACTCGTCAATGAGGGTGGATATCTTGTAACGGCAAGCTGTTCATATCACATGCGCCCAGACCTTTTCCTCGAAACAATCGCAGATGCGGCTGAAGATGCTGGCAAAGTGCTTCGCCTCATTGAGTGGAAGGCAGCAGGCAAGGATCACCCACAGATTTTGGGTGTAGATGAAGGACATTACCTGAAATTTGCGATCTTCGAGGTTCGCAGTAAAACAAAATAAAGTAATGAGTCACACGAGCATTTAAACGACAAATTATGTTGTAACAACAATCATATCAACATCAAATTGGAGGTCTGCAGTTATATAGCTGTAGGCCTTTTTGTAATGCTTATGGAGATGTTTCCGATGCTGCCGAATAGTGGCAAACGTATGTTCCGAACCGAGTCAGGTATGGTATACTGAGAATTAAAATCTTGTTCGTGATGATTTGGAGGATTAGACATGTCCGTACGCTTCGTTATTGGCCGGGCAGGCAGTGGCAAGAGTGCCCTGGTTACCCGGGAAATTACTACCCTGCTTCAACAGGAGCCACAGGGGAATCCCCTTATTTTACTAGTACCTGAACAGAGTTCATTCCGTACAGAGCAAGCACTCGTCTCTTCTGGCATGATCAAAGGATCTATGCGCGCTGAAGTGCTTGGTTTCCGAAGACTAGCTTACCGTGTCATGCAGGAGGCTGGTGGTTCGGCGCGTATTCCAATCGGTGCTGAAGGTAAGAAGATGCTGCTCTATAAAGTACTGCAACGGCGTAAGGAAGAGTTGAAATTATTTGGTGCTTCAAGCAGTCAATTAGGCTTTATTAGTCATCTGAACAACCTATATGGTGAATTTAAACGTTATGAGCTTGATCCTGCATCGCTGGGAGACGGAGTTTCCATGTGGAATGCCTCTTCGTCAGCACCGATATTGGGAGATAAGCTTCATGATCTGCTTTTAATATATCGTGATTATGAACAGGAATTAACGGATCTCTACATTGATGATGAAGATACGCTCAGCGAATTGACTGAACGGTTATCTGAAGGCACGATGCTGAAAGATTCTCAGATTTGGATAGATGGGTTTCAGGGATTTACTCCACAGGAACTGAGTGTGATTGGAAGACTGATGTTGCAGTCTTCTAATGTTACGATTGCATTGACGTTAGATCGCCCATACGAGCATGGTGCACTTCCTAACGATTTGGATCTGTTCTATCCCACAGCGAGTGCTTATGCACGTCTCAAAGGCATGGCTGATGACTTAGGTGTGCCGAGCGAAACGATGATTCTTCAGCCAGGGGTTGCGCCAAGATATGAAGGAAGCCCGGGATTAGCGCATTTGGAAGCGGGGTTCGATCGTAGAGTTCGCTGGAGAAGTGAAGGGCGTGATTCTGGTATTAAGTTGTATGCAGCCGAGAACCGTCGTGCGGAACTGGAAGGTGCGCTACGGGAAATGAGACGTTTGGCTCAAGATGAGGGTGCGCGTTACCGTGAGATGGCTGTGTTGGTTCGTCAGTTAGATGCTTATGCAGATATTGCCGAGCCGTTGTTCCGAGATTATAACATCCCTGTCTTCTTGGATCGCAGACGAAGTGAGCTGCATCATCCGCTCGCGGAGTTTATTCGTTCAGCACTGGATGTTGTTCGTCGTCGCTGGCGTTACGAAGATGTGTTTCGTTGTGTCAAAACAGATCTCCTCCTGCCTCGGGATGGTTCAGTGAGCCGTGAGGACATGGATCAACTCGAGAATTACATCCTAGCTTGTGGTATTCACGGATACCGCTGGACAGACGGCAAACCTTGGAAGTATGTGCCTAGCTTGTCGCTGGAGGACAACGGTCAGGAAAATCGGAGCCGTGGACGTGAACAAATGTTATCGTTGATGGAAAAGTGCCGCACGGTTATTACAGATCCAATGGGTGCTTTTGAGAAGCGAATGAGCAAGGCAAAGACAGCCAAGGAACAGTGTGCTGCATTATACAATTTACTTGAAGATGCGGAGATTCCATGGAAGCTGGAGGCGATGTCCACCGAGGCCACCGCTCAAGGTGATCCGGAACGTTCACGCGAGCATCGACAAATGTGGGGAGCCGTTCTAGATCTGCTTGATCAGATGGTCGATATGATGGGAGCCGAGCGTCTGGACTTGGATTTGTTTGCTGGATTAATTGAGACAGGACTAACGGAGCTTAAATTGGGTCTGGTTCCACCTGCATTAGATCAGGTATTGGTTGGTTCGATGGATCGGACGCGTCTGCAAGATATCAAGTATGTATTTATTCTTGGAGCAGTGGATGGAGAACTCCCGGCTGTACCTCAAGAGGATGGTGTATTGACTGAGCAGGAACGACTTTTGTTAACAGAAAGAGGTTTGCCTCTGGGGCCTGGAGCGACCAGACAAATGCTGGACGAGCGTTTTCTGATATATACCGCCTTAACATCAGCTAGTGACCAACTGTGGCTAAGTTACCCTGTCGCGGATGATGAAGGGAAGTCGCTGCTACCTTCGGAGATTGTAAGACATGTGCGGAACATGTTTGGTAAACAGGAGCAGCCTCTTCTGACTGAACCTCAGGGATCAGTCGCTTTACAGAATCATTGGGCCTATGTTCGTCATCCGGAACAGAGCTTATCTACGTTAATTGGACAATTGCGCAGATGGCGCCGCGGTGAGGACATTCCAGAATTATGGTGGGCCGTGTATAACTGGCATGCTTCGCAAGAAAGCAGCAAACCGCTATTGGACCGATTACTGGGATCCGTCTTTTATCGTAACCGGGCGTTACCACTTCGCACATCCACTAGTCGGAGATTGTACGGTACGGAAGTTCGCACAAGTGTCTCCCGGATGGAACGGTTTGTAGCATGCCCATTCTCTCACTTTGCTTCTCATGGATTACGCTTGAAGGATCGCCAGCTTTACCGTCTTCAAGCACCAGATATCGGTCAATTATTTCATGCTGCACTCAGTCAGTTGGCGATGCGCTTGCGTGAAGAAAATCGTAGCTGGGGGAGTTTATCGCCAGAGCAATGCCGACAAGAGGCAGAGCAGACGGTGGAGCAGATTGCTCCACAGCTTCAAGGAGAAATTTTGCTTAGCACCAAACGGTATGGTTACATTTTCCGCAAGTTGAAGGAGATTGTCAGCAGAGCTTCCGTTATTCTGGGAGAACAGTCTAGACGAGGAAGTTATGAACCGATCGGGCTTGAGCTTGATTTTGGACCAGGCAAGCCTTTGCCGCCGTTACGTTTTGAACTGGAAAATGGTTGTGTGATGGAGATTGTCGGTCGAATTGACCGCGTAGATGTTGCTGAAGGGGAAAATGGACTTCTACTACGAGTCATAGACTATAAGTCAAGTCAGACGGATCTCAAGCTACACGAAGTGTATTATGGTCTGTCACTACAGATGCTTACGTATCTGGAAGTGTTACTTAGTGCGGCTGAAGAATGGTTGGGTGAATCTGCCATGCCGGGCGGCACGCTGTATTTCCATGTGCATAATCCGCTACTGCAATCTTCCAATGGCATGACCTCGGAGCAAGCAGGACAAGAGCTGCTGAAACGCTTCAAAATGAAAGGACTATTGCTCGCAGACCGAGATAACATTGCTCAAATGGATCATACCTTGGAAAAAGGGTATTCTGCGATTATTCCTGTTGCACTGAAAGCAGATGGTAGTTTTTACAGCAGTGCAGCTGTAGCTACACCTGAGCAATGGGACACATTGCTTGCAACCGTACGAAGCAACATTCGAGAGATTGGTACACGGATTACGGACGGGGACGTGGGCATCGAGCCTTATCGTATCCAACAGGAAGTTGCATGTACCTTCTGTCCGTATAAGCCAGTCTGTCAGTTTGATGAGAATATAGAAGGTAATGAATATAATCTGTTATCAAGACCAGGCAAACAGCAAATATGGGAGTTGTTATCTCACAACAAGGGAGGGGAAACGTTATGACGAATATGCCAAAACCAGAAGGTAGCTTCTGGAGTGATGACCAGTGGAGTGCGATCTCGCAGAGTGGAGAAGACATTCTAGTTGCCGCCGCTGCGGGATCGGGTAAAACGGCTGTATTGGTCGAACGGATTATTCGCAAAATTGCCGACCCTTCTCAGGGATTCAGCGTAGATCGTTTGCTTGTAGCAACATTTACGAAAGCAGCCGCGGCCGAGATGAAGCAACGTATACGTGAAGCATTGGAACGTGCGCTGGAAGATCAGCCTGGAGAAGAGCATCTGCGTAAGCAGCTTTCGCTTCTTGGACGTGCGTCCATCACGACACTGCATTCATTTTGTATGGAAGTTATACGGCGTTATTATCAGCAGATTCCGCTGAATCCTGCCTTCCGGATATTGAATGAAAATGAAGCTGAAATGATGCGGCAAGAACTGCTGGAACAGCTTTTTGAAGAAAAGTATGGTGAGCAGGATGAAGGCAGTACATTCCGCAAATTAGTGGATTGGTTCAGTGGCGAGCGGAACGATGATGCAATGCATCGGCTCGTACAACGGCTGTATGACTTCTCTCGCAGTCATTCTTGGCCAGATCACTGGCTGGCAGAAATGGCGTCTGCTTTTCAGGTGGAGAGTGTAGAGGCGCTAGGACGTACGGTCTGGGTACAGAGTATTTTACGTGATGCCTCACTTACGTTAAGTGGTGCCGCTGGGGTGTTGCGCCAAGGGATTGAAATTGCTATGCAGCCAGAAGGGCCGGCACCTTATGCGGATACGCTCAAGGAAGATCTGGTGATGGTAGAGGAGCTTCGTTCTGCCGTTCAGATCATGCCATGGGACAAGTTGCCAGACGTCTTTCAATCAGCCGCATTTGGCAAGCTCAAGCCTTGTAAGAAAGATCAGACAGACCCAGGGCTTCAAGAGCAAGTTAAGGATCTTCGCGAAGCAGCCAAAAAAGCAGTAACTGATCTGAAAGGATCATTGTTCGGGAGAACTGCCTTTTCGTTCTGGCAGGAATTAGAGCAGGCTGCCCCACTGATGCACGAGTTATCTAAACTCGTCAGTGAGTTTGGAGAACGATACCAGCAGG
This sequence comes from Paenibacillus tundrae, assembly GCF_036884255.1. Taxonomy (NCBI): domain Bacteria; kingdom Bacillati; phylum Bacillota; class Bacilli; order Caryophanales; family Paenibacillaceae; genus Paenibacillus; species Paenibacillus tundrae. Next base: position 4,586,515 of record NZ_CP145605.1, on the reverse strand, counting down.
CGAAGCAGGAGCGTGGGCAGGTTGATTTTAGCGATCTGGAGCATTACTGTCTTCAAATTTTGCGTCATGAGGATTCTACGCCAGCTGTGTCCATGCCTTCAGATGCAGCAATGGAATTTCGTGCACGTTTTGATGAAGTGTTACTGGATGAATATCAGGATACCAATACTGTACAGGAAGATATCGTAAGACTAATTTCAAGAGAAAATCCTGGTAATCGATTTATGGTTGGTGATGTAAAACAGAGTATTTATCGTTTTCGTCTGGCCGAGCCGGGGCTGTTTCTTAACAAATACCGTCAATATGCTTCAAGTGCTGTACTGGATCAGGACGAAGACTCCAGCGAGCACACGGGCAGACGTATTGATCTAGCGCGTAACTTTCGAAGCCGTGAAGAAGTTGTTCATTCGGTCAATATGCTCTTCCGGCAGATTATGAACGAAGGTGTGGCGGAGATTGCGTATGATGAACGAGCACAGCTTGCTTATGGAGCATCGTTCCCGTCAGAGACGGAAAGAGATGAGGCGTATACACCTGAGGTCATATTAATTGATCGTCAAGGCGGTGGGCCTGATCTGTCTGAAAGCACAGAGGAGCAGGGAGATACACTGGCTACTGCTGAACTGGAGAGCGCTGAGTTAGAGACTGCTCAACTGGAAGCACGAGCAATGGCTAGACGTATTCGAGAGATTGTGGGCGATGCAGATCAGCCTGCATTGCAGGTGTATGATAAAGCGCTGAAAACGATGCGACCGGCAAGGTACGGTGACATTGTCATTTTGTTGCGTTCTGCTCAAATGTGGGCGCCGCTTATGATTGAAGAGTTTAGGCAACAAGGCATTCCTGCTGGTGGTGAGCAGAGCAAAGGGTATTTTCAGGCAATCGAAGTGGAAGTGATGTTGTCCCTGCTTCAGATTGTCGATAACCCAAGACAGGATATTCCTCTTGCTGCGGTTCTACGGTCACCGATTGTTGGTCTAGACGAAGAGGAACTGGCACAGATTCGTCTCGGGGATAAAACTCAATCCTTCTATGATGCTGTAGTGTTGGCTACAGGAGAACTAGATCATTCAGGGCATGACCACAGCTTAGACCAGAAGCGCATGCAAGAAAATCGTGACGATCAAGCCGTTCAGATGAATTGGCCTGATGCGTGGACAGAGCTGGAGCAGGCACGACGAGAGACGGCGGTTACTGCTGAGTTAGATCGTGTAGATGACATGCGACAATCCAGCAGTGATGTTGATGCGGCTCACTGGGCGGGACTGGTCAATCTTGTAAGTGATGAGGACAATGCCGTTCAGCCTGATGAGGGTGTGACATTACAGCAAAAATTGATTCAGTTTGCACGTCAATTGAAGCAATGGCGATTAGAGGCTCGTCAAGGCAGTCTGAGTGAATTAATCTGGCGGATTTACAGAGAGACGGGGTACTTGGACTGGGTAGGTGGTCTCCCCGGTGGCATGCAGCGTCAGAGTAATCTTAAGGCGTTATATGATCGGGCGCGTCAATATGAGGAAGCAACTGCGAATCGAGGTTTGTTCCGCTTTTTGACGTATGTCTCTAGACTGCGTGAGAATGGTGGAGATTTAGGAACAGTCGGCGGTGCTGCTGAGCAAGACAACGAAGTAAGGATTATGACCATTCATCGAAGTAAAGGACTGGAATTCCCAGTAGTCTTTGTGGCGGGGATATCCAAAATGTTCAATCAGCAGGATCTGAACGCACCTTTTCTCATGCATAAGGAGCTTGGATTCGGCCCAAGGTTCGTGGATCAAGAGAACCGTGTTGCGTACCCGACACTTGCAAATCTAGCGATTCGCCGCCGGGCTCAATTTGAGCTGTTAGCCGAGGAGATGAGGGTGCTGTACGTGGCGCTCACACGTCCAAAGGAGAAAATGATTCTCATAGGAACAGTGAAGGATGTTGCCAAAAAGGCAGCCGCTTGGTCACAGGTGAAGGACAGTTCGGAGTTGTTATTGCCAGACTACTTACTTGCAGCGGGACGTAATTATTTGGACTGGATCGGCCCGTCCCTTATTCGTCACCCAGCAGCGGCTTCCCTTCGTGAATTGGCTGGAGGAAGTGATTCCTATTCATCTTGCTTAATGGACGACGAGTCGCGCTGGAATATCACCGTGGTTTCTGCAGATCAGGTTTCACGGGACATGGTTCATGGACATCTCAAGGACGAGGAAGAAGCGATGTCAGAAGTTCGGAAGGAACGAATTGCTGCGTTGCAAGCAGTACAGCCTGTTCAGTTACGTATTTCTGAAGAGAGAAGCGATGAAGCTGCTGACTTGTTAGAATTAGCTCAGCAAGATAACGGTCATCGTGATGAAGTTACTGAAGATGGGCAAACAGATGTCTCGCTTATGGAGCAAGTCAATCAACGATTATCCTGGGCATATCCACACACAGCGGCAACGCAGGTTGCGGCAAGCACATCCGTGTCTGAGCTTAAGACATTGCTCGCCAAACAGGAATACCAGCCACTACAGGTAATGGAAGAGATGGCAAGACGAATTGAGAATAATACTTCGCATACAGATGATCCGTCGAATGAGAAGTTGAATCTAGTAGTGCAGCCTGATAACAGTAGAAGCCATGATCCGGATTCGTCCTTCAAATTGCATTTGCGTCGTCCTAAATTCATGGAAGAGAAAAAGCTAACAGGTGCAGAAAGAGGAACGGTGTATCATACATTGATGCAGCATCTTCCGATGGATGGAACAAGGGTTGACGTCGAGGTTGTGGAAAGTACGATCGCGCGGTTGCTACAACTACAGATTCTGTTGCCACATCAGGGAGAGGTCATTGATGCTACGCAACTCGTTGCTTTTTTTGATACTGAGCCTGGATTGGAACTTGTGCGCGCAGATTGGGTAAAACGGGAGATTCCATTTATTTACGGATTGCCTGCACATCATTCTCCTGCTGAGTGGTTGCGTGATATAACGCCACATGAGGGGATGCAGACAGTAGATGAAGGCGAAGGACTTCAGGCATCACTGGTAGATGAGACGGTATTGGTTCAAGGGATTATAGACTGCCTCTATGAGGTGGAGGGCAAACTTGTGCTGCTAGATTATAAAACGGATCGTGTCTGGAATGATGCACAAGGGTTAAACGATTTAACTGCAAACTATCGTTTCCAGCTAGAGTTATATAGCCGGGCAATTGAGGATATTTTGGGACGTAAGGTTGACCACAGGTGGCTTTATTTCTTTGATGGTGGACATGCAGTGAAATGTTAATATAAGGATTCATTTAAAATAGCTTGAGCTACCTTAATTAGGACGAGATATAGATCAAAAGAGTTTATTAGTCTATATCTCGTTACATACATCAGGTTTAGTGAGTTATGAGATGGATTCATGGGCAGTACTTTGAAATGTTCTTGGGAGAGGGGACGAACGGACAATGCGTATTTTGCATACAGGAGACTGGCATTTGGGGAAAACACTCGAAGGTCGGAGCCGTCTGCGAGAACAGGAAGACTTTATTGATGAGCTTGTCAAACTAGCAGATGATCAGCAGGCGGATGCTATTCTAATGGCTGGCGATGTGTATGATTCAGTAAACCCTCCAGCTTCTGCGGAGCAATTATTCTATGAAGCAGCCGCAAGGCTTACCGAGCGGGGCAGACCACTTGTGGTCATTGCGGGAAACCATGATCAGCCCGAACGGGTTGCATCGGTAACTCCGCTTGTGAATAGACAGGGTATCACCCTTGTAGGAATGCCTACTGCGGAAGCGGTGACCTTTCATGCAAAGCGTACAGGTGAGACGGCAAACATTGCGGCGTTACCTTATCCATCTGAAGCTAGATTGAACGAACTACTGACAACGGATGGGGATGAGAATGTACTTCGTCAAGCGTATAGCCGGCGTGTAGGGATGCTGATGCAGCATCTGGCAGCATCATTCCAACCGGATACAGTGAATCTAGCCATGAGCCATATCTATGTGCTTGGCGGTGTAGAAAGTGATTCCGAACGTCCGATTCAGGTTGGTGGTGCTTACACTGTAGATCCTTCAGCGCTGTCTGTAGGTGCGCAATATACAGCACTCGGACATCTGCATCGTGCACAGGCGGTAAAGGGAGACGGTATTATTCGTTATAGCGGTTCGCCATTAGCCTACAGCTTCTCAGAAGCAGGACAGAGTAAATCGGTGACGATGGTGGATCTAGCACCTGGTGGTGTTCCACATGTGGAAGAAGTGCTGCTAACCTGTGGTCGTCCCCTTGTTCGCTGGAAGGCGCGAGGAGGGCTTGCTGAGGTTCATCGTTGGTTAGAGGAAGGCCGAGATGCCCAGGCCTTTGTAGATATGGAAGTATGGCTAGAGGATGCCATGTCTTTAAAAGAAATCCAGCAGCTTCGAAGAGCCCATGACGGTATTATTCACATCCGTCCGGTGTATCCCGAGATGGCTGCTGCGGGTCTGTTAGAGCAACGCTCTGAGCTGCCTGTGCATGAATTATTCCGAAAGTTCTATCAGCGGCAGACCGGTGGGGCAGAGCCTGAAGAGAAGCTTGTACAGCTATTCCTGGAGCTTGTCGATGAGGACGAGCCAGGTGTTCGTGAGGAGGCTGAGGCCAAATGAAGCCGATTTCGTTAAAAGTGGCTGGTTTACAGAGTTATCGTGACACGCAGGAGATTGATTTTACCGTGCTGACAGAGACAGGGTTATTCGGTATTTTCGGACCTACGGGAAGTGGGAAATCCTCCTTGCTTGATGCCATTACACTAGCAATGTACGGAAAAGTAGAACGTGCGGTGAATGGTACACAGGGAATTATGAACCATGCCGAGGATGCATTGTCGGTTGCGTTTACGTTTGAATTATCATCTGCGGAAGGTACGCGTAGATTCCGCGTGGAGCGGCGATTCAAACGAAATAATGAAGTATCTGTAAGCAATACGGTTAGTAAATTTATTGAGACCATTGACGGGGAAGATCATGTACTTGCGGATAAGTTAGCCGAGGTTAACCGCTCTGTCGAGGATGTGATTGGACTCAAAATGGATGATTTTACGCGTGCGGTTGTTCTTCCGCAAGGGAAATTTGCCGAATTTCTGTCTCTGAAGGGCAGCGAGCGACGTCAGATGCTGCAACGGCTTTTCCATTTGGAGAAATACGGAGACCAGCTTGCCATCAAGTTAAGCAGACGAGTGAAGAATAATGATATGGTTCATCAGTCCCTCGTTGCGGAGCAGCAAGGGTTAGGCAATGCAAGTAAGGAGACTCTTGAAGAGACGGCTCGGCTTCTTGAAGAGGCAGTTCGTGCAGCGGCTCTGTCCCGTAAAGCGTTAGAAGAGGCCACGAAAGAAGCCGAACAGCTGGGTAAAATTCGTGAATGGAGTCATGAACGTCAATCTCGCTTAGAGGAGCAGCGTAAGTTAAAAGCACAGGAAGCACACATTGTTGCAGGTGAAGAACGTTTGAAACAGGCTAGTGCAGCAGAAGTGATTTTGCCTGCATTACAAACAATGCGCGAAGCTATGGCGGAACAGCAGTTGCGTCAGCAGTTAGCCGAGACTGCGCATCAGCAAGCGATAGAACATGAGAAGCAGTCTGTTCTTGAAGCGGAAAAGGCAGAGGCTACTCGAGTGCAACTGTCTGAGGAAGAGCCCAAATTAATGCTGCGCCTAGAGCAACTGGAACAGGCAAAAGAACTGCAAAAGGAACGTGACGGGCTTAGAGAGGATGCTTCACGTCTGAAGCATTTACTTGAGCAAGCTCAAGCAGAGCAGACGGTTGTGGGTCAACAATTGGAGAAAGAGCAAGAGTTGCAGCAGCGTGGACGTAAACGGCGGGAAGAGTTACAGGAGAGCCTGAAGCCCAACGAAGTCAAAGCCGATGAGCGGAGACAGCTACAGTCTGCATTAGAGCTTCAGCACCGGATGGACACGGTAGCAGAGCAGTTACGTCAGAACAAGGTGGAACTCGAGGCGAGCCAGCAATCAGCCACACAGGGAGCCAATAAGCTGCAGGCGATCACTGAAGAGGAGAGCCGCCTGAGCATACAGCGTGAGCAATTGATACAACAGGCGGCTGCAGGTCTTGAAGCCTTGCTTGCATGCGAGCAGGACATCGGACGCGAGCAGAGCTTGCTGGCTGGGGCGGAGGAACAGCTTCGGGGCACGATGCGTGAGCAGGAGCTGCACCGGCTCTCCTCCGCCTTGCGCGCCGAGCTGCGTGACGGCGAGCCTTGCCCGGTGTGCGGCTCCGCACACCACCCGCTCCCGGCTACGCCGGCGGGAGAAGGTCCGCACGCAGACGATGCGGACCTGGAACTGCTGCGCAGCCTGCACGCGGAGCTGCAGGAGCTGCGCTTTGGGCTGCGCCAGCAGCTGCACGAACGTCGCAGCCTGCTGACGCAGCTTGGCGCTGCGGCCGGCGAAGCTCCGTCCGCAGCCGAGGCCGCGCCTGCGGCAGCGGAGCCCGAGCCCGCCGCGTCGCCCGTGAACGGGCGCTCCTCGGCGGACTGGGCGACGCGTGCCGCCGCGCTGCGCGAAGCCGCGCGGGCGCTGGCTGACGCCGCAGCGCCGCTGCAAGCGGAGGCCGCTGCGTTGCAGCAGGCGGCCGTAAGCGCACAGCAGCGCCGCATGGAGGCGGCGGCTGCGCAGGAAGCCGGCCGTGCCGGGCTCGCCCAGGCGGAGCGCAAGCTGGCCGAGAGCGAGGCGGCAGCGACAGCGCTGCGCGATCGCTGGGCCGCGGAACTGCCTGACATCGCCCCAGAACAGGCCAAGGTCCTATATCAGGCGATGCAGGAGCGCGATGCACGCGCCGAAGACATCAAGGAACGTCTGAACAAAAGCGTGACGTTCCTTGAGGAGAAGCAAGAGATCCTTCAATCACTTCAGCGCAAGCTGGTTGAATTGGATAAACAATTAATCCAGTGGCAGACGGAGTGGCAGGGCAACAGCAAACAACTTGCCGAGAAGGAAGACCGATTACGGCAATGGGTTGGCGAACAACGCGTAGAAGACCTGATTGCTGCTGCGCAGGCTCAGCTGAATCGATTAAGAACATCTGCAACCGAGGCAGCACAGCGTTTCAAGGAAGCAGACGCTCTGAAACAAGAGTCGGCGAAGAAAGACGTTATCGCTCATCAAGCCGCTGCCTCTGCTGGCGAGCATCTGCAGCAAGCACAAGGGCGCTGGAAGCAACTGCTGGATCAATCACCATTTACTTCGGAGGAAGCTGTTATGCAGGCAGCCATCGCTTCCGAGGAGGCAGAACGACTGGCTGCGGCCATCCAGCAACACCGCGAACAGGAACGTGAGCTGGCATCGCAGTTACGAGAACTGGAGCAGAAACTTGCGGGAGCTGAGGTGACTGAGGAACAGTGGATTGCTTGCACGGAACAGTTACGGCTGAGACGGGCTGAGGATGAAGCGGCACTGAGCGCCAAAGCTCGGACTGAGCGGGACTTGGAAGATGTTCAACAACGTCACGTACGCTGGACTGAACTGGAGAACCAACGAGTGGACGTTAGCCGAGAAGGCGAGCTACTGAGTAAGCTACAATCTGCTTTCCGCGGGAATGCCTTCGTAGAATACATTGCTGAAGAGCAATTGATGCAGGTTAGCCAGGCAGCATCCCAGCGATTACGCTTCTTAACCAAACAGAGATATTCGCTTGAAGTTGATTCAGGTGGTGGGTTTGTCATATGTGATGATGCTAATGGTGGGGTGAAACGCCCAGTGTCCACCTTGTCGGGCGGCGAGACCTTCTTAACCTCGCTGTCGCTAGCATTGGCGTTGTCTGCACAGATTCAGCTTCGAGGGCAGTATCCACTGCAATTCTTTTTCCTGGATGAAGGGTTCGGCACACTTGATCCTGAACTGTTAGACACGGTCATAACCTCACTGGAGAAATTGCATGACGATCGTCTAGCCGTTGGTGTCATTAGCCACGTACCTGAACTGCGGGCACGTCTAGCACGTAAGCTGGTTGTCATTCCGGCAAGTGAGGCTGGTGGCGGCTCTCGAGTTGTTCTGGAAACATTGTAGATATAAATCTACGTCTAAATTCATTCAATCACAAAGTGAGTTACATCACAGATACAGGTTCACCGCATTGTTATACTACAGTTAAGCCGACAAACTTGATGTAAGTACCCCGGCGGACGTTTGATCAGGAATGATCCTGAATAGACGTCCGCAAGCAGTGACTTCCTTTAGGAAGCTACACACGGGGTGCTTCTTTTTTTTACCTGTTCTTGCAGTGTCAATTCGCCCAGAGCTGAATACGATGAAAGGGTGATGATGAGCAATGATCAGGGAGGCGTTAAGAAGTGGAAAAGGTGGAAGCGAAGAAAATTTGTAAAGAGCACATGCATCGGTACGTATGCGTGCAGATGCAGGATGGCAGTCACTATGACGGGATTATGGAAAATGTGGATGATGAAATGATCTATTTGGCTGTTCCTGTTGGGCCAGAAGCAGCGATGCACCATGCGAACTGGGCACCTAATGCAATGCCTGGAGCGAACTATCCAATAGCACATGCGCGTGGATTTTACCCGGGTTACGGATATCCGACGCCATATCCTTATTATGGCTATGGACGTAGACGATTTAATCGGCTCGTACTCCCGCTGTTTGCCCTTACTGCATTGACCTTGTTACCGTACTACTAAGACCGGGAGTTAGTATAGATCTGCCGCAAAGACCTTTCATATATTTGATGGGTGCGCTCTGGAGCATATAGATAGGCATCGTGTGTGTATTGCGCTAATAGATGCCTCGAATGATCAGTACTTAGTTCTTACTTTAGGAGTACTACATCCGGCAGTTGCGGAATCCAACATATTGAATAGCCAAATACCCACAAAATCATGCCTCACAGAAGGTTTGCTTCTGAAAAGGCATGATTTTCCTTTATAAATGGGATTCACTTAAGGCAGAAGTCAGATCCTCGAATAAATCTTGGGCATCCTCAATGCCAATCGAAATGCGTATCAACCCATCTGTTTTTGTCTACCTTCAAATGGAATAGACCACGTGTCATTCGGACAAGTACAGAAGTTAAACTTTTACAACGCCCAAACTTTCAACCAAAGTGAAATCTGTTATCCGCCAATGGCTTTGGAATAGGCACTATTTTAAATAGTACAAAAATTCCCCCATGATTACACTTGAAATTGGACGTTGCTTAGCACATCCGGTATGATAAGAGGGTATACATAATTACTGTTTAAAGGAGGGTATGAACAATGGATTGCTTGTTTTGCAAAATTGTAGAGGGCAGCATTCCCTCCAACAAAGTGCTGGAGAATGACCATGTTGTCGTCTTCCATGACATACAGCCCGCTGCGCCAACACATGTGTTAGTGATTCCTAAGAAACATATTGCTTCGATGAATGAAGTAACGGCAGAGGATCTGCCCTTGATTGGACAGGTTCATTTGGCTGCACAGGAAGCAGCAAAACGCTTAGGCATTGACGAGTCTGGTTACAGATTAATCAATAACTGTGGCCAGGATGGCGAGCAAACGGTGCATCACCTGCATTATCATCTGCTTGGAGGCACAAGACTCGGAGCTTTGACTAGCCTATCTGATTCGCACAAATAAACAGTTAAAGTGCTGAAAATCAACGTTATTTTTTGCACTATTGAACAATGTAAGGCATCTTGCTTGTTTAAATTAAATGATCATTTTACGTTGAGGTTGACACGTTTATTACCTTTCGCCTATAATGAAAGGTGATGAACCGTGTTATTGCTCTTGGACGGTCTGGTCGGAGGGAGGGAAAACTGGTGTCTGAAACTAAAGTTCGCAAAAACGAGACTATTGATGCTGCACTTCGTCGCTTTAAACGTTCCATCGCTAAAGATGGCGTCTTGGCTGAGGTGAAGAAACGTAAGCATTATGAGAAGCCAAGCGTGAAGCGCAAGAAAAAGTCCGAGGCTGCTCGTAAGAGAAAGTTTTAGGAGGATTTTAACTACATGAATCTTAGCGAACGATTGAACGAAGATATGAAGCAAGCGATGAGGAGCAAGGACAAGTTCAAGCTCTCCACCATTCGGTTGATTCGTTCGACGATCAAGAATCTTGAAATAGATTTGAAAAGAGATTTGGATGACAACGAAGTGCTTGATATCCTAAGTCGTGAAATCAAACAGCGCAAAGATGCCCTCCAAGAATTTGAAAAATTGGGCCGTGAAGACCTCGCGGTAAATGCAAAAGCGGAAATTGATATAATCGGTCAATACCTTCCCGAACAGCTTACCGAAGAAGAAATTAAAGTTATTGTACAGCAGACCATCCAGGAAACCGGTGCTTCTTCGAAAGCCGAGATGGGGAAAGTTATGGCGGCCCTTATGCCGAAAGTCAAAGGCAAAGCGGACGGCAAGCTGGTTAACCAAGCAGTTCAACAATTTCTGCAATAAAGCAATCAATAAACACTTCCTGACTTGTCAGGGAGTGTTTTTTCCTTTGTTAGGATCTCTTAGTGAATCGCTATGAGCGAGCATAGAAGTTTTCGAAGAAGGGATTGGATTTGTGGTTTGACATGACAGATGGACAAAACGTGAATAAACGCATCGTATTTTTTCTTTAATTTGGATGTTCGACATGAAAATGGATTATAAATGTTGCAATTGTTGCAAGATTCAAATATAATTTTAAGATTTTGAAACGAAATGTTGATTTGTACGTAATAACAACCATAAGCTGGACAGTATAACAATATTGGAAAAGGGGGGATTATTGGTGAAGGGAAAGCACCGGAAGATGCTTACAGGGCCATTCATGCTCTTGATGCTGCTGACGCTGTTGCTTCCTGTTTGGATTGGATCGCCTTCAGCGCATGCGGCTGAGAAGAGCGGCGCCGTATACATTATTCCGGTTGATAAACCAATCGAGCAGGGGCTTGGCAAATTTATGGAGCGTGGCTTCAAAGAAGCTGAGAACATGAACGCTGGCCTGATTGTACTGGACATTAATACGCCGGGAGGACGTGTTGATACTGCGGAGGCACTGGGAGTCATGATTAAAGATAGCCCAATTGAGACCTTGGCTTTTGTGCGTGGTGACGCTGCTTCTGCAGGGAGTTTTTTGGCCTTGAATGCGGATAAGATCGTAATGTCGCCAGGTAGCATGATTGGTGCGGCAGCGATGGTGGACAGTACAGGTAAACATGTCGATGATCCAAAACTCGTTGCGTTCTGGAAGAGCAAAATGCAAGGAGCGGCCGAAAAAAGTGGTCGCGATGGCAAAATTGCTGCTGGAATGACGGATGTTAATATGGTGGTCGAAATGCCAGAGATTAATAAAACCAAACAAAAAGGTGAAATTATCGCACTCTCGGCAGAAGAAGCGTTAAAAGTTGGATACGCAGACCATATTAGTAACACTCCAGAAGAGGCAGCTGCCTGGTTAGGATACAGTCAGGATGATGTGTTTAAGGTGGAAAGAACCACAGCTGAGAACATCTCTACATTCCTTACAAACCCTGTGGTTATGACTGTGCTCTTATTCCTCGGTATTGCAGGGGTGATCATTGAGTTAATCGTTCCTGGTTTCGGGGTTCCTGGTATTGTTGGTATCGTATGTTTTGTGCTGTATTTCTCCGGAAACTATATTGCTGGTTTTGCCGGAGCAGAGACGTGGGTATTATTTACTGTTGGTCTCATCATGATGATACTCGAGATGTTTATACCTAGTTTCGGTATACTGGGTATTCTCGGATCTATCGCACTCGTTGCCGGTGTCGTGCGAGCAGCGTATGACACAAGCGATGCGTTTGTATCACTCGGTATTGCCTTTGGAGCAGCGCTTGTCGTTATTGCGATCGTTGTTATCCTGTTTAAGGATAAGGGCATATGGAATCGATTCATATTGAGTGAGAAGCTGTCTGCTGATCGTGGGTTCTCATCAGCGACAGAACGCAAGGAACTGATTGGAATGCAAGGAATCAGCCTTACTCCGCTGCGTCCGTCTGGAACCGCCATGCTAAATGGAGAACGAGTCGATGTTGTATCCGATGGTGATTTTATTCCAATTGATACACCGATTATCGTCATTAAGGCAGAAGGTACTCGTATTGTCGTGCAACAAGCTCTACCTGTGTAACCTTCTCCATTGCCGGAGCCGATAAGGTCTTCGGCAACGTACATATCCATTCTGTGAGGCTGTTGCCAGAGTGGGGGATCAAAATAAACAGCAGAGTTAACCCAGGTTTGTTATGCTGTGTATTGGTACAAAATTTAAAATGCAAATGGAGGAATTTTGACTATGGAACCAACCTTGATTACGGTATTGCTTGTTGCGGTAGTTGCGATTATCGTACTGAGCGTATTCTTCAGCTTTTTCCCGGTTATGCTCTGGATCTCAGCAATTGCATCCGGCGTACGGATCGGTATTATTACCCTTGTTGCGATGAGATTGAGACGTGTAACACCTAGCAGGATCGTAAATCCGCTGATCAAAGCAACAAAAGCAGGACTTGGATTAAATATCAACCAATTGGAAAGTCACTTCCTTGCTGGTGGTAACGTAGACCGCGTTGTTAATGCGTTGATTGCTGCACAACGTGCTAATATTCCATTGGAGTTTGAACGTGCTGCTGCAATCGACCTTGCGGGTCGTGACGTATTGCAAGCCGTGCAAATGAGCGTTAACCCTCGTGTAATTGAAACACCAATTGTATCCGCTGTAGCAAAAGATGGTATCGAAGTTAAAGTTAGAGCGCGTGTTACAGTTCGTGCAAACATTGATCGCCTCGTCGGTGGTGCTGGTGAAGAGACAATTATTGCCCGTGTCGGCGAAGGTATCGTAAGTACGAACGGTTCTTCAAATTCACACAAAGACGTATTGGAAAATCCAGATCTGATCTCTCGTACAGTATTGTCTAAAGGTTTGGATGCAGGTACCGCTTTTGAAATCTTGTCCATTGATATCGCGGACGTAGATGTAGGTAAAAACATTGGTGCATTCTTGCAAACGGAACAAGCAGAAGCAGATAAGCGTATTGCCCAAGCAAAAGCTGAAGAGCGTCGTGCAATGGCCGTAGCCCAAGAGCAAGAGATGAAAGCGCGCGTAGTAGAGATGAGAGCGCGTGTAGTTGAATCCGAATCCCAAGTACCTTTGGCAATGTCAGAAGCGCTTCGTAGCGGTAAAATCGGTGTTATGGACTACATGAACCTGAAGAATATTGAAGCAGATACTCAAATGCGTAACACATTAGGAAAACCTGGTGAAGGCTCCAATTCCAATGATCAGGGTGATTCCAAAAACGGAAGATAGGCGGTGAATGCACATGAGCCTATTAGATTGGGTATTTGACAATCTGTATATTGTAGCGGTTGTTGGATTTATGTTGTTTTCATTCCTCGGAAAAGCCGCCAAATCGGTAGATCCGAACAAAAAGCGTCCGAACAATGGGATGCCTACCTTTGGTGGTAGTGGTGACTCTGATCGAAATGGACGCTCTTCTGAGGATACGAGAACGCAATCCACAGGGTCTTCTAATCATGGAGACACACGTTACGATGAGCAATACGATGATCGTTATGATGATAGAAGGTATGATGCGGAAACGTATGATGATCGTTATGAACCCATGTATTCTGAGCCTGCGCCAAATTCTAGGCAATCCGATGAATATGACGGCCAGAGTACAGTGAGTGCGATGAGCAATTCTCTTGAAGAGCAAATGAAGCAGATGGAACAGCAACAACGTGTAATTCAAGAGCGTTTGAATCGTATTTCATCAGCGAATACGCCAGTTGTCTCTGATTCCAGCTGGGATGAAACCTCGAATGAATCTGGGCAGTCTATGCTTCGCAGGGAAGATATTCGTACGGGTGTTTTATGGGCTGAAGTATTAGGTTCCCCACGTTCCAAACAACCGTTTGGGACTCGGGGCAAGCTGTAATCATTTCTAAAACAATGAGGAAAAGGGTCGTCTCTGGTGAGTGTTTGAGCCAGATGATGGCTCTTTTTTTGTTTTTATAATTCTTTTATCCGTTTCCAACTCAACCTTTACCATAGTTCTCATATATTCAGGCTTAGCCGCATAAGTTGAATTGTAGAGGAAGGGGGAAGACCTTCGAATGACTCGAATTAGCCGCAAGCTGCGCAGATGGACTAGTGAGGTGCTGGATCTGCCGCAGGATGTGCTTTACGATATGCCACGGTTAACCCTGATTGGCAATAAGCAATTGTATATAGAGAATCATCGAGGTGTCATCCATTTTACACCGGATCGAATCGTTCTTGCTCTATCCCAAGGTGAATTGGAGATTAGAGGAGCTGAGCTGATGATCCGTAATATTTTACCTGATGAGGTGGCCGTGGAGGGCACGATTCTAGATATTCATATGAATGGAGCGGAGGGGAACGGATGAAGCAGCCCAGTCTGTACAAACTGCGTGGAGCGGTCCGGATCACGGTTACTGGGGGAGACATTGAGGGGTTAATTAACTTGCTGGCAGTGCAGGGACTGGGAGTTTGGAACCTGCGTGCCAGGGATGGGCGACGGGCAGATATGAATATCTTGCTGCCTGATTTCTTCAAGCTGCGTCCGTTACTGAAACGGACAGGCTGCAAAGTGAAGGTGACTCATCGCAGAGGGTTCCCGTTTTTTGTTGCCCGACTATTGAAAAGGAAGTTTTTCCTGGGCGGAATGTTATTTTTTATTGCAGCTTTGTTTGCGTTAACGTCTATGGTCTGGAATGTAGAAGTGAAGGGCAATGTGAAGATTCCATCAGATGAGATTCTTGCGGCTGCCCAAAAAGAGGGGTTATATCCTTTTCAGTGGTCATTTCGTCTTCCCAGCCAGGACAAGCTCTCTAGACAGCTTGCGTTGACACTGCCAGATGTAACTTGGGTGGGAGTAACCAAGGAAGGCACGAAAGTTACTATTCAAGTTGTAGAGTCAGCCCAACCGAAGCGAGAGCCATTAATGAACCCTAGACATCTAATAAGTAAGTCCGACGCAGTGGTCACTCAGATTTACGCGGAGCAGGGGCGGCCGGTTGTACAGGAAAACATGCGTGTGAAAAAAGGACAAGTGCTGATCTCAGGAATACTCGGAGATGAAGAAAATACGGAAAACGTGGTGGCGAAAGGTGACATTCGGGGTTTGGTGTGGCGTGAATATCAAGTTGAAGTCCCGCTTATACAAAAGCTCAATACGATGACTGGTGAGAGCAAAGAGCGATTTTACATTGTGCTTGGGAAATGGGCAGTACAACTATGGGGGTATGGTAAAGTTCCTTTTACCTCATATGAAACATCCAGCAACCATGATCCGCTCACTTGGCGCTCCTTTACTCTTCCTATGGGGTGGTTAACGGAGACAGATCGGGAAACCCGTGCACATGAAGTACAGCAGAGTGTGGAATGGGCAAAAAGCAAAGGATTGGAAGGGGCTAGAAACGATATTATCGCTAAAAATGGGAAAGAAACTAAAATTATAAGTGAAAAAATTTTGCATGAGAAGAAAGAGAATGGTAAAGTTTATATGAAAGTATTATTTGAAGTAGAAGAAAGTATTGCGGAAGAACTTCCGCTAGTCCATAGTCAAGGAGAATGAGGCTATTTGTCAGAACAAACACGCAGCATACGAATCTCCCTCCAAAGTGCGGGAGAGGGTCAATCTCTGTTTGGACCCCAAGATATTTTTCTGAAATTAATTGAAGCTGAGATTCCTGCTCAGATCTCATCCCGTGAAGCGGAGATCGTGATCTTCGGGAATGCACAGAACGTAGAATCGCTAGAACAGTTATTTGATGTATTATTGCAATTGGTACGTAATGGATATGTGTTAACTGAGAGGGACGTTAAATACGCGATTGAGCTAGCAAAGGAACTGCGTGCAGACCAGCTTCTTGACCTGTTCAAGGGTGAGATTACAACGACCTACCGAGGGAAGCCGATCCGGGTAAAAACGATTGGACAGAAGCACTATGTAACTACGATTAAGAAACGGGACGTTGTGTTTGGTATTGGTCCTGCAGGTACAGGTAAAACCTATCTGGCGGTCGTGCTCGCTGTAGCAGCGCTCAAGGAAGGTAGTGTGAAGCGGATTGTACTTACAAGACCTGCGGTTGAGGCTGGTGAAAGCCTAGGCTTCCTCCCGGGTGATTTGCAAGAGAAGGTAGATCCTTACTTACGTCCGCTGTATGATGCATTATATGATGTGATGGGACAAGAGCAGACAGCAAAAGCGCTAGAGCGAGGGTTGATAGAAATTGCACCTTTGGCATACATGCGTGGACGTACGCTTGATGATTCATTCATTATTTTGGATGAAGCCCAGAACACCACGCCTGAACAAATGAAAATGTTTTTGACCCGTCTTGGTTTTGGCTCCAAAATGGTCATTACCGGCGATGTTACACAAATTGATTTACCCCGCGGCAAGAAATCTGGATTAGTTGAAGCAAAAGCGATACTGAATGAAGTGGAAGAAATCGGATTTGTGTTCTTTGCAGAGCAAGATGTTGTAAGACACTCTCTCGTTCAGAAAATTATCGTTGCATACAACCACGCCGCAGAAAATCAAGAATAGAAAGGGATTGTCTAAGGTGACCTCTAAGGAACTGTCAAAAGGCAAATCTTTTCAGAATAGAGCTACAGGATGGAAGTATAGCGTGTGGGCACGCTATCTTCTGTTTTTGTTTCTGGTGATTCTCTTCTTCGTGAGCCTAGCTCCCAAGCTGCTTCCTGAGCGGTACGATATTCAGGAGGGGACACGCAGTGAAGTGGATATTGCTGCACCTATGCAGATTCCAAACAATAAAGCTACGCTAAAAGCGCAAGAAGAAGCCGCCGAACGTGTGCAGCCTATTTATCAAATTGTGCAGATGCGCAATGAGAATCTAATGACGACATTACTTGATCGTATTGACCGATTGAATCAGGATGATCAGATATCAAGTCAAGATAAGATTGACATTTACCGGGAAGAAATTCCGCAGCGTCAGAAGGATTTTGTGTCCAATTTTATCAACAATAACCGGAAGTCAGGTACATACTCCGAAACGTTACTGGAAGAAATCAGAAATGTAGTACAGGAGCAAAGCTACCGGATCCCGGAAGAGACATATATCAAAATATCTCGTCTCACGTCGGATGATATTCAGGAGATGAAATCTGTTGCACGGGACATTGTCTCTAGACTAATGACGGATCAGATCAGTGATGCAACAACGGCTCGTGCGAAAGTCGCCGAGATGGTTAGTGTCAGTTCGCTTAGCAAACGTACACAGCGTGAGGTTGTGCAGGAGCTAGGACGACTTGTTCTAACGTCCAATCGTTTCTACGATGAAGAGGGCACCAAAGAAGCGAAGGTACAGGCTCGTGAGAACACGCAAACCGTGTTTATCAAGCAAGGAGATACCCTAGTAGCCAAAGGGGAAATAATCACCCCTGAGATGTATGCACTGCTGGATGAGAATGATTTGTTGAAAAATGATGTGAATTATTGGCCGCAACTTGGATTGCTCATGCTGTCCTGTCTGTTATCAGCGGCGATTCTCATGTATATTCAGCAATGTAGCGGCACACATTTTAAATACAACAATGCACAGCTGCTAATGCTTGTCCTTATATTCATTATTACGATTGTAGTTATGCATGTGACCGCATTCATCCAGACAAACGAACAGTCGTATGTAGGATTCCTTGCACCGGTTGCTGTGGGTGCGATGTTGATTGCTTTGCTACTGGATACTTCGCTTGCTTTTGTATGTTCCATAATCATTGGCATGCTCTCAAGTATCATTCTTAATACACATCAGGGTCAGATTTTTGACTTCGAATTTGGCTTCTTCGCTGTATTGGTTTCCTTTGTTGCTATTTTTGCCACCCATAAGGCCAGTCAGCGCTCAACGATCTTAAAGGGTGCCATTATGGTATGTCTCTTTGGCTCCATTGCTGTTTTCACACTCGCTTTAATCGACACAGGTGACTGGAATCGCACAACGACATTGTATGGGGTAGGTTTCGCCTTTGCTGGTGGTGTGTTAACCGCTATACTTGTCATTGGACTTATGCCATTCTTTGAAACATCGTTTGGCATCTTGTCTGCTCTCAAACTTGTGGAGCTATCCAATCCAAATCATCCGTTGTTACGCAAACTGTTGACAGAAACGCCAGGCACGTATCATCACAGCGTCATGGTGGGCAATCTGTCAGAGGCTGCGGCTGAAGCGATCGGAGCTAACGGACTGCTCTGTCGTGTCGGATCGTATTATCATGATATCGGGAAGACGAAGCGACCTATTTATTTTATTGAAAACCAAAATAATATGGAGAATCCTCATGATTCCATTGATCCGAAGTTGAGTAAGTCGATCATCGTTGCTCATGCTAGAGATGGAGTGGAAATGCAGAAGGATTACAAGCTGCCCAGACCGATTCGCGATATAGCGGAACAGCATCATGGGACAACATTCCTTCACTTCTTCTACCATAAGGCATTAAGGCAGGCTGAAGAAGCGGGGATCGAGCCTGATTTTACGGAAGAGGATTTCCGTTATCCAGGGCCGAAAGCTCAATCCAAAGAATCTGCGATTGTTGGTATAGCAGATAGTGTGGAAGCGGCTGTTCGTTCGCTGCGTAAACCGACGGTAGAGCAAGTGGAGTCCATGATTGAGAAGATTATCAAGGGTAGATTGGACGATCATCAGTTTAATGATTGTGATCTAACGATGCGGGAACTTGATATTGTTGCCAAAACTCTGAAAGAAACGGTAATGGGCATTTTCCACTCCCGGATCGAATATCCAGAGGAAATGAAGAAACCAAAACCTACTTCACCCGAAGCAGGTTAATTGAATAAAACCTCTAATAATCAGTAGACAGGAGTTATGAAAGAATGAGTCTTAACCTGGCATGGAATAATGAACAACAGGATAAAGAAATTACAGAGCCTATGATCGCGATGTTGGAGCAATTGCTCAACCTTGCAGGGGAAGCCGAAGGTGTTGCTGAAGGAGAAGTAGCTCTGACATTTGTAGATGATGAGCAGATCCATGAGTTGAACCGGGATTATCGTGGGATCGACCGTCCAACAGATGTATTGTCATTCGCGATGAATGAGACTGTGGATGAAGAACTGGATATCGTTTATGAACTGGACGAAGATGAGGAAATGGAAGAAATGCCAGATGTACTGGGGGACATTATCATCTCCGTTCCACGTACCATTCTGCAAAGTGAAGAGTACGGGCATTCCTTTGAACGCGAACTAGGCTTCCTGTTTGTCCACGGATTTTTACACCTGCTTGGCTATGACCATCAGGATGAGGCCAGTGAGGCTGAGATGATGGGTAAGCAGGAAGCTGTATTGGCTCAGGCCGGGTTGACACGATAATGAAGCGGCGCTCCTGGGGTCTAGTGTTCCGCAATGCAGCGGAAGGAATTGCATACGGCTTCCGAACTCAGAGGAATGTAAGAGTCCATACAGGAGTAGCTCTCATCATGTGTGCAGCTGGATTTTTTTTCGGAATTTCCAGAACAGATTGGATGTTTGTTTTGACAGCCATTTTTTTGGTACTGGTGACCGAATTAATGAACACTGCTGTGGAAGCTGCGGTTGATCTCGCACATCCGGATATTCACCCGCTTGCCAAAGCGGCGAAGGATACCGCGGCTGGAGCTGTACTTCTGGCTGCGGTATTCGCTGTCATTATTGGGTGTGTTGTATTCTTTGAACCTGTGCTGAACTGGTTAGGATTGCATTCGTTTTTTTGGATGTAGTTGAATTTGAATTTAATTTATAGAGCGTAGCTTTATATGACCTAAGGGAGAGAAATAAGTATGGATAACGGACTGCTGATGCAGGAAGCGATTAAGGCGCGTACCAAAGCGTACATCCCTTATTCGCATTTCGGTGTAGGCGCGGCATTGCTTGATCAAGAAGGTAATGTGCACCATGGATGTAATATTGAAAATGCTGCGTATACGCCTGGAAACTGTGCTGAACGAACAGCACTTTTTAGTGCGATTGCAGGTGGCCAGCAGCCGCGGAGCTTCAAAGCCATTGCTATTGTAGGTGACACGGATGATCCGATTGCACCATGTGGAGTATGCCGTCAGGTAATGTTCGAATTGTGCGAACCAGACATGAAGGTTATTCTTGGAAACATGAAAGGTGACCTGCGCGAAACTACGGTTGCAGAATTGATTCCTTATGCTTTTGGGCCATCCGATCTGAATTCGTCTCAAAAATAAACCATTACATTCCAGGCCTAGGCGCCTGAGGAGGAACATATGAAAAAACAAGCATTTAAATCCGGATTTGTAGCCATCGTTGGACGCCCCAATGTAGGTAAATCGACGTTAATGAATCAAGTTATTGGTCAGAAGATTGCCATTATGTCGGACAAGCCTCAAACGACACGTAATAAAATTCATGGTGTATATACTTCGGAGCAGCAGCAGATCGTATTTCTAGACACGCCTGGTATCCATAAGCGTCAGTCCAAACTAGGTGATTACATGAATCAGACTGCACTGAACACACTTCACGAGGTTGAAGCTGCGTTATTCCTGATTGATGCTTCTGAGGGCATGGGTGGAGGAGATCGTTACATTGCAGAACAATTAAAAAATGTGCGCACTCCAATCATTTTGGTAATGAACAAGATTGATAAAGTTGAACCTGAAGCGTTACTTCCTTTGATTGAGGAATATCGTAAACTTCACGATTTTGCTGAGATTGTTCCTGTATCCGCTAAGCTAGGCAGTAACGTGAATACATTGCTGGAGCAGATCAGTAATTATCTGCCAGAAGGTCCGCAATACTACCCTGAGGATCAGGTGACAGATCACCCGGAACAATTCGTTTGCGCTGAGCTGATTCGGGAGAAAATTCTGCAAATGACTCGTGAAGAAGTGCCACACTCCATTGCGGTAACGATTGAGGACATGAAGGTGCAGGATAATGGCGTTGTCTATATTTCGGCAGTTATTTTTGTTGAGCGTGATTCACAAAAAGGGATTATTATCGGCAAGCAAGGCGCCTTGCTCAAAGAAGTCGGTAAACGTGCTAGGCAGGACATTCAGAACCTGTTAGGCTCCAAAATTTTTATGGATCTGTGGGTAAAGGTGAAAAAGGACTGGAGAAATCAGGATCGCGTGTTGCGTGACCTTGGTTTTGGTCGTGAATAGTGATCCGAGTTGTATCCAGTAATTGCAACGCATAGTTTACCTTGTAAGACTCCATCCTATCTTCTAGATGCACACGTCATTTCCGAAGAGAGGATGAAATTCCGATGCGAGATTTTTCGTGGAAGGTTTTTGCGATGACGGGGGATGTAGAATCCTACTTACTGTACGCCGAGGCATGCAGCTCATTGGAGCAAGAGTCGGATATTGCAGGGGAAGTGATTGAAGATGAAGAAGCCGAGCATTGATTGGCGGATTCGAGAATGGTTAGGTGACGAGGCATGCTATACAGGGTGGAAGGGATTGTCATCCGCAGCATGGACTATGGCGAGGGAAACAAAATTATTACGCTTTGCACCGAAAGCGGCGGAAAAGTAGGTGTACTTGTCCGTGGTGCCAAAAAGCCCAAAAGTCGACATGCTGCACTTGTGCAGCCGTTTACGTTCGGTCAGTACGTTTACTTTCGGAACACGGGCTTGGGAAACTTGAATGCAGGCGAAATTATTGAGTCATACCATGAGCTGCGTGAGGATCTGGTCAAAGCTGCATATGCATCTTATGCGTGTGAGCTGCTTGATCGCGTGCTACAGGATGAGGAGACAGGTACCTTCTGGTTTAAACAACTAAAAGCCTGTCTCCAAGCATTAAAGGAAGATAAGGATCCAGTCGTCATGACTAGTTTATACGAAATGAAAATTTTGCAATCGGCTGGTTACGGGCCTGCACTGGATGAATGTATCTCTTGTGGTCAGGAACGACCAGATGAGCAATTGTTCGTGAGTCCTAGACTTGGGGGCGTCTTATGCCGTGCATGTAAGCATTTTGATCCGCCTGCTATGTCTGTAAGCCCTAAGGCGCTAAAATTGCTGAGATTGTTTGCACAGTTTGATCTGCAACGGCTGGGTAACATATCTGTAAGCGAAGGAACACGAGCTGAGCTCAAAAAAATCATGCGCGCGTTTATGGATCACCAATTAGGTTTGAATTTGAAGTCCCGTTCTTTTCTCGATCAAATGGAGAAGTACGGGATTTGAGTTGTTTGTAGAAGTGATGAAATTCAACTTGACTTCATTCTTATTTTTATATATGATGAACTATAATTTCTCTTTTGGAGACATGCATTGAACGAGAGAGTAGTAGACAGGATTCTATAATTTATGATTGAGGGCATTAGCTCTAATATCATAATAGAGCGAGCCGGGGATGGTGGAAGCCTGGATGAATTGGTCTATGAAAGGGCACTCGGGAGCATGAATGGACACGGAAAAGTGGGCTTAAGTTTAGCAGGTTATCCTGTAATCCTTGAGCCAAGTAGGGTGGAACCGCGGGAATAGCTCTCGTCCCTACGTCTGGATAACAGGCGTAGGACGGGGGCTTTTTATTTTCTAAACCGTTCTAGCTTGCCAACAAACCATTGAAAAGGAGCATGATTATGAATTTTCAGCAGATGATTTTAACGCTGCAACAATTCTGGGCTGAGCACAATTGTATTATTGTCCAGCCGTATGATACGGAAAAAGGGGCAGGTACGATGAACCCAATGACCTTTTTGCGTTCACTTGGACCTGAGCCGTGGAAAGTAGCTTATGTGGAGCCTTCCCGTCGCCCATCGGATGGACGTTATGGTGAAAATCCAAACCGTCTGTATCAGCATCATCAATTCCAAGTCATTATCAAACCTTCTCCAGACAATATTCAAGAGATTTATTTGGAGAGCTTGAAGCGTCTAGGTATTGATCCGCTCAAACATGACATTCGGTTTGTTGAAGACAACTGGGAGAATCCGTCTCTTGGTTGCGCAGGTTTGGGTTGGGAAGTATGGCTGGATGGTATGGAAATAACCCAATTTACGTATTTCCAACAGGTAGGCGGAATCGAGACGAATCCGGTTGCTGTTGAGATTACGTATGGTATGGAGCGACTTGCTTCTTACATTCAAGATAAAGAAAACGTGTTTGATCTGGAATGGGTTGAAGGCATTACCTATGGTGATGTATTCCGTCAACCAGAGTTCGAGCATTCTAAATATACATTTGAAGTATCAGACGTGAAAATGTTATTTACGCTTTTCAACATGCATGAAGAAGAAGCAAATAAAGCAATGGCACAAAACCTGGTATTCCCTGCATATGACTATGTGCTGAAATGTTCACATACGTTCAATTTGCTGGATGCTCGAGGCGCCATCAGTGTAACAGAACGTACAGGTTACATCACACGTGTTCGTAATCTAGCTCGGCAAGTGGCTGCCACATACATGGAAGAGCGTGAGAAGCTTGGCTTCCCGCTGATTAAGAAAGGGGGAGCTGAGCATGTCTAAGGATCTATTATTTGAAATTGGTCTTGAAGAAGTCCCAGCTCGTTTCATGCGCGGTGCGATAGAGCAGTTACAGGAGCGTGTTGTGAAATGGTTGGACGCATCTCGTATTACTTACGGTGAAGTGAATGCCTATGCAACGCCACGCAGATTGGCTGTATTGATTCAAGGAGTAGCTGAGAAGCAAGAGGACGTGGAGGAAGAAGTCAAGGGACCTTCGCGTAAAATTGCATTGGACGAGAGCGGTAACTGGAGCAAAGCAGCTTTAGGTTTTGCTCGTAGCCAGGGTGTAGACCCAGAACAATTCACATTTAAGGAACTTGGTGGCGTAGAGTACATCTATGCAACGAAGAGCAGTAAAGGGGTGGAAACCTCCTCTGTAATCGGTGAAGGCCTGTTGTCTATCCTGCATGCGATGACGTTCCCTAAATTCATGCGTTGGGCTTCCTACGATTTCAAATTTGTCCGTCCAATTCGTTGGATTGTTGCATTGTTCGGTAGTGAAGTCATTGAGCTTGAAGTAGCAGGTGTGCAGTCTGGAAATGTTACTCGTGGACATCGCTTCTTGGGTAAGGATACCGTAATTAGCAGTGCTTCTTCTTACGTAGAGACTCTTCGTTCTGAGCATGTCATTATAGACATCGCTGAACGTGAACAGATGATTGTCTCCCAGATCGAAGCGCTCGCTGCTGAAAAAAAATGGAGTATTGGCATCAAAGAAGATCTTCTTGAAGAAGTACTCTTCTTAGTTGAGACGCCAACCGTGCTATTTGGCACATTCGACTCTTCATTCTTAAATATTCCTCAGGATGTTCTGATTACATCTATGAGAGAGCACCAACGTTACTTCCCTGTGCTTGACAGTGAGGGACAATTGCTTCCATATTTCGTTACCGTTCGTAATGGTGGTGCGGATTCACTGGAGGTCATTGCCAAAGGGAACGAAAAAGTATTGCGTGCAAGACTTTCGGATGCGAAATTCTTCTATGAAGAAGATCAAAAGCTAGAGATCAAAGACGCACTATCTAAGCTGGAAACAATCGTGTTCCAGGAAGAGCTAGGTACTGTTGGTGATAAAGTTCGCCGTATTCGCAAAATTGCAGATGCTCTGGCAGCTAAGCTGCAGGTGTCGAATGCAGTAGCGGAATCGGTTAGCCGTGCTGCGGATATCTGCAAATTCGATCTCGTTACCCTGATGGTTGGTGAGTTCCCAGAATTGCAAGGTGTTATGGGTGAGGATTACGCACGCAAAGCTAACGAAAAAGAAGATGTGGCCAAAGCCGTATTTGAACACTATCAGCCACGTTTTGCTGGAGATCAATCTCCGGCTTCACTGATCGGTGCGATTGTGAGCGCTGCGGACAAAATGGACACGATTGTAGGCTGTTTCTCCATCAACATCATTCCAACAGGTTCGCAAGATCCGTACGCGCTTCGTCGTCAGGCTGCAGGAATCGTGCAGATTCTGCTTGATCATCAGCTTCCGTTGACATTGTCAGACGTATTCGGAGTTGCACTTGAAGTACACGCTCAGATGAATCTGTTGAAACGTGCAGACGAGGAAGTGCGTAAAGACTTGCAGGACTTCTTCGGGCTTCGTGTGAAAAAATTGCTATCCGATACGGTGAGATACGATGTGGTTGATGCAGTGATCTCTTCTGGCTTCGATGATATTAGTGCTATTGTCCCTAAGGGTGAAGCGTTGATGGCGGCTGTTCAAACCGGAGATGTATTCAAAACAACGGTTGAATCGTTCAACCGTGTGGGGAATTTGGCTGCCAAAGCATCCAATGCTTCTGTTCATCCTGAATTGTTCGTAGAAGAAGGAGAACGCCAGCTGCATGAAGCTTGGAGCAAAACGAGTGAAGAGTATCGCCAAGCATTGTCTAAACATGCCGCTGCAGAGGCTCTTGCCATTGCTTCAGCTTGGAAAGAGGCAATTACCGTATTCTTTGATTCCGTTATGGTAATGGCGGAGGATGAAGCTGTACGTGCTAACCGTTTGGCGCTCCTTGCCACAATTGATCGTGACCTGAAACAATTCGCTGATTTCTCTAAATTAGTGTGGTAATTCTACTTCTGAGCGCTTAGACCAAGTGGTTCAGAGACAAAGCACAATTTCAGTATTAAAGCGGGATATAACAGGGTATAAATATACGGAACGGGTTGTGAAATTTATTTTAAACACCTGTTCCGTATTTTAGCCTTTGATTTACGTTGACTCGTCAGAAGGATTTCGCCTAACTAAGGTCGTATATAACAATATGCAGTTTATTTTGTGCATTTTGCATCTAGACATGATGACAACATGCGAACTTTATGAAGCTGGGTGGTCTGGGATTGAGTGAGTTGAATGTACGCCACATTGTTGTGGATGGCGATGCTTGCCCGGTTAAGGCCGAGATTGCGGAAACGGCTCGCCGTTTCAAAATTCCTGTGCTGCTGGTGTCTTCTTTTGACCATCTGCTTCAAGGTGGAGAAGGGGTACGAACGGTGCAGGTAGATCGTAGTGACCAAAGCGCTGACCTATATATTGCTAATCATATTAAGCCTTGCGATGTGGTCATTACACAGGATTATGGTTTGGCTGCGCTCGCGTTAGGCAAGCGTTGTTATGTTTTATCATTTCGTGGTCGTGAGTTTAACGATCGTGACATTGATTTCATGCTTGATTCCCGCCACACTGCGGCTAAAGCGCGAAAAAGAGGTCACTATGGGAAAGGGCCAAAGCCTTTCACAGAGCAGGATCGTGAAATATTTCAACATAAACTGACAAAACTTTTAAAAGATTTGCAGGAGAATGTGTAAGTTTATCGAATTATATTTACGTGCTAAAGAGATGAAGGTGGCCAGAGATGAGTACCGGACAAGGCGGTATACCCGAAAGTATTATTGAATCGGTGTTACAGCAGAATGATATTGTCGATACGGTGAGCCGATTTGTGCATCTGACCAAGCAGGGGAAATATATGAAAGGCCTCTGCCCTTTTCATTCTGAGAAGACGCCTTCGTTTACAGTTACACCAGAGAAACAAATTTTCTATTGCTACGGCTGTGGCACGGGTGGAAATGCCATCAAATTTAGGATGGAAATCGAAGGGTTATCCTTTCCCGAGGCTGTTAAGACGATGGCAGAAGAAAGCCATATTTCTATGGGTGACTGGCAAGGGCGTGAATCTGCTCATGTGAATCCGGAGACTGAGCGTCTGCTGGAGGCATACGAGCTTACCGCGAAGCTGTATCATTTCTTATTGAAAAATACAGAGCATGGCAAAGCGGCTATGGATTATTTACGCTCAAGGGGCTTCAATGACAAGCTGATTGACCATTTCCAGATCGGTTATGCACCTAATCGCTGGGATACGGTGGTTCAATTTTTGGAGAAACGCAATTTTCCGCTTGAAGAGATGGAGAAGGGTGGCCTTCTGTCACAGAGAAACGAAGGTCAAGGTTATGTCGATCGATTCCGTGACAGAGTGATGTTCCCGATTAATGGCAGGAGCGGTAAGCCAATTGCATTTGCGGGTCGCATTTTGGGAGATGGACAGCCTAAATATCTTAACTCTCCGGAAACCCGGTTGTTCAATAAAAGCCGAGTTCTCTACAACCTGCATCATGCCAAGAATGCAATTCGTAAACAAAGACAAGCTATACTATTCGAAGGATACGGTGACGTTATCTCCGCTTGGGATCAAGACATCCAGAACGGTATAGCAGCTATGGGAACCGCACTTACCGAGAATCAGGCTTTAATGCTGAAAGGCATGTGCGATGAGGTCGTTATCTGTTATGACGGCGATCGAGCAGGACAGGCTGCGGCGCTCAAAAACTTCCCTATTCTTGAGGAAGCGGGGCTGCAAGTTAAGGTAGCACTCATTCCCGAAGGGCTTGACCCGGATGATTTTATTCGCAAGCATGGTGGCGAACGATTCCGGAATCAGATTATAGATGGTGCCGTAACGACAACAAAATTTAAGCTTATAAACCTTAAGAAAAACCATATACTGCTAGAAGGTGGCGGACAAATCGCTTATTCAAAGGAAGCTGTGAAACTCATTGCGCCTTTGCCTTCCCCAACAGAACGGGAAGTTTACCTTCGTGAGCTTGCTGCCGAAGTCGACGTTTCGTTTGAA
Source organism: Paenibacillus tundrae (assembly GCF_036884255.1). NCBI lineage: Bacteria > Bacillati > Bacillota > Bacilli > Caryophanales > Paenibacillaceae > Paenibacillus > Paenibacillus tundrae. The sequence goes on along the minus strand of NZ_CP145605.1, from coordinate 4,558,926 downwards.
ACATTGAAGCAGGAGTGCAACGAAGAGCGAGAAGCCATGAAAAATAACGAGCAGTTTGGGGATAATAATTCGAAAAGGTGGAATAATGGTAGGCAACAAAATAGGCAGGTGCCTACACCTAATCTGTTGCCGGCTTATCACGCTGCTGAGCGTAAGCTGCTCGCCTGGATGCTTCAGGACGACGAGGCTGCACAGTACGTTAACGAGCATCTTGGTGAAGCTTTTAACTTGGATGATCATGCAGCTATTGCTGCTTATCTATATGCCTACTATGCGCAAGGCAAACCGCCGGATACGAGCCGCTTCATGTCTTCGCTGCATGATGACCGCCTTGAGAAGACAGTCAGTTCAATCTCGATGATGGATGGTCCGGGTGAATGGAGTGTTCAAGTACTCGACGATTGCATCAGAGAAGTGCTGAAGTATCCGCGTAAGAAAGAGTACGACTTGAAGAAAGAAGAAATGATTGCTGCAGAGCGTGCAGGTGATTCAGTACGTGCGGCACAAATTGCAATTGAAATGATTGCCCTAGAGAGACAGTGAACGTCTGTGTGTTGGATGTTTCTAGGGAGGAGGGAGTCGAATTATGGCGAATGATCAGCATACTGAACTAGAGACAGAATTGACGCTGGATCAGGTTAAAGATCAATTGATTGAATCAGGTAAGAAAAGAGCTTCGCTAAATTACAAGGAAATTATTGAAAAACTCTCCCCGTTTGAGCAGGATGCAGAGCAAATGGATGAGTTCTATGAGCAATTGAGCGATCTTGGTATTGATGTTGTTAACGAGAATGATGAAGAGGTAACACTTCGTCCGAGCGAGGATTCGGAAAACAACAACAGAGAAGAGGGCGATGAGTTCCACTTTGATGATGATCTGAGCTTGCCGCCAGGCATCAAAATCAATGACCCTGTTCGTATGTATCTCAAAGAAATTGGTCGTGTCCCGCTATTGTCCGCAGACGATGAGGTAGAACTGGCTAAACGGATTGAGAATGGGGACGAGGAAGCCAAGCGTCGTTTGGCTGAAGCCAACTTGCGACTCGTTGTCAGCATAGCTAAACGTTATGTTGGACGCGGCATGTTGTTCCTCGATCTGATTCAAGAAGGTAACATGGGTCTGATCAAAGCGGTTGAGAAGTTCGACCACAAAAAAGGTTACAAGTTCAGTACGTACGCGACATGGTGGATTCGCCAAGCGATTACTCGTGCCATTGCTGACCAAGCACGGACAATTCGTATCCCTGTACACATGGTAGAAACGATTAATAAGCTGATCCGGGTATCCCGTCAGCTATTACAAGAGCTTGGGCGTGAACCAACACCAGAAGAAATCGCAGCTGAAATGGATCTGAGTGTTGAGAAAGTGCGTGAAATTACGAAGATTGCACAAGAACCGGTTTCCCTTGAAACACCAATTGGTGAGGAAGATGATTCCCATCTGGGTGATTTCATCGAGGATCAGGAGGCATTGGCTCCTGCTGATGCTGCCGCGTATGAACTGTTGAAAGAGCAACTTGAGGATGTTCTGGATACATTGACTGAACGGGAAGAAAATGTACTACGTCTACGCTTCGGTCTCGATGATGGACGGACGAGAACACTCGAAGAAGTCGGCAAAGTATTTGGCGTTACGCGTGAGCGGATTCGTCAGATCGAAGCCAAAGCTCTTCGTAAGTTGCGTCACCCGAGTCGCAGTAAACGACTCAAGGATTTCCTCGAATAACAACACTTTGGGAGACTTTCCGCAAGACGCTAACGCGGCTGCGGGGTCTCCTTTATTTTTAAATTGAACGTCTTAATTTCTTGGTTTTGGTAATTCATCCTTGAAATGTTTGATTGGATTTTATTTTATCGCTTTTCGTTGTTCAATGCAAATCAATAAATTAAATGAATGGTGTAGGTGTGTCATGAAACTTTCGAATCGTTTAGAGCAAATACGTGTACAAATTCCGGAGGGAAGCCGTTTAGCGGATATTGGTTCAGACCATGCGTTGTTACCTGTAGCAGCTGTTCGCAGCGGTAACGTTGTCAGCGCAATCGCTGGTGAAGTGAATCCCGGACCTTATGAAGCAGCGCGGAAACAAGTGAGTGATGCAGGTCTGCAAGAGAAAATTACGGTTCGTCGCGGGGACGGTCTTGATGTAATCGAGCCCGGTGAAGTGGACGTGATTACAATTGCTGGTATGGGCGGAGCATTAATTGCATCCATTCTGGATCGCGGTGTGTCCAAGTTAGAAGGGGTTAGCCTGCTTGTGCTGCAACCCAACGTAGGCGAGGATATCTTGAGACGGTGGCTTCTAGCTCACAACTGGGTGGTCGTAGCGGAGAGACTGCTCGAGGAAGATGGGAAGATCTACGAAATTATCACGGCTATGCCACAAGCGAGTAGTCCTATTGCGAATGAAGAAGTATACAAGCCTCGTCCCCTCACAAATGGTGTAGAGTTGACGGAGGAAATTTTGCTTCGCATGGGGCCATATCTGGTAGATCAACCAACAGACGTATTTTTCGCCAAATGGGAAAGTGAAATCGTTAAGCTGCAGGGCGTAGTACAGTCGATCATGAAATCGGATCAGGAATCTGCTCGAGAGAAGGCTGCGGATGTTGAACGACTGATTGCGAATTTGAAGGAGGTATTGGCATGTTTGCCAAAGGTCAAGCTGTAATTCAATTGATGGAGCAACTCGCTCCCAAACATTTAGCTGTACCTGATGACCGGATCGGTCTGCAGCTGGGAAGTCTGCAAAAGGAAATTAAACATGTTCTTGTTGCATTGGATGTCACTGATGAAGTGGTCGAGGAAGCAATTCGCATCGGTGCCAATCTCATTATTGCGCATCATGCTATTATATTCCGTCCAGTTAAATCACTAACAACCGATACACCTATGGGAAAATTGTACGAAAAGCTGATTAAGCATGATATTGCTGTGTACATCAGTCATACGAACCTAGACGTAGCAGAGGGTGGTATGAACGATTGGATGGCGGAAGCGATCGGAATCGATAGCAGAGAGTCACTGGAAGATGTACATACGGATCATCTTTTCAAGCTGGCGGTATTCGTTCCTCGTACACATCATGAACAAGTATTGAACGCTATTCTAGAAGCTGGTGCTGGCAGCATTGGGCAGTATAATAAGTGTAGCTTCAATACGGAAGGCACAGGTACATTTGTACCTGGAGAAGGCACGCAGCCTTTTATTGGTACACAGGGGCAGATGGAACGTGTAGAGGAAATGCGTATCGAGACGATTGTGCCCCAAAGTCTGCGCAGTCAAGTTATACAAGCAATGTTGAAGGCACATCCTTATGAAGAAGTAGCATACGATCTATACCCTATGGATTTAAAAGGGCGTACGCTTGGTCTGGGGCGCTTGGGACCACTCAAACAATCGATGACACTCGGTGAGCTGGTCGACGTCGTGAAGACCCAACTGAACGTGTCTCACGTCCGAGTGGTGGGAGACTTGAACCGTAAAGTGAAAAAGGCGGCTGTTCTTGGTGGCTCAGGTAGCCGTTATACACTTACGGCACGTTTCAAAGGAGCAGATGTCATCGTAACTGGGGATATAGATTATCATACAGCTCACGATGCATTAATGGCAGGCATGTGTATCATTGATGTTGGACATAATGCCGAGAAAATTATGAAACCCAAAACAGCTGATTGGCTGCGGGAGCGCTTAGACCTTAAACGTTATGAAACACAGGTAACAGCATCAGAGGTAAATACAGAAGTATTCCGTTTTCTCTAAACATGCCTGTTCCCAATGCTTCCATTAATATTAAGCTTGTTTGTAAACTGAAATCCTTGTATACTATGTAATGTTGTTTCGGAAAGCTTGACAGACAATCGCTGGTGGCCTTGTTGCCACGAGAGGAAAGTCCGGGCTCCACAGGGCAGGATGCTGGATAACGTCCAGTCAGCGCGAGTTGAAGGATAGTGCCACAGAAATGGACCGCCGATGGCCGGATTCTCCGGCACAGGCAAGGATGGAACCGAGGTGTAAGAGACCCCGAGGAACGCTGGTGACTTCGTTCCTGGTAAACCCCATCTGGAGCAAGACCTAATGGGACACAGTCGACTCTTTGGAGGAGGCAGCCTTAGCCCGAGGTGTGTCTAGGTTGGTCGCTTGAGCTGTGCAGCAATGTATGGCCTAGATAGATGATTGTCGCTTGTGGTGGGAGGGTAGTTCCCGTATGAACCACGAAGAGCACAGAACCCGGCTTACGGTAAGCTTTCCTAACTGCAACAACAGCTAGTCATTTGGAATTCATTCATGTGAATGGTAATTCTCATGATGAACATAGCGTAATTTTAGTGTTATAAACAGAGATGGCGTCAGAATCCGATCTATACGGAATCTGACGCCATTTTTTTGCATTTATTCATTGCAATTGATAAGGGAGCAATACTGGCATTTATATTGCAATATAAATGCCAGTATCAGAATTTACATGGTCACTGTAGCATCGGATTGTACTGAAGCATGCCAGCGTTTAATGGCGCGATCCATACGTTCTACAGCCTCAGGGAGCAGATCTGGATCAGTGTGGGTAAAGTTAATCCGCATCCGGTTCAACTCAGGCGTACCTGCGTAGAAGGAATCACCAGGAACAATACATACCTTTTCTTGAATGCCATAAGTGAACAGATTGCTGGCAGACATCGATTCAGGTAATTCGAGCCAGAGGAACATTCCCCCTTGTGGTGAATTCCACGAGATGCCTTCCCATGCTTTTTTTGTCATCAGCTCAGTCATTTTCTCCATGCGCTGTTTATAATCAGCGGAAATTCCACGAATATGCTCATCGAGATCAAACGTCTCCATCAGGGCATGAAGCGCCCTTTGGTCGATGCTGCTAGAGTGCAGATCGGCACCCTGTTTAGCTCTTGCCGCGATTTTAACAATATCTGGTGCAGCCAGGATCCAGCCTGTACGAAGTCCAGGAGCAACCGTTTTGGAGAAGGTGCTGGTATAGATCACGTTGGAAGGTCCTTCATAGGCAGCATCCAATTCTGCAAGTGCGGGCGCGTCCAGCTCTTCCGGGTTAAAACGAATTTCGCCATACGGGTCATCTTCTAGAATCAGGACGCCGTATTTCCGGCAAAGATCCACCGCTTTCTGACGTCTTTCACGGCTCCACACTTTACCCGAAGGATTGGAGAAGGTTGGGTTGATGTAAACCAATTTTGGACGATGCAATTGAAGCAGTTCTTCTAATGATTCAGGCAGCATTCCTTCGTCATCACAGCTTACACCGTGCGATATCGCCTGGTAGGAATGAATCACTTGAAGCGCAGCCAGATAGGTTGGTGATTCAACCAGTACGCGGTCACCCGGATCAAGCAGGATGCGACATACAAGGTCAATGGATTGCTGAGATCCTGTAGTCAGTAGCATATGATCTGGAGAAGCGGGTATGCCTTTGGATTCGAGGCGCTCCGCGATTTTGGCACGAAGTGGACGATATCCTTCCGTTTCTGCATATTGAAGAGCAGATGCTCCGGACGCAAATACTTTTTCATAAGCGACACGAATCGCTTCCAGAGGGAATGATGATTGCGCGGGTAAACCTCCAGCTAATGAAATCATGCCCGGAGCTTGCGCTGCCTGCAACATGTCGCGAACGACAGAGGACGGTGTGTTTAGTGCCATTTTAGACCATGGGATATTCATTGTGTTTTCATCTCCTGTTATTCACTGTTATAGAGGTGCTTCATAAAGTTCGTTTTGCAGCATTTTCCATCGTCTTCGTACTGAAAACGAACCTTTGAACACGAACTTATAGTAATGTTATATTCTATAATAGACCGAAACTGTATAACAGTAAAATGTAGATCATAACAGTTGGGAGGACGGGAACAATGCATATCGAACTGAAGCGGGGAAGTCGTACCAAATTGTACATACAGATTGCACTTACTCTTGCAGATCGTATCCGATCTGGGCTTATTGAACCAGGAACCCGTCTGCCATCCGTCCGAAAGCTTACCTCAGACCTTGGTGTAAGTTTAGTGACGGTGTCCAAAGCGTATGCGGAGCTTGAAGCGATTCAATTAATTACGTGTTCTCAAGGCAAAGGTTGTTATGTGCGGGGAGTACAGGAGTCCGAGAGAAGCGAAAATATAGATAAGATGTATCCAGTGCAAGGAAACGGGGAGAAAAATACACCGTGGAACTGGCAGATGGCATTGGTTGATTATTTGCCTCGGGCTCAGCTTTGGCGACATTTCGATACTTCTCCACAAGTGCAGTATGAACTCCATATGTCTGCTATTCAGCCTGAATTGTTGCCTACACGGGAGATTATTGAGAGTGCGTATCGTCTCTCCTCAGATCATCCGGAACGGATGGCTGCGTATGGTTCTTTCCAAGGAGACCGTGAGCTTCGCCAGACGTTTGCAGATCATTTTGCAGAGAGAGGTTCGCAGGTGATGCCTGAGCGCATGTTAATTACTAGCGGCACGCAACAGGGAATTGATTTGGTGGCTCGGACGTTTGTAGGGCCTGGTGATGTGGTTTACATGGAAGCCCCGACGTATACGGGAGCCATCGATGTATTTACGAGCAGAGGCGCCAAAATTATTACCGTACCGATGGATGACGAGGGGATGCGCATCGATCTGTTGACCCGGTTATGCGATACCCATCCGCCGAAGTTAATCTATACCGTTCCAACGTTTCATAATCCCACAGGGATCACGATGAGTGCGCAAAGGCGAGCGCAGTTGCTGAATTTGGCTCAAAGCTACCATTGCCTCATTCTGGAGGATGATCCGTTTTCTGATCTTTATTTCCGCGACCCACCTCCTGCCTCCATTAAATCAATGGATTCAACCGGGCATGTCGTATACCTCAAAACATTCAGTAAAGTATTATCACCAGGCTGTCGTGTGGCTTGTGCTATCGCAGATGGAAGTGTTCTTACGCGGCTGGTGGCAGCCAAATCGACTGCAGATCTAGGCAGTCCTCTGTTAACTCAAAAAGCGTTGCAATCCTTTATTCAGCATCAGTATAGCGCGTATATCCGCCAGCTTCGAGATGAGCTGTATGCTAGACTGAGCGCAGCGTCGGCTGTCTTAGAAGCCTATGCACCACCAGGGATGTTCTGGGTCTTACCAGATGGAGGGTTGAACCTGTGGCTGCAACTGCCCGATGGTATAGATATGCGGGAACTGCATAGGCACGCGCTGGCTGCAGGCGTTTCCTTTTTACCTGGCTCAGCTTGTTATGTGAGGGAACCGGACACTTCGAATTTGCGAATTTGTTTTACGGTGACGGACATGGAACGATTGTGTGAAGGTCTGCGTGTCTTATGTAATGTAATCGCAAACGAAGCCCCACTTAAGGGAGGGGCGGCTGCGGACAGGCTCCCGCTTATTTAATTTCTCAAAAATGGACATACATCCAATCCACTTTCGTCCTAATGCAATACGTTATAGTATCACTTGAAAGGGAGTTGGTTTTGAAATGAACCATTTCTGTCCACCGGTTTGCCCGATTGTCTGTGATCCTATCCAGGTTGTGCAAGACTACTACATTCCACAAATCGTACCTGTAATTCATCCGATTGAGGTTATCAAGAAGCACCACTGTGTGCCGATTCCTCACCATATGTACCCAGTCGTTATAAGAGAAGAAGAAACAGGTTATGTTTCCAGCCACAATGGCAAGAAAAAATCCGCCAAAAAATCAAGCAAATCCCGTACAGCTTCACGTAAACGTTAAGCGCAGCCTAAGCCCCCGGGAATGATAATTTGATACCATATCAAAAAGCAGCATACGCCCGGGGGCGCAGCTGCTTTTGTTGTTGTCGAACATAAATAAACACTACTTCGTATATTTCTTCATGGTATTGTCCATTTGCTGTCTCACATGTTGTGGCCAGAATTGCAGGGGGGCACTATTGCTCGATGCGGCTTGAAGCGCTTTGTAGACATCCACTTGACCGTATCCATAATATTTATCGTGTCCAGGATCGCCGAGATCAATCACGCTCTGACGCATGAGATCCATCACTTCGGTATTCGTTAAGTCAGGGTTGATCGAACGAATTAATCCTGCAAGTGCGGCCACGTGGGGACTCGCCATGGATGTTCCCGACAATGCAGCATACTGGTTATCAGGATAGGTGCTCGCAATGCTGGTACCTGGTGCCATAACATCAACGTAGTCGCCATAGTTGGAGTAGGAAGCTTTATTCATGTCAGGGTCAGTAGCAGATACAGCGAATACTTCGGGATAGGCAGCCGGATATCCAGGACGTTCTGTATTATCGTTGCCTGTGGCGGCAATCAGCACAATATCGCGGTCAAACGCATATTTGATTGCATCATGAAGAAACTGAGCATCTGCATAGTTTCCTAAGCTCATGTTAATGACCTTAGCTCCATGGTCTGCTGCCCAGATAATCCCCTCAGCAACAGCATAAGTCGTGCCTGAACCCGAGCTATCCAGAACTTTTACCGGAAGTACATTATTGTACCAGCTCATTCCTGCTACACCCTCATTGTTGTTAACAATCGCCCCGATAATTCCAGCAACGTGCGTACCATGACCGACATCATCAAGAGGTTCGTTAGTAGGGTCGATCACATTGTATCCCTTAAGCAGCTTTCCTTTGAGATCAGGGTGATTGATATCTACCCCAGTATCCACCACGGCAACAATAACATCCTTGTTCCCTTTTGAAATATTCCACCCTCGGTTGGTTTCAATTGCAGGCAGGTTCCATTGGTAATCGGTAAACAAAATATCATTAGGAACGGTGACCTCCGCCGAATTGTCCTTTTCAGTCAGTGTCTCATTGGTTAAATACATGAAGTGGGGTTCCATATAAAGTGGATTCCATTTACGATCAAAATAGGAATGCAGCTGTTCATAATTCATATGTTCTGACCGGAAAACATACGTGTATCCCAATTTGCGAGCAGACTGTGTTCGCAAGTCAGATTTGATGATGCGCATGTCACGTTCGCCCGGCTCCTGTCGAAAACGAATTACGATTTCATTCTCATAAAAGTGGCTGGCATTTGCGTTATCATGCCCTGTTTTGACCGTAATTTCGTTTAAGGTATCTGGGTGCACCGATTCAATTTTGAATTTGCCTTCCCGAGGGTAAGGAATCATACGTAGATTTTTACGTTGATGCTGTTCCACCGCGTTAAGCACGTTTTGGCTGAATAAAGCGATGATGGCTTGCTTGCCATCCTTGGAAGGCTGGCCTAACACAAAATACTTTTCTTTACCCATGGAAAATGAAGAAGACTCGAAGCTTTGGCGTTTCATAACGGCTTTTTTGGCTAGGCTAAGAGAATGATCGAAGCGTTGTTGCTCCAATTTACTTCCTTTTGGCAGATCTTTGCCGAACTGATGGCGCTGTGAACCTGATTTATTGTCCATGAACAGGAGAGAATGGATGTGTTTGTGAGATTGTTGAAGGTCTTGCACATATTTACGCAATTCTGAATCTGACATGCTGGAGGTTTTCTCTAACATGGTGCTTAGATGCTGCTTTGCATCCATTCGAGTGAGGAGATCCGTAGCTTTCACGTCTTGAACTTTCAGGCGCTGTTTATTCCCTTGCTCCACGTGAGGAGTATCAGGTAATGCACTATGCTCTGGCAGCGTGCGATTGGATGTTGGTAGTAGCAGGGTTAGAGCAAGCGTTCCTACACCTGCAGCAATAACCCAGTTAATCCATTTTGGTTTAGACATCGGGATGATAACCTCCTCTGTAATTGGGACAATAATCTGAACCGTGCTCAGGTCTCATCGTTGTCCGTGCATAGTTCTATCGTTAGGAAAAGCAGATATTTTTATGCAGATCTAGACCATGCGTAGCATTTTGCAATTAAGATCGTCGAACACATGTAGACACCGGTTGGATTATGGGATACCGCTCGTCAGCTTTTTATGGTAGGATAGTACCTGAGAATTGAAGGTCAGGTGAAATTCACCGCCCGACCTACCTATATGTAAGGACTTATTTAAGGGGGAGCTACCTTTATGTCAGCAGCCAATGTACAGAAAATTTGTGAGTCAACTAGGGAAAAGTTAAAACCTGCTATCGATCGGATTGAACAATTTTTGAACGAAAATGCTTTGCCTGAACTGGATCAGAATCAGACGGAAGAATCAACAACGTTCTACAAAGGATTTCTTTCGGATCTCCGTCATTTGCTTGTTTTTTCTGAAGTTTCTTACGAAAAACTTGGCGTTGTGCTGCGTCGTGCTAATTTCGATATCGATTTTGCGGAAAAGGCGCTTTATAATACGTACCACCAAAGTGTAAATAGCTTTTTCTATCCCAAAAATGAATGTTACTCTGAAGACGGCAGATATGCTTACACAGGGCAAGATGCAATTCGTTTCCGTGACAAGCCTATCCGTGCAGTGCGTGACGTCATTCTTGAGATCTCCAAAACGTATGAAGAATTGCGCGACGACTTGGCGTTCTATGAGAGTGATTACTTGACTCAGCGTCGGATGCAGAATCAACGTAACCACGCCTAAGTGTAGACTACATGTAGACTAACTATATCAATGAATGAAACCGCCGATTTTGGCGGTTTTTTTGCGTTCTCACTAAATAGCTACGAGAGGGGAATTCATGTCATCATCTGACATTTTGAACGGGAATAGCTGATTATTACCGTGGAGACAATAGGTGCGAGGTGATAAATAATGAGTCAAGAAAAGCCAATCGTTAAATGCAGTGTCTCTAACTGTAACTACTGGGGCGAGAATAACTTCTGTCAGGCGGATGCCATCATGATTGATATCGATCAGCATGCTACCCGCCGCCTACATGAGGAATTTGCTGGAGAGACGTTTGATTCCGATCATCACGATCATGCACGAACATCCTCTGCCACATGCTGTCACACGTTCAAACCCAAATGAGCAGTCATTCCCATTCTTAATGGAGGTGCTTAGTAATGAAAAATGATTACAAAGATCTTTTGCTTAAGCGCTCTGAATCTGAGGACAAGAAGTCTCGTGAACGCGTTGATTATCCAAGACGTGAACATCGGGAAGAATATGGTGCCGAGGTTGCTCCCCCAACGGCTGTGCATACGGAGCGTTCTGAACGTCCCGTAAGTACGCAGGAAAATCATGAGGCAGATGCAGTGATGGAGTCTACAGGCAGGGTTGCGGGCTATGTTGGATTGGCCTCAGGGATCGCATCATTGTTCATGTGGTCTATCGTGCTTGGACCCGTTGCGGCTGTACTTGGTTATTATGCTTTTGTAAACGGCCGTAAAACGGCAGGTGCTTGGTCTATGGGGCTAGGCATTGTAGCTACACTCAGTTATTTCTTCATGATTCCTTTCGCGCGATAAGAGCAGAGGGTCGTCCCTCTTGCATCTTCTTTAAACGAACACAGTACTTTAATATGATGACCTTTTCTGTTCCCTATTCGGGGAATGGAGAAGGTTTTTTTCGTCTATGTGCAAAAGAGAGTATATCTGTGTTTATTTTTTTGAAAATGATGGCAGATTCATGTAAAACGATGTAGAATAAAGGCAGAATATAGTTTTAAATTACGGGAGTGGATATACACATGCAGATTGATCCCAGTGGGTCACGGCAGTTGCTTGAACTGCAATTGTCCAACGTTGCCAATCCATCAAGCGGGTCAGCCGGAGCGGTCAATTCCTCTGTAGATTTTGCTAATATGATGGACGGGCTATTAGGCACTGGAAACCGGGGGACTAGCAGTAGCGAGGCATCTTCAGCATCTCTTGGTTTGTCCAAACGATCCAATGACGGGTTATTATGGTTGCAATTGGGCAGCCAGTACAGTTCAGATTCGGGTACACCTTTAACCGCTTCTACAAGCAGCAGTCCATCTGTATCTCTTACGTCTCTGTTGGATGCAGTGTCAACGAATGGGGAAGAGACTGTACCTACCGATTATGATTCCTTAATTGCGGCAGCGAGTGCCAAGTATGGCGTGCCTGAGTCGTTAATCAAGGCCGTGATCGATACAGAATCCAATTTTAATCCAAACGTTGTTTCCTCAGCAGGAGCCAAAGGCTTAATGCAATTGATGGACGGAACGGCTGCTGGCCTCGGAGTAAGCAATTCATTCGACCCTGCGCAGAATATTGATGGGGGAACGAAGTATCTTTCTCTTCAGCTTCAACGTTTTGGTGGAGAAGTGAAGATGGCTCTCGCCGCGTACAATGCAGGACCTGGACGTGTATCACGCTTGGGCGTATCCAATGACACTGAACTGATGAATGCACTGAAGCTTCTGCCTACCGAGACGCAAGCTTATATCGCAAAGGTAGAGAAGGCGCAAGCAAAATATACGCTATAACTTTTGAATGAAATGCATATACAGTGAGTCCAGCCAAAAGATCAATTCAGGAACTTGAAGGGGCGTTTCTACCTGTTTCTGTTTGGTCTTTTTGTGTTGGAGCGGTATCATGTTACAATGCTCACTGTAGAATCATGAAGTTTGAGTGCAGACGATAAGGAGGTTTAACCTCGTTTTGAAATATTTTGATTATGCAGCGACGACGCCTCCAGATCCAGATGTCGTACGAACTATAGCTGAAGTGATGGAGGCTCAGTATGGTAATCCTTCATCCATCCATGGCTATGGTGAGCGAGCACACCAACTATTACGGCGAGCGAGAGCTGGTTGTGCTACAGCAATCGGGGTTAGGCCTGAAGAGATCATTTTCACCTCGGGTGCAACGGAAAGCAACAATCTCGCGATTAAGGGGGCAGCATTACGCTACCAATCACGAGGCAAACACATCATTACCACGGCTACCGAACATGCATCAGTGTATGAGAGCTTCCTCCAATTGCAACAGTGGGGATGGGACGTTACATGGATTCCTGTAGACTCACTTGGGAGGGTTACTGCGCAGCAGGTTATCGAAGCGTTAAGACCGGATACTGTCCTTATAAGCTTAATGCATGTCAACAATGAGACAGGTGCTATTCACCCGATTGCTGAGATCGGTAAACGACTCAAGAAAGAAGCTCCCCGTGTTTTGTTTCATGTAGACGGTGTGCAGGGCGTTGGAAAGCTGGAGGCTAAGCCTGCTTCCTGGTATGCCGACCTATATAGCTTGTCTGCTCATAAATTTCGCGGCCCTAAAGGAGCTGGACTCTTGTACGTGCGCAGTGGGATTGAACTGACTCCACTATTATCCGGGGGTTCACAGGAGAACGGGATGAGAGCAGGGACGGAAAATGTAGCATTGCTCGTAGGTATGGCGAAGGCGATACGTCTTGCTGTAGAGCGTCAACCCCAATTTGCTGAACGCGTGACGGTGTATCGTGATCAGATCATGGCGTTTATTAAGGAAGTTCCGGGTTTAGTGCTGAATAGCGATCAACAGGGAGCACCTCATATCATTCATTTCTCATATCCTGGCATGAAAGCCGAAGTAGTGCTTCATACATTGGAGCAGCTCGGGGTTACGGTATCGACCCAGTCAGCATGTTCTTCTCGTTCTGCTGAACCAAGTCGTATACTGCTCGCGATGGGCAAAGATGCGGCTTGTGCAGCTGGAGGATTACGCATTAGTCTTGGTGATGAACATACAGAAGAAGATGTAACCCTGCTGAAGCAGGCCATACATCAGATGATGGCGCAATTGCGCCCGTTGGAAAGGCGGATGTAAAGTCAGATGAAATACGATATGTTACTTCTCCGTTTTGGAGAATTTATGTTAAAAGGAAAAAATCGTGCACGTTTCGAGAAAACGATCATTACTCAAGTGCGTTCCTTGCTCAAGCCTTACCCTAGTGCGAGTTTGCGAAAAGAGTTTGGTCGCCTGTATGTAGATCTCGGTAATGAATCCTATACAGATCTGATTCGGGTGTTAAAAAGGGTTTTCGGCGTGATGTCGATCAGTCCGGTTAAAGTGACCCCCTCTGAGCGGGATGCCATTGTGGAGACTTCAGTTGCTTTTATGGAGGAGAGAAAGCACGAGTTCGAAGGCGGTATGACTTTCAAAGTAAATGCTCGCCGTGTATGGAAAGAGTTCCCTCATTCCTCGCATGAGATGAACCATTTGGTGGGATCTCCCATTCTCCGAACCTTTCAGGATCTTAGCGTGGATGTGCGTGAGCCGGATATTGAGCTGCGCGTAGAGATTCGTGAGCAGGGTACTTATATTTTCAATGAGGTAATACCTGCTGTAGGAGGATTCCCATTAGGTACAAACGGAAAGGCCATGCTTTTGTTGTCCGGTGGTATCGATAGTCCTGTAGCCGCTTGGTCTTCGATGCGTCGTGGACTCGAAGTAGAATGTGTACACTTCTACAGCTATCCGTTCACAAGTCAGCGTGCCAAGGAGAAAGTTATTGACCTCGCCCGTGCACTGGCGGATCATGCGGGAACGATTAAGCTGCATCTTGTTCCGTTTACCGAGATACAAACGGCATTCACGCAGCTCGGACAGGACAACTTAATCATTACGCTGATGCGGCGCTCTATGTTGCGGATTGCAACCAAACTGGCTGAACGTGAACGGGCGCTTGCATTGATTACAGGCGATAGCTTAGGTCAAGTAGCCAGTCAGACACTTCCCAGCATGAACGTGATTGGACGTGCAACGGATCTGCCGTTGCTGCGACCGCTAGTTATGATGGACAAACAAGAAATTATTACGCTGTCCAAGCAAATTGGAACGTACGATATCTCCATTTTGCCTTATGAGGACTGCTGTACTCTGTTTGTGCCCAAATCGCCAACGACGAATCCTAATCTCCGCATTGTGGATAAAATTGAGGCAACGATGAGTCATCTGACTGCATGGGTCGACGAAGCTGTACTACAGACCGAAACGATTGTGTTACATGCAGGTGAATCTGTCACTGGAGCAAGTTCTAGTGACGACTCTGAAATCAAAGAAGACTGGTTTTAATCAATTCGTCATTTAATCCTCATAGTGACCTCAAGTGGATGGAAAGACATAACAAGGAATATGTTTACCCGCATCTTAAAATATGACAAAGTTAAACACAAAAAGGACTAGTCGACAATCATCGGCCAGTCCTTTTTTTAAACCATTTATATTTATATACTCTTCTTACGAATAAGAGCGCTCATGCTTTTTGACTGCTTTATCATGATTTACACGTTTTCGATAACCTGCCAATACGATGCCGGCAACGACTAGAACAATGAACAATATTCGCAGTGCCGGATGCTCGGTGAAGAAAGGCACAAGCTGATGCTCTTCCGTAATCATATTGGTAGCCGTGTAGCCTAACACGATAGCTCCAAGATAAATAATCCATGGAAAACGATTAATCAGCTTAATGAACAGCGTACTGCCCCACACGATAATAGGTACGCTAATAAGAAGTCCTAGGATAACGAGTAGGAGATGCTGCTCGGCTGCGCCCGCGACAGCAATGACATTATCCAGCCCCATGGCTGCATCTGCGATAACAATGGTGCGTACTGCAACCCACAGCGAGTTACCTGCTTGGATATCGCTGTGCTCTTCTCCTTGATCCGCTAACAATTTATAGGCAATCCAGACGAGAAGCACGCCTCCAGCTAGGAGCAACCAAGGCACTTTAAGGAGCCAGAGTACAACAACGGTTGCTACAATTCGTATAAGGAGTGCACCTACTGTTCCGTATAGGATCGCTTTTTTCTGCACGGAGGGATGAAGATTACGTGCAGCTAAACCAATGACGATGGCATTGTCCCCAGCTAACATGAGATCAATAAATACAATTTTAACTAAAGCAATCCAAAAAACAGCGCTAAATATGTCCATTGCTGTCACTCCTTCATTTACATGCCTGTCTAAAATAAGCTTGTTCAATCGATAAGAATAGCATGGACAACTTTGACATACAAGTTAGAGTGGGGGGATGATTATGGATACTTTATGGCTGTTGACTGAAATATTAATGATCAATCTGGTTTTGAGTGGAGATAATGCTGTTGTTATTGCACTTGCAAGTAAGGATTTACCTGTGAGGCAGCGTAAACAAGCCGTGTGGTGGGGGGCATTTGGAGCGGTAGTATTACGCTGTGTACTGACCTTTGCCGCCGTTTTATTGCTGGGGATTCCATTCATTCAAGCTGCTGGTGGACTGATGCTGTTCTGGATTGCCATGAAGCTATTGCTTCAGGATGAGGATGCGGTACATATTCGTGAAGCAAAGACGACGTGGAAAGCGATTCAAACGATTTTGATCGCTGACTTTGTCATGAGTTTAGATAACGTTCTAGCCATCGCTGCATTAGCCAAAGGTGATCTGGCACTGATCGTTATTGGTATTGCCATTAGCATTCCTATCGTCGTATGGGGAAGTGGTCTAATCGTGGGACTGTTGAAGCGATACCCGATCTTGGTGTTTGTCGGTTCTGGAATTTTGGCTTTTACAGCTGGTGAGATGGTAATGAACGATCCGAAGCTTGGGCAGTGGTTAAACGGAATGACAACCGAAGCACATACGCTGCTTCCAGCAGCCATGGCTTGTCTGGTTCTTGCTGTTGGAGGAGCAAATAAGTTTGTAGAGCGCGAGAAAATATAGATGTTTATTCCAAGTATTTTCAATGAAGAATTGATATAAAAAAGAGGCATTAATCTTTTGAAATTTTCCAAAAAAATCTTAATGGTGTTGTCTCTTTTTAATACAATTAATATAATAATATACTTTTTTTTAAAAAAACCTTGAATATTTTGGATAATATGATATTCTAATTAAGTAAAAAAATAAATTTGGAGGTACTTATTATGAAAAAATCCATTATTATCCTTGGAGCTTCTGCTATGCTCTTATCTTTGCCTGGTGTAGGGCTTGCATCTGATTTACAATCTCATACTTCAAAAAAAAATATTGAAGAAAGAGTAATTGCTTTAGCTAATAGTAAAGGTGTTAAAGTTACAAATTATAGTTTGCCAGGATATAGAGAAGGTATGACATATCCACAAACTTGGTATTATGTTGAAGGAACCTATTCAGGTTACTTAACATATGCAGGAACACATTATAGCGGAGGTGTTTGGTATCCGGTATATTCAGGAACTATTTATGATCGCGGTATCCAATAGATAATAGTTTTCAACTTATTTCTTTAATGTACTACATAAGTATGATCCATACTTTAAATAAACGGCTATGTTCCTAATAGAACAAGGCCGTTTATTTTTTTGCAAAGAAGTTGAATGAAATAAAATATATAAAATGATAAATTTGATTTATATAAACCCTTTTGTTCGTTAGTTATAAATTATATTTAATGGATTTTGTAAGGGGGCATTATACTCTTATCTATTTTCATTTATATATTAGAAACGTATCAAAGCTTATTTACAGAAGCGTTGCTTAGTTTGGTATAATAATTATAGAAATCGAAGTAACTGAATAAAAACGGGAAATTGGAGAAAAAGTTCTTTATCTAACTCTGTCAACTCAAACTGAAAAGAAATATGTTAAATATCTAGGCTGAATTATGATACGAAAAGAGATTGTTTAGACATGATGTTGCATCTATGTTGCACTATAATACTAAACAAGCAATTTATGCTGATCTCTGATTTGTTTTTAAACAGAAAATTAGAAACTAACAAGTGGGTGTGAAGGTTTTTACAATTTTCAGTTAAGAGGTGACTTGCAGAAAATGAGAATGAGAAATGAAAAAGCAATCGGGATTTTTATAGTTGTTGCAGGTGTGATTATTTTGCTCGGTAAGCTAGGGGTGTTTGGATTCATTGGGCGCCATTTCTGGCCGTTGTTGATCCTTCTGCCGGGTATTGCTCTTCATGCGCTGTATTATGCACGACTCTCGCCTTCATGGTCACTTGTTCCTGCGGGAATTTTAACGGTATACGGCTTGTTGTTCGGCATAACGAACACATGGGGAGTGGGTCTGATGGCAAGGTTGTGGCCGGTTCTTCTGCTAGGTGTTGCTGTAGGTTTATTAGAATACGGACTAGCTGAACGTCGAAGAAGACCTGAGTATGTGTTACCTGCTGCAATGATTATAGGTGCAGTAGCTGTCATATTGCTCGGATTTACCTTGCTTCAGACGGGGATTGTCTACGTACTTGCTGTCCTGTTGATCTTAGGCGGAGTGTGGTTATTACTAGGACGGGGACGTCGAGGTAAGGGCTGGTAATAATCTCAGTGCTGATTTCAAGCGAAATATCTTGATTTTTACCTATGATAAACTATAATATAAGGGATATAGACATGCGTCGGGTTATCACCGACGCTTATTTTGTGAGTAACCTGCGATTTTGCGGGAAGTTTAGTAGATAAGATAAGAATTGAAATTGGAAAGGATATGGATACAAACCATGCATTCAAGAGAACACATTCGCAATATTGCGATTATTGCCCACGTCGACCACGGGAAAACGACACTCGTCGACAAGTTGCTCCAGCAATCCGGTACATTCCGTGATCACGAGACTGTACAGGAGCGCGCAATGGACTCCAACGATTTGGAGCGTGAACGCGGTATTACGATTTTGGCCAAAAACACGGCTATAACTTATAAAGATTTCCTGATCAACATTGTAGATACACCTGGTCACGCCGACTTCGGTGGTGAAGTAGAACGTATCATGAAAATGGTTGACGGCGTTTTGCTCGTTGTTGATGCTTATGAGGGCTGTATGCCACAAACGAAGTTCGTACTTCGTAAAGCACTTGAGCACAACCTGACTCCGATCGTTATTGTAAACAAAATCGACCGTCCAGCGGCTCGTCCGGCTGAGGTTATTGATGAAGTACTTGACCTGTTCATCGAACTGGGTGCCAACGATCAACAACTTGAATTCCCTGTCGTATATGCTTCCGCATTGAACGGAACATCAAGCATGGAAGACGATCCTGCCAAACAAGATGACAACATGATGGCGATCTACGATACCATCGTAAGTCATATCCCTCATCCAACAGAGAACGTTGAAGAGCCACTGCAATTCCTCGTAACTCTGATGGACTACAATGAATACCTCGGACGTATCGCTATCGGTCGTGTAAACCGCGGTGTGATTCGTCAAGGCCAATCCGTTACTGTTATTATGCGTGATGGCAAAAGCAAAACAGCTCGTATCGAGAAACTGTTTGGTTTCCAAGGTCTGAAACGTGTTGAGACAGAGGAAGCTGGTGCAGGTGACATCGTTGCGATCGCGGGTATTAAGGATATCAACATCGGTGAAACGATTGCTGACCCGAACAACCCTGAAGCTTTGCCGGTTCTGAAAATTGATGAGCCAACACTGCAAATGACATTCCTCGTAAACAACAGTCCATTCGCAGGTCGTGAAGGTAAATGGGTAACTTCCCGTAAACTACGCGAGCGTTTGTTAAAAGAATTGGAAACAGACGTATCTCTTCGTGTTGATGAAACAGAGAGCCCAGATGCATTTATCGTTTCCGGACGTGGTGAGCTTCACTTGGGTATCCTGATTGAAAATATGCGTCGTGAAGGATATGAGCTTCAAGTTTCCAAACCAGAAGTTATCGTTAAGGAAATCGACGGTAAGAAAATGGAACCTCTTGAGCGTTTGTTGATTGATATCCCTGAAGAAAGCATGGGTTCCGTCATGGAGAGCCTGGGCGCACGTAAAGCAGAGATGGTTAACATGATCAACAACGGTACTGGTCAAGTACGTCTGGAGTTCCTGATTCCTGCACGTGGTCTGATTGGATACAGCACTAACTTCCTGACATTGACTCGTGGTTATGGCGTAATGAACCATGCATTTGACAGCTATGCTCCAGTGGTATCCGGTCAAGTGGGTGGACGTCACCAAGGTGTACTGATCTCAACTGAAACGGGTACATCTACGTTCTACGGAATGATGGGTGTTGAGGATCGTGGTACGCTCTTCCTTGAGCCAGGAACAGAAATTTACGAAGGTATGATTGTTGGTGAGCATACACGTGACAATGATATCGTAGTTAACATCTGTAAAGAAAAACAACTGAGTAACGTTCGTTCTGCTGGTAAAGATGATACGGTTAAAATTAAAACGCCGATTATCTTCTCATTGGAACAGGCGCTTGAATATTTGAACGATGACGAATACTGTGAAATCACGCCGAAATCCATTCGTCTTCGTAAGAAACTTCTGAACAAATCCGAGCGTGAGCGTGCAGAAAAACAACGCAAAATGGCTCAAAATAACGCTTAATCTTAACTAACAAAAAAATAGAATGTATAAGTTAACGTTTGATGTTCTCCAACTATTACTTAGGTTGATGCAGCATAAGTAGTGGAGGGAACGGAATCGATTCTGAAGAAGCAAAGCGTTCGCCTTTATCTCCGGATTTCCCATTGCAAAAATGGATCAAAAAATCTGGAGATAACAGCGATCGAAAGAACGATCCGAACCCGGAACGGCCACTAATGCTCGTATGAACTTCTAAGTTCCAGTGTTGTTTCATCAACCAATTTACTTATACAAGCATGATCACGAAAGGAGATGCCTTAACATGCAAGCATGGTTCGCATCACACCCGATCGTAGCCTATATCGTCATCTTTGTGCTAATAACTTACGTATACAACAAGGTGTTTCGGGTACGTCAGAAGTTACCACTCGTTAAGGAAATTTTCCTCTATCTGTTGATGGCGATGGGCACATTCATGCTTCTTATTTTTCAGATCGATAAGCTTCCCATCATTCAATGTTTGCTGGTAGCGGTTGGTTTGATGTTGTTAGTACGAGTGCGCTATTTTATTGAAGGTCGTCAAAAGAAAAAAGCGGAAGCTTCCGCACGGAACTCATAAATGTTGTCTTGTACAAACCATCCGTTTTCCCTCGGGAAAGCGGTTGTCTTTTATTTAGACAAAAAACAGATGTGATAAAGGTGTTGAAGATATGAATTCGAACGGCTTACCTCCACGGAGACAGGCACCGACGAAATCCAGTACTTCTGGATCGAAGAATGGCAAGGGTCAACCTAAGAAAAAGAAAAAAGGGTTGCGAGCATTTGCGAAGATCGTACTCAGTTTGTTCGTCATCGGCATATTGGTGGGGGCTGGATATATCTACTGGGTGTACAACCAAGTAGCGGATACAGGTATTGATAAACCGGTACCTGCAGGGATGTCGGCTAAGACCAAACCGATTACGATGCTACTTTTAGGTACGGATAATCGTCCTGAGACAGGAACTTACCTATCCGATGTAGTGATGGTGGCTTCCATGAATCCGGAGACCAAAACGGCAACGATAGTGTCGCTACCACGGGATACACGCATTGTATTGGATGGATATAAATCGAATAAATTGAACTCATATTATCCGAGATTTAAGGCACAGGAGAAAACCTCCGGTAAAAAAGCGGAAGATCAGATGAAAGAAATGATGGGCAAGTATCTTGGTGTGGACATCAATTATACAACCGTCTTGAATTTCCAAGCTTTCCGCGATGCCGTTAATGCGGTTGGTGGGGTAGATGTGACTGTAGATAAAAATATGTGTTACCGAGATAAAGCAGATGGTACAGATATTAATCTCAAAGCAGGCCCACAGCATCTCGATGGTAAAGAAGCGCTTGACTTCGTTCGTTACCGTAAATCGAATTGTGATCCCAAAACACAAGAATCCAACGATTTTGACCGAAATAAACGCCAAAACCAAGTGTTGAATTCCATGTTAGATCAGATGAAGTCACTAGGTGGTGTTACCAAAATCGGTAAGGTTATTGGTGCAGTGGATGACAATATGACCACAGATGTGGAATCAGAACAAATGAAAAATTTCATTTCCACGTATTGGGATATATCTAAATCGGATGTACACTATACTCCAGTGACAGGTGAGTGGAGAAGTCCATATGTATATATCAACGAGACGGAGCTAGCGAATGCAAAGCAAGCTCTGCAGGATACGTTATCCGGTAAAGTGACTGCGTCTCCAGCAGCAGAATAACTCTCATTCTTTGGGGATTGGAAGCGAGCTTAGCGGTATGCTATAATGACTTAAGCAGTGAAGCAAGTCTTGCCTAAAGAAGATTAGGGGGCTGGTTGAATGTCCGAAGCCGTCACACAATTAACTGAATCTCTTTTGCAACAGTTCAAACATGAGACATTTGTCCTCCTGAACACCGTTGATTTGGAATTCGGAGGCCCTACATCTACTGCGATTTCATGGATTTATGCAGAGAATGCTTCGACTCTTCGTGTTGCACTGGATCATCGTTCACGTCTCGTGAAGAATATGATCCATAATCCATTGATAACTGTCACTGTATTTGGAGAAGAGATGGTGTATGCCATTAACGGTCGTGCTTCGGTACGCCAAGATCCATTGCAGGATGTTCCATTTAATATGTGCTGTTTCGACATTTCAATCGAAGCTGTGCGAAATGCGTTGTTTTATGGAGCTCAGCTATCCTCTGTGCCTCAATATGTCAAAATATACGATCAGCGTGCTGCTGAAAAATTAGATGAGCAGGTGTTTGCTGCGATGAAAAAAGCCTAGTGAGAAATCACTGGGCTTTTTGTTGTCTTTTGTCTGTAGAATGTTGTTGCTGCTGTTGCTGTTGCATTTGAGGTTGCTGCTCATTTTGTTCATCGGGATTTTGTCGAACCTGTACGTCTTTTGGTAGCTGTGGGATGATTCGTCCCACCATATCAGCAAGCTCTGAGGCAAAACCGGAGATCGGGTGTCCTTGACGGATATGCTCACCAATTTCTTTGATTCGTTCAGTGACATCGGCATCTGCCGTAACAATAGAATCTACACCCTCAGGGTCTTTACGAAGAGCCTCGGCAACAGCGTATTTAATGGTACCAACGCGTGCACGCTCAAGCTCGCCATCAACATCGATACCAACTACAGCAGTATTACCTAGAATGACACAATTGGCATCCTCCACACCTTCCACTTGCTTAGCGAGTGCTTTGAGGTGATGAATTCGTTGATCATTAGGCATCCGGCCTGTTTGTGCATCATCTACGATGTTTGTATCATGGACTTCACCTGTATTTTCAGGAACTGGTTCAAGTCCTGTAGGGTTTCTAAGATCATCTTGTGCGTCCAGCATATGAGATCCTCTCATCCGATCTTGCTGAGTTGTAATATTACCTCCATAACTTCTTGGATGCATCTTGTACTGATCTTGTGAAGCATTCTGCGAAGCGTTATGCGAAGTACTGTTACAGCCTGTAAGTATAAAGATCAGAAGCAGCGCGCATATCCCAAATTTCATAAATGTTCATCCTTTCTTAGAGTTTTTCAGAATGGTTGACAATTATTTTGTCCTAGTCGAATACATTTATGTATGGGAGCATGATTGTCCATGCCGCTGCTGAAAGATCGCACTTATCCATGCCTTTAACGACGCCGCTTTGGAGGGGATTGAATGAAAAAGATTTTTGTATTGGATACCAACGTGCTTCTGCATGACCCCAATGCCATATTTGCCTTTGAGGAACATGAGGTAATCATTCCCGCGGTTGTACTGGAGGAGATCGACTCCAAGAAAAGAAATGCCGATGAAATAGGCCGCAATGCCCGCAATGTATCAAGGTTGCTTGATGGACTACGTGAGTTAGGGCATCTGCATAGTGGTGTGCCTCTTGCCAATGGAGGGAACCTAAAAGTTGAGTTGAATCATCGCAGTTTCGTAAAGGTACAGGAGATGTTTGGTGAAGTATCTAATGATAATCGTATTTTGGCTGTCGCTGTGAATTATCAGATTGAAGAAAATGAAAAAGAGGTTGTAGAACGACAGGTCGTTCTGGTCAGTAAAGATGTCCTTGTTCGGATCAAAGCCGATGTACTTGGTTTGGTTACACAAGATTACTTATCGGATCGGACAGCAGGGCTGAGTGAACTGTATCCAGGTTATACCGCCTTGAAGGTGCACCCATCCGTTATTGATGAGTTCTACACCTATCGCTTTCTCCCGATCAAACCATTGCAACTATCCTATTCACTCTATCCAAATGAATTTGTCATTCTCAAAGATGAGATGGGTACGAATAAATCAGCGTTGCTCAAGGTAAATACAGAAGGAACCAAGCTTGAGCCGCTTTTTCTTAGTAATGATAATGTGTGGGGAATTAGTGCACGTAACGCACAACAACGCATGGCTCTTGAGCTGCTGCTGAATGATGATATCCCTCTTGTGACGATAACGGGAAAAGCAGGAACAGGCAAAACGTTACTGGCACTTGCGGCAGGTTTGTTAAAAGTGGAAGATGATCATAAATATAAAAAGCTATTGATTGCTCGTCCTGTAGTTCCAATGGGAAAAGATATCGGTTATCTACCTGGCGAGAAAGAAGAGAAGCTACGCCCGTGGATGCAACCGATCTATGATAACCTGGAGTTTCTGTTTGATACCAAAAAAGCAGGGGATATTGATAAAATCCTAATGGGATTAGGCAGTATTCAAGTCGAAGCCCTCACGTATATCCGCGGACGCTCCATCCCAGGACAATTCATTATCATTGATGAAGCGCAGAATCTTTCCCGTCATGAAGTGAAGACGATTGTATCAAGGGTTGGTGAAGGCAGTAAAATCATCCTAATGGGCGACCCTGAGCAGATTGACCACCCTTATCTGGATTCTGCAAGTAATGGTTTAACATACATCGTAGAGAGATTCAAACAAGAAGGAATCAGTGGACACATTATGCTCGAAAAAGGAGAACGATCCAAGCTTGCTCAATTAGCTGCAGACTTGTTGTGATTCATGGGAATACAGCAGGTTTATTTCCCGGAAAATGTTTCTAGCATAACCGGCTCAATAGAGCCGGTTTTTTATTGCGAAAAAACCGAACATCATATAATGTTCAGAACTCGATATGCTCAAATTATGCAAAAGTTAGAAAAACAGTTTTTAGGCAGATTAGGACAAGAGCCCTATGAATTTGTTACAATGGACATCGCAGGAAATAATTAGGAAGCGAGGAGGAGAGGTAATGAAGCGGAGACATCAGATCGTATTGTTTGCAGTGTTGCTGCTTTCGTTAACTATACTTTCTCCAAGCTTTGACTTCGGTGGCTCACAATCAAGTGAAGAGGGTAACCCCGATCGTACTACATTTCCAAACCAAACATCCCGTGGAGAAGATCAACATGCACCTGTGGAAATTGTTGTTTCCATGACTTCTGAGGAGTTTCTTGTATTTCAAACGATTGCTAATCAAGTTGCGGATTCCTCTGGTGTAGAGATACAGTTGCGTAATTTGGAGCAGGACACATTCGAGAATGTGCTTGAATCTGAGTTTGCGGTTGGAGATAGTGGAGATGTTATTCTGTTAGATGGTACCGAGATTCAGAATTATGCCAAAAGAGGATTCTTGTATCCCTTAAATGGGACTACGTTATCCAAGTCACTTGGAGAAACTGTCATTCCTTTGCGGGAAATGACTGAATGGAATGGCTACCAATGGGCAATGCCGTTTGATTTTGATACTTACGTGCTTGCGGCCCGTTCTGCATTTCTTACTAAATCAGGTTTAGATACATTGCCACAACGGGAAGATCAGTGGATTAAGCTAATACAGCAGGCAAGTAATGCGGGGACGAAACTGTTATCAATCGACAGTGATGATATCTATGCAACGAGTGCTTGGCTGAATCATTTTGAGCCTGGTCTTGCTATGAACTACATGATGAATGGGGAACAAGGTAGTCTTTTAGAGGGAGAATACCAACAGGAGTTACAGTTAATAGAGAAGATTCAACCATACCTGCATTTGGACGCGAAGAATGCTGAGTCTTCAGAGGCGTTTCAACAAAATATAGTCCCGATGACGGTCATGTCACTATCCAGACTTCTACAAGAGAATAAGACAATAGTGGGGGACACAGGTTCATTTAACCAGATAGCGGTTACAGCTCTACTGCCAGTAAAATCGCGAAGCTTTGTCATTACAACCGGCTCTTCTGAGACCGATGGAGCCAGTCGGTGGATTGAAGGCATGACTTCCGCCGCTGTGCAATTGGAATGGTTCCAACGAGCGCATTATTTGCCAACTAAACAAGATCAGATGAATGTCCAGTCTGGCAAATTGGCTTCTCTTTTTGGAAAAATGGACATTAAAGCTTTATTGGCTACAAACGCTTTACCTTCCAAAACTGAAATAACGTATGTGCCAACGGGAAAGGTTCAGCAGAAGATAAAGCAATTTATCCAAGGTCAGATCTCAGCGATTCAGTACATGAATAGTATTGTTGAAATACGAGGTTTGTCAAAATGAAATAGCTAATTTCACTTCGAGCACACCTTCACTTGTAGATACTTCTGTCGCTTTTACGAAAGAAAGAATTTTCTGTGGATAAAACCCGAGATCGAATTCCTTTTCCAGCATCCGGCGTGTTGTATCAGGCAGCTCCAATTGATTAAATACCAGCTTATCGACATGGAATCGAATGGAATTCTGAGGCTCGTTCTCCACCGTATAATGACCTTCAATGCTTAACTCCAATTGATCACGTTTGCCTGATGCTGTGATTCGATCTTTTTCAAATTGAAATGCAAAATCATTAAAAATAGGATTCTGCTCTCGCAAAAATTGATTAAGCTCATTCTGTCCGATCCGAATCGTGTATGATGTTCCCGTTGTAGAAATTCCACCATTTTGATTTTGAATAAAGTCAGGTAGATTTTGCATGGCTGATGCCAAAGCTTTGAAATACCGTTTAACGTCGTATATTCCGATATTCTCCCAATAGATCGTAAGCTCGTTCATTAGCTTCTGAATGGCATCTGCATTTCCGCTAGCCGCTACCTGCCCATCCACTTCTTTTTGTAATGTGATTACACGCTCCCGTTGATTCTGCAAAT
Source organism: Paenibacillus tundrae (assembly GCF_036884255.1). Lineage (NCBI taxonomy): Bacteria > Bacillati > Bacillota > Bacilli > Caryophanales > Paenibacillaceae > Paenibacillus > Paenibacillus tundrae. The sequence goes on along the minus strand of NZ_CP145605.1, from coordinate 4,532,148 downwards.
TAGATTTAAGTTCATTGAGCTCTTGGCTCGTTTGAGCGATGCGAGTTGACGTTTGCTGCATGCTTCTATATCTCTCCTGAAACTTATCCAATACCGCCTGGTCTCTGCCGATAATAATCTGATAGTAATCATAAAGAATAAATAGATCTTTGAATGATCTGGCACCAAGGACGGTCATGAGGAGGCTGTCACGTTCACCTGTATAATAGGATCGTACAACTGAACCTGCCCGTTCCTGTTGAATATGTATTTGTTCCTTTTGCTCTTGAAGCTGACTCGTCAACGTAAGTTGCTGCTGATCCAATTCATTCTGTCTTTGTGTGATCCGTTCAATCTCATGGTCGATCTCAACGATGGACAAGCTTTTTTGCAATATCTCACGGGTTTCCTCAGGAGAGGGCTCGGCATAAACGGAAGTCGATGTAAGTTGGACAAAAAGTAGGGTGGATACGAGTAGAGCAATGATGTTATACCGACGTTTCACGAATATCATTCTCCTTTCCTTAGTCATATCTATTGTACAGGCTTCTCTCTTTCAAACAATATATGAAACAAACCTGTGAAATATCCTTAGTGGTTACATAACGCGTTAAACCATACTTCAATCACCTGAGTTATCATAGATTTCGAAACGACAAAAAAAGCAATCCGGAGTAAACTGGATCGCTTTTTTGCTGTTGGCGGATTAGAGCGGCAAATCCATTTGGAATACGGTCCAGTAACTGAACCCCGTGAAGGTAACGATCATATAACCCCAGAAGAGCAATATGTACGTTCTTTCGGTGAATTTCAGATATCCCAAAATGACGAAAAACGCAGTCTGCAGGAAAAAAAGCAAGGCCATCTCGACCAAATTCCCTGCAAAAGCCATCAGGCCAATCGTGAGTGTGAAGAACCCGAGTACTCGAAACATGCGTGCCACGGTAAGTCCTCCTCTCTATGTACGATCATAGATTGTCTACACAACATTATACCGGGAAAGGAAAAAGGTGTAAACAGAATAGGATATGAAAGCGAATTCTTTTTTTGCCTTGAAAGGCTTAATTATGCTTTCTTTTACACATGTGACGTATGAGTACACTTAAATGTGGAAATACATTTTAGTATGAAATCAATTCTATGAACTCTATGAGAGGCATAAGAATGAATGAAGCAGCTTTTATACCTCATTCACAAGCCGGGAGATCGGTAAGGTGAACGGTTATTTTAGGATGTTGTTAGGAGGGTATTATAGCATGACTGCAGTGAGACAGGATGCTTGGAGTACAGAGGACGATTTGATTTTGGCTGAGGTTACATTACGTCATATTCGGGATGGAAGCACGCAGCTCGCTGCATTTGAGGAAGTAGGCGATAAAATTGGCAGAACGTCTGCCGCTTGCGGATTTCGCTGGAACAGCTTTGTGCGGAAAAAGTATGAATCTGCGATCAGCAATGCCAAAGCACAACGCCAAAAACGTAGTTATCTTAGAAAACAACCTGCATTGCTTGGGCCGCAAGTGGCTGCACTCTCTACATTAGAGACGGAAGAAAGCTTGTATAAGTCAGATGGAATCTTGGAAGAGACTCTCTCCATCGATGCTGTGATCCGTTTCTTACGTCAATGGAGAGGAACAGTACAAGAAAACGGACGTCAGCTCAAAATGCTGGAAAAAGAATTACGAGAAAAAGAAGACGAACTTCATGAGCTTCGTTGTGAGAATGATCGTTTATCGAAGCAAGTGAATGAAGTTCAAACCGATTACCGTGTAGTGAACGACGATTACAAGGCATTGATTCAGATTATGGATCGTGCAAGAAGACTTGCATTTTTGTCAGAGGAAGAAGAAGAGCTCAAAACACGGTTTAAAATGGATGCTAACGGAAATCTGGAGCGAATTGAGTAGTACAGATCCGTGCTTAATCTTCGATATAGGAATGAACCCGTCACATTTCCGTTAGATACGGTAACGTGCACGGGTTTTTTGTTTAATCGTTTTGTTCTATGATATATAGATCTAATCTAAGGTATGGAGAATGGCGAGAGGAGGGTGTCATATGATTATTGACATTATAGGCGCAGGGTCACTTGGATTATTGTACGGAAGTAAACTACAGGCTGCTGGTCACCAGGTACGTTATTGGACTCGAACTTCTGAGCAAGCATCCAGCATGAAGAAGCTTGGTTTGCAAATTATAGAGCCTAACGAAGCAGAGGTGCTGACCATAAGCGGAGCGGATATTCAGGCCCATTGCATTAAGAGCTTAGCCGAGACATGGGCACATTCACCTGGGAGTTGGTTACTTCTGATGGTGAAGCAGACGGCAATGGATGAGATTATCCATGACATTAAGTCTATGGGTAAGGAACCGCTTAATATCATATGTTTCCAAAATGGAATTGGACATGTGGCAAAATTACAAGAAGCTATGCGAGGAGCTACTATATACAACGCCATCACTACAGAAGGAGCCAAAAGAGTAGGCACCGAGGTAATCCGTGCAGGTGAAGGACAGACTTGGATTGGTCAAAGTGATGAGGATTCACCACGTTATGGAGGACAAGCGGGAGAGAATGGACTAATAAGTTTGGTGCACACTATACAACAGGCAGGATTTGACTGTACAGTGTCGAATCAAATCGATAAGCTGATATATAGGAAGTTGATCATCAATGCAGTCATTAACCCACTTACGGCCGTCTGGCGAATACCGAATGGCGAATTACTTCTAAATAAAGAACGCACCACGATTATGCGCCAGCTTTATGATGAGGCAATCACGGTATACAGAGCAAGCGGAATTACGGCGGATGCAGATCTTTGGGAACAACTGTTGAACGTATGCCAGACGACAGCCTCAAATACCTCTTCTATGCTTGCGGATGTTCTGGAAGGACGTCGTACTGAGATTGATTCCATCAATGGGCAAATCGTAATTTTGGCGCATCAGTGTGGACTGAATGCTCCGTTGCATGAAGCGTTGCTGCATTTAATCAAAGGTATGCATCCGGAAGGAGTGAATTGATGAGCTTTTTTATCACGTTGAGTATATTGCCCTTCTTTCCTTTCATTATTGTATATTGGGTTATGTATGCTTGGAAAAAGGATAAACGGGTTGCGGTTCGAAAAGCTATGGATGTTACAACGCTATTTCTAATTTTCTCTGTATCTGCGTTATTCAACTTAACATTTGAGACGAATTTTGGTTTTTCTTTGACGCTTATTTTCATACTAATAGCACTTGGATTGGTAGGAGGAGCGCAAAATCGACTAAAAGGTAAAGTGAATGGGGGACGAATGTTCCGGGCAGTTTGGCGTATGGCATTTGTAATGATGAGTTTTGGATATGTTTTGTTTACTATATTTGGACTATTTAGATATTTCATGAAACAGATGTGAGGTTACATAACGCAAAAGGGTTAAAAAATGTGTCGATTTTGTCGAAAAGTGAAAAAAACATTACTTTCTGAAAAAGTAATGTAGATTTTTTTGACCGGTGGTTGTATAATCTATAAACATAAACCACATCAATTTAGGGGGAAAGTGTTAGATGAAAAGGAAAAGTCTATTAGTCCTTTTGACGCTGATCTTGGCGTTCGGTACCGTACTTGCAGCGTGCGGATCGAAAAATGAAGGCACAGGTAACAACACCGATACTGGTTCTGCAAGCGAAAGTAATGGTCTTGCGAAAGATCAAGTGCTGAAAATTAACCTGACAGCTGAACCTCCTACGTTGGACCCGGCTCAAGCAAAAGACAGCCAAACCAACACAGTTCTGAAATTCTTGTATGAAGGTCTTGTACGCATCGATGCTGATGGTAAAGAACAAGCTGGCGTTGCAACTGACTGGAAAATTTCTGAAGATGGATTGAAATATGTTTTCAACCTGAATCCAGAAGCAAAATGGAGCAACGGTGATGCAATCACTGCTGAAGACTTTGTTCGTTCTTGGGAGCGTGCATTGAAACCAGAAACTGCTTCTCCTTATGCTTACCAATTGTATTACATCAAAGGCGCTGAAGGTTACAACCGCAGCTCTGATGAAACATTCGAAGGTACTAAAGTTACAGACTTCGCACAAGTAGGTGTTAAAGCAACAGACGAGCATACGCTTGAAGTTACTTTGGAAAACCCTACACCTTACTTCTTGGGTCTGACAGCATTCTACACGTACTACCCAGTACACCAGTCTGCTGATACAAATGACAAATTCTTCACAGATTACAAAAACATGATCGTTAACGGACCATTCACTATGGATACGTACGCTAAAGGTCAAAAAATCGTAGTTAAGAAAAATGATGGCTACCATGCAGCATCTGATATTAAATTGACTCAAATCGATATGTCCTTGACAAGCAGCAGTGCTTCTGAACTGCAAGCTTACAAATCCGGACAATTGGATTACACTGGTGCACCTAACGGTGAGATCCCAACTGACCAAATTCCTTCTGTAAAAGCAGAATTGCCAGATGAGTTCAAAGCTACTGGTATCGCAAGTACGTACTACTACCAATTTAACGTAAATGAAGCTCCATTTAACAACGTTAAAATCCGTAAAGCATTTGCAATGTCTATTAACCGTCAACCAATCGTTGACAAAGTAACTCAAGGTGGACAAATTCCAGCATTCGGTTTCGTACCTCCAGGTATCCGTGGTGAAAACGGCGAGTTCCGTGATGAGCACAAAGATGACTACTTCACTGAAAATGTAGAAGAAGCTAAAAAATTGCTTGAAGAAGGTATGAAAGAAGAAGGTTACACTACGTTGCCTGCAATCACTTTGATCTACAACACAAGTGACAACCATCAGAAGATTGCTCTTGCAGTTGCTGATATGTGGAAGAATAATCTTGGCGTTGACGTGAAAACTGAAAACCAAGAGTGGGGCGTATTCCTCGATAATCGTCAAAACCAAAACTTCCAAGTTGCTCGTGCAGGTTGGTCTGCAGACTATAATGACCCGTACAACTTCTTGGAAATGTGGACTACTGGAAACACAAACAACGATTCCAAGTTCAGCAATGCTCAGTATGACAAAGATGTTAAAGACACTGTAAAATCTGCTGATCCAGCTGCTCGTATGGCTGCTTTCGCTGACGCTGAAAAAATCCTGATTCAAGATGAAATGGCTGTTATGCCAATCTACTACTACACTAACGTATCTTTGACTAAGCCTTACCTGAAAGGCGTACAACTTGATTTCAGTGGAGCAATTGACTTCACTCGTGCATATCTGGAAGAGAAATAAGTTGTTCTGAAGTCTATATGATTACTTCGGGATATATATGTGGAATTCCATATATATCCCGATTTTTTTGTATGTGAACTGATTTTCCTTATAATTCTTGAAATTTCCGATAAATGGATTGGACTTTATTGTTGTCTAATTCTACAATCGATTTGTATACAAAATATTGTTTTTGGAGGTGTGCAAGGGTTGGTTAAGTACGTGCTGAAAAAACTGCTATTTATGCTGCTATCGCTTTTCATACTCGCATCAGCAACCTTCTTCCTAATGAAGGCCATTCCGGGTGACCCTTTTACATCCGAGAAAAAAGTAACGCCTGAAATTCGGGCACTACTAGAAGTGAAGTATGGATTAGACAAGCCTATGTTTGTTCAATATCTGAAGTACATGGGTGGAATTATTCAAGGGGATTTCGGGGTTTCTATGAAATACCTGAACCAAGAAGTAACCGACATGATTACTCAAACGTTTACAGCGTCACTTAAACTGGGTGTCTTCGCAATTATTATCTCCGTTATAGTGGGTGTACTGCTTGGTCTGATCGCAGCAGTGTATCACCGTAAACTCATTGATGATGTCACGATGGTGCTTGCTGTTATCGGGATCGCGGTACCAAGCTTCTTGTTAGCGTCCCTATTGCAATACATTTTTGCATCCAAACTCGGATGGTTTAACGTAATGGGCTTCGACGGACCACTCGACTATGTGCTCCCGGTTGCAGCTCTATCTGCATCTCCGATCGCCTTTATCGCTCGTTTGACGCGTTCAAGCATGCTGGAAGTACTTCATGCTGACTATATCAAAACAGCGAAAGCTAAAGGTCTGAAATGGCCTGCAATTATGTTCAGACATGTTGTACGTAATGGTATTCTTCCTGTTGTGACTTATGTTGGTCCAATGACAGCAAATATTATTACAGGTTCCGTAGTTATTGAACAAATCTTTAACATTGGTGGTATTGGTAAAGTATTCGTAGAAAGTATCACAAACCGTGATTACACAATGATCATGGGGATTACGATCTTCTACGGTATTCTCCTGATGTTGGCACGTTTCTTCACAGATATTGCTTACGTGCTAATTGATCCTAGAATTAAGCTGGAAAGCCGGAAGGGGGCATAACGTTGTCTGGCACGAACAATAAAAAAAATGAAACGGCTAACACTGACCTGAACAGTCAGGCAGCGGTTAAGCCGCAAGAAAGCATATCTCTTTTTAAAGATGCTATGTATAGACTTGCAGCGAACAAAGCCGCAATGATCAGTCTAGGTGTCTTAATTCTTGTCGTGATTTTCTCTATAATCGGTCCAACTTCATTGTTTACTCAGTACAATTACTATTCCAACGATCTGATCAATTCTAACTCACCACCAAGTGCGGAACACTGGTTCGGAACGGACGAGCTTGGTCGTGATGTATGGGTAAGAACATGGGTCGGTGCACGTGTATCCCTTACTGTAGGTTTGGCCGCAGCTTTGATTGACCTTATTATCGGTGTTATTTATGGGGCAATCATGGGCTTCTACGGTGGACGTGTAGATGGAATTATGAACAAGTTTTCCGAAATTCTTTACTCTTTGCCTTACATGCTCGTAGTAATCTTGTTGTTGGTTGTATTGGAACCAAGTTTGACTACCATTATCATTGCACTCACCATTACGGGCTGGATCAGTATGTCATGGATTGTCCGTGGAGAGATTATGCAACTCAAAAACAGAGACTTTATTCTCGCGGCACGTTCGATGGGTGCAAGCACAACTCGTCAATTGTTCCGTCATTTGCTGCCTAACGCAATCGGTCCAATTCTCGTAACATTGACATTGTCCATTCCAAATGCAATCTTTGCTGAAGCTTTCTTGAGCTTCCTCGGACTAGGTGTATCTGCACCGAGATCTTCACTAGGTTCAATGATCAATGATGCCTTGACAGGTTGGACACTGTTTCCATGGCGGATGTGGTTCCCAGCAGGTTTGATGGTTATCACAATGCTAGCATTTAACTTGCTCGGTGACGGTCTGCGTGATGCACTCGATCCGAAATTACGTAAATAGAAATAGGAGGTGGGATTAATGGAGCCGATTTTAACAGTCAAAGATTTGAGCGTGTCCTTTACGACACGTTCTGGAGAATTTGATGCCGTTAAAAATGTAAGTTTTGAACTTGGCAAAGGAGAGACGTTGGGGATCGTTGGTGAATCGGGTAGTGGTAAGAGTGTTACCGCCCAAACGATCATGAAGTTGATTCCCTCCCCGCCTTCGAAGGTCAAAAGTGGAGAAATTACTTTTCACGGGCAAAGCCTGTTAAATAAAACAGACAAACAAATGGAAGCCATTCGTGGTAAAGATATCGGTATGATCTTCCAAGATCCAATGACTTCATTGAATCCTACAATTAAAATAGGTAAACAGATCACTGAAGTTCTGCGTAAGCACCAGAATATGTCCAAGAAAGAAGCAGAAAAACGCGCCCTGGAAATGTTGGAGCTCGTGGGAATCAAAAATGCGGCTATTCGCATGAATCATTATCCACACCAATTCTCTGGTGGTATGCGTCAACGTGCGATGATCGCGATCGCGCTGGCGTGCCGTCCATCTCTTCTTATCGCGGATGAGCCAACAACAGCACTCGACGTAACGATTCAGGCGCAGATTCTGGACGTTATGAAGGATATGCAACAAAAGCTCGGAACATCGATCATGCTGATTACCCATGACCTTGGTGTAGTTGCTGGTATGTGTGACCGTGTCGTAGTTATGAAGGAAGGCGAAGTGGTTGAGACAGGAACAACTGCCGAAATCTTTAGCAATCCTCAACATCCATACACGATCAAGTTGTTGAACGCTCTACCACGCTTGGATGAGCCTAAGAAAGAAAAACCTGCACCGGCTGGTATTATCAAAGGTGCCAACAAGCCGCTAGTTCAAGTGAAGAACTTGAAACAATACTTCAATTTGGGTAAAGGTAACATTCTTAAGGCGGTTAATGATGTTAGCTTTGATATTTTTGAAGGCGAAACACTTGGTGTTGTAGGCGAATCTGGTTGTGGTAAATCTACAACAGGTCGTACTATTCTGCGCCTTTATGAACCAACTGGCGGAAGTGTTAACTTTAACGGAACAGATATCTACAAGCTGTCTCCGCGTAAGATGAAAGAAATGCGTAAAGATATGCAGATGATCTTCCAAGATCCATATGCATCCTTGAACCCTCGTTTTAACGTTATGGATATTATCGGTGAATCCCTAGATATCCACGGTTTGGCTTCCAGCCGGGCTGAGCGTAAAAAACGGGTTGAAGAGCTGCTTGATCTGGTAGGCTTGAATCCTAGCCATGCGCTTCGTTACCCACATGAATTCTCTGGTGGTCAAAGACAACGGATCGGGATTGCCCGTGCCTTGGCTGTAGACCCTAAATTCATCATCTGTGACGAGCCATTGTCTGCATTGGATGTATCGATCCAAGCACAAGTCGTTAAACTGTTGGAAGAGCTCCAACAACGTCTTGGCTTGACATATCTCTTTATTGCGCATGACTTGTCCATGGTTAAACATATCAGTGACCGCGTAGCGGTTATGTATATGGGTAAAGTGGTTGAGCTTGCTGAAAGTGAAGAGCTATATGCTAATCCGATCCATCCATACACGAAAACGTTGCTGTCAGCAATTCCGGTACCTGATCCGGAAGTTGAAGCAAACAAACGTCGTATTTTGTTGCCGGATGAGCAAGCTGGCCCAATCCAGAATGCAGGTAGTGGCCCTGTAAACGATCCTTATAACCTGGAAAATGCTCAATTAATTGAAGTTTCCAAAGGTCATTGGGTTTCAGAGCCTTACGTATAAACCAATTGTAACTGGACTTATCTATGTATCTTAAACCGTCGACTTGTTCGGCGGTTTTTTTGTAGTTTTTGTGACTTTCTTTTGACGAAGAGGCATTGGATTCGGTACAATCAAGAAAGGCTTTGAAGCAGAATAGGAGGCAGACCTCATGAAAGGTGTTACAGAGGCGCTCCGCAGCGGATCACGGCTTGCAGAAGACTACATCTGTTCACGTGATGCTGCGCGTGGCCTTTATGAGTATGACATTCACTGGGAATCTGAACTGGACAGACGTGCCGAATGGCTCGACCAATCGGAAGACACACGTATTAACCGTCAGGACTTAGTAGAATATCTACGTATATATAATAAGCGATTAAACCCTGATGATGCTGTGCAACGATCACTCGATCGTTTAGCTGACGAGAATGCGCTGGTAGTCACAGGGGGTCAACAGAGTGGATTGTTGACAGGACCCTTGTTCGTTATTTACAAAGCAGCCAGTGTAGTAGCAGCTGCGCGTGAAGCTGAGACTAGATTACAGCGCCCGGTTGTACCCGTCTTCTGGATTGCGGGAGAAGATCATGACTGGGATGAGGTTAACCACACCTATTTACCGGATACCCAAGGCGATATCGTGAAGCTGAAGCTGCATGGACGCTTTGAGGGGCGTGATTCGGTCAGTAACGTGAAGGTTGACACAGAACAGTGGATGACTTCAATTGAGCAGGTAGAGCATCTATTACCTGACACGGTACATAAACCGAACTTAATGAAACTGCTGGTTGATATCCATAACTCAAGTTCCAATCTTAGTGATGCTTTTGCTCGATTGATTGCTGCGTTGTTTGGCAAAAGTGGACTTATCCTGATGGATGCTGCTTCGCCGGATCTTCGCCAATTAGAGCAACCCGTTTTTGAACGGATCATTCGTGAAAATGATATATTGCGTGAGGCTTATCTTCACGGAGCTTCATTAGTGAAAGAAGCAGGCTACGACATGCCAGCAGAAGTTGCAGATGACGGTGCCAACTTGTTTTACATTCATGGAGGAGCACGCCTGTTGTTGCTTTTGAAGGACGGTCTATACACGGATCGGAAAGGTCTGGTTTCCTTCTCAGAAGAACGCTTGTTACAAGAGCTGGCAGAACATCCCGAGAGATTCAGTAATAACGTACTCACTCGTCCGTTAATGCAGGATTCAATCCTGCCTGTTATCGCTGTTATTTTGGGGCAAGGTGAGATCTCCTATTGGGGTTTGACACGCACTGCATTTACACAGTTTGGTCTTCAGATGCCCATTCTGTTACCACGTTTGTCATTTACCATCCTTGAGGATGTTCATCAGAAACATATGAATCAGTACGGGCTTTCTTTCCAAGATGTGCAGTACCATCTCGAAGAAAAACGTGATCAGTGGCTTGCTGGTCAAGAGACATTTCAGGTAGAAGAACAATTCAGCCAGGCTAGTCAGGCGATTGCTGATATCTATCGTCCTTTGATTGAGCAAATTACGGCAATTCATCCCGGTCTAGATCGAATCTGTGATACGAATTTAAGAAAGATCAACGAACAAATTCAGTATCTGCAAAACCAGACGAACAAAGCGATTTCACTTAAACATCAGGTGGGGCTTAGTCATTGGAATGGCATACAAAATGCTCTTTTCCCAATGAATAAACCACAAGAACGCGTGCACAATGCGCTCTATTATCTGAATCGCTTCGGAACCGAATGGATTGAAGAATTGATTCAAGATCACCGTGAATTCCGTGGGCAACATCAAGTGATCAGACTGTAATGCTCTTTATAATAGAAGGAATACAATCTAAGGAGGATCTGTAATGACAACACCCGCGCTGCAAAATAGTATCGTGAAAGATATGGGGCTTGCTCCAGAAGGACATTTGAAAATTGATTGGGTCGAGGCGCACATGCCTGTCTTAAACCGGATTCGCCGTCAATTTGAGCAGGATCTTCCATTCAAAGGACTCAAAGTTGCGATCTGCCTTCACCTTGAAGCCAAAACGGCTTATCTTGCTAAAGTGATTCAGGCTGGTGGGGCAGAAGTGACGATTACCCACAGTAACCCATTGTCCACGCAGGATGATGTGTGTGCCGCGCTTGTTGAAGATGGCGTAACGGTATATGCAAAATACAATCCAGAACCTGCCGAGTTCAAACAGCTTCAACTTCGCGCTCTTGAAGTGAAGCCTGATCTCATCATTGATGATGGTGGCGACTTTGCTACGATTATTGCCTCAGAACGTCCTGACCTGGCTGCAACGATTCGTGGTGGTGCAGAGGAAACGACAACAGGTATTATTCGTCTGAAAGCATTGGCGAAAGAAGGCCAATTGCAATTCCCGATGGTTGCAGTTAATGACGCTTATTGCAAATACTTGTTCGATAACCGCTATGGCACGGGTCAGTCTGCATTTGATGGAATTATCCGTACGACCAACCTGGTCGTTGCAGGGAAGAACGTCGTTGTTGCAGGTTATGGCTGGTGTGGAAAAGGTGTAGCTATGCGTGCCAAAGGGCTCGGAGCGAATGTTATCGTAACCGAGATTGACCCAATCAAAGCGGTAGAGGCGCACATGGATGGATTCCGTGTGATGACGATGGTGGAAGCAGCGAAGATCGGTGATTTCTTCATCGCAGTTACAGGAAACAAAGACGTAATTACAGGTGAGCATTATGATGTAATGAAAGATGGTGCAATCCTAAGTAATGCAGGTCACTTTGATGTCGAAGTGAATAAGCCTGAGCTTGCTAAACGTTCCGAGTCTATTCGCACAGTTCGTCGTAACATTGAAGAATATCGCTTCAAAGATGGACGTAAGATGTACTTGTTAGCTGAAGGTCGTCTTGTGAACTTGGGGGCGGCTGATGGCCATCCGGCTGAGATCATGGATACAACGTTTGCACTTCAAGCGCTCGGTTTGCGCTATGTGAGTGAGAACTATGCAAGTCTTGGCAAAAACGTGGTCAATGTACCGTATGAAATCGATCAACAAGTGGCTAGCTATAAGCTTGAGAGCCTTGATATTACGATTGATTCACTCTCCGCGGAGCAAGAAAAATACCTGGACAGCTGGAAATTCTAAACGATTCCCAGTAATTACAAGCTGAATAACTGATTCAAACGGTCTACAATAGTGTATTGATGATATGGCTCATAATCGGGTAAATATTCATTTGCCCGTAGAAGGAAACGTCTTTGATCCTGAGTTGCAGGGTCAGAGGCGTTTTTTTTACTTGCTAAAATGAAAAAAAATCAAGCAAGTAAGAAGGGTTTTGATTTTTTAGTGCGAATCTATTATGCTTAGGTGGTGGAAAGTGGGGCGAAGTGGGAGAAACGGGTGAGGAGTGAGTGGGCCAATGTTTATGGGGGAGTTCCAACATAGCATTGATGATAAAGGGCGGGTTATTATCCCTGCCAAATTCCGCGAATCTCTAGGGCCGTCTTTCGTTGTCACACGGGGGTTGGATCAATGTCTTTTCGTGTACCCTATGGAAGAGTGGGGGGTCATGGAACAGAAACTCAAAGCACTACCTTTAATGAAGTCAGATGCGCGTGCATTTACTCGATTTTTTTTCTCTGGTGCGACTGAATGTGATTTGGACAAACAGGGTAGGGTAAATTTGCCGGGTAATCTAAGGGAATATGCCAAACTAGACAAGGATTGTGTTGTACTTGGCGTATCGAACCGGGTAGAGATCTGGAGTAAAGACATCTGGGAGAATTATTTTAATCAATCAGAAGAAGTATTCAACGACATTGCCGAAAAGCTAGTCGATTTTAATTTTGATTTATAAAGTCAGGAGGGGTGCAGGTTGTTTCACCACATAACCGTACTCAAAGAAGAGGCAACAGAGGGATTAAACATCAAGCAGGACGGTATATACGTGGACTGCACTTTAGGCGGTGGCGGACATAGTTCCGTAATTGCTTCCAAGCTTGGTCCAGGGGGACGTCTGATCGCACTGGATCAGGATGATTGGGCTTTGGATAATGCACGTGAGAAGTTAGCTGCTTATGGAGACCGTATAACATTGGTCAAAACCAACTTCCGTGATTTGGAACAAGTCCTAAAGGAACTGGACATTCCACAGAAGGATGGTGTACCACAGGTCGATGGCATTTTGTACGATTTAGGTGTATCCTCACCGCAGTTTGATGAAGGAGAACGTGGATTTAGTTACAATCATGATGCTCCACTCGATATGAGAATGGATCAGGATGCATTTTTGACTGCCAAAGAAATCATAAATGAGTGGCCAGAGAATGAAATTGCTCAGATCCTATATCGTTATGGTGAAGAGAAGTTCTCAAGAAGAATCGCACGTGTCATTGTAGATAAGCGAAGTCAATCGCCTATTGAAACGACAGGTGAGCTTGTCGAGTTAATCAAGGAAGGGATCCCTGCGGCGGCTCGTCGTACCGGTGGGCACCCTGCTAAGAGAAGTTTTCAGGCTCTACGAATTGCAGTTAACGATGAGTTAGGTGCATTTGAGGAAGGCTTGCATCAGGCCGTTCGATGCCTGGCACCAGGTGGACGCGTATCTGTCATAACCTTTCACTCGCTTGAAGATCGGATATGCAAACAGATTTTTAGCAGTTATCTGGAGAAGTGTACATGCCCTCCCGATTTCCCTTTATGCGTGTGTGGCGGTAAGGGAACGTTGCGTTTAGTCAACAGGAAGCCTATGATTCCTACGGAATCAGAACTAGCTGAAAATTCCCGTGCACGCTCAGCCAAACTGCGCGTAGCAGAGAAATTGTAAACTTAAAGAGTGAAGGAGGAGCCTATGCATGGCATATACACGTGGTAATCTGGCTGTAAAAGAAAAAGCGTCTCAACAGCGTGTGACCCAGCAACGATACAAGGAAACTACCAAAGTAGTGACGCGTCGTACCGGACTTCCCGCACGTGAAAAATTTCTATACTTACTCACTTTGGTGGCAGTAATCGTTGTAGGCGGCGTAATGATGTCACGTTACGCTCAGATCTATGATCTGAACAAACAAGCACAATCAACGTTATCCGAGGTTAGAGAAGCTGAGAAAACGATTGCTGATTTACAAGTGGAACGTGAGAAATTAAACAATTTGGTAATCGAACATGCACGTGAACTTGGTTACGTTGAAGCGACGGACAAAAACGTTATTTATGTACCACGTTCAACTAACGCGGGGTCTTCTTCGGATACAGCAAAGTAAGTAAAGAGGTGTACCGATGGTAAAAAGAATAAAAATGCGCACGCTACTTATAGGGGGATGTATTACCCTCTTTTTTCTTGTACTAGTGATTCGAATCTTCTTTATTCAAATTGTGAACAAAGACTTCTGGACAGAAGAAGCTTCCGGATTGATTGAGCGTGAACAGACGATTAAAGCCAGTCGAGGTTCAATAACAGATCGAAACGGAAATATACTGGCAACGGATGCGCCTGCATACACCGTATCTGTAAACCCTCTGCTAATTAATGAGCTAGGTATTGAGGATGAAGTTACAAGTAGACTTTCTTCTATACTAGGTAAAAATGAAAGTGAAATGCGTGCGATCGTTACAGCGAAAAAACCAGATAATGGCGGATTCTACGCCCAACGTGAAGTGCGCAGTGAGGGGTACAAGATTGGACCTGACCTCCAAGCGAAAGTGAATGAGTTTCGGGAAGAGTTGCAGGAAAAGTACAAGGCACGAAATGCTATTGTAATGACACAGGAATCGAAGCGTTACTATCCAGAAGAGACACTTGCTTCGCATCTGCTAGGTTATATGAATCGTGATGGAAAAGCGGTTAACGGACTCGAAGTGTCTTATGATGATGTATTGACAGGCACGGATGGGCATTTGAATTACCAAAAGGATGCCAAAGGCATTAAACTGCCAGGATCTCAGGATACGTATCTGCCACCACAGAATGGTAAAACGTTAAAACTTACGATTGATGATACGATTCAATATTATATTGAAGATGCCATGAAAGAAGCTGTGGCTAAATACAATCCGCTAAGTATGACTGTCATTGCAGCAGATCCTAATACTATGGAAATCTTAGGTATGGCGAACTGGCCAACCTTTAACCCGAATACGTATGGTGAGACGCCGGATCAGAAAAACTTTATTAACCATGCGACACAGTCAATCTATGAACCAGGTTCCACGTTTAAGATTGTCACTTTAGCAGGCGCAGTTGAAGAGAAGTTATTCGATCCGAATGCGACCTTTGAATCGAAACGGGTTTATATTGGCGGTTATCCGATCAGTGATAATGGTCATGCATATGGCTGGATTTCGTATTTGGAGGGTGTAAAACGTTCAAGTAACATTGCGTTTGTTAACCTCGGTTATAATATGCTGGGTGGTGATCGGTTACGTCACTATATTGACCAGTTTGGCTTCGGTAAGAAGACAGGCATTGATCTTCCAAGCGAGTCGGCTTCACCAATTAAACCACTGGTGTATAAGTCAGAGATTGCAACGGCTGCTTATGGTCATGGTCTCGTGCAAGTTACACCGATCCAACAGGTGGCAGCTATTTCAGCGATTGCCAACGGCGGGAAGCTACTGACACCTCATTTGGTTAAAGAAATCATTAATCCGAATGATGGGACGACAGAGGTTATTAAACCGAAGGAAGTTCGCCAGGTTATTTCTAAAGAGTCTTCCAAACTTGTGAGTGGTTATTTAGAACAGGTTGTGGCTGACCAAACAATTGGTACAGGGAAAAATGCCTATATTGAAGGATATCGAGTAGCTGGAAAAACAGGTACAGCCAGAAAATGGGATGGCAAGGAATATAGCAAATCAAAGGATGTCGTTTCCTTCATTGGATTCGCACCTGTGAACAATCCCAAAATCGCGATGTTGGTTCTTATCGACCAACCAAGCGGTGCTAACATTGGAGGCGGAACTGCCGCCGCTCCGGTATTTAAGAAAATTGTTAGCCAAACTCTTCAATACTGGGGAATTCCCAAAGAAACAGTTTCAACGGGGAACAGTAAAACTAAAGTTGCTCCTGTCATTCAATCCAAGGCTCCTGATCTGATTGGCAAAACAGCGAAGCAAGCTAGAAGTCAATTGCTGAATGCAGGTATTGCCTATGAAACATTAGGCCAAGGTGAGAATGTAATACGTCAGTATCCAGCTGCTGGGTCTTTAATGAATCCTGGACAACGCATCTACCTGCTGACGGAAGAAAGCAGTAAGATGAAGATTCCGGATCTGAAGGGTTCCTCTCTCCGGGATGCACTTGAAGTTCTCTCTTTAATTAAAGTAGGTGTAACCGTTAAGGGAGAAGGCTTTGTGGTGAAACAGACGGAGCAGATATCAGGTGAGCAGCGTACGGTTCAATTGGTACTTCAACCGGCCAAGGCGGCTGTCACGGGTATTGCAGATGATGCTCCTGATTCTTCGGACGCGGCAGTCGATAAGAATGCCGAAGATTCAAAATCAGATGCTACTGGGCAGGGCGAAGAGGCGGATCAGTCCAATCAGAATGATGCATCTTCAAGTGAATCCGAATCGTCCGAAGGTAAACAGGTGGACAGTTCACTTCCATAACACGCGATAGCATTTAAAATAGAGCTTGTTCTAACCCCTGGTTGTCCCGAATATTCATGAATGTAAGGAAAGTCATGATTTTGGGACGAGTGGGGGGATCTTTTTCGTGAAGGGATCAAGTGTAAATTTACGGCGCAGGCTGTTATGGAGTTTAGTTGTTTTAATCTTTTTGTTTTCGGCTCTGGTTATACGGCTGGCATATGTACAACTCGGAAAGGGGCCAGAATTGTCGGCTAAGGCGGAGGAATCGTGGCGTCGGAATATTCCATATTCGGCAAAACGGGGAGAGATTCTGGATCGGAATGGAACCTCACTTGCTTATAATGTGACGAGCCCGACCATTATGGCTATTCCTGCCCAGGTGAAGGAAGCAGAGGTCACCGCAAAAGCACTTGCTCCACTGCTAGGCATGACGGAAGAGAAAGTGCTGGCAACCATCAAGAAAAGAGAACTTATTGTCAGACTACAGCCCGGCGGCCGCAAAATTACGATGGATAAAGCTCAACGCATCCGTGATTTGAAGCTTCCGGGTATCGTTGTTGCAGAAGACAATAAACGCTTTTATCCTTATGGGGATCTGGCTGCTCATATTCTTGGGTTTACTGGGATCGATAATCAAGGTTTAACTGGGGTAGAGAAAAAGTATGATGATAAGCTCAATGGCTTGAACGGCAGCGTGTCCTACTTGTCCGATGCGGCCGGAAGGCTAATGCCGGGCTCATCTGAGAAGTATGTGGAACCGAGGGATGGGCTGAATCTGGAATTGACGATTGATAAATCCATTCAGTCAATCATGGAGCGAGAGTTAGATCAGGCGATGGTCAAGTTTCAAGCAAACTCCGCACTTGCCATAGCGATGAATCCCAAAACAGGTGAAGTGTTAGGGATGGCAAGTAGACCAGGATATGAGCCTGCTGACTATCAACAGTATCCTGCCGAGATTTATAACCGCAATCTGC
The DNA here is from genome assembly GCF_036884255.1 of Paenibacillus tundrae. Taxonomy (NCBI): domain Bacteria; kingdom Bacillati; phylum Bacillota; class Bacilli; order Caryophanales; family Paenibacillaceae; genus Paenibacillus; species Paenibacillus tundrae. Next base: position 4,514,565 of record NZ_CP145605.1, on the reverse strand, counting down.
CAATCTGGATGACATATGAACCAGGTTCAACGTTTAAGATCATCACATTAGCAGCAGCGCTGGAAGAGAAGAAAGTGAATCTGCAGCAGGATCAGTTTTTTGATCCAGGCTATGTAGAGGTTGGCGGTGCAAGGTTACGCTGTTGGAAAAAGGGCGGGCATGGGAGTCAGACATTCTTACAGGTTGTCGAGAACTCTTGTAACCCGGGATTCGTAGCTTTGGGTCAAAAGTTAGGGAAGGAATCACTCTTCTCGTATATTAAAAACTTTGGATTCGGAACCAAAACGGGCATCGATCTTAGTGGTGAAGCGAGTGGTATTCTATTCAAGCTCTCACGCGTAGGGCCTGTAGAGCTGGCAACCACTGCATTTGGTCAAGGTGTATCTGTGACGCCGATCCAGCAAGTTGCAGCCGTGTCTGCTGCAATTAATGGCGGTAAGCTCTACAAGCCTTATGTTACGAAGGCGTGGGTTCATCCCGAGACAGGTGAAGTGATAGAGGAAGCTAAGCCAGAGCTAGTACGACAAGTCATCTCGGAGAACACGTCCAAACAAGTGCGTGAAGCATTGGAGAGTGTTGTGGCAAAAGGTACCGGCCGACCAGCTTTTATTGATGGCTATCGTGTAGGTGGTAAAACAGGAACGGCACAGAAGGTTATAAATGGTCGTTATTCTTCGAGTGAACATATTGTATCATTCATTGGCTTCGCCCCAGCTGATGACCCACAGATTGTTGTGTACACTGCGGTAGATAATCCTAAGGGGATCCAATTTGGTGGTGTCGTCGCGGCGCCGATCGTACAGAATATTTTGGAGGATGCCCTTCACTATATGAAGGTTCCTGTACGTAAGGATCAAGTGGCCAAAGAATATAAATATGGTGAAACTAAAATCGTGACCGTACCTGATCTAACAGGCGCGACCGTTGAAGACTTGTATGAGGATCTGAATATGAACTTCATGCTCGCAAAGTCCGGCAGCGGGAAATATGTGATTAATCAAGCACCCAAGCCTGGAGCACGTGTTGATCAAGGTTCAACTATACGAATATATATGGGCGATGTCCTCAACGATGCCCATAATCATTCAGCAGAAGAAGGTCAGGAGCCTTGAGTCTTAATCAAGGCCTGACCGCAACAAAATGGATCGAGATGCGTTTCATTAATTGGTTATAATGACGATAGTATAATAAAGACATATACAGAAGTAGTAAACTTTGAGAAGTGAGGTTATCCATGTGCTCTTAAAACAACTTGCATCAAAACTTATAACTGCTCGTCTGAATGGTGAACCCAATACAGAGTGCTTAAACTTGCAGACAGATTCTCGTCAGGTACAACCGGGAGATCTGTTTATCTGTCTTCCGGGACATACCGTGGATGGGCATGAATATGCAGAGAAAGCTGTACAGGCAGGAGCTGTAGCTCTAGTTGTGGAACGTCTACTCGATCTACCCGTGCCACAGCTTCTTGTGAGAGATAGCCGAGTAGCGATGGCTGTGCTTGCTGATTTCTTTTTTGACTCACCAAGTCAAAAGATGAATATGATTGGAGTAACAGGAACGAATGGTAAAACAACGACCACGTACTTGATCGAAAAAATCATGAGCGACTATGGGCAAAATACAGGTTTGATCGGTACGATCCAAATGCGTTATGCCGGCCGTACTTATCCAATGTCAGGCACAACACCTGAAGCACTTGATTTGCAGCGGAGTTTGAATGATATGGTACAATCGGGTACGCAGTGCTGCGTCATGGAGGTTTCTTCTCATGCTCTTGAACAGGGTCGTGTAAAAGGAACGGAATTCCGCACAGCGGTGTTTACCAATTTGACACAGGATCATCTAGATTACCATCATTCCATGGAAGAATATCGCGCAGCGAAAGGGTTGTTCTTTGCCCGCCTAGGCAATGGTTATGCCGAAGAAGCTTCCAAACGGAAATTTGCGGTCATTAACGCGGATGATCCGGCAGCGGCTTATTTCATTTCTGTTACGGCGGCTGAAGTGATTACATATGGTATGGGCGACAATGCAGACGTACGTGCATCCCAAATTTCGATTACTTCTCAGGGTACAGCATTCCATGTGGATACATTTGCAGGCAGCACGGACATTTCGCTACGTATGGTTGGTAAATTCAATGTGTATAATGCCATGGCTGCAATTGCTGCAGCACTCATTGAGGGCATTCCTCTTGAAGAAATCAAACGTAGCCTGGAGACTGTGCCAGGGGTAGATGGACGTGTAGAGGCAGTTGATGAGGGACAACCGTTTGCAGTCATTGTAGACTACGCACATACACCGGATGGACTGGAGAATGTATTAAGAACCGTCAAAGAATTTGCTGAAGGACGTGTAATCTGCGTATTTGGCTGTGGTGGCGACCGGGACCGTACGAAACGGCCGTTGATGGGTAAAATTGCTGCTAAATACAGCGACATCGTTTTGGTCACTTCTGATAATCCACGGACAGAAGATCCTGACCTGATTCTTAAAGACATTGAGCAAGGGCTGATTGAGGAATCCGTTCCTGCGGATCGCTATGTTATGATTGTTGATCGACGTCAGGCTATTCATGAGGCTATTGAAATGGCAAGCCCAGCCGATGTAGTATTGATTGCGGGCAAGGGACATGAAACCTATCAGATTATCGGCACAACCAAAACCGACTTTGATGATCGAATCGTAGCCAAAGAAGCGATAAGGGGCAAATCCAATTGATAAAAAGAACATTGGCACAATTGGCGGAGATGTGCGGAGGAACGTTGTGTGACGCTACCGCATATGGTGAGACGCTTGTAGAAGGCGTATATACAGACTCACGTAAGCGAGCGGTCGGTAGCTTGTTTATTCCGCTTGTGGGTGAGAGGTTTGACGGGCACGAATTTGTGCCAACCTGTTTAGAGACAGGAGCTTCAGCTGCGCTATGGCAAAAGGATCATGGGACTGCTCCTCAAGGAGCGATCATCCTTGTTGAAGACACGCTACTCGCACTACAGGCGCTTGCTTCAGCTTATCTGAACGAGAGTCGTGCATCCGTTGTAGGCATTACCGGCAGTAATGGTAAAACCACAACAAAAGATATTGTGGATGCGGTTCTGTCTACGACGTACAAAGTACACAAAACGCAAGGTAACTTTAATAATCATATCGGTTTGCCACTGACCGTTCTTTCCATGAACGAGGACACCGAAATTATTATTTTGGAAATGGGCATGAGTGGACGGGGAGAAATTGAGGTACTATCCAAAATCGCCCAGCCTGATGTGGCAATCATTACGAATATCGGAGAATCTCATCTTCTTCAGTTGGGATCTCGTTTGGAGATTGCTAGAGCCAAAGTTGAAATTGCAGCAGGTATGAAGCCAAGCGGTGTGTTGATCTACAACGGAGACGAGCCGTTAATCGCTCAAGTGCTGGCTGAACCATCAACGATAAAGCCAAATAACATGCAGCGAGTTACATTTGGACTTCAAACCGATAACGATGATTATCCAACAGGCATCATGAATGCTCCGAGTGGCGTTGTGTTTACGAGTAAACAATCGGCAGAAGCAGCCTATACGCTTCCACTGCTAGGTACTCATAATGTAGTGAATTGTCTGGCAGCTCTTGCTGTCGCGCGTCACTTCGAAGTGAAATCGGAGCAGATTGCTGAGGGGTTATCTCGATTAAAGCTCACAGGTATGCGTATTGAAGTCCTCCAGTCCTCCAGTGGGCTCACGATACTTAACGATGCTTATAATGCCAGTCCAACCTCGATGAAAGCAGCGGTGGACGTTCTTGAGAGTTTACGAGGATATCGTTTCAAAGTCGCTGTACTAGGAGATATGCTTGAACTAGGACCACAAGAGAAAGAGCTCCACTATGGCATTGGGGCGTATGTGACTCCAGATAAGATGGATATGGTACTGACATATGGCTCGCTTGCTGCAAGTATCGCTGAAGGGGCTAAGCAGCATATGCCGGCGGAAGCCGTTCTAGCTTTTGATAATAAAGAGGAACTGACCCGTTACCTTATGGAGAAGCTCCAGCCAAAAGATGTTGTCTTGTTCAAAGCTTCCCGGGGGATGAAACTTGAGGACGTGGTCGAAGCACTAAAAATAGCACCATTACAGAAATGAAGTAGACTAGAGGGGTGAACCCATGGATTTCCAGGTATTACTGTTAACAATCGGCGTTTCATTTATTCTGGCGGTGATTGCCGCACCGCTCCTGATTCCATTGCTGCGTCGTATGAAATTCGGGCAGCAGGTAAGGGAGGATGGCCCACAGAGCCATCTCAAAAAAAGCGGAACACCTACAATGGGCGGAGTCGTGATTTTGCTCGCGTTCACATTGGCATTTTTGAAATTTTCAGCAGTTAAGAATACAGACTTTTATGTCCTGCTTGTAGCTACACTGGGCTTTGGTCTGATTGGATTCTTAGATGATTACATCAAAATCGTATTTAAACGTTCGCTTGGACTGACAGCTAGACAAAAAATGCTTGGTCAGTTGTTCTTCAGTGCAGTGATGTGTTACTTGTTAATTCAAAATGGACACAGCACGGCGATCTCTATCCCAGGGACATCGGTTTCCTTCGATTGGACCGGATGGTTCTATTATCCGTTTGTAGTGTTCATGATGCTGGCGATCACCAATGCGGTTAACTTTACCGATGGACTAGACGGGTTGTTATCCGGAATTAGCGCCATAGCTTTCGGAGCATTCGCCATTGTTGCAATGCAAGCCACTTCAATGCCTGCTGCGGTGTGTGCGGCTGCGATGATTGGTGCTGTACTTGGTTTTCTTGTATACAACGCACATCCTGCTAAAGTATTTATGGGAGATACCGGTTCTCTTGGGATCGGTGGAGCCATTGGTGCAGTAGCTATTGTAACCAAGACAGAACTGCTTTTCGTCATTATCGGCGGTGTGTTCGTGATTGAGATTCTATCTGTTGTTATTCAGGTGATATCTTTCAAGACACGAGGCAAACGTGTGTTCAAAATGAGTCCCATTCATCACCACTTTGAATTAAGTGGATGGTCTGAATGGAGAGTTGTAATTACCTTTTGGGCGGTAGGCGCAATTCTGGCCGCTCTTGGACTTTATCTCAACAAGGGGTTGTAGATCATGAACCATCCTGAATCGTATCGCGGACAACAAGTTGTAGTACTAGGACTTGCCAAGAGTGGTGTGCAGGTAGCTAAAGTACTGCATCACGTTGGGGCAATCGTCACAGTGAATGATAAAAAAGAAAGACAACAGTGTCCCGAAGCATCCGAATTGGAGGCTTTGGGAATTTCTGTTGTATGCGGAGGGCATCCGGACGATCTGATTCACAGCGAGGTGAAGCTAGTGGTCAAGAATCCTGGGATTCCTTATCAAGCTCCACCAGTTCAGCAAGCACTGAATTTAGGTATTGAGGTCGTGACAGAAGTTGAGGTTGCCTATCACTTGTGTGCTGCTCCGATGATTGGAATTACAGGCTCCAATGGGAAAACCACCACGACAACATGGGTAGGCAAGATGCTTCAGCATGCAGGCTTGCAGCCTATCGTTGCTGGCAATATCGGAACCCCGCTTTCCGAGGCAGCGCAACAAGCCACTGCCGATAATTGGATGGTCGTGGAGCTCAGTAGCTTCCAACTCAAAGGTACCACCGATTTCCGTCCACGGATTGCTAGTCTACTCAATGTAGCCGAGACTCACCTGGACTACCATGGGGATATGGATGATTATGTGGCTTCCAAAGCCAAATTGTTCTCCAATCAGCAATCGGATGATATCGCCATTCTGAACTGGGATGATCCGGTATGTCGCGGACTTGTACCCTACATCAAGAGCAAACTGCTGCCGTTCTCCATGACCGAGACGCTAGAAGTAGGTGTATATGCTGAACCTCCTTATGTGGATGGCGAAGAGGATGATGTGAAGCGTCAAGTGATCTATGCGGATGAGCAAGGTAATCGTCATGTGATTGTTGATGTGGAGAACATTGGTATTCCCGGCAGATTCAATGTAGAGAACGCACTGGCAGCTGTAGCTATAGCGGTATCCGCTGGAGCCGATCCTGCTATGCTTGCAGCTCCTCTTACGGAGTTCAAGGGAGTGGAACATCGACTGGAATATGTATTGCAGCATGACGGTGCTACATACTTCAATAACTCCAAAGCAACCAATTCCAAAGCTACGGTTATGGCGCTGAATTCTTTCAAAGAGCCCGTTGTACTTATAGCAGGTGGACTGGATCGGGGTTCAGATATGATGGAGCTCTTACCATTGTTCCAGGAACGAGTAAAGGCAGTTGTTGCACTCGGTGAGAATCGTGCAAAAATCGCTCATGTAGCTGAGCTAGCTGGGTTAAAGCAAATTAAGGTCGTCGATAATGAGGAGGACGCTGCCAAGACGTTAACCGCTGCAGTGCAGGAAGCATCTAAGCTTGCGGCTCCAGGTGATGTAGTTCTTTTATCACCAGCATGCGCAAGTTGGGACATGTTTGCATCCTATGAAGAGCGGGGACGCATTTTTAAAGAGGCGGCGCATAACTTGTAAGTAGGGGGGTGGAAAAGCCCCTACTTCCATGCAAGGGGTGGCCTCCTGATGAAACAGTCGCGACCGGCGCCAGATCTCTGGCTCCTGATTTGTATTATGGCATTGCTTGCCATCGGCATTATTATGGTATACAGTGCAGGTTCGGTGCTTGCTTTCCACGACTATGGGGATTCGTTTTACTTTGCCAAAAGACAACTGCTGTTCGCAGGACTTGGACTTGCCGCTATGTTTGTAACGGCAAATGTGGATTACCGTGTTTGGAGGAAGTATGCGAAGCCGATTTTGATTGCCTGTTTTATTATGCTGATTGCTGTACTGATTCCGGGCATTGGTGTTGTCCGCGGTGGAGCGCGGAGCTGGCTTGGCATTGGTTCGTTTGGTATTCAGCCTTCCGAATTTATGAAGCTAGGCATGATATTGTTTTTGGCACACTGGCTTAGTAAAGACCCTGGGAAAATCAAGACCTTCACCACCGGTTTGTTACCACCACTTGGATTGATGGGGTTGGCATTTGGCATTATTATGCTGCAGCCCGATTTGGGGACAGGCACAGTTATGATGGGGGCATCCATGTTGATTGTGTTTACGGCAGGTGCACGCATGAAACATTTAATGTTCCTCGCTTTGGGTGGTGTGGCTGGATTTGCGGCATTGATCGCGGCGGCACCTTACCGTTTGAAACGGATTACAGCCTTTCTAGATCCATGGTCTGACCCACTGGGCGCAGGTTATCAGATTATTCAATCGTTATATGCGATTGGGCCAGGAGGACTCGCGGGTCTTGGATTAGGTATGAGCCGTCAGAAGTATAGCTATGTGCCTGAGCCACAAACGGACTTTATTTTTTCTATTTTGGCCGAGGAGTTAGGCTTTATCGGTGGATTAATCGTTTTGCTTTTATTTCTAGTATTAGTCTGGAGAGGTATGCGTGTAGCAATGACTGTTCCTGATGCCTTTGGCAGCTTGCTCGGTGTAGGGATTGTAGGTATGGTTGCTGTTCAGGTGATCATTAACATCGGGGTTGTTATTGGGCTCATGCCTGTTACAGGGATTACACTACCGTTAATCAGTTATGGTGGGTCGTCTCTAACGCTTATGCTTACTGCTCTAGGTATTTTATTAAACTTATCCCGTTATGCGAGGTGAATACGATGCGAGTCGTTCTAAGCGGCGGCGGTACGGGTGGACATATCTATCCGGCTGTTGCCATAGCAAGGCAATTGGAGGCGGAAAATCCCGACTCGACATTTTTATATATTGGAGGAACCCGAGGTTTGGAAAGCAAACTGGTGCCTCAAGAAAATATTCCGTTTCAATCCATCGACATTACAGGTTTCCGTAGGAAACTGTCGATCGACAACTTGAAGACCGTCATGCGATTTATTCAAGGTGTTAGCAAATCCAAAAAAATGCTCAAGGAATTTAAGCCTGATGTCGTTATTGGTACGGGTGGATATGTATGCGGTCCAGTCGTTTACGCTGCGGCCAAGCTAGGTATTCCAAGTATTATTCACGAACAGAATGCCATTCCAGGTCTGACTAACAAGTTCCTCACACGTTATGTGAATACCGTAGCGGTTAGCTTTGAAGGGGCTGAAAAAGCATTCTCTGGCGCTAAACGAGTCATCTATACAGGGAATCCGCGTGCAACGACAGTTGCTAAGGCAAGCCGTGATCGCGGTTTTGCTACGTTGGGGGTTCCGATGGATAGTCGCGTTGTCCTTGTTGTAGGGGGCAGTCGCGGAGCCAAGGCAATCAACAAAGCAATGGTAGATATGGCGCCTAGGTTAGCTGGGCTGGATGATGTTCATGTCGTATACGTCACCGGCGATACCTATTTCGATGAAACAAGAGAAGCGATCCGAAGTTCGCTCGGCACGATGCCTAATCATCTGCACGTACTGCCTTATGTACACAATATGCCTGAAGTGCTTGCTTGTACTTCCCTTATTGTGAATCGTGCAGGGGCGTCATTCCTTGCGGAAATTACGTCACTTGGCATTCCATCTATTCTTATCCCTTCACCAAATGTAACAAACAATCATCAGGAAGCGAATGCTCGCACGCTTGAAGGTGGAGGAGCATCTATAACGATGTTGGAAAAGGATCTAACGGGTCAAAAACTCTATGAAACGATTGCTGGCATCATGAATGATGAGGGAGCTCGCAGGAAGATGGCTGCAGCATCCAAACAGCTTGGCAAACCCGATGCAGCCGAGGTGCTTGTGAATGAAATTCGGCGACTCGCTGTGCACCGCTAAAGTGTGTTCTGGGCGATTGTCACATACCTGCCGGGACTGACATAAGATACCGTATAAATCGTGACAATCGTTCCACAGCGTCGTAGCCCAGCCTGTTGAAACAGCAGCAGGCTGGCTCATCGGTTCGAAGTAAAGGAGGTTTTCAACATGCAGCAGTGGATATCGGTACTATCCCAGAATAATGTCGGCAAAGTTCTTGAAAACGAGCCGCTCGCAAAATATACGACATGGAAAATCGGTGGTCCTGCGGATGCGCTAGTCATACCGGAAAACAAAGAGCAGATGGTCAATCTAATTCAGTTGTTACAAAAGCATAAGATCCCGTGGATGCAACTGGGACGTGGATCAAACATGCTAGTATCTGACAAAGGAATACGCGGTGTTGTCGTGAAACCAGGAGAAGGCTTTGACTTTGCGGAATTTCACGAAGATGGCGTAACAGCCGGAGCTGCATTTTCTTTTGTTAAGCTGAGTGTGATGGCTGCCAAAAAAGAATTTACCGGTTTGGAATTTGGTAGCGGGATTCCTGGAACTGTCGGTGGAGCTGTGTATATGAACGCGGGAGCCCATGGATCGGATGTGTCACGGATATTTCAATCCGCTGAGATTGTGCTGGAGACAGGGGAATTGGTACGTTATAGCAAGGAGGACATGAATTTTGCCTACCGCCACTCTGTACTGCATGATCAGAGAGGCATTGTACTTGAGGCTACGTTTGCTCTTCAGCAAGGCGAGCGCAAGGTGATTTCGGAAGCGATGGCGGCCTATAAGGATCGCAGACGGCGTACACAGCCACTGCAGATGGCTTGTGCAGGCAGTGTTTTCCGGAACCCACCTGGTGATTATGCAGCTCGCTTGATTGAAGCAGCAGGGCTAAAGGGTAAGACACAGGGAGGCGCACAGGTATCCACCATGCATGCCAATTTCATTGTTAATACCGGCCAAGCAACAGCAGAGGACGTCATCACCCTTATGCAGCATATTCAGAGCACTATATCATCTCATAACGGTATTGACCTGGTACCGGAAGTCTTCGTAGTGGGTGAGCGGTAAACCCCGGAGGTGATACATTGGACAAATTGGTGATTGAAGGCGGGAAACCCCTCTCAGGATCCATACGCATCCATGGAGCAAAAAATGCCGCTTTACCGATTATGGCCGCAAGTTTGTTGGCAGATGGGGAAGTCACCCTGCATAACGTACCACACTTGCTGGACATTGAAGTAATGCTGTATATCCTGGAACGGCTTGGATGCACGTGTCGGCATGAACAGGGAACAGTGACGATTAATACGTCGTCCATTCAGTCTTATGATGTGCCTGAGGAGCTTATGAAACAGATGCGCTCTTCCATTTTCTTAATGGGACCACTGCTCGCTAAATTCGGGCAAGTATCCGTGTATCAGCCTGGTGGCTGTGCGATTGGAGAACGTAAGATTGATCTTCACCTCCGGGGCCTGGAAGCGCTCGGAGCCACAATCGAGGAACAGGATCAACAGATCATCTGTCGTGGTCGTTCGTTGGTTGGAACGGATATTCATCTGGATTTCCCGAGTGTGGGAGCCACGGAGAATATTATGATGGCAGCTGTGGTAGCTAAGGGCACAACAACCATTTTTAATGCAGCACGTGAACCTGAAATTCAGGATTTGCAGCACTTTCTGAATGCTATGGGTGCAAGTATCATAGGTGCCGGAACAGATACCATTACGATTAATGGTGTGGAAAAGCTGGTACCATGCTCATACGAAATTATTCCTGATCGCATCGTGGCTGGAACGGTGATGATCGCAGCCGCAGCTACGAGAGGGAATGTAACGCTTACACACTGCAATCCGGCACATCTTACTTCTCTTATACATGTGTTGAAGCGCACTGGTGTTCAAATTACAGTATGCAATGATATAATGACGGTGAGCTGTATGAGCCGTCCAAAATCAGTAGATCGAATCGTAACTTCACCTTATCCTTCGTTCCCCACAGACCTGCAGTCGCAAATTATGGTTCTGCTTAGTCTAGCGGATGGTTTTAGTGTCATGAAGGAGACCGTGTTTGAAGGTCGATTTAAACATGTGGATGAGCTGAATGTAATGGGAGCCGACATATCGGTGGATCTAAATGCAGCCTTTATACGTGGTGTTCCCCGTTTATATGGAGCCACAGTGGAAGCAACCGATTTGCGCGCAGGTGCAGCTTTGGTTATTGCTGGTTTAGCAGCACAAGGCAAGACGGTTGTAGAGCAAGTTCATCACATTGACAGAGGGTATGATTGTATCGAAAAGTTGTTCCAGAGTCTCGGAGCTTCCGTTGAAAGACAATCTCCCGTTTCGAAACAGCTCGATTTTGCCAATTAACGTCCTTTGAGTCCCCTTCTTCAAGGGAAGGGGGCCGAAGGCTTTGTGGAGCGCGATCTATGCCAAAAAGTCAAATTCCGGTTCTCAAAAAGAATCGGCCTAAACGAAACACAAGCCGTAAAATTGTATTCATTTTGTTATTTCTTTTTGTTGCGTTACTTGCAGTATTGTTCTTTCGCTCTTCAATGAGCCGGATTTCGGAGATTGAGATTACGGGTAATGTGTACACGTCAACTTCGGAATTATTGGAGAAGAGTAGTCTGAAGGTGGGCGAACAATTTTTTGGGACAAGCTCGTCAGAGATCATTGAACAGCTGAAGACAGATAAGGCGATTTCCAATGTGACAGTGGACAAGCAATTTCCTGGCACAATTCATATCAAGGTCGAAGAATACCCTACGGTTGCATATGAACTTGCCGCGGACGGAGCGCTTAAAGCGATACTTGCCAGTGGGACAAGCTTGATTGTTCCACCTAACATTGGAGTTGCTGTAGAGAAACCTATTCTGACGCAGTGGAAGACAGACGATCCGCTCAAGGCCAAATTGAGTGAAGTCTTAGCTACCATTCCCAACGAGCTTACGACGGACATCTCGGAGATCATTCCGAATCCGACGCCCTCATTTCCGGATCAGATTAGGATCTATACAAAATCGCAGTTTGAAGTGATTACAACGGTGTCTATGTTGCCGGATAAGGTGGAATACCTTAATCAGGTTATTGAGACAGAGCGACCAGGAAAGATAACGATGTTGGAGGCCGATACCTATGTACCTTTTATCGCCGACAACCCTGAGGATGATGTTGAACCAGGAGCAAGTCCCTGATTCCGGATCGTTGGGCTTGAAAAGAATTTAAAATCCCTACGGAGTCAGGGTTTGCCCACGTCTAACCTGTGAAAGTTGTTCTTTCTGAGATGAAGAAAAAATGATACACTTGAACTTATGGCACTAGAGTTGCCTCCTTCTTTTTTCTTCAAGGTTTTATGTCTCGCAACCAGATCTTGGCACCCAAAAAAATTGTAGAAAAAAGAGGGAAAGCCTAAAGTGTGTTGAATATGTTTTAAGAGTGTTTAAACCCGAACGTATTTTACTATTGGAGTCAGGAGGTGCCACAGACTTGAGTAACAATGACATCATTGTTAGTTTGGACATCGGTACATCCAAAATTCGCGCTATTATTGGGGAAATTAATAATGGAACCTTTAATATTATTGGAGTTGGATCTGCCGACTCGGAAGGAATTCGCAAAGGTGTAATCGTAGATATCGATCAGACCGTGCAGTCGATTCGCAATGCTGTGGATCATGCTGAGCGTATGGTAGGTATTCAAATATCCGAAGTATATGTTGGAATCTCGGGAAATCATATCGGGCTGATGAGCAGTCACGGCGTCGTGGCAGTATCTAATGAGGATCGTGAAATCGGAGAAGAAGACATGGAGCGGGTGTTGAAAGCAGCCGAAGTTATTGCGGTTCCACCGGAACGGGAAATTATTGATGTTGTCGCCAAGCAGTACGTTGTTGATGGCTTGGAAGGCATACAAGATCCCCGTGGTATGATTGGTGTTCGTCTGGAAGTGGAGGCGACCATCATTACGGGTGCAAAAACCGCGATACATAATCTTTTGCGCTGCGTAGAGAAAGCGGGTCTGAAAGTAAGTGATTTGGTACTCATGTCACTTGGTGCAGGACAATTGGCTTTATCTAAAGATGAAAAAGCAATGGGATCTGTGCTTGTTGATGTTGGAGCAGGTGCTACAACGATTGCTGTCTTTGAAGAGGACAGCCTTGTGGCAACTTCAACGTTACCCATCGGTGGAGAGTTCGTAACGAATGATATCGCCTATGGTTTACGTACGCTAACGGATCAAGCTGAAAAGGTGAAGCTGAAATATGGCTGTGCTTGGCTGGATGATGCTGCTGCGGATGTCATGTTCAAAGTGACACGAATCGGTAGCAATGTGGATAAAGAATTCTCGCAAGAGGATTTGGCGGCCATTATCGAACCAAGAGTTCAGGAAATATTCCAGATGATCTCTCAAGAAGTGAAGCGACTTGGTTACACGGAGCTTCCTGGAGGTTATATACTAACGGGAGGAACCGTCTCCATGCCAGGTGTTCTGCAGGTAGCTCAGCATGAGCTTGCTGCATCGGTGCGAGTAGCTGTTCCAGATTATATCGGTGTACGTGACCCAGGCTTCACTAGCGGGGTAGGTATCCTGCACAATGTAATCCGTAGTCTGCGTCTTCGTCCATCGAGCAGCAACGGCGGTGGCAGCAACAATAATAACAATAACAACAAGAAACCGACCAACCGTGTTAAGCCGAATACGTCTCCGGAATCGGAGCAAAAACCGGGTTTGTTCGAACGGCTGAAAAATATGTTCAGCGAATTTATATAACAGGTTGAATCTTTTTCATACTTCTTGAAGTCGTCTGAATGCGCTGAAACTAACATAAACGCTTTCGTTCGTCGATATATGAAATTGATTCGGTTCAATCAAAAATTGGACGAGCCATCCATGCACATTGAGGGGGAGATGGAATAATATGTTGGAATTTGATTTCGAGATGGAGAGCTTGGCTCAAATAAAGGTCATCGGGGTAGGCGGCGGCGGAAGCAATGCTGTGAACCGAATGATCGAAAATGGTGTACAAGGTGTGGAATTTATAACGGTAAATACAGATGCTCAAGCATTGCATCTGGCTAAATCCGAACATAAATTGCAAATCGGTGACAAACTGACACGTGGTCTTGGCGCAGGTGCTAACCCCGATGTTGGTAAAAAGGCAGCGGAAGAGTCCCGCGACCTGATCATGAATACGCTCAAAGGTGCAGACATGGTATTTGTTACAGCCGGTATGGGCGGTGGTACAGGTACAGGTGCGGCTCCAGTTATCGCTGAGATCGCTAAAGAATGTGGTGCACTTACAGTCGGCGTAGTAACACGCCCGTTTACTTTTGAAGGACGTAAACGTTCTAGCCATGCAGAGCAAGGCATTGAAGCTCTGAAGGAAAAAGTAGATACACTGATCGTTATTCCTAATGATCGTTTGCTTGAGATTGTAGACAAAAAGACACCAATGTTGGAAGCATTCCGTCAAGCGGATAACGTATTGCGTCAAGCGGTACAAGGTATTTCTGACCTGATCGCTGTTCCGGGTCTAATCAACCTTGACTTTGCTGACGTCAAAACGATTATGCATGAACGCGGTTCTGCGCTGATGGGTATCGGTGAATCCACTGGTGAAAATCGTGCGGCTGAAGCAGCTCGTAAAGCGATCATGAGTCCTTTGCTTGAAACGTCTATTGAAGGTGCTCGTGGTGTAATCATGAATATCACAGGTGGCATTAACCTGTCGCTATATGAAGTTAACGAAGCAGCAGAAATCGTCACGTCTGCCTCCGATCCGGAAGTCAACATGATCTTCGGTGCCATCATTGATGAGAACCTGAAGGAAGAGATCAAGGTTACGGTGATTGCTACTGGCTTTGAAGATAAGCCTGTATCGCCGCCACCTGCTCGCAAAACTGCTCCAACTAGTGAGCCTACGGATAACCGTGCGCCTAATCTGCGTCCGTTCGGCAACCAGCCAAGCGGTGATCAGTTGGACATTCCGACATTTTTGCGCAATCGTTCACGTAATACTAATAACGACTAAGCAATATATAGTATGTAATCTAAACCCGGTTCTCCTTCATGGAGTTCCGGGTTTTTTATATTATTTTGCACCCTGTATACATAGCTTGAGCTAGACCATAAAGCAATCAAATTAACTGTATCATACGGTAATGAACAAATTCTGAACAATCCGAAGCGTAATCCGACAAAAATAGTTGGACCCATCCCTCCATGATTAGACAGACTTTGAAGAGGGGGCTGCGTATACTTGTGAATATCCTGATAGGTGTATAGCGGTGCATTATATCGAATTCTGATATGGATGTAGGCAGGTGAAGAGTTGGTTGTTTATGTGGATCTTATCTTTTTGACGAACTTGTGTATTGACGGTGCACTCATTGGTCTTACGGCATGGATGCGCAGCATCAAGTTAGTGTGGTGGAGATGGCTACTGTCAGCGGTGGTGGGTGCGCTATATGTGGTTATGATGTTTGTGCCAGAGCTTGAGTTCATGTTCACCTTTCTGATCAAGTTCGGCTTATCACTGGTGATGCTCAGCATCGCATTTGGCTTTAAAGGTCTTCAGACTTTTGTACGAACCTTGGGTACCTTCTACGTCATTAATTTTGTGGCTGCTGGCGGCATTCTAGGTATGCACTATATGTTACAGAATTCAGGTGAGATATTTAACGGAATCTGGTTTACCACCTCTGGCGGGATGTCCTTTGATCTGAAAATTGCGTTTTGGTTTACGTTTATCGTATTCTTTACAGTTTTATTTCTATTCAAAGTTGTTCAGAACTCCAAACGCAAAACAGATCGTATGACCACCTATTTAGGCAGAGTCGAGGTTGTAATTGACGAGGTGAGCGTTACTTGTACAGGCCTTGTGGATACCGGTAATCAGCTGACTGATCCTCTTTCCCGCTTACCGGTCATGGTAATGGAAGTCTCGTTGTGGCAAGACCTGTTGCCTGAGGCTTGGAAAGGTAGGTTGAAGGATGAGACACCGGACAACCTTATTATGGAACTGGATCAAGAGCAGTTTCGTTGGCAAGATCGTTTAAGGCTTGTCCCATTTCGCGGGATTAACAAAGGAACTGCCTTTATGCTCGCGATAAGACCTGATCTCGTTCGAGTGAGTCTGGGTGAAATATGCTATGAAACAACGAAGGTATTGGTAGGTCTGGATGGCGGCGTATTGTCTTCAGAGGGCAAATATCGTGCTGTGATTCATCCTGAACTCGTGTCAGAAGCTGTTAGCACACAGTCTACGGCTCTCACTGTGGGAGCAACAGAAAAGCCGCTGAATGTGGTATAGGAGGGACGAACATGCTTGTAAAATGGAAATTGGTAGCTCAGTTGCAATACTATCGTGTGTTGTTTTTGTTCGGTCTGAAGAGTGAAGAGATTTATTATATCGGTGGGAGTGAAGCGCTACCACCTCCATTAACCCGTGAAGAAGAGGAATTCTTACTTCAAAAGTTATCCTCAGGAGACGCTGCAATTCGAGCGATGCTGATTGAACGCAATCTGCGATTGGTTGTTTACATTGCACGCAAATTCGAAAATACGGGCATTAACATTGAAGACTTGGTCTCCATCGGAGCCATTGGACTTATTAAAGCGGTGAACACATTTGATCCAGAAAAGAAAATTAAACTGGCAACCTACGCATCACGTTGTATTGAAAATGAAATTTTAATGTACTTACGTCGCAATAGTAAAATTCGTACAGAGGTTTCTTTTGACGAACCACTCAACATCGATTGGGATGGAAATGAACTATTATTATCCGATGTACTCGGTACAGAGAATGATACAATCTATCGAAATATTGAAGAACAAGTAGATCGTAAGCTGCTGCACAAAGCATTGGAAAAATTAACGGATCGTGAACGAATGATTATGGAGCTTCGTTTTGGGTTGACCGATGGGGAAGAAAAGACGCAAAAAGATGTTGCCGATTTACTCGGAATCTCGCAATCCTATATCTCTCGTCTCGAAAAAAGAATCATTAAAAGACTCCGCAAAGAGTTTAATAAAATGGTCTAAACGGAGTGAAATGCAAAGTTGGGTATTAATGGCAAGGTTGCCAAGGACGAATAAAAAAGCCTGCCCCGGAGATAATGTACATTAATGTTTCTCCTTGGGAGGTAAATCACGATGACCCGAAACAAAGTCGAGATTTGTGGCGTGGACACCGCAAAATTGCCTGTTCTCACCAACACTGAAATGAGGGAGTTATTTCACTCTCTCCAGCAACATCACGATCGCTCAGCAAGAGAAAAATTAGTGAATGGCAACCTGCGTCTAGTACTTAGCGTCATTCAGCGCTTTAACAATCGAGGGGAGTTTGTCGATGATCTGTTCCAGGTTGGATGTATTGGCCTGATGAAAGCCATTGATAATTTTGACTTATCCCAAAATGTTAAATTTTCAACGTATGCGGTTCCGATGATTATTGGGGAAATCCGTAGATACTTGCGCGACAATAACCCGATTCGGGTATCTCGCTCCTTGCGGGACATTGCTTATAAAGCACTTCAGGTTCGTGACAGCCTGACGAATAAAAATTCCCGTGAACCGACGATATTCGAAATCTCCGAAGCACTCAATGTGCCTAAGGAAGATGTCGTGTTTGCACTAGATGCCATCCAAGACCCAGTTTCACTCTTTGAACCCATTTATCATGATGGTGGTGATCCGATCTATGTGATGGATCAGATCAGTGACGATAAAAACAAGGATGTATCATGGATTGAAGAGATTGCACTTCGAGAAGCGATGCATCGTCTTGGACAACGTGAAAAAATGATTTTGTCCATGCGTTTTTTTGAAGGGAAAACGCAAATGGAAGTAGCAGATGAGATCGGTATTTCTCAAGCACAGGTATCGCGTCTGGAGAAGTCGGCCATACAACAAATGCAAAAGCATGTTAAATCGTAATACGGGGTAAAGCTAAGAAGGCGATCAGAGGAAAAAAACCTAGGATCGCCTTTTTGCTGTGAGCCGAGAAATAGGACATTTTTCGCAGCTAGCACATATAATTATATATAAGTGCGTGTTCAAAAAGGGTGGTTTTCAGTACCGAGAAGATGGGATGAAGGTAGAAATGGAGTAGCGGAGCGTAGGAAAAACTACGTGAGCAACGGACATTTCGGTTGAATTCCATATTCGACGTTAAGATGCCTCAGGGCATCCTTTGTAATCAAAAGCGGGCTTTTTGAACAACCCCTATAAGTGATGGTGGGCAAAGGCGGGAGGAAGCCGAATGAAGGGAAATACAGGAGAATCCGTATCCAGAGGTGTGAAGATTTCTGATTTTCAAACAAAGGAAGTTATTAATATTACCGATGGCAAGCGGTTAGGTCAGATAAGTGACTTGGAGTTGGACCTGAAGCAGGGGCGTATTGAAGCCATTGTGGTGCCAGGGTATAGCCGCTTTATGGGGCTATTTGGGGGTGGAACAGATCTGGTCATTCCATGGAGAAATATCGTAAAGATCGGATCGGACGTTATTCTGGTCAAAATGGATGAGGTAAAGGAAACGGTTCTAGATGATCGTGACCGGGAAGCGCGGATGTACGATGAACAGCAGGGACGTACACAACGTGAAGAACGAATTGAGCGGTTAGAGCGTAGCCAGCGGCGAACGATATAGTCAAGACAGAATGCGCTACATTTGGTAAACTGGAAGTTGTGAGGTGAGAAGATGGAACCTTTTATTTTAGATCAAAATTATACAGTTCAAGATATAAAGCAGGCAGGACAAACGGATACTGAACCGAGGTTATTACATCTGGAGCCGTGGAGACGGCAATTTAGCCAGATGACCGCAGGATTTACTACGAGGCAGGGAGGCGTTGGTATTACTCCTTATGCCAGTCTGAATTGTGCCTATCATGTGGGGGATCATGCAGAAGATGTTCTTCATAACCGCAAGCTTGTGGCAGAGCAACTCGGCTTCTCGGTAGATGCTTGGACTTGCGGAGAACAGGTGCATGGCAAACACGTAGCGGTAATTACCGCGGAGGATCGCGGCAGAGGTTTGCAAGATCGGCAGTCTGCCATTCAGGATACGGATGGATTGGTTACGAATGTACCCGGTGTGTTATTAACGTCATTCTATGCGGACTGCGTACCTCTGTATTTCTATGATCCTGTTCAACAAGCGGTTGGGCTTGCCCATGCGGGGTGGAAAGGTACTGTTGCTGGAATCGCAAAGTCCATGGTAGAAACCATGGAAGAGACCTATGGAAGCCGGAGGCAAGACATTCGCTGCGCGATTGGCCCTTCTATTGGAGACTGTTGTTATGAAGTGGACGAAAACGTTATGCAGCATGTACGGGTTTGGCTAGACGATGCTACGGGTAATGATGAATACAAGGGATCTGCTCCTAATCGCATCTATCGGCCTGCCAATCAGGGTAAAACGATGTTAAACTTGAAAGAATGTAATCGACACATTATGATGAAAGCAGGAATATTGCCGGATCATATCGAATGTACAAGTTGGTGTACAAGCTGCCATACGGAGCTGTTTTTTTCTTATCGCAAAGAAAATGGAACAACCGGTAGAATGGCGAGTTGGATTGGGCTGGAAGAGAGGTGACCTCTTTGTCATTGGGGGAGCGTATACAACAGGTAAATCAGAAGATAGAAGACGCGTGTCAGCGCAGTAACCGTGTACGTGAGGAAGTGAACGTCATTGCAGTTACCAAATACGTCTCGCTTGAAACGACGGGAGCAGTGCTGCAACATGGTCTTGAGCATATTGGAGAAAACCGCTGGCAGGATGCGCAGGCAAAATGGGAAGCTTTTGGCCAACAAGGCACATGGCATTTTATTGGACACCTGCAGACGAACAAAGTGAAGGACGTTATTGGTAAATTCCGCTACATACACTCCCTGGATCGTTTATCCCTAGCGAAAGAGCTAGATAAAAAGGCGGCTGCACTGGGTATCCAGGTGGAGACGTTTCTACAAGTTAACATTTCGGGTGAAGAGAGCAAGTATGGATTACAGCCCGAACAGGCTAAACCATTTTTGTGTGAAATCAGTTCATTTAGCAACCTAAAAGTTGTCGGGCTAATGACGATGGCGCCTCATGAGGAAAACCCTGAGCTTACTCGTCCTGTATTCCGTGGACTTCGTGAGCTTAGAGACGACTTAAATGGACAAGCCTTGACCTCAGAACCAATCACCCAGCTCTCTATGGGCATGTCTAATGATTTTGAAGTGGCCATTGAAGAAGGGGCAACATGGGTTCGGCTGGGTTCAATTCTTGTAGGAAAAGAGGAGGGTTCACGATGGGCGTAATGAATAAATTCATGAATTTCCTAGGGCTCCAGGAAGAAGAAGAGATTGTGGAGCGTGAACGTTTGGCAGCGCAAGAGGAAACTGAGGCAGAACATCAAGAAAATGAAACCTCCAGTCTGGATAAACGTAGAAACCAAAGGGGTAATAATGTCGTGAGCATTCATTCCCAGAAAAATGTTAAAGTTGTCCTTTATGAACCGCGTTCATATGACGAAGCTCAAGAGATCGCCGATCATCTTCGTTCCCATCGCACGGTTGTTGTTAACTTACAGCGAGTGCGTCAGGATCAGGCATTACGCGTGATCGATTTTTTGAGTGGTACAGTATATGCCCTGGGCGGCGGAATTTCTAAAATTGGCGGCAACATTTTTCTTTGTACGCCAGATACAGTTGAAATTCAAGGAGCAATTTCGGAAATACTGGCTGAAAGCGAGCAAGATTATAACAGAATGAGGTGAGCCGTTTTTGAGTCCGATGATTTTTAGTTTGTTGGATACACTGTTTAACATTTATTATTGGATGATTATTGCGTATATCTTGATGTCATGGCTACCTAACGCCAGAGAAAGTTTCATCGGTGAGATGTTGGGTAAATTTGTAGAGCCATACTTAAGTCCGTTTAGAAGGTTTATACCTCCTCTATTCGGGACATTGGATATCTCTCCAATCGTAGCTCTCTTTACGCTGACGTTAGTTCGTATGGGGCTATTCACAATTTTGGGCTATTTAATCTAGGCAGGGTGAGCATAGATGAGTGGTGAAATTTACGAGCATTTTAGTCATGACGAGCGAGACTTTGTGGATAAAGCCTCCGATTGGATAGAACGTGCAGGTAAGTATCATGATATGAAGCTTACTGATTTTCTTGATCCAAGACAGGTTTTTATTTTGCAAACACTTGTGAATCGCCGTGATGATGTACAGATTCGTTTGGACGGTGGTTATGAAGCGGCTGAACGTAAACGCGCGTTGATTGCACCTGACTATCGTTATCTGGATGATGAGGACATGGGTATGCAGGTGATGAGTATTACGTCGGATGACCAGAAGATTAGTGAGCTGGAGCATGGGGACTATATGGGTGCCCTGCTCGGGCTTGGGATGAAGCGGGGTAAGATTGGAGATATCCAAGTGCTGGATGACGGATGCCACACTGTAGTGGCTGCGGAGACCGGCGCTTTTTTATCGCTTCAATTGAATCAGGTGCACCGTGTACATGTCTTCACAGAATTGTTGCCGATTGATCAGATGAAATGGTCAGAGAGCAAACTGGACACCATGGACATCACGGTCGCTTCGTTGCGTCTGGATGGAATCTGTGCAGATGTTTACCGTTTAAGTCGCAGTAAAGTCCTGGTGCCTATTAAGGCAGGGCGTTGCCGTGTGAACTGGAAGGTGGAAGAGGATCCTTCCAAATCATTGAAGGCTGGCGATGTGGTCTCGATTCAAGGTTTTGGCCGTTTCAAGGTGCTGGAGCAGGATGGTATGACCAAAAAAGGACGCTGTCGCGTAAAAATCGGCAAATTTGCCTAGATGTGTTGCAGGAAAACAAGCTTTCTTGTCGAAATGTTTAAAATAAAGGTGTAAAAAACATTCGATGTTTCCGATATACATTGGAGTGCAAAGGGTTATCCTAACCGATACAGATCACAAGGTGGTCTAGCCGTTTACTCGTATAGATCTCTACGCGATTCTGCATACGGATTTTTGGGTTGAACCCATATGCTGCAAACCCTTCTCAAGGGAAGGAACTTTTACAGGAGGTGGACAGCATGCCATTAACGCCGCTGGACATACATAACAAGGAATTTTCCCGACGCTTGCGTGGGTATGACGAGGATGAAGTCAATGAGTTCCTGGATCAAGTCATCAAAGATTATGAAGGCGTCATTCGCGAAAACAAAGAACTGAGCAATCAGTTGCTGTCCGTTCAGGAGAAACTGGATCATTTTGCAACCATTGAGGAAACGCTCAGCAAAACGATCATTATCGCGCAGGAAGCTGCCGATGATGTGAAGAATAACGCGAAGAAGGAAGCACAGTTGATCGTGAAGGAAGCAGAGAAAAATGCGGACCGCATCGTCAACGAATCTTTGGCTAAATCGCGTAAAATTGCTCTAGAAGTGGAAGAGCTCAAGAAGCAAGCTTCCATCTATCGTGCTCGTTTCCGTACACTTGTTGAAGCACAGCTTGAATTGTTGTCTCAAGATGGTTGGGAAGCGCTGGAGAGCCGGGAGCAGGAAGTCCGTGATCGGGAGCGGGGAATGAAGGAAATTTATTAGTCCACGTGCCTGGTTGACTTTTGTCTGCAAAGAGGCTATAACTATATTCATAATGAATAGTGATTCCATGACGGGTTCAGTACGTTATGATCTCATCCCTCAGAGAGTTGGCATATCGGTGCAAGCCAATGGATGAGTTATAGCCGAATATCTCCCCGGAGAAGTGACGCTGAAGCGGTGATACTGTGCCGTGCGTAAGCGAAACCGTGAGCCGAACGTTATATCGGCACCCTGCTGAAGTTAGCGGGGCATAAGCGCTGTTGATGACAGAGCATACCCAATTGTATTGGATGTGGTTTGTGATGAACAGAATTAGGGTGGTAACGCGAGCACAACCTCGTCCCTTTCCAGGGATGAGGTTTTTTTGTGTCTAAAAAAGGGCGAACGTCCATGAGCCCCGCAGGGAGCTCAAGGAGAGAGCCATTCGCCGTCCGGGCGAAGCGGACGGCCCAGGGGTTCGCTGAGGCGAACGTCCATGAGCCCCGCAGGGAGCTCAAGGAGAGAGCCACTCGCCGTCCGAGCGAAGCGGACGGTCCAGGGGTTCGCTAAGGCGAACGCCCATGAGCCCCGCAGGGAGCTCAAGGAGAGAGCCACTCGCCGTCCGAGCGAAGCGGACGGCACAAGGGTTCGCTAAGGCGAACGTCCATGAGCCCCGCAGGGAGCTCAAGGAGAGAGCCAACCGCCGTCCGGGCGAAGCGGACGGCAACCGAACTCTCGCAGTGAGGCTCTGCGGCGTTCACGCAGGGAACGAGCCGCATAAGAGCCGGCGGGTCGTACGGAAACCGCATCCCACAGCGCCGCAGACTCTCTCTAGACAAACCCATCCCGGGTGTCCAGAGGGCGGAGCGCCTATGGGGTCCCCCTTGGTAAGGGGGATTCAGGGGGATTGAAACGCTTTTGTGGACGGTCCACAATTCAACAGCTGAAAGGAAGATGATCATCATGCAACGAGTTGATGTCAAAGAAAAAGCGCGGGCTAGAGAGCTACGCATGTTAAACAAATGGAAAACAGAGAACACATTCCAGAAATCAATTGAGAATCGTGAAGGTAAGCCAAACTTTGTATTTTACGAAGGACCACCAACAGCTAATGGTAAGCCGCATATCGGACACGTATTAGGTCGGGTTATCAAGGACTTTGTAGGACGTTATAACACCATGAAAGGGTACCGTGTCGTTCGTAAAGCAGGTTGGGATACACACGGACTTCCCGTTGAATTGGGTGTACAGAAGAAGCTGGGTATCTCTCATAAATGGGAGATCGAGGATTACGGTGTAGAGAAATTCATTAATGAATGTAAAGCCAGCGTGTTTGAATATGAACAGCAATGGCGTGACCTGACAGAAGGAATCGGTTATTGGACAGATATGGATCATCCATATATCACGTTGGATAACAACTACATCGAGAGTGTATGGAACATCTTGGCGACAATCCATGAGAAGGGGCTGCTCTACCGCGGTCACCGTGTTAGTCCGTATTGTCCTTCTTGTCAAACAACGCTTAGCTCCCATGAGGTTGCACAAGGGTATAAGGATGTTAAAGATCTAAGTGCTACAGCGAAGTTTAAGCTGGATGACAGTGGTGAATTTGTCCTTGCTTGGACAACAACGCCTTGGACACTTCCTTCTCACGTAGCACTTGCAGTGAATCCAGATATGGACTACTCCCGTGTGCGTCAAGATAACGAAGTATATATCATGGCAACTAATCTTGTAGAGAAAGTGATGAAGGACGCCAAAGGGGAATATGAAGTAGTTGGTGCGCTGAAGGGTTCTGATTTGGTTGGTAAAACGTATAGCCCTCCGTTTAACTACGTACAAGCTGAAAAAGCCAACATCGTCCTTGGAGCAAGCTTCGTAACAGATGCAAGCGGTACGGGTATCGTACACATGGCTCCTGCCCATGGTGAGGATGACTACCGTGTATGCCGTGAGAATGGAATCAGCTTCGTGAACATGGTGGATCTTGAAGGTAAGTTTGTGGCTGAGGTTACGGACTTTGCCGGACGTTTCGTGAAGGACTGTGATATTGATATCGTACGTTATCTGTCGGAGAATGGGCGTTTGTTTAGCAAAGAAAAATATGAGCACAGCTATCCATTCTGCTGGCGTTGTGATACACCACTTCTGTACTATGCAATGGACAGTTGGTTTATCCAAACGACAGCGATCAAGGATCAACTCATCGCAAACAACAGTGATGTAGAATGGTATCCAGGTCACGTTCGTGAAGGCCGTTTCGGTAAGTTCCTGGAAGATCTGGTGGACTGGAACATCAGCCGTGACCGTTATTGGGGAACTCCGCTCAACATCTGGGTATGTGAAGAGACAGGAGAACAATTCGCTCCACATAGCATCGCTGAATTGCGTGCACGTGCGGTAGGGGATGTGCCTGAGAATTTGGAACTGCACAAGCCGTATGTAGACGATGTGAAGGTTATGAGCTCTTGTGGTAAATACGAGATGACGCGTACACCAGAAGTCATCGACGTTTGGTTTGACAGTGGATCAATGCCGTTTGCTCAACAACATTATCCGTTTGAAAATAAAGAAACCTTTGAACAGCAATACCCAGCAGATATGATCTGTGAAGGTATCGACCAAACTCGTGGCTGGTTCTACAGTTTGCTTGCGGTTTCTACACTTCTGACAGGCAAAGCGCCTTACAAAGCGGTAATGGCAACAGGTCACGTATTGGATGAGAGTGGACAGAAAATGTCCAAATCCAAAGGTAATGTCATCGACCCTTGGGAAGTTATCGAAGAATATGGTACAGATGCATTCCGCTGGGCTTTATTGTCTGACAGTGCACCATGGAACAGCAAACGTTTCTCCAAAGGGATTGTCGGTGAAGCTAAATCTAAAATGGTGGATACACTTGTCAACACACACGCATTCCTAACGTTGTATGCCACGATTGATGGATTTGATCCACAGGAGCATCCGTTCAAGCTCTCTTCACACAAGCTGGATCGTTGGATTCTATCCAGACTGAACAGTCTGATCCTGGTTGTAGAAAAAGCGCTCGCTGTGAATGATTACTTGAATTCTTCCAAAGCGATCGAAGCGTTTGTGGATGAGCTGAGCAACTGGTACATCCGTCGTTCCCGTGACCGTTTCTGGGGAGCTGGATTAACCGAAGATAAACTGGATGCCTATCGTACACTTACTGAAGTGCTCGTGACTACAGCGAAGCTGGTGGCTCCATTTACACCGATGCTGGCAGAGGATATCTATCTGAACCTGACTACGGGTGAAAGTGTGCATATGGAGGATTATCCGGTAGCTCAAGAGGCTTGGATTGATCTGAAGCTGGAGCAGGATATGGAGACAGCACGCCGGGTCGTTGAATTGGCTCGTAACGTACGTAACGAAACAGGCATCAAGACACGTCAGCCATTGTCCGAGTTGATCGTATCACTAGATAAAGGCTTCGACTTGGATAGTTATGAAGAGATCATCAAGGAAGAGATCAATGTGAAGGGAATCCGTACCGAGAATGATGATGCGGAATTCGTTGATTTCTCTTTGAAATTGAACTTGAAAGTTGCAGGGAAGAAGTATGGTAAAAATGTTGGATTCCTGCAGAATTTCTTCAAAGGCATGTCCGCTGACGAAACTCGCAAAGTTGTTACAGAAGGTGTACTGAATGTGGTTTCTCCAGAAGGAGAAGAACTGCAAGTGACCCAAGAGGAACTGCTGGTAGATAAGCATGCCAAATCAGGTTTTGCTTCTGCGTCAGGTTATGGTTTGACGGTAGCGCTCAATACGGAAATCACAACAGAGCTGGAACAAGAGGGCTGGGTTCGTGAAGTCGTTCGTGCTGTTCAGGATACTCGGAAGAAGCTGGATCTACCAATTGAGAAAAGAGTCCGTTTGACACTGGACGTAGATGCAGAGCTTCAAGCAGCCATTCAGGCGTTTGATGATGTACTGCGTGAGAATGTCCTCGTAACTGAAGTTACATTTGCTAAAGTGGATAACATGGTACAGATCGAAGCTGGTGGCAAAACGTTCGGTGTTTATATCGAGGCGTAATGTCTTTATCTGAAGCTTGCGTACAGGTTGAATGAGCCGTGATCTCAGTTACGATGGAGTAGCTCCATTTTAAATGGGACAGAATATAGCGTAAATATCAAACGAGCCTTAGATGCAAGGATGAAAATCCCTGTATCTTGGCTCGTTTGGTTTTTCGGCAAATGGGCAATGATTGCTATTGTGCAGTCACTCTATTCTAAAGGACTGAGCGAAACATGAACGATAACGAGAAACAAGGTGCCTCACCCTTGTCAGCAACGAACGAAGCAGATGATAAGATCGGAGAGCTTCATACGTTAACTAATCGAATTGCCAATGAGCTCGAACGGTCACGTATTGCTCAATATACAGAGCTGTTGAACCGACCGTGGAAATTAATCGGACTTAACCTGTTATCTGGAACTGCCCGGGGTGTAGGAATTGCCATTGGCTTTACCTTTTTTGCAGCAACCATCATTTATGTGTTACAGGTACTGGGAGCACTTAATCTACCTATTGTAGGTGATTACATTGCGGATATCGTCAGAATCGTACAACGCCAGCTCGAACTGAACTGAGCACCCTTTGATCTTTGAAAAGACGGTAGAGGGTCAGTAAAGATCGTCTGAAGATGAATCAGGCTCGAGAAGGTTATCACCTTCTCGGTTTTCTAGATACTGTCGATATTGCCGATTGCGGACGATGGACACGTCATGACCATAGATGTCGGTTGCAACAAAGCTCTCGTAGGCTTCAACACAACCTTCAATCTCATCCGTGGCCTCGATTGCCATGACGTCATAACTATCAATATCTCGGCCTTCAGCCATCGCCGGTGAATTAGAGCTTCCCCAGCTTTCAACGATCTGCCATGCATCTTCGCCATCGAAGCCATTTTGATCATCTCGTTCATCCAAGCTGGTTCGGCCAAATGCAGGAGCAAGAAATTCCTCCTCCACCGGTCGATTCTCAGAAACAACGGTCTCGGGTTGATGTTTTTTGCAGTATTTGGTGTAAGGAACTGCCTGCATGCGCTCATAATCAATGGGTTGCTCACAGACAGCACATATGCCGTAATGTCCCTCTTGAATGGCATGAAGAGCAGAATCAATTCGCTCCAATTGGAACTCATCGTGCTCCAGTAAGGAAATATCTTTCTCGCGGTCATACATCTCGGTAGCTAGATCACCGGGATGGTTATCGATTGGGGATAATTCACCTGTCTGAAATCGCATTGAATCACCAAGACCATAGTGTTCGTTCTGCTTGAGCCTATGCTCAATATCCTGCTTCTCAGTAATAAGCTGAGATTGAAGGGATTGTAGTTGTTTGCCTGTAAAATGTGACATCATGTTCCCCCTTTCTGCTCCGTGCATAAGCCGGATGTGGACTCTACTGTAGGATGTACCAATGCTTGCAGGATTACAGAAGGGAAATGTTATCGTTTTTACCAACCGATCTGCAGCACAGCGCGCCCGTGGACGATTTCTAAACAGCTGTGCTACAATGAACAAGTCTGGCATTAAGCCTGGTATCGTTTGGAAAAGACAAGATCGGAGTGACAAACAAACGTGGTGTATTATATCCTCGCTTTTATCGTATTTTTGGTGGATCAGGGAACAAAATTCTTAATTGCAACTCGGATGGAACTAAGAGAAGAAATCCCAGTGATCGGCAATTTCTTTGTCATCACATCACATCGCAACTCGGGTGCAGCCTTTGGCATATTACAGGATCAACGTTGGTTCTTTATTGTCGTTACTTTGGTTGTCGTTGTTGCATTGGTCTGGTATTTGCAAAAGGTAAAGGATACCCCGCACAAATTGCTGCCTATAGCGCTTAGTTTAGTGCTTGGTGGAGCAATTGGAAACTTTCTTGATCGCGCATTAACCGGAGAGGTTGTCGATTTTATCCAGCTTAATTTTGGAACCTATACGTTCCCTATCTTTAATATCGCTGACTCGGCAATCTGTATTGGTGTAGCACTGATCATCATCGAAACCTTGCTTGAGGGACGTCGAGAGAAAGCTGCTGCACAGACTGAAAGGAATGAACACCATGAGTAATTTACACAAGGAAGAACACAATAACGAGAACACATCAACTGAGGAACTGCACATGAATGTTGATGATGAGATCACGAACGATGAACGTATGGAATGGATCATTTCTCTTGACCATAAGAAGGAACGGATCGACAAATATATTACTGAATCTATAGATAATGTATCGCGTTCTCAAGTACAGCTATGGATATCAGAGGGAAATGTTACTGTGAATGGCGCTGTAGTCAAAGCAAATACGAAATTAGCAGAAGGTGATCTTGTTGTACTGCAGATCCCTGAGCCGAAAGCAGTAGAGATCATTCCTGAAGATATTCCACTTGAAGTTGTATACGAGGATAGTGACGTTATCGTCATTAACAAACCTCGGGGGCTTGTTGTGCATCCGGCACCTGGACATACATCGGGTACGCTCGTGAATGCGCTGATGCATCATTGCAAAGACTTGTCCGGGATTAACGGAGAACTGCGTCCAGGCATTGTGCATCGTATTGATAAGGATACATCGGGTTTACTCATGGCTGCCAAAAATGATCGGGCGCATGCCTCATTAGCTGCACAGCTTAAGGATCATAGCGTCAATAGACGGTATATCGCGCTTGTTCATGGCCACTTAAGCCATGATCAGGGCACAATTGATGCACCCATTGGACGAGACACCAATGACCGTAAAATGTTTACGGTAACGGAGCGGAACAGCAAACATGCTGTTACTCATTTTAACGTGACGGAGCGGATCAACGACTATACCTTGTTGGAACTGAAGCTGGAGACAGGACGAACCCATCAGATTCGTGTGCATCTGAAATTTATCGGACATCCGCTTGTGGGGGATCCGGTGTATGGACGAAACAAAGGCATCAAAATGCAAGGACAGGCATTACATGCTGCGATCTTGGGTTTTGTTCATCCGACAACAGGAGAGTATCTGGAGTTCTCTGCTCCGATTCCGCAGGATATGGAAGATGTGCTCTCCTCACTACGTAGCCGCTGACATCTCGCGAAAGTACAAATGTTCAGATACTTTGTCCATGGCTAAGCCTGCGCAAATGCTTCATATTAAAGTGTAGAAATTTGCGTCAAACGAGGAGATGAACACGTAATGAGTATCGATAAATATCAAGAAACGTACATTCAAACTAATTTTGCCGACCGCATTGGCGGCTCCAACTATGGTAAAGACACAAACATTTATAAATTTGAGAAAATTAAACGCGCTAAAGCTTCAGCCAAAAAGGATTTCCCTGATGTAGAGCTGATTGACCTTGGTGTTGGCGAGCCTGATGAAATGGCAGATGCAGGTATCGTAGCTGCGCTGGCACAAGAAGCTTCCAAACCGGAGAACCGTGGTTATGCGGACAATGGTATTCCAGAATTCAAGGAAGCTGCTGCAGCTTACCTGAAGAACGTATTTAACGTGGATGGCATTGATGCAGATACGGAAATCGTGCATTCCATCGGTTCGAAGCCTGCACTGGCTATGATGCCTTCTTGCTTCATTAACCCAGGCGATGTAACGATTATGACGGTGCCAGGATATCCAGTAATGGGTACGCACACGAAATATCTTGGTGGAGAAGTGTTCAACATTCAGTTGACGAAAGAAAATAACTTCTTGCCTGATCTGACAGCGATTCCTGAAGACATCGCCAAACGTGCGAAATTGCTTTATCTGAATTACCCAAATAACCCAACGGGTGCAAGTGCAACGGTAGAATTCTTCACCGAGGTTGTGGAATGGGCGAAGAAATACAACGTGGTGGTTGTCCATGACGCTCCTTATGCAGCCCTTACGTATGATGGCAAAAAACCATTCAGCTTCTTATCTGTACCTGGTGCAAAAGACGTTGGGGTTGAGCTACATTCCTTGTCTAAGTCCTACAACATGACAGGTTGGAGAATTGGTTTCGTAGCGGGTAATCCGCTTGTAGTCAAAGCATTCAGTGATATTAAAGACAACAACGATTCCGGTCAATTCATCGCGATCCAGAAAGCTGCTGCTTATGGATTGAATCACCCGGAAATCACTGAAAAAATTGCAGAGAAATATTCCCGTCGTCATGACATGCTTGTTGCTGCATTGAACGAACTGGGCTTCCAGGCTGAAAAACCTAAAGGTTCATTCTTCCTTTATGTTGAAGCTCCGAAAGGTGTAGTTGGTGGACGTCGCTTTGAGTCTGGGGAAGATTTCTCCCAATTCTTGATCCGCGAAAAATTGATTTCTTCTGTACCTTGGGATGATGCAGGCAATTTTGTTCGTTTCTCCGTTACCTTTGTAGCGCAAGGAGAAGAGGAAGAGAAACGTGTTATTGCTGAAATTAAACGCCGCCTAAGCGATGTGCAGTTTGAATTCTAATGAACACTTTTAGTTCAACACAAACTTTTGTTTGAATAGGATAGATCACAGAAGAGACCGATATCGGTCTCTTTTTTTTGATTTTAAGGGTAAATTCCCCTTTACAAAAATATACAAGCAACATATGATAAAGTCTTTACGTTGTTTGTATAGACAGAAGTTGTTATTGAAGGGAGTTATGGAAATTGTTATCTTCACGTACGAACTCAGTGTCAACTAGTTCAGTAGGAACTGGGAACACTCTATCAGGATTATTGCGATTGTTAAGGCCTAAACAATGGACCAAAAATGCATTATTATTTGCAGCATTATTGTTTTCTTTTGAAGAAATTCGCACAGAAACGGTTCTAACGACGATACTTGGTTTTATTTTATTTAGTCTGGTTGCAGGCTGCGTATATATTCTGAATGATTATGTGGACAGAGAAAGGGATCAGCAACATCCGGTGAAGAAATTCCGCCCACTTGCCTCAGGACAGGTTAACCC
Source organism: Paenibacillus tundrae (assembly GCF_036884255.1). Lineage (NCBI taxonomy): Bacteria > Bacillati > Bacillota > Bacilli > Caryophanales > Paenibacillaceae > Paenibacillus > Paenibacillus tundrae. The sequence goes on along the minus strand of NZ_CP145605.1, from coordinate 4,483,253 downwards.
GACGCATGCCCTTCTATTTGGTGCTTTGCTGTTGATTGGATCTGTAGGAACAGCATTTGTGGTCAACCCGATATTCGGCGTATTGTGTATCGTGTACTTTATACTGAATGTATCTTATTCATTTGTGCTGAAACATCTTGTGATATTGGATATGATGACCATTGCAGCTGGCTTTGTGTTACGGGCAATTGCAGGTGGAGTGTTAATTCATGTTCCTTTTACTCCTTGGTTTTTAATCTGTACGCTGTTACTTTCACTTTTTCTGGCCATTGGAAAACGGAGAAACGAACTTACTTTGCTTGAAGGCAATACAGGCTCTCATCGTAAGGTTCTTGATAACTATTCGATTACCTTATTGGATCAGTTTAATACCATTGTTACAACAGCAACGATTATTAGTTACTCGTTATTTACATTTACGTCGGATCGAACGATACACCTTATGTGGACGATTCCTTTAGTCATTTATGGTATGTTCCGTTACTTGTATTTGATTCATATGAAGAACCAGGGTGGTTCGCCTGATCGGGTATTATTTGAGGACAAGCCTATACTCATTACCGTAATTCTGTATGTGATTAGTGTAATCTGCATTTTTGCTATTTTTGAATAAGGTGTTTGTGATTTCTGGAGCGTAAGGGGGATCAAAGTGAGAAGTACAAAAATTGCGATATTTGATATTGATAAAACGATTATACGTACCGATTCCATGTTTCAATTCGTGCATTATGGTGTTCGACGTTATCCAGGACAATCGTGGAGATTACCTGTGATTGCTCTACACACACTGATGTTTAAGGCAGGACTTATGAGTGTTGAACGAGTCAAACGCTCGTATTTTAAAGGGATTGAACGCATGACGGAAGAAGATCTAAGTCATTTTTTTGACTCCAGATTGCGGAAAGCTATCTTTGCTGAAGCCAGTGTGGAGATGCAACATCGCAAGGAAGCGGGTTATCATGTTTTGCTCGTTACAGCATCTCCACATGCGTACATGAAATATTTTGAGAACTTCCCTTGGGTCGATCACGTAATTGGAACAGAACTTGTACGCCATGATCAAGGATATACCTGTACCGTTGAAGGTTTGAATTGCAAAGGTGAGGAGAAGGTGCGACGTATACAAGCATATCTCGATCAGAAGGGCATGGTGATTGACTACGATCAGTCCTGCGCTTACTCAGATTCCTTGTCTGATATGCCGGTGATGCAGCTCGTGGCACAGCGGTATTTTATCAACAGACATGTGCCGGAGACGGAGGCGTTATCGTGGGGGAAGTAAGAATTCGCCATACGGGAAAGCTGCTAATGCTTATCTCTGCTTTTCTTACAGCGACAGGTCAACTGTTCTGGAAATGGGGACTGACGGACTGGTTTTTCTTGGGTGCCGGCTTCGTATGTTACGGACTGGGTGCAATTTTGATGATCAAAGCCTTCGCGTTGGAAAAGTTGTCAGTTGCTTATCCCTTGATGTGTGCCAGTTACATTTTTGCTCTGATCTATGGATATTTCCTACTCGGTGAGGAGATTACCGTCCAAAAGCTGGCAGCCGTTGTATTGCTCGGAATTGGGGTGACATTGACTAGTGTTGATCGATAGCTGGATGATTGTTGTGCTCATTGTGATGACGTTATGCGGGGCGATGGGGGGGGCAGGATTGAAAGCCTATGCAACCAGCCGCAGACGAATACATGTATTGATGGGACTCGGCTTCTATGGTACAGGAGCACTGCTGAATATTTTATTATTGAAGTTTCTGCCACTGACGGTGGTATTACCTGCCAATGCCCTCACTTATGTGTGGACGCTGTTTATCGCTCGATTTGCATTTAAGGAAAATGTCGGCACACTGCGCTGGTTAGGTGTCATTTGCATCATGGGCGGGTTATGTTTTCTCGTACTGTAGTCCGGGCGAGGCTATTCTAAATACAGCTTGGTCTGAAGTTCATAACATGTTTTGTAATCAAAGAAATTGGATGTGAGTGCATGAAATTTTCAGAATACATATTTTATAATCGCAAAACAAATTGGGCAGCACTGTACTTGTTCGTTGGTTTTGCCCTTTTTTATGGTGTCATGAATCTGGCATACGTAAGTTATATCTCGGAAAATGCAGATCGCTTGGCAGTCTACTCGCCATTTAGTACACATCTTTTTCCGCTTAATTTATTCAATTTCGATCCATCGATGTATTACGGAACCAATAGCTCATCCATCATTCATCCGCTAATTTCGTTTATGGCTCTTGCTCTGGGCGCTGGGGCGCAGTTGTTAGGTGGCAATGGATTCTTTCTCGTCCTGCAATCCTTTATAAACGCTGCTTCTGTTGTATTGGTATTTGTTTTTCTAAGTAAGAAGGACAGAACGATCACGATACCGTTACTTTTTGCGCTTTTATTTGGCTTCAGTTCATATCTGATGTTCACGGCTCTGATTCCTGATTCCTACCCATATGTTCAATTTGTTATCTTGTTATCTGTGATATATCTGCAATATTCTCGCGAACAGAATGAAGTTCGTGTTGTACCTCATGCTGTTCTGGCCACTGTGAATTTTGGGTTAACATCAACCAATATTGTTCCATTTGCTGCTGCATTGTTTGGCAATATGCGGACGTGGAGAAGTAAGGCTGGATGGACAAAATTTATCGGGATTATGTTATTGGCAGGTGCCTTGATTGTAATATTTACCGTTATTCAATATGTATCCCTCGGTGGACGAAGCTGGGTAACCAATTGGCTGCTGGGTATTCAAAACGGAGGAACGAGTTATGCAACACCTTTTCAGTTCGCCGTTCACTGGAAAGCACTGAATTTATTAACCATTAATCCGATCTTAACGCCAAAAGTTATTTTGCTTGACCCGAGCATGGTTGCGTTTGTCACAGATCTCACACGATCCAATCCAATATATGTGCAAATTACAGGAGTGTTCATCTTGCTTCTTGCTCTAACCGGAGCAATCAAAGGTATTCGGGAACGTGAAGTTTGGACACTGCTTCCTTATATTATTTTTGCATTTTTGCTTCATATTGTCGTTGGCTTTGGACTCGCCGTATTCCAATATGACATGTATCTGTATGCTGGGCATTATTTGTTTGCTTTCTTCCTATTAGGCGGAGGATTTGTTATTGGTTTACGTCAGGGAACGGGAAAAAAAGTTCTGGTTGGTTTATTGATCGTAAGTATACTCATAACAGCAGGCAATAATATATATCGTCATATGGAGACACTCACGACCATTAAACAATCTTACGAGCAATTAGGGAAGAAGGCTGTTGTTGAGTCGCAGAGTTGGAATTAATCCGTCGATTATCCTATCGGGATAACAAATAATGATGTGCCTATTCATGAAAAAATATCTTATCGTACTGTTCCATTAAATACATTCACGAAACCTTTTATAACCCTTTTCCGCATTATCAATGTGGGAAAAGGGTTATTTTGGTGTACAGCCTTGAATAATTACCTATGGATAAATATACAGATTTATTGTATAATTATGAATAACGAATGAAATGTAGTGTGCATGGATGTTTTTCAGCCCTAATGCTGATTCTAAGAGAATCACAGCAGAGGAATTTCGCCTGTTATGGTGAGGTGTTGACAGGGGGTTGTCTTTCTGTCATAATTCATGAAGATAAAACGACCTGATGGATAACAGTACCCTGTGAGGTACTGCCAGATGGACGTCATGAATAGCACCTTTAAATCAGTCCCGTGAGACTGGCAAGGTAACGTGAACGATACATCGTTTATTTGCTGCGGCAAACGAAACGGTGCATCCCCGAGAGTAAACTTTCTTCAGCGTAGACTGAAGTTTGGAGACTCCTTGCCATTAAACACGGCAAGGAGTCTTTTTTGTTCTCCTCGTCACGGGGCCATGATCTGAAAGGAATCCTGAGGAGGCTGAACGCATGAGCACAGAAACACATGTCATTATGGATGAAACGGCGATCCGCCGAGCTTTAACAAGGATTGCCCATGAGATATTGGAGAAAAACAAAGGCATTGACGGATGCGTACTTATTGGAATTCGAACGCGGGGTGTGTACCTTGCGGAACGAATTGCAGCCAAGATCGAAGAGATCGAAGGTACGCCAATCCCCTGGGGAGAACTGGATGTAACCCCTTATCGTGATGATCGCCTTGATGTAGCTGGTGAGACACGGAAGGAACTTTTGATTATGACACCTGAATCACTTTCCATTCATAACAAAAAAGTGATTTTGTTCGATGATGTGCTGTATACCGGTAGAACGATTCGTGCAGCAATGGACGCTCTAATGGATTGCGGAAGACCGCAAAACATTCAACTGGCCGTTCTTGCGGATCGCGGTCACCGCGAGCTTCCGATTCGCCCTGATTTTATCGGCAAAAATGTGCCGACTTCCAAATCAGAGGAGATCGAGGTTGCACTCATGGAGACGGATGGACAGGACGAAGTCAAAATCATTCAGAACCGGGGGGAGCAAGCATGATGATTACACAACCAGCATTGAAAGATCGCAGCCTGCTAGGACTTAAAGAACTAAGTCGTGGAGAGATTGAATCAATCCTAAACAGAGCGGCTCACTGGGAAGCGCAGCAAGAGAAACTTGTCCCTGTTCTAGAGTCACGATTTGTCGCTAACATGTTCTTCGAGAACAGCACACGCACTCGGTTCTCCTTCGAAATGGCAGAGAAACGACTAGGTGCGCAAGTGCTGAACTTTACTGCAGCGGCGTCCAGTGTAGAAAAAGGCGAGTCCATCTACGATACGGTGCGTACCCTTGAATCTATGGGCATTGATGCAGGGGTTATTCGCTTGAAGCCTTCAGGGGTTCTGCAACAGTTGGCGCAAAAAGTGAACGTGCCGCTGGTGAACGCGGGAGACGGCAATAACGAGCACCCAACTCAGGCTTTGTTGGATCTGTACACGATGCGCAAAGCGTTTGGTGAGCTAAAAGGTCTGCGTGTTTCCATCATCGGAGACATTAAGCATAGCCGGGTCGCTCGATCCAACCTGTGGGCGTTGCAGAAGTTTGGTGCAGATGTACGTTTCTGTGCTCCAGAAACGATGCAGGCACCTGAACTTGCAGAGCACGCTCCTTATGTAGAGCTGCCAGATGCTTTGGATGCGGATGTAGTCATGATGCTTCGGGTTCAACTCGAACGTCACAAGCAAGGAATTATTACCTCGGCAGAGGATTATCGCGAACACTACGGATTGACGGAAGAACGGGCGGCAAGCCTTAAACCAAGTACCATCATTATGCATCCAGCACCTGTAAACCGTAACGTCGAAATTGACGACGCGGTTGTCGAAAGTGCGGCATCGCGGATTTTCCCGCAAATGGCGAACGGAGTTCCAATCCGCATGGCGGTTATGGAACGTGCGATGAAGCTGTAGCAACGTTGGGCTCAAGGGCATAGGCTTACGGATGAGAGTTCTTATAGAGCAATAAGAGGGTAAACGATAAACCAAATCATCCGGCTTCTAGGAAGTCGGACAGAACCGAAGCGGAGGGCAATCATGGTACAGATTATTAAAAATGCAAATGTCTTGAATCAAAAAGGGGAACTTGAACGGAAAAGCATCATTATAGATGAAGGAAAGATTCAAGCTATCGCTGGAGTGGAAGACGAGGCCGTACAACTTGCGGAAAAGTCAGCTGAGCGTATAACGGACGCTTCAGGCAAACTGGTTATCCCAGGGCTGATTGACATGCATGTGCATCTGCGCGAACCGGGATTCGAACACAAAGAGACGATCGAAACAGGCGCGCGGTCAGCGGCACAAGGCGGTTTTACTACGATTGCATGTATGCCAAATACTAGACCTGTAACCGACAATCCGGATATCGTGAAGCTGGTACTGGATAAAGCGAAGGAAGCTGACCTGGTTAAAGTGCTGCCATATGCGGCGATCACCAAAAATGAACTTGGTCGTGAGCTTACCGACTTTGCCGCACTGAAAGAAGCGGGTGCGATTGGATTCACGGATGACGGAGTTGGCGTACAAAATGCGCAAATGATGAAGGACGCGATGACTCTTGCAGCAAGTATGGATATGCCGGTTATTGCCCACTGTGAAGACGATTCACTGGTTGTGGGTCGCTATGTGACCGAAGGGGAATTCTCCAAACGTCACGGCATCAAAGGCATCCCGAATGAATCCGAAGCGATTCATGTTGGGCGGGACATCCTGCTAGCTGAAGCAACGGGAGTTCACTACCATGTATGCCATGTCAGCACAGAACAATCGGTTCGCTTGATCCGCTTGGCGAAGTCCATTGGAATCAAGGTAACTGCTGAGGTATGTCCGCACCATCTGCTCTTATCTGATGAAGATATTCCGGGTATGGATTCTAACTGGAAAATGAACCCACCGCTACGCTCACCACGTGATGTGCAGGCTTGCATTGAAGGCTTGCAGGACGGAACGCTGGATATGATCGTAACGGATCATGCACCGCATAGCGAAGAAGAGAAAGCAAAAGGAATGGAACTTGCACCATTCGGAATCGTCGGCTTCGAAACAGCTTTCCCACTTCTCTACACGAAGTTTGTGGAGACAGGAATCTGGACACTCGACTTCCTGGTTAAACGAATGACTGCTGATCCAGCACGAGTATTCCGACTGGATACAGGTAAGCTTGAAGAGGGTGCTCCAGCCGATATTACGATGATTGATCTGAATCAAGAACAAGCAGTTGATCCATCTACATTTGCTACTAAAGGTAGAAATACACCATTTACAGGATGGAAGCTAAAAGGCTGGCCTATGCAAACGTGGGTAGATGGCAAAAGCGTATGGAATAACACGGTACAACAGTAAATTGGTAAATTACTGAACTGATACGGATTAATTCTTATTCTACAAATGTTAATGAGTAACATCTTTATAACTAACTAACTCGAGGCAGCTTATGCCGAGAGTCCAATATAAGAAACAAGCACGTTGAATGCAGTCTTTTGAACTTGGACGCTGAAGTAACTGCGGAGCGGGCAGAAAGAACCCGAAGAAGCGAAGCGCTCGCCATTATCACCGGATTACATCAATTGAAAAATTGATTAAAAAGTAATCAGGAGATAACAGCGATCGCAGGGCTTTCTGTCCGCGGAGCCGCTCAAACTTAAGCTAAGTTCAACCGAAATGACATTCAACGTTGATAAACACAGAGGAGTGAGATGGGATGGCACAGGCGAGATTATTGTTGGAAGACGGCACACTGTTCACTGGTAAAGCGTTCGGAGCTGAAGGTGAAACAACGGGTGAGGTCGTTTTTAATACGGGAATTACAGGCTACCAAGAGGTGCTTTCGGATCCTTCTTATTGCGGTCAAATCGTAACCATGACGTATCCGTTAATCGGTAACTACGGAATTACACGTGATGACTTTGAGTCGATTCGTCCATTTGTACACGGCTTTGTGGTACGTCGTCATGAGCCAACGCCAAGTAACTGGCGTGCAGAGTACAGCGTAGACAATCTGCTCAAAGAATACGGCATTGTAGGTATCAGTGAGATTGATACACGCATGTTGACTCGCCGGATTCGCCACCACGGCACGATGAAGGGAATTCTCACAACAGGATCGAAACCTGTGGAAGAACTGCTGGAGATGATGGGCGATACAACAATCGCTGAGCTGCGTAACCAAGTTCCACTGACGTCGACTCCTCATGTGTACAGTAGCCCAGGAACGGCTGAACGCATTGTGTTGGTAGATTACGGTGCAAAAACAGGGATCTTGCGTGAACTTAGCAAACGTAACTGTGACGTAGTTGTTGTGCCTCATGATGTAACTGCAGACGAGATTCGTCGCCTGAACCCAGACGGTATCCAGTTGTCTAACGGCCCTGGGGATCCCAAAGATGTACCTCACGCAGTTAAAATGATCAGTGAGTTGCTCGGCGAATATCCGATCTTCGGCATCTGCCTTGGTCACCAACTCTTCGCGCTTGCAGCAGGAGCAGACACAGAGAAACTGAAATTCGGACACCGCGGCGGAAACCATCCGGTGAAAGAGCTTGAAAGTGGACGTTGCTTCATCACTTCTCAGAACCATGGTTACACGGTGAATGAGGATTCTGTGAAGAACACAGATCTGGAAGTAACACATATCAACAATAACGATAAGACCATTGAAGGTCTGAAACATAAAACATTCCCAGCGTTTTCGGTACAGTATCATCCGGAAGCAGCGCCAGGGCCTTACGATAACAGCTATCTGTTCGATCGTTTCATCGAGATGATTCGTGAGCACAAAATCACTAACCCACCACAGCCACGTCAAGCCGTATTGGCAGCTGCAGTGAAAGGAGCACAATAACATGCCGATTAACAAAGACCTCAAAAAAATCCTGGTGATTGGTTCCGGACCAATCGTCATCGGTCAAGCGGCCGAGTTCGACTATGCCGGTACGCAAGCTTGCCAGGCGTTGAAAGAAGAAGGCGTGGAAGTTGTCCTCATCAACAGCAACCCTGCAACGATCATGACCGATACAAACATGGCTGACAAAGTATATATCGAACCAATCACATTGGATTTCGTAACTCAAATCATCCGTCAAGAGCGTCCAGACGGGTTGTTGCCAACACTGGGTGGTCAAACTGGTTTGAACATGGCAGTAGAACTTGCGCGTGCAGGTGTACTGGAACGTGAGAATGTGAAATTGCTGGGTACACAGCTAACTTCGATCGAAAAAGCAGAAGACCGGGACTTGTTCCGTGACCTGATGCGTGAACTGGAGCAGCCTGTACCTGAGAGCGTAATTGTAACAACACTGGAAGAATCACTGGAGTTTGCAAATGAGATTGGCTATCCGATCATTGTTCGTCCTGCCTACACACTGGGTGGAACAGGCGGCGGAATCTGTGCGAATGAAGAAGAATTGCGCGAAACAGTAGCAGCAGGTCTTCGTTACAGTCCAATTGGGCAATGTTTGGTTGAGAAAAGCATTGCTGGCATGAAAGAAGTCGAGTATGAAGTTATGCGAGACAAAAACGATAACTGTATCGTAGTCTGCAACATGGAAAACTTTGACCCCGTTGGCGTTCATACAGGCGACAGTATCGTAGTGGCACCAAGTCAAACGTTGTCTGATCGTGAATACCAAATGCTGCGTTCGGCTTCCTTGAAAATCATCCGTGCCCTTAACATCGAAGGTGGATGTAACGTACAATTCGCACTGGATCCGCACAGCTTCCAATACTATGTTATTGAAGTTAACCCACGGGTAAGCCGTTCATCCGCGCTTGCTTCCAAAGCAACGGGCTATCCAATTGCCAAAATGGCTGCCAAAATTGCTATGGGATACACATTGGATGAAATCGTGAACCCGGTAACAGGTCAAACTTACGCTTGTTTTGAGCCTACACTTGATTACATCGTGAGCAAGATTCCTCGTTGGCCGTTCGACAAGTTTACATCGGCTAACCGGAAGCTTGGTACACAGATGAAAGCAACGGGCGAAGTTATGGCGATTGGACGGACGTTTGAAGAATCCATTCATAAAGCTGTTCGCTCCCTGGAAATCGGCGTACACCGTCTCTATCTGAAAGAGGCAGAAACGCTTGATGAAGCAACGCTAAACGAGCGTCTGATCAAAGCGGACGATGAGCGTATGTTCTTGATTGCTGAGGCGTTCCGCAGAGGATATACTCTGCAACAACTTCAAGATCTGACGAAGATTGACTGGTGGTTCTTGGACAAAATTGAAGGTCTAATTAAATTCGAGGATACTATTCGTGAAGAGTCCGAACTATCATCCGAAACGTTATACCAAGCGAAACGCCTTGGATTTACGGATCGTGCGATTGCTGAATTGCGTGCTCAGGGTCAACCTGCAGGCACATTGACAACAGAAGCAGAAGTTAGAGCGCGCCGTGAAGAAGAAAACCTTCGTCCGGTATACAAAATGGTAGATACATGTGCGGCCGAGTTCGAAGCAACAACGCCTTACTATTATTCGACTTACGAAACAGAGAATGAAGTCCTTCCTTCGGACAAGAAAAAAGTAGTTGTACTTGGTTCCGGTCCAATCCGGATTGGTCAAGGGATTGAGTTTGACTATTCCACAGTACATGCGGTGTGGGCTCTGCAAAAAGCAGGCTACGAAGCAGTTATTATCAACAACAACCCGGAGACGGTATCTACGGACTTTAATACATCAGATCGTCTGTACTTCGAGCCACTGTTCTTCGAGGATGTTATGAACGTAATCGAACAAGAACAGCCAGTGGGCGTAATCGTACAGTTTGGTGGCCAAACGGCAATCAATCTCGCAGCACCACTGCGTAATGCAGGTGTAACCATCCTTGGTACGGATCTGGAAAGCATCGATGAGGCGGAAGACCGTAAGAAATTCGAGCATCTGCTCTCCCGTTTAGAGATTGCACAGCCGAAAGGTAAAACAGTTACTTCAGTGGATGATGCAGTAGAAACAGCTCAAGGTCTGGGATATCCAGTACTCGTTCGTCCTTCATACGTGCTTGGTGGTCGAGCAATGGAGATTGTATACTCCGATGCTGAATTGCTGACATATATGGAGCAAGCGGTTAAGATTAACCCTGAGCATCCGGTACTAATTGACCGTTATATGCTGGGTAAAGAAGTAGAGGTAGACGCGATCTGTGATGGTGAAACGATACTCGTTCCAGGAATCATGGAGCATATCGAACGCGCAGGGGTACACTCCGGTGACTCCATCGCGGTGTATCCGCCACAACACCTGTCCCAGGATCTGAAAGAGAAGATTGTAGAAATTACAATCAAAATTGCAAAAGAATTGAAAACGATTGGTCTGGTCAACATCCAGTTTGTCATCCATGATGGCCAAGTGTATGTCATTGAGGTGAATCCACGTTCATCCCGTACGGTACCGTTCTTGAGCAAAGTAACAAACATTCCGATGGCTAACCTGGCAACACAAGCTATTCTCGGTGTGAAACTGAAAGATCTGGGTTATGTGGATGGTCTCTGGCCTGAAACGGATCATGTATCGGTTAAAGTTCCAGTGTTCTCCTTCGCGAAGCTGCGTCGTGTGGAACCAACGCTTGGTCCTGAGATGAAATCTACAGGTGAAGTAATGGGTCGTGACCCGAATTATGCCAAAGCGCTGTTCAAAGGTCTCATCGGAGCAGGCATGAAAATTCCGGCTACGGGAGCCATTGTAGTTACAGTAGCAGACAAAGACAAAGATGAAGCAGTACCTTTGCTTGAAGGCTTCTACAGATTGGGTTACAAAATTATGGCTACAGGCGGAACAGCAGCAGCTCTCGAAGCAGCCAACATTCCGGTAACGAAAGTAAACAAATTAAGCGAAGGTTCACCGAACATTTTGGATATGATCCGCAGTGGTGAAGCGAACTTTGTGTTCAACACATTGACCAAAGGTAAAACACCACAGCGTGACGGATTCAGAATCCGCCGTGAAGCGGTAGAGAACGGTGTTGTGTGTATGACTTCATTGGATACGATTAGTGCCCTGCTGAAAATGCTGGAAACAATCAACTTCTCCTCTGAGGCTATGCCAGCCTTTGTAAACTAAAAAGTGCGTGTTCAAAAAGGATGGTTTTCAGTACCGAGAAGATGGGATGAAGATAGAAATGGAGTAGCGGAGCGTAGGCAAAACTACGTGAGCAACTACATTGTTTCCGAAGGAAACACCTTCGTAAGCATCCACTTATTTCGGCTGAATTCCAACTTCGATGCTGAGATGCCGTCAGGCATCCTTCGTAATCAAAAGCTGACTTTTTGAACAACCTCTAAAAAGACAATTGATGAAGGACATCAGTCAACCTCTGGGTTGGCGGGATGTCCTTTATATCGGGCAAAAACAATAAAAATAAGCCTTACAGGCAGAGGAGTTGCTGCGAAATGAACCATCCTGATTTCAACCAAATGGCAGGACGTTTAATGGTTGCACTGGACTATCCTGAAGCAGAGCAAGCTAAGGAGCTCGTACAGGCGCTTGAGGGAATACCCTGTTACCTCAAAGTTGGTATGCAGTTGTTCTACGCAGCAGGACCAGACTTCATTCGAGAGTTGAAGGCCAAAGGATACTCCGTGTTCCTTGATGTCAAAATGCACGACATTCCGAATACTGTGCGTGGAGGTGCGGAGAGCATCACTCGTCTAGGGGTGGATATGTTCAACGTTCACGCTGCCGGGGGAACGGCTATGATGCGAGCAGCTCGTGAAGGTGCAGAAGCTGCATTGCTGGCTGACGCTTCGCTAACTAGACCAGAGATCATAGCGGTTACGCAGCTTACCAGTACAAGCCAAGAAACGATGAACACGGAAATCGGCATTGACGGCTCAGTAGAAGCGACGGTTGTCCGTTATGCCAGTCTCGCTCATGAATCAGGTTTGGATGGTGTTGTAGCTTCTCCTTTGGAAGTACCAGCCATTCGAGCGGCGTGTGGAAGTGAGTTTCACACCGTCACTCCGGGTATTCGCCCAGCAGGAAGCGGTCTCGGGGATCAGACACGTGTGTTGACTCCTGGAGAAGCGATTGCTAGAGGTAGTCATTACATCGTCGTAGGAAGACCGATTACAGGTGCCCCGAATCCGCGTGAAGCGGCAGAGGCTATTTTGAAGGAGATGTTAAACGTATGATTACACTTAACGAGATTCCGAATCATATTGCTTCCCAATTGTTGAAGATCAAAGCGGTAGCACTGCGTCCGCAGCAACCTTTTACATGGACGTCTGGCATCAAATCACCAATTTATTGTGATAACCGTCTGACCATGTCCTATCCTGAGATTCGGGAGGACATCGCTGAAGCTTTTGCAACGATCATTCGTGAACAATATCCGGAAGCAGAAGTGATTGCGGGAACAGCTACAGCAGGTATTCCTCACGCTGCATGGGTAGCTCAGAAACTGAACCTGCCAATGGCCTACATTCGTGATAAAGCCAAAGGACATGGTAAAGAAAACCTGATTGAAGGTCTGATCCAGGAAGGACAGAAGGTCGTAGTCATTGAAGATCTGATCTCAACGGGCGGAAGTTCCATTAAAGCTGCGCAAGCTGTACAAGCCGCTGGCGCAACACCGCTCGCCGTGCTCGCTATTTTCAGCTACCAGTTGGACAAAGGTATCAAAGCCTTTGAGGAAGCAGGAATTCCACTGCAAACCCTGTCCAATTATACAGCATTGATGGATGTGGCTTTGGCTCAAGGAACGATTCAAGAAAGCGACTTCGCCCTGCTTAAATCTTGGCGTGAAGATCCTTCTTCATTTGGTAAATAATATCATATAGGCACAAAAAAGTAGTCCTTACACGAACGGTATCAAAATTGTAACGATTGCTGGTATACAGGCAAATTCCACCGTTTAGTATGAAGCATCCCGCACTTTGGGGTGCTTTTTTGTTGTTCTCTACAGAATATTAACTTTTTCTCCTGAACGTTGTAAAAAGCTTGTAACTTTTAGTTGTGATTCGTCGTTTATAATGCAGTGTAGTATGGAATAGATTTCTAGTTTTAGAGTCTTCATGAAATGAGCGGAATGTAAAGAGAGGATGAGTGTGATTGCTGCATGAAGAAGTTATTTTCCAAAATTAAATCTGCCAAAAGTCAGCCAGGGGATAAGCATGATATTGAGGGAGCAGAGCAGCCGGAGTCTGCCCAGCAGCAGGATCAAACGTACATAAGTGAAGCAAAGATTCCGGTGGAGGAGAACCTCTCAGATGAGACTCTCACTGAACCGAATGAATCTAGCTCCGATGAACTGGCAGTTGCTGCTCAAGACAAGAAGCCCAAACCTGTGAAGAAGCGGGATCTATTGCCTCCATATGATGGGCCTGTGCTGGAAGTGCGTAATGTGCATCGTAGTTTTCAGACAGGCAGCCGAATTATACATGTACTCAAAGGCATTGACATGGAAGTTAACCCACAGCAGCTTGTCATGCTGAAGGGTCGCTCTGGCTCTGGTAAAACAACACTTCTTAATATGCTTGGTGGGCTGGATCAGCCTTCGAGTGGTGATATCCTTTTCTCTGGCCAGCCTCTGCAGGATTGGGGTGACAGGCGGCGGACAGCGTTACGGCGTAGGGAAATCGGATTTATTTTTCAGGCGTATGCTCTTATGCCGTTATTATCTGCTTGGGAAAATGTAGAGCTGTCGCTAAGAATGGCAGATGTGCCTCGCTCGGAATGGAAAGAACGAGTAGGTCATTGTTTGGATCTAGTTGGTCTGACCAAACGGGTGAAGCACAGACCATTTGAGATGTCCGGGGGGGAGCAGCAGCGGGTCGCGATTGCTAAAGCTATTGCACATCGGCCGAGATTGTTGCTTGCGGATGAGCCTACAGCCGAACTTGATTCCAAGATGGGTGCACAGGTTATGGCTGTATTTCGCAATATTATTGAAGTAGAGCAAGTAACGATATGTATGACTACACACGATCCTACAATTCTGGAGGTTGCGGACCATGTTTATGAAATGGCGGACGGCAGATTTATCAAGTAAAGCTGCCGCTACGAAGAAGGGGAAACGTGCAGCGCTTATCGTGCTTAGTGCGATAGTTGTTGCAACGATGTCGGGATGTTCTTTGTTACCGGCAGAGACAGAAGAGGAAGTGCTTCCGCCAATTACACCGCCAACGATCTCCAAAAAGCCGGAATATGAAGTCCGGACCGAGACACTGGAGAAGAAAGTAAGCGGTAGCGGTAAAATGATGAGTCAGAGAGAAGAAAAGGTGTATTTTACGCTGGATGGTATGCATGTGAAAGAGCTGAATGTGAAACTAGGGGATAAAGTCAAAAAGGGTCAGCTCCTTGCTGTGCTTGATGTGGAGAGCGTAGAGAAGGAAATTCGGGCGAAGAACCTTCAGATTCGCAAAGCTGAGGTACAGATGAAGGAAACGCTGCGTAAGCGGGATGAGATGGATCCTGTGGAATTCGAAGAAGCGACGATTGCTTTTGAAGAGCTGCGTCAGGAATTGGCTGATCTGGAGGAGCAGTTGGGGAAAGCGACTCTAACAGCTCCATTCGGGGGAACAGTCATTGCCGTTCAGGTGGAAAAGGGTGCTGCTGTCAAGGCGTATGATCCGATTGCCACGATTGCTGATACTTCGAATCTCGTCGTTGCAGCTACGTTTGCCAAAGAAGATCTTGAGAAATTCTCTGTAGGCATGAAAGCAGACGTGGATATTAATGGCGCAGGTAAGGTCTCTGGAGTTATTAAAGTTATGCCAACTGCGCAATCTTCGGACAGTGGAAGTGGTAGTGGGGGAAGTTCAGGAGACACCAATACACCTCCGGCAAAAGAATCACTTGATCAATATGTGATCGTTTCCTTGGCCAAAATGCCTAAGGGCGTTGAACGCGGTACACCGCTTACGGTATCCATTGTAACGCAGCGTACCAAGGACGCAGTTGTTATTCCAGTGTCGGCTCTTCGTTCCATTGGATCAAGAACCTATGTCCAGGTTGTAGAGAACGATGGTAGCAAACGAGAAGTGGATGTTGAGGTTGGCCAGCAGACGTCTACAGATGTAGAGATTCTGAAAGGCCTTACCGTTGGACAGAAAGTAGTGGGTCGCTAATGGGGCTGCCATTGCTTCGGCTGCTGTTCCGCAAAATGTGGAACACTCGCTGGATGACCTTCAGCACACTGATTGGATTAATCGTGGCGGTTGCGTTCACCGTCAGTATTCCGATGTATGCCGACGGTGCGCTGAAGCGAGTTGTAGCCCAAACCTTACAGGACAATAGCGAAGGTTTGCCAGCAGGTTCATTGTTGATGAGTTACCAGGCTCCTGGTGGAGTGAAGACAGATACACTGGGTTTGGAAGAAGTGGATCGGTATATCCGTGAGGATGTGCCGCGTGATATTGGTTTCCCCTTCCATACGTATGTGAACTCTCGTTCTATCCGCAGTACTGAGGTTAATCCAGAGGATCCAACTAAGGTAGATGCAAGCCGGGTGCGTAGCATGAGTCTGGGAACGATGTCTGGCTTGGATTCGCAGGTCAGCTATTCGACAGGACTTAAGCCTGGTAACCAGGTGAAGGATGGAATCATTGAAGCGGTAATGCTGGAAGAAGGCATGTATCGAAACGATCTGCACATTGGAGATATTCTTGAATATCCCGTGTATAGTGGCCTAGACATTACGCTCCGGGTGAAGATTACGGGTGCCTTCACAGCAGATGATACAAGCAGCCCGTATTGGGTGCAGGGATTCGATAGCATGATGAATGGACTTTACATCGATGAATCCGTATTTAACGAGGTGCTACTCAAGGAAAAAGGAATTCCGCTTCAGAACTCACGATGGTATTATGCGTTTGATCTGAAAGACATTCAGACTAGCCAGATTTCGGGGCTTTCTTCTGTGCTGGAGAGACTTGATATTGATCTGTATCAACGGTTAAAGGATACAAAGGTAGATATCACCTTCGGTGATTTGCTGAAGCAGTTCCGCAGTCAGAGTCTACAGTTGCAGACGATGCTGTTCACTCTTGCTGCACCCATGATTGCAATGGTCTTTTACTTTATTGCAATGAATGCAAGACAATCGCTCCAGAAGCAGGAAAGTGACATTGCTGTTCTTCGTAGTCGTGGTGCTTCTGCAAAACAGATTTTCTCTTTATATCTGTTAGAGGGAATATTCCTTGGCGCTATTGCCTTAATTGTAGGTCCTTTGCTCGGCTGGTTTATGGCGAAGAGTATTGGTTCGGCGAGTGGTTTCCTCTCCTTCGTAGATCGGAAGTCTATCCCGATTGGTGTATCGAAGGAAGCGATTCTCTTAGGACTTGTGGCTGTTCTTGTGGCAATCATTGCGTCTCTGATTCCTGCGATTACGTATGCGCGCGCTACGATTGTGTCAGCGAAGAGAAGGCAGGCACGGACGGATCGTGCCCCAGTCTGGCAGCGCTGGTTCCTCGATGTTGTTCTGCTTGGACTTGCCGGATATGGATATTATCTATTTTATGAACGACAGATGTTGACCTTCCAGACGGGCATGACCACAGATCAACTGCAAGTACAACCGTTTTTGTTCTTTGTTCCTGCACTTGCCATTTTTGCCCTGGGTCTGTTCTTTCTACGGATATTCCCGTGGATCTTGAAGCTAATTCAGTGGATAGGCAAGAAATTTTTACCGGTTCCACTATATCTGACGCTGACGCAACTCTCGCGCTCGTCGTCTTCCTATTATCCGTTGATGATATTGCTAGTTCTGACCTTGGGACTTGGCGTATATAATTCCGCCGCAGCCAGAACCATTGACCTGAACTCTACTGAACGTACACTATACCGATATGGAACAGATGTCATTATGCAGACGGTATGGGAAGGTTCTCCTGAAGTGACCCCACAAGGTTCCGGCCAAAGTGGCGGTTCAGGCGGAGGGCAGCAAGGAGGCGGCAACAGTGGCGGAGGCTCTGCTGGTGGAGGTGCACCAGGTGGAGGCGGTGGCGCTGGTGGGGGCGGAGGTGCTCCTGGTGGAGGTTCACAACCGACCAAAGTGATCTATTCTGAGCCACCCTTTGAAGTGTTCCGCAGTTTAGACGGAGTAGAGCATGCAGCAAGGGTGATGCAGACCAAGGGAAACATCATCGTGTCTGGAAAATCAGGTGGACAGGGGATGCTCGTAGGAATTGATAATGTGGATTTTGCCCAAGTAGGCTGGTTCCGTAACGATCTTTTCCCTGCACATCCTTATAAGTACCTTGATTTGCTCGGTAAATATGAAGGAGCTGTATTGGTTTCCTCCAAATTTGCTGATAAGTATAAGCTCAAAACCGGGGATTTAGTCTCCATTGGTGTGCAAGGTCAAGCGATTGAATTTGTTATATTCGGCATTCTTCCATACTGGCCTGCACAGTATCCAGATCAGACACCGTTCTTTATTGCGAATCTGGATTATATCTATGATCAAGTACCACTTATTCCTTATGAAGTCTGGCTGAAGATGAAGCCGGATGCCAAAGTTGCACCACTGATGGAAAAACTTGCGGCAGAAGGTATTGAGCTATCATCTGTCCGTGACGTGCGTACCGAACTGGTAACGCAGGGGAAACATCCATCACGGGGCGGCGTATTCGGTATATTGAGTCTCGGCTTCCTTGTATCGGTCATTATATCTTTGATTGGTTATATTCTGTACTGGTTCTTCAACCTCTCAGGACGTGTCGTACAGTTCGGCGTTCTGCGCGCCATGGGATTATCTCGGGCTCAATTAAGTGGGATGTTGTTACTGGAGCAGGTGTTCACGGCGGGTTTGTCGATCCTTCTCGGCATTGGAATTGGTCAAGTATCGAGTCGTCTATTCTTACCATTTCTACAAACGACAGATAATGTATCTGCACAGGTGCCACCATTCCGAATTGTGTTTGAAGAGAAGGACATGTTGCAACTGTACGGCGTGACCGTCGTTATGCTCATTATTGGGGCTACGATGCTGCTATGGCAGATTCGTAGACTACGGGTACACCAGGCGGTCAAAATGGGAGAGGAGAGGTAAACGTGATCCAATGCGAAGGACTTGTGAAAATTTTTAAATCCAGCGATGTGGAAGTCGTTGCCCTTCAAGGTCTCAATTTGACGGTCAACCAAGGTGAGATGATGGCGATCATCGGTAATAGTGGTAGCGGGAAATCAACGTTGCTCAATATTCTGGGTGGACTGGATCGTCCGACAGCAGGTACAGCCTTTGTAGGCGATTGGGATCTGCTCAAGATGACGGATGCGCAACTCGTGGAGTACAAACGCCATACAGTAGGCTTCATCTGGCAAAACAATGGTCGAAACCTACTGCCTTATCTCACAGCACTCGAAAACGTGGAAACACCTATGATTCTTGGGGGTAAGCGTGATCGTGCCTATGCCATGCAGCTATTAGAGTGGGTAGGACTCAAGGATCGGATGCATAACAAGCTGCATCAGTTATCAGGTGGAGAGCAGCAGCGGGTTGCTATCGCAATATCTCTATCAAACCGGCCAAAGCTGCTGCTTGCCGATGAACCTACGGGATCAGTGGATTCCGAGACTTGTGACACCATTATGGGGATTTTTCGCAAAATGAACAAAGAACTAGGCGTCACGATTGTCATTGTTACGCATGACTTAACGCTTGCAGGTAAGGTGGATCGCATTGTTGCGATCCGTGATGGACTGACGAGTACGGAGTTTGTGAAACGTAACCCGAACTTGGATGATGATCAAGGCTTATCACAGATGGGTGCTCAGGATATACATGAAGCATTTGTCATTATTGACCGGGCAGGACGTCTGCAGGTACCTAAGGAGTATCTGGAGGCCTTATCCATCGACAATCGGGCTACATTGGAATTTGACGGTGAACGTATTGTGATTACACCGCCAAGATAATGAATAGGGGGAATTGGGAGATGAAGAACAGGTTGTGGGGAAAACGGGTGCTCGCTGTCTTGGCGACTGCGAGTTTAGCTTTGCCATTGTTAGCAGGCTGTACGGCAAGTGAGGCTAAGGACACGGAACAGCGTGTTTTACGCGTAGCGACACTATGGGGCGGTCAAGATGACAGTTATTTCCGCCAACAGTTTACAGATGCGTTTGAATTGACTCATCCGAATATCACGGTTGAAGTTGTTCCTGCGGTTGAACAGAGCAGTTATGGTTATGGAACGCAGGGGGAGAATCAGGAGATTCCCGATACGGTAGAGAGCCTGAAGAAAATTATGACTGGAGACAACCCAGTCGATGTTATCGTTGCGGATACCGCTACCGTTAAGTCTCTAATTCAGGAAAATATGTTGAAACAGTTGGATCCATTGATGCAAGAAGACAAATTCGATACAACGGATATTGTGCCAAGTGTACTGGAGGGCATTAAAGATTTAGGAGATCAAAGTATCTATGCATTGACGCCAACGTTCTCTTCTTCTGCTCTATTCTTTAATAAAGGAATGTTCCAGAAGGCAGGCGTAGAGCCACCAACAGATAACATGACTTGGGATGATATCCTTAACTTAGCGACCCGTATGACCAAAGGTGAAGGCAAAGACCATGTGTTTGGCTTCTCCTTCAGTACGTATCAAGGTGGCTCACCATACTACTCCATGCAGCAGTATTACAATTCTCTACAACTGAAAATATTTGATGATAAAGCAGAGAAAATGACCGTTGATTCACCGCAATGGGAAAAAGTATGGAGTACCGTTAGCAAGCTGGCTATCGACAAAATCATTCCTAAAGGCGATGAACCGCAGGATCAGGATCCAAACGGAAGATATAATCCGCTTCAGGGCGATCTGTTCCTCAGCAGCAAAGCAGCGATGGTTATCGGCGACTACAGCTACATTAACCAGCTCATTGATGCCAACAAAAATGCGGATAAAATGGAAGGATTCACAAAGGTAGAATGGGATGTGGTTACACCACCGGTACACCCTGAGGCTCCTGAAATTGGAGGCAACATCTATTTGAGCAGCTTGATGTCCATCAATAGTTCTGCTCAAAATCCAGATGATGCCTGGGAATTAATCAAGTATATGAACAGTGAGGACTGGGCCAAAATCAAAGCACGCAGCAGCTATGAGATGGTATCCCGGAAAAGCTTTATTAAACCGAAAGACGGCTTAGACTATAATATCCAAGCATTTTACACGCTGAAGCCTGTTCCACCAACGAATAACAACCTGGATAAACTGTATCAAAAGATGCCTAATCTCTGGCAGGTAAGTGACAAAGGGATGGAGTACTTCAATCAGGTTCTTGATAACAAGAAAACACCAAAAGAAGCGCTTGGTGAGTGGGCAGCCAAAGGTAATGAAATGCTTGAGAAGCTGAAGAAAGATCCAAAAGCAACATTTTAACGCTCGTCACTTGTTCTGAAGAATGTGTAAGCTAACTTCATGAGCATGCCTTCCTTAATAAGCCGCTGAAGAATAATTTCTTCGGCGGCTATTTTTACTTGAATTGGGGCATCCTACAAGAAGAGGTGCAGGATACATTACAGCGAAGAAAGGACGAGCAGCATGCATTGGGTATATTTCAGTAAGTTATATGCAACCAAATTTCAGGCAGGCTGCCTTGCCAAACGTTTAGAGCAGGATGGATGGATCTATGGTCACAATGAACCTGCTGAGGTGGAGGTATACCGTTCCCGTAAAGGTCGATATGGTGTACGATTTATTCCCTAACATTACCCCTTGACTTATTGGGTGAATATAATGTATATTAATTAAGTCGCTGTTTTACATTTTAACTGACGCGGGGTGGAGCAGCCCGGTAGCTCGTCGGGCTCATAACCCGAAGGCCGCAGGTTCAAATCCTGCCCCCGCAATTTAATTTTTACTAGATGATTTACAGCCATCATCTGAACGTTATACATTTTGTCGAGGGCCCTTAGCTCAGTTGGTTAGAGCGGTCGGCTCATAACCGATTGGTCACAGGTTCGAGTCCTGTAGGGCCCATACTTTTGAAACCTTGCTTATATAGCAAGGTTTTTTTCTTATTCAGTTGTGACTCAATTAGGGTGAGTGTAAGGTGGAATAATATCCCTTACAAATGTGCTGAAGTTGTTTACATTAATTGATGTGAGAGGTGAAGTTGGGGAATGAGCAATAAGCGCTGTACTATATTGATAGCGGTTACTTCAATGTTATTACTAATTTGCATGTTTCTTTTGTATAAAACTGTTCAGGAGAATCAAAGATATGAAAAATTTATATCTACTCAGCTAAGTGAATCTTTATCGGCATTGGTTACAGCGATTTTGGTCAATGATGAGATACTCCAGCAATATAATTTAAGTGAAGGGGAGAACCTCTTATCAGAACATGCAACCAACCTATGTGCCAATTTCACAACTGTGAGTACAACATATAATCATTTACTAAACGCAGCGTTACATCTCAATAAAGTGAACAATGCGGAGATCAATCCTGTGCTAGGAAATGTTGCTCAGGATATGACCTTTTTTCTAGCACGATCTGTTATTGGCAATGATCTCCTCGGGGACTGCAGTCTAGGCGAAATGTCCATTTCACTAGATGCGGTGCAAAGTCAGAAGATAGCAGAAATACGAGAACTGAACAACCAGTGGTCTGGTATAGTAAAAAAATACGTGCCTGAAGCGACAGCAATCGGTGTCAGTGATGTTGATTGGAATGATATGATTAACGATAAAATGTGGATTCAATTGTTAGAGGAACTCTCTAGCGATGCGGGTCAATCGGGGATTAATCATTTTTTTAATTAAACTTGTTCATGTATAGAGGTTACACACCAAAAGAACACTGGCATATCTGACCAGTGTCCACCTTGGAACAAGTGAATGGATTCTTTTTATAGTAAAGGCAACAAAATGGCGATTACACCGATCATGATGAAGATAACACCTGAGCTTATGCCTATGATTCCACTTGTTTGGGAGTTATGTACGTTGCTTTCTGTACGTGAAATACGACTGAAAAACTGTGATATTTTGGAGTTAGGGTTTTTATAGTCGTACAGGGATAGTGCAATGACGATCACGCCCAATATAATCATTAATATTACGGTCACCCCCTCGGTAGTGATGTATACTTTATATACGGGAATTATTTGAAATAGTTCCAATTATAAAGTCATTACCTTTTGAAAGAACCTGGATGATAGAGACTAATAACTATAATTATTGAGATATATGATATAATTGTTATAATTTAGCATAAGGTGAGGTTGGATACTTGAACAGCGGTGGTGCAAGTGCAGTAGGTTTGCCAGGATTATTACTTTTAGTATTGTTTGTAGCAGTCATTGTATTTATAGTCTATCTAATCATTTCAAGAGTAAGGAAGAGCTCGGGTAGCGTACAAAAAGAAATCTCTAATCTTCGTAAAGATATTCAAGTTCTGCAAGATAAACTGGATAGGAATGACCGTCATATAGGTGATAGAAACGAAGAACAAGAGAAGATTTATACACCCAAGTAACAAAGAGACATCACGACAGGAGCGCCTGTAAAAGAGCAAGTTTGCTGCCGGGGTTAGGATGAATAGCTTAATCTGCTTCGGTGTGGCTACTTCAAAAGGATAAGACACAATATTGAAGGTCGTTGGGTAAAAAGCCCGATGATCTTTTTTATTTATGCAAACTAGTAACAGTGTCCATGCCATATTATAAATCTTGCATATATTATCGTATTCCAGTAATAGGAGGTAGATTTTAATGAGTCAATTTATTGATGCGAGAACTTCGCAGAATGCAAGTTTAGCGAACTCCATTGCCGTTCCGATTTTGGTTGTGAATACACCTCAGCTATTTGGTCAGATTGGACTGGTAACTACTGCAGGTATCGGTGCTAATCCACGGGTACAAATGAAGGGTACGGTGTCTGTACAGCTTCCGCTGGCACTTGTGGGTATAACAATTACAATCGTTAGAGGAACTCAACCTACAGATCCAGTTATTTACTCCGCGACATCGACATTTAGCTTAAGTGTATTAGCTCCTCAAGTTATCACGTTCTCCGCGGACGACTACAACCCACCGATCACGCCACAGTTGACGTATACTGCATTTGTAAGCTCTAACTTGTTAGGTACGATTCGTGTAGGCCCTGAGAACTTTGACGGAGTTTTGTATTCAGACTAAACAGACTAATGTACAACTATCCGACAGACGTTTACGGGTATGAATACGGTGTGTTAATGATTGATCCTGCCTTGATAGAGGCAGGTTTTTTTATTAGGTAGCTGAGGCTTCTGCATACGAGTCCTATTCGGTTTATTTAAGAGAGACCTTAACATGGGACATTTCTGGTTATGATATAATGCATAACAGTGTGTAACGTTTACATGATTGGATTGCTTGATTGGCTTAGACTGTGTGGGTCTTGGAACGTTAAGAATTATGGATAAAAGGCGGTTTATAATTAATGATGCATAATGAAGGACAACGGTTCCGTTTCAGTGAAGCACCGGTGTGGGAATGGCAACGTGCTTACTATGAACAGCGTGGGCTTGACGCGTGGACGGAAAATCAAGTTCCACAATATATCACGAGTAACCCGATGATTGCAGCGGCGTATGCCGAAATGATATTTGGCTTTCTGCAAGACTTGGCAGCGAAGGGTAAGACATCGGAGACGGTTACGATTCTGGAACTAGGCGCTGGAGTAGGTCGTCTAGCGTTTCAGATACTTACGAAATTGATTGAATTGCGGAATTATGCAGCAACGGAGTTGCCCGCTTTTCGTTACGTGATGACAGATTTAGTGATGGAGAATGTAGTGGGGTGGAGAAACCATTCGTCCATGGAGCCTTATATCCAGCAGGGCGTGTTGGATTTTGCTCAGTTTGATGCAATGAAGGATACTGCGCTGGATCTAGTCGTTGCAGGCGAAACAATTCAGCCGGGAGATCTGCAGCAGCCCTTGCTCATTATCGCAAATTATTTCTTTGATAGCATTCCGCAGGAATTGCTATATGTAGGTGAAGGACAGATTTATGAATGTGATCTCATACTCTCTAGTGCCGAAGAACACGTCAATCTTGCACCGTCAGAGAAATTAAAGGCGATGGAAATTAGTTATGCTTACCGCCTTGCACCTGAGTATAGTGCCGAATCGTCCCCTTATCGCGATGTTATTTCATTGTATGAGGAAGAGCTAGAGGATTCACATATTCTGTTTCCAGAAGCTGGACTATCCTGTCTTGAACGACTGGGGACTTTATCTACTGCTGGGTATATGCTTATTACAGCAGATAAAGGTGATCACCGATTAGATTATTGGAAATTCGCTGAGCCGCCTGAATTCGTTCTTCACGGCAGTTTCTCCTTGACGGCGAACTATCATGCGATTCGGTATACGTTGGAGCAGCAAGGTGGTCTGGCTTGTTTTACAACGCATCATTATAAGGATATCAATGTCGGCTGTATTCTGATGGTCGCAGAACCTACAAGTTATGTGAATGCCCGTCTGGCTTACCTGCGAGAGGTTGAACGTTTTGGGCCGGATGACTTCTTTAGTTTGAAAGAATGGTTCGATCGACAGGTAACTCGAATGGAGCTCAAACAAATTCTGCCTTTCTGGCGTCTAGGTGGTTATGATGCAGAGTTTCTAATTCTATGTGCGGAACGTATTTCTGATCTGCTGCCAGATGCAAGCGATGAAGAAATGATGGATATGCAGCACGGAATGCATTCCATGTGGTCTTCATACTATGTGATGGATAAGCAAGGGGAATTGGCTTTTATAACAGGGCAATTGTTCCATGCGATGTATATGTACGAGGATGCAAAGTATTTTCTAGAACGATCAATGCAGGCAGACAAGGACAAGTTCAATACGGATGTATTATATGATCTGGCTGTTTGCTGTTATGAGCTTGAGATGGAAGAAGAAGCTCTAGCGTATACACGTAAAGTGCTGGCATTGGAGCCAGATCATGAAGAGGCTGGTTCGTTGCTTGAAAGTCTGGAAGGCTGATGATTACGTTCTGTCTAAGGTGCAAAGGATACACTGGTTAGAACCCAATAGAAGAACATTAAAGCAATGAGGAACAGTGAACTTAGTCCTAACAGAACACCAATGATTACTTTGTCCCACTTTCCAAATTTTCGCATATTAACCCTCCGTAAATACAACTGTGTTTTATGAAGCGGAATGACTTTTATAGATATACGTTGATGGAATAAGTATACATTATTGTCTGCTATAGGGGGAGATGGAGAATGCGGATTATTATTGGGCAACCCAACCTTGAGCCCGGATTAATACAATTAGAAAAAGAGCTAAGGGAATACGCGAATGCGGATATTTTGTTGTATCCCGAAGGGTATTTAAACCAGAATGTAGAAGAGGCTTGCAGGCTTGCGGCTACATACGGAACGATGATTGTATCGGGACACCGCCGATTAGATGAGCGTCCCAAGGACCGATCCATTATCATCGACCAGCACGGACAGGTCGTGATGGAGAAAGCGAAGTACACACCTGCCGTAGTTGTCACGCAACAGGATGTGGCGATCAGTACTCTATTGTGTGATGAGATCGTCTTACAAGGGTTTCAGCACGATGATGACAGGGTTGATATACTCTTACATTCCATCGGGGTAGGGATGTTCAGTGAGGATCAGTACAATGAATGGCTGGAGGAGGCTCGCACAATCGCTATTCGTAATCAATGTATGGTGATGGGTACCAGTCATGCAGATGGCTCGTATCGTGACAGTGACACCTCTATTCCAATTGCGTACTGTATATCCTCCGATGGTAAGGTTGTATTTGCATCACATAATGATATTCGAACCCGAGTTGTAGTAGTGGAGCTTGCAGGAGCTGACGAGATTACTACAACCAGGCAAGGACGTTTTTTGATAAAAGTGGAGGGCTAGAGTGATCCCCTGAGGATTGGGCGTTGCATCTAGGGAGAAGCCCGGTCATTTACTCAGCATTGGCATATGTTATCCCATACCTTTTAAATCAAAGGAGGCCAATCAAATGAGTCATGTTGGATACGGTTGTGGAAATGTCGGAGGAATCGGACAGGGAATGTGTACTTCTACTGCTGCAATTTTGGTGCTTTTCATCCTGCTCGTCATCATCACGAAGTCTTTCTGGTGTTAGTTTATAACTAAGCTAAGTGGATGGTTACACCAAGCTCTGCTGAGATCTCAGTGGAGCTTTTCCTTATGATATACAGTAAATGATAGAAAGTCTGTCATTTGACAATAGAAAACAATGTACTTAAAATCACATAAGTAACTAAATTTAAAGATTGAAGGGATTGCAATGCCGTTTATTCGCTTCAGAGGCTTTACAGGTCATCAGTTAGAAGAAGTTGTACCTAAAATCACAGAGCAGATGTCGCTCACTTCTAATATTCCACAAGAAAGAATTAAGGCTGAGCGTTATGATGTACAAGCACTCACTCCTTCTCCAGCTTCTATAGAAATTGTTATGTTTCAGCGTGATCAGGAAATCCATAATCGAATGGCCTCTTCCATATACGTCATTTTGGTCGAAGCAGGTTTGCCAGACGTACACATATTTTTTAGTATTTTGGAGCCTACTCTATATTACAAGCAGGGGAAACCGTTAACGGATTACCCACTGAATTGAATGAGATATGACCCAGTATATAAGTTGATCAAATAAAAAAATCTGATCCAATTGTGCTTGGATCAGATACAGACGGGCGAATGCTGCTCGTCTTTTTTATTTATAGTGAGATCTGATGATAAGGTAAGACAGTTAGAATAAAGGTCATTCTTGCATGCATAAATGCCTGTTTCTCCGACATATACATGATCGATTGTAACTGTGGTATCATGCCGCCACTAGTGAAAATGCAATTAATAACATCACTAAACTAGTCATACGAACAAAGACCATATACGGCTTGCTAGGCTCGGATTCCCCCTTCACAATCCAACCATAGCGTAGGAACCATCCGAACTTGGGGAAACAAAGATTGATAATGCACAGTATCATGAAAATAAAAAAGAGGGTTCTCATGCGCGATCTTCCTTCCTCGTTCAGGCATGGCCTCAATCCACTTATCGACGACGTCTATTGAAAATGAATAAGATCAGAATAACGATGATGAGAATGAACAGAAACTTCATGTGTATTCCTCCTAAGTTTATGAAAACATTAACCTTTTCGGCACCTTTTGAACAACTATGATACAATTAATGATATTGAATTAGTATGATCACATACCAAATTGATGATAAACAACCACTTATTATTGAATATTGTTGAAGACAGATAGAAGCAGGAGGGAAGCATGGCCATTCAAAATCAGTATTCTATACCCATTCAGTGGGAGTTTTTAATTTCTAAGCTTAAATCTTCCGTAACTGTGGTCGACGCAACCTCACCAGAACTGCCCCTGATCTATGTAAACGAGCACTTTACAACATTGACAGGATATTCATTTGAAGAGTCTGTTGGGCAAAATTGTAGGTTTCTTCAAGGGAGGGATACCCTTCCGGAGACAGTAGATAAGATTCGTGAAGCGCTCAGAGAGCAGAAATCAATTAAGATTGATATTCTGAATTACACCAAAAGTGGACACAAGTTTTGGAATGAGTTGAATATAGATCCGATCTTTAATGACGAGGGAGATTGCCTCTTTTTTGTTGGGATACAATATGACATCTCAGAGCGGAAATATGCCGAAGAACAGCTTCGTATGGCAGCGAACATGGCTGAATTGAACAGCCGAGGACAACTAGAGTTTATTGGCAAACTGAATCATGAGTTACGAACGCCGCTCAATGGAATTATGGGAATGATTGAGCTGGTGGGCATGGAAGAAACCAGTAATGAGCAAAAGGAGTACTTGGAGCTTGCTCGTCAATCGGGAGAGGCCTTGCTGAACATTGTAAACAAGAGCTTGGATATGGCGAAGTTAGGTCGTGGGAAAATGAAGGTAGAGCAGATCGAGTTTCAGCCATCCAAACTAATGCAGCAGATCATCAAGACGCATGAACTGTCTGCTATACAGAAGCAGATCAGCCTAGTCTGCCATGTTGATCTTGAAGTGCCAGAAGTGCTCGTTGGAGATCCGTTGCGCTTACGACAGGTGCTGGATAACATAATAAACAATGCGATTAAGTTTACGGAGCAAGGCGAAGTGCATATTCAATTGGATGTAAAAGAGACATTGGAGGATGTAACGACGCTGGTCTTTAGCATCCAAGATACAGGGATCGGGATTCCACAAGATCAGATGAATCAATTATTTGAAGCTTTCACTCAGACAGATGTGTCTCATGCACGGAGGTTTGGGGGCAGCGGTCTTGGATTAACGATCTGTAAAGAGCTGCTGGAATTGATGCATGGTGAAATCACGGTAGCGAGTGAAGAAGG
Organism: Paenibacillus tundrae; assembly: GCF_036884255.1. Lineage (NCBI taxonomy): Bacteria > Bacillati > Bacillota > Bacilli > Caryophanales > Paenibacillaceae > Paenibacillus > Paenibacillus tundrae. The sequence continues at coordinate 4,454,459 of NZ_CP145605.1, read as the reverse complement.
TCAGGGTACACAATTCCAGGTCACTGTGCCCTTAAAGCGACAACAGGTGATGCCAAGCATGGGTCATGTAGGTTAAAAGGATGATTATATGATCGGAAGAGGGCAGTTCGGGAGCGATCCGGGCTGTTTTTTTTCTGCACATTTCCGTTGTTCCACGAACGAATGTTCTATATAATGTAATGATGAATGGGGGAGAGGCAGCATGACGCGTAAACGCACAAGAAAGAGAAGAAATAAAGGAACGGCCAGGGTGAAAAAGCAATGGGTTACATTGGTCACGCTTGCTCTAGTCGCCTGTTTCGCGTGGTTTAATGGAGATTATAAGCTGGGGGATTGGACTTCTATATTTAATGGGAGTAGTAGCCAAGGTGTAGATCATACGCTGATCTTCCCTTCTGAACGCTACCCAGAGACAGCTAATCATATTCGGTCGGCCGTTAAGGCAGGGCATTCTGATGTGTGTACGATTGATCGTGATGGTGCCGAGACGAATCGGGATCTTTCGCTGAAGGGAGTGCCAGTGAAGAAGGGGAAGGATCGAGACGAGTGGCCAATGGCTATGTGTGCAGAGGGTGGGGCTAATGCAGATATCCAATACATTACGCCAAAGGACAATCGCGGAGCAGGTTCATGGGTCGGCAATCAACTTAGTACATATCCAAATGGAACACGAGTGAAGTTTGTAGTTGAATAGCAAGATCTAAGACAGATCCTAGTTGTATAGTGTTGTATAGTAATGAAGAACGCCAGACTTCTCAAAGTCTGGCGTTCTTCAACGTCTGATGATTCAATCGATTCACTGCTGGCTACAAACGGCTACTCACAGTGCCATGCTGCTTAGATGATGCGAACGAATGCTTAACAGGCGTGTGACCTGCTCAACTTCCTCAAACGGAATCCAGAGGTTCCCTTGTACTGTGCGTAGAAGGAGGATGGAGGAATCGGCAGAGCGTTCTGGAAATCCGGTTACAGATTGACCGCTTGTATTACGAACCATAATTTGTTGATTACGACGGATGGCAATTTCTACCTCTTTGTTCATATGTCATTTCTCCTGGTTATGAGATTAGATTCGATATGTCAATAATTTCAATGGTTAATTTGTCTTCTTTATATAGTCTATCAGAACTAGGTATGAATTTCCAGAAGAGAAGTGACTTTTTGGGTTAGGTGATTCGTCTTATCGCGTGATTAGCGTTTGTTTTTTTCAGTTAGAGGGTTATAAAGGGTACTGAAGCTAAAGCATGTATGTTAAGGAGGATTTCGTATGACAAAGTTATTGATTGGAATGGTACGTACTGAGAACGAAGCCATTTTAATGCTGAATCAGCTTCGACAGGCAGGAGTTGATTCCGATTCACTCGGCGTAGTCGCTAAAGAACAGCTTGATTTGGAGTTGATCAGTGAGAAGGCAGGTTTACCTAAACCACTTAAGGGCGCAGGCACTGATGGAGCATTAGGAGCCTTTAAGGGGGTGCTAGCAGCGCTAGGTAAACGTAAGGATCAAACGATGTCTGCTGGGAAGGCCGTTCGCCGGCTTGCTGGTAATGAAATCGGTGAAGAGACCGATGATTTTGTACTTACCCTGACGGAAGCCGGTATCTCTGAGGATGACGCAAACTATTATGAGCAATGGCTTATGCAACAACATTTGCTTGTGATTGTGGAAACCAGTGAAGACGAGATTGCTCGGATCACGCCTATTATCATGAAGCGTGACTAACCAAATGTGAACTTTTTTTCTTTTTTAGCTTAATTTAATCCTGATTTTAGGTTTCTTTAATGTTGGGGAGGTATTCTTACCTTACACCTCCCTTAATATAGATGGTTTATAAGAAAGTTCGAGACCGCAACTCGACCTTTCTAGGCACTGCTGGCTTACGCCGGTGGTGCCTGTTTCATTTTAGAAATATTTTTTCGGAAAAGTGTTGCATATTATTAAAATACATGATAAGATATTTCTTGTCGCCACATTTGATTGAGAAATACATAATCATGCCGGGGTGGCGGAATTGGCAGACGCACAGGACTTAAAATCCTGCGGTAGGTGACTACCGTACCGGTTCGATCCCGGTCCTCGGCATCCATTAAGAGAAAAGGAAATTCCTTGATATATCAGGGGATTTCCTTTTTTTTATACTTTCAAATGAGGGTCTTGAATCATAAGCGCGATTAACTTTTGGAATTTCTGTATTTAATAAAGCTGAGGATTATTAACAGAGTTGAATAATACATAGAATTTAGTGTACTTAGACAAATTTAAAACCTCCGCCAATGTTGGCTATGAATATTTAGGTACAGTATAGCTGAATATTCATATTTGTGTTGCATTTTTTTGCGTTCAGATCAGTGTCCGATCTTTTTTTGTGGGGCATTGTGGGATGGGGAATGAAGCAATCCCGTGGTGGTCGTTATGAAGACAAGGGATGTTGGTGTATACTGGCTATAGGCATATATTACCTTTATCTTGCGGAGCTCAAAGTTAACCAAATACATTTTTAATGGAGGACTCGACATATGTTGAAACAGCTTCAGTCTTATCAAGTAATCCAAGAACGCAGGATGGAGGAACTGAAATCTGACGGCTACTTGCTGGAACACAAAAAGTCAGGCGCCAAAATTGTCCTTATGTCCAATGAAGATGACAATAAAGTATTTAGTATCGGTTTTAGAACACCACCTAGCGATAATACGGGCGTACCTCATATTCTGGAGCATTCCGTATTATGCGGCTCTAAGAAGTTTCCAGCGAAGGATTCATTTGTTGAATTGTTGAAGGGTTCACTCAACACATTTCTGAATGCAATGACGTACCCGGACAAAACGATCTATCCTATTGCAAGCCGTAATGAGCATGATTTTCATAATTTGATGGACATCTATCTGGATGCGGTGTTAAATACGAATATTTATGAGAACGAAAAAATATTTTTGCAGGAAGGTTGGAACTACAAGTTACCTTCTGCAGAGGATGAATTAACATATAACGGCGTTGTTTACAACGAAATGAAGGGTGCTTTTTCTTCACCTGAACGGATTGTTCGTAGAGCCGTGCTCAATTCTCTATTCCCAGACACAACGTACTCCAAGGAATCGGGAGGCATCCCGGACGAGATTACAGATCTAACTTATCAAGGACTCTTGGATTTCCATACGAAGTATTATCATCCTTCTAATAGCTTCATTTATTTGTATGGAGACATGGATATGGAAGAGAAGCTTAAGTGGTTGGATGAAACGTACCTGAGTCAATACGATCGGATGGAGACAGATTCGGAGATTGAGCTGCAGCCTTCATTTGGTGAACGTGTCGATGTGGTACAAACGTATTCGGCTGGAACGACAGAGTCGGAAGTGGACAATAGCTTCTTAACCTATAATGCAGTTATTGGAACAAGCCTGGATCAAGAGCTGAATATCGCCTTTCAAATATTACAATATGCGCTTCTGAATGCTCCAGGTGCGGTATTGAAGCAGGCGTTGCTCGACAAAGGAATTGCCAAGGACGTATATGGCTCATATGATGATAGCTTGTACCAGCCGGTCATGACGATTGGGCTGAAGAAGAGTAATTTGGAGAGTAAACAGGTGTTCCTCGACACGGTTCACGAAGTGCTTGAGCGCGTTGTGCGCGAAGGGATCGATCCGAAAGCACTTCTAGCCGGAATTAATTCATATGAATTTAATCATCGGGAAGCAGACTTTGGAAGAATGCCTAAAGGGCTGATCTACGGCTTCTATACGCTACAGAGCTGGTTATATGACGACAAGGCACCGTTCACCCATTTGGAGGCCAATGCCGTATTTGCTTCGCTCAGAACGAAGATGAACGAAGGATATTTCGAGCAATTGATTCAGCAATATTTATTGCAAAATACGCACACGTCGTTTGTGGCCGTGACTCCGGATAAAGGACTCAGTTTGCGTAAGGAAGAGGCATTGAAATCGCGTTTGAAATCACTCCAAGCCAGTCTGAGTAAGGAAGAGATCGAGCAACTGGTTCAACGTACCAAGGAACTCGCGGATTATCAGAATGCACCTTCAACGAAAGAACAACAGCAGGTCATTCCAACCTTGTCGATTGAAGATATCGATCCGCAAGCGTCCAAATTATCGAATACATTAAAGTCCGTCGAGGGAACAACGATTGTACATCACAATCTGTACACGAACGGAATTGGATATCTGAAATTGTTGTTTAATGTGAAGGAAGTTCCCGAGCATCTACAGCCGTACTTAGGACTTTTGAAAAGTGTGTTAGGTTACGTGGATACCGCAAACTTCAAATTCAATGGTCTGTCCAATGAAATCCACATCCATTCCGGTGGAATCAGTGCCAGCGTAGGGGCGAGCGCCGATGCTCGTCAATATAATACGTATAAAGCTCATTTTGAGATTGAAGCTAAAATTCTATATGATAAGCTGGATTTTGCTTTTGATATGATTGAGGAGATTGTACTGACTTCGCAGTTCCACGATACGAAGCGGTTGTACGAGATCATTTCCCAATTGAAGGGCAGATTGCAGCGTAGCTTGATCAATAGTGGACACTCGGCAGCAATGGGCAGATCCTCTGCCAAGCATTCAGCCGTAGCTGCTTTTCGTGAAGCGGTAAGTGGCGTGGCGTTCTATCAGTGGCTTGAGGAGCTGCAGGCAAATTATGAAGATCGCAAAGAAGAACTAACGAACCGTCTGAAAGAACTGACAGGAATGATCTTTAGACCTGAGAATCTACTGGTAAGTTATACGGCTGATGATCAAGGATATGCTAGTCTAGAGCAGCACGTATCGAAACTAAAAGCGAAGCTATACACGCAAGAGGTTGTTAAAGAACATACTGAGTTCCAAGCAGTCCATCACAATGAGGGCTTCAAGTCTCCATCAGAGGTTCAGTACGTCGTGCAGACAGGCAACTTCATCCATAAAGGATTCGAGTATACAGGCTCGCTTCGCGTATTGCAGGGAATTCTGTCACTGGACTATTTATGGACAAATATTCGCGCTAAAGGTGGCGCATATGGTTGTATGACAGGTTTCAGACGGAGTGGCGACAGCTATATGGCATCCTACAGAGATCCTAACCTAGAGAAAACCTATAACGTGTACGAAGAGATGCCGCAGTATTTGCAAAATTTCAAAGCGGATTCACGCGAAATGACCCGTTATATCATTGGTGCAATTCAAGACCTCGATGCGCCTAGAACTCCATACGCAGAGGGAACCTTCTCATTGGAGTGTTACTTGTCTAATGTGACGGAGGCAGACCTCCAGAAAGAAAGAGATGAAGTGCTGAGCACCACAGAAGCACACATCGTCAACTTTGCTCCGCTGATCTCAGCAATCCTTGAGGAGAAACATCGGTGCGTTATTGGTAATGAGAGCAAAATTGAGGAACAACGTGACTTGTTCGACGAAACGCTTGATTTGATCAAGTATTAATCATAAGCATCCAGAAGTATTTGACTTGACTTGTGATTGACGTGACTTGAATGGTACAAACTAGCGCCTTCTCCGATGGATAACGCCTTGGAGAAGGCGTTTTTTGCTTATGTGCATATGTGTTTGTATTTCGATACCATTGTGGCTCAATATTAGATAGGTTTAACAACTAAAATACGGTTCGTGGGGCACATAGTACACTAGCAGAGAGAGGCTCAAATTGCAGGTGGTGTGCAGATTTCTAGCCTGTAGTCTTAGGTTATGTTAAAATGATGGATAGTCTATGAGCCGACGGTAGCGGCTCACACAGCTAGCAGCCAGCTAGATGGCTGCAAAGGTACGTATTCATCCAGGGGAAGGAGCCTACATCTATGTTTGGAAATGATTGGGATTCGGTGTTGCATGAAGAAGTGAATGCCGAGTACTTCAATAAAATTCGTTATGCGCTGGCGGCAGAGTACAAAACTCAAACTGTATATCCGTCTAAGGAGAATTTGTTCTCGGCGCTAAAGCTCACCCCGTATCATCAGGTCAAAGCAGTCATTATTGGACAAGACCCTTATCATGGTGAAGGCCAAGCTCACGGGTTGAGTTTTTCAGTTATGCCAGGTGTACGCATTCCACCATCCTTGAGAAATATCTATAAGGAAATGCATGCTGATCTGGGTCTTCCTATCCCTGAACATGGTTATTTGGTTCATTGGGCCAAACAGGGGGTATTGCTGCTTAACAATGTGTTAACTGTACGTGAAGGTCAACCTAACTCACATCAAGGTCTAGGCTGGCAGACATTTACGGATGCTGTTATACGGGAATTGAACGAGCGTTCGGAGCCTATGGTATTTATGCTGTGGGGCAGTCATGCCCAGAAGAAGGGTGCCTTTATCCATCGAGACAAGCATCTGGTGTTGGAGTCCACACATCCAAGTCCACTTGCGGCTCATCGTGGATTCTTTGGCAGTCGTCCCTTCTCGAAGGCCAATGATTTCTTGACCTCCAAAGGTATTGAACCGATCGACTGGAATATACCGCAAAACTAGACAAATGAGGGTGAGGACATTGCGACATTGGGTGGGACGAAAAGTAGCTGTATACCGAGCGACTGGTATTCGAGAGCCGTTAAAAGGAACGCTGGTCGATTGGGACGAAGAATCGGGTTGTGTACGGATTGGGCCTAAACGTATCAAGGTATCGTTCGATAATATCGCAATGATCAGACCCTTGCCCGAGGAGAGCCTGCCTTTGAAGAAGGCGCGTTCTGAGGTGCATAAGGTTGGATATGTTATGAAGAAAGCCATACAGTTTGATAATGCGATTTACTTTAAATCAGAAGTGATGATATGGAGAAGAGCCAAGATTGTAGCTTTATCCACCACCATCCTCCGCCATGACGAAGACCAGGTTGAGATTGCAGATGGTCGATTTCTTCGCAAGGACAAATATATGTTTGTCGTGCGTTCACGACGAGGAATTCGTTAAACATATAAATATATTTAATATTCATTTCATGTATAGATCATCTGGATTTAATCTTTAGCCGTTATATTAAGTGTAACAACCCCTTCTAAATGATGTGTAATAACATGGGAGCCCGACCGGCTGCAAACGGTCGGGCTTTTCTGGTCTTGTAGGAATGTAAATTGGAGTAACATAGCAATGACATTTGTGATATATACTAGTGAGATAAACAACAAGAGATAAGGAGTGAAGGCGTATGAAACGTATATGTGTTTTTGCAGGTTCTAATCCAGGTCATCAGCCGGAATATACACAGCAAGCTATTGAATTAGGCAAATTAATTGCTACAGGCGGGTTTACTCTCGTCTATGGTGGATCATGTATGGGACTTATGGGTGCGGTGGCCGACGCAGCGCTGCAGCATGGTGGTGAAGTGATTGGTGTTATGCCTACAGGGCTGTTTCGGGGAGAAATTGTACATGGAGGTCTTACACAGCTGATCGAGGTAGGTACGATGCATGAGCGGAAAGCTACGATGGCTGAACTATCGGATGGGTTCATCGCTCTACCTGGGGGTATGGGCACGTTTGAGGAATTGTTCGAAGTATTATGCTGGGCTCAAATTGGTATTCACCGTAAACCTGTGGGTCTATTAAATGTGAAAGGGTACTATGAACCGCTTATGAAGATGGTGGAGCATAGCGTGCATGAAGGATTTTCGAATACTTCACATCTTAGTCTATGGAGTTTGGAATCAGATCCAGCAACATTGTTAGAACATATGTCTGCCTATGTTCCAGCTGAATTATCTCAAAAGTGGTCCCAGCTAGATAAAAAGTGACAAACGGGGTGCTGTAGCCGCTATGGAAAACTTTCCGTTCTGCCCAAGCAATTAACAGCCTTAGACATAGTCTATAGTGTACTTTCTTACAGAAGGGAGTGTCACTCATGAGCGGACTTAAAGGTGCAGGCTATGGTTATTGCGGAGGTTTCGGCGGCGGAGCATGGACATCTACAGGCGCGATTTTGGTATTGTTCATTTTGCTGGTTATTATCTCCAGTGCGTTCATTCTGTAATTTCGTCAGCCATTCTAAGATTGGGCGGGGCACAGACGTGTGACCGAACCCGGTAGGTAAATGGCCCTTCCAAGGAACGCCGGGGATGTTCCGGCGTTTCAGGGGAAAGGTTTTTTTTGCTTTTTCACCAAGAATAAGTCGATTAGAAAAAGATAAATCCTGCCTCCAATGGATTGTTTAGAAGCAGGACTAATCATCGCAAGTGTAAAACATTTGAGTTGGCACAGCTTATACCACAACAGCAGTCTGGTCTGGGATACTTAAGGATTTCCAGGCGATATACAGCCCGATGGCAGCCGCGATCAAGGAAAGTATTGCCGCGATAACAGCAAGCTGATCCAACGTACTGCTTGTGATGGGAGTGGAATTGCGCTGATTGGCTGAATTGGTGGATTTGTTTTTAATGTGCGCAGTAGGTTTGGAAAGCCTGGAAGCCGACTGTGATTGCGATGTGCGGCGGCGCTGGCTAGATGGAATTTTCGTTGAAGGCTTCAATAGTCAACCTCCTTATGGCGCAGTGAGAAACATCTATCGTTCATACTATGTTATGTCAAATTCACAGATTGAGTTCGCAAAAATGAGTGAATCCCCAGCCTGCTGGATGTTACCCTATATCTTTACCTTGGACGATGAGCAAGTACATAAGTAAACGTTCTGTTAATACTGGAATGACAAACGATATGTATAGTGAGGTGATATAAGGAATGTAATGTGAGGAGGCTACGGAAGTGAAAAAGGTAGAGATTATTGCCCATCGAGGAGCATCGGCAGTGTGCCCAGAAAATACAATGGCTGCATTTGAACGATGTTTGGAACTCGGTGCTACTGGTATCGAGACGGATGTGCAGATGACCAGCGATGGTCGACTCGTGCTTATCCATGATGAGACATTAACGCGAACAGCGGGTGCAGAGGGTTGGGTCAAAGATAAGACCTATGAGGAATTGCGAGAACTTGATGCAGGCTCGTGGTTTCATCCAGCGTTTGCAGCGGAGCGCATTCCGTCTTTAGAGCAACTATTTGGACTAATTCGAGGGAAAAAGATCCTACTGAATCTTGAACTGAAAAATGGGATTGTTAGTTACAAAGGAATGGAAGAGAAGATCGTACAGGTTATTCGAGATTGGGATCTCGAGCAACAGGTCATTCTCTCTAGCTTCAATCACGCTTCCTTAGTGAGATGTAAACGTCTGGCGCCCGAGATTCAAACAGCGCTGCTTTACATGGAAAAGTTGTATCGCCCTTACGATTACGCGGTTAAGTTGGAGGCGTCCGCATTGCATCCTTATAAATTCGCCGTGACTCGAGAAGAGGTTGCTGCTTCAATCGCGCAAGGGGTGGCGACTCATCCATTTACCGTGAATGATCCTGAAGAGATGAAAGCGATGATTGAGATGGGAGTTCAGGGCATCATTACGGATGTACCTGATGTATTGGCAGCATTGACTGCTGCGCATACGCGTTGATGATCTAATATTTCATATTGTATTGACTAAATATAGAAAGGAATAACACATAACACGTAAACATCATGCGGACACATATGTATACATAGCCATACTGGGTTTTTGCCAGTGTGGCTTTTTTTGTATTAGAAAAAAAGCTATAGAACTAATGATTTTCTCGTTTTTTTGCTCTAAATGGGCTATCCAATAAAATAAGTGCAACAAACTTGTCCATTTTGTCCATTGCGAGAAATCGTTCATTGACATACAATGTTGTATGGGAATGAGAATCAATATCATTAAAGTTCGGCATTTACAGAGAGGTGATTGTTATGTACATAGAATCGGTTTGCACTCATAACGAGGGTGGCAGCATATGATTCCTCAAGATTCATCAGCAAGTCAGAATACAGAATCGCCGACAGCCAAAATACATACTCGTCCCTGGGCTGCAACGTTAATTTTGATCGGCGGAACCATATTACTTGTTTTGAGCATGGCGTTATCCGTTTCCTTCGGAGCTGCAAGTATTAAGTTGAGTGTGGTATGGCAAGCCATCTTCAACTTTAACCCAGATATTAACCAACATCAGATTATTTGGGAAATTCGGTTACCCCGAATTTTAGGTGGGGCAATGGTCGGTGCTTGCTTCGCCGTAGCTGGCGCAATCATGCAAGGGATGACGCGGAATCCGCTTGCGGACTCGGGATTGCTCGGACTGAACGCAGGTGCAGGGTTCGCGCTTGCGATCTGTTTTGCGTTTTTCCCAGGTCTACCGTATATGTACATCATTATGTATTGTTTCCTCGGTGCAGGGCTTGGGGTTTTGCTCGTCTACGGCTTCGGTGCATCGTCCAAATCGGGTCTCACACCTTTGCGACTTGTCCTGGCTGGTGCTGCGGTAACCGCAATGTTGTCCGCTTTTAGCGAAGGGATCGCTTTGTATTACAGAGTGGGACAAGATATTGCCTTCTGGACAGCAGGTGGTGTTGCAGGAACCAAGTGGTCTCAACTGGAGATTATGTTCCCTTGGGTTTTGATTGCACTCATTGGAGGTTTGATCATCTCTCGATCGATTACCCTGCTAAGTCTCGGGGAAGAAATCGCTATGGGATTAGGTCAACGTACAGGTCTCATTAAACTCGTTGGTCTTATTGTCGTACTTATTCTGGCAGGAACAGCAGTATCCATCGTTGGCGCTGTTGGTTTTGTTGGGCTTATCATTCCCCATCTTACACGTAAGTTGGTTGGAGTCGATTATCGATGGATTATTCCTTGTTCGGCCGTCTTGGGAAGTCTGCTTATTGTATTTGCAGATCTGGCTGCACGCATGATTAACCCGCCATACGAGATGCCAATAGGCGCTCTGGTTGCCCTGATCGGGGTACCCTTCTTCCTGTATCTGGCGCGGAAAGAAAGGAGAGCTCTGTAAAGATGGCATCCTCAAGTATGGTTGGAACAGAGCGTAAGAAGAGACTGAAAAGCACGGCTGTACTATTTGTACTTGGTGCGCTAATTATATCTGCATTTATCATAAGCATGAACACGGGGTTTACCAAGCTGTCCGCAATTGAGGTATTAAAAACACTGTTTGGAGCCGGCACGCCTAAGCAAGAGCTAATCCTCTTTGAATTTCGTTTACCGCGGATTGTAATTGCCGTATTAGTTGGGGCTGGTCTTGCTTTATCAGGTGCGATTTTGCAGGGGGTATCCCGCAATGCTTTGGCAGATCCGGGTATCCTTGGGATTAATGCTGGAGCTGGGCTTGTCGTGATGTTGTTTGTGTCATTTTTTCCGACAACTACAGCCGCTCCGATCTTTTTGCTGCCTATTCTGGCTTTGATCGGCTCAAGCTTTGCTGCATTCCTTATCTACGTACTCTCTTATAAAAAGGGAGAGGGCATCATGCCTACACGTATGTTGCTTACAGGTATTGGGGTAGCCGCAGGGATTAGTTCCGCAATGATCGTGCTAACCCTTAGACTAAGCCCAGAGAAATATCAATTCGTTGCCACTTGGATGGCCGGTAGTATCTGGGGTTCCAACTGGAAGTTTGTATGGGCACTGCTACCGTTTATCGTCATTTTGGTTCCGTTGGTATTGTATAAGGCTCGTGTACTTAATGTACTTAATCTCGGGGATCAGACAGCAACCGGTCTTGGTGCTCCGGTAAATCGGGAACGATTGATTTTGCTGGCTGCTGCGGTAGGGCTTGCTGGGTCATGTGTATCCGTTAGTGGTGGTATTGGGTTTGTCGGACTCATTGGTCCACATCTGGCTCGTCGTCTGGTTGGACCGAAGCATCAATTTTTGCTGCCTGCATCTGCGTTGATCGGTTCGTTGTTGGTTCTGGTGGCAGACACTGTAGGACGTGTTATTCTACAGCCTTCTGAGATGGCAGCCGGCATTCTAGTTTCAATTATTGGTGCACCATACTTCCTGTATCTCTTGAGCAGGACGAAATAGAAAGTGATCATAACGGAGTGGTTGCTATAAGGGGGAAATCTGTATATGCTTCGCCGTTTTATGGCCTATTATAGACCTTACAAAAAACTATTTATTCTAGACTTCAGCTGTGCGATTTTCGTAGCCGCTTTAGAGCTTGCATTTCCATTAGCTGTAAATAAAGTCGTGGATGAACTGCTGCCAGGAGGGCGCTGGGACTGGATTTTATGGGCATGTCTTGGATTGCTCGGTGTGTATTTACTCAGTTCTTTCATGAACTACGTGGTAACCTATTGGGGTCATAAACTGGGGATTAACATTGAAACGGATATGCGCAAAAAATTGTTCGATCATGTGCAGAAGCTATCATTCCGTTTCTTCGATAATACGAAAACCGGTCATCTGGTCTCCCGTATGACGAATGACCTGATGGATATTGGGGAGATTGCACATCATGGACCAGAGGATGTATTTATCGCCGTGATGACATTGGTGGGTGCTTTCAGTATCATGATGAGCATTAATGGTAATCTCGCTATATTAACGTTTATCATTGTGCCGTTAATTATTTATATATCCTTATACTTCGGTAGTAAGATGTCCAAAGCGTTTAGCCGAATGTTCGGAGATATCGCCGATTTCAATGCTCGCGTTGAAAACAATGTATCAGGAATTCGTGTTGTTCAAGCTTTCGCTAATGAGGAGCATGAGAAAGCACAATTTGCAGTTAACAATAGTCGTTTCCGTCAAACTAAGTTGATTGCTTACAAGATCATGGCGTGGAATTCGTCCATCAGTTATATGTTAATGAAACTCGTTTCTCTCTTTGTACTTGTATGTGGAACGTGGTTTGTCATTCAGGGAAGCATGAGTTACGGTCAATTTATTGCATTTATTATGTTATCTAACGTATTCCTAACGCCAATCCAGAAGATTAATTCCGTCATTGAGACCTATCCAAAAGGAATGGCAGGCTTCAAACGGTATACAGATCTGCTTGATATGGAGCCAGATGTAGAAGATCGTCCTGGTGCAGTGAAGGTGTCGCAGCTACGCGGGGATATCCGTTATGAGCAAGTGACTTTTGGATATTCGGATGAGCCGGATCAGAAGCCTGTGCTGAAAAACGTTAATTTAAGTATTCGAGCAGGTGAAACGGTTGCACTTGTGGGGCCTTCAGGGGCGGGTAAAACAACACTGTGCAGTCTGCTGCCTCGATTCTATGATGTGTTGGAAGGACACATCTTGATCGATGGACAGGAGATCCGGAATATGACGCTGGATTCATTGCGTAGTCAGATCGGTATCGTTCAACAGGATGTATTCCTGTTCGATGGCACGATTCGTGAGAATATCGCGTATGGAAAATTGGATGCGAGTGAAGAAGAAATCTGGATGGCGGCTCGTCGCGCCCAGATGGAGAGCTTGATTTTGTCCATGCCAGAAGGTCTGGATACGTTAATTGGGGAGCGCGGAGTGAAGTTGTCTGGAGGACAGAAGCAGCGTTTGTCTATTGCACGAATGTTCCTGAAAAACCCGCCAATCCTGATTCTTGACGAAGCGACATCTGCACTCGATACCGAAACAGAAGCAGCGATTCAGCAGTCTCTTGCTGAATTGTCTGAAGGCCGGACAACACTTGTCATTGCTCACCGATTGGCTACGATCAAGAATGCTGATCGCATAATCGTCGTGGCTGAGCAGGGCATCACTGAAGAGGGACGTCATGATGAATTGCTTGCCGCAGGAGGCGTGTATAGTCGTCTGCATTACGCTCAGTTTGGGGCATAACTCGTGATGTAGTTTTAAGAATTGTTCAGAAGGAATTCTATATATATGCCATCGCCTTGACTTGGAAGGAGTCGGGTGATGGCTTTTTTTGTTATGAATGAAATAAGACTAGCGTATTGTAGATTGTACGATACCAGCAGTATTGCTTATTTAATGAATTGCTCTGAACCGCTTTGAATGAAATGAACGTATACAAAGGAAGTGGGAAGTGGAGAGGAAGAGGGCGCATGGATAGGATGAAGACGATTTGTGGTAACTGCATGCCAAATGGGTAATTTTAAGTATCGGCCTTATGCAATATGTGATTATGATCGTTCATGAATATATCCAAAAAAATATAAAGAGAAGGATTGCGATTTTTACGTCCTGATCTTGAAGAAGGAGGTAATGAAAATGCTGAAAATTTTGATGACTTGCATTGGATTTATTTTAATTCTATTGCTTCTGACCCAAGGCATTCGCAAGCTCTCCGGCGGTGGAACCGGCTGGGAGTCAAAACGCTGGGGTGCTGGACTGATTGGACTGTTTATCGTGGGAGCGGTACCACTTGGATTTGCACTGTATACAGAGATGTTTGATGAACGTTTGGATGCTAATATCGGACTGGGACTTGCCATGCTGTTTGTGTGGGCATACTGTGTTATTTTGTTGTGTGTGACCTTGGTGATCTGGGGAAGATACATGTATAAGAAGGCAAGCAGTAAGTAATCGATAGAGTCAATCTCATAATATTTATAAATGCAAGAAGCCCTCAATTCCATGCAAAGAGCAGGAACTGAGGGCTTTACCTTATCTATATTCGTTAGTGGTGATCAAACTTTATCACACAATAACCAGTTTAATCTGTAATATTGCCGGCCATTTTGAGGCGACGTGCGATTTCTTTGAAGTCCTCGTGTGAAATGCCAGGAGCAAACTCTTCCTCGACCGGAGGAGCTTCAGGTATAGGAACACCTTCTGGTGCACCTTGAATGACCTCTAAAGGCAGCCCATCTTCAGGATGAGTTCCTTTCTAGATCTGATTGATTGCATTGAAATCATTATCACTCCACGTATATAGCTTGGTGTGTACGCCTTTGTCTTCATATTTGCGAGTTTCATTAAAGGCTTTATTGTTCAAGGAAGGAATCGGCACCAGCTTTGTTACGTTGACGCCGGTTGCGATCTCCAATGCTTTGGCATAAGCCACAACATGAACGCCGCCACGAACGAGCAGGAAACCAACAACTTCTCGTGCTGCAGGATGATCGGTCATTTCATACACTTTCATCTTATGGGTACGTGCACCACATTCAAGGAAAAAATTGTGTAGCAAATCCTCGACGAGATTGCCGCTATTGAAGACGTTAGCACCTGTCCATGGATTCCCCATTGAATCAAAAGGCATAGCTCCTTGTGCCCCTGCCAAGTAGTGATACGAGAGGCGAGCATCCTTCACGGAACCTAGCGGGGTGTTATCAGGCTCTTTGTACTCTGTTGAGCCTCTAAGACATTTGTTAATGCCGTGTGACACGAGCTCAACATGGCCTAGCTCTTCCGCAGTAATACTCATCACAAGGTCATAGAACGGCTTTAACTTCTCTTTGGAGCGGAAATTAAAGGACTGATAGAGGTAGTTGTTCAATGTTGACATTTCTCCGAATTTGCCACCCAACAATTCTTGTATTGCTGCGGCTGCATTCGGATCCGGCTTCTCGACATCAGGAATTTCAATTGCAATTTCATCCATGCGTTTGAACATTCAAATGTAACCTCCTCTAGAATAAGTGCTAGATCAGTGAAGTCGTTCTGTCACTTGCCTATTACACTGGATTGGAGGTGTTCAAACAGTTTTATACATAAATGGTTCTTTTGTGGGATGAGCTTCGATTCCTCAACAACTAGGTATGAGTTCATCGTAAGTATGATTCTGTGGGTGAGGCATCCAATCATCATAACTGTAAGCTCTTGGTGTAATTGGAGCCCTAGCGGGGCAGGCTAATGGGAAACAATCTCAAGGAGTGAGTAAAATGAAAATGCTCATTGTAACTCTCATGTCCGTGATTCTCAGTTTTACGGGAGTTTCTGCAACAGGCAATGGAGCGACGATACCAGATTATGCGAAGTGGGGAATCATTGCGGTTAAGGAAACCCAGACTAAGTATAATGTTGATATTGTCGATTATAAACATATTGGTCGTACCTCTCTTACAGCTAATCAGTCTAGGGAGCAATTCAAGTTATGGGTACGAGCCAAAGACGGTAGAGAATTTGCGGTGTATGTCAATGTTGATTTCAATCCTTCAACTCAGCAATTAAAAAACGTTCAATTTACAGAATCAGATCGACACTGAGTGCAAAGCTTGTTATAGCGGATAGTGCTCGCTCCATAGAAACCAGGCAGCCCTGAACAGAGGGATGTCTGGTTTTATTTTTACCAAATCCTTTTTTTAGTTGTTGAATAAAGAACTTATGTTCGCATATAATGAATAACAAACATATGTTCTTATTTAGGAGGGGTCGTTAATGTTAGGTAAATACATCGGTCAGATGGTTGAGCTTGTATACATGGATCGTGCAGGGCACATTACACAGCGTCAGATTCGAATTAACAGTGTACGAGGTGGATTGATTAAAGCATCCGCAGGAAAAGATGGAGCTCCCCGAACATTTCTTGAACAGGGAATCCTAGCCTGGCGGCCAGTACTTCAGAAGGAAGGGAAGCTGGACTATGCTAAATGATTTTGATCGTAAAGTCTTACGAATTATTGTAAATTACGCAGGACAACGCCGTCGTATGCCTCGTATGGATGAGTTGGAGACCAAGACAGGCAGAAGTAAAGCGCTCATCCAAGAGTCCTTGCAGGAGCTTGAGCGCAGACAATATATTTACTGGGAGAACAAGTCAACACTTGAAGGTATTCAAATATTGCAGGCATGGGAGCAGGTGACTACACCGATTCAAAAGCCCAAACCCAAAGTGGATGCCCTGAAATATTTTACGGAATATTAAACCGGCAAAATAAGCGTAATCAAAAACGCCAACCCGTTAACACGGATTAGCGTTTTATATATCAGTTCGATGCTCTCAATTTAGAAGCTTGGCAGTTGATCGAGATTATTCGTTGGATCGCCATCGGCATCACCACGGATATACATCTCCCCATCCTTGCCCTTAAATACATTGACACCAGCAATCGCGCCAGCCTGTACTTCTGTCAGTGCCTGTTGATAATCTAACACCCGACCTGTTGAAGTTTGAAAGGCAGTCAGATCACCATCTCCATTCTTCTGCACGGCGGTGAAGCTCTCACGAGTTGTCTGATCCATGTTGTCACACTCTCCTTATCTGAACAAGTAGGATTCTGGTTTCAACCTTATCCTGTCCGGAATAGTAGAAAGTATGCATTGGAGAAGAGAAGTATAAGCCGTAAGTGTTAATTATAGTGCTTTTCTCATCCGAACATGCAGAATACCTGCATCATAAAAAGGTTCATCCGAAATCACTTCGTATCCTAATTTCTCGTAGAATTTCTGAGCCTGACATTGTGCATCCAGTACAGAATACGTTAGGCCTAACTCTCGTGCCCGCTCTTCCATCGCTAACAAAAGCACGCGTCCATAACCAAATGAACGGTGGGATTGAAGTACAGCGATACGCTGCATTTTGGCGGTATCCTTGCTGTAATAGAGAAGACGTCCTGTTGCTACCGCTTGTCCATCCGCATACAATAACACATGGTGTGCATCGGGACTAATAACATCATATTGATCAATCTCCAGATCGGCGGGTACCTGTTGTTCGATTACAAAAACCTGATTGCGTATCTCCAGAGCTTCTTGGAGCTGTTCCTCTGTTGTTACATAACTAATTTCCGCTGCCAATTCCATTCCTTCTTTCTGCTCTTGCGCGACGTGTAAGAATGCATTATACAAAAAAATGCAATTCCTGTATAGTTAAAGTGGAACATAATGGAAAGGGGTGTTGATGATGGGTATGGCAGGGGTTATGACCATAACACTCTTGTTATCTGCCGGTATGTTTGCTTTATTATATTATGTCACCAAGAAGGCGTATTCTAAGAAGTGGGATGAAGATGAGTAACTGTGAGCTATACGATTAAAGTATAACTTAAGGTAGAACCTCACTATTTCCCTGTGGAGAATATACGTCCTTAATAATTGATTTGGAATATACATCAAGCCAGACCGGGAGTGCTTCAGCCCCACTTGGGCTCTGTAACTGTTGAAATTGTACAGTATGCTCATCCCGTTCCAAGCTGCAGCCAGAAGAGACAATAATGATTAGGGAGACACTGAGCAGAGCCACTAGTTTGGCAGTCACATAACGTACTTTGCGCAATTGTATGTGTTTCATAGAGAATCACCTCATTATTTAATTGGGAATCATTCCTTTATTGTTCTCCAATATGGTAGTAATCTAACCACAAAACAATTGACAATGTACGCGGTTACTTGATATGATACTGTTACTTGATTTACATATATGTACATGATCAGTTAGCTCAGCTGGAGTAATGAGTTAATGCCATATTGAAATATTTTTTATCAGTGGATATAATACAATTATTGAAGGGCGATAGCTCAGCGGGAGAGCATTATCTTGACAGGGTAAGGGTCGTGGGTTCGATCCCCACTCGTCCTATAAATTGAAAATTAATTGACAGCCTATTGTGGCTGTTTTTTTGATTTAATCTCATGGTGAAATAACCCTAATAACCCTGTCCAATCAAAGGGAAAAAATACAATACTCGCAATTTAATTGGATGAAATCAAGCCTCGGCAACGCTCCGATCAACGAATTACGTGATTTCACTAAAGATCAAAAAAGCCCTTGGCTATCCAGGCTATTAAGGGCTTTTTGATCGTTTAACTATTAAAAGGTTTGAGGAAATTTTCGATTCCCTATTTAGGAAAAGTTATCGGGCTTTAATTACACGACATTGTTCTAATCCATTTAACCTCACAATTTAGTTCGTAGTCGGCTGCAAGCTCTTAACCCAATCACGATCTTTCCAAATCTCAGGATTATCAATAATCTGGCCTTCCCCGCGGATCATAGAATCATAGCTATCTTTCCCGCTAGTATACCAATCCACGATAACTAAATTTCCACGTGAGTTCTGAATGAGAAATTCAGTAGGCTCAGCATAACTTCCCACATCCTTAATTACCTCTGCGTCTATTTTAAGATAGAAGAAGTCACCTTCATCATGAAACTCTGCTTTCTCAACACCTGCTTTAAGACCTGTTACTGTATTATCCGTAAGGTCATTTTGGAGAAATATTTCATGCTGGGAATCGATTTTCGCTTGCATATATTGTTTTAAATTATCGTTGTCAAAATAAGTGTTCACATCAAATTCCGAGTCATTCCAAGTGGCTTTGTAATACGCTGTGAGGGCAGATACACACAAGGCATAAGCTGATTCAAAATCTCTTACAGACAGACTACCCTGATCCAATGCTACGAACTCGGATGGTGTATTCGAGGTGTTCTCGGTGATCGTAGTCGTTAGATTCTCTGGCTGTATAACTTCTTGCTGAACATCTGTAACAGAGCGGACTAACTCTTCGTTATCCTCATTAACATTCGTACATGCACCAGAATCATATCAGCAATTCCTCGTATCGTTAAAGCTCAATTCTATTTTTAAACGAAACAACTCCTTTTCTTAAACCAAAATTAAAGAAACCACAAATTCAACATAAGGTTCTTCTTCTAAACTTAAATCAACATTCAACATAACGTAGAGGAGAGAACATATGAAACATTCCAGTCCATTCAAGTCCAAGTTTGTCAAAACAGGGATTACGGCTGCACTTGCCCTCATGTTTGCAGCTTATCCACTTGTGAATACGGATTATGCTATTGCACAATCGGTAACTGCAACGAATCCAACCACAGGGTTAATGCAAATCCAAAACAATGTTAAGCAGCAGGCATCAATTCAATACCACATTCAAGCCAAACTGAACGAGAAGGACATGACCTTGGAGGGGAGTGAGCAAATTACGTATCTAAACACAAGTAAGGATACATTGGAGCAATTAGTTCTTCATACATATGCGGATGCGAATCGCTCAGCATCCACGCAGGCAGACACGTTTGCACAGTCTAATGAGCAGATCAGCCAGAATAATCCGGATAAAACACCACAGGATTTTCTCGGGGGAATCGACATCAAGCATGTGACAATGACGGGAGGTCAAGCTCTGGATTATAAAAATGAAAATCAAGCGTTAACTGTGCAATTGCCAAGTCCGCTTCAACCAGGCGCATCCGTATCCCTACAAATTGATTTTCACTTGAAGATACCGTATGGATTGCAACGGATATCGTATTACAAGGACATGATCAATGGAGCACATTGGTTCCCTGTCATGTCTGTCTACGATGAAGGTAAACAAGTATGGAATACAACGCCATATAGCCGCTCTTTCGAGAGCGATTATTATACCTCATCCGATTTTGACGTGCAACTGAGCGTACCGGAGGATTATGAGGTCGCGATGCCTGGTGTCATGACAACAAGGGAGGATGCAGAGCAAGGCCGAAAAATCATATCCGCTCAGGCGAACAATACGCGAGAATTCGTTTTGTTTGCCAGCCCGAATTACACAGTGGCTAGCATTACCCGCAATGGTCTGACGGTTGAATATTATTATTTGGACAACGAGCCAGGTAAGAAAGAAATTGCTGAACAATATATTAATCAGGCGTTCAAAGCCATGGAGTTCTTCGGTAAGAAGTATGGACAGTATCCTTATCCAGAGTTCCGAATTGTTGAATCGTATGTGGAGAATGTAGCTGTGGAGTATTCAAGACTAATTCAGATGGGACAGTTGTCAACGGACTCTTTGCCAGAGAAAGACACCACGTTCATACACGAAATCGCGCATCAGTGGTTTCATGCCTTAATTGGTAATGATTCAGAGAACGAATCGTTCTTAGATGAGGCATTTGCTGACTTTTCCATGGTATATTTTCAAGAGAAGCAGGGAGATAAGCTCAATGGCTTTAACGCCTTACGTTTCGATAATGAACCCGTAGATTTAGCGGTTGCTTCAACGAATGAAGAGGCAGGAGACCTGGCAGGACTGTTGTACTATCAAAAAGGACGACAAGCCATCTACCAGCTATACCGCTCTGTTGGCGAAGAGAAATTTGATGCTTTTATGCAAGCCTATTTCAAGCGGTATGTCTACCAGAATGCGACGGTTGATGGACTACTTCAGACCATCGAAGATGTGTTAGGACATGAACAGCGCAAGGAGATGGAGACCGCCTTATTACAGCCTAATTTTGTGTTGAAGCCTGAATTCCAGCTATCGCTTGAAGAGAGAACCGCCTATTTTCATGACGTTTTTCAATTGCAATATCAAGCATCCTTAAATCTGGTTCCCGATCTACCTGTAGAAGTGATGAATCGCCTGATGGCCAAGGTTCTTCAGGATGAGCCACTAACGATTGTCCTCAGTGATCAGCTAAGTAAACAAGCGGATAAGCAGCAAGAGGCGATAATGAGTCAATTAACGGCTTTTTTCAATACAAGTGGTGTAAAATATGAAGTGGTCAAGGATCGCGGAGAATTGAAGCAAAAGATGAAGAGTGAGATATCAACGAGCAACGTGATTGTCTTTGGTAACGCGAAGAACAATGGATTCGTGCAAGCATTGAAGCCCAGTATTATGGATCGAGCGAAGCAGATTGGTTTTGCT
This sequence comes from Paenibacillus tundrae, assembly GCF_036884255.1. NCBI lineage: Bacteria > Bacillati > Bacillota > Bacilli > Caryophanales > Paenibacillaceae > Paenibacillus > Paenibacillus tundrae. The sequence goes on along the minus strand of NZ_CP145605.1, from coordinate 4,433,082 downwards.
TGGAAATATATGATGGAACAGCCTCATGCCTCAGGAGCATATATCATTAAACATCCGTATAACCAGAATCGGTTGATGCTGCATTATTTCTGGAATGAGGATCATCAGAGCGAAAAGGCCGCCCAAGCTTATGTATTACAAATGCAGAACACCATTGGATTTACTAACGACTACTATCAGTACTATGTGCTGAATGAGCAGGGTCAAGAGATAGATGTTGAAAAAATAGAAAATCCCATTGCTCACTACTTCTCCGAGGAATAATCCTGAAATTTCTGATAAATCACCTAAGATTGGCACCAAACTGGGCGAACCCCCATATGATGCACTACATCAGTAAGCACTTGGGGAAATGGGGAATCCAGGATGGCAAAAGCAAAAGGCAAAAAGACGGCTGCATTAAAGAGTGACAAAGTGCGTGTATCCATGAAATTGGTTACATCGGATGTATGTGAGCGCTGTAAAACGCCCTGTACCCGGGGCATGAACTATGCAGCCAGAATGCGGGTGGATGGAGCAATCGGTAAAGGTGTACCTTGCATCTTGACCCGTCATACGTCATCTTGATCCCAATAGATGGAAATAACAAGCGATATGCAACAGCTGCATATAATAGCGCATTCATAAGAAACCTATTATAGAAGCATTTCCTTTTAGGAAGTGCTTCTTTTTGGACGTTCCAAGGCGTGGAAAAAATTCTGGATAAAAAATGAAAAATGATGAAAAACAGCGCAACTTTGTGGCTGAATCTAGAGTATAAATGTACAACACCTAGCAGCGGGGAGGGAATATGACGGGATGAAATGGAAGAGAGTTTTGCTGTGTGTCACGGTTTTTTCCTTGCTCGGCGGATCTTTATTATTTGCGGATTCAGTGAACGAGAAAATTCGAGTTCTAATTAATGGCAAGGAAGCGGCTGATGGCGGTTATTTAATTGATGGAACGACATATGTACCTGTTAGAGAAGCTGGCGGTATCGCCAGATGGGATAGTAACAACAAGAGAGTCACGGTGATCAAGCCGAATGTACATATTTTTCTGTTCAAAGGAGACACTGTGTTTGGTAACGTCAACGTAGGCAAACTGAAATTCAACGTGTTTTCTCAAGTGGACAGTCTAACAGCAGATGTGGCTGCCGTTAAAGTAACCATTACGAATCCAAGTGGTCAAGTGAAAGATATTCAGTCACAGGAGCTTACAACGCAGAAAGACAACTTCTGGTTCCGCACCTATGATTTTACGTATGATTTCAATCGTGCTGGTAAATACCAAGTCGGATTTCATATTAAAGAAAATGCAAACAGTAACTACGTTCTGGTAGCTGAGAAAATCATTACCGCTCTGAACGATTGAACCCAAAATAACCTAGCTGGGTAAATTGACCTGGATTCATGAACATGTTACGATATGCAGGGTTACACTATTACTATTTACAAAGCGAGGTATTTCAATGAGCGATCACACACATGAACACGGCGCTGACTGCGGATGCGGTCACGACCATGACCACGACCACGAGCATGAAGAAGTTCTTCTGACACTCACAGACGAGAACGGAAACGACGTGGAGATGGTTTTGGTGGAGACGTTTGACGTGGAGAACCATGTTTATGCGCTCCTGCTGGAACGTAATAATCCTGAAGCTGACGGCATCATTCTGCGTATGGAAGAAGAAGACGAAGAAATGGTGCTCTACAATATTGAAGACGAAGCCGAGTGGGGCCGTGTTGAAGCGGCGTACAACGAACTCGTTGCAAGCCAAGAATAGTCATTCTTTCGGAATAACAACAAGACTCCTTGAGACCAAGGGGTCTTTTGTTTTTTGTTCTTTTGCACAAAAAAAGAACCAGGCGGGAAAGCCTGGCTCTTGGTCTAATGCATTTATATATGACTGCAGCAAGATCTTCTAGAAAATCGCATCTGCTTCCACGATTACTTTTACATTCGTTACGCTTCGGTCTTCAGGGCCTTTAACGGGCAATCCAACTTCAACATGGTCGATAATGTAGTCAATATTCTCTTGAGTAATGACCTCACCTGGAAGTAGAATTGGAATGCCTGGCGGGTATACATAGATGAACTCCGAAATAATACGTCCTGCGGATTCTCTGAAAGGAATGACTTCCGTATCTCCGTAGAAGGCATCACGCGGCGTGAGCATCAATTGCGGAATATCGGGAACCTTAACGACGAGCTCGTGAGCTGGGTTAACCTGATAATACGTTCTGGACAGATCCTGCAAGGCATTCAGTAAGATTCCTACAGAGTCGTCTGTATCACCTGGCGTCACAAGGCACAAAATATTGTACATATCACTGAGTTCGACTTCAATGTTGTAGTGTTCACGTAGCCAATTTTCCGTTTCATAGCCTGTGATACCCAAGTGGCGAACATGAATCGTTACTTTGGTTGGGTCATAATTAAACGTCGCTTCCGTCCCGAGCAGTTCCTTGCCGAAGCAATACAATCCATCAATATCGTTGATGGTTCGTCTCGCGAATTCTGCCAAGTCGATCGCTTTCTGTGCAATCTCATGACCGTGCAGAGCCAGATTGCGTCTCGATGTATCCAGTGAGGCAAGCAAAATGTATGAGGTTGATGTCGATGTCAGCAGGCTCAGGATCGTCTGTACACGCTGGGGATTCACGAATCCATTCTTCGTATTCAGATTGAGTATAGAACTCTGTGTCATGGAGCCACCGAGCTTATGGACACTAGTTGCAGCCATGTCGGCTCCTGCTGCCATAGCAGACAGAGGAAGATCTTCATGGAAATGAATGAGTACGCCGTGTGCCTCGTCCACAAGGACAGGAACCTGGTAGCTGTGAGCCAGCTCAACAATTGCTTTCAGATCCGTACATACGCCGTAGTAAGTTGGATTAATGACAAGTAACGCCTTAGCATCCGGATGACGCTCAAGAGCGCGACGTATAGATTGAATGGTTACTCCGTGATCGATACCAAGATTGACATCTTGTGCAGGAGAAACGAAGACAGGTTTAGCACCTGAGAAAATGATGGCAGACAGTACCGATTTGTGCACATTACGGGGCACAATAATTTTGTCGCCAGGTCCGCAGACCGATAGAATCATCGTCATAATCGCACTGCTGGTACCTTGTACACTAAAATAAGTATAATCTGCTCCGAAGGCATCGGCAGCCAGCATCTGAGCTTCCTGAATGACACCTGTCGGCTGATGCAGGTCATCCAGTGGTGCGATGTTGATCAAATCTATGGAGAAGGCATTATCGCCAATAAATTCACGGAATTCGGTATCCGCTCCCAATCCTTTTTTATGTCCCGGAATATGAAACTGTACCGGATTGAGTGCCGCATGATTTTTTAAAGCGGTAAACAGCGGCGTACGGTGGTGATTCATCAGTGCTGTCACAACCCTTCCTAATAAAATTGGTAAACAAAGATGAGTATAGCAAATTAAGAACCGAATGCAAGCGGTATGAGCGACAAATTTTTGAATTGCCGAGATTTGGTCACTTTCCCCGCGGTTACACTAAGGTTAGGGGAAGGGCAATGGAGCGTCGAAAGGAGAAAAAAAGAATGCAAACCAACACGAAACCTGCCAAAATTTTGCGGTCACCTTTTTTTATCGCAATGTGGCTGACGCTTTTCTTAGTCGAAATTATAAAAGGTGCTTTACTGGTCGCAGTATTACCTGTGTATATGGACAACATTTTGGGGTTGTCAGCAGGTGTGATTGGTGTAGCATTTGCCCTTCAATATTTGGGTGATAATCTATTCCGTGCGCCCTCGGGCTGGGCAGCCGAACGAATAGGGTTTCGTGCAACGATGGTGACGGCTTTAATCTGTACGTTGATTGCGGTCATTATGATTATATTTTTCAAAAGTGCCTTCGGACTGGCCATGGCTTGTCTCATTCTGGGAATAGGGACTTCACCGCTCTGGCCTTGCGCCATGACAGGTGTGACGGCGATGTCAGGACCACAGAACAAAAATGGCACAGCAATGGGTGCGCTTGAAATGGCGGCTCTTGGAGGGACGGGACTTGGACCTGTGGGCATGAACTGGCTGCTAGAGCGTACTCATCATGATTATCGTATGGTCTTTCTAGTGTTGATGGGCTGTGCCATTCTGGTCATTCTAGTCGCCTTAATCTTGCCAGGACGCGTCGTTGTGGAAGGGGAGCAAGCTCATGGAGAGACAATGAGCCATCCTGCACATTACCCACCCAAGCCGAACCTGCTTACACCGTTTATTAAGCTCAAAAGAAGCATTCAAGGCACGTTACAGCGTGTGCGAAGTACACTTAATGTGAACCCGCTCGTATACCCTGCATTGTTTATGCAATCGTTTGTTATTGGCTTACTCAGTCCGGTCATTACACTGTATACGCGTACCGACCTGCATATCTCACCCAATCTCTACAGCCTGTTACTGATTGCGGGTGGGGGCATTACCGTGATTGCATTGCTGCCCGTAGGGAAAATGGTGGATCGGTTCGGAACATCCGTGTTTTTGCACATCGGTTTTTTGATGGCATCCGCAAGTTTGTTCGCGTTCGCTTCCATTACCGCCATACCGGTGGTCTTTGGAATTGTAATGCTCGTTGGAGTTAGTTACGCTATGATTTTGCCGGCGTGGAACGCATTTGTAGCCACACTTATTCCCAAAGGAGAACGAGGTGCCATCTGGGGCTTTTTCCTTGCATTACAAGGGTCAGGCATGGTGGTTGGACCGATCGTCTCAGGCTTGTTGTGGGATCATATCAGCCACCCAGCACCATTTATCGGTAGCGCGATTGTGATGGCTGGACTTGCGATCGTGCATTTTATATTGTCACGCAATCCATATCGTACAGCACCTGCCAAATAGCGCATTTTAATGAGTAAAGGGCTCAATTCAAAAAAAAGGGAGTGTCGTCAACCAGATCGGTTGTGACATTCCCTTTGTTATTATTAGAAAGACATTCTGTATAACGGTAGTAACGTCTTGAAGGTGGAACGTATCGTTTTGAGTAATTGTTCCCCATCTGCAGCAAGTGGGTCATCTCGCTCAATACGAAGACCACACATAACCTCAGCTTTTTTAACCGTCTTAAGCTTAGTGATGATCTTGTCATAATCCTCAGACTTCATATCCTTATGAAATGTACCCTGTGGATCCATATGATCCATCGACCAATAGAACTCTCCAGGCAGATTGCGGCGCACCTCATCCAACTCACGCTCCAGTGCTTCGGCAAACGTAATTTTGTTCGGACTTTCGTAGATGACAGCGAAAATGACAAACACATGTGTATCGAACATGCCCACCTCAAAGTGAGGCAGTGCTTTATATCCCCGTTTGGAAGATCCCCAGGCAACCCATGTATCTATGGGAGGATTGACGGTACGACGTGCGTGTTTGGCGACATGCACAAACATCTCTTCCCCGCACAATTCAGTGAGGTAAGGTGCAAGCTCTGTACCAAGTGCTTCCAGCTTCGGACGAACTCGTTCAATCAGCATCTCCATACGTGGCTCTAGCCCAGGAACTTGAAATACATCAAAATCGCGACTGTTAAAACCGGAAAAATCCATCTGTATTCCTCCATTTCGCGTCTATTATATCATGAAAATCAGGGGGCTTGCCCCTGTGCGCTTGCGGAAAGGTCTGATCACTGGGTTGATTCGGTGAAAAATAGTCAAATAACCAAGTACCCTTACATAAAATGAAGTATAAAATAGGGTAAGCCGATGTAGAAGAAGCCATGTAAAAAGCGATGTAAGAAGCGAACCGGTGTAGATCCGGTACAGATGGAGGGGAGTGCCGTGAATAAGAGTTATGAAGTTGAATATTGCAATCTGGAGCTGCGGTTCAACCGTCGGCATATCCAAAATTTGATCAAAGACCTTATTCGTGAGGGCTATTCACTATATTGGAGCGAGGACGAATCCTTCTTTATCTTGTCAGTCCGCACTGGGCGTAAGCTGGTAAAGCTCCGTTTTCAACAAACACGCAGTGGCAACTACAAAATGACAGGTGATTACATCATCAAAGACGCGAAGCTAGCGGAATGGCTGGAGAAGCTTATTGGTGACACAAGAGGGCATGCGGTTGTAAAACGATTCAAGGATCAGCAGATGACGGTAGAGAACATTTTATTTGGTGAAGTGATTCGTTTGGTGGAGGTATCTGGGTTCAAGCAACGTGTTATTTTTCAAAAGGAACCTGCGCCTACGGCGGAAGAGATGGAAGAAATGTTCCTCTCGCGTGAAGGCGAGGAGCGATTAATGCTGTTGCGCATGGAAGTGGACGATGAACTGGAACGTTTGCATAACGCTATACAGCTCAATAATATGGAAAAGGCAAACGCTTGCCGCGAAGTATTGCAGCGGTTATCCGGACATCTGTTGATGCTGGAAGCATGAAACATACCCATTTTAGACTACACTTGTAAACAAAGCCCCGGCACACGCCAGGGCTTTTATTGCTGTATAGGAGAAGATTTGCTCCAAAGATTCGTTTTCTCCACGTCCGCCCCATCCTAGGTAATTATGAAAATACGATGAACACCTCGGCTGATTGAGGCGTTTTCTCGTTGTGTGGACGCTCTGCGGGGTTCACTTCTATACGTAAAACCGTTAAAATGAGAGTGTTGTTGAGAGACAATATCATTAAAAATCAATTGGAGTAAAGGATGGGAGACCAGATGACTAAACAACAGATCGGCGTAATCGGACTGGCTGTCATGGGCAAGAATTTGGCCCTTAACATTGAAAGCAGAGGTTTCACGGTGTCGGTATATAACCGTTCCCAAGAGAAAACAGAGGATCTTCTGAAAGAGGCCGAGGGTAAAAATCTGACAGGTACGTTCTCGATTGAAGAATTCGTAGCATCCCTGGAATCCCCACGCAAAATTTTGATCATGGTTCAAGCAGGTAAAGCGACTGACGCAACCATTGAACAATTGCTACCTCATTTGGATGAAGGCGACATCATCATTGATGGAGGAAATGCATACTTCCCTGATACCCAACGTCGCAGCAAAGAGCTGGAAGACAAAGGTATTCGTTTCATCGGTACAGGCGTATCTGGTGGTGAAGAGGGTGCATTGAAAGGGCCTTCCATTATGCCAGGTGGACAAGAGAGTGCTTACAAATTAGTAGAGCCGATTCTGACAGCAATCTCAGCTAAAGTCGGCGATGACCCTTGTTGTACATATATCGGACCAGACGGTGCAGGACACTATGTCAAAATGGTTCACAATGGTATCGAATACGGTGATATGCAATTGATTGGGGAAGCATACCACCTGCTCAAATCCGTACTTAACGTTTCCGTAGAAGAGTTGCATGAAATCTTCACAGAATGGAACCAAGGAGAGCTGGATAGCTACCTGATCGAAATTACAGCAGACATCTTCTCCAAATACGATCCAGAAACAGGCAAACCAATGGTAGACGTGATCTTGGATGCAGCTGGACAAAAAGGAACAGGTAAATGGACAAGCCAAAGTGCGCTTGATCTCGGCGTACCACTGTCCATGATTACTGAATCCGTATTTTCCCGTTTCTTGTCTGCGATGAAAGACGAGCGCGTAGCAGCAAGCAAAATTCTGAATGGTCCTGCGACAGAAGCATTCTCTGGCGACAAAAAAGCCTTCATTGAAAACGTGCGTAAAGCACTCTTTGCAAGTAAAATCGTATCCTATGCTCAAGGCTTCGCTCAGATGCGTGCTGCATCCGATGAGTATGGCTGGGATCTGAAATACGGTAACATCGCTATGATCTTCCGTGGTGGCTGCATCATCCGTTCACAGTTCTTGCAAAACATCAAAGAAGCATATGATAAAGACGCAGCACTCAAAAACCTGCTCTTAGATCCATACTTCCAAAACATCGTTGAATCTTACCAAGGCGCATGGCGTGAAGTCGTGGCAGCTGCTGTACAACAAGGAATTCCGGTTCCTGGCTTCTCCAGCGCGCTGTCCTACTACGATAGCTACCGTACAGAGCGTTTGCCTGCAAACCTGTTGCAAGCACAACGTGACTACTTCGGTGCACACACGTTCAAACGTTTGGACAAAGAAGGCAGCTTCCACCACAACTGGATGGAGTAGTTTTAGAGCGGAAATTACCTCTGACACAAAGACCCACAATTTCGGCAATGCCGAGTTGTGGGTCTTTTTTATTTCATACAGAAGGTCATAGATGGCTCTGACCTCTGCCGTCGGCGCTCTAGCCTTCCCCAGTTAGCAGGGCTGTGTTATGATAGGACAAAAGTGCTCAAGAAATGCTTGAAATGCGAATTCAAAATGATGTTTCGTCATCCAAAGCGAACTTTTTGAATAACCTCTTGGAATAAAGGAGTGTACCTTTTGAGCAAGGCTAACAATATTATACTCATCGGTATGATGGGGACCGGCAAATCAACAGTTGCAGATCTGCTTGCACGAGAACTAGGCTATCGGTTGGTTGATGTGGACGCCGCAGTGGAGAAAGAGGAAGGTTGCACCATTCCTGAATTGTTCACAGGTAAAGGTGAGACTTACTTTCGGGATGCAGAGAGTCGGGTGCTGTGCTCTGTACTAGAGAAGAAGGCACAGGTCATTGCAACTGGAGGCGGTGTTGTACTGCGTGCTGACAACTGTGATGTGATGTCTAAGAATGGCTGGGTCGTTGCGCTGACTGCAGATCCCGCAGTGATTGTAGAGCGTGTGAGTGGTTGTGACAATCGTCCATTACTGGCAGGCAATGCGGAGGAACGGATTCAGACGATTATGGAGGAACGCAAAGACGCATATCGGTTTGCACATTACACGGTGGATACCACGTCGTTATCCGCGGCAGAAGTGACTCGTTTAATTTTAGCGCATTACCGCGTCTAAGCCTGTAATCGTTGTATGTTTTCGATAGAGGTGTGGGAAGTACAGGTTAAAGAAAAAACGAGCCGATCGGCTCGTTCAATTAGTCTTCCTGTTGCCATTGCAGCATGCCGCCAACCATGTTGGTGCAGCCTTCGTAGCCAAGTTGTTGCAGATATTCAGCAGCACGCTCGCTGCGATAACCACTGCGACAGATGAGGACAATCTCACCAGACTTTTCAATTTCAGACAATCTGTCTGGAATTTGTCCTAGGGGGATGTGCTTCGCTCCCTCAATCATGCCTTGTGCGACCTCTTCGTCCTCGCGGACGTCTATCATCTGCAACTTCTCGCCAGCCTGTAAACGGCGGCGTAGCTCAGACGTTTCAATTTCAGCAATTTGCGTCATATTCAGATCCTCTTTTCTGTATCGACTTAACGCTTATAATGATACCCAAGCGATGCAGGGAATGTCAATTTAAGCAAGATGCCCTCGGGTATGATTCTAGTGTTTAATTAATTTGAATAATGAAGGAGAATTCATTCATGGACGTTATCGTAACACCTACTCCCTCCCTGAAAGGGGAAATTGGAGCCTTGTCCTCCAAAAACTACACAACACGTTATTTGCTAGCTGCTGCATTGGCAGAAGGCACAAGCACCATCCATTTCCCTGCGCATAGTGAAGATAGTGACGCGATGCGTAGATGTATTCGTGATCTAGGTGCAGTTCTGGAAGAAGACGATAGCAAAATCGTAATCCAAGGTTTCGGTAGCAGTCCACGCGATGTACGTGAACTGAATGTAGGTAATGCAGGTGCTGTTTTACGTTTTCTGATGGGTGTAACGGCATTATGTCCTGAGGTTACTTTTGTTAATACGTATCCAGATTCACTCGGCAAGCGGCCACATGATGATCTGATCGATGCCTTGGGACAACTTGGTGTGGAGGTTCAGCATGAACAAGGACGTCTACCTATTACAATCAAAGGTGGCAAGCCCAAAGGTGGGCATATCCGTGTATCCGGTTCTGTGAGCTCCCAATATCTCAGTGCATTACTCTTTGTAACACCTATGCTAGCAGAAGACAGCACAATTGAAGTGCTGAATGACCTGAAATCCAAGGTCGTGATCGGACAAACGCTGGAGGTATTGGAGCAAGCAGGAATCGTTATCCATGCAAGCGATGATTATATGTCCTTCCGTGTACCTGGCGGCCAGTCATACCAACCACAGACGTATACCGTCCAAGGAGACTACCCAGGTTCAGCAGCAGTTCTCGCGGCAGCAGCAGTGACACAATCGGATGTAAAAATCTTGCGTTTGATGGAACAGAGCAAGCAAGGGGAACGTGCCATCGTGGATGTACTGCGCATTATGGAAGTGCCACTCACACATGAGAACAATGTTGTACACGTACAGGGTAACGGGAAATTAAAGGCAATTGAATTCGATGGAGATGCTGCAACAGATGCTGTTCTGGCCATGGTAGCGGCGGCTGTGTTTGCGGAAGGAACTTCACGGTTTTATAATGTAGAGAACCTACGCTATAAGGAATGTGACCGAATTACGGATTACTTGAATGAGCTTCGTAAGGCGGGTGCGAACGTTGAAGAGCGTCAGGCTGAGATCATCGTGCATGGACGTCCAGAAGGCGTCGAAGGTGGCGTTGAGATTAATGCTCATTATGATCATCGGGTCATCATGGCTCTAACCGTTGTTGGACTTCGTGCCAAGCAACCGCTCCGCATTCGGGATGCACACCATGTAGCCAAGTCTTACCCACAATACTTTGATCACTTGCAGGCGCTTGGTGCCTCCGTACAATGGGTAAAAGAGTAAAATAACACTCACGTTCAGAGGTAGTTCCAGAAGTCCGCTTGTGAGTACGAAACATGCCTGGCGGTATGATCAGCATCGAAGTTGGAAATCAGCTGATATCTGTAAGCAGAAAAGGATGGTGCTTGAACATGGAATTTAACAACCCTACTCGTGAAGAAATTGGACAAATTTTACGTAATGCAGGCAACATCGCAGTCGTTGGTTTATCAGACAAATCAGATCGCACATCCTACATGGTTGCTGAAGCTATGCAGAGCAGAGGATATCGCATCATTCCTGTGAACCCTCAGGTGCAAGGTGAGATTCTTGGAGAAACGGTGTACGCCACGCTCGCAGATATTCCAGAGCCAGTAGATATCGTTAATGTGTTTCGTCGAGAAGAGTATTGTGCTGATGTAGCACGAGAGGCTGCGGCGATCAAAGCTAACGTATTGTGGCTGCAGCTGGGTATCCATAATGATGAAGCAGTGCATATTGCGGCTGAGAACGGTCTGAAGGCTGTTACGAATCGTTGTATCAAGGTCGAAGATTCCATCGTTCTGCGCGGTGCTGGACGCGACTAAGCGCCATTTCCGTCGTTTTGCGGCGGTCTGGTATTGTGTTATGCCAGGTGTTAGGAAAGTACGTTCTATAGGATCAGACTATGCACGTAGAGAATCCCGTTAACGGACAATAAGTTAACGGGATATTTCTTTTTTGTAGCATAACTGCATTAGGGTGATCGCGAATATAGCATCATAAGGCTTAGCTTAGCATCTTGCCTTTCTGGAGAATATATTACGTTTTGTTATTGTTATGGCCACATCAGTATGTGGTCTTTTTGGTATGTGATTGCGGAGTCTAATTAACTTTACAGTAGGTTGCTGTTTTGCTTTGACAAAATGTTTCTTAAAGCTTACCATCAAGGATAGAAAGGAGAGGTCGCCATGAATTGGCTCGGATCCTTGCAGCAGCTCGGAAGAGCGGTAATGCTGCCTACAATGGTCCTGCCCGCCGCCGCAATATTGCTTAGTGTTGGCAGTTTACCCTGGGACGCCTGGGGGATAAAAGTTGTTGGTGAAGTGTCTACCGTGGCTGGACACGGTATTTTTTATTTTTTGCCCTATTTATTTGCGGTCGGTGTAGCGCTGGGACTCTCCAACCAGGCCGGACAAGCGGGACTCGCTGCACTGGCTGGTATCGTCATATATGATCAAGTGACTCGCAATTTTGGTGATGGCACCGTTCAGCCTGCTTCCTTAATCGGAATTATACTCGGCGCACTGGCTGGGGTAATGCATAACCGGTTTAAAAGTATTAAGCTGCCAGAGATTTTGCAATTTTTTGGCGGTTCGAGGTTCGTCTTGCTCATCGTTGGGCTCTGCTCGGCGCTGTTCTCCTGTTTTATGTTATGGATCGCTCCAATACTACAGCATGGATTGAATGCGGTTGCCACATGGGAATACAGTCTCGGTGGCTTTGGCTTGTTCATCTATGGCGTGCTCTACAGAGTATTGGTTGCTTTTGGCTTACATCATCTGCTGAACAATGTATTCTGGTTTCAATTGGGGACGTTTGAGACGCCTGACGGAAACATTGTACAGGGGGATTTGCCTCGTTTCTTTGCAGGTGATCCATCGGCAGGTTTCTTCATGGCTGGGTTGTTCCCAATCATGATGTTCGCTATTCCAGCGATTGCGTTTGCCATTATTCAGGAAGCTCGGGAAGACTTGAAGCCGAAGATTAAGAAAACATTTCTTACTTCAGCATTAGTCTGTTTCCTAACAGGAGTATCTGAGCAAATTGAGTTTGCCTTTTTATTTGCAGCTCCTTATCTGTTTATTGTGCATGCGGTGATGTCTGGTGTTGCGATGTGGATTAGTTATTGGCTTGATATACGCCACGGGTTCTCGTACTCGGCAGGTATAATTGATTACATACTCAATTTCCATCTATCAGAGAATGCTTGGAAGCTTATCCCGATTGGCATACTATATGGGCTAGTCTATTACTTCTTATTCCGCTGGGCGATTCGTACATTTAAGATTCCTACGCCAGGACGTGAAGAAGGTTCGATGTTAGAGGATTGGGTAGGCAATATTCCTTATCAGGCTCCTTTGATTTTGGAAGCGCTGGGTGGCAAGAGTAACATTGTGCAGGTGGAGGCGTGTATCACACGTCTTCGTCTGACGGTGCACGATGATCGCCTGATTGATACGGGTGCGATGAAGAGCATGGGCTCGGCTGGGTTAATCAAGCTCGGTGGAGGCAATGTGCAGGTGGTATTCGGTACCTATTCCGAATTGATCCGTGAGGAGATTGCGAAGCTACTGGAACGGGATCTGCCACAAGTGCTGTTCTGTGCGCCTGTACAGGGGAAAATGCTGCCGATCGAAGAGGTGCCAGATCAGATATTCGCAGCCAAGCTTGTTGGGGATGGAGTAGCCTTTGTCCCAGAGCGGGGAGAGCTGGTTTCTCCTGTCTTCGGTACGATTATGCATCTGTATCCAACGATGCATGCGTTAGGCATTTCCACCCGAGAAGGGCTTGAGGTTCTGCTCCATATCGGAATTGATACTTCACAATTGAAAGGTCATTTTGAAGCTTTTGTTCAGGAAGGCGATACGGTTGAGCCAGGTCAATTGCTGATTAAATTCGATCTTGCGGTTCTGCGGGAACAAGCAGCATCATTGACAACACCGATGGTAATTACCAATCCGGATCGTGTCAAATCATGGAGTTTTGCTCCATTCAAGCAAGTCAAGAAAGGTCAGGCATCCGTTATGTCCGTGGTGCTCTATGACAGGAACGTTGGAGGGGTAGAATGAAGATACAAGGCATCAACGGCGCTGCAGGCATAGCCATCGGCAAAGCATTTGTCCTGCCCAGTTGGGAATGGGATCTGCCGGATCAGAAGATGGATTCGGTGGATCTCGCCCAGGAATTCGAACGGCTGTATGAGGGCATCCGGACTTCACGAGATGAGATAGAGTACATTAAGAATGAATTCAAGGAAGTTGTGGGTCCAGAAGAGTCAAGCATCTTTGATGCGCATCTAGCGATTTTGGAAGATCCTGTGTTTATGAACGAAATTCGAGGCATTATTGAACGGCAATATAAAGCTGCCGAAGTGGCGGTAAAAGAAGCGATTGACCACTTTGTAACGATGTTTGACTTATTGGATGATGAGTACATGAAGGAGCGGGCGATCGACATCAAGGATGTCGGCAATCGATTGTTAAAGCATCTATTGGGTGCACCAGAGATTACCCTTCCTTCAGACACTCAGCCGTATATCCTTGTAGCCAAAGAGCTGTCGCCTTCACAACTGGCGCATCTCAATCCTACGCATGTGCTTGGCATCGTTACTCTAATTGGTGGCAAAACATCTCATTCCGCTATTATGGCTCGTGCCTTGGGTATACCTCTCGTTTCCGGTCTGGAGGCGAGTCTTGGCATGCCAGTTGAGACAGGCGATATGCTTGTCGTGGATGGGGACAACGGACTTGTATTTACCGAGCCGGATCGCAAAACGATTGAGCGTTACACGATGATTCGTAGCAAACAGCTTCAGAAAAAAGAACAATTGCAGGTGCTTGCTACTGTTGATGCCGTGACCAAGGACGGCTCAGTACTTCACCTAGCATCCAATATCAGTTCAGTGAAGGAATTGGATCTCGCTCTGAAGCATGGGGCGAAGGGGGTAGGGTTGTTCCGTACCGAGTTCCTTTATATGGATCGTGCTACGTTCCCGGGTGAGCAGGAACAGTATGAGGTATACAGATTGGTCGCTGAAAAAACAGCAGGTCAGTCTGTCGTCATTCGTACACTGGATATTGGCGGGGATAAGCAGCTTGATTATTTCGAGCTACCTGAAGAGGATAATCCGTTTCTTGGATACCGCGCCATCCGCATCAGTTTGGATCGTAAGGATCTATTCAAAACACAGCTTACGGCTATTCTGCGCGCAAGCGCTGCGGGGAATGTAAAGATTATGTACCCTATGATTTCGTCAGTCGAAGAACTTCAACAGGCGAATGAAATCTTGCGTGAAGCTATGGCCGATCTGGATGAGCGTAAATTGCCATATGATCCACATATCCAAGTGGGTATTATGATTGAAGTGCCTGCAGCGGTGATGATTGCAGACTTATTAGCAGAGGAAGCGGATTTCTTCAGCATCGGTACGAATGATCTTGTTCAATACGTCTTGGCTGTGGATCGGATGAACGAACAGATCGCTCATATGTATCATCCATATCATCCAGCCGTGTTGCGTATGCTTAGAGCAACGGTAGAAGCAGCTCACACTGCTGGGATTGAGATTAGTGTATGTGGAGAGATGGCAGGGGACGAGCGTTCGATTCCACTATGGCTTGAGCTAGGCATACGCAATCTAAGTATGTCTCCACAATCACTATTGCGTGTGAAGCATAGGGTGTTGAACACGACTGCAGCAGCGGCCAAAGAAATAGCACACGAGTGCTTCACGTTGCGAAAAAGCCTGGATATCGAACAACGTTTACAGACGTTTAATGACGGAGCAGGCAACCCGGATGAACAAAGTGGCTCGAATGCCTCTTGATAATCCAATCTTAGTAAACGTATTTTGTTAAGTAAATGGATGAGAAGAGTTCCACCTAAAACATGAAACCCCCACGCTACAGAGCGAGGGGGTTTTTGGTGATTCAGTGTTCATTCCGTTTTGGCTGTAGCTAACGCGTCACAGAACGCTTTTCCATAAGGGGGAAGGTCTGGAGGACGACGCGCCGATATGATATGTCCATCTACGACAACAGGCTCGTCTTTCCAGATTGCACCTGCATTCTCCATATCGTCTCGAATGCCTGGAGTGGAGGTCACGGTAACACCTTCCAGAATTTTGGCAGAGATCAGCACCCAGCCTGCGTGACAGATTTGTCCGATGGGCTTGCGATCTGCATGCATCTCCTTCACAAGTTCAAGCACTTTGGGATAGCGGCGGAGCTTGTCCGGCGCCCAACCGCCAGGCACAAGAATACCATCATATGCAGAACTGTCCAACTCGTCGAAGCTGTATTCCGCTTCAGCGGGAACACCATATTTTCCGATGTAGGTTTTACCTTTTTTCTCCCCTGCTAGATGCACCTCGGCGCCTTCTTCACGCACACGATGTACGGGATACCATAGCTCCAGATCCTCGAATTCTTCATCAACTAGAGCGATAACTTTCTTGCCTGTTAATCTCACATCCATCTCTCCTTTTGCGGTAGCATGAATCGACTTCATTGTAACAGATTCCTAGCTTCGCTTCACGGAACACATAACCATCCAAGATGAGTAACCGATTTCAATCGTTGTTAGCATACGCAACCAACCCTTAACCTGGCGTCAGTGGTAATTTGTGCAACCTTTGGTTTGCAGCAGGATTTAGGCGGAAAAAGGTCGAATGGTAACAGTATACGAGTATAGAACGAATGAGGTGATGGATGTGCGCAAATCGTGCAGATGCGGACATGTAATGGAATTAGAACTAAGAACGGTTGTGTACGCCAAAAAAGTAGAGATTCGTAACGTACCTGTATTCGCGTGTACAGATTGTATTTCATACGAAGTGCTTCAACCGGTCAAGCCTGACCTGAAAGAATGTATTAGTAAATTGGGCGAAGAGCCCAATAAGCAGGATGTCTTATTTGGTGAACAAAATGAGCTTGCAGACCTGTTCCACGAGCAGCTGCTTGCTAGACCCAATGCAACGGATCAAGAGATGCGAGATCAGATGCAGCAGGCTGTGAAGGAAAGGATTAATCTATTGCTCGATATTTTGGGTTATGCTCAAAAGTCGGGTGATGCAGAATGGATCGAGACAACGCAGCGTAGACTGGGTCAGTTATCGGGGTTCGTTTGGCAGGCGCATTTCTCGAATGCTGTCTAGTTTTGACGTGTAAAATGCTTGTTTTCATGAAAATTGGCTTTTTCGCGCGCTTTTTGTTAAGATATCGAAGAGTGAAAACGCTCAACATAGCGGTATTCCTGAAAAAGGGGGATGTATATCCAATGGCTGACATGACTAAAATGACAAGTATTGAACAGCTAAACTCCGCAGTGGAGGCTACCGAGGAACAACCTTTGCTTCTGTTTAAGCATAGTACACGTTGCCCAATTAGTGCGAATGCTTATCAGGAGATGAACAACTATTTGCAAAACAATCCTAATGAACAAGTGAAATACGGCATTATTTATGTTGTGGAAGACCGCCCTGTATCTAACGAAGCAGCAGAGAAACTGGGTGTTAAGCATGAATCTCCACAGGCAATTCTAGTTAAAAAGGGAATGCCTGTATGGCATACTTCCCATTCTGATATTACTTCGACCACGCTCACGCAGGTTTTAAGTGAGTCCTAGAGCCTATTTTAATTGATTAATGCAAAAATTTGTCGTAATATAATTCTTAATGAAAATGGGTTGAAAATTTACTGGTAATGGAGAGAAGTACTGTGACGGTAACCATTTATGATGTGGCACGCGAAGCTGGGGTGTCCATGGCAACGGTATCACGGGTAGTTAACAATAACCCTAATGTGAAGCCACAAACACGTAAAAAAGTATATGAAGCCATTGATCGGTTGGGATATCGTCCGAATGCTGTAGCCAGAGGTTTGGCTAGCAAAAAGACGACAACAGTCGGTGTGGTAATTCCTGATATTTCGAACTCGACTTTCGCTGAGATTGCTCGCGGAATTGAGGATATTGCTAATATGTATCACTACAATATCATTCTATGTAATGCGGACAAGAAGAAAGAAAAAGAAATTCGTGTTATTAACACGTTGCTAGAAAAGCAAGTCGACGGTTTGCTTTTCATGGGCGGTACAGTAACGGATGAACATATCCAAGCCTTTCAATCCGCAGCAGTACCTATCGTGCTCTGTGCGACAAGTGACGAGAAGGGAACTTATCCTTCTGTAGATATCGATCATGAAGCTGCAGCATTTGATGCGGTGAATACATTGATTCGTCATGGACATAAAGAAATTGCGATGATTAGTGGCACGCTGCAAGATCCAGCTAACGGCTATGCACGTTTCCAAGGGTACAAGAAAGCTCTTGAAGCAGCAGGTATGGACTATCAGGAGGATCTGGTGCGCATCGGTAACTATCGTTATGAATCCGGTGTGGAAGCAATGAAATATTTCCTCGGACTGAAGAAAAAACCAACAGCAATCTTCGCTGCAACAGATGAGATGGCTATTGGCGCGATTCACAGCATTCAAGATGAGGGTCTGAAAGTACCGGATGACTTCTCCATCATTAGTGTGGATAACATTCGTATGGCTTCCATGGTGCGTCCACAATTGACAACTGTCGCTCAGCCGATGTATGACCTTGGTGCTGTTGCGATGCGTTTGTTGACGAAGCTGATGAAAAAAGAAAATGTGGAGAACCCACGGGTTATTCTACCGCATGAAACGATTTTACGTTTGTCTGTAAGCCATGCTGGATAAGTAAATATAGCATTGGAAATGGTATAGGGCAGGGAGAAGACATTCTCTCTACATATCGAATTAGCAGAAGCTCCGGAGACGGAGCTTTTGTGCTGAATAGAATCGACTGGAGGGCTTAGGACATGCGCGAAACAATCGGTATTATTGGTGCTATGGATGAGGAAGTAGAACTGTTACTTGCAGGTATGAAGCAATTGGAAACGGTCAAACAGACCGGAATCACCTATGTAGCAGGCGAGTGGTTAGGTAAACAAATCGTTGTCTGCAAATCGGGTGTAGGTAAAGTTAATGCGGCAGTAACTACGCAGATTCTGATTGATCGCTTCCAAGTGGACCGGATTATTTTTACAGGCGTTGCAGGTGCGGTTCATCCTGAGCTGAACATCGGAGATATCGTCATTTCTTCGGTATGCGTGCAGCATGATATGGATGTGACTCCACTTGGGTTTGAACGGGGCGTTATCCCATATCAAGAAACCTCTGCATTTCCAGCAGATGCTTCACTGATTGCACTTGCTGAAGAAGCTTGTAAGGCGCAAGGGGCTCATTACCGGATTGGCAAGGTGTTATCAGGAGATCAGTTTATTGCGAGCAAAGAAACGGTAAATATGCTCTACACCCAAATGGATGGAGCATGTGCAGAAATGGAAGGTGCGGCTGTTGCACAGGTAAGTTACATGAATCGTGTACCGTTTGTCGTTCTGAGAGGCATGTCCGATAAAGCAGATGGTTCCGCACATGTTAACTTTGCTGAATTTACAGTGCAGTCTTCCCAGCGTTCACATCGCATTGTGGAGCATATGCTGGAGAATATGTAAGGTTTATAAGGATAAATAAAAAAAGCTCGCAGTGAGCCGCCTGAACAAAAATTAAACTAAACCGCTTCTCAACGGATAGCTCCTAAGGTATGCAGAGCTAGGTGAGAAGCGGTTTTTTAGATGATAGAACGTATAAGTTTTCAGCGGAGCTGAACCATTCGATGATCGCAACAAAAACTACAATCAAACGCGGTCTGTCTTTTGTAGAAGTTCGACGATAGGCGTTTTTTTATGTAAGCATAATTCAAGGTTAACTCAATACATAAACCGATAGCGGAAGCGCACACGATCGAACTGTTCCTCAGACGCGAGTGGTACCTGGCTGCCGATTCTTACCATAAGACAGTTTGCCGGGTGAGAGCAGATTTCAGGATCATCGGTCGCGTACCAGGTCATATCTACGGTTTGCATTAACTTCTCCATCATTTTACGATAATCCCACACGGATAAACCGCTGCCTTTCAGATCCCAATGCCAATAATATTCGGTCGTAAAAATGATATATCGCTCCATCTGTTCACCTTCGAACGCAGTGAGCAGCATCTCACGTCCTATACCTAGAGAGCGGTACTCATCAGCAACCTCGATAGCTCCCAGTTCTATGAGATCCGTCATATTACCTTCAGACCAACGTTCACATTCGTCAGCGTAATGAAACGTAACGTAACCAATAATGATGCTATTTTCATGTGCTAGAATGATACGACCCTCCGGCAGATCGGCAATCTCCGTTAGGGCTTCCTGCTGCTCTGATGGTCTCCGAAAAGCATCGAGATCCGGATGGAAACCTAGCTGTGAAATGGCCTCAGCGGGCATAGGGCCTTCAATCGTGATGTGGTGACCGGATTTGAAGATGGAACGCATATGATGCTTCTTAATATGTTCCATGGTTCATGCTCCTTTCTTCCCCCTAGACGATGATTGAGAAGATTTGCTATAATGGCGTAGACAAAAAATGTTCACAATTCAAGTGCAGCTCAAAATTCATTCAGTAGGTCAAGCAAGTAAATAAAGAGAATGTTCTCTCTATTAATGTAAGCGCTAACTGGAAGTTCAGTCAACACAAGGCAATGAGAAGTCACCCATTTAAGGGAATCGAAATGTCGAGTTGAAGGAGGCTGGCAAGCATGAGTCAAGCATTTGAAGAGATGCTGCAAACGGTTGTGTCTGAATCTAACTTGGGCGATTACGCGGAGGCTCGAAGCCGATTTGATTGGGAATCGGTGGAAAGGCACTTTACGTGGCACGCCAGCGGAAAAGTGAATATGGCTCATGAGGCGATAGATCGCCATGTACTGGAAGGAAGAGGCGGTAGAACGGCATTGCTATACAGTGATGCTTCACGGGAAGAGGCATACACTTTTGCCGATCTTAGCGAGCAATCCAACCGATTTGGTAATGTACTACGGAAATATGGGGTGACCAAGGGGGATCGAGTATTTATTTTTATGCCGAGAAGCCCTGAGCTGTATTTCAGCCTTTTGGGTATCTTGAAAGTGGGTGCAATCGCAGGGCCGCTGTTTGAAGCTTTTATGGAGACCGCCGTCAAAGACCGATTGGAGGACAGTGGGGCAGTTGCACTTGTGACGACACCTGAGCTTCTTGGACGAATTAAGCGCTCCGAATTACCGGAGCTGAAGCATATATTTGTCGTTGGTGGTGGTGAGCAGACGGAAAATAGACTGATTGATTTTGATGCAGAGATGTCTGTTGCTTCGGATGAGATGGACGTGGAATGGCTCACTCGTGAGGATGGACTCATTATCCATTATACTTCGGGTTCTACTGGGAAACCGAAGGGCGTATATCATGTGCAGAATGCAATGGTTCAGCATTATTATACAGGCAAAGTTGTACTCGACTTACGCCAGGATGATGTTTACTGGTGCACCGCAGACCCTGGTTGGGTCACAGGCACGTCTTATGGTATTTTTGCACCATGGCTGAACGGGGTAACCAATGTTATTCGTGGAGGTCGTTTCAGTCCACAAGACTGGTATAGTACGATTGAAAAAAATAAAGTGACCGTCTGGTACAGCGCACCGACGGCGTTCCGGATGTTGATGGGGGCAGGAGACGAGACGATTGCTCAGCATGATCTGAGTAGTCTGCGTCACGTCATGTCTGTCGGCGAGCCGCTCAATCCTGAAGTGGTTCGTTGGGGCTGGAAAGCGTATAATCAACGAATTCATGATACGTGGTGGATGACGGAAACAGGTGCGCAATTGATCTGTAACTATCCGGGTATGCCGATTAAACCAGGTTCAATGGGAAGACCTTTGCCCGGAATTGAAGCTGCAATTATCGATGATCGTGGGCAGGAGTTACCTCCGTACAGTATGGGGAATTTAGCAATACGCAGTCCATGGCCGTCGATGATGGCGAAGATCTGGAACAACCCCGCTAAATACGAGGAGTATTTCCGGCTCTCTGGCTGGTACGTATCTGGAGACTCTGCTTATATGGATGAAGACGGCTACTTCTGGTTTCAGGGCAGAATTGATGATGTGATTAATTCGTCTGGCGAGCGTATCGGCCCTTTCGAGGTGGAGAGTAAGCTCGTAGAGCACCCTGCTGTAGCTGAGGCTGGCGTAATCGGTAAACCGGATGTAACACGGGGAGAGATCATCAAAGCCTTTGTAGCGCTTCGTGATGGGTATGAGGCGACACCGGAGTTGAAGGAAGAGATTTATCGTTTTGTAAAAGAAGGCCTGTCCGCCCACGCTGCACCGCGTGAGATAGAATTCAAGGATAAATTGCCGAAGACACGCTCTGGTAAAATTATGCGTCGTGTCTTGAAAGCCTGGGAGCTTGATTTGCCGACAGGAGACCTGTCCACCATTGAAGACTAAATGTTGAATATGGTAAGCCACGAGTTGCCGAATTGCAATTGATATCATCATGAAGAAGCCTGATCTGCGATGTCTAAGAGATCAGGCTTTTTGACTTGTTAAACAAAAGACCCCCTAAGATAAACTTAGGAGGCCGTTTGGTGTGATCGTATTGATCTAACTTTATGGTTGATAATGTACCGCTGCTGAAGGTTCAGATTCTCCTGCACTGTTGCTCGCAGAGACCTTAAACCATCCGCTGGTTGTTGCCGGTACACCGAAGTCAAGCGAGGTACCTGAGGTAGAGCCGATTTTGTTGAATGGAGCATTGCCCGTTTCGCTGTAATAGACGGAATAGCTCTGTACACCTTCTGCTTCAGCGTTTGATCCCCATTGGATACGAATACCTTGGGATAGAGCTGTAACACTCACCTGACTCGGTGTGCTTGGTGAAGTTGCTGCAGTATCGTCTGATCCTTCGCCAGGCGTGATGATTGTTCCAGGAACATTAATCGGTTCCTTCACTTCTTCCTCTGGTGGCGGCTCTACAACCGCAGCACTAGTAGCAATTGCGCTTGGTGCAGACTCTCTGCCAGCTACATCAACTGCTGTAACGTAGAAGGAGAAGCTACCACCTTGTGCATACGCGGTAAATGATCGAGATTCCCCTGTAAGGACGACTTGCCCTTGATTCTGGAATCCTCCGCCATTAACAGAACGATACAACCGATACCCAACAACATCACTTTCCGGTGTAGCGTTAAATGTAATGATTGCTCTGCCATTGGACATAGACAGTCTTACATTTCCTGGAGCATCAGGAGCTTTACCGTTATCTTGTCGCGGATCAATCTGAGTTGGCATGTCTGAATCTGCATCCTGCGGCAGGTAATAGGCAAGTGACTCATGCCGGCTCATACGAGAGAATGCATTTTGCAACTCTTTAATGAGATCGGAGATTGGTTTTTTACGTTTAATTACGGTTTTTTCTTTCAGCATATCGCTAGGCGTTTCATCACGAGGGATGTAGTTCACACCATTGTAAGTGATGTACTTCGCCTTAGCGACACCATCATCGCTATCTTTGGGAACAAATTTACTATTGAAAATATCTGTGACAAAGCGGTCTGTCAGAGCCGTAGGCAGTTTGCCGCTATAAGCGGAAACGGTCTTCGTTACTATACCTGATGGCTTCTCGAACTTATCCGTAACAAATAACTCTTTGTCTGAGGCAATGACCTCATTCATAATTTGAGTCCATAATTGCTGTGCACGTTTGCGCTGAGACTTGGTCTCTAGTGTGTTAACAGGCTGTTTGTATCCAACCCATACACCCAAAGTGACATCTGGGGAGTAACCCTCAAACCAGACATCGGCATAGTTCTGGGTAGAGCCTGTTTTTCCGACAATCGGTACACTCTTCGAATATTTGTAGCTCTCACGTACTTTATCCGCTGTACCCTCTGTGACAACTGTACGAAGCATGTCAGTCATGAGGTATGCCGTCTGCTCGGAGAACGCCTGAACAGGGGCAGCTTCGTGTTTATATACGATGTTTCCTTTAGAGTCTACAATCTTACTGATCATGTATGAATCGTTGTACACACCGTTGTTGGCGATGGCACCATAGGCATTGGTAAGTTCCTCAACGGTTACACCATATTGAAGACCACCGAGAACACCAGTTTGTGCTTGATAATCGTTTTTCTGAATAGTGGTAATGCCAAGCTTTTGGGCGAAAGCCCAGGCTTTATCAATTCCAACGTCTTCATTAAATAACTTAAGTGCCACGGTATTCAGTGAGTAATTCAATGCTCTACGAGCAGTGATCAGGCCTTGGTAGCGATTATTTGCATTCTTCGGAATATGATATCCGCTTGGGCCATTCTTAAGAATAATTGGTGAATCGTCCACAATGGAACCCGGCTGAACTAAACCTTCATCCATAGCAGGTAGGTATGCTGCAATTGGTTTCATAGCAGAACCCGGTTGACGCACCATCTGAGTAGCGTAGTTCATCTGCTCATCTTGGAAGCTTCGACCTTCGATCATGCCCAGAATGGCACCAGTCTTATGGTCGATCAACATAGCTGCCGTTTGTTCTTTTCCCTTTTTGGGATCGTCTGCGGCAAAATTACTGTCATTTTCAGCAATGGTACGCATCGTTTTGTATACACTTTTGTTAATTGTGGTATAAATGCGATATCCACCTGTGCGCAATTGCTGCTGAGCTTCTTCCAATAATGCACTGCTATCTTTAGGTGCTGCATCCTTGTCGGTAGCTTCATCTGTGCCTTTGGTAGTATCTGTATTCAACTGCGTCATCAAGATTTGAGCAGCTTGTCGTTCAGTTTCCATCATAAGATAAGGATAAGTGTTGTAAGCTTTAACCGTTTTGGGCGCTAGAGAGCTCTTGATGTCAAAAGCAAGCGCTTCGTTATATTCGGTTTGATTGATTTTACCCAGTTCTAACATTCGACGTAAAACTAAGTGCTGGCGATTAATAGCGCGCTCAAAATTATCCTCAACAAAATCGCCTTTTCCATTAAAAGCAGAGTATGAAGAGGGGAGCTGTGGTAAGCCAGCAAGGTAAGCAGCCTGAGCCGTATTTATTTTCTCTAGATCATTAATATTGAACAAACCTTTGGCAGCAGCCTTAATGCCATAGACATTATATCCACTGGAGCCATTACCGAATGGAACCTTGTTCAAGTACGCAGTCATAATTTCGTCCTTTGTCAAGAAACGTTCCAGACGGAGCGAGAGAAGAATTTCTTTTACTTTCCGATCCTCGGTACGATCTAGATTGAGGAACACACGACGCGCTAATTGCTGTGTAAGTGTGCTTCCGCCTGTTTGGACAGACTCTTTAAGCACTTTCTGTTTTACGGCACGAAGTGTACCGTTCATGTCTACACCTTTATGTTCGTAAAAATGATTGTCTTCAATCGAAATAACTGCATCAATAACCTTCTGTGGGATCTGGTCAATGGTGACTGGACGTCTGTCTTCTTCTGTACGTAATTGACCGATTGGACTGCCATCGGCAAAGTAAGCAAAGCCTGTGATGGAGTTTTCGCTGACTTTCTGTTCAATCAGGGCCCTGGAACGGACAGGCTCGTCTTTCACAATGGAACTGACGTATCCCATTAAAGCGCCGCCTACAAATAGTACACCCATGATACCCAGGACGACCATCCATTTGACGACACTGCCTAGTCTGCGAATGAAGCTACGTTTGCGGACAGGCTGTTCATCGGGCTTTTTCTTATTAACATCAACCATTCAGTGTCTTCCTCCTTTTAACAGCACTTATTATAGCATAAAAAGGTGGGTTTGCATGCCTGAGAAATACAAGCAATAGTCGAATAATGCCATTATTTTCGAAATTATGTTATTTATTATGCTTGTAAATGCACCATATCATAAGGAGATAAGAATATGGCCAGAGGAGTTACTTTCTATCAGCCTGTTTCATAGTGCGGATTTGGTGTAAAGTTAGCTTGACATTTTGAAGGGTGAGAGGTATGTTTGATGTAAAGTTAGCTTGACATCAAACAGCGAGGATATGAAATCCATGAAGAATAAAATTGAGACCTACCGTAGAGAGCTTAACATGACACAACAGGATCTGGCCGAGAAGGTTAACGTATCACGTCAGACCATTATTTCATTGGAAAGAGGGCGATATAATCCATCCATCATGCTGGCTTATCTTATAGCTCGGGTGTTCAATAAAAGCATTGAGCAGGTTTTTATTTTTGAGGAAGAGGGGGATGTTGAGTGAGGAAATGGACTATAGTATCTATTATTATGTGTATTATCGGACTGCTCGTTTTTTCAATTGCTCTCTACCAGAAGTTTGCATTAGATAATCCTAACTTGTCGTTTGCTATGCCTTTGGGCTTTGGATTGCTCGGATGTTCAATTATAAACTTAATCATATTGGCTATGGACAACAAAGGGATTAAACGGGGTGTGGACTCGGAGCATGATGAAAGAATAATTTCACATTGTAAATCTTCATTTTCACTTGGATTTATAGTCATGATTTTAGTCATAATCACAATGCTTGTGATATATCAGTTTGGAATCGAAATAGAGATGTTTGAATCAGCAATTATTATCATGGTGAGTGGTATTTTTTCAGCTGTGACGTACTTTGCATATAAGTTCTTACGTTATTAGATCATCACTTCCTGATCAAAACGGTATCCTTCGCGTGTTATTCTGCTGATGGATACGGCGAATTTCTCAATATCACCCCTAAATTCTACTTTGCTTAGTCAAAAACATAGAAAAACAGCTGCCGAGAAAATCTCGACAGCTGTTTTATTTGAAGATTTAATGTAATCGCAACGATTAACGGTTGTAGAACTCGACGATTTGTTTCTCATCGATTTCTTGGGACAATTCCGAACGCTCAGGCAGACGGATGAATTTACCCTCAACTGCTGTATCGTTGAATTCAACGTATGCTGGAAGATGCGTACGGTTTTCCAATGCTTCTTTAACAGAAGACAAACCGCGGCTTCTTTCACGCAAGCTGATTACGTCGCCAGTGCTTACTTGGTAAGAAGCGATGTCGACTTTTTTACCGTTTACTGTGATGTGACCATGGGATACCAACTGACGTGCTCCTGCACGGGAGTTAGCAAATCCAAGACGGTAAACGAGGTTATCAAGGCGGCACTCAAGCAAGAACATGAAGTTTTCACCCGCGATACCTTGCATTTTTTGCGCTCTAGCAAACAGAGTGCGGAATTGTTTTTCGCCCAAACCGTACATGTGACGCAGTTTTTGTTTTTCTTGCAACTGCATACCGTAGTTGCTCATTTTTCTGCGTTGGTTAGCTCCGTGCTGACCTGGAGGGAAAGGACGTTTCAAATCTTTGCCTGTTCCGCTAAGGGAAATGCCGAGGCGACGGCTCAATTTAAATTTAGGACCAGTGTAACGTGCCATGTTTAAAGTAGCTCCTTTTTAGTTAAAGTTCATATAGGGCTCTGTTTGCGCTCCAATTTGTTGATGCGGGCTCAGCCACGCATAGGACGATCAGGAGAGTTCAGCCGCTGTCCTGAAAGCAACAAAAAGAATGAGGGTGACACAACCGGTAATGCCCAAATTTAAAGACCCATTTAGTAGTCTTCATCAACAATTCATATTACAGTTTAGGAGAAACAAAGTCAAGGTTAAGATAAAAGAAAAAAACGTCTAAATTTGTCGATAGGTCATTAGGCCTAAAATAATGGGACAATTTTCTGAACTATGGATGCAAAAAAGTTGCAAAGAGAGTAAAATAGATTCTATCTTAACTTTAAATAAACTTATGCTGTAAGGTTATCAGACGAATTTGCAGGTTTGCGATAACCTATGCAGATTAATGCATCTATGAGATGCAAAAACGGTGCAAAGGAGCGCCTGACATGTTAGAACATCTAGGAAGTTTACCAGCCAGTTTGAACTCGCCAAGTTCGGGCGATCCCGCATCTGCTGCATCTCTTCATAACGAGCATGCGCTCTGGATGCAGCAAGTGGATATCACACCTTTTGATTTTTCATATTTGGGGAGCCTGCTACAACAGGCTTTTGCCGATTGGCAGCAACAACGCAGCCCCGCACAAGACCATGCAGCGATGAAATTTAATGTATGGAATACTGAAGGCGTTAAGGTGGGAGATCCATATGAGGATGCCGTAAGTATGGATGTGAGTCTCACCGTATTAAGATGTCTGGAAACGGGACAAGAACAAACCCTGCGTAGCAGTGATCAACATGGTCAGTTTCATTTGCTTGCCCTTCCTCTCTATTCTAGAAGCAATAAGGATATGTTCGCTGTATTCACTGCATTGGTCTACGAACCTAATCCATATGAAACGTCAGAAGCCTTGGTTCGATCTGAGGCATCACATTATCGGACTTGTTTTTACCGCAGGTTTGAATACATATTCATGACGGATCTATTGCATGCTCATGAGCAAACGGCACGAGAAGAACATCGGAGATCAATACTTTTCCAGATTGTTCAACGGATGCACGACAACATGGATGTGGATACGATATTGGATGAAGTGTTTGGTAGTATGGATTATTTGTATCCAACGATGCGAATTACGCTTTTTATGTCTCAGGATCAGAATAGCTCTAACGCCCGGATCAAGCCTTTATTGGTTCATGAACGAGGCGAGGATATCTGTGTACGTTCTTTTATGGAAGGACGACTGATTGTTGCTCGATCGATCGATGGGGAGAATAGAATTACTGAGGTGGGGCTACCTCTCAAAGGTAAACAGGGCATTTATGGTGTGTTTTACATTGAAATGAATGATGAGCTCATGGAGGAGTCGGATCTGCAATTGATTACGATGATGGCAGATACGGCGGGAACAGCCTTCGAGAATGCGAAATTGCATGAACAATCCAATATGCTTATCCAGGAACTTCGTCTAATTAACGATTTGACACAACGTTTGAATAAAAGTCTTCAACTGATGGAAATTTTTCAATTTGCTGAACAAGAGATGCTTGGTATATTCCAAGCTGAATCATGCTGTATCCTCCAGTTGAATGATAGTACCAACCAATTTGAAGTGATGTCCTCTAACGTTCATCAGCTACGGCGCCAATCATATCCGAACAATTACGGTATTGCCGGTGCGTTGTATCAGTCGGAAGAGCCGCTTATTATGTCTAACTATCGTCAACATGCTTCATTTCCTTCTCAATTTATGGAGCAAACGAAATCGTTATCTCTGATTGCGTCACCAGTTTGGGTGAACGGTGAAGTGAAATGTGTAATCATGCTCGGGCATACTCAGGAGCAATTTTTCTCTTACGATAATTATCGTTTGTTGCAGATGTTAGTGATTCATATGGGACTTGCGCTGACCAATGCAACGCTCCATGCCGAAGTACGACGTTTGGCCAATCTGGACATGCTGACAGGTTTATATGTTCGTCATTATCTAGATAACGTTATTCATGAACGGCAGGCGCATGAGTTCTGTGGTTCTCTCATTGTGGTTGACATCGATCAATTCAAGCAAGTGAATGATACATTTGGACACCAAACCGGGGATCAGGTGCTTAAGCAGGTAAGTGACATCGTTGTCAGTTCAGTTCGTCCAGAGGATATATGTGCCCGATGGGGCGGTGAAGAGCTGGCGATTTATATGCCTCAATTGGGGATACGACAGGCTCTTGAATATGCCGAGACGATACGTCTCCGGGTGTCGGAAGAGACAAGGCCATCGGTGACTGTCTCAAGCGGTATCGCGGAGTGGAGCTGGATGGATGAAAAGGTGAGTGTTGAGTCGCTGTTTTATCGTGCAGATATGGCTCTCTACCAAGCTAAGCACGGAGGACGTAACCGTATCGTATTAGAAGAACAAGAAGTTACACGTTAAGGGAGAACAATTCCGAAGTCGGAGTCGTTCTCTCTTTTTTTATGCGAACAGATTGTGGGTCACACAGTATAAGTCATTAACGGAGGGGTAGCCTATGGAGAACGTTTGACAAAAAAGGTGGGGGTAGCCATGGTTAGTTATCGGAATATACGCGTAATGTTACTGATTTTGAGTTTGATACTGATCTGCACACCAGGTTGCGGATTTATACAGAAAGATCAAACGCCAGAGGAGATTTTTTCGCTTGCTTTATCCGGACTTGCTGGCAAGGAGAAGCTCAGTTTTGAGGGTCAGGCAGGACTGCGGCGTGAGAGCAACGGCGTGTTTGAGAACCAATTCAAATTTGCAGGCAAATTGGAAGATCATAACCGTCTGACTTTGCAGACCCGGCTTCCCGGCGTAACCACTTCCGGAGGTACACAGATGAGCGCAACCTCTGTGCTTCCTGCCGAGCAACCTGGGGGTTTCAGTGCATCCTTTCAGCGGAGGAAGGGGCAATGGATGGCTTTGTCTAATGATCAGGAGCCTTTACGTGGGGCGCTGTCTCGTTATAACCCGATTTCACAGCTAGAGAATATTGACCGTATGAATAAAACGATTAAATCGGAATACGGCGGAGGACGACGCACACAGATTCTGCGTATTGAGCTTAAGCCTGAGGATGCCAAGGCATGGGCTACGACACAGTTGGATGCTGAGATGAGTGCTATGCGAGAGGAGTACATGCGGAAGGCAAAAGCAATCGGAGGCACGAACCAGGCGAAGCTTGAGCAGGAGCTGGAACGTGTATGGGAGCAGGGGGAGGTAACGATGGATAAGATGATGAAGCAAGCTAGTGTGCAGACCGTGTACCATCTTACCGTCGATCGCAAAACCAGCTTGCCTCTTCGGCTCTCATCTGAAAGTCAGGTTAGCTATCGGGATATGAATAATAAAAAGAATACAGAAGCTCTCGTTACAGATGTAAACTTTGGAGCTTATGAGTAGACAAGGGAGTTTGCTACAGCTTCAAAAGCAGCAGTTATGCTGAAATTATGCTCAAAGTCAGAAACCTTTTCTTAGGCGTACCGGGGGGCATTAAGAGAAAGTGACGCAGTGGTGCGGAAAAAGCGGTTAAAGAAGCTCTTCAGTGTGATGTAAGACAAGCCCTAGTTACGGGTTGCTTGCTGACGGGATCACGGTAGCGTGCTACAATAGTATCGTAATTTACCGTTGTTCAATTATGAATGACACATGACAGGAGGATTATACAAGATGAAAGATCCAAGAATTCAGAAGCTTGCCGCTAACTTGGTCGGTTACTCTGTAGATGTACAACCAGGCGAGAACGTTCTGGTCGAAATGATCGGAAGCGAGCGTGACTTAATCAACG
Source organism: Paenibacillus tundrae (assembly GCF_036884255.1). NCBI lineage: Bacteria > Bacillati > Bacillota > Bacilli > Caryophanales > Paenibacillaceae > Paenibacillus > Paenibacillus tundrae. Next base: position 4,402,526 of record NZ_CP145605.1, on the reverse strand, counting down.
CTGTGGTTGAGGAAGTAGGGAAAAAGGGCGGTAACGTATTTGTGCAGTTGACTGACCGAACGGTACAACGTGCAATGCTCAAGAATGCAACGGAAGAAATGATGAAAACATGGGCAGAAATTGATCTGAACCGGATGAAACAAATGGATTGTTACATCGGGATTCGTGCGGGCGAGAACGTCAACGATCTGTCCGATGTACCTGAAGAGAAGATGAAAATGTATAATTCATTATATTCTCATCCTGTACATAGCGAGCAGCGTGTGAAGCATACCAAATGGGTTGTATTGCGTTACCCGAATGCAAGTATGGCACAACTCGCGAATACGAGTACAGAGGCATTTGAAGACTTCTACTTTGATGTATGTAACCTTGATTATGCCAAAATGGATAAAGCGCAAGATGCATTGGCTAACCTAATGAACCGTACGGATAAAGTTCGGATTACAGGCCCTGGAACAGACCTCAGCTTCTCCATCAAGGATATCGGTGCTGTGAAGTGCTCTGGTCAAAAAAATATTCCAGACGGGGAAGTGTATAGTGCTCCTGTACGGGATTCCGTTAATGGAACGATCAGCTATAACGCGGCAACACTGTATAATGGTGTTACGTTTGAGAATATTAAGTTCACGTTCAAAGACGGCAAAATTGTTGAGGCGACAAGCAATGATACAGAGCGCCTGAATGATATTTTGGATTCGGATGATGGTGCACGTCATATTGGTGAATTCGCCATTGGATTCAATCCGTACATTCTTCACCCCATGAAAGATATCTTGTTTGATGAAAAAATTGCGGGTAGCTTGCATTTCACACCAGGGCAGGCATATGAAGAAACAGATAATGGAAACCGCTCATCCATTCACTGGGATCTGGTATTGATTCAACGTCCAGATTACGGCGGTGGAGAGATTTATTTTGACGATGTACTGATCCGGAAAGACGGTATTTTCGTTATTCCTGAGCTGGAATGCCTGAATCCAGACCGTTTGAAGTAGCATCAGTATTTTGCTGTTGCTAGGAAAGCGGATTCACGGTATCATGTAGTGGTAATTAATAGATGATACCAAAAGTGAAAAGACGGAGGGATTCCTATGTCGAGTAATAACGCGGCTGTAGTGGAAATTGCTCAAACAGCAGGCAAGTTTACTTCTTCAATCGTGCTTCATTCAGACAACAAGTATATCGATGTGAAAAGTATCTTGGGATTGTTTACAACACTGATCAGCACTCATAGCTATGAATTGCATGTTCATGGTCCAGATGCCGATGAGGCCAAAGCAGCCATGTCTGATGTGTTTGCTAAGCATGGACTGAATGTAAAGATCGCATCGGAGTAATGGTTATGAGAAGCACCTTCGCCAGTGGTGGCGAGGGTGCTTCTTTTGTATACTGAGCTGAATCACACAAAAAGCCCCTTGCGCTGTATCTGAAATAAGCACTCCCAAAGACACTCACTTTGTTCGGATATTTTGGTCAGGTTCTTGTATTACCTACTGATTTCGTCTAATATTAGAGATAGAACGTCTTTACGCGATTTTTGGGACATAGGGGGGAAAAATGCATGACTTCATCTGATCTGCAGGACCAGCTGAATTTGAAAGCGATCAGTCTTCTTCAAGAAGATGCAGATAAAATACAGAAGCTTATTGAAGTACAGATGGAGAATCTGGCTACCCGCTACTGCCCTCTCTATGAGGAAGTATTGGATACACAGATGTATGGGTTCTCCAAAGAAGTTGATTTTGCTGTTCGTGCAGGTCTCCTTCCAGAAGGTGCTGGTAAGCAGATGGTTAGCGCGCTTGAGCGGAATCTGGCGATTCTATATGAAGCCTTGAACAAAAAGAATGAGCAATAGCCTGCATATGCGCGGGTCAGAATAGAAGGCATGCAGGTTATTGCATGCTTTTTTTGTGTGCTCTTTTGGAATTTCTTCTCGCTAATGTGTGCAGTTACAGCACGTAGCACGTAGTCCTCTGCTCAGCTTGATGCCAAGGGTAGTTAACTAACCGCAGCCTGAGAGCGGAAGGGAACTTCTGTGTGAACGGATGTAAAAAAGGTAGCCTGGGTGAAAACATCACCTAGCTACCTTTTTTATGTGCTTTATTTTATACCAGAAAGAATGACACCCCAAGGATGATATAGACCACAAGTAACAGCAAGCCTTCATACCAGTTCGTTGAACCATCCTGCGTGATCGACTTGGCAATAAACACGGATACACCGATCGCGACAAGTTCAATGGTGGTAAATACAATATCCATTGTTCTGCCTGTGAAGTAGCTGACAAAAATCAGCACAGGTGCAACAAATAATGCAATTTGCAAGCTACTGCCGACCGCAATCTCTACTGCGGCACCGATTTTATTTTTCATCGCTAACATAATGGCTGCACTGTGTTCCGCTGCATTACCAATGATAGCAACAAGGAACGCACCGACAAATAGCTCACTCAGTCCGAATCGCTCTGTAAATACTTCAAGCGTGCCAACTAGCCACTCACTGACAAAGGCCACCATAACCGTTGCCAATACGAGATACAGGATTGCTTTTTTCTTCGACCATTCAGGTGCATGTTCATGTGGAAGTTCTTCATCCTCGTCTACCGTGACATCGGCAAGATACTTCTTATGTGTGACCATAGAGAACAGCAACCAAGCAATGTAGGCCACAATCAACAGTCCCGCAACAATAAGACTGAGTGTATTTGTGTCTTGTTGAGTGATAGAATGGGTGTTAAGGAACACGGCGGGAATGAATAAAGCGATGATAGCTACAATCATCAAGGAGCCGTTTAGGCCTGCAAGCGAAACATTGTAATTCTGGATTTTGAACTTGAGTCCACCTGCGAAAATGCTCAGTCCTAGAACAAGTAACAGGTTTCCGATAATGGAGCCCGTCAGACTGGCTTTGACCATGTCGAACAGTCCTTCTTTAACGAGGAAGATCGCAATAATCAGCTCGGCAGCATTGCCGAAGGTAGCATTCAAAAACCCACCCAGCCGCTGTCCGGCATAGTGGGCAACATTTTCAGTAGCTTTGCCTAAAAAACCAGCGACAAAAATAACCGAAATGGCTGAAATCACAAACTGTAGAATCGAATCCCATTTCATGTAGTGGGCAATCGCGCTGAGTGCAAAAGTAACAATCAGCAGAATGGATGAAATCCGGTTTCTCACAAACACACACCTCGGTTACATATTATTTGGTTTGCAACACGTGATCACATGTTGGTCATCATAATCATTCGAATCATGCCATATCTTGTGAAAAGGTGACGAAATGATTATGAGATTATTTTCATATTTCAATATAACCAAATCATAGTAGGTTGTAAACGCAACTTTTTGAGTTTAATTTGCTTTTTGGGGTGGAAAGGATTTAAAATACGATTAACGAAGTGAAGGAGGATGTGGCATGGCAGAACAACTTCAACTAGATGGCGGTAACATCCGGATTGCTGACGACGTGGTGGCGAAAATTGCCGGAATGGCTGCGCTTGAGACACCGGGGATTGCCGCAATGTCTGGAGGATTGTCAGAGGGCTGGGCCAAACGTCTCAGCGGTAAAAACGTACAGAAAGGCGTGGGCGTTGAGGTCGGCCAGCTGGAAACAGCCATTGATCTGCGCATCATCGTCCTGTACGAGACACCGATTCATGAAGTTTCCCGCATGCTTCAGCAGAATGTGAGAGAAGCGGTAGAGACCATGACGGGATTACGAGTTGTCGAAGTTAATGTGAAGGTAGAAGGTGTATCTTTCAAAGGCGACGACGTATAAGCTGATCGGCTTCCAGCGTAGAGTGTTTATCCGAAGAGCTTCCGCTCACGAAGTGAAACTCAACAAAAAAGACTTCCTATCCATAATGGATGGGAAGTCTTTTTTTACGTTCTTTGATTATCGAATACGACGGATCGCTTCTCTTGAACGAAGGGCAGGAGAGGTTCGAGTCTGTACGGTTACGGACTTTGTTCTCTCTTCCTTGATGACGTCCAGATTATTGGTGCGTGAAATACTGAGCACGATGCCCATGGCGACCATCATAACGAAAAGTGACGTACCTCCATAACTGATGAACGGAAGCGTGACCCCTGTTACAGGTATGGTCTGAGTAACACCGCCAATGTTAATAAAGGCTTGGATGGCGATGAGTCCCATAATTCCAATGCCGACCAATGTACCAAATGGATCGGGACAACGAAGAGACACAATGATGCCTCGCCAGATAAAGTAGAGATAGACAAGTAGGAACAAGGTACTTCCTAAGAATCCAAGCTCTTCACCAATAACGGAGAAGATAAAATCGTTATATGCATTGGGCAGGTAATGTAATTTAATTGTACCTTGTCCAACTCCTGAACCCGTAATTCCGCCATCTCCAATCGCTACAAGGGAGCGATAGAGGTTAAGGCTTCCATCGGTAGGGTCAGAGAGCGGGTTAAGGAATGCCTGAATCCGTCCGATCTTATAGTTCGTCTTGGCTTCTGTTACCGTACTTGTCGCATCATCTGGCGAAGACATAGAGGAGAACAAGGCGTTGGCTCCAAAAGCCAGCGCCCCTCCTAAGACAACGAGCAGAATTGAACCCATAATATGCTTCATGCTTGCACCGCCTGCGTAGATCACCAAACCACACGTGGAGACGAGAATGAAGCACGTACCGAAGTCAGGCTGCAGCATAATGAGTCCGGCAACGAAACCTACAATGATAAGAACAGGAAAATAACCAGTTTTAAGATCTCTAAAGCGTTCGCCTTTCTTGGTGATTAGCGCAGCGAGATACAAAATAATGGCGATTTTGGCGAATTCGGCTGGTTGAACACTAAAACCAAAAATATGAATCCAGCTTCGAGCACCGTTGAGCACCTTACCCGTAATGAGAACAAGCAGTAGCATGACGGTCGTGAAGAGAAAAAAAGGCGCATACAGCTTCTTGTACTTATTAAAACGAATATTCATAGCAAAGAACATACCAACTACACCAATGAGCGCCCACATAAGTTGTTTTTTCGTGAAGAACAGGGGATCATTGTTGAAGCGTTCGCTTGCAATTGCAATACTGGAACTGGAGCTGAATACCATTACCAGTCCAAAGCCCACCAACAATAAAGTGAGGATTAGCAGTTGGAAATCCGGCGTGCCTCTCTTCGTTTTCGTTTGGGCTGTTTGTTGTTTCATCGCTCAGCCCAACCTAAGCTTCCAGCAGTTCTTTGAGCTGCTGTAATTTTTGAGCGGCCAGCTTCACGACTGGCTGTGGAACGGTAGTGTCATAATCCAGACCATGCGGGAAAGTCGCTTTTCCAAGATAGACTGCTTCTACAGAAAGAACAGAATCTGGTTTCTCAAGCTTGCCATCCACAACACGGGTATTAATACGTACAAAGTATTCCGATTTAGTAAGTTCATCTTCAATTTTGTAGTCATATGTAGCACGGTAATACTCCCATTGCCACCGGACAAATCCGACTTTCTCGGCGCTCTCATCCAGGTATGCCAAGTCGCTTTTCAAGCCGTCTAAGCCTGTATTCTCAAATATCATAAGCGTTTGATCCTCCTCATAAGCTTCCGAGTATAATTTCTCGTTGTTTCTCTAGTTTATGATAGTATGTTTCCCCTTCCCGTGCAAGCTTTCAAGGGCTTGTTCATATCGGTTTTCTTCCAATTCTGCTACAATATACTGCAATAGGTTTGAAGTGAGAGGTTCGGGCTTGATGAAAGTACCGATCGAGAGCGAAAGGATGAGGAAATATGACAAATAATATATGGTGGGATGATCTGCAAATCCATATGGTGGAGTGGCGCCGTCATCTTCATCGCAATCCTGAAGTTTCCTTTCATGAGGAGAAGACCTCATCTTTTGTAGCAGATATGCTGGAGAGCTTTGGCGTGGAAGTGAAGCGTCATGTGGGGGGGCATGGAGTTATCGGTACGATCCGCGGAGATCAGCCAGGTCCTGTAGTCATGCTTCGAGCTGATATGGACGCTTTGCCTATCCAAGACGAGAAGGATATAGAATATGCTTCTAGAAAAGATGGAGCCATGCACGCATGTGGTCATGATGGACACGTTTCGATTCTGCTAGGAACAGCATTGTATTTCAGTCGTAATAAGGCTGCAATTAAAGGAGAGATTCGTTTTCTGTTCCAACCAGCAGAAGAGCTATTGCCTGGCGGAGCAGTTCACGTCATTGCCGACGGTGGGCTTGATGGCGTAGATGTCATCTATGGAATTCATCTGTGGACACCTCTACCTGTAGGTGTTGCCGCGAGTACGGCGGGATCAATGATGGCCGCGGCGGATGATTTCTATATTGAGATCACAGGCAAAGGTGGTCATGGGGGGATGCCGCAGTCGACTGTAGACAGCTTGGTGGCAGGATCAGCACTGGTGATGCAATTACAGACGGTAGTTAGTCGTTCCGTCGATCCATTGCGACCGGCGGTGCTGACAATTGGTACAATGCAAGCTGGAGCTGCACAGAACGTTATTGCGGAATCCTGTAAAATGAGTGGCACGGTCAGAACGTTTGATGAAGAGACCCGATCGGGGATGAAAGAACGCATTCACACCATGGTGGCTCAGACGGGTGCAGCCTATGGAGCTAAGACGGATATCAAATATATCATGGGTTACCCGCCAGTTGTTAATGATGAGCGGGAAACAGAACGGTTCTTCCAAGAAGCGGTGCATGTATTTGGCTCACAAAATGTACAAGCTTCACCAATGATCATGCCTGCAGAGGATTTTGCTTATTATTTACAGCAGATTCCTGGCTGCTTTATGTTTGTTGGTGCAGGCAATCCAGATAAAGGCGCAATCTATCCGCACCATCATCCGAAGTTTGACTTTGATGAAGATGCGATGCAGCATGCAGTTAAGCTGTTTATTGCGATGGCGACAGGTTATACGGCTGAATTATAGAGGTTGTTCATAAAGTCCACCGTCCTTTTTGAACACGCACTTATAGAATGATTAACCAACTCATTGGGCATCCTTAAACATAGGATGCTCTTTTTTTATTTGAGATCTAGATCGGTAGTAGGTTCATAAGGTTCATTTTCGGAGCTTACCGGGACTGGGCTTTTTGTCATGCATGTGATACCCATTCAGCAACGAACAGAACAGCAGTTAGGAGGCGTGTGTAATGGAAATTTCAGGTGCCTGTATTGTCCAACGGGATTTTACCCTATTACTTGAGGTAGGTCATCCCCAATTTGAACAAGCTAGATCACAGATCGGCATGTATGCTGAACTCATTAAAACCCCGGCTGGCTTCCATACGTATCGGATGACTTCCTTATCCCTGTGGAATGCTGCGGCCATTGGTTGGAATGCGGATCGCATTATCCATAGCTTGGAGTCTATTTCACGTTGGACTGTGCCTTCAGCGCTGATACAAGATATTCGGAGAATAGTTGAGCAGTATGGCAGGCTGAAGCTGCACTGGGATCAAGATCAGGAGAATATGCGTCTAGTTGGAGACCATGAGCAGCTGTTGAATGAATTATCCATGATGAAAACAGTTGCGGCCTTTCGAATGGAACGTGCTGCACCTGAGGAATTCATCGTGCGAGGAGAACAGCGTGGGTTGTTGAAGCAGGAACTCACTCGCCTAGGCTATCCGGTTCTTGATTATGCAGGCTATCGTCAAGGAACACAGCTTCATTTTGGCTGGAAGAAGACAGACGACGATGATGCGTTTGAGCTGCGTCCCTATCAGCAAAGAGCGATAGAAGCATTCGAGGGTAGCGAAGGGATGGGTGGAAGTGGGTTGCTGGTATTACCTTGCGGGGCAGGCAAAACGGTTATTGGTATGGGGGTATTAGAACGACTTCAATGTGAATGTCTTATTTTGACCTCGAACACAACATCGGTACGACAATGGATCGAAGAATTACAGCGCAAGACAACGATTACTGGAGAACTCATCGGCGAATACTCAGGTCAGAAAAAGCAGGTGAGGCCAATCACTGTGGCAACGTATCAGATTCTAACTCATCGAAAGTCCAAGGACGCTGATTTTACCCATATCAAACTGCTTAGTGAACGGAAATGGGGATTGATCATCTATGACGAGGTTCATCTGCTTCCAGCACCTGTATTCCGAGCGACAGCGGATATTCAAGCTACTCGAAGATTGGGATTGACGGCAACATTGGTTCGAGAAGATGGCTGTGAGCAAGATGTTTTTTCGCTGATTGGCCCTAAATTGTACGACATGCCTTGGAAGGAGCTAGAGCAGCAGGGCTGGATTGCAGATGTGAAATGTCAGGAAATACGGATTCCGTTACCTCCTGAACTCAAATTGACCTATCTGGAGGCAGAAGGGAAGCACAAGTTTCGCCTAGCTGCTGAGAATCCGGCTAAATTAGATGTGATTAGAAGGCTTTTAGATCATCATCAAGGTCTTCCGGCACTCGTCATTGGGCAGTATTTAGATCAACTGGAGACCATTGCCCGGGAAATTGAGGCTCCTCTCGTATCTGGTGCAATGTCACAACAAGAACGAGTGAAATGGTTTGCTGCATTCCGGCGCGGCGAGATTCAAACGATTGTTGTCTCTAAGGTAGCGAACTTCGCTGTTGACCTGCCTGATGCTGCTGTTGCCTTGGAAATATCGGGTAGTTACGGTTCAAGGCAAGAAGAAGCACAGCGTTTGGGACGAATTCTAAGACCTAAGCCAGGAGATAATAAAGCATATTTTTATGCGCTTGTATCCGAGGACAGCAAGGAACAAGAGTTTGCATTGCGGCGGCAGATGTTTTTGGTGGAGCAGGGTTATGAATATGCGATTGTTCGTGAAAGGAGTGCACTAACCAATGCGGAATCATAACACACAACAAGTGCAATGGAGTACAGAGCTCCTATCATCCGCGGAGCAAATTGTACTAAGTACTCTTTTTCGGCAGCATGCTGCAGCCTTTTTCTCTCCGAAGTTTTCTTCCGCAGTGTGGGTAACAGAAGGATTGAGTGGTGCCGAAGCCAGAATGGCTCTAATCGGTCTTAGGCAGAAGGGTTGGATCAAAACGACTCGCAAAACCTGGGGGGAGCATCTGTACTATATTCCTAATGTCCTGCTTCCCCAATTGACTGAAGTTTTTGCCATTAAAGTTGGTGCTGGAAATACACATGATGGGTCAGTAGGTGAACAGCATGTTGAGCGATCTGAAATGATAACAAAGGGTCACATACAGGTGCTTTATGAGGCCGAAGTGGATATTGCTGCTGAACTTCTTCATCTTATGGCATGGATCATACATGAGGGCTTGCCATTAACCAGTAAAGGTACAATACATAAAAAATCGATTCGACAATTATGTAACATAACTGCGTTAAACGAAAGTCATTTTCAAGCATTGCATATTCGTTATGATGATCCAGAGGTATATCCTGTTCATATCGCCATCGTACTGGATTTGCTTTTGCATTTAGGTTTGCTTGAAAAGAGTGATAAACACGTGTTCATATCCAATGAACAGTTGCAAGCCTGGATTAATCGATCTTGGTCATCTATGTATTGTGAAATTTATAACATTTGCGCAAAACGTTACGGAATGTCCGAACCATATGCTCAGCATTTTCGATCTCGATTGCTCATACTTGCACCCGCAATGAATGAGTGGTTTCCTATAAGACCTTTGCTTCCGTGGAGTGACGAGCTACAGGTCGAAGAACAAGATCTATTGAGATGCGAGAATTCCAATCCAAAGAGTTTATCGTCTCTCCATGTTGTTCAAAGCTGGTTACGAGCTCTTGTAGGCTTGGGGTTCGGCGAAGTAGGTCATGATGCGACAGGTGAAGCGGTTTATCGTTGGTTAGTTCCGCCGACCGATTTATGCTGCTCGGTTCATCCGCTACATGATAAAAGATTAGAAGAAGAGAAATCGGGACTGTTTATACAGCCTGATTTTGAGATTTTGCTTCCCCCCGAAGCACCTCCGCATGTCCGCTGGAGACTTGCGCTATGTGCTGAGCTTGTGACTCGTGATCGAATGAGTATTTACCGGCTTACAAAGGAATCGGTAATGAAAGCGGTAAGGATTGGCTTTCCGCTGGATCAGATCGTTCTTTTCTTGAATAATCATGCCATGACTGGCATTCCAGAACATGTGCACTTGGCGCTGCAGCAATGGGGACAAGTGCCGGAAGAACATTTAGCTAAACCGATTAACTCAAGTGACTCCACTTTAGAAGTGGCACACCAGGGTGATGAATCAGCCGTCAATCTAAATGTACGAAGTCAGGGAATTATACACACAGCAGATAAAACTTACGAGGAAGAAGATGAACCATATGTGATCACAGAACGAGATAACCTATGGCCTGGCTATAAGGATATTCCGGAAATGTGGCACAGAGAATGGAGGAAGTACCACCTATCAACCGCTCGGCAAATTGCCTCCAAGGCGATTGAATGGCAGACAAAGCTAGAGCTGAAACGAAATGAAGATATAGTCTATATCATACCGGATCGGATTGAGGGTCACGGTGACTGGACATTATCGGGTTGGGTGACTTTCAGTAGGGGAGAGAATGTCTTTGAGCGACAGGTGCTCTCTCCAAGAGACTGGGGTAACATACGGTTAATTGTTCCTGAGCATGAATGAAGTGACGCCTAGTATGGGGCAAGAGTGAGGTAGATCACATCAATAGACCTTGACCAGCTTAACCCTCTGCGTTACCTTGTTTTCTATTTGCAGGAAAAACGCTTCTTAACTAATCGGGGATATGCTATGATAATGTAATCTACCTTACGTAGAACTTTATATATAGATAGGATGAATTTCATGAGCGTAGCGGAATTGAACACGGTCGATATGGCCCAAGTGTTAACGGGCGCATATGAATTAGGCGACATGATTAACCAATCTGCCGAAGTATCGGATTATTTATATTGGAAACAGCAAGTTGAGACGAACCCGGAGATTCAAGCCGGTATACGCAAGCTGAATGCCAAGAAAGAGCTATTCGAGGAAACCCAGCGCTTTGGACATTTTCATCCAGACTTCCATGCAGCCAAGGATCAGGTTACAGCGTTGGAACTAGAATTAGAGGGTTTTGAGGCAGTGGCGCGTTTCAAGCAGGCTGAGAAAGCCCTGGACGACATGCTGCATCAGATGTCTGAGACGATTGCTTATGCTGTGTCTACTACGATTAAAGTTCCAAGCAATGATCCGAATCCCAAAGGTGGTTGCGGAAGCGGCGGGAAGTGCAGTTGCGGTTAAAGTGACGTTTGATTTAATCCATTAGGCCGGACTGCGTGAGCATCCGGTCTCCATGATCGAAAGGCGGGGGAAGAAGATGTTTGCGGAAAGGACAGGATTCATTATTTGGGTAAGTGATTTGAAAGCGGCTCGTAATTTAGAAAAGTATGGCACTGTTCATTACATCTCCCGTCGTATGCATTATGTTGTGATGTATGTTAATGCAGAACGTGCTGAAGATACGATGAAAAATGTGAAACGACTTTCCTATGTGCGCAAAATTGAACGTTCCTATCGGAATGAGATCAAAACGGAGTACGCAAGTAAAACGATGGACAAGACAAGTTATTACGGCATCTAAATATCAAAGTATGATCGCAAAACAAACGATTATCTATGATTCATGGTGCATCAAGTATATAGAGTGACTCCTCGGAGTCGCTCTTTTATTCAATTGACATCGTACATGTCTTATGAAAAAATCTTAACATATACCTTGAGCTTACGGGACTTATGTTGTAATATATTTGGTAATAAATAGATAGAAAGTCCTATCTGGTGGAGAGTGATTCCCATGCGTGATAAGGTGATGCAACGTTGGAGCACCTACGAGCCGTTTTTCGTAGCTCTTGGAGACAAAAAAGTGGCAGACATCGTCATTACCCATCATGCCAAGATGCGGTATGCAGATCGCATTGAGCCGACACGTAATGATGATGACCATATTGCGGCATGGTTATGGGAGTGTCTGAAGCAGGATCGTATTACACCATACTACCGTAATGAGCAGGATGTATACCTGATTGATGAAGATCTGGTTGTTGTTGCTGAATTTTCCGAACTTGAAGGAGAATATGATATTGCCGGCAATCCACTTCACAAAATGATTGTGGTTACGTTTCTGGGTCGTATGTCAGAGACCATTGAGCTACGTGATTTGAAATCGTATTATTCGTGGCTGAGACATTCAAGACGGATGACTCTAGTCAAGAACAGTCGCAAGCATAAGTGATATCGGGAGATCTCACATTTTCTTAAATGATAGATTCAGGCTACATGGCATGCAGACAAGCTGCATGCTTTTTTTGTTGGAATTCGCGAAATCGGATACAATGAGGTAAGTGTACAGAAGAGGGGCGAAGATATGAATTTTCATCAATTACACATTTTCTATACAGTTGCCGAAAAGGGAAGCTTCTCTGCGGCTGCTCAGGCGTTACATATGACTCAACCTGCGGTGACGATGCAGATTCAGTCGCTGGAGGATTACTTTGGCACCAAACTACTGCACCGTTCCACCAAAAAAATAGAATTATCTGAGGCGGGAATGACATTACTCCCTCATGCGAAACGAAGTGTTGAATTGGTTAGACACACAGATGAAGCGATGTCTGCATTCACACAAAAGCTCCAGGGGAGATTACAGCTCGGGGCTAGCTTGACGATTGGAGAGTATGTGTTGCCTCGAATGCTAGGACCTTTTGCTCGTCAATATCCCGATATTTCAATCGTAATGAAAGTCATGAATACAACACAAATCATGGATGAGATTCTGAAGCACCAGTTAAACTTTGGCTTGATTGAAGCGCCTATTCATCATCCGGATATGATCGTAGAGCCTGTGATGAAGGATGAGCTGAAGCTGATCGTTCCGGCGGGGCATGCCCTTGCTCAGCGAGGTGAGGTAGAGCTGGAAGAAGTAATGTCTTATCCATTTGTATTGCGGGAGAAGGGTTCGGGGACACGGCAAGTGATGGAAGATCAGCTGCAAAAAAGAAAAATAGATCCTCAGGACATGAACGTAGTCATGGAACTCGGCAGTACTGGTGCGGTAAAATCAGCCGTTGAGGCCGGTGTGGGCATAACGATGTTATCACCATCATCTGTTCAACACGAAATTGCGCTTGGTCTGGTTCATATCGTCGATATTCGTGGACTGGAATTCAAACGTCAATTCTATGCGATTCATCTCAAATCTTCGTTACTGCCCTTATCAGCGGTAGCTTTTCTAAACTATTTGCGGGAGCAGGAGCAGGTCGAGTTACAACAATAATTCAAGCCATATCGAAGGGAGTCGTTCTTGATGAATCAGCCTAACGGACGTTGCGATCTTCATACTCATAGCCAAGCTTCTGACGGGATGCAGTCACCCACGGCCAATGTGGAGCTTGCTAAACATAAAGGTTTGGCGGCAGTGGCGCTCACGGATCATGATACGGTAGCTGGTGTAGCTGAAGCACTACGTGCAGGGGAAGAACTCGGAATTAAGGTTGTAGCTGGCGTTGAAATTAGTACTCGTGCAGGTGGAAGAGACATTCACGTGCTTGGCTATTATGTAAATATTGAGGATAAGACGTTTCTGGAGCGCTTGCGAAACTTAAGGGAAGCGCGTGAGGAGCGCAATCATCGGATTATTGCCAAGCTGCAAGAGCTGGGACTCGCGATTAGCTGGCAGGAAGTAATTGAAGGACTTGGGCGTCCACTGGAGCCGGATGAGAGCATTGGCAGACCACATATGGCTGATGTACTAGTAAACAAAGGATATGCGACGGATATGCGAGATGCATTTGATCGTTATCTAGCAGAAGGAAAGCCGGGATTTGTGTCCGTTCCCCGGGTGGCTCCAGAGGAGGCGTGCCGATGGATTCGGGAGGCAGGCGGAGCCGCTGTTATAGCACATCCTGGTTTGTATGGGAATGACGAGCTTGTTCGAGAGATCATTCAGAACTCGAAACCCGACGGTATTGAGGTGTTCCACGCGGATCATGATTTGGCAGAGGAGCGCAAGTATGCTGACCTTGCTCTTGAATTTGGCTTGATTCAGACCGGAGGGTCGGATTATCACGGTGTGAGACAAGGTGTGGTTTTCCATGGGGATCTTGGCAGCAAGTCGGTCGCAGTTGACGTGTTGCAGAGCCTGCAAATAGCAGCGAGGCGCAATAGGGAGTCTTGATCGTTGGTTAGAGAAGAGAGCCTAAGAACAACGTAGAAATGATTTCTCTTTTCCGAAGATGGATAGTCAGGTTAAATAATCATTGTAGGCATGTGAACATGAGGGGGTAACCCATCGTGCTCACATGTTTTTTTTGAATTATAAAATTATGTGATTGAGTAATTCACCCATGCACCACGCGTTGCTCCAAGACGTTCGAATAATTGCTGCGCGCGTACATTGGTTTCTGCTGTGATCCAGGACATATAAGGGCACCCGTGTTCACGCGTATATTGCTGACACTGTTCGAATAATTTAGTTTCAACTTCGCTGTCTCGGAATGCTTCTACAACAAAAAGATCATTCATAATCGCTACACGTTCTGCTTTCATTGTGCTGTAGGTAAAATATAATGTGGAGAATCCAATCAGTTGATTATCTTGCTCCGCCACGAATTGAACCCCGATCTGATGATTGAGCAGGTTGTTGATCAAAAGGTGGATAGCTTCGTCACCAGGCCAAAGGTTGTTATAAAATCCTACTATATATTCATGCATGAGTGCAGTAAGTGGAATTAAATCCTCAGGTTGGGTAGTTCGAATAATAACAGTCATGTAATAACCCTCTTTTCGATAAGATAATAAAATATTAATTGAATTATAATACTGTTTGATGAATAAAAATTCAATACTGCATATCTGGGTTGATACGTAAGCCCGTCTATTCCCGAAAAATTAAAATCCCCTAACCATGGGATGGTCAGGGGATTAATTGTATTTGCACTCAATTTAGGATGAGTAATGATCTATCCATTTTTGATGGTGGAAGGCAGACTCTTGATCAGTTCCTCATTGGGTGTAACAAACAAGGTTTTCTGGTGATCATAGATGACAAAACCAGGTTTGGCACCACTTGGCTTACGCACATGGCGGATAAACGTGTAATCCACAGGTACGCTGCTGGACTCTTTGGCTTGACTGAAATAGGCTGCGAGCTGTGCGGCTTCTTCCAATGTAGCTTCGCCAAAGTCAGTGCTGCGGATGACAACATGTGATCCTGGGATGTCTTTTGTATGCAGCCACGTATCATTAGCGGATGCTAAGCGGTTCGTCACATATTCATTCTGCAAATTGTTCTTACCTACAAGAATATCAATCCCCTCTGAGGAGGTGAACTGATGTACAGTAGGACGATCATTTTTCTTTTTCTTTTTGCCCTTTTTGTTACGGTCACGAAGGTATCCCTGTTGCACAAGCTCATCTCGAATTTCTTCAATGTCGTTCATGGATGCGATGGATAGCTGTTGCAGCAGGTTGTCTAGATAAGCGATCTCGTCCTTCGTTTTTCCAAGCTGATCATGAATGACAGCTAGACTGTTCTTGTACTTGTTATACCGCTTGAAATAACGCTGAGCGTTATCGGACGGCGTAAGTAACGGGTCAAGCTGGATCGTAATGGTTGCTTGATCTTCATCATAGAAATTAACAAGCTGAGCTGTTTTGTCGCCTTTGTTAACCTGGTGCAGCGAGGCAAATAGAAGCTCTCCCCACAATCTGAACTTGTCCGCATCATCCGCTTCTAGTAGATCCTTATTCAGGTTATCCAACTTTTTGATATTTTTACTTCGTTCGTTTTGCAGGAAGCGGAGCAAGTCACTTACTCTTTGCTTCACGGTATCCCGTTCGGCTTTATCTCCGTAGTAATCTTCCATACATTTGCTGATCGTGTCATACGTTTTCTCGCCATCTTGAATGCTCTGAAGCTGAATGGCAGAGAAGATCATTTTGCCCTTGGCGTTCATGCCAGTGACAGGGGTGTAGACATTGTCCTTAACGAGTCCCATTACGGATTCAAAAGCATTCCATAGCGCTTCCGCCTCGATGCGGCCCTCACCCTCGGTTGAAGATAGCTTTTCGCTGTCAGCAGCAACGGCCCGAGCAGTAATCTCACCTGCAATTAGCGGACTTAGACCGCTAAACGCATTCACGAGCCAGCGTGAAGCATCCTCTTCGGCAGCGGTGTAGCTATTCTCGAACTCCGTTTTGCTAATTTCAAGCGGATTACTCTTATGTTGTTCTGGCGGTGCAGTATACGAGAAACCAGGCATGACTACCCGGTAACTGCTGATGGATGGAGTGACATGATGAATACCGTCTAGAATAGTTTCGGTGATAGGATCAAGCAAAATAATATTACTGTGCCTTCCCATAAGTTCAATGATGATGCGTTTTACCGAAACATCTCCCAATTCGTCGCGCTGCCGCACATCGATATGAATGATACGTTCCATGCCAATCTGCCGAATGTTCTCTATAATTGCCCCTTCACAATGTTTACGAAGCAACATACAGAACATCGGAGCTTCCGTGGGATTCAGGAACGTCTTTTCTGTATAATGCACGCGGGGATAGGTTGGACTTGCTGATACGAGCAGTTTACTGTTACCGCGCTGAGCACGCAGGGTGAGCACGACATCATGACCATTAGGCTGATGGATCTTACTGATACGTCCACCGATACAACCTTGTAGTTCATGAACAATGGCTCGGGTTACAATGCCGTCGAGTGCCATTTTCTCCACTTCCTCTCTATCGAGCGTCTGACTTCATGCCAGATGCTACATCTATAAGTGTGTGTTCAAAAAGACCAATGTTTGAACAACTTCTTTAACTGAAACGAGCAACCGGGCTATGTATACAAAAGATAGGGCGGTTGTAGTTTTGCTGTTACTACCTATGGGACGCTAAACTCGGTTGCGTATATATAACCACAGACTTTTATTTTAGCCTATTATGCCCCTTAGGGAAAGGATTCACCTTCCGTGTGCTAATCAAGGGTCTGTCCGAATACATATAGATTAGGTAGTTTGTCCGGCATAGTGTACAGCCTGTCGACCAGCGCGCCGGTGATGCATGTGAGCTAGTTTTGCAGATGAAATACAGACTGGGAGGGAACCAAGGAGCATGGAACATACCAAGTGGCATCAGCTAAGTGATGAAGAGCTGCGTAATACTCTTGGCGTTAGCCCGCAGGAGGGATTAACGGACGAAGCTGTAACAGAGAAGAGGAAAGTTGCCGGTTCAAACGAACTGAGCGAAGGAAAACGCATATCTCCAATCACATTATTGCTGAATCAGTTTAAGGATTTTATGGTACTCGTGTTGATGGGAGCGACGCTGGTATCCGGACTGCTCGGGGAGTATCTGGACGCGGTAACGATTGTGGCCATTATTGTACTCAACGCTATTTTGGGGTTTGTACAGGAATTTCGGGCGGAGCGATCTCTTCGTGCCTTGAAGCAATTATCAGCTCCTGCCGCCAAAGTACTTCGATCAGGGCAAGAGATTCAGGTTGCGGCTAAACTGCTTGTGCCTGGTGATATTGTGCTGGTTGAAAGTGGGGATCGTATTCCTGCCGATGTGCGCTGGCTGGAAACGAACAGCCTGGATGTGGAGGAATCCGCTCTGACTGGTGAATCCGTACCTGTAAGCAAGCATTGTATGCCTATTGCCGCTGATGATGTGCCGCTCGGAGATCAGAAGAACATCGGATTCATGGGAACGATGGTAACACGCGGAACGGCACGTGGTGTTGTTATTCGTACGGGTATGGATACCGAGATGGGCAAAATCGCTGATCTGATCCAAAATACCGATGAACAGGAAACACCACTACAGCACAGGCTTGAACAGTTGGGGAAGATATTGATTTTTGTCGCTCTTGGACTCACTGTCATGGTTGTCGTTGCAGGTATTCTTCATGGACAACCAGCTGTAGGCATGTTTCTCGCTGGGGTCAGCCTTGCGGTTGCCGCAATTCCAGAAGGATTGCCCGCGATTGTTACCATCGCTCTGGCGTTAGGTGTACAGCGTATGATCAAGCGAAAAGCCATCGTGCGGAAATTGCCATCTGTCGAAACGTTAGGCTGCGCATCAGTCATCTGTTCAGATAAGACTGGTACACTCACCCAAAACAAAATGACGGTAACAGATGTCTGGTTAGAGGGCCGTGGAATTAAGGTAACCGGGGACGGGTATTCGCCAGAAGGACAGATGCTTGAGAATGGACGTCCTGTTGATCTGAAGAGTGACCAGACGCTGCGACGCCTATTGCAGATCAGTGCTCTTTGTAATAACGCAAGTATTGTAGAGAATAGAGGAGAAGAGCTTCGGAATAAGAAAAAAGGCAAAGATTCGAAGAAAGATTCCGACCAAGATGTGGTATGGGAACTGAAAGGTGACCCGACAGAGGGCTCACTGGTTGCGCTGGCTTCCAAAATGGGACTAACACCTAACGGGCTCAAAGAATTATACGCACGTCAG
Source organism: Paenibacillus tundrae (assembly GCF_036884255.1). Classification (NCBI taxonomy): domain Bacteria; kingdom Bacillati; phylum Bacillota; class Bacilli; order Caryophanales; family Paenibacillaceae; genus Paenibacillus; species Paenibacillus tundrae. The sequence goes on along the minus strand of NZ_CP145605.1, from coordinate 4,384,068 downwards.
CAAGAGTTCCCATTCGATTCTGATCGAAAGCGTATGTCTGTCCTTGTTCATCATCAGGGAGGACGAATGATCTACACCAAGGGTGCTCCTGATGTCCTGATTGGACAATGTAACTACATTTTATGGGAGGGTAAAGTAGTACCCTTCACAGGAACCTTACGACAGAAGGTCATGGCTGCAAACGAAAATATGGCTGCTTCAGCACTTCGGGTGCTTGGAATGGCTTATCGTGATGTACGACCAGAAGAAAGAGTCGAAGATGAGAACGCTGCGGAGAGTCAGCTTGTGTTTGTAGGCTTAGCAGGCATGATTGATCCACCGCGCCGTGAAGTTAGGGATGCTATTGCAACCTGCCGCAGAGCGGGTATACGAACGGTGATGATCACGGGTGATCATGGCACAACTGCTGAAGCCATTGCACAACAACTCGGCATTCTTCCGCGAGGAGGAAAGTCATTAAGTGGACTTCAGTTAGCGGGCATGGCGGATGACGAACTGGATAAACACGTTGAGGGGATTTATGTCTTCTCAAGGGTGTCTCCTGAGCATAAATTACGAATAGTCAAATCGCTACAAAGGAAAGGACATGTCGTTGCGATGACGGGGGATGGCGTTAATGACGCTCCGGCCATCAAAGCGGCGGATATCGGTATCGCGATGGGGATTACCGGCACCGATGTAACGAAAGAAGCGTCTGCCCTGATTTTGAGTGACGATAACTTCTCAACCATTGTAGCTGCTATTGAAGAAGGGCGTAACATCTATGAGAACATTCGTAAATTTATTCGTTACTTACTTGCCTCCAATGTGGGTGAGATATTGACCATGTTCTTCGCAATGATGATGGGTTTGCCTTTGCCACTCGTACCGATCCAGATTTTATGGGTCAATCTCGTGACGGATGGTCTTCCAGCTATGGCACTGGGCGTGGATCAGCCAGAGAAAGATCTCATGGAGCACAAGCCACGTGGTGCGAAGGAAAATATTTTTGCCCGTAGATTGGGCTGGAAAATTATAAGTCGTGGTGTCCTGATCGGTTTATGTACGCTGGGAGCTTTCTGGCTTACATTACAAGCCGCTCCGGATCATCCGGGTCAACTGATCAAGGCGCAGTCTGTGGCTTTTGCGACATTGGTTCTGGCTCAACTGATCCATGTGTTTGACTGCCGGAGTTCGCGTTCTATTTTTCATCGGAATCCGCTTCAAAACAAATATTTGGTCCTTGCAGTCATTTCATCTGTCGTGCTGATGCTGATTGTAATGTACGTAGAGCCGCTGCAACCGATCTTCAAAACTGTACCACTCGGCTTGCGTGAATGGGCGATCTGTATCGTTGCTGCCGGAATTCCTACGTTCCTTATGGGGGCAGGTAGCGTGTGGGGAGGCCGTCGCAACCGTCGCCGTATGGGACCAGGTCGTTTCGTTCCGAAAAGTACAAAGTTTTCTGCATAAAATCAATACCTTTTACTTCCCAATTTCGTTATGCTATCCTCAAAATGCGTCGAAGCAAACGGCTTCGCCATTTTGCAGGATAGCTTTTTTTTGGAAGCGGAGCTTCATCTCTTCTTCCAGTCATAAGAGCCTGACTTTTCAAAAAAAACATAACTTGAAATGAATAAATGCTTTGGCAGCAGACTGCCAAAAGGAGTGGGAAGATTATATGGAATTTACGAAAATGCATGGACTAGGCAACGACTTTATCGTTGTATTTGGAGAAGAAAAGCTTCCCGCAGACGCGCCAGAATTGGCTGTGAAATGGTGTAACCGATTTTTCGGAATTGGTGCGGATGGGCTCGTCTATATACTGCCTTCCGAGAAAGCAGATTTTCAGATGCGCATTATGAATTCAGACGGTTCCGAAGCCGAACAATGTGGTAATGCCATTCGATGTGTCGCAAAATATGTGTATGATCACGGTCATGTATCCGGTGAGAATATTACGATAGAGACGATTGGTGCAGGCGTACAACCGGTTAACCTTAACATTCGTGATGGTAAGGTAGAGACGGTTCGTGTGGATATGGGTGAGCCGATTTTGGACGGGCTTAAGGTTCCAACAACAGTGGATGCAAATCCTGTGGTGGATCATTCCATTGAAGCGAATGGTCAACAATTTAAGTTTACCGCCGTATCCATGGGGAACCCGCACGCTGTTATTTATGTAGAAGATGCTGTGAATTTTGATCTCTCAACATGGGGGCCACTGCTAGAGGTACATCCGATGTTCCCGAAAAAAATTAATGTAGAATTCGCCACTGTTCGTGACCGGGGTTATGTAGATATGCGTGTATGGGAACGTGGAGCGGGACCAACGCTGGCATGTGGAACAGGAGCCTGTGCAACACTCGTATCGTCAGTTCTGAACGGACACACCGACCGTACTGCTGTCGTTAGCCTCAAAGGTGGAGATTTGCACATTGAGTGGAATGAATCAGATAACCACGTTTATATGACAGGGCCTGCGGAAGTTGTGTTCAAAGGGATCACCTCATAAAATGGAGATTTAAGCCAAGAGAGGCCTGTGCGCCTCTCTTTTTGTATTGCAGAAATAGAATTTGGGTATATATGTTCAGCCATACATTCCATGAGAACAGACAGAACAGAACATATATCATCATAATTCCGGGAAAAAACCTGTGTTTTCCTTCGTTTTTTAGCGTTTTTTGTGTTACATTAGTATGAAATTGATCACAGCCAGGCGGGGGGAAATGGGATGAAGGCGGATTTACGGAGCGTAATGCAGGAGCGGGTTCTCGTGGGAGACGGGGCGATGGGAACATTCCTTTATCAAATGGGATTCCCGGTAGGCATTTCATATGAAGAGTTGAATTTAATTTCACCTGAAGTGGTGGCTGATGTACATCGTCGTTATCGAGATGCAGGAACAGAAATATTCGAGACGAACACATACTCTGCCAATTATGATAAGTTATCCAAGTTTGGCCTGGAGTCTAAGGTTGAGAGTGTGAATCGGGCTGGTGTGCGTATCGCCAAGGAAGTGGCAGGTAGTAAAGGTTATGTGCTTGGTGCTGTAGGTTCAATTCGCGGGGGGAAACGCACGAATGTATCTACAAGCGAGCTGAAACGCTTTTATGAGCAACAGATTTTTGCACTTCTTGACGAAGGAGTAGACGGCATTCTCCTTGAAACCTTCTATGATATCGAGGAGATGGACATTGCCCTTCTGCAGACTCGTAAGCTGAGTGACCTGCCCGTAATTGGACAATTTGCGGTTGAGCATGTTGGTCATACACTGGATGGATATACAATGCCTGAGGCGTTCCGGATTATGCGTGAACAAGGTGCTGATGTGATTGGCTTCAACTGTCGCACAGGTCCTAACGGTATTATGCGTGCGATGGAAACGGTATCTGGGCGGATTGGTATTCCGATGTCCGTCTATCCTAATGCGGGAGCCGCGGATTATGTAGATGGTGAATTCCGTTATGGTGCAACTCCAGAGTACTTCGGTCAGACAGCAGTACAGTTTGCAGACTTGGGTGCTCGGATTATCGGTGGTTGCTGCGGAACAACGCCTGATCATATCGCTGCTATGGCTGGAGCCTTGGCCGACTATCAAGCTGCTCCGATTGTCCAGCCTGACCTAACAGATCCCAAACCACGCATTGTCCTACATGAAAATGTAGATGAACGTGCTGGTCGTGGAGGACAACCTACAATTGTTGATCTAGTGAAGCAACGTCATACGGTTATCGTTGAACTTGACCCACCACGTGATCTGGATATCGCCAAATTCATGAAAGGCGCCGAGGTACTCAAAGCAGCAGGAGCTGACGCATTAACACTTGCTGATAACTCGCTTGCTGTTACCCGGATGAGTAATATGGCTCTGGGACATCTCGTTCAAGATCGCACAGGACTGCGCCCGCTTGTGCATATCGCATGCCGGGATCGTAATCTGATCGGTACGCAATCCCACATGATGGGCTTTGATGCGCTCGGAATTAATCATGTGCTCGCCGTAACCGGAGATCCAGCCCGTTTCGGTGACCTCCCGGGTTCAAGCTCGGTATATGATCTAACTTCCTTCGAAATTATTCGGATGATTAAGCAACTGAACGATGGTGTAGCCTTCTCGGGTAAACCGCTCAAGCAAAAAGCGGGGTTCGTTATTGGAGCTGCATTCAATCCAAACGTGAAACATCTGGACAAAGCCGTTCAACGTTTGGAGAAAAAGATTGCCTCCGGCGCCGATTACATTATGACCCAGCCGATTTACGATCCACAATTAATTGTCGCAATGCATGAAGCAACCAAACATCTGGAAATCCCTATTTTCGTTGGCGTAATGCCGCTCGCAAGTGGACGAAATGCGGAATATCTCCATAACGAGGTGCCGGGAATTCAGCTGTCGGATGAGGTGCGGTCACGCATGGCTGGTTTGGAAGGCGAAGAAGGCCGCGCGATGGGCGTGAAAATCGCCAAGGAACTATTGGATGTAGCCACCACGTATTTTAAAGGCATCTATCTAATGACGCCATTTATGTTCTACAACATGACGGCGGAACTTACGCAATATGTGTGGGAGAAGTCAGAGCACCAATGTCCCACTTGTTTCAACCCTAATAATCAATTACAATAGTGTAACGGATGTGATGCCGATGTCATTCAGTATGACCGGATACGGTCAATCCGCTTTTCATTTTGGAGGCTATAAGGTACAGTTGGAAGTCAAATCGGTCAATCATCGTTATTGTGAAGTGATGATGCGTCTACCGAAAGAGTGGACATGTTATGAAGACGGATTGAGGAAAATCGTACAGGGCCGTTTGAAACGCGGGCGGATTGATGTTTATGTAATGAAAGAAAAAGATGAAGACCAGGCTCTTCCTGCCGTGCTCAATGAGCAGGCGGTTAGAGCCTATCTGCAGGCTGCAGAGCAGTTGGAGACCCGGTATGGGATGCAGGGCAAGCCGACCATTATGGACATACTTTCGTTGCCAGATGTCATGGTTCATTCAGAAGGGGTTAATCTCCTGACGGAAGAACAGAAGGACGAATGGGAACGTGTTCTGCAGGAGGGACTTGAAGAAGCTCTGTCCGGTCTGGAACAGATGCGCGCTCGCGAGGGTCTTCATCTGGCCAGTGACCTGGAACGTCGAATAAGTCGTCTGGAGTCACTGCATACCGAGATGCTTACTCTTGCACCTACTGTGGTAAGTGATTACCGCAACAAGCTAAGACAAAGGCTTACGGAAATGCAGGAAGAAGGCTCTTTCCCTTTTGATGAGCATAAATTGGGTATGGAAATTGCTGTGTTTGCCGATCGTTCTAACATAGAAGAAGAGCTTACGCGTTTACTCAGTCACTTTGGACAGAGCAGGGAACTGCTGAAGAGTGATGAACCTGTGGGACGCAAGCTGGACTTTCTTATTCAAGAGATGAATCGTGAAGTTAACACGATTGGATCAAAAGCCAACCATTTGGCTCTAGTGAACCGTGTTGTCGAGATGAAGGCGGAACTGGAGAAAATTCGTGAGCAAGCAGCGAATATCGAATGAACGGTCATATTTCGGCAGAAGAGTCGCATGTATAGGGGGAAGAACCTGATTATGGCAATCAAACTCATTAACATTGGATTCGGTAACATCGTATCGGCGAACCGGATTATATCCATCGTAAGCCCGGAATCGGCGCCGATCAAGAGGATTATACAAGAGGCAAGAGACCGTCATATGCTGATTGATGCAACGTATGGAAGACGTACTCGTGCCGTAATTATTACGGATAGTGATCATGTCATTCTGTCTGCGGTACAGCCAGAAACGGTTGCCCATCGTCTTTCTTCGAAAGATGATGATAACGACGAATAAAATGGAGTGTAATATGTCTAAGGGATTACTGATAGTGTTGTCCGGCCCATCTGGGGTCGGGAAGGGTACAGTATGCAGCGCGCTGCGCAAACGGGTGCCGAATTTGACTTATTCCGTATCGGCAACAACCCGCCAGCCTCGTCTGGGTGAAGAGCATGGAGTTAACTACTTCTTCCATTCGCATGATGAGTTTCTAAGTATGATTGCTGAAGATCAACTGCTGGAACATGCAGAATATGTTGGCAACTATTATGGAACTCCACGTGATTTTGTGGAGAAAACAATTAACGAAGGCCGGGACATCATTCTTGAGATTGAAGTCCAAGGTGCGTTAAAAGTAAAAGAAAAGTTCCCGGAAGGGATCTTTGTGTTTCTACTTCCTCCTTCTTTGGACGAGCTTAAAGATCGCATTCAAGGCCGCGGCACGGAAAGTCAGGCAACAATTGACCACCGGATGTCCGTTGCTGTAGATGAGATCAGCTTATTGGAGCAGTATGATTACGCAGTTGTTAATGATGAAATTGATTTGGCGTGTAAACGAATAGAAAGCATCATTATCGCCGAACATTGTAAGATCAATAAATAATCTCTTTTACCGCAGCAACATGCGATATTCCACACGACTACAGTCATAGGATATATAGATAAAGAACGCGTTCGTGTGGATGACGGATACAGACCGGACTGTGTAGATGCATGTTCGAATTAATCGTGTTTTCATTATCGTGAAAATGACCTATTTGAACAGCCTCTTGAAGTTCGGTCTGGCGGTGAAGGGTGATTATACTAATGTGAAGAGGTGTTTTGTAACTATGCTGTATCCTTCTATTGATGAAATGATGAACAAAGTCGACAGCAAGTATTCTCTTGTTGTTGCTGCTTCTCGCCGGGCTAGACAACTTCGTGAAGGCGAAAAATCCGATCTGAGAAATGCAAAATCTAATAAACAGGTTGGCGTTGCGCTTGAAGAGATTTATGGTGACTTGCTCGTTGTCATCAAAGGACAGGACGAAGAAGAGGAAGAGTAAGCCGTCAACGGCTGCTCTTCAACTGCATACGGCGTAAGCCGGATTTATTTGACAACCGCGAGGTTGTTATTTTTTTCTCTATTGAATTCTTCTTATAACGAACTAAAGGTACGTGTTCAAAAAGGTCGGTTTTCAGTACCGAGAAGATGGGATGAAGGTAGAAATGGAATAGCGGAGCGTAGGCCAAACTACGTGAGCAACGGACATTTCGGCTGAATCCCATCTTCGACGCTGAGATGCCTCCAGGCATCCTTCGTAATCAAAAGCGGACTTTTTGAACAACCTCTAAAGGGTTTACAAGATAGATTCCTATTTATCGTTTAAATGTCGCATAGACTGGGGGAAATAACATGTTGAACGGCAAAAAGATCGTGCTTGGAGTCACGGGAGGCATCGCTGCTTACAAAGCGGCAACACTATGCAGTAGACTTGTGCAAAGAGGAGCGGATGTTCATGTCATCATGACGGAATCTGCTAAACAGTTTATTACGGAGTTAACACTGCAAACGTTGACGCGTAATGTTGTATATAGCGATACGTTTGATGAGCGCGAACCATCGGTTGTTTCACATATTCATTTGGCTGATCTCGCCGATCTTGTATTGGTAGCTCCAGCCACCGCGAATGTGATTGCAAAAATGGCACATGGCATGGCGGATGATATGTTATCCACCACGCTCCTAGCTACTACTGCTCCAGTAATGATTGCACCGGCTATGAATGTTCATATGTATGATCACCCAGCTGTGCAACATAATATGAACCTATTAGTCCAGCGTGGAACGTTAATGATTGAGCCAAGCGAAGGACAATTGGCCTGTGGTTATGTAGGCAAAGGAAGGCTTGAAGAGCCAGACACAATCGTTGACGTGGTTGAACAATTTTTCGCTGCTAAAGCGAGTGGCAACAATACTGGACAGGTATCCTATGTTCCGGCACCCGCTATCAACCCTATGACCACACAAACGGCTACAGAAGCACAGCTATTAACAGGAAAAAAAGTTGTTGTCACAGCGGGAGGTACCATTGAACGTATTGACCCTGTTCGCTACATTACGAATGACTCTTCAGGCAAGATGGGCTTTGCAGTTGCGGCTATAGCGCAGGAGCTTGGAGCTGAAGTTACACTCATCATGGGCAATACACAGGTCAGCCCACCTGCGAATGTACAGGTAATTCGGGTGCAGTCTGCTGATGAAATGTATGATGCTGTCCTAAGCCAATGGGATGAAGCAGATATTGTAGTGAAGGCAGCGGCTGTAGCTGATTATCGCCCTAAAGAAGTTTATAAGGAAAAGTTGAAGAAAACTGGCGATACATTATCGCTTGAACTTATTAAAAATATAGATATTCTCGAAACCTTAGGGAAGCAGAAGACCCATCAATTTCTGATCGGTTTTGCAGCAGAGACGAATGATATTGAACGGTATGCACGAGAAAAACTGGAACGGAAAAACTGTGATCTGATCGTAGCCAATGATGTCACCCGTGCAGGTGTAGGATTTGGAACAGATACCAATGCGGTGAACATTTATGACCGTGAGGGTTTGGTAGAAGAGCTTCAGGTAATGGCCAAGGAAGACGTGGCACGCCAGTTGCTTTCAATTGCGGCGGAGCGCATTGCCGGGGGGAATTAATATGGAGATCGCCAAGGTGATTGTCGATGTTCCTGTGAAGGAAACCGACCGACCTTTTGATTATCTTGTGCCAGAATCGATGCGAGAATGGATCGAAATTGGCAGTCGGGTAGGTGTACCTTTTGGACATCGGACGGTGCAGGGATTCGTCGTTGATCTCGTACCTCGCACTGGAAATGAGACATTTAAGCTCAAGCCTGTTCAGGAGCTGCTAGATATTGTTCCGCCGTTGTCCAAAGATCTGGTGGAACTAGCAGAATGGATGAGTGATCGTTATGCGAGCAATCGCATTCTATCTTTGCAGGTGATGGTACCCACAGCTTTAAAAGGAAAAGCAGAGCGTTACATCTCTATTGGAGATGCACTCGATGCTAAGACGGCGAATTCGTCGCCGAATGAAGAGGTTCTTTTTGTGTGGGGAGAAGAATCAACTACGGAGAAGGTACAGCAGGATATCATTCGGTTCGTACAAAGCCGTGGACAAGTCCCTCTTCAACAGCTAAGTCGAAAGTACCCTAATCATGCACCCTTAATCAAAAAACTGCTTCTAGGCGGCATATTGTTAGAAAGCCAGGCCATCAAGGATAAAATGGGCAAAAAGATGATGAAGTCTGTGGATCTTGCGGTTGACGCCTCGGCAGCACAAGAAGCACTTGATGCATTTCCAGCGAAGGCGCAGCGTCAGAAGGAAGTATTGTCCTTTTTGCTCGAGATGAAAGAACTGTTGCCTATGCCAATGAAGGAATTGTTGTCAACGCTTCAGGTATCTGCGGCCACTGTCAAAGGACTGGAAGAGAAGGGATTACTCGTAACAGAGGATGTTGAAGTCTTTCGTGATCCTTATCAGGGCAGGAAGTTTCGGGCGACCGAACCGCTCTTGCTCACGCCGGAACAGCAACATGTGTATGATAGCATCAACGGTAGATTACTGGAGAGACGCCACGGCGTCTTTTTGCTTCATGGTGTAACAGGAAGTGGCAAAACGGAAGTCTATCTGCAAACGATACAACAGTGCATTGACCAGGATCGGCAGGCCATCGTGCTTGTACCCGAAATTGCCTTGACTCCTCAAATGGTTGAGCGTTTTAAAGGACGCTTTGGGGATCAAGTTGCGGTTATGCACAGTCGTCTGTCAGGTGGGGAGCGTTACGATGAATGGCGTAAAATTAGAGAGGGTCAGGTCAAGGTGGCGATTGGCGCACGATCAGCGGTGTTTGCACCGTTCAGCCGTCTTGGATTAATTATTATGGATGAGGAGCATGAGACCTCCTACAAGCAAGAGGAAACGCCAAAATATCATGCTCGTGATGTTGCGGTAAAAAGAGCCCAGCAGCACCAAGCCGTTGTCGTTCTTGGTTCTGCGACGCCCTCGCTAGAAAGTTATTACGCTGCTCGCTCTCAAAGTAATGATGAATTCGCACCACTCCTGCTGGAGATGCCAACGCGAGCTCTTGGTAATAACTTGCCTGACGTGCGCATTATTGATATGCGTGAGGAACTTAAGGACGGCAATCGTTCGATGTTCAGCCGGGCGTTACACAAAGGTCTGGAGGAACGCTTGGAACGTGGAGAACAAACGGTGCTGCTTCTAAACCGGCGCGGATACTCTACTTTTGTGATGTGCCGAAGTTGTGGTTATGTAGCCGGTTGCCCAGAGTGTGATATTTCCCTGACGTACCACCAACGATCTAATAATCTTCGTTGTCACTATTGTGGTTATGCGGAAGCGGCTCCGGAAGTGTGTCCGGATTGCGGAAGTGAACACATTCGATACTTCGGAACAGGGACTCAGCGTGTAGAGGAAGAGCTTGCTAAGTTATTCCCCGGAATTCGCGTCATTCGGATGGATGTGGATACAACAACTGAGAAGGGTTCGCACGAGAAGTTGCTGAAGCAGTTTCGGGAGAAGAAGGCAGATGTCCTGCTGGGTACACAGATGGTCGCTAAAGGGTTGGACTTCCCAGATGTGACGCTGGTAGGGGTCATTACGGCCGATTCGGCATTGAATTTACCTGATTTCCGAGCTGCAGAAAAAACATTCCAGCTGCTAACTCAAGTTGCCGGCAGGGCAGGACGACATCAGCTTCCAGGTGAAGTTTTTGTGCAATCTTATACGCCAGAGCACTACTCGATCGGTCATGCTAGTCAGCATGATTATGTATCGTTTGTACGAGAAGAATTGCTGCATCGACGTAATCTTCAATATCCACCATACTGTCGGCTCATTCTGGTGACTTTTTCACACGAGCAACTACCAGTGCTGATCCGGCTTGCTGAAAACTACACGCGAATGTTAAAAGAACGTGCAAACGCAGCAGGCTGGTTAGGCAGTTTGGATCGTTTTAGTAACGAAGCCTTTGACGTACTCGGGCCTGTAGCATCGCCGATTCCTCGGATCAAGAATAGATACAGATTCCAATGTATGATAAAATGGCGTGGGGATGTAGACGCTATTGGGCTCGCTCTAGCGACAGCTCGGCGCATGGACGATGATGTGCAAGCGCAGAAGTTGCTAATTAGTCTTGATGTAGACCCGCAAATGTTAATGTGAACAGGCGGTATAAACATAGATTAGTAAAAACATGCATCATAGCTGGAGATATAACTACACAGCTTGATGTCTTGAAATTATGATGAGGATTAGGAAGGTGCTTACAACATGTCGATTCGCATTATCGTGAAAGAACCGGATGAAGTGCTACACAAAAGAGCTAAGGAAGTAACCAAAGTCACACCGAATGTACAAAAGCTGCTGGATGATATGGCAGATACGATGTACGATGCTGAGGGTGTAGGGCTTGCGGCGCCACAAGTAGGTATTTTGAAGCGTTTGATTGTTATTGATGCTGGAGATGAACAGGGCCTGATCAAAATGATTAATCCTGAAATTATCTCAAGTGAAGGCGAGCAGTTCGGACCGGAAGGTTGCTTGAGTATTCCTGGAATTAATGGGGATGTACGTCGCTTTGAGACGGTGACCGTCAAAGGACTGGATCGTGAAGGTAATGAACTGATTATTACGGGCAGCGGTCTGTTGTCCCGTGCATTCCAACATGAAATTGATCATCTGGATGGAGTTCTCTTTACTGATATTGCCGAGAAAGTGTACGAAATTTCTGCGGATCAGACAGGACCTCGACGTAATTAAGGAGTGATGGATTTGAATATTGTTTTTATGGGAACCCCAGATTTTGCTGTTCCTTCTCTAGATATGCTAATTGCGGAAGGATACAATGTGGTCGGTGTCGTAACACAGCCGGATAAACCACAAGGCCGCAAAAAGATACTCACACCAACACCTGTGAAAGCTGCAGCTGAGCGTTATGGCTTGCCTGTGTTTCAACCGGTTAAACTTCGTGATCCAGAAGCAGTGGCTCGGCTTGCAGAGTGGAAACCTGATCTCATTGTTACCGCAGCATTTGGGCAGATTCTGCCCAAAGCCGTGTTGGACATGCCTGTTCGTGGCTGTGTGAACGTACATGGATCGCTTTTGCCTAAATATCGTGGAGGTGCCCCAATTCAACGCTCCATTATCAATGGGGAGTCGGTTACTGGAGTAACGCTCATGTATATGGCAGAAGGACTGGACACCGGGGACATGATCTCCCGCGTAGAAGTACCAATCACGGATGAAGATACATCAGGCTCGATGTTTATCAAGCTGAGTGAAGCAGGCTCTAAATTGTTACAGGAAGAGATGCCTAGATTAATAGCAGGAGAAACAACGGCTGTCCCTCAGGATGATGCCGAAGCTTCGTATGCCCGTAATCTGACTCGAGAAGATGAAAAACTAGACTGGAGTCGCTCCTCACGAGAGCTGTTTAATCAGATCCGTGGTCTTGTGCCATTCTCTGGAGCATTCACCATGTGGGATGATCAAGTCTTCAAAGTATGGGCAGCGACGAATCCAAATCATCCAGATGCACAAGGAGCTTCTCAAACGGGTCAAACCGAGCCGGGCACTGTTCTGCAACTGGGTGCTAATGGTATCGAGGTGTCAACAGGCAGCGGTTCACTCTGGTTGACTGAAGTTCAGCCGGCAGGTAAAAAAGTGATGAAGGCTGTAGACTTTGGTCGTGGTGGTACCTTGAAACCAGGCACGGTGCTGCGATGAACGGAAATACATCAGGCCGTACATCAGGTCAGGGGAAACAAGCACAACATTCAACGACGCGTACCCACTCTAAGAAGGATCAGAGCAACGGCAAACCTGCGCATACTCAAAATAAAAGCGCTGCTAGGCCTGCTTCACGAGGGGCTGAACGCTCTTCTGGTCCCAAAACCTCTGCCCGTAACGTTGCCGTAAAGGTACTTAGTGCAGTTGAACAGGATGGAGCATACAGCAATCTAGAGTTGAATCGCCGATTAAAAGAAGCTGATTTAAGTCCAGCAGACGTAGGTTTAGCGACCGAATTAGTCTATGGAACAATCGCAAGGCTGAACACACTGGATTATTATTTGGAGCGTTATGTAGCCAAAGGTGTGTCTAAGTTACAGCCGTGGGTAAGAAGCTTGTTACGGATCAGTGTGTATCAAATGTTGTATCTGGATCGGATTCCTGAGCATGCCGTTGTCAGTGAAGCGGTGAATCTTGCGAAAAAGCTGGGTCACCAAGGTATTTCTGGTATGGTGAATGGCGTTTTGCGGAATATGATTCGTAATCGCAATGAGCTTCGGATACCGGATAATCTGCCTGTTGCTGAACGGATTGCGCTGGAGCATTCACACCCACTGTGGATGGTAGAGCGCTGGATCGCTCAATATGGTGAAGAGACAGCAGAAGACATCTGCCGTGCCAATAATGAGCCTCCTGCGGTCAGTGTTCGTGTGAATACAACGATGACAACACGAGAGAAGCTGATGGGCGAGATGGAGAGCGCGGGAGCAACGGTGGAGCCTTCCCGACTGAGTCCTGATGGTATTCTGGTGCGTAGCGGAGGCAATATGGCTCTTACATCCTGGTATCGTGATGGTCTGTTATCTGTGCAGGATGAGAGTTCCATGCTGGTGGCTGAAGCGGTCGCGCCCGAAGAAGGACAAACCGTGCTGGATTGCTGTGCAGCCCCTGGTGGCAAGACAGCACATATGGCTGAGAAAATGCAAGATCGTGGGCGAATTATAGCGAATGACCTGCATGCTCATAAACGTCAATTGATTATGGATCAGGCGGATCGTCTGGGATTAGGCTGTATTGATGCCGTTACGGGTGATGCACTAGATCTGAATGAACGTTATCCTGCCGCTTCATTTGATCGGATTTTGCTGGATGCGCCATGCTCAGGTCTTGGTGTTATCCGTCGCAAGCCAGATGTCAAATGGACGAAGTCTCCTGAAGATATCGACGACATTTCGGGTCTACAGCGTGAGTTGCTTGATCGTGTAGCTCCACTTCTGAAGCCAGGAGGGATGCTGATATACAGCACATGTACGATTGAACCAGCGGAAAATGAAATGATGGTGTCTGACTTCTTGCAACGTCATCCTGAATTCGAAGCGGCTGATTCGACATGGTCTGATACGGCATTGGCTGAATGGAGATCAGTCAACGGAGGTGTGCAAATTTTGCCGCAATATGCACACAGCGACGGATTTTACATTGCCCGTTTGATCCGTACGGCGAATGGATGAATCGTATAGCGTTGTAGCAAGAGCCGCCGAGGGAAACTTCGGCGGATTTCTTTGTGAGAAGCATGTCTTTTTTGAAGGTCATAATGAAATGTTTGAACACTTTAATATCACATCATTAGGCCATAGAAGTGGGCGATTTTCGTGATTGGCGAACGATCTTAGGGTGCGATAGGCGCATAGAGGTGTTATAATGCATGAAGTGTGTGCTCCGAGGGTATACATGGATGTAAAGTGGTCTTTATGATAGAATAGGACGAATGGAACGATAAGAAGGAAGCTATATAGATTGAATTAGACATTTACACGAGAACGGAGAGGACAGAAATAACGTGAAGAAGCGAAGCGTTCGCCTTTATCACCGGATTTTCTCTTTGCAAAAGAGAATTCAAAAAATCTGGGGATAACAGCGATCGGAAGGTTATTCTGTCATCGGAGTGGAAGTGTAAATATTTATAGTTCAATCTAAATGAAAAGAAGGAATAGGTGTTGAAAACAAAATGAAACCTTTTATATATGATTATTCCCTAGAAGAGCTGCAGCAGTGGGCTGTTAATAACGGGGAGCCTGCGTTTCGTGGGGGTCAGATTTTTGACTGGATCTACGTGAAACGTGTGAATGATTTTAATGAAATGAGTAACTTACCGAAGGCACTACGCGAAAAATTGACAGAGCAATTCGAATTTGTAACGCTCACAGAAATCACGAAATTTGAATCCAAGGATGGAACGGTTAAGTTCCTGTTTGGTCTGCATGATGATCATGCCATTGAAACAGTTATCATGAAGCATAACTACGGGAACAGCATCTGTGTAACGACACAGGTTGGTTGCCGAATTGGTTGTACATTCTGTGCTTCTACGCTGGGTGGTCTCAAACGTAACCTTACGGCTGGAGAAATTACTGCTCAAGTGGTACAGGCACAGAAAATCCTGGATGAACGTGGCGAGCGTGTCAGCAGCATTGTTATCATGGGTTCAGGTGAACCATTTGAAAACTATGAAGCTACGATGACCTTCTTACGCACGATGATTCATGAAAAAGGATTGAATATCGGTCAACGTCATATTACCGTATCTACGAGCGGCATCGTACCGAACATCTACAAATTTGCTGATGAAGATACACAGATTAATCTGGCGATCTCCATTCACGCACCGAACGATGCGCTTCGTTCCAAATTGATGCCGGTTAACCGTCGTTTCCCATTTGAAGATGTTATGGAATCCTTGCGTTATTACTTGGCCAAAACAGGTCGGAGAATTACGTTTGAGTATGCCCTGATTGGCGGAGTTAATGATCAGCCTGAACATGCTGCTGAACTAGCAGGTGTGCTCAAGAACATGCTGTGCCACGTTAACTTGATTCCGGTCAATCACGTGCCTGAGCGCAAATACGTAAGAACATCACGAAGCGATATATTTAACTTCCAGAGAATTCTCTCGGAGCAAGGCGTCAATGTAACGATTCGTCGTGAACAGGGACATGATATTGCTGCCGCTTGCGGTCAGCTTCGTGCCAAGCATATGGAGTTGAGGTGAGAACGTTTTGATCAAAACAGTTCATGTGAGCCATATCGGACGTGTGCGTTCGGTTAATGAAGATTCAGCTTGGATTCGCAATTTGGAAACAGGTTATATCTTAGGCATTGTTGCCGATGGCATGGGAGGACATCTTGCGGGAGATACCGCAAGTCGTCTTGCGGTGGAGACACTCGTGAGCGATCTCGGTACATTAGAACCGGGCTTGTCACATGCCTCTTTGTCTGCTGCTCTCAGCGACGCGATACTGCATGCGAATGAGGTTATATTCCGTACAGCATCTGCAGATGAAAAGTACCATAACATGGGGACGACAGTGGTTGCTGCCTTATTGAATGATGCTGAGGGAGTTATCGGTCATATCGGAGATAGCCGCGCTTACAAAATTGCCAACAAATCATTAACTCAGTTGACGGAAGATCACACACTGGTCAATGACTTGTTAAAGAACGGTATCATTAAAAAGGAAGACGCTTCTCACCATCCACGTCGTAATGTACTGACTCGTGCACTTGGCACAGATGCTGAGGTAAAGGTAGATTTGGATCCCGTTAAGCTGGATAAGGGCGAAGTCCTTTTGTTATGCAGTGATGGGTTAAGCAACCTGGTCAGCAATGAGCAGCTCATTCAAGTTGCTGGCAATCTGGATCTTCCTCTGGAGGAACGAGCGGATCGTCTACTCCAGCTCGCTCTGCTCGCTGGCGGAGATGATAATATCACCGTTGCGTTGTTTGAGGCTCAAGAGGAAAGTTCCGTAGCGGAAACGGGGTGCGAGTCATGATTGGGCACCAGCTAGGCGGACGCTATGAAGTGATTGAGCGGGTCGGTGGCGGCGGCATGGCGCTTGTATATAAAGCACAGGATCTGCTGCTGAATCGAAATGTCGCGATCAAAGTGTTAAGACAGCAATTCGTCCATGACGAAGAGTTTATTCGACGTTTCCGCAGAGAAGCACAATCTGCTGCATCACTGTCTCACCCTAACGTAGTGAGTATCTATGATGTAGGACAAGAAGATGATGTGCATTATATTGTTATGGAATACGTCGAAGGCAAAAACTTGAATGAAATTATAAAGGAAAGGGCGCCTCTACAAGTTGATGAAGCCGTTCGTATCGCTTCTCAAATCGCAGATGCCCTGGATCACGCACATCATAATCAGATTATTCATCGGGATATTAAACCGCATAACATATTGATTGGACGTAATGGGCGTGTGAAGGTGACGGATTTCGGAATTGCTCGTGCCGTAACCTCAACGACGATTACTCAGACTGGTTCTGTGATCGGTTCTGTTCATTATTTCTCGCCTGAGCATGCCAAAGGCATTGTAACAGGCGAAAAATCGGACTTATATTCTCTTGGTATCGTACTCTATCAAATGTTGACTGGGCAGCTTCCGTTTTTGGGAGAGAGTCCAATTAGCGTTGCTTTGAAGCATTTGCAGGAAGAATTCGATGAACCACGCAAATTCAATCCATTGATTCCGCAAAGTGTGGAAAATGTAATTCTGAAATCTATGCGTAAAAACCCGCACGAGCGGTATCAATCGGCGAAAGAAATGCAGACCGATCTGGAAACTTGTTTGATGCCAGAGCGTCGCAATGAAAACAAGATTGATTTTCCGGATGAGGATGATATTGATCAAACTCGTGTCATGCCTGCAATTAAGCCTGAACCGCGTGGTGTAACGTCAACGGGTGCAGTTCCTGTTATGGAATCTGACGCTGAGGAAGGCAAAGAGAAGGGCAAAACAAAGAATTGGAAAAAGCCAACACTGCTTATTTCGTTGACGCTTCTAATTCTGATAGCTATGGTCGGCGTGGTGTGGTACGTCAAGGGCATGCTCGTTGTACCTGAAATAACGGTTCCTAGTGTCATTAACGAGACTGAGGAAAATGCCCGCAAGATCTTGGAAGATAGTGGGCTTGTGGTAAGTAATGAGGTCATTCGCGCCCCAGAAGAAGGTTTTGATCCAGGTATTGTCTTTGATCAGAGTAGAAAAGAAGGCGATGTCGTCAAAGAGGGCTCTGAGATCCAGCTTAGTGTCAGCATAGAGAAAGAGCCGACCAAAATGATAGATGTCAAAGGCTCCTCCTATGATGCTGCTGTGAAAAGTCTGACTGCTCTGGGTATTAAAGAGGAACAAATTCAGCGTAAAGACGAGTATTCCAACGAAGTCCAATCCGGAAACGTGATCTCCCAGACGCCTGGAGTCAATGAAGATTTCGATCTGGAATCAGTTCAAATTGTTTTAACCGTAAGTAGAGGCGCTGAAACGATTAAGATGCCTGATCTTAAAAATCAAACCCGTAGTGAAGCGGAGCGTTTGCTTAAATCCGCCGGATTAACGCTAGCTCAGGTTCAAGAAGAGTCAAGTTATACCATTGACCGCGGTAAAGTAACCCAACAATGGCCTTTTGAAGCGGGTGCAGAGGTTAGTCCTGGTGACAATATTACTATTTACATCAGTACAGGATATCCGCCAGAAGCGTTAGAATATTCGTTTAATATTAATGTCTCACCAAAAGAAGAGGGCAAAAACAGCAGTATTCGAATTACATTTGAAGATGCACGTGGCAAAAACCAAGAGTGGGGAACACGTACCATTAACAAGTCTAACCAAGCGTTGACGATCCCACTGGTACTTGCACCAAATGAGAATGGCGCTGTGTCCGTCTATCGGGATGGGAAATTCCTTGATACGTACCTTGTTACCTACATTGATGCCAAGAATGGAACCGTTGTTGTACCTTCTATTGAGCCTGAGGGCGGCGTGCAGCCACCACCGGATGAGCAACAACCGGATCCAGGAAATGTGGAAGAGGATAATACGGAAACCAACCAGGAAGGTGAACCTGAGTCAACGCCTGCGGATGGTGAAACTGACAACGAAGAGGGAGACACCTCAGCGATGGATCAAGGGAATGGCAATGGCAATGGTAACGGTAAGGCCAAGGGGAGAACCAAGGAAGTCGTTAATGCATCAAGCCGTCCTTAAAGGACGGCTTATTGCTGACGTTTAGCCAGTAAAGGTTAGTTTAACCATTCACTGAAAATCGTATGTCTGGAGCTTGCACAATCGTATTGCCAAATTAAAGGAGGGCGACGGAGCTATGCCTGAAGGTATCATCGTTAAAGCGCTAAGCGGTTACTACTATGTCATGCCACTGGAAGATAACGGGGTGCCTTCGGTTGAAGGCTCTGCCGTTCAATGCCGAGCTAGAGGCATTTTTAGGAAGCGGGGTACTTCACCGCTTGTGGGTGACCGTGTTAGCTACATGTTGACTGAGAATGGGGAAGGAACAGTAGATGAAATTAAAAAGCGTGACACGGAACTGATCCGTCCTCCTGTGGCTAATGTCAATCTGGCTGTTCTCCTATTCTCCGTCAAGGAACCGGATATGAATCTGAATCTTCTGGACAAGTTCCTGGTTCATATCGAACAGGCAGGGCTGGATGCGCTTATCGTCGTAACGAAGCAAGACTTAGCTAATTCAGAAGCAGATGACAAAGATACTGTCGCTGAAGTTAAGGCGCTCTATGAACAGATTGGTTATGAAGTCATCTCTACCAGTTCGCGAACCGGGGAAGGCAGTGAAATGCTGAAGGAACGGCTGGCAGGTAAGATTAGCGTATTTGCTGGTCAATCCGGGGTAGGTAAGTCTTCCATGCTGAATGCTTTGATGCCAGGTCTTACGTTGGAAACGAGTGAGATCAGCATGCGTCTAGGGCGAGGCAGACACACCACTAGGCACGTGGAGTTAATTCCACTGGATAATGGGGGCTTTGTTGCCGATACTCCTGGTTTCAGCCAGCTGGACTTTCTAGAGATTGGTGTAGAGGAGCTATCTACCTGTTTCCGTGAATTTGCTCAGTATGCAGATCAGTGTAAATTCCGAGGCTGTACACACACCCACGAACCGTCATGCAAGGTACTTGAAGCTAAGGAAGAAGGACTAATCGCCGAAAGCCGGTACCGGCACTATGAGTTGTTTCTTACAGAAATGAAAGACAAGAAGCGGAGGTACTAACATGATTAAAATTGCCCCATCCATTTTATCTGCTGACTTTGCCCGTCTTGGTGCAGAAGTAGCGGAAGCTCAAACCGCAGGTGGAGACTGGATTCACGTTGATGTCATGGACGGTCACTTTGTCCCTAATATTACGCTTGGTTCTGCAATTGTAAAAGCCATTGCGCCTCATACGAGCTTGCCGCTTGATGTGCATCTGATGATTGAGAATCCAGAGCGGTATGTTGAGGAGTTTGCCAAAGCAGGCGCTGCAGTCATTACTGTTCATGCTGAAGCTTGTGTGCACCTTCACCGTGTTATTCACTTGATCAAAGAACAAGGTGTAAAAGCAGGCGTTGCTCTGAATCCGGGTACACCTGCAAGTGCAATTCAAGAAGTACTTGATGATGTGGATTTAGTGCTGGTCATGACGGTTAACCCGGGGTTCGGTGGACAAGCCTTCATCTCCGGAACAATGAACAAAATAAAGCAAATTCGCAGTTGGCTGAATGAAAAAGGACGTCATGACGTTCATATTGAAGTGGATGGCGGAATCGCTGCCGATACGGCTCCACTCGTGGTGGAAGCTGGTGCAGATGTGCTCGTTGCAGGAAGTGCAGTATTTGGACGTGAAGATCGTGCAGCTGCAATTACTGACATTCGCAACAGCTACGGGGGCTAAACATGAATCTGAAAGAGACGCTGTGGACCATGGCTGCAAGTCTCGTTACAGGATTAGTGCTCGCATTATTTGCGGTAGTACAATCTCCATTTAATGCATTTACCTCTTTACTTGGAGTTGGGATTGTCATCTTGTACTTCCGTAAATTTGACCGAACGAGACTTCGGGTTACATTTGTCATTTTTAGCATACTCTACTACTTAATGAGTGTATTCATGATCGCTGTCTATCAATTTGTTCCGACCCAGATGTAAATCCCTTGTTTCAGGCTCGTCATTATGGAATAGGGACAGGTAGTTCCGCATAAATATGGTTACATGAGCAGGTTTCTCATGTAGCCTTTTTTGTCGTGTTTGCGGTGGGAAAGGCATGAAGCATAGGATACGGCGGATGTATGAGCATGATGGGGAGGGTGAAGTATGAAATTTTACACGTTCAAACTGCCGAAGTTTTTGGGAGGGTTTGTAAAGGCGATTCTTAATACGTTTCAAAAGAACTGATCCATTACAATGCGAATACCGCCGCTTTGTTAGCTTCAGGGCGTTCTGAAAATTAGCTTTCGAAGCACGATGCGGCGGCCATTCACATGTCTATGGTGTTAAGGTGGGGGCTTTTATGTTTAAATACCAAAAAAGCACCTGCAATAGACAAGGTGCTTTTTGCTTATCCGATTTATAGTAGCTTTGCGTGATTATACGCGAGTCACTTTACCGGCTTTCAGTGCACGGGTGCTTACGTATACACGTTTCGGTTTGCCGTTCACGAGAATGCGGACCTTCTGAACGTTTACGCCCCAAGAACGACGGTTACGGTTGTTAGCGTGGGATACGTGGTTACCGGTGCCCGGTTTCTTACCTGTCACATAACATTTGCGAGACATAGATTACACCTCCTATCCTAAAATAACCAGTGCCTTCGGAGAGACGAAAGTCATTCCATAAGGACTAAATTGTTCTACCTGACTAGAAAAAGTCAGTTTCCAGTAGCTAATGGGTTGTTCAAGCCAGCATCGCCGGATCATTACCATTACTAAACCTGCTTAAAACAATACTTGAATATAATATCATACCGAAAAAAGCTTCGTCAACTGATCCAAAAACTTTATTTATTTCTCCTGTCTAATATAGTACAATGTTGAATAGTCCATAATACAGCGGTGAATAGGCTTTTGCCGCGGGGAAGCCGGAGAAAAGACCGGCCTTAAAGGTCGGGGGTCTGCTTTTTGGCAACGCTGCGCGCTGCGGCATTCCATCATTGGCACCAGTCTCCATGCGGCATTCATGCCGGCTCTCGATACCGGTGCATATCCGTATGCCCCGAACTTGGGGCTGTAATTGGTTGCAGGATATCGGTGGCCAGGCCGCCCAGACCGTTAAACCCGGCTGACATGTTGTATTATATGCCTATGCCGGACAAGGTATGGACGAAGAATAACGCAATAGCGTTAACGCATGAACAGACCAGATAACATCTTGGTGCAAGATGTTCGTGTATCAAGCTAGGAAGGGGAATTCTCACTTGAGTATACGTTCTTTAAATGGAACAGATTTCACCGCAATGGTACTTGCCGGAGCGGAACAACTTGGGCAGCATGCAGAGCACGTCAATTCCCTGAATGTGTTCCCTGTGCCAGATGGCGACACGGGAACGAACATGAATTTGACAATGAGTGCAGGAGTTGCTGAGATTAAACGCAAGAGCTCTGCCTCAATCGGAGAAGCTGCTGGTATTTTATCGAAAGGCCTGCTTATGGGTGCTCGCGGCAATTCCGGAGTTATTTTATCTCAATTGTTCCGAGGATTCAGCCGTTCCGCTGCGCCTTACGAGGAACTGAATACAATCCAATTTGCAGCAGCCCTCCAGAACGGTGTGGATGCAGCATACAAAGCAGTGGTAAAGCCTGTAGAAGGCACCATTCTGACCGTAGCTAAGGAAGCTGCTAAGCATGCCAACTATTACGCTAGACGGACGAATGATATTACTGAATTAATGAATGAAGTATTGTTAAAAGCAAAAGAAGCACTGGCGATGACTCCAGAATTGCTGCCTGTACTGAAACAGGTAGGGGTTGTGGATTCAGGTGGTCAGGGGCTTGTATATATTTACGAAGGTTTCATGGAAGTTTTATTGCAGCAAGATGGAGGAAGCCTGACGACTCTGCCAAAAGAAGTTCAACCTTCGGTATCGTCTTCCGCGCTCAAACCTGCTGCGAAGCCAGAAGTAACACCTGCTAAACCTGTACAACAGGTTATCGCGCCAGAGATGCCCTTATCGGCACAGGCTAGACTTGTTACGGAAGATATCGAATTCCTGTATGATATGGAATTTTTCATTAACCGTCAGCTTGGCGACAACGCAGGAGTCACATTCGATGAGGATGTTTTCCGGAAAGCGTTATCAGTGAACGGAGACTCCATTATCATTATTGCCGATGATGAAATCATCAAAGTGCATGTGCATTCCAAGACGCCTGGCGATGTATTAAACCTGGCTCTACGCTATGGTGAAATTACGCAGATTCACATTCTGAACATGCGTGAACAGCATAGAGACCTGCTTACGGCTGGCATGGATATCGCGCCTTCGCCTGAACTGTTCGCAGAGATTCCACCAGAAGTGTCGCGTAGTCACGAGGAAGCTGTACCACCTGCGGATGAGATGGCACCATATGGATTTATCGCTGTATCTTCAGGTGAAGGGATTGCTGAGATTTTCCGTAGCCTCGGTGTGGATGTCGTTCTGTCTGGTGGACAAACGATGAATCCGAGCACGGAGGATTTTGTGAAAGCGGTGCGTTCAATTGCAGCGGAACAAATTTTTATTTTGCCGAACAATTCTAATATCGTACTTGCTGCAGAGCAGGCACGTGAATTGCTGGAGGATGAACGCCGTATTACTGTCATTCCAAGTAAGACCATTCCACAAGGTATGGCGGCTGCATTTGCTTTCCAGGAAGATGAATCGGCTGAGGTGAATCGGGATCAGATGCTGGATGCTCTGGCACGGGTGCAATCTGGTCAAGTAACTCATGCGGTGAGAGATACTCAGTATGATGAGCTGGATATTAAAGAAGGTCATTATATTGGAATTCACAACTCCAAAATCGTGGCTACGGATGAAGACCTGTTGCAGGCCTGCCAAGGTTTGCTTGCACGCATGCTAGAGAGTGGGGACGAGGTTGTTACCCTGCTTGAAGGAGAAGAAGCGTCTTCTGAGGTTACAACTGCACTGGTTGCTTGGCTCGAAGAGCAGTATCCGGATGCTGAGGTAGAGGTACATGCTGGAGGACAGCCTGTTTACTATTATTTGTTCTCTGTAGAGTCTTAGTGTTCACCTAGCCAAGAAGGAGGGGATGTAGTGAGCCATAAGGTTGCGATTGTAACGGATAGTACAGCAGATATACCGGAAGAACTGATTCGCAAGTATGGGATTCATGTTGTGCCGTTGCGTGTATTGTTTGGTGAAGAAACGTATGCTGACGGAGTTGAACTGACCCCAGAGGAGTTTTATACGAAACTTGGAAAGGCTGCGACATTGCCAACGACGTCACAGCCTTCTCCAACCGAGTTCATGAACGTATATCAGTCACTGCTGGATGAGGATCCGGAACGTGCCATCGTATCCATTCACTTGTCGTCTGGCATGAGTGGCACGTATCAGTCTGCTCTGCTTGGCAAGTCTCTGTTAGAGCGTGAAGGTGACATTACGGTGCTGGACTCCAAGTCGGCATCTTATGGATATGGTTTGCTGGTGGTGCAGGCCGCTGAGCTTGCCTTACAGGGCAAATCAGCAGCCGACATTGCTAGTGCTGTAGAAGGCATGCACCGGACTCGTAAGCTGTTCTTCCTTGTGGATACGCTGGAGTATCTACAGAAAGGCGGTCGGATCGGCAAAGCGGCAGCGATTTTTGGAACGCTTTTGAATATTAAGCCAATTCTATCTATCGATGAAGAAGGCATTATTTATGCCGTTGAGAAGGTCAGAGGTCAAAAAAAGGCCATGGCTCGCATCATTGAGCTGTTTCAGCAGGATTTCGCGGGTAAACGCGTGAATGTGGCAATCGGCCACACCGCAGATCCCGGATCAGCCATTGCTTGTGCAGAGCAGTTACGTGGGCATTTTACACTGAATGAGGTAGTGTATACCAACATCGGCGCTGTCATCGGTAGCCATGTCGGTCCTGGTGTAATTGCGATCTTTATGTGGCCTGTTCCGGAATGAGGGATTAGACATGAAATGGGATGAAATATCCGTAAAACAAATCAACGGCGTGAGTGCTCTCAAAGAGGGAGAGCTTCACGCCTTTGGCATCTCTACTGTAAAAGATTTATTAGAATATTATCCGTTCAGATACGAGGATTATCGTCTGCGTTCTCTCAGTGAAGTGAAGGATGGAGACAAGATTACCATTCAGGGCAAAATTATGGGCATTCCTATGCTGCAGAGATACGGGAAGAAATCAAGGCTTACGTGTAAGGTGATGACAGAGGAATGGATGATTACAGCTACGTGGTTTAATCGACATTTCCTGAAAGACCAGCTAACACCTAACCGTGAGATTGTCATCACAGGCAAATGGGAACAAAAGCGCATGCAGATGACGGTATCCGATTCTGAATTTCCCGATAAAGGGGAAGGACGTACAGGTACACTTCAACCTGTATACTCAGTAACGGGTAAGCTCACACAAACGTGGATGCGCAAAACCATTCAGCAAGGACTCGTACAATATGGGGAGTTAATTCCTGAAATTTTGCCTCGAAGCTTATTAAATAAATACAGTCTCTTGCCTCGTAAACAAGCGATTGCTGGAATTCATCATCCACAGGATAACCAGGAAGGCCAGCGAGCCAGACAACGGATGGTGTATGAAGAGCTCTTCTTATTCCAACTTAAAATGCAGGCATATCGTGCTCTTAACCGAGATCGTATGGATGGGGTCGTGCATACGACGGATAATACGACCATTCGCGAATTTGTACGTAGTTTGCCGTTTGAGCTCACAGATGCACAGAAGAAGGTAGAGCTTGAAATTTTGCATGATATGCGCTCGCCGTATTCGATGAACCGTCTGCTTCAGGGAGATGTAGGGTCAGGCAAAACCGTCATTGCGGCGATTGCCCTCTACACCACGGTGCGGTCTGGGTTTCAGGGAGCTCTAATGGTGCCTACGGAGATTCTGGCAGAGCAGCATATGAGGTCATTGCAAAAGCTGTTCGAACCGTTTGGGGTGACCGTTGGACTGCTTACAGGTAGTGTGAACGGCCGCAAACGTAAAGATCTGATTGCTTCTTTGCAAATGGGCATGATTGATATCGTGGTAGGCACGCATGCTCTGATTCAGGAGGATGTATTCTTCCGTGATTTAGGACTCGTGGTAACCGATGAGCAGCACCGTTTCGGTGTGAATCAGCGCAGTGTTCTCCGCCGTAAGGGATATAACCCGGATGTGTTGACGATGACAGCTACGCCGATTCCTAGGACACTGGCGATTACGGCTTTTGGCGACATTGAAGTATCTACGATCTCAGAGCGACCTAAAGGGCGTATCCCGATCTCCACCTACTGGGTGAAGCATGACAAGATGGAGCGAGTGCTGGGCTTTATATCTCGAGAAGTGGATCAGGGGCGGCAAGCATATCTGATCTGTCCACTCATTGAAGAATCGGAGAAGCTGGACGTTCAGAATGCGATTGATCTGCATGTACAGATGCAGCAGAATTTTCCTCACTATCGTGTGGGTTTGCTTCATGGACGAATGACGGCGACGGAAAAAGAGGAAATGATGCGTGACTTTTACAGTAACGATATTCAGCTGCTCGTTTCGACGACGGTCATCGAGGTAGGGGTAGATGTACCTAATGCTACGCTTATGGTGATCATGGATGCGGATCGTTTCGGTCTGTCACAGCTTCACCAGCTTCGGGGCCGTGTTGGCCGTGGGGCTCATGCTTCCTACTGTGTACTCATTGCTGATCCGAAGTCAGAAGTTGGACAAGAACGCATGAAGGTCATGACGGAAACGGATGATGGCTTCGAGGTGTCTCGGCGCGATCTGGATTTGCGAGGTCCTGGTGATTTCTTCGGCACCAAGCAGAGCGGATTGCCCGAGTTTCGATTGGCAGATATGGTTGCTGACTTTGCAGTATTGGAGCAGGCCAGAGATGACGTCTCCAGTTTAATTACCGATGCAAACTTCTGGACATCCATCGACTACGCACCACTGCGTGAGTATTTACAGGGGCAACAAGTGTTCCAAGGCGACCTCATCGATTAACTTAGAGGTAGTTCAAAAAGTCCGCTTTTGATTACGATAGATGCCTAGCGGCATCATCAGCGTCGAAGCTGGGATTCAACCGAAATGTCCGTTGCTCACGTAGTTTTATCTACGCTCCGCTACTCCATTTCTAGCTTCATCCCATCTTCTTGGTACTGAAAACCGTACTTTTTGAACTTCGATTGTAAGAGGTAGTTCAAAAAGTCCGCTTTTGATTACGAAAGATGCCTGCGGCATCATCAGCGTCGAAGCTGGGACTCAGCCGAAATGTCCGTTGCTCACGTAGTTTTATCTACGCTCCGCTACTCCATTTCTAGCTTCATCCCATCTTCTTGGTACTGAAAACCGTACTTTTTGAACTTCGATTGTAAGAGGTAGTTCAAAAAGTCCGCCTTTGATTACGAAAGATGCCTGCGGCATCATCAGCGGCGAAGCTGGGACTCAGCCGAAATAAGTAGATGCTTACGAAGGTTGTTTCCTTCGGAAACAATGTAGTTGCTCACGTAGTCTTATCTACGCTCCGCTACTCCATTTCTAGCTTCGTCCCATCTTCTTGGTACTGAAAAAAAGGATTTTAGCAAATAGATGATAATTGCCGCTTTCCGTATTTCCTTGGGAAAAAGGTCAAGTGTACAAGCCCTCCTGTCATATGAATAAGAAGTGAGTTCATTATTCAGGAGGTGCTAAGTCCCTTGGGTTATCAACAATATGGAATTAGTCCGCAGTTAGTGGAGCGGATCAAAACAAAGATGAAAAATCCTGCTGTAAAAGAGCGCATCAAAAAACTGATCGATGGAGTAACCAAGTCGGATCTTCAGGATCGTGCAAAGGTGAGAAGACTTGTGAAGTCTTCAGCAGTCATTATGAATGAGAGCTTCTCGTCTGCTCAAGAGGAGCAATTTGTAGCTTTTGTTATCGCACAGAAGATTGACCCAAATAATACGTTCCATCTGATTAAGCTATGGGGAATGTTTAGATAGGTGTAACGTCTGATGTATAATGGAGATCTAACAATGATGTGTTAAAAAGGAGCTATCCCAAAAGTCATGATTATGACGGGATGGCTCCTTTGCTATTTGCTATTTACTATTTCAGTTGAATAGGAGTTTGCTTGGTAACGCAATCCATTTATCTGTACAAGGATTATGGCAATCCGTCTAATAAACAGATAGTAAAGGATCATGAATAAGTACATATGTATGTTAGGAAGCCGATGCATGCGCTTGGAATCTCACTTCTTGTTTTTGTTATGATGTTGGACATGTGGAGAACCAATAGGTATCAAAGATACAATTAGAATTAATATTAAAATTGCATTCGAAGGATTACCTATGGATTCTGAATTTTTGGGTAGGGCTTTGCTTTCCTGTAGGGGTAGCGGTAAACTGTTGCATACGAGCATGATGAGTGGGTTCTACACATAGGAGCTTTTGTACTAACATAGGTACGCTAATGTCTAATAGATATGGAGGAAGTTCGATTGTCTGAAATGTTTATTATGCTGCTTGGGTTGTTTGAACGGGCGGCATTGTTAATTATCTTTTTATTCTTTTTGTCCAGAGTACCCCGATTTCGGCAGATCCTGCAGAAGGGCAAATTAAGGTGGCAGGAATATGTGGCAGTTACACTACTGTTCTGTGCTTTTGCGATTTTCGGGACATATACGGGAATTAATGTAGAGGGTTCTCTTGTCAACGTACGAATCATCGCCGTGTTATCTGGTGGTATTTTGTTTGGAGCGCCAGTGGGGATTATTACAGGGATTGTATCCGGAGTGCACCGTTATTTGATTGATATGGACGGAGTAACGGCTATTCCTTGTCTCATTACAAGTATTATTGCAGGTCTCGTATCGGGTTATATTCACAAGTACACGCCGAAGTCCAAACGCTGGATTATCGGGATCGGCGCTGGCATGATCTGTGAAGCACTGACGATGTTACTTATTTTGTTGTATTCCTATCCAGACCCACTGGGGGCGGATATCGTATCTCAGATTGCACTACCAATGATTCTAGGTGAGATGAATATCGGGCTGATTGTGCTTCTCGTGCAGAGTGTTGAAGGGGAAAAAGAAATGATCGCAGCTCGCCAGGCGAAGCTCGCATTAGATATTGCCAACAAAACGCTGCCGTATTTCCGTTCTATTGACGAAGACTCTCTTCGTACAATCTGCCGAATTATTCAGGAGGACATCCAGGCAGATGCGGTGGCCATTACCGATACACGAAATGTACTCGCTTATGTGGGATTTGGTGAAGAACGGTATCATATCGGAAATGAGATTATTAGTGAGATGACGAAGAAAACGATCTCCAGTGGTGAGATTACTATTAGTAATGATGTGATTGATGAGAAAACGCCGGATATTCACTCCCTGCTTATTATTCCGCTAGAAGAGCGAGGCGAAGTGACTGGAGCACTAAAAATTTATTATCGAAAAGCGTACAAGATCACGTATCCTCTGCAGACCATGGCAGTAGGGCTATCTCAGATTATTTCTACACAGATGGAGGTATCCCGTGTTGAGGAGATTAAGGCTGCTGCGAACAAAGCAGAGCTTAGGGCTCTGCAAACGACCATCCATCCTCATTTTCTGTTTAATGCGTTAAATGCCATTGCCTCCTCCATTCGTACCAAGCCCGATCGAGCAAGGGAGTTAATTGTGAATTTGTCGGGATATATGCGCTATAATCTGGAGCTGTCAGACGAGCTGATCGATATTCATAAGGAATTGGAGCAGGTTCGTAATTATGTGGAAATTGAAAAGGCACGCTTCGGCAACAGGCTGCAAGTGATCTATGAGATTGATGAGGTGGCTGTGCATATTCCAAGTCTGGTGATTCAGCCACTTGTTGAAAATGCCATTATCCACGGTATCCTTAAAGTGAAAGGACCGGGAACAGTGCGCATTCGAGTACAGGATTGTCCTAATTTTGTGCGGGTGGGTGTCAGCGATACAGGATCAGGTATCCATCCAGACATTATTGAACAGGTGTACCATGACCGGATGCCTGGGAATCAGATCGGATTATATAACGTACACCGGCGCGTGAAGCTTATTTATGGACAAGGCTTAACCATTACCCGGCTGGAACAAGGAACAGATATTTTATTTGATGTGCCCAAAGGAGATGCATAACAAGGTGATTGGTCGATGAGAGCCCTTATTGTTGAAGATGAGATCCTCGCGAGTGAGGAGTTGAATTATTTAATTCAGGAGCATAGCCAGATTGAGGTCGTTGCTTGTCTTGAAGATGGACTGGATGTGCTGAAGTTTCTGCAAGAGCAGGAAGTTGACGTTATTTTTCTGGATATTAACATACCTTCGTTAGACGGCATGACGCTGGCGCATCATATTGGGAAGTTTGCCCGTAAGCCCTACATCGTATTTACGACAGCGTACAAGGAACATGCAGTGGAGGCATTTGAGCTGGAAGCGTTGGATTATATATTGAAGCCTTATGACGAGAAACGGATTGCAGCCATGCTGAACAAGCTGGAATCCACATTCCGCCGGGATCAGGAGCAGGGGGAGCATGAACGTGGTATGGGCGAAGGATCAGTTCAGCATACGACTTCTACACATGACGGCTCGTCGGTATTAAGCTCGGTATCTGGAACGCAACAGGTGAGGGAAGCGAACAGCCATGATGTGAGGCGGATTAACCTGTTACGGAACGACAACATCATTGTGACGGATACTACGGATATTTATTATGCGGAAGCACAGGAAAAGGTAACGAAGGTATACACGAAAAATGGTGAATTTACGATGCCCGTCAGTATTACGGATTTCCATGGACGTTTACCACAGGAAACTTTCTTCCGCTGCCACCGTTCGTATGTGGTTAATCTGGCTCAAATCCGTGAAATTGTGCCTTGGTTTAACAATACTTATCTGTTACGCCTACGTGATCTGGAGGCAGAAGTGCCTGTAAGTCGTGGGAAGGTAAAAGAGTTCAGGCAGCTCATGCGCATTTAGAGGCATTTCATTCCCGCCCTGATGCAACTCATGCCAAAATCGGTGTAATGAATCCCCTTTCATGTATGATTAGCTTGTGAACGCATTCAAGCATTTGACATCGGCAAAGGGGAGATTACGATGAAAGCAATCATTTCATCAGCAACTAATATGGCATCAACGACTGAATCTACATCCATTAATCGCTGGCTTATCGTACTGGGCACCATTATTGTACAGATGGGTCTAGGTACAATTTACACATGGAGCTTGTTCAACCAACCGCTCTCCGATCGATTCGGATGGGACGTGAGCTCTGTAGCGATCACTTTTTCAATAACGAGTTTTGCATTAGCATTTGCTACATTGTTTGCAGGACGTTTGCAGGAACGATGGGGACTTCAGCGCTTGATTCGTATTGCAGGAATCCTGCTTGGGCTCGGACTTGTTCTTAGTTCTCAAGTTACTTCGTTAACGCTGCTCTATCTTCTGGCTGGATTTGTGGTTGGATTCGCAGACGGTACTGCTTATATCACTTCGTTGTCTAATCTAATTAAGTGGTTTCCCGAGCGCAAAGGTCTGATCTCAGGTATTTCGGTCGGAGCCTTTGGTACAGGCAGTCTTCTGTTCAAATATGTGAATTCTGCACTCATTAGTTCGGTAGGCCCGGCTCAGGCATTTATGTATTGGGGAATCATCGTACTCGTTCTAATCGTGGCAGGCTCGTTCTTGATCCGTGAAGCGGTGGTTCGTAATCAAGCTGCAGCGGGTCAAAAAGAAGGAGACCAGCCCTCGAATGTACGCCAGGATTATACGGTCAAAGAAATGCTGCGTACAAAAGAAGCCTACATGCTGTTTGTTATTTTCTTCACGGCATGTATGAGTGGTCTATACCTTATCGGGATCGTGAAAGACATTGGTGTTCAGCTCGCGGGTTTAAACGCAGCCACGGCTGCTAACGCGGTTGCTATGGTCGCCATATTTAACACGGCTGGTCGCATCATCCTAGGTGCATTGTCGGATAAAGTAGGACGGATGAAGGTTATCGCTGGAGCATTGCTGGTTACAGCGATAGCCGTGATGACGCTGAGTCTGGTTCCGCTAAGTTTTGGAGTGTTCTTCGCCTGTGTGGCAGCCATTGCTTTTTGTTTTGGTGGGAATATCACGGTATTTCCAGCCATTGTGGCAGACTATTTCGGATTGAAAAACCAGAGCAAAAACTATGGTGTCATTTATCAAGGGTTTGGTTTTGGGGCACTTGCCGGATCATTTATCAGCGCATTGCTGGGCGGGTTCCATCTTACCTTTATCGTGATTGCCGTTCTCTGTACGATCTCATTGTTACTTGCATGTATTATCACACCTCCGGGGCAACAACGTCGTACACGTCAGCGGGAAGGAAAGCTGAATCTGCATCCTTCATCCCGGGCAAGCTAATACGGAACGGACATATATATTAGAATCTGTAATGAACTGGGCGACCTCTAAGAGGTCGCTTTTTTTTGAAGTTAATTGAAAGTCTACGTTTTTAGCGGACATGAATCATTTGATTATCGTAAGAAAAATCCCAATCTACACTGGTCTATCTTCTGTGAAAGTACGTCGATCGACGTTCTTCTTATACGGTTCTGTGAGGGAAAAGAACGGAGGGGGGCGAATCGGTGATGTGGGGGATGTGCATTGCATACTTTGCTTCTGGTATACTCTAGGGGAAATCAAAAGGGCAAGCCCTGATGTTCATTCAGAGGAGGTACGAATATAATGAATTTTATGAAATACACAGAGCCTGATTTTGCAGATTATTATGCGCTTGTCTCCAATAGTGAAGTGATGAAACAGATTACCGAACGTGCATTTCCTGAACAGGAAGCAAAAGAGGAATTCGGAAGCATGCTGGATTACAACCTCAACAATGATACCGGATTCTATCGGGTCTCCAGCAAGGAGGGGAACGGCATCGCTTACGCTAAACTAATTCCAGATGAGGCCAACCCAGATCGGGCGGAGATCGGATATATGATATTGCCTCAACATTGGGGACAAGGTCATGGGACTTCCATTGCCGCTCGGTTAATTATAAAGGCACAGGCAGCAGGAATTAGCGAGCTCTACGCTGTGATTGATCCAACGAATGCAGCCTCACGTCAAATTCTGCTCAGACAGAACTTTGTTTCCACTTGGGTGGGCGATTATGACGGGTTACCAGGGGAGATTCTGGAACTGAGCTTGCGAGCGAAACGCTAAAATGATGTTAACGTATGGTAAAGGATTACCCACTCCGGGTAATCCTTTCTAATACCGTATGATCATAATTAGAGAGATGGAGGAGATGGAGATGAGCAATTCTACGATGGATCAATTGAACTCCCTACTGCCCGAATGGTTGGAAACGAGTCGTTTGCATACAGGGCAAGGTAAGGTAGCTTCCTATATTCCGGAGCTGGTCAAAGCTTCGCAGGATGAGCTTGGCATACATATCATGGACGCTGAGGGTAACCATGTATCAGCCGGCGATTGTGGTGTACCTTTTACGATGCAGAGTATTTCTAAAGTGTTCACCTTAATTCTCGCTTTGATGGATCATGGAGAAGAAGCTGTATTCTTTAATGTAGGAAAAGAACCAACAGGCGACGATTATGACTCCATGATTAAGCTGGAATTAGTTGATCCAGGAATCCCATTTAATCCGTTAATCAATGCTGGTGCAATCACGGTGTCCTCTCTAATTGCAGGAGATTGCAAGGAAGAGAAGTCCCGACGTATCCTAGAGTTTTTCCGTAAGCTCGCAAACAATGAACAATTAAACTACAACGAGGCAGTATTTCAGTCTGAGTCAGAGAGCGGTCATCTAAACCGGTCACTTGGATATTTCCTCAAGCACAACGGGGTGCTGAAGGATGATGTTGAAGATGTACTCGCCGTGTATTTCCGTCATTGCTCCATTGAGGTAACCTGTTCGGATCTCGCACGTATGGCTTTGGTGCTTGCGTACAACGGGACAGACCCAGTCACCGGAGAAGAGTTAATTCCGCGTCGTTATGTACAGATTGCCAAAACATTTATGACCACCTGCGGAATGTACAATGCATCCGGTGAATTTGCTATTCAGGTTGGACTGCCTGCGAAGAGCGGTGTATCTGGTGGGATTTTGACACTAGTACCCGGTCAATTCGGTATAGGACTGGTGGGGCCAGCTTTAAATCGCAAAGGAAATAGTATTGCCGGGGTGCATCTGCTTGAGCGTCTCTCTAAGGAGTTCGACTGGAGCTTCTTCTAAAAGAGGTTGTTCAAAACCGATCTTTTTGAACACGCATGAAGAAAGCGAAATATACCCTTAAGATGATCTTTTGAATCACTTCTGGTTCCTTTTGCTCCTTTAGTACGAGAGAGCTGCCTTCTATATCGTTATTCTTGATATATGAAGTGAGTCCAATTCGTGTAGGAAAGCAGTCCTGTCCCCGTGAATTGAACTGCAACTATCTCCGAAAATCCGCAAATCTGACTTCACGAGCCAATAGTTCCTATTGACGATATAGACGTTAGTATGTGGGCGATGTATTACTCACCGGCTAGGGTGACGTCTGTGATTAGATTCATCTGAATGTCCCGAGTCCCGTTATTCGTAAGTAGTTTAAGGGTGCGGGCGGGACGGTTCATTCGCAGCACCTGCCCGGTGATACGAATATCGTCATATTCGTCGAACAGAGTAATGGTGATGGCATCTCCTAACACCATCGAATCGCTGAGTAACCGAGACATTTCCTCTGCTGCCTGAGCATCCAGAGAAGGACGAGTGCGTGGAGCCAGATGCTCTTGATGAAGAATATAAGCTTCTCGGTGTTCAGGGAGCATCATGCGAGAAGATTCAAAGATTCCGTTTTGCTGTAATTTTTTACTCATTTATAATGACCTCCAATTTTATGAGAACGATCCTGTGCCTGGGCGGATGAGCATAAGGAAGAGGCTCGCATAATCGCGGTGTCTCCGAACTTACGTTTGATATCATCTGTGGCACGTTCCAGTTCTCTTTTTCGTTCACGATCGTCGAACCAGGATAGCTGTATGTCGGAATCAGCGACAAGCCCAGTTAAGGATACGCTGATTCGGCGGATGGGTAATCCGTCCCAATGGCGTAAGAAGAGGGCTGCCGCAGCATCGTATACCTCATCCGTAATGTTCGTAGGTTCATTCACCTTCATTTGGCGCGAAAAGCCAGTAGGACGATCATAATCCTGTCCACGACATCCGACAGATACAACGTCCCCCATCAGTGATTTATCCCGTGCGCGCCGGCTAACAAGTTCGGCTAACTCAAGCAAAACAACCTTGATGTCCTCCCAGGATTCATAGTCACGAGGTAACGTCATCTGATGCCCAATCCCCTTTTGCTGGTGGGCATATGTTCCCGGCTTCACTGGAGAATCGTCTATACCACGAGCGATTCGCCACAATACCTCGCCGTTTACGCCCCAACGATCTCGAAGTCGGGAGAGTGGAGTCTGAGCCAGCTGACCAATGGTATGAATACCCATCTTATAGAGATGGTTCGCCATACGAGAACCAACCATAAACATATCTCTGACTGGCATCTGCCATAATGTTGTCTGTACATCCTTACGGGGAAGGGTGTAGATGCCTCCGGGGACTTTTTTGGCGTATAGGTCACAAGCCATTTTGCTTACGACCTTTGTGTCGCTAATACCAATGCGGATGTATACGCCGGTCTCCTCCATGACTCTGGATTGAATGCTCTTAGCGATCTCTTCCGGACTGCCGAACAGATCGAGACTTCCGGTGACATCTAGAAACTGTTCATCAATGCTGTAAGGTTCAACGAGATCGGTGTACGTCTGTAGAATGCTCGTAATGTGCAGGGAGACCCGAATATACTCCGCCATTCTTGGGCGAATGACGACAACGTCCGGACATTTCGCTAAGGCTTCGCCTAGTCGCTCAGCAGTAGTAATGCCATAAGATTTGGCCAAAGGGCAGGCAGCCAGAATAATGCCCGAACGTCGTGCGGGATCTCCGGCTACAACGAGTGGACGGTCCCTGTATTCAGGGTGTGCAGATTTCTCTACGCTGGCATAGAACGACTGGCAATCGGCTAGCATAATGACACGTGTGGCTTTGCGGGGCATAACAAGTCTCTCCTTTGACTTCTCAATCCATAGGTTTGAATCAAAATAGGTTCATTTCGGTGATTGTTTTACAGTTTATTTACAGTATGGAACATGTGTTCTTGTTTTATAAGCATATCTGACAATTTAAAATGCGGCAAGCGGAATTATTTTGCAAATTGGACACAATTACTACATTGCTTGCTGAAGAGCAGATTGTAGGAAATAAGACGTGGATTTTTACATTTAATGTTAGAGATCTGTGACCTCTGGGTGATGACCCCTGGTTCATTCACGGATTTGTAAAAGGGATATAAATGGGCACAGTCCTACAGTGCAGGACTGATGTCCTTTTTTGATTTTCTGCATATTTCAGAAAAGCTTGATAGGACGCGGATTTTCACGGATACGTTATCGGACTATAGTATCAATTTTGTAATCTTTATGGTTAATACTGTAAAAAAGGCCGCAACTTTAAAAAACAACCTGCGTTTAATGGGATAAGTGTCTAAGCACACTCAGATGCTGTAATCCGCGTTGCATATAACAATAACAGGCATATACGTCCCTACAGGAACAGATCTTAAATCCTCAGTTCACAGGGGGAAGATACAATGGTGAGCAGAGGATGAAGTTCAGAGGGAAAGCATGCTAGTTGATGGCGTATTTTACGAATAATGGGCAGAATGTTGCAGTTTATGTTTGCTCCCATCAGCCTAGTTACAAATGCAGACGCTTAGCGCTATAGTGAGAACTACACCGCTGACAGCTCTATTCCATGCGGTCATCCTATGCGGAATATGCCGCATGTCTTCATGTTTGATCTATAACACAGGCATAAGACGGGATGCATACTAGAGAGGTGAGCAAACGAGAGCATGAGTAGACGAAGACGAAAACGCTGGATGCTAACGGTGCTGGCTGGAGCCGTAGTATTGACCGGAGGAATATTTGCCGGCATGTACTATATGCAGCCCAAACTGGTCACCTATACAGCGCAGAATGGTACAGAAATGAAGTTCAAGACAGAGGGAGACCGATTCATGGAATACGGATCGGACGGTACGTGGAAGGAGATGTTCGTCAAAGGCGTCAATCTGGGCGCAACGTCACCAGGACACTATCCGGGTGAATTCCCGCTGACTAAAGAGGATTATCTGAGGTGGTTCCAGCAGATTCAAGATCTGGGCGCTAATGTAATCCGGGTATATACGGTTCATGAGCCGATTTTTTATACTGCCTTGGTCGATTATAATCGGGGTAAGCAGCAGCCTTTATATTTTATACAGGGGATATGGTCACCTGAGGAAGAGTTGATTGAGAAGCAGGATGCTTATCTCGACCATATCGAGCAAACATTTAAACAGGAAATTGAAAAAGCAGTATCTGCTGTCTATGGGGATGCGGACATTCCTGATAAACCGGGAGCTTCTAGCGGGAAGTATAAGGCGAATGCAGGGAAATATCTGATGGCTTGGCATGTCGGAACGGAGTGGGATCCTATGATGGTGGATAACACGAATAAGACACATCCTGATGTGCCGCAGTACAAGGGAGTCCATTTTTCGGGAACCCCGGATGCTTCACCATTCGAGAACTGGTTGGCAGAATTGATGGACTATACCGCCGTATTAGAGAAAGAGTACGGTTGGGAGCATCCAATGACGTTTACGAATTGGGTGACGACCGATGTGCTTGATCATCCAGGTGAACCATTGTATGAAGAGGATCTGGTCAGTGTGGATGCCCGTCATATTGAGTCGAAGGACTGGCAAGGAGGATATTTTGCAGCGTATCATGTGTATCCTTACTATCCTGACTTGTTCCACATCGATAAGACGCTTCAAACCATTAAGGATGCCAATGGAGAGTACAACACGTACAAAAGCTATCTACGCAAGCTTAAAGCCGAGTTTTCCGATATGCCTGTAATGATTACAGAGTACGGTGTACCTTCCTCGCTTGGTATTTCTCATCTAGGCATGGGAGGAAGGAATCAGGGAGGGCATAACGAGGCAGAGCAAGGTGAAATCGACGCTTCACTAACTCAAGATATCTACGATGAAGGGTATGCAGGAGCGATCTTGTTCATGTGGCAGGACGAATGGTTCAAGAAAACTTGGAACACGATGCCACTCGAAATTCCAGCAGACAGGCGTGCGTATTGGTTAAACGTGCTGACCAACGAGAAGATGTTTGGTTTGCTCGCGATGGATCCTGGGAAACAGGAGCAGTTGACCATTGATGGCAGCTTGGATGATTGGGAGCAGCTGAAGGATGATGAGGTAACGGTCTGGCAGGGTAAAGTGGAGGGCATTCAGGAGATGAAGCTGACGCATGACGAAGCTTACCTGTACATCGGCATGACCTTAGATCAGCCGTTTGATCCGAAGCAGACGGTGCTGCACATTGGTACAGACACACTTGCAGGAGGCAATCAGCCTGGCGAGCGACTTCCGGGTCGAACGATCAGTGATGGACTCGAAACGGTGATCACGCTGGGGCAGGATGCTGAATCTCAAGTGGAGATTGCCAAAGATTATGATTTTAATCGTCGTCTGTATGGTAAGGATGGCTATGACATGTTGCCAGAGGATTCAGCCGATTCAGCTAATCCATTCCAGCCGTGGAACCTGGCGGTAAGCCTGAGGATGACACCGCCGGATACCAGATCGGCTCACCCGTTTATGAACGAAAAGGTGGGGGCGCTGAAGCGAGGAACTACAGCGGCAGGGCAGTCTGATACAGATTCGTTAACAGCCTGGCAGTATAACGGAAATCAGGTAGAGATGCGAATTCCTTGGATGTTGCTTGGGTTCGGTGATCCAAGCTCACTGCAAGTCATCAACTATGGAGCACTTCAGGAAGGACGACAATTCCAAACTGAAACCGTAGAGGGCATTACACTGGTTCCATGGTTAATGGAGCGTTCTACTGGTCAAGTGTCATGGCCAGGAGGCGAAGCGAACACACTGGACTTGAAGACATTGCCTATGTACAAGTGGCAACCTTGGGAACAGGTAGAGTACAGCGAGCGTTTGAAGCTAAGTTATGAGGAAATGAAGAAACGTTTTGAACGAATACCTAGTTTTCAGACCGAATAAATCAAGATAAGAGGTTGTTCAAAAAGTCCGCTTTTGATTACGAAGGATGCGCAAGCGACATCTCAGCTTCGAATATGGGATTCAGCCGAAATGTCCGTTGCTCACGTAGCTTAATCTACGCTCCGCTACTCCATTTCTATCTTCATCCCATTTTCTTGGTACTGAAAACCGACCTTTTTGAACACGCAATATAAGGAGGACTTTTTCGAATGTTTCCCAATTTGGCACTAGCTTATCTATTTCTATATATCTGTATAGCGCTTGTTGTTGTAGGCGTAATCCTGCTGTTTGCCATGAAAATGTCCCACAATGGCAAACAGCGCAAGATGGAGTGGTACGAATCCAAGCAGCGGGACTACTTTACGTACTTGCAAACTGCACTGACGGAGAATCGTCAACTGAAGCTGCCACCAGGCAAGCTTGCTCCGTTAGAGCGCAGGGTTATCCAGAATAAGTTGATTGAATGGATCGATCAGTTCAAGGGAGAGTACCGCGACAAGCTCATTGCTTTGTGCCGTGAGTCAGGTTTTGTAGAGCATGACCTAAAAGAACTGGGCAGACTGCGTTACGGTCGTCAGATCGATGCAGCGTTTCGCTTAGGGGGCATGCGTTGTCCAGAGGCTGTTCCGGGACTTATGGAATTGCTGAAGGATGAGAAGCCTGGTCCGATGGCGATCATGATTGCTCGCTCAATTGCGAGAAGCACCGTTCGTCAAGGAGAGTTAAAGGAGATGCTTGAGGTGCTGTTAACCAAAGGCAAATCCATTCATCACCTAGCTGCAGATATTCTACTTGAAACAAGCATGGATACGAGTAAGCTGTTGATTGAATTAATAGAAGACCGTAATCCCGACTTTGTAAAAGTAGGACTTGTAGCTATGTGGGGACAGGCTGTTCCAGAAGTGATGCCTGCTCTTCACAAACTGGTGGGCGCGGAGCAGCGGGATGTACGTGCTGAGGCAGTGAAGCTGTACCTTAGCGCAAGCCCTGCACTGCGAGATGAGACGATTTTGAAATTAATGCAGGATGCAGATCCTGAGGTACGCGCCGAAGTCGCTCAAGCGCTGGGCTCGAAGCATGCATCAGGCAGTATCCCGTTACTGCGCAAAGCGCTGCGAGATGAAGATTGGGGCGTGCGATACAACAGTGCCGAGAGTTTGGCGAAGCTGGGTGAGCCTGGATTTGAAGCGCTGTGCCAAGCTGCTGTACAGGGTACAAATGTAGAGCGTGAAATTGCGATGCAGCAGATTGAGAGCACGATGCAACATACGGGAACGGATCATAGAGCTGTTGAACAGATGATCGCACATAACAAAAAAAGGCTGCTTTATGATCGGTATTTTGGCTCACCAATAGACCATCGCACTAGCAAGAAACGTACAGGTGTGGCAACGGTAGGAGGGGATTACACTGCTTAGAGATCTTTTATTAATCTACGGTATGGTGGCTATATATTATGTGGTTTTTGTTAACACACTATATTTCTCCATCTTAGCCCTTTCATTCCGCAACATATGGACGATATTCCGGCGTTCGCACTATTCCAAATACAATACGTTGTCAGGGTCGGAACTGGTGCCTTCGGTCTCCTTGCTGGTACCGGCATACAATGAGGAACTGACGATTATTGAAAATGTAAACTGTCTCATGACGCTGAACTATCCAACGTACGAGGTCATCGTGGTTAACGATGGTTCGAGTGACGATACGTTGAAGAAGTTACTGCAAGAGTACAATCTTAAGCCCATGACCAACACGAAAATGCATGGCAAAATCGCATGTAAAAACATACGAGGCATCTATCATAATCCAGAATTCCCGGATCTCTATGTCATTGATAAGGAGAACGGTGGTAAGGCGGATTCACTTAATGCAGGAATCAATCTGTCTCACTACCCTCTTATCTCTTCAATTGATGCCGATTCGCTTCTGGAGAAGGATGCTTTGATCCGTATGGCTCGCATGTACATGGAGAACCCAGAAGAGACGGTGGCGATTGGCGGCGATGTTCGTATAGCTAATGGCTGTAAGATCGAAAATGGAGCCGTACAGGATGTATCTCTTCCTCGCAAAATGTGGCCGATGTTCCAGTCCATTGAGTACCTCAAAGCCTTTCTCGGCGGACGAATTGGCTGGAGCCATATGAATGGCTTGATCATTGTATCAGGTGCCTTCGGTATGTTCCGTAAGGATGCAGTTATTGCCGTCGGAGGCTACCGGGATGGTTATCCTGGGGAGGACATGAACATTATTATCAAGCTTCACCGCTATATGCTGGAAAATAAATTGAAGTATCGCGTGGCGTTCTGTCCTGAAGCGGTATGTTGGACACAGGCGCCGGATTCCTACCGGATCTTGTCCAGTCAGCGCAAGCGCTGGGGACGGGGAAATCTGAAGAACATGCTTGAGAATCGTGGCATGTTGTTCAATCCGAAATACAAAGTAATGGGCATGGTGACGATGCCGTACAATGTCATTTTTGAAGCGCTCAACCCTTATTTCCGGATTACCGGACTTCTGGCACTTGCCGGATACGTGCTGATGGATATGACGCAGTGGCCGATCCTCGTGTTGTTCGGATTGTTGAATTTTGTGAGTGGTTATCTGCTGAGTGTAGGCGCGCTAGTGCTGGAGGAAATTGCATTTAAACGTTACAACAAGCTATCTGATCTGGTCAAAATGCTGGTATTCTCTGCCTTGAAATTTGTAGGTTATCATCAGCTCGGTGTGCTCTGGAGATTGCAGGGTCACATTCAGTTTATGCAAAACAACAATTCATGGGGCACGATGACTCGCCAGAGCTGGTCAGAAGAAGAAAAGGGTGCAAGCAAAGCTGCTTGATTATTACTGAAGAAGAAGGGTGGAAAAGAACATGCCAAATACGGCAACATTGCAGCGTGAGACTGCGGTCAATGTGTATCGAAGTGTAGAGCAAGGGTTGAAGGAAACGGGTGCCGGAACATGCGGTTTAATGTTCATCCACTGTGCAGGGAATATTCAGCCAGAACAGCAGATCCGAACACATTTGGAGCAGACACATGATTATGATTTCCAGTTGTGGAAAGATGGGGCTACGCAGACGATTGCGGTTCTATTGCCGAGATTAACCTTGGATGAAATTCACTATGCAGGACTTCGGATCAAGCATGAACTACAGGAAACGGTACCCGGTGCCGATCCACAGATTACACTGGCTAGCTTCACGGATAAGGATCGTCCTTCACAGGCGACCATTCAGCATATGGCTGAATCCTCGAAGCTGGTAGACTCATCGGAGATTCATATCTACACGCTGGACAAGACATCAGCAGATCCAGAACGTATTTTAATTGTAGATAATGATCCGACCGTACGTGAGTTTCTGCAATTGCGATTGAAGATGCAAGGCTACGAGACGTATGAGGCTGTAGATGGTCTGGCTGCACTGGAGCTTATCGAGAAGGTGGCACCAGATCTGGTACTGACCGAATTGAACCTGTATGGCATTGACGGCTTGCCGTTCATTCATCATATCCAGAAGTTGGGGATAGAGCAGCCCCCCAAAATTGTCGTTCTGACGGAGCAGCGTGTGGAGCAAACGATCAGCCAATGCTTCCGTAGCGGGGTTGATGATTATATGACCAAGCCGTTCTCACCTGTAGAGCTGGATGCTCGTATTCGGCGGTGCCTGCACTAGATAGTTGTGAATTTATGCAAATGCCAAAGAGATAACGATAGACAAAAGAACAAATTTCACACAAAATCAAATCATTGTTGGAGGGACTATCATGCATAATCAACATTTCCACTCATTATTAAATGCAATTGAAAATAAAGAAGCAGTACTCGGCGTGGTCGGGCTCGGTTATGTAGGGCTTCCACTTGCTGTAGAAATGGTGAATCAAGGCTTCACTGTCATCGGAATTGATCTCGATGCTTCTAAGGTAGAGAGTATCTATCACGGAGATTCATACATTCACGATATCTCATCTGAGGAATTGAAAAAGGTAATGGAGACAGGTCGTTTCCAACCAACGACAGATTATAGTATGCTGCGTGTCATCGATGCGTTGAGTATCTGTGTACCAACACCACTGAGCGAGAACCAAGATCCAGATACGTCGTACATTGAGACGGTAGTGGATCAGATTAAATTGCATATGAAACCAGGTATGTTGATCACGCTGGAGAGTACAACCTATCCGGGAACTACCGAAGAGCTGATTCAACAGAAGCTGGACAAAATCGGACATGAAGCAGGCAAAGACTACTTCCTCTGCTTCTCGCCAGAGCGGGTTGACCCGTCCAACGGACGATTCACTACGTTTAATACGCCTAAGGTCATTGGAGGCACTACCGAAGCTTGCCTTAAGCTAGGAACGGCGTTGTATGGTAAATATGTGCAAACCGTTGTACCCGTATCTTCACCAAAAGTAGCGGAGATGTCTAAATTGCTTGAAAATACATTCCGCAGCGTGAATATCGCCTTCGTGAATGAAATGGCGATGATGTGTGATCGCATGGGCATCGACATTTGGGAAGTCATTGATGCAGCTGCAACCAAACCGTTTGGCTTCATGCCATTCTATCCGGGTCCCGGCATCGGTGGTCACTGCATTCCGCTGGATCCAATGTATCTGTCATGGAAAGCAAAAGGATTCCGTTTCTACAGTAAATTCATTGAGCTGGCACAATCGACGAATGACAACATGCCATATTATGTTCTGAATAAAACGTCAACCATTTTGAACGAATACGCCAAATCTGTTCGAAATTCCAATATATTGCTGCTGGGTATGTCATACAAGCCGAATATTGCAGATCTGCGTGAGTCCCCAGGACTGGAAGTATATGAATTGTTCAAGGAAAGTGGAGCTAATGTAAGCTACTACGATCCGTATGCTGATTCATTCTTGGACAAACATGGCGATACCGTACACAGCGAAGTGTTCAATCTGGAACAGTTCAAAACATACGATTGCATCGTGCTGATTACCAATCATAAGGATCTTCCATATCGTGAAATTTCGGAGCTCGGTGTACCGATTCTTGATACACGTAATGCATTCCGCACATATACACAGCCTCATATTTATAAGATTGGTCACTCGGTACAACACCCTGTGCTTGAACCAAGTGAAGCGTTGCTCGTCTGAGGAATCCAATGACACGATGGAGGAAGGTTCCGGTGAAGGCAAAATGGGTACTTCTGGCACTGATATTTTGCCTGCTGCTTCTGCCCTGGCTGCTCAAGTGGTTCTCTCATGAGGAACACAAAGCGACTTGGCTGTGGGACGCTTCCATTATTGCAGAGCAGACACCGGAAATCATCTCATTTTCCAAAGAGCAGGGCGTGTATGTAATCTTCCTGCAAATACAGGATGAAGTATCCGATGATACGTACCGTAAATTTATTGCCGCTGCGAAGGTGGCGGAGATTGACGTACATGCCCTGAATGGTCATGCGGATTGGGCTTATACGGAGAAACGGGAAGAAGGACTGGCTTTTATTGAGCGAGTGCGAGCATATAATGCAGCTTCTGCTAAGAATGAACGTTTTGAAGGCATCCAATTGGATGTAGAGCCGTATCAACTGAAACGCTGGGAGAATGAGGAGAGCCGTGTGATTGCAGAGTGGCAAGACAACATGAAGGCTTGGACGGAAGCGGGAGAGGATGCAGGATTGTACATGAGCGCTGCCATTCCGTTCTGGCTCGATGCCCGTCAGTCATCTGAGAATGAAGGGACGTTCAGCCACTGGGTTATCTCTCAATTCGATGCAGTAGCTATCATGGCGTATCGCGACAGTGCGCAACAGATGTACGATCTGTCCAAGGAGGAACTGGACGAGGCAGACGACCTAGGCAAGAAAGTCTGGATCGGAGCAGAGTTGGCCGATACGCAT
Organism: Paenibacillus tundrae; assembly: GCF_036884255.1. Taxonomy (NCBI): domain Bacteria; kingdom Bacillati; phylum Bacillota; class Bacilli; order Caryophanales; family Paenibacillaceae; genus Paenibacillus; species Paenibacillus tundrae. Next base: position 4,339,360 of record NZ_CP145605.1, on the reverse strand, counting down.
GAAGGGGATCACCTGACCTTTTTCCGTAAACCGATCAGCAATATGGATGAGGAAATGGAGAAGGTGTTCAAACTTGGCTCTACTCATTCTTCTTTTGCAGGTGTTGCCGTGCATCATTATGAAGCATGGTATGCGAAGAAAAACGGTATTCCGCTTGCACGCAAGGATGATGAGCAGAAATAGAGATCACCGTTATGAGGATCAAGGATCAGTTGAGCCCTACAACGCGCAGACGATATGAGATGAACAAATGAAGTGAACAAGAAAGGCAAGTCCTGATATGAAGAGGACTTGCCTTTCTTGTTGTTATGAATGGTAAAAGATAATCGAATAGATGGTCAAGAGTTCATCCCTATCCGTTGAGTCGGCTTAGCTCAAGAGATCGGCATCATAACATAAGCGGCTTAAAACGTAAGGTGGAATGTGCTCCGGTCTATTCTCTGCTGCTCTCCGTTGTCCGATAACGATTGGGGGGCAGACCAACGTGTTTTTTGAATGCTTTGGAGAAGGAGAACAAGTCGGGGTAACCGACGGAATGAGCCACTTCAGTTAAGCTTAGCGAGGTCTGTACTAGTAAGCGCTTAGCCTGATCCATTTTCAATTGCTGAATATACTGGACGGGAGAGAGACCGTACGCTCTGCGGAACTGTTTGGCAAAGTGGGTTCGATCCACGCCCGCATGAGCAGATACGCCTTCCACTGTAATGCCGCCAGCAAAATGGATATCCATATACTCTTTGCCTTTCTGGAGCCAGGGAGTAGCCGAGTCTGGCTGCAGTCCCTTGATTGCCGGAGAACGGGCGATTCGGTCGAAGAGGCTTAGAAACCGAGTAAGTCTTCCCAGATCACTTGCTCCATCCTGCGGTTTGCGAACATCCTCCATAAATGCACGCATTGCACTTGCTGTCTCTGGCGTTAACACACCTGAACGATAAGGCGAGTCTGGAGTCAGACCAATCCGGGAGAGCAGTTCTGCCGCATGTGAGCCGTCAAAGGCAATAAATATTTTCTGCAATGTGTTCTCAGGGGTGGTCCAGTACTCATGAGTGACATGCGGAAATAGACAGAACGCATCTCGTGCTCGCAAGGCATGATGTTGCCCATTCTGAATGAACGTACCTTCCCCCTCTAACACAAACAGCAAATAATGATAAGGTGTGGTGCGAGGGCCAATATGATAGTTGTTCTTGGCTAGATTGCGGCCGATACGAATCGGCCAGGCGCCACCGGCTTTCTCGAATTCAGATGGAGTGAAGAAAATAATATCCAAAAACTCGTGGTGGTCCTCCTTCATGCTCTCGATCATCGGGAACACCTCTTTAATATATAAGTATTGTAGATACGATCGCAAAGGTTCATTTATAACCTATTATACAGGTGGGTTTTATACATATTCAAGATGTACGTGACCTAATTCTGAGAAAAGACCACAAAATGACAAAATAAAATTGCCGCGAAATGACATTGATCACAGACAAATCAATTGATATGATGTCCATACCTATTAAACCAAGTTAATTAATTGGTATTTGGAGTTTGTGTACACCTAATAAATTTAATTTAAAGAATGACACGACAACGTAGGAGACAGAAAAGACCTGAAGAAGCGAAGCGTGCGCCTTTGTCACCGGGTTTCCCCTTAAAAGGGAATGGAAAAAACCTGGGGACAAGAGGGCTCGAAAGGTTTTCTGTCACCGAAGTGCTTAAGTGGAACATTTTTAGAGCAATTTATTCATAGAAGGGAATGACTTTGGTGAGCGAACAGGAAGAGATGAAGTTTGGATGGTTTTTGCCAACAGCAGGGGATGGTAAGTATGTAGGAGTTGAACCAGAACGAGCACCGAGTCTGGATTATCTGGTGCAGGTAGCACAGACGGCGGAGACGGCAGGGTTCGAATTCGTACTTATTCCGACAGGGGGAGCCTGTCTGGATGCGTGGGTGGTCGGCTCAGCTGTGATGAGTCATACCAAGACATTGCGTCCCCTTGTCGCTATTCGCCCTGGTCTGGTTACACCGGTTCTTGCTGCACGTATGGGTGCGGCTCTGGATCAGCTCTCGGGAGGCCGCGCGATGATGAATGTCGTTACAGGTAGCTCAATCCGAGACCTAGAAGAGCTGGGTGATCCGCTGGCACATGCACATGATGAGCGGTATGTACGTGCGAGCGAGTATATGGAAGTCATGAAACGTTCGTGGACCCAGTCCGCAGGACTCAATCTGACTGAATTCGCAGGCAGTGGTGCACAATCGAATGCGGATGCGTCCAATGATCCATATCCAGAGTTTAAAGGTCAACACTATAGCTTCAAAGGCCCAGTAGGCATGCCGGAGACAGTACAGAAACCTCATCCACCATTCTATTTGGGAGGAAGCTCCCCGATTGCAAAGCGAGTTGCTGTGGAACATGCCGATACATTCCTTATGTGGGGCGAACCTCATGATTGGATCCAAGAGCAGATCGAAGAGATCGAGGTCATTCGTGAACAGGTAAAAGCGGAAACAGGACAAGATCGTCAGATGCGTTATGGCATGCGTGCGCAAGTGCTCATTCGGGATACGGAAGAAGAAGCATGGGCAGCTGCTTGGGAGATTATCAGCAAAGTACCGCCAGAGGCAATCGAGAAGGCCAAAGCAGCCTTTGCCGAGACGGATGCTACTAACCAACGTAGACAAAACGAGCTACGGGAACTGTCGGAGAAACAGCAATTTGTAGTAGGTCCTAACCTGTGGACAGGATTGTCTGTCGTACGCTCCGGCGGAGCCATCCTTATCGTGGGTACAGCAGAACAGGTCGCGGAACGCTTGATGGAGTATGGGGATTTGGGTGTGACCACATTCATTCTCTCTGGGTATCCACATCTGGAAGAAGCCGAAATCTTCGGACGAACAGTTATGCCGATCATTCGTGACCAATGGAAAACAAGACAAAAGCAGCACTCCGTTACTACCAACTAAGTAAGTTAACTTTTTTTACACTTTAACGGAGAGGGCAGAACCGATCTGAAGAAGCGTAGCGCTCGCCTTTATCCCCGGATTTTAACCATTAAAAGAAATGATTCAGAGAAATCTGGGGATAACAGCGATCGGAAGATGGTACTGCACTCGGAGTGCCCAGTGTGAAACATTTGTGCAACTTACATTAATCATCCTCAGGAGGTCGTCTTTAATGAAAAATAAGAAAAAGTATATCCTGCCCCTTATCAGTATGCTGGTCATGTCCATCGTACTGTCGGCTTGCGGTGGCGGAGATGAAGCGGCATCCGGAGAGAATGGTTCCTCGGGTTCAGGTAAAGTGAAAATCAGCTTCATCCACTGGCGTGGAGAAGATGTAGAAGCGTTGAATAAGACCATCGACGCGTTTGAAAAGGAAAATCCAAACATTGAGGTGGAAATGCAGACATTACCTTCGGATCAGTATCAATCCACCGTACAATCCAAAATCAGTGATGGTTCGGTCGGGGATGTCTTTGCATCCTTCCCGGGTGCACAATTTGAAGCCTTCACCAAAGCTGGGTTGTTCACGGATCTGACGGGATCATCGTTCTTGTCTGCTTTCAATTCAAAGCTGATTGAAGCAGGACAACATGATGGCAAGCAATATGCGGTTCCGTATCAACTTGTATATAACGATCCCATCTATAATGTGAAGCTGTTTGAACAGTATGGTCTGACGCCACCGACGGATTGGGAAGGTTTCTTGGCGCTATGCCAGAAGCTGAAAGACAATGGCATCATTCCAATTGCCTTTGCCGGAGCGGATATTGGTCCAGGCCAATTCATGAACACGATGGTCATGAACAATGCGCCGAGCGACGACATTTTTACCAAAGTAGAAGCAGGCGAAGCCAAACTGACGGATGAGTTCTGGGTAAAAACGTTGACTCAGATCAAAGAGCTGAACGATAAAGGATACTTCCAGCAGGATGCACTGGGTACGAAAGACCCTGCGGCAGGTGCGTTGTTTATTCAGGAAAAAGCAGCAATGCTCGCAAGCGGATCATATCAACTTGCTCAGAACAAGCTGCAAAACCCGAATCTGGAGCAAAAATTGCTTGCACCGATTACAGTAAGTGCTGATCAGGCAAAGTATGAAGGTGTGCATACAACTACATTTATGCTTGCAGTGAATAGCAAGTCGAAGCATCCGGAAGAAGCGAAGAAGTTCATTGAGTTCTTGAGCAAACCGGAAGTAGCTAGCGAGTATGCTAATCAGACCGGACAGAATGTAACGGTTAATGATGTAAAATACGATACACCTGAGCTTCAAGTTGCCGGAGAATGGGCAAGCAAAAAGACCGTGTTCCAGCCACGGTTCACCATCCTGAATGGAGATAACCAAAAGGCTGTTACGAACTCCATCCAGGCTGTGCTAAGCGGTACTTCGCCAGAAGAAGCAGCGCAGCAGGCACAGGCGATCATTGATCAGCATATCGGGAAATAAACGATGAAAAACCGTATTCAGCTATCCCTGTTCTTGTTACCTGGGTTGCTGCTGTACGTTGGATTGTTCGTATTTCCTACATTGACGGGGCTGTTCTACTCCTTTACGGATTGGGACGGGGTATCCCCGTCGTATGCATTTGTAGGGCTGGATAATTATAAGGACAGTCTCAGCAGCATCGTATTTCGCAAAGCCTTTGGCAACAACGTAGAATTCATGTTAACGGTAGTTATCGCTCAAACGTTTATTTCACTTGTACTTGCCTTGCTCTTGGTTCGTAATACAAAGACACGTATTGTGCTTCGTGCGTTGTATTTCTTGCCTACCATACTGTCCTCTGTATCGGTCGGACTAATCTGGGCATTTATGTATGACCCATCCATTGGATTGATCAACTACGGCTTGAATGAGGCGGGTATGAGCAGTATAGCTCGTAACTGGATCGGTGATCCCAAGATTGCCATCTATTCTATCGCTGCAGTACAGGTCTGGGCCCATGCCGGACAGATGATGATTGTGTTCATCGCAGGTCTGCAAGGCATTCCAGCAGAACTGTACGAAGCGGCTCGAATGGATGGAGGCAGCAAGTGGCAGGTATTCCGTACCGTGACTTGGCCGTTGCTTGCTCCTTCAGCAACCATTGTTGTGGCATATACCACGATTCAATCGTTTAAAGCGTTTGACCTCATTTTTACAATGACGGACGGCGGTCCGAACTATGCAACCGAAATTTTGACGACATATATTTATCATACCGCCTTTGGCAGCTATTCATTTGGTCTGGCTTCTGCCGGTTCGATGATCTTCCTCGTATTGCTCGCGCTCTTGACGCTGTTGCAGTTCAAGGCACTGCGCGCTGACCGAGTAAACTATTGAGATTGAAGCAGATCTTAGGCAGAAGGGAGTTCATATGGTTTTAAAATGGTTCAATCGACTAATTCTATTGGTGTACGCGTTACTCATCATTGTGCCGCTATACTTTGTATTTGTGTCCTCGTTCAAAACAAGCAGTAATTTCTTCACCAGTCCATTCAGTTGGCCTGATCCATTTACGTGGGACAACATTATTGGTATGTTTCGTAATCAGCCTATGTGGCAATATTTTGGAAACAGCTTAGTCGTGACGCTAGGTACGGTTGCAATCGAGTTGTTACTGAGCAGTATGATTGCATACGCGATTGTGCGCTGGGGTGGAAGTGTAGGCAAAATTGTATTTGCCCTGTTCGTAGCAGGTCTGATCGTTCCTTCCCAGGTGAGTATGCTGCCGATATATTCCCTAACACGTACACTGGGATGGTCGGACAGTCTGACAGGACTTATCATTGTGTCGGCTGCCATGCTGATGCCTGTCTCGGTATTTATGTTGACAGGTTTCATGCGCATGCTTAACGCAGAGATCTTGGAAGCAGGAAGTATGGACGGAGCCAGTGAGTGGAGGTTGTACACCAAGATCGCGTTGCCACTGGCTGCACCGTCGCTTGCAGCGACAGCAACGTTCTTGCTCGTTATGGTTTGGAATGACCTGCTGATTCCAATGCTCATGCTTACAAGTAAATCCAAGCTGACGTTACCACTCGCGCTTATGCAGTTCCGCGGCGAATACGTGACCAACTATCCGATGATGCTCACGGGTGTGATGATTACAGCTATTCCGATGATTGTGCTGTTCCTTCTGCTCCAGCGTTATTTTGTTGCAGGTCTAACAGCAGGTTCACTCAAAGGGTAAGGTTCTAAGATCAGATCAACGCTTCTGCGTATTTTGCATTGATTTCTGCATCATTCTGCATAATAATGGTTTAGTATGTCAGAATGATTACATAGAGATCAAGGGAGCTATAAGTGATGAGCAAACTGGAAGTATTGCGGAATCCCAAGCAGCGCAAGCTGCTGTTCAGCGCCGGCATGAGCTGGCTGTTTGATGCGATGGAGGTCGGCATGATCTCCTTCATCGTGGCTGCACTTGCCAAGGAATGGAGCCTCAGCCCTGGACAAGTCGGCGTGTTAACAAGTATTAACTCTATCGGTATGGCGTTAGGTGCCTTGCTTGCAGGTGCACTTGCAGACCGTTTCGGACGTAAGGCTATTCTGATGTGGACGCTCTTAATCTTCACAATTGCAAGCGGTCTCTCTGCCCTGGCTACCGGATTTGCAGTCCTGTGTGCGTTGCGTCTGGTTGCAGGAATCGGACTTGGTGGAGAGCTACCCGTGGCCTCTACATTAGTATCGGAATCGATGCCTACGGCAGAACGTGGGCGTGCGGTTGTATTATTGGAGAGCTTCTGGGCAGGAGGCTGGATTGTATCGGCACTCATTGCTAACTTTGTTATCCCAGAGTACGGTTGGAGAATTGCCTTTGCCATCGGAGCACTTCCGGCGTTCTATGCATTGTATCTGCGCCGTGCCATTCAAGACCCACCACGGTATAAAAATCATACGAAGCTGCATAAAATCACGTTCCGCGAAAAAGTGGCTACAGTCTGGTCAGCACCTCATCGCCGTACAACGTTGATGCTGTGGATCTTGTGGTTTACCGTAATTTTCTCCTATTATGGCATGTTCTTGTGGTTGCCTTCGGTAGTTATGGCTAAAGGATTTACGCTTGTCAAAAGCTTCCAGTACGTGTTGATCATGACGATTGCACAGCTACCAGGATACTTTACCGCGGCTTACTTCATTGAACGTTATGGTCGCAAATTCGTACTTGTCGTGTATCTTACCTTGACCGCGATTAGTGCCATTGCGTTTGGACTAGCAACGACGGAAGCCACGATCTTGGCCGCTGGAATCTGTCTGTCATTCTTCAATTTGGGAGCTTGGGGCGGACTGTATGCTTACAGCCCGGAATTGTACCCAACTTCGGTTCGTTCAACAGGCGTTGGACTAGCTACATCGGTTGGCCGGATTGGGGGTGTCATTGCACCATTCATGGTCGGCATGCTGGTTCAACGTGCAGTTCCAATCAGCCTGATCTTCACCATTTTCTTCGTAACCATCCTCATTGGTGCAGCAGCTGTGCTGTTCTGGGGTCGGGAAACGAAAGGACAAGAGCTGGCTGAGTAATTGTAATTAAATTAAGCGCAACTTTTGTGCGGGTCTGTCTGCCTACGGAAATGTAGGTTGGGCAAGCGGTACAAGGTTGATACAAGAAGAGGTGTGACCCTGATACGACCATGGGCTCATGCCTCTTTTTGCTATGTTCAAGACTCATTTTTTCATGCTCCATCGGTCCGATAGACGCCCCTTGGGTGATATCCTATAATGACACTCGGGATGTCGAACCGTGAGAATTCAGGGGAAGAAGTGGGATCTGGATTCAGAAAAATGGAGGGTAATGACATGATAAAGCGTAATTTTGAAATGGATCATATGCGTGCAATGAATGAAAAGAATATGATGAATCAACAGCATAGTGTGAGTGAAGGTTCTATAACCGTAAGTCGTAAAGTAACCCATCAGAGAGGGAGAAAAACGAACAAACGAGCAGGAAAGGTTGGTATGCTCCTCGGTACCTGCGCAATGGCTCTTGGTCTTACAGTAGCAGCCCCTTCTGCGGGAGCGCAGAAGCTGGAACAAGGTGTTCGTAGTGAACATGTGCTGCAATTGCAGGAGCAATTAAGCAATCTGGGTTACTTTGACGCAGGAATGACGGGGTATTACGGTACCGTTACCAAGAGTGCTGTCCGCGAATTCCAACAGGCGCAAGGACTGAGCGCCGATGGTGTGGCAGGCCCGAAAACGCTGAATAGGCTGAACCATAAGGTCAAAGCCGAAGGCAACACACTACGCCAGCTCGCCAAGCTGATTCATGGGGAAGCACGAGGGGAATCTTTTGAGGGACAGGTGGCTGTCGGAGCTGTTGTGTTAAACCGGGTACACTCGGGAGAATTCCCTTCGTCGATTCCGAAGGTTATTTTCCAGAAAGGTCAGTTTACAGCAGTAGACGATGGACAGTTCAATCAGAAGCCGACGGCAACCTCGTACAAAGCAGCACGTAAGGCTTTGAACGGCGCTGACCCAACACATGGTGCGCTCTATTATTACAATCCGAAGATTGCCACCTCGCTGTGGAGTAAGAGCAGACCAACACTGTTGACCATTGGGCAGCATGATTTTACAAGGTGAGAGTGAGATAAGATGTAGACATGATCATTAAAACAACAGTGCTCAAAAACCAACAAGTTGCTAATTTGATCATCCCCCTGTCAACAGACAGATGAAAAAATGAAAAAATCTAAGCCACCAGCGCACATCGATATTTAATCGGTGCGCGCTGTTTGAGTTTGGCTCGAAAGCGTAGGTTTTTTTTCGGAATGGTGAAGTCGTTGAATGCTCACCCCCACAGCATATTCACTGATCCAATGGATTCACGTACGCAAGATTATATTAGCAGCCGTTTCGATGATTGTGCAGCAGTGTGTGGGTCTTCATAAGAGAAGTCTTTCAGATCTATTCTGAAAGACTTTTTTTACGTTTTTACTGAGGGAGACAGTGTTTACTTAATCAAGCAGGCCACGTTCTTCCAGTAGTTGGCGTGTCATCGTCCATAGTTTGTTTTGCATTCTGGCATCCCCACCAGGAGCTACCGGATCAATTGCTGCTCCGCTGCCAACATTGAAATATCCCCCCGATACCTTTCCAAATGTCGGTTCCACAGCCAAACGAGTTATGATGTCTGCCCCCCTGCGTGGGTCACCGACATGTAGAAACGTTAGAATGCGCTCAAGCCCACTCGCGAACCAAAGCTCCCGTCCAAGACCAGTGACATTGAAACCTGGATTCAAGGCATTCACACAAACCCCGGTTCCATCCCATTGTCTGGCTAGTTCACCGGTAAACATAATATTGAGCAATTTGGTTTTGCCATAGATCGGAGAGGAACCGCGTGCAGTAAAAGGAGTGGTGTCTACCAAGTCATCCGGCAGCACCAGTTGGCCGTGATTCCGTGAGGCTTCAGATGCGACGTTCACAACGCGAGCGCTACCAGACTGAATCAGGGAATTTCGCAACGTATGCGTGAGCAACCAAGGTGCCAAATAGTTCACGGCAATCATCTCGGCAAACCCATCGGAAGTAACTCTCTGTTCAAATGCATGAAGTCCGGCATTATTCAAAAGTACATCGATACGCGGATAAGCGGCTGCCATTTCAAGCCCAACACGCTTTACATCACTCAGCGAGGATAGGTCTCCGAAGTGAAATTGAATTTTGGCAGCGGACACGAGTGCCCTGATTTTGTTTCTAGTTGCCTCGGCACGCTCTTCGCTACGGGCTACGAGTACAAGCTGCGCACCGCGTTTGGCAAGTTCTATGGCAGCAAGCTGCCCTAATCCGCTTGTTGCTCCGGTGATTACGATAATAGGATGTGTTGTTTTCATAGTTAAGTCTCCTTTTGACAGGTACAAAGTCGGTAGATATAATTGATATAAATCAACTATTTATATTAATTGAATATTAATTGATATTTGTCAACTATATATTCTTAGACCTGTTTTAGTATATCAAGGGGAGGGAACAACAAAATGAGTGAGCATGTAATCAAAACAAAAGATAGAGGAACCTTGGAACTGGCGCTTGGCGAGCAGATTCATGCCTTGATTAGCGCTTCGCATGCGCTCAATGTCCGATCTGCTGAGCGTTTTGATGCAACGTTGCAGCCTGCCGCTTTTCATCTCGTACGGTGGCTGTACTCTTATGGCCCAACAAGTGCCGCAGTATTGGCAGAGGCGACTGCAATGGATCGCAGCTCGGTAAGTCGTCTAATTAAGCAGCTCGAAAAGTCGGGATATGTGAGAAAGGAGCAAGACCTCGATGATCGGCGCGGCGTACTGTTGTCACTAACGGAGCGTGGTCAACAGACGACGATGAGTGCCCTGAAGGAGAAGGAATCAACCTTTTATGAAAGTATCTCTAGTTGGGATGATGGAGAGCTGGAACGTTTCACCACTATGCTTCGACAGTTTAACGGATTGGGGGGAGAGGTTGGATATAGTGAACAGTGCAAGCACAGCGTACAAGCTATTGCTTCCGAGATCGAATCCGTAGAGCGTGAGAAGGATGATGTCCTTGGGGGCGTACAGAACTTGTCTGCTTCTGGTGAGAGGTGACCTCAACAATGCAGGAGCAAGCGGCGAAGTTTAAAACGAATTGACCTAATGATGTAATCCATCCTGCTTTAAGCAAGCATCACCAGAATCATTTTCTTATATTAAACGTGTTCATGAAAAAAAGACGTGCAAGGACGCCAATCGACAATGATTGATGGTGTCCCTGCACGTCTGTTGGATCTATAGTGATGATGAGATGCCGGTCTTGGCGAATCGGGACAGGGCAAAGCTGCTAATATCCTGATCCGTATGCCCTGTCTGGACTAAATCGGACAGAATCTGACCAACTGCGCTTGCAAATTTGAAGCCGTGACCCGAGAATCCTCCTGCAAGCCAAACATGCTCATGCATCGGATGACGATCAATAATAAAGTCCTCGTCGGGCGTCATTTCGTATTTGCATACACTGCCACGCTTCAATTGGCCTGCCGCTAGTGGCATTCGAAGCTCAAGCAGCCTTCGGAGTTCACCCTCGTCTGTTTCTTCCGCTCCGAACGGTGTCTGTTGCTCTCCTGGCATCCATGTAGGTCCCGTATCATGACGGCCGATCTTCACTCCAGCCCCGCTGATACTGGGAAATCCATAATAAATACCGGCCTGTTCGGATATGGTGAAACCAGGAAAATGTTCTTCTCCGAACAATTCTTCCGGTGCATCGAACCATCCTACCGTTTTGCGAACGGCTCGAATCGGAAGATTCACAAACGGTTTCAATGTCTGAAACCAGGCACCTGTGCTAAGTATGAGCTTACTAGCGTGATATGTATCTCCTCCAGCGGTTTTTACGGATACGGATTGAGATCCGCATTCCACATGTTCCACAAGAGTATGCGTTAGCAGGGTGGCACCTGCTTGTTCTGCGGCTTGCCGATAAGTCTGAACGCAGCGTTCACTGAACAGATAACCAGCATCCGGTTCATACATACCTTCATAATGTTCAGGTATCGTAATCCCTGACCAGCGATTCATCACTTCGTTTGCACGCAGTATTTCATACCTTACTCCGGCATCATCTGCATGAGTCAACCGGTCGCGAAACGAGTGGAATTCTGGATTAACCAGGTTGATAACCCCTGAACGAACAAGCAGATTGTTGCCCGTTGTATCCTCTAGCTCTTGCCATAAATTCTGGGCAAGAAGCGCCAACGCGATGTAATCAGGCCCTCCGCTGTAAACATGGCGAATTAATCGGGACTCTCCATGATGACTTCCTTCGGTATGTGGGGGATCAAAAGCATCAATCATCAGGGTTTTAAGCCCGCTTCGTGCCAGATAATAACCTGCACTCATCCCCATGGAGCCTGCTCCAACGATAATGACGTCATAGGATTGTGTAATAAGAGCTCCTCCTCTCGCGGATTGATCAGAATCGAATATTCTTCAGGATAATGTAGTCTTAAAACCCCATTTGGTCAAGGGGCAGGAAGACCTGGGTAAAAGTTAATCTGCCTCATCATTGGATTCATCTGTCCAATCCTGTACAATGAATAACGACAAAACAACAGCAGATTAAGGATGATCACCATGATACGAATGATTATTTCACCAGCCAAAAAGATGAAGGTTGATACCGATCTGATGGCATCAAAGCAGTTACCCCAATTTATAAACGAAACTGAGCAACTTCTGAGTTTGCTTCAGAAATTAACCTACGACGAACTTAAAGCAATGTGGAAGTGTAACGATGCCATCGCCGAGCAGAATGTGGAGCGAATTCAGAATATGAATCTGAAGACAAATCTTACGCCAGCCATCTATGCCTATGAAGGAATTCAGTATCAATATATGGCACCGGGTGTTTTTCAACAGGAGGAACTGGCATATCTGGAGCAGCATTTACGCATTTTATCCGGCTTCTACGGTATGTTACGGCCTTTGGATGGTGTCACTCCATATCGCTTGGAAATGCAGGGCAAGTTGCAAGGTCCAGGGTTTAAGTCACTCTATCAATTCTGGGGTAGCAGATTGGCAGATCAGCTTCAAGCGGAAAGTAACAGCATCCTGAATCTAGCTTCCAAAGAGTATAGCAAGAATATCACGCTTTTCCTGAGCGAGAAAACAGAGTTCATCACATGTGTATTTGGACAGATGGTCGAAGGAAAGCTTGTTGAAAAGGCAACCCGTGCCAAGATGGCCAGAGGTGAGATGGTGCGTTATATGGCGGAGCATAAGATTACAGACATAAAGGACGTTAGAGGCTTTGATCGGTTAGACTTTAATTTTTCCGAAGCGTTATCGGATGAGAGAACTTATATATTCTTACACGTAGAGAGAAATTAGACTAAAATACATGTTGGTTTCTTGTACATATGGTGAGGATTCTGTTATTACATTTGGATGAAACTAGGACAAAAAAAGATTTGAATTTGAAGATGCCATCAAACGGATGGCTCTTTTTTGTGAGAGCATTTATAAAGCCGATGTGCCTAAAGTAGTTCAATATGAATGCTCACAAGCCTTAAAATAAGTTGGATCGAATCCTATTCAATGTTCTAAAGCTACAAGAAGTGCTAGATATTGTGAAACCGAATACGTATTTACAAAGTATATATAAATACGGATATAACTTATAGTTATTAATTAGATGTACGGGGAAGTAACATATAAATGGATGTGTTTAATGAATGTAGATGAAGAGCAGATGAATTTAACTATGGGGTTACTTCGTACAGATCAGGTTTGCGCCGGATACAAAGAGAGGAGGACAAACATGCCATTTATTGGGGGAATCATTTTAATAATAATCCTAGCATTTATTCTATGGGCATTAATGATCCCGCTATTCAATAAAATAGGTAGTAGAATTCTGAAAAAGTACGATAAATTCAAACAAGAGGAGAATGCAGATGAAAAATTCAAAGACGTTTAGAGCAGGGGCCATTGCGGTTGCATTGGTTATTATTGTGGGCGTATTGCTGGTAACCTTCTTTGTCACACGAATTCCGAATGGTTATGTTGGGGTCGTGTATTCACCAAACGGCGGGGTAAAAGATAGTACACTGAGTCAAGGATGGAAACTCGTTGGAGCGTTTGATAAAGTGACGAAATATCCGATTCGAATTCAAACGGTTGAATACAGAGATATCCAGATTGCTACTTCTGACGGGAAAAACATCACAATCGATTTTGCTTACAACTACCAGGTAGAACCAAGTAAAGTATCTTCTATTTTCAACACATTTGGACCCATAAGCATTCAAGAAATTGAGGATACATATCTCAAAACACGTTTCCGTGACGCAGCCCGTAAAGGTATTTCCAAGTTTACTGTCATTGATGTGTATGGTGAAAAGTCATCCGAGGCAGGAGTGGACGTCCAACAGCGTTTTTCTGATGATGTGAAAGAACTAGGCTTTATTGTATCTAACGTTACCGTAGGTGTTCCTCAACCTGATGCTAAAACTCAGGAAGCCATTGATAAGCGTGTCGAGGCTTCGCAAGAACTGGAACGTAAGACAACTGAACTTGAGATTGCGAAGAAAGAAGCAGAGCGCAAGCGCGTAGAGGCACAAGGTAATGCAGACAAACTATTGATCGAAGCTGAAGGTCAGGCAAAAGCAAATAAAGAGCTTCAACAATCATTATCGAGTCAACTCGTTGAATACGAAACCATTAAGAAATGGGATGGAGCACTGCCATATGTAAGTGGATCAAATACGCCAATGATTCAATTACCTACATCAAAAGTCGAACAGAATAGCAACGCGGGGAATGTAGCTCCTTAATTTGTGGTTTGAAATGCTAGCGTTGCTTTTCCGCCAATTGAATATGATATCAAAAAATAAACTCCACTTGTAAAATGAAAAGCAAGTGGAGTTTGAGCTGTAAAGCCCTAACATTATAAAGCTATGCTACATAAGGTTTAGAATCAATCATTTTAACTCTTCAGTATTAAGAGGAATAATGAGCGACATGGGCTCCGCAATGGTTTCTCCAGTTTCATAGTCATAGACTTTGTTGAAAACAAGCTCAATAGACTGAAGTTCATTTGGGTCATCTGTATAAACTAGACCATAATTTTTATTATCGATAACCACTCCGTCATACTGATTATATTCTAATAAAGATCTCATAAAATTTCGATCTGAAGAGATTGGATCACCCGTGTTTGGATGAACGGAGTTCAGGCCATAAAAACCGATATTCTCTTCGGATGTATTTTCCACAGAGTAGAGGATGTCTAAATAGTTGATTTTAGTGCTGATTTCTCCTTGATTTAATATAGAAATGTTTTTCTGAGATTCTTGAGGAATATCGCTTGCTTCCATGAGTTGAGCCTTCGTAATATGTATCTTAAGAGGGCCGTGATCAAAACTTACATTCACTGGGATATTGTTCAGAGGCTTTAATTGACCTCCAAAATCAAACGTTTCTTCACTGTTGAAGTCCGTAGATAGAAAGATCTCAGAATGCTTCTCTCTAAGAAGTTTCACAGTCTGCTCCACCTGATTAGGATTTGAAAAATCGATCTCGCTACTAGGCCGAAAAGGCTTTAACCCAGATTCCAGAACTTGTTCTGAAGAAGTAAATTGGAGGTATGGTTTGTAGTTCTCCTGTTGGGCAACAGTCGTATTGCTCGAACTGCCTGATCCGCTCAAAAGTGCTAGAGCGAGTAGTAGATGGACAATGAACATAAATGCAGGACATCCTTTCTCACTAAAAATCTTCTGAAATAATATAAGGTTACAGATTGAATACAGCTAGGTGAAATTACAAAACATTATAATAAATCATAGCAAAATGAGGTATGCGTACCATGAGAAGAACGACTCAACTTCAGATAGTTTCAAACTAGCGAGTGGTAACAGCAAATGGATATAAAGAACTAGGTCTAATTGTCGGTATTCAGACTCGTACAATTCAAATTTGAATTAAATAGGGCGAGGTGGGATTCGTACTAGGGCTCCAGTATAAGTTTTTGGTGGATAAATTTAGGAGTTATGCTGGATGAAACAAGATCAAACTTCTGCTAACATGGGATAATCCTATTTTGAATGAGTTGAGAATCGTATGAGTACAATTAAAATTACCCCTGAACAGCTACATCATGTATCGACTCAGGTGGAGCAGGCGAGACAACAGTTAGAACAGATACGTGGTGAACTGACAAGGCAGATCATGTTTGTCCGGCTGATGTGGATGGGGGCAACACAAGAGCGGTTTTTCTATGAATTTGAGCGATCAGGTTCTATACTGGATAAGGCGCTAGAGAGTATGGTGAATACCTCTAAGGAGTTAAGGGATATCGCCACACGTTTCGAGGATGCAGATGCTCAGAGTGTGAGTCTGGGTGGTGCAGCTGGAGCTGTTGGCGCAGCGGCTATGATGACTAATTCAAGTGGTACTGGCTCAGGTGATAAAGGCTACCGGATGGCTCATGTTAATTTTTATGGTAGGTGGATATGGCTTCCTGTCAATGAGAATGGTGTTGCGGATCAGGCCTCTCTACAAGCTTATGAGAAGGATCAAGGACATCTGGATTTTAATAAAATGCAAGCTGTGAATGTCGAACCTCCTGGAGAGGACATATTTGCACTCCAGATTAAGGCATTTGAGCTCGGTATTGATCCATTTTCGGGTAGACCTGTTTCAGAGGATTATGCAAAATGGATGGTTATAAGTCTGAAGGCTGGACAGATTTTTATGGGATTTCAAATGATTCGTGGGAGCATACCTGGCCGCCAAGGGCCTCTCCGTTTGCCATCTTCCCATCCATCCGTAAAGAAGATGAAAGGATATATTGAGGAGGCCGAACAGGCGAAGAGAAAGAGTTCAGAAAAAGCAGGGTCGGCTAATGGCGGGAAGGGTAATTTTCCTGAATCAAACCCTGCCCTTAAAAAGGTTGATTGGAATGAATATAAGCGTGTAGACGATTATAGACCCACATTTATTGATAAATTTCAAGAAAAAGAATATAAAGCTGCATCAAAGGACTATGATAATATTAGAAGTGTGGGTATGACTGATATTGAATGGGTTGCAAAAAATACTGGTATGACAATAGAAGAAATTAAGGCTATGAAACAACACATGTTTTTTGATACACATAAAATTCCTTTAGATAGTCAAAGTTATCGAGTTGGCCACTTTACTCCTGATTTAGATGTTGGATTTATATGGAAAGAAGCACAAAAAGGTGAGTTGGATCCAAAACAAAAAAAGTGGTTTCAAGAGTTAGCTAAACATGAACTAACTGAAAGTGAAAAAATGAAACAAGGCTACCCATATAAAAATCCTGGTTCGTATCAAAAAGATAGTGATGATTTTGGATCAGATCCTCCTGGTGCACATGATGTAGCTTCCAATCAACCTTCATTTGAACTCCCTGGAGCGTATGAATATTATTCGAAAAAGGTTCTTGAGCAATAAAAATAAAGAAGATGGAGCGAAATAATTAATGGGAAATTTTAATCAGGCAGTTAAGCGTATCTCTGCAATAGATTGGAGTTGTATTGGAAACAAACAAGCAAGATCACATGTTCATTTGAGTAAAGAATACTTAAGAAGATCATCAATATTCCTCCAGTATTATCCTGGGGCGTGTAGGTATCCTTTTATTATCATTTCAAATTCGATAACTCAGACACAAGCGAATGTTGATGGTTTGAAAATATTACAGAAGATTGACAATAGTTATGTTAGAGATATTGCAAAAAGTTATTTAGAGTTAAACGCACTCATAGATGAAGGTAATCAAATTGCTATTGATAATAAAGATTTGTTTGAGCCAGCAATAAAGCTATATGAAAGAGGGGGGCATTTCTTTATAAGGTCAGGCTATTTAAATGTAGCTGGTGCTACTGATCTTCTTTCGCTTGCAAATCGAGTTGAAAGGGAGCCACTTGATATAAGCGATGAAACTTTAGATGCACTTGATAATGGAGATATTGATTAATTTTGTGACAGATCTCCATAAAAAGACCATCTGGTGCCGAATGAATCCATCATTCAACCAATAACACAATTAACGTATCCGTATAAAGATTTCGTCAACACGGGTGTAAGCACATAAGATGATTTAATTTTATAGCCGAAATAACGCTCTACCGATACATCAAGCAGGTTAATTATGGTCAGACACTACCTTAATTGACCTGTTTTTTTGGTGTCTTTGTTTCGTTTGTTGCATCAAAAGAGAGACCTGAATGACTTTCTGTTTTGGTTTTAATGGTACTGCTTAAGCAGTATCGACTTTGAACAAAGCAAAAACAAGATGCGCTTAATAAGCCAGAATATGTGATCTATTAAGGAATAGAGAGCAATGGGCGTTAGAATGGCAATGGATGAAAGAGCTTGCTGTATAGATGGGAAGTATTTTAATGTGTACAAATATAGGGAAAATATAAAGTTCTTATATGCTAATCCTTAGCTATTAATAACGGAATGACTATTGAATTTGAATTTGTTATATAAAATGGAAAAATCACATCAGTATACCGGTTTTAATTAAGAAGAATGGAGATATCGACATGATAAAATATCAATACATAACTGAATATAATGAAGATTTTAATGAAGTTATTTTGGATTTCAGTATGGATACATCTTTAAAGAATGGCTACTCGATTAGTGATTCACTGGGTTCGGATATTTTTAGCGATTTTGCTACTGTGAAGGATGAAATCGAAAAATTACTTGAGTTAATAGCAGGAAAGTCAACTTTATACGAGGGTGGGGGGAATGTGAACATAATTAGATCTGATAAAATTTTCACAACCATTGATGACATCTTTGCTGAAGATGATGAAGAGGACGGTACATGTAAACTTGAGACTTTAGAATTCACAAAAATCATACTCTTATGGGCAAAAGAGAATTTTCAGTATAAGTGCAAGCGAGGGGTAATACTAAAAGATGAAGCAGATTTAGCAATAGACTGGATCAATAAAAAATGTATCGAGGTGCATGAGTTAGAGATTAGATAGAGTCTGTGGAGTGTTGTAAAATTTCTATAACATACATAACAAAAATCCCCTTGGTCATAACCACGCTACCAACTGGTTTGACGAAGGGGATTTGCTATTCAAACTCAATCCAAATTAAACTTACCTCGCTCCAACATTCGTCCCAGATGGCGTGCCCGAACCAATCAGATCGCTGCCATTCGCAAGCTTCAGGAAATCACCCAAGATAGGTGTGCCATCTGCACTACGTGTTACCGAAGGTACGAGGGAGACAAAGTCGGCTGCGCTAGCGAGAAGACCTTTGTCGTTAACGCTCTTTTTGTTTTTCCACCAGACATTGGTGCTGCTGACGTCGGTTCCGCTTGTTTTGTCGCTTGCGCCGCCTTGGAAGGACAGATTGTTGGTGAAGATGTGTGTGCCTTTATCGAAGGCAAAATTGCTCTGCCCATTGTTCCATGACGTGTTATTTTTCATCTGGATTGAACCAGGATTGCTGTTATATGTGAAGCCATGCTTCTTGTTATTGAAGGCAATGCTATTCTCGACGATGTGGTTCACGGAGATCTTCTCACCGCCCAGTTTGAAGCCGTTGCCATCGCTGTTGGAGGTTGAAGTGCCATCTGCGGTTGCTCCATTGGCGAAAGCGATACTATTACGGATCGTGACCACGCCGATGGCGCCAGTATCCGATTTGCTATACAGATCCCAACCATCGTCTACGTTATAGGCGGCAATACAGCCATCGAATACGTTACCCGGACCAACTGTTAATTTTGCGGCAAAACCATCGGCATCTTCGCCATCATCTGGATCGTAGTTATTATGGGAATAGGAACGGATGACTTCGTTATAAGAAGGCCATTCACTTTTGGCTGCAGTCGAAGCATAACGACCAATCTGGATACCTGTATCCCTGTTATGGTGAGCCTCGATTTGTTCTAAACGATTGTAGCTGCCCCCGATGAAAATGCCGTTATCTCCTGCGCCTTTAACCTCTAGCCCTTTGACGAACCAATAGTCGCCGAACATCTGCAACCCTCGATTCGTGGAGGCGAACGATTGTGCTGAGAAATCAAAAACAGGTTTTTCTGAACCATATGCCACTAAATTCTTACGTTGGGAGGATGTACCGTTGTTACCACGTTCAATGGTAATGGTTTCCGAGAAGCTGTACGTGCCTCCGCGCAGATAGATCGTTTTGCCTGGAGCGATCTGGGTAAGCGCGTTAGCTAGTGAAGTCGGACTGTTGATCGTTCCCGGGTTGCTCGCTGAGCCGTTAGGTGACACATATAGATCCCCAGCAGCAAGTGTGATATTGGAATTAGCCACAGCCGATTCAGAAGAAATAGATGAGCTATTCTCTAGCACTTCCGCAGCACCAACTGATCCGCCACCTAGCAACAATAGAGGAAATGTGGCACTCAGACAGATATGAGCCATTTTCGATTTCAAGGAACGTTCCGATCGAGCAGATGCATGGGTAGATGTGGAAGGAAATAATTTCATTACGCAGACCTCCTTGGTTAATTGGATACATAGATAAGTTGTGAATAGTGCGGAGTGCCATACAACTTAAAAAGGGTGAGAATAGCAATTCGCAGAGTGAATGGCATCCGTGTGACACAGGTTCATGGTAAATGTTGTAAGCGTTATCATCAATAATCATTTGATCAGATGGAGTTAAATGCAGGCAGGTCAGGCGTGGTTACGTCCCAATGCTCAAGTTTCAAAGGCTGCATGTAATCCGCTTGTTGGCTAATCGTCTTATTTTAACGGTGAATCATCCGAAATGAACATATAATAACCCTGTTTCATCGTCCTTACGGCACAACACTTACTCATGATCCACTTCATTCAACCTCCGTAAGGTGCAACTCAAGACAACAATCCATTCAACGTAAGCACATAATCAATTCTCCCCATCCAAATGTACTGAGTGACCAATAGAGGATAAGCATTGAAAACAAAAAAAGCCCAACAGAGGCTGCGAGAGGCAACCATACCATCGGGCATAATTCAAAATAAAACTTAGCAGGTCTTCATGCCGAGACACAACACAAATGCATACGTGTGCAAAACAAATGGTTACAGCTCTTGTACTTCCTTGTGCAACCGAACGAGAGCATCTATGCAGATTCGCCGCTTAAGCTAACTCATGACTTTATTCCAAAGTTCATGGCAATGAAGCATAACATTTTCATAGCAGACCATCCAAAAGTATATCGTCCAAAGTACAGCATCTAAAAGCAAAACATATCTTAATACCCGTCCGTCTCCCGACTGCGTTGCTCCGCTTGCTCCACACTTGGTTCATGTTTGGGCTGTACTGTTGCACTATCGTCTGTTGTTACTGATGCGAGCCCTTCAGCTACACGCCGTCCGTAGTCACGATCCGCCTGGGTAAAGTGAGAGATCATACGCTCCCGAATATCCGGTTTGCATTTTGCCAACGCACCGACCATGTTACTGATCAACTCGTCTCGCTCCCAATCCTCGAAAGCTCTGTAGGTATCACCGGCTTGTCCAAAGTCATTGGTACGCTCAATCTTCTCGTGAACCAATCTACCTTCCACTAGCGGTTCATGATCCTTACCACGTGGAGTAGCCTCCTTCAGTCCGCCAAGCGAGGAAGGCTCATAGTTCACATGCGGATTTTGACCTGGTGCACGATCCACCTTATATTGCATCTGTCCGCCGGTTTGGTTGGTGGCAACCCGGTTTTTCGGCGCATTCACAGGCAACTGTAGATAATTTGCACCCACCCGATGGCGCTGCGTATCCGAATAGGAGAAGGTACGACCTTGCAGCAGCTTATCATCCGAGAAATCAAGTCCATCCACCAGAACGCCTGTGCCAAACGCTGCTTGTTCCACTTCATTGAAATAATCCTCAGGATTGCGATTCAGCGTCATTTTGCCTACAGGTAAAAAAGGAAATTGATCCTGTGGCCATAGCTTGGTCGGGTCGAGCGGATCGAAGTCCAGCTCTGGATGCTCTCCATCCTCCATCACCTGAACGTTCAGTTCCCATTCGGGATAGTCTCCTTGTTCAATGGCATGGTACAGATCCAATGTTGCATGGTTGAAATTCTGACCTTGAATCTCGCTAGCGTCTTTCTGCAGCAGATTGCGTATGCCTTGTTTGAGCGGTTCCCAGTGGTATTTGATGAGCACGCCCGTGCCTTCCTCATTCACCCACTTGTATGTATTGACGCCCGATCCTTGCATTTGCCGGTAATTAGCCGGAATACCCCAGGGGGAGAAGAGAAACGTCACCATATGCGTAGCTTCAGGACTGAGTGACACAAAATCGAAAAAACGCTCCATATCTTGTGCATTCGTCAGTGGATCGGGTTTAAAAGCATGCACCATGTCCGGAAATTTAAGTGGATCCCGAATGAAGAAGATTTTGAGGTTGTTACCGACGAGATCCCAGTTGCCATCTTCCGTATAAAATTTAACAGCAAAGCCGCGCGGATCACGCAGCGTCTCCGGAGAATGTCCGCCGTGGATGACGGTTGAGAAGCGAACGAACACAGGGGTTTCTTTGCCTTTTTCCTGAAATAGGCGTGCCCGTGTGTATTTCGATACCGGCTCATTTCCTGCCGTTCCATATGCTTCGAATACGCCATGAGCGCCAGCACCGCGGGCATGTACGACCCGTTCCGGGATGCGCTCCCGATCGAAGTGTGTAATCTTTTCAAGAAAGTGATAGTTCTCCAGCGTCGTTGGTCCTCTACTGCCAACCGTGCGTACATTCTGATTATCTGTGATGGGGTGACCCTGTCGATCTGTTAATGTGTCCGAGGCCTTGTCTGGGGAATGCTCGGATGGTGAAGAATGGTTATTCATGGAGCACCGCCTTTCCTTAAGATGGATTCCTGTATATATTTTCCCTCTTAGCTCGTTCTATGCATGATATCTACCAAAAAAAGCTTGTCACTCACTTTATGGTGTGAGATAATTAACTTTTGCCCTATGGACGGTTTTTAGATAAAAATGCACCACCTATATAAGAATGGAGGCTGACCTAGGATTGTCTACACAACGTTATCCTTTTGCGTATGATCCGGCAGAACCTTTTGTATCCCGTCTGGGAGAATGGGTTGCCGATGTTTTCTATGATATTTTGCCTGAGTCCGGTTTCGAGGTGCGGGATGAACAGATTTTTATGGCGTACCAGCTCGAACGGGCCTATGGAGATAAAAAGACAATTATGGCAGAGGCCGGTGTTGGAACAGGGAAGACGTTAGTCTATCTGCTCTATGCGGTCTGTTATGCACGTTATACGGGGAAACCAGCGGTGATCGCTTGTGCCGACGAGTCCTTGATTGAACAACTCGTGAAACCAGGTGGAGATATTGCGAAGCTGGCAGAGCACTTGGATCTGCAAGTGGATGCACGTCTAGGTAAATCCCCTGATCAATATGTATGTTTGAACAAATTAAGTGCGGTACGATTCGCGGATGAAGATGCGCAGGTGATCGAAGAAGTGCACGAGAGTCTACCGGACTTTGTGAATTCTCCCGGAACACTTCAAGCATTCCATCCGTACGGGGATCGGAAGCAATATCCACATCTGAATGATCGTCAGTGGAACAAAATCAACTGGGATCCGTTCCAGGATTGTTTTGTATGTCCAAAAAGACAACGTTGCGGCCTGACGCTATCTCGCGATCATTACCGTCGTTCCAAAGACATCATTATCTGTTCCCATGATTATTACATGGAGCATGTGTGGACCTATGAAGCGCGCAAGCGTGAAGGACAATTGCCACTGCTTCCGGATCATAGCTCGGTTGTATTTGATGAAGGGCATTTGCTGGAAGAAGCGGCTCTGAACGCACTGAGCTACAAATTGAAACATCGTATCTTCGAAGAGTTGGTTACTCGCTTGCTTGAAGGTGAGATTCGTGAATCCCTTGCGGAGCGAGTGGATGAGGCGATTGAGAGCAGTGAGCGATTGTTCAGACTGCTGGATACGTATACGGTGGCGATTCCCGGATCGGAACGGAAGGAAGTTCGGGTAGAACCGCCATTGCTGCGTGAGATTGAACGACTTACCAATGTGCTGGATGCGATTGGCGAGGAACTGGTATTTGAGAGCGGATTGTTCTCGCTGGATGGTTATCAGATGCGTGTCGTGGAAGAACATCTGGATATGATTCAGACGGCGTTATCTCTATTCCGTAAGGAAGATGGCTACATCTGCTGGGCGGAAGAGAACGAGGATGAGACGACATTGTCGATTATGCCACGTACCGTGAAGGAAATTCTGAATGAGCGTGTGTTTAATACGGGTATTCCGATTGTGTTCTCTTCAGCAACATTATCCGTGGACAATTCATTCCGTTATGTAGCGGACAGTCTGGGTATCGATGATTTTGTGTCATTCTCGGTAGCTTCTCCATATGATTATGCGGATAAAATGCAGATGAAGATTACGGATGAAGCAACATCAGGTCACCTCGAAAACGAAAATCGTTTGCGTGACGCGGTGTCCTTGCTCCAAGCGAGTGGGGGGCGTGCACTCATTCTATTCCGTACGATGGAAGAGCTGCGGACGTTTAAGCAGGATATCGTTCATGTTCCGGAGGCACAAGGATTGCGGTTCATGTATGAGGGAGACCGGGAGATTAGCGATTTAATCGCAGCGTTCCAGCAGGATGAGGAAAGTGTACTCTGTTCGGTTAACCTCTGGGAAGGCTTGGATGTGCCTGGGCCGTCATTGTCCAACGTGATGATCTGGTCGCTTCCATATCCCCCGCAGGATCCTGTGTTCAATGCCAAACGTAATGCATCCTCTTCCCCTTATGAAGAGATCGATCTTCCGTATATGTTGCTTCGTGTGAAGCAAGGTCTCGGACGTTTGATTCGGACGAGCAGTGACTCTGGTTCGGCGGCGATCCTTGATGAATCGCTGCATACCAAAAAGGAAGCCAAAGACCGCATTGCAGCTCTGCTTCCTGAAGGTGTAGAATGGACAACCTTGACCCATTAAACAACGGCTGTTAAATGTGATTGAGTGAAACGTAATTGAGATTAGGTTGTTACAATTACAGATAAGTTTCTTTGCAGTTTCAGTTCTTGTTCTCTGCGGGTTCGCGATCCGTGTGAGAGCAAGGACTTTTTTTATTTGTTTCTGGAAGCTCCAATGTTTCTTCTAATCTTTCAGGATAAGACAAAGAAGTACCTTGCTTAGCGCCCTCGTTCCTTCAACTCTGGCTACAAGTCTAACGAATCCACCGCACCTTATTGAGGTCATATTGAAGAGAGATGAAATTTAACGAACCTAATTCACGCTATCTCGCTGCAAAATAACTTTAAAACCTGTAAATCGACTGCATTTCATAAATAACGTCACTGTGATTCGTTACAATTCAAACCTCCACCAATTGTAGCCAATAACGTGTATCAGGTTCATTAGAACCAACGAACATGATCAAGATTACTAGGGGATCAGCTCTAGAATGGGTAGCGAAAGCACCAAACCAACAACAGGGGGCTTCTCGGCCACGCGTATCATGCTCTTTGCCATGACATGACGTAGAACTAGCCTTTTTTGAAGGTGATAGAATTTAGAATCTTCAAGAAGTGATATGTTTCCACCGATCTGCCTTCGCCCTGAAAATTCAGTTATCACCATAAAAAAAGTACACCCTCTAGACGTTCATCGTTAACCTACACGGTTTTCCAATGTCTATTCTAAAGAGTGCACTCCAACGCCGTCTGCCGTCTTCTATGGAAGTACGTTGATGGGCGTTTTTTTGTTTTTATACAGATGATTGCTTGTTAAAAAATACCCATGCTCAGATACCGTTCCCCGGTATCCGGCGCAATACAGAGCACCCGGTGTCCTGGCCCCAATTCCTTCGCGATGCGAAGGGCAGCCCATACCGAAGCGCCAGATGAAGGGCCAAGCAGTAGCCCTTCCCGGGCAGCAAGCTGCCGCATCGTATCCAGTGCGTCCTCATCGGACACTTGGATGATGGCATCCCATATGTCGGTATTGAGAATGTCCGGAATGAACCCCGGACTTGTACCGACAAGCTTGTGCGGTCCAGGCTCGCCGCCGGACAGCACTGGTGAACCTTTGGGCTCCACTGCATAGATGCGGATGCCAGGCAATTGTTTGCGTAATTCTTCTCCAGTACCTGTAATTGTACCGCCGGTTCCAGCAGTCGCGATGAATGCATCCAACTGTCCGTCCATCTGCTCTATAATCTCAGGAGCGGTGGTGATGCGATGAATATCCGGGTTGGCCTGATTCTCGAATTGTTGTGGAATGAAGCTTCCGGGCAAGCTGGCATGAATCTCTTTCGCTTTGCGAATAGCACCAGGCATCCGCTCGGCTGCTGGAGTAAGCACGACTTCTGCGCCATATGCCTTAAGGATGTTAATCCGTTCCTTCGACATATTATCAGGCATGACCAGAATGGCTTTGTAGCCTTTCGCTGCCGCGTTCATAGCCAGGCCAATCCCCGTATTACCGCTGGTTGGCTCAATAATAGTGGCTCCAGGAAGCAGCAGTCCAGCTTGTTCAGCCTGGTAAATCAGGTTGTAGGCCGCACGATCCTTAACACTGCCACTAGGGTTGAAATACTCTAGTTTAACGTACACCTCGGCAGAATCACTACCTGTGAGCCGGTTTAGCTTGACGGCAGGGGTGTTACCGATGAGTTCGGTGACATCGGCGGCAATGCCTGTATATTTTTTTGATGGTTGTATAGAATTTGAATCCATAAGTACAACTCCTTGATTGATAACGTTAGAGTATATTGAGAAATAAATGTCATTCCAATAGTTAAGTCTGTCCGCCAATAAGTTGCTGGGTTTGTTGTTTTGTCCACAAACGATCTGAATTCATGTCTTATTGGAATGGTTGGATATGTTCTATCTCCATCTTAATGAAAGCGACCTTGAGAGGTCAACCTATTTGGTTAAACGAGTTAAGTCGAGCTGAAGCCTCAGGAGGGGGAGAAGCGTATAAGCAAGAAGTGTAATCGGAAAAGAAGGACAGGTGGGCAGATTCCCTTATTAAAATGTCCAGAGAATCTACCCTCTTGTATGTATTCATCAAGATTGTGTTAGATCCGTTTGCAGATGGCGGCTGAGCTCTTTTTTTACTTCATTGCGTGCAAATGTCCATAACATATAGAACCGTTGCCAATATCCTCTACATAGATACACAGTTTCGATCCCCTCAGCTTGCCTTTTTTCCTCCAGCACTTTCACTCCGCGTGTTCTCATCTGTTGACGAAGCTGTAGCATCTCCTGAAGTACATTATTCTGAATGTTCGTTAACGAGAGGATGTATACCTCGGGCATCTTCAGCAGTAACGTATCTAGTGTGTGAATATCTCGTTCAAGTACATCAAGAAGTAGTGTGCGAACAACGAGACCTTTAATTAGGCGGTGATCCTCATCCGCAGGGGATGGGGCGGAAGGAGAGGATGACATAAGTTCACTTCCTTATCCTATAATTGGGATTTTTTATTTACAGAACGTATGTTCTTATATTATAATCAATATATGCAATATAGATACGTATTACAACAGAGAATTATTGGAAGCAGGCAGACACGATGGATAGCTGTGGAGATCTGACTGAATGTGTAAGAGTCCATTAGATGGTAATTGGGAGATGAGAGAAACGGACAGGCTCACTCCAAAATAAGGTATAATTTTGGCGTGCAGAAGGAAACATAAGGGCATGAGCAACTTGAGCCTGATGATGTTTAACGAGGTCTTTTAAATTAATGGAGTAGATTACACAGTGAAAGCAGTACTATATAAAATGATATAGCGATATAGAAATAACCATAGGAACATTAGAAACAAACGAACACTTCCAAATGAAACAAGGATGATTCGACGAGGAATCCCAGATATGGTGAGATTTCTTTAAGCTCTTGAAGTCGTGGGTAGTAAGCAATAAAAAAGCTCTGCCTTGGGCGGCAGAGCCTGTGAAATACTGCCGATTCAGCGGCAGTCAGATGATATGTTCGGACTTGAATACAATGCTACAAGCGAAAGCTTAAGCAAGATATTGTGGTTTCTCGTAAAGAGCCTCTTTTTCCAAAATGACCTTATAAGGTCGTTCTTTACCCTTCAGAGAAGGGCCAATTGTAATGAGTGGCACGGCCGGTTTGTGGAAACGTTCCTCTTCCTTAGGTTCCGGAACCGGTCGTGATGATTCGGGCGCAGAACTGAGGCGTACCTTTTTCTCGCTGCCCCAGCGCTTGCTTATTTTTTTCATTTCCGGTCTCATTCCGGGTCGCCTCCTAACAAATCGTTGATGGCGTTGAACAGTTGACGGTTCTGAAGGTCAATCTGCTGGAATACCGCCTCATCCGCTTCAATATGGCCAATGATATGCACCGTAATGACATACCTCTTGGCTACAGGATAGCATAGCAGATATTCTTTCTCAAGGTAATCGTCGTATAGATTGATTTTGATTTTATTTTCGCGGTAAGAATCAATGACTAGTATTCGTTTTGGATCATCAGGTTGTTTGTCATCATTAGCAGATAAGTCATATTTTCTTCCCGGTTCCCCAACATTACCACATAATTGCTCTATATAACCACGGTCATCTGTACGGTAGATGGCTGTACCTCTAACAGCGAATGGAGATTGAGATACAAAGGCAGTTCGCAGTGCGTCGCTCATTCGCTCCAGCATCTTGTCATCTGCTCTGCGGGTGCGCAGCAATTCCCTAAAGAATCGCAGCAGCTTGAGCAGCTGCACCCGAGCCTCTCCTTCGGTTAGTTTGTGTTTCTCAATAATTCGCTCCATCTCAGGATCGCTCCAGCGTCCCTGTTCTTCAATGCTGTCCGCAATTTTGGAACAAGCTACCGAGACGGCGGGCGCCCATTTTCCATCTGATCGAATTTCATATACCAATGGATTTAACCCCAATAGATCTGTAGGCATACGTAATCCTTCGACTTTTGCAGCGTCCTTGATATCTGTAATATCCTCAGGAAGAATGAAAAAAATACGTTTTCGTCCCAGACGTCCCATAAACAAACCCATTTCCAGCATTGTATTATCACGAACCGAGGCGTAGTACTTTCCACGGATTTTGGATATATCACCTGGATGGAAGATAAAAATGGCAAAGTCGGTTGTACGTACTTCTGCTTCCAAATCATCCATTGTATAACTGCTTGGATTAAAAACCCCAGAGTACCAAGGGGTAACCTCGGCCGAGAAACGCAAGTTTTCGTGTACTGCTGCTGCAATCGGCTTCGCTTCCAGCGAGCAGCCAATAAACACTCTTGGCTTTAACGTTTTCATCAATCCGCCTCGCTTAAACGGTAGTGGGATTCAATTGTTATATTATACCATAAAAAGCAGAGTAAGTCTGGAAAACGTCTGCACCTGTTGCCAAATATTTAAAAATACATTTGCTACAGTGTATGTATGACGGGTAGATGATTGCTTTACTTTTCTCGAAAAAATAAAAAAAAGCCCCAAATTGTCACAGATGGGTGACTGGACAGTTATATTTGAAGCCATCGGTCATAGAATGAAGGAGCAGGTTGCACGATTAGTAAGAGAACCTAGTACTGGTGTGGCTGTTTGACGGTTAATCAAGGACAGAGCCTGCTTTATGCGCGTTTTTGCTGGGTCGGTTGTTTAGACCCACTCCCGTCGGTGTTATATAATAAAAGAACAAGCAAGTTAGCTTTGGTGTTTAAGCAGAATTGAATGATTACAGGTTTGGAGTCACGTTTTTGAACTTATATTCACACAGGAACGGAGAGTGCAGAACCCATCTGTAGAAGCGAAGCGCTCGCGTTTATCACAGGATTTTTCCTTTTAAAAAAGGAATCACAAAAATCCGGGGATAACAGCGATCGAAAGAGGGGACTGCAATCGGAGTGGTTAGGTGTGAAACAAGGTGTTCAATGTTGTGCCTCTGTAATGTTTCAGTTCGTTTAACCAGACACAGCTAACCAACAAAAGATAGAAAGGATCAGGATACCATGAGTTCCCGAAGGACAATCTCCCCAAGGACGATCTGGAAACGTTACGATCTCTCATACACATAGCGCCCCTTGTAGAGTAAACCAACCGTAGAAAAAAACGGCTGACTCTGCGAAAGAGGGGATTGGAAATGAAGATTCGAAGGACATATACGATGATTTCTTCCAGGCTTGCCTTTTGCAGGGTACGGTCGGTCTAAAAAACCAACCTACAAACTGCGAGGGAACCTGTATGAAGAGAACATCGTTAACAATGCAACAAGTGAAGACAGAAGCGGGCAAGCTTGCGATTATGCTGCTCGGTACATTTATTTTGGCGTTTGCCTACTATCACATTAATTTTCAGAATCATTTATCGGAGGGCGGATTTGTCGGTCTGGCCCTGCTAGGGAAATACGCAACAGGTTTATCTCCGGCAATTGGCATGCTGCTGCTGGACATTCCTGTCATGATTCTAGCCTGGTACCTTAAGGGTTGGAGATTCATGATTCAGGCGCTACTTGGTGTAGGTGCATTCTCCCTATTCTATGATGGTTTTGAACGATATTCTACACTAGTGATGTCGTTTAATGGGAACCTGTGGATTCCTGCAGTTCTATCCGGTGTGTTGACAGGGGTAGGGGCAGGGATTGTGCTTCGATTTGGCGGAGCGACAGGTGGAGACGATATTCTGGCGGTATTGGTTAGCCGCTGGAAGGGATGGAAGCTGGGAACAGTTTTCTTCGTCAGTGATGCATTTGTATTAGGATTGTCGCTTTTCTTTCTTCCGGTAAAAGAAACTTTATATACGATTCTGGCCGTATGGATTGCGAGTAAAGTCATTACGTACGTCGTGAGTATCCCGGCACGCGGAACGGTTGTTACAACTTCTGCTGTTAAACTGCCGATCCCATCGGTAGCGACTAAGGCTGTGAACGTTGCTTCGCAGCGCACTTCGGTAGCAAGAGGGGTAACACATTAACCATACGTTTCAGAACCATAGATGGATGAACGGTACAACAAGATATTTGAATGAACAAAATCCCATTTGCCTGCGATATCAGCGGCAGATGGGATTTTGTTTTTCAGGACATGTTAGGATTTAATCGATGAAGCGATCTGTCCATCCTGGTTATGGATAATGGCTCGAATGTTCTGTTTATGACTAAGTGCTTTGGCTGCATCCACGGCCTCTGCTTTTGTATCAAATGTGGACTGATAGGAGGACTTTCCTTCCTCCTTAATCGCCCAGCCAGAATCTGTAGGCACAACATGAATGTTATCATGACTCTTCGAAGAGGCTACAGGTTCAGAATGACGACGCTCCGTAGAGGATGAATGGCGATTATCAGTTTTTTTAGAGGAAGAGGAGTCGAGGTTAGAATTTGGGGATTCAGGATGATTCTCGCCCCATTCCTCAGCTTTAGCTGTAGCGATAGGAATAGCTCGTCCTTCCTCATAACCATCCTCCAGTAGAGCATTAGCGATCTCAATCGCCTTATGGCGGATACGTGGCTTTAGATTTTTCATCGAGACAGGGTAATCATGTTTGTTCCAAGGCATATGAATTCCCTCCTGTGCAATATTGGATTAGTTGTATATTACCCTCTTCGGGAAGGGATAAACGAATGGATTTTGTTTGAGAAAAAGGGACTATGCTGATTGGCATATAGGTGAGGCTCCTATACTTTTGAAGGAACGAGGGGTATAATGCTGTTCAGGTATTAATGAACTAATTAGGGGAATAAAGGAGATTTACATATGTTCAGTCTAAGTTTAGCTATTCCAATGGTATTTACCATGTTAATTCATGCAGCGGATAGTTTATCCTATGCTTTGCGTCTTGGTGGACTTCGTACTCGTAGAATTGCATTAGCGATATCGTTATCTGGGATTTTATTGTTAGTATCACGCACGTCCAATATGGCGCAAGGGCCGATGGTCGGCAATTTGGTAGATACAGCTTCCAATGGGGGAACAACGAATTTTGCAACACAGCTTCATTGGTTAATGGGAGCGGCAACGATCGGAACAGCACTTGCTATTCTTTGTTTTCCAACGATGGTCAAGCTGTCTTCCCGAATGGTCGTACATTTCGAAGCAGCGGGCTCCATTCCAACGATGGTTCGTGGCATGCTGAAACGTAGTAAGATGAAGAATGCGATGTATTATATTACTCCACCGTCCTGGGTGATGGCAAAGCGATTAGTCCAACATGGCATGCCTAGACGTCTGATGATGTTGAATATTGCCGTGACGGCAATCTATACAACGGGCGTACTTTCAAGTTTGTATGCGGCATATCTATATCCTAGTCAGGCCATTGCTGCTTCTCAATCCACAGGATTAATCAATGGTATTGCAACCATTTTGCTCACCATCCTGATTGATCCACGCATTTCTCTGCTTAGTGACAAATCATTACGCGGCGAGATCAGGCTTGATCGGATGAACCAAATCTATGGCTGTATGCTCGTATCCCGTTTGTTCGGTACGTTGCTTGCACAGCTGCTGTTGATTCCTTTTGCCTATTGGATCGGCTGGATCGTAGGTTTAATACATTGATCTCTCCTGATCTTGAGGGGTACCAACGTATTTGAGCCGCTGATATGTATATTTCTGAATCAATCCCAGAAGTTTAGGCTATAGCCATAATAAAAAGCAACGGCGAGTATGCCGTTGCTTTTCTGTGTATCGTTCATTTTTCAGTTCAGTGTATGCATCCTACGTTTAACGTGCTTCGTTAAAAAGTACGGCATACTCGCCGTAGCCTTCCTTCTGAAGATCCTCTTTGGGTACAAAACGCAGGGCAGCCGAGTTAATGCAATACCGCATACCTCCAGCTTCCGCAGGGCCGTCGTTGAACAGGTGACCCAGATGGGAATCGCCTTCCCGACTTCTCACCTCAGTACGAATCATGAAGTGACTAAGATCGGTTTTCTCCTTCACGTTGTAGTCGCGAAGAGGGCGTGTGAAGCTTGGCCAGCCGCAACCGGAATCGTATTTGTCTGTAGAACTGAAGAGTGGCTCTCCAGACACGATATCGACGTAAATGCCGTCCCCATGGTGATCCCAGAATTCGTTATGGAAAGCAGGCTCTGTTGCGTTGTTCTGAGTAACCTCGAATTGCAGAGGGGTCAGACGCTCTTTGAGACTGTTTTTGTCCACATTAGTCGACCAGTTACGCTCGATAAAGTCTTGACGACCAGAACCTTTGCTATACCGCTTGTAGTGAGCGGGGTTCTTCCGATGGTAATTTTGGTGATGCTCCTCAGCCTCATAGAACGTTTTTGCTGGCAAAATAGGAGTAAAGATCGGTTTATCAAACCGTCCGCTCTGTTCTAGTACTGCTTTTGATGCTTCCGCAATCTCACGCTGTTCCTCAGTGTGATAGAAAATCGCGGTTTGGTAAGACGATCCACGGTCATGAAATTGGCCGCCTGCATCTGTAGGATCAATCTGCTGCCAGAACAGTTCAACAAGTTTCTCGTAAGGGAAAATTGATGGGTCAAATGTAATTTGAACCGCCTCTACGTGCCCAGTTGTTTCGGAGCACACTTCTTCATATGTTGGGTTCTCGGTATGTCCACCTGTATAGCCTGATACAATTCCATGAATACCAGGCAATTCCTCAAAGGGGGATACCATACACCAGAAGCACCCGCCTGCAAAAGTTGCTTTTTCACTTGTGTGTTGTTGTTCCATACTATAGTCACTCCATTTCTGATGAAGATCTAGGCTCGTGGTCGAAATTGTCGTGCCTTCGGTTTGCACATTCGTCCAAAAATAAAGGCCACGCCGTTTCGATCACTACTCCAGCAATCTATCGTTTTATTGAAACGTATTACACAAGAATTTTGTTTACCCCTCTATTATATCCTGAATTGGCAAGCCAACCAAGTCGGAGAGAGAGCAAGCTCCTTATGACCCTAACCTAATCCTTAGCCAATTCTCATCTAACAGGCATTCAGACCTTTTTTCGAGAACGAAAACGAAACACAAGTAAAATAACCGTCATGAACAATAAATAAACCCCAAGAACGAGAAGACTCAACCAGATGGACTCGCTTGCTTGGGCTCCGGCGTATGCAAATACAAAAATGGCGGGCATTTTGCCAATGGCAGTAGCAATCATGAACGTCCAGAAGGGAGTATAGGTGATGCCTGCATAAATATTGACAGCTGTCTGAGGAACGATGGGAAGCAATCGAAGAGTCATAACGCCCATAAAAGGATTTGCTTCCATCCAAGAAGTGAATCGGTTAAGTCCTCGTATACGATCTAAGTAGGATCTAGCCTGAGCTCTAAATACATATCGAGCACCTGCATATACCAGCAATGCTGCGAGTGTTGTTCCTGACCAGCTTACCCAGGCTGCCATGGTGGTACCATAACTGTAACCCAGAGCAGCAATAACAAACTTATATGGAATTACAGGGACAAGGGCAAATAACATCGCAATGATAATAAGCATAGGGATGGATTGATGGGAATCCGTCCATTCCAACAGTTCATATCTGTACATAAACATGACTCCGGCAAGCAAAACATATAACAGGAGCCAAAACCATTTTCGCAAAATCTTATGCTCCTTTCGGCATCAGAACATTCTGAGCTAGTTTAAGTGCGTGTTCAAAAAGGTTGGTTTTCAGTACCGAGAAGATGGGATGAAGATAGAAATGGAGTAGCGGAGCGTAGGCAAAACTACGTGAGCAACGGACATTTCGGCTGAATCCCATATTCGATGCTGAGATGCCGCTCGCGCATCCTTCGTAATCAAAAGCGGATTTTTTGAACAACCTCGTTTAATCAAAAGTAAACTTGCCTAAAACCACATCTAGTAATTGTACCATGTTCGTTCAAGGAGCGGTTAGTTGGAAGCTGACTCAGGAACCTTACTGGCATGTTGCCCTCTGAAGGGTTAAACTATAGGACGTGGAAATAAAGAACTCTCGTTGAAGGTGGAATGCTCATCATGGACACAACTAAGCGAACCCGTGTTGGAATCATTGGTCTCGGGGGAATTGCAAGTAAAGTATATTTACCGTTATTAAGCACGCATTCGAAGGTGGAGATTGCAGGTGTAATGAATCGTTCCATAGAGCGAGTGGAGAACGTGCAACAAGCTTATAGATTAAATAATGGGACAACGGATATCAAGGAATTGTTATCCTGGGAACTGGATGCCGTATTTGTACATACAGCAACGGAAGCGCATTTTGAAATTGTGATGCAATGTTTGGAGCAGGGACTTGCCGTCTATGTGGATAAACCGCTGTCGTATAAGCTGCGTGAATCTGAAGAGATGACCGCTTTTGCAGAAGCGCAAGGCTTGCTGCTAGGTGTAGGCTTTAACCGCAGATTCGCTCCCATGTATCAAAAGGCCAAAGAATGGATGCGTGCCGGTGGAGGCTATGATTCTTTAACCGTGACGAAGCATCGGACAGGCATTCAGGATCGTCCCTCGGCGGAAACCATTTATGATGATCTTATTCACATGCTCGATTTGTTATATTGGTATTCAGACGGCGATGTCGAGTTGCTTCAACATTGGATTCGTAAAACCGATACAGACAGGCTACTTCATGCGTCCGGCGCGGTGAAGCTTGGAAGAACAGCCTACGGAAGATATGATATGGTGCGCGAGGCTGGCGCAGATCTAGAGAAGATTGAGCTGCACGGTAGAGGGAGATCTGTGGAAGTCGTTAACATGGAAATAGCCAGATATGCGGAACGCGGTGGACTTGAACAGCAAGAGGTATTTGGTAGCTGGGATGGTATTTTGGCTCGAAGAGGCTTTGCTGGGGCGGTAGATCATTTCCTTGCTTCTATGGAAACACCTGATGATTGTCTGATCAGTGCAAGCCATGTCATGGAGAGTCATGAGCTCGCTGAACAATTGATTCGTAAGTAATCTGGCATAGTGTACACATTAGGAGGAGTAACGTATGGACGAGTATGAGAAAGAACGCAGCAAACAGATTGAGGAAGCTGTCGTTGAAAGTTATAAACAGGAAGAAGAAATGATGATTCTGGTTTTTGCTCAGTGGTGTGTCAATCAAGGGTTGAACCCGGAAGAGATGTACCGGCAAGCCTACCCAGATCAGCAGAGCAACGAGCGTTTACAGCAGGTGCTAAAACTGGTTGTATCCAAGGAGGAGGCCGGTGATATTCCGGATGATACGGTGCTGGGTGTTCTATCGATGTTTGGCAACGATGATCTGGCTATGGTTGTATCAGAGGCTATTGCTTCAAGGAAATAAGTTTTAGAGTACAGCATATAACTGACCATCATCTGGACTTAATCAAAGTTTTTCAAAAAAAGACTACTAGCTTCTTCACATCTAGCAGTATGGGAATAAAGCGAAGACGTTTCTAGCGTGTATTATACGTACTCACAGTATGTTCAGTATTTGGATGTTACATCTGCTCCCGATGGATAATGCGAAACTCCTTAGGTGACATGCCGAAACGGGAGCGGAATACACGGTGGAAATACGTATAATTGTTAAAACCGGAGGATTCGGCCACATGTTCCAGGGTCATCGGACTGAAGATAATCCGTTCCCTGGCCATGTTCAGCCGCACATCCAGCGTATATTGCATAATGCTTTTGCCAAACGCTTCTTTAAAGAGATGAACACACCGCGAAACACTGATCCCCACAGAAGAAGCAACATCCTCAAGCTTAAACAACGAGGACGCGTTCTCTTCAATATAACTTTTAATCTCATAAGCTACATAATTCGTATTCGTAATGGTCGGATGTTCAGATAATAGCCGATCGCTCTCGAGGCATAGGATACGCATATAATAACTTGCAATCTCGGGATAAGGGTTGGAAATCCGGCGTTGCTCTAAGACGAGCTGGCGAAACAGCGTAAGCAGGCTTTCCGAAAGTTCCACCTTAATCCGGTTTGGCCGTTTGTGTCGTTTCCACCATTCATCCACCCAAGAGCCATTGAAGAAGACATGATAATCTCCACTCTCGACGAGACGTTCTCCCATAGGATTAAGCTCATTGTCTATTTTCAGTTCATAAGGTTCGTCTGGGCTAAAAATAAGCAGATCGCCCGCATCAACTAGTGACATAGCACCATCTACACGAGCCCTGCAACGTCCATCCGTCTGAAGCCTCATCAAGTAGTTCTTGACCCCATCGGGCTGTACCATAGCATAGGGTTTACGGTGAAATGAGAAGCCTGCCGTGAGAACCTGGCAGGAATGATCGGTCGGCATAGGCATACTCCTTGCAAATCAAAAATTATGACCAGATAGTTCATGTTTCGATCATATTATTCATTTTAATTGAAGCCAAAAAGGAATACCATAGTATTAGATTTAAGATATAGTAATTACAATTTAATAAAAACAGCTTCTCACGATATGTAAGGAGATGAACGTCAACGTGGACAAAATGAAAGCAGGCATCATAGGGTGCGGTAATATTAGCGCCATTTATCTGGAGAATCTGAAGAAAAGTCCCGTCATTGAGGTTGTGGCTGTAGCGGATCTGGTTCGTGAACGCGCACAAGAACGGGCAGATGAATTTAATATCGCAAACGTTTACAATGTAGATGAGTTGCTGCAAAATAAGGAAATTGAGCTTGTCATCAACTTGACTGTTCCTGGAAGTCATGCAATGACGGACATAGCTGCTCTTGAGGCAGGTAAGCATGTGTATGCTGAGAAACCGCTAGCTATTTCTATAGAAGATGGTCGCAAAGTCATTGAACTGGCTGAAGAAAAAGGACTCTATGTTGGCTCAGCACCGGATACATTCCTCGGATCAGGTATTCAGACGGCTCGTCAAGCGATTGAAGACGGCCTGATTGGTAAGCCGATTGCAGCTACTTCCTTCTTCATGGGTGGTGGTCCAGAAGCATGGCATCCGAATCCAGAATTCTTCTATATGGATGGGGGCGGGCCTATGTTTGACATGGGGCCATATTACCTCACAGCCTTAGTAACATTGCTTGGATCCATTCGTAGAATTAGTTCTTCGGCAGGGATTCAGATTGTAGATCGTAAGATTGGTTCTGGTCCTAAGGAAGGTACATCGTTGCAAGTACAAACACCAACGCATCTTGCGGGAACCATTGATTTTAATGGTGGTGCCATTGCAACGATGATTACAAGCTTCGATATTCGGGGCGCTTCAGATCTGCCACGCATTGAAATTTACGGTACAGAAGGCACGCTCAGTGTACCTGACCCGAACTATTTTAATGGAGAAGTGAAGCTTCGCAAATACGGTCAGGATACGTGGGAGACGGTTACACCGATATTTGAAAGTGGTCAAAATGAGCGTGGTCTTGGTGTAAACGAGATGGTTGAGTCCATTCGTGCCGGACGCGAGAACAAAGCAAGTGGCAAACTGGCATACCATGTACTAGAAGCTATGCATGCATTCCAGCGCTCGTCTCTTGAGGGCAAACACATTTTGCTTGAAAGTAACTATGAATACAATGCAGCAACCAAAACAGATGACAATCAGACGGAGACTGTACCATCCACTAATTGATTTCAGATGAGGTGAAGCAGGAAATGTTGAAGATCGGACTACAGTTATACACCGTACGGGATGAACTGGAACGCGATTTTAAAGGAACGCTTGCTAAGATTGCGGAGCTCGGCTACCAGGGTGTGGAATTCCATAATTTCTATGGACACAGCGCAGAGGAAGTCAGAGCTCTCGTAAATGAACTCGGATTGGAAATTGTAGGTACACATGTGCAATATAATAGCTTGAAAGAAGATTTGGATGCGGTTATCGCTTATCACAAAGAACTTGGCAATCGGAACTTAATCGTGCCTTATTTGTCAGAGGAACAGCGACAGTGGGACGACGTATTTGCTTCGCTGAATGCAATCGGTGAGAAGATCGCAGCAGAGAATCTGGTGCTCTTCTATCACAATCATGATTTTGAATTTACAGCGCAAGTCGAGGGTCGTCCGGCACTGTACGCGATGTACGAGACCGTTCCTGCTTCTCACCTACAGGTAGAGCTGGACACATGTTGGGCGCATGCTGCTGGATATCCACCGACGGAAGTGATTGCGAAGTATGCAGGACGTCTTCCACTGGTGCACTGGAAAGACATGAGCCGCTCAGAAGGGCGGGTGTTAACCGTTGAATTCGGCCAGGGGGAAGTAGACTTGGAAGCGGTTGCTGTAGCCTCAGAGCAGGCTGGAGCTGAATGGCTTGTGGTGGAACAGGATGAA
Source organism: Paenibacillus tundrae (assembly GCF_036884255.1). Classification (NCBI taxonomy): domain Bacteria; kingdom Bacillati; phylum Bacillota; class Bacilli; order Caryophanales; family Paenibacillaceae; genus Paenibacillus; species Paenibacillus tundrae. The sequence goes on along the minus strand of NZ_CP145605.1, from coordinate 4,300,710 downwards.
TGTCAGAATCCATCATTACTAAGCATTGAGAACAGCATGAACTGGATTCGCCAATATGCCGCTAACGGAGGATCGATCCATGTCTAAAGTACTTAACATAGCTATTGTTGGTTGTGGCGGTATTGCCAAAGGAAAACATATGCCGAGTCTGTCCAAACAATCTCAGGGTCGAATGGTTGCTTTCTGTGACATTGTGAAAGAACGCGCTGAAGAGGCGGCAGCTGAATTCGGAGTAGAGGGCGCCAAAGTGTACACGGATTATCATGAGTTGCTGAAGGATGAGAGTATTGATGTGGTTCATGTGTGTACGCCGAACGATTCACATTCCGTCATTACTGTAGCCGCTCTGGAAGCTGGTAAACATGTGATGTGTGAGAAACCGATGGCGAAGACGTCTGAACAGGCTAAAGCGATGCTCGAGGCGGCACAACGTACTGGTAAGAAGTTATCGATTGCGTACCAGAACCGCTTCCGCAGCGATAGTCAGTATTTGAAGCAGATGTGTGAGGATGGCGAGTTAGGGGATATTTACTTTGGTAAGGCAATTGCCCTTCGCAGACGGGCTGTTCCAACCTGGGGTGTGTTTTTGGATGAAGAGAAACAGGGTGGCGGTCCATTAATCGATATTGGTACTCACGCACTGGATCTGACACTATGGCTAATGGACAATTACAAACCGAAGAGTGTTATGGGTTCTACCTTCCACAAGCTTGGTCAGCGTGAAAATGCGGCAAATGCTTTTGGACCGTGGGATCCAGAACAATTCAAGGTGGAGGATTCGGCATTCGGTTTTATCACCATGCAGAATGGAGCTACGATCATCATTGAGTCAAGTTGGGCATTGAATGTTGCCGAGTTTGGTGAAGCCAAATCATTGCTGTGTGGTACTGAAGGCGGTGCTGATATGCAGGATGGTTTGCGAATCAATGGTGAGAAGCGAAGCCGGTTGTACGAAACGAAGGTTGATCTGGATGCAGGTGGAGTGGCTTTCTACAGCGGCAGTGCTGAGAATGAAGCAGATCGCGAAGCTAGAATGTGGCTTGAAGCGATTATTGAAGACAAAGAGCCTGTCGTTAAACCAGAGCAAGCTCTTGTTGTAACTCAGATTCTTGAGGCGATCTATGAATCGGCTCAAACCGGAAAAGCCGTTTATTTTGAATCCTAAAGGGATAGAAATGATCTTCATTTTCCACAATAAACGATACAAGTAAGTGATCTGAACGGTTATTTATGCAAATGAACGAATTAGCAACTATACGACATTTATTCTAGGGAGGAATCGCACTTGAAACTCGGCGTATTTATGGTACTATTCGGAGGACGTAAATTAGAAGACGCACTTGATTATGTGGCATCCAAAGGGTTAAAAGCCGTTGAGATTGGTACAGGAGGACACCCAGGGAACGCTCATTGTAATCCAGCAGAATTGCTTGATAATCCAGCTGCACTGAAAAACTTCAAGAATGCAGTGGAATCACGTGGTTTGATGATCAGCGCACTGAGCTGTCACGGTAACCCATTGCATCCACAAAAGGATATTGCTAAAGGATTCCATGATGACTTCGTCAAAACAGTAGAGCTGGCTGAGAAGCTGGAAGTACCTGTAGTAAATACATTCTCCGGCTGTCCAGGTGATCATGAGGATGCTAAATATCCGAACTGGCCTGTTGCACCATGGCCGAATGACTTCCAAGAAATTCTGAAGTGGCAATGGGAGAACAAAGTTATTCCTTACTGGACAGAATGGGGTAAATTCGCCGCAGATCGCAATGTTAAAGTAGGTCTGGAGCTGCACGGCGGATTCTCAGTACACACACCTGCTACATTGCTCAGACTGCGTGAAGCAGCAGGGGAAGTCATTGGAGCTAACCTTGACCCGAGTCATATGTGGTGGCAAGGAATTGATCCTGTACAGGCAATTCACATTCTCGGACGTGAAGGCGCAATCCATCACTTCCATGCGAAAGATACAACCATTGATCCAATCAACGTGAATAAACACGGTGTAACGGATATGCAAGATTATACAAACATGCTGGATCGAGCTTGGCAGTTCCGCTCGGTTGGTTATGGACATGATAACAAAACGTGGGCAGATATTATGAGCGCTCTGCGTCTTGTCGGATATGATTATGTTGTAAGTATTGAACACGAAGACGGTCTGATGTCGGTTGAAGAAGGATTCTCTAAAGCCGTACAGAATCTCCAGCAGGTATTAATTGAAGAACCGCTGGGCGACATGTGGTGGGTTTAGAGCTACATTAGGGGGAAATCAATGATGATCAACGTCACCATTTGGAATGAATTTGTCCATGAGAAAATTCACGATGAAGTTAGAGAAGTCTACCCAGACGGTCTCCATAGAGCATTGGCTGACGGACTTGGCGGCGAAGGTTTTGTGATTCGAACAGCTACACTGGATCAGCCTGAACACGGGTTAAGTGATGAGGTGCTGAATTCCACGGATGTGCTTATATGGTGGGGACATATGGCACATGATCGCGTAAGCGATGAAGTTTCGCAGAAGGTAACACAGCGCGTGTTAAACGGCATGGGACTGATCGTGCTACACTCCGGTCACTTCTCCAAACCGTTTAAAGCACTGATGGGCACAAGCTGCGATCTGAAATGGCGTGTAGCTGACGAGCAGGAGATCGTATGGTGTGTCAATCCATCCCATCCGATTGCGGACGGCATCCAAGATAAGATTGTATTGGAAAAAGAAGAAATGTACGGAGAATTCTTCGATATTCCAGTACCGGATGAACTGGTATTTGTGAGTAATTTCCAGGGTGGAGAGGTATTCAGGAGCGGATGCACGTTCCGACGCGGCGAAGGTAAGATCTTTTATTTCCGACCAGGCCATGAGACATACCCGACCTATTACAAACCGGAAATTTTAAGAGTGATCAGCAATGCAGTGAAATGGGCATACCCTGCCCGTAGCTTCAAGCCGGAATTCGGTAAGAGCGAACCTGTAAGACCATTTGGTGGCGTGCTGGTCTAAGCCGCAATCTCTCGTGAATGGATAAATGTAGCGGTATACCGAAGAACCCTTCTCCAAGTCTGTAGGACTGTGGCAGTAGGGTTCTTTTTGGGTAATTTAGTTGTAAGAACGTGAGACGATATTTCCCATGGTTCTTCAGCCCCATGTAATGGTATACTGTGTAATATCATCAAAGAAGATGGAACCGGTTTATCCAATTGAAAGTTTTTAGCGAGAGGCGTTTCCTTTAGCTCTCAAATATGTTATTATGAAATATACTAACAAAACGTAAGTGTAGTGATCTCTAAAGAGGTGATTAATGTGGAAGGCCAAGATTTGCGGATGTGTCCGCGTTTTGAAACCGCGTTTTCCTTTTTGGGTAAACGTTGGAACGGTCTAATTATTCAAACGTTGATGAGTGGGTCTAAGCGATTTAAGGATATTTCCAACCTCATTCCATCAATGAGTGACAAGATGTTATCCGAGCGGATGAAGGATCTGGAAAGTGAAGGCATTCTAATCCGTCATGTGTATCCAGAGACGCCGGTTCGTATTGAATACGAGTTGACAGAGAAAGGTAAGGCGCTTCAGCCGGTTATGAATCAAATTCAGGACTGGGCAGAGCATTGGGTTGACTGATTGATGTAATTCAATTTGAATCCCAATTTCGAAGCAGGTAATGGACAAAAGCTCTTGATTTCACTGGAAATCGAGAGCTTTTTGTTTTAAGATACCAGGAAAGCATGTAGAGAAACTTCGTCGGTTCGTACACTCTCAACTCAATGTAGGTATGTTATGGGCCTTAACTATGTATGATATAGATAATGGAATCCCTGACATAATTCTTGTGTGTTCTGCACATGTTGTCATGAGTTGTAGTATAATTGTAAGAATAAGAACAATGTCTATTCCTTACAACTATGGCCGTATACGGTCGGAGCGAGGAGGCCACTTGTCATGAGAGAAGAAAGCTTATCCCGTGAAGTACGCTACGGCAAACAAGATATCGCAGAACTTGAGAACGCATCCATTCAGGTACATTTGATTTATAAGAAGGCAGCAGAACTATTTGTTCGCAATACGTATTCTCAATCGTTTAGACACCAAGTTTCCGATAAGCAACGGTTGGATCGCAGCAAGGGCTCAGGATTAGCTCCGATTGTGCTGCAGAAATGGATTCAGACTTCTAGAGGCTGGAAATGCATAGGATGCGAATTGAGACATAACGAAGATGTCATCATGCCATTAGATGCAGAAGACTTCCTTCTTGGCTCTCAATCTACGGCGAATGGGGAAGGGCATGTGTTCAAGCCGGAAATGCTGATTCAAGCAATTGTGTGGGCTCAATATGAGAAGATTCGAATGTTGGCCCCATGGCTTGGTGATGAGGCATTCTACACAGCAGATGAACTGGATACCATTGCTCGCTACATCGTACCTACCTACTTCTCAGAGCGTCCACTCAACGAGCAAGGCAAATTGTTCAAGGTTCATCGTCCTTATGGTCAGATTCCGTTGTATCAGGAATATGTGACAGCACCTTCTTTGTGTGTGCAGCTTGATGGTGAGATGTTAGAAGGACGATTACTTACAGGTGTATATGTTTCCGGGGAGCAATTCTCTGGGCTGAATCCGTACTTAAAAGATGGGGACGGGGGCAGAACGTATATGCAAGCTTGCGTTCAGTAAAGGTAAACAAACAACAACAATTCGTGGTGGGGGCAGTTATGACCACGCTAAATTAAGAGGCGTTACATTTCACTGTGATGTGAATTGTAGCGTCTTTTTGTTAAGATAAATAGAACGTAAAGTTTTCAGCGGAGCGGAACCAATCGATTATCGCATGAGAAAATACACTTAAACGCGGTCTGTCTTCTGTGAAAGTAAGACGATGGGTGTTCTCTTATAAACTGGGTCAGATTACAGCAGACAAATGTCTAAACGTTCCACTTTATACACATGCTGTCCAATAAAAGTAACGGCATTGACACTTTTTTTGGCTGGGTTCTGTGCCATAATAGAGGGTATGGACAACAGGGTGAATGATTTTACGCAGGGTGGTGTTACCTACATGAATAAGAAAATCCCCGGTTTCATAGGCTTATGCCTACTTATTTTAGTTATTCTCAGCGGATGTACAGAGACACGGCCTTCGGAGCAGCCAGTGGTACAGGAAACCGAACCTACGAATTCCATTACGGTTGCCGTAGACGGCAGTACCTTTTTACCGGATGCAACCAAGTCGATTAAACGGGATTTTAGCGAAGGATTAACGCTCAAGAAGGCACTATCCAACAGTGGGCTTGTTGATTTTACGGCTGATGGAAAACGAATTCAATCTGTCGGAGAGGTCTCGCTTGATTCCTCGTTAATCTGGGCAGTTAAATTGAATGGCAAAGATATTGATCCAGAAAATTGGAATATGGAGCTTCATGCCAAAGATGAAGTGATAATATATGTAAAAGCCGCTGACAGTACAGGAGAGGGCGTAGCGTATCAGACGACTTTACTCAAAGTGAGCGGCGGCAACATTATGCCAAATCTTAATCGGCAATATGCCGGCGTGTATATTCAGGAGTGCACCGTTCGTGATGTATTAAAGTCCAGTGGCGTTGTCAGAATGTCTGAGAATAACAAATATGTGGTTGCTGTTGAAAATGTCATCCCACGAATGAATCAACGCTGGGTTATTAAGGTGAATGATAAGGAATTAATGGATAATGGCTTGGATATGAAGCTCAGTCCACGTGACGCGATTAAACTTGAATTAACGACGACATCCTAAATACCAAAAGGCCCATCTTCTATAGTGAGAAGATTGGGCTTTTTTTATATACATATTGAAATTTAGGATAATTGTAGGTGATTAGTCATTTTTAGATCCGGCAGATTTCACTAGGGCATAGTTCACAGTGACAGATGCCTTGCAGCATTTTCAGATCTTTGATGACGATCATGCCATTATCATATTCGATCGCGTCTTTTTTACGTAGATCACTTAACATACGGTTTACACTCTCACGGGTAGCGCCAATCATATTGGACAGATCCGTATGCGTAATTTTTTTGTGGATGATCATATGATCGCCGTGTGGTTCACCATAGGAATTGGACAAACGAATTAAAGTAGAGCAGAGCGCGCCAGGTTTGCCGTATAACATGAGATCACGGAACTTAGTCTGGGTGAGTCGGTGGTGAATACCCATCCATTTCATAAAATCAATGGCAAAGTCACAATGCTGACAGATCAGCATTTCCAGGTCTTTATGCTCCAGTACACCTATTTCGCTGTCTTCCAGCACTTCTGCCGAGAAGGTATGCTTCGAACCGAAGAAAGGATCAGCCTGCCCAATCATATCTCCAGATTGATACATGTACATGATCAATTCTTTACCTTCATCAGTTGACTTGGTAATCTGGGCACGGCCTCTTTTCATATAATAAAGTTTGTCAGAGACATCGCCCTCCCAATACAGATGAGTTCCTTCGGGATAGGTTCTATCTTTCATCGTTACAAGTAAATGATTAAAGTTCGCGTCCGAGAAACAGTTTGTATTCCCACGTTTTTCAATGACTAGTTGCTCTCTCATAAGTCTATCTCCCCTTTGTCTCCAGTCAAAGGCTGCATGTGGCTTACATGACCTTTGTGGTTCGCCGCAAACGGTTGCCGTCCGTTCGGGGTCATCTCGGCCGGGAAGGACGGTACAAATTGCGGTGGTTCAATTTTTAAGTTCAGTATATACCTAATCTTACCGTTTGAGGGGGATAGAAAGGGAACAAAAATGGCGATATTTCAAACATTGTGATTAAATTCACTTTTTGTGGGCTAGTATGTAGCTGAAAGATCCTTGTTGAAAATGCAGTAGTAGTGTACTTGTTAGCAGACATTAAGAAACTAAATTTAAATTCGGAATACTTTGTGAAAAAAATCACATAATTAAATCATGTCCCATGATACGATGTGAATGTAAAGAAGAGAGACAACATAATACGAACCTTTAGGAGGATGAGGGAGATGGCTGTAAAGAACGAGGTCGCCCCAGCAAAAGAACCGACAGCAGGTCAGTATATTCAAACGTTAATTGACAAAGCGAATAAAGCACACGCAGCATTCATGTCCATGGATCAACAGCAGATCGATCGAATTGTGCAAGCAATGGCGCTTGCAGGTCTGGATAAACACATGATGCTCGCCAAGATGGCTGTGGAAGAAACCGGCCGCGGTGTGTACGAAGATAAAATCACTAAAAATATATTTGCTACAGAATATGTGTACCATAGCATCAAATATGACAAAACGGTTGGCGTTATTGAAGATAACGAATATGAGAACTTCCAGAAAATTGCCGAGCCGGTTGGCATCATCATGGGAATTACCCCGGTTACCAACCCAACATCAACCACGATGTTTAAGGCACTGATCTCTATTAAGACTCGTAACCCGATTATCTTCGGTTTCCACCCATCTGCACAGAACTGTAGCCGCGAAGCAGCCAGAATCTTGCTTGAAGCCGCAGTGAAGCATGGTGCTCCAGCCGACTGTATTCAGTGGATTGATGATCCATCCATGGATCGCACCAATGCCCTGATGAACCACAACGATGTGGCACTCATTCTGGCGACAGGTGGATCAGGCATGGTGCGAGCGGCATATAGCTGTGGTAAACCAGCACTGGGCGTAGGGCCAGGTAACGTACCTTGCTTCATTGAGAAAACGGCGGATATCAATCAGGCAGTGACGGATCTGATTTTGTCCAAATCATTTGATAATGGAATGATTTGTGCTTCCGAGCAAGCGGTTATTATTGAAGAGCCTATCTTCGACCAAGTCAAAAAGAAAATGATTGCCAATGGATGTTACTTCGTTAACAAGGATGAAGCAGCTAAGCTGACAGCTGGCGCTATCAATGTTGAGAAGTGTGCCGTGAACCCAGCGATTGTAGGTCAATCTGCAGTAGCAATTGCTCAAATGTGCGGTATTGAAGTTCCAGCAAGCACCAAAATCTTGGTTGCCGAAATCGAAGGTGTTGGCGTCAAATTCCCATTGTCTGCGGAAAAATTAAGCCCGGTACTAGCTTGTTACAAAGTCAAAACGGCAGCAGAAGGGATTGAACGTGCAGCAGAAGTCGTTGCCTTTGGCGGTATGGGACACTCATCGGTTATTCACTCCAACAATGAAGAAGTCGTTAACAAATTTGCAGATCGCCTGCAAACAGGACGTATCATCGTCAACTCACCTTCCACGCACGGAGCAATCGGCGATATCTACAACACGAATATGCCTTCGCTCACACTGGGATGTGGTTCATACGGACGTAACTCGACTTCGTCGAACGTAACTGCTGTCAACTTAATCAATGTGAAAAGGGTGGCTCGCCGTACCGTGAATATGCAATGGTTCAAAGTACCGAACAAGGTCTACTTCGAAAAAGGTGCGACGCAGTATCTCGCCAAAATGCCGGATATCACCCGTGTTGCAATTATTACGGATGCCATGATGGTGAAGCTCGGTTATGTGGAAAAAGTAGAGCATTATCTGCGCCAACGCCAAATGCCTGTAGCCATTGAAGTGTTCTCGGATGTTGAGCCGGATCCATCCACAACGACAGTAGATCGTGGAACCGAAATGATGCGCCGCTTCCAACCGGACTGCATTATCGCTCTCGGTGGCGGATCACCAATGGATGCTGCCAAAGCGATGTGGTTGTTCTATGAATATCCAGATACAGACTTTAACGATCTGAAGCAAAAGTTCATGGATATCCGCAAACGGATTTACAAATATCCAAGACTCGGCGTAAAAGCAAAATTTGTAGCGATCCCAACAACATCGGGTACGGGTTCGGAAGTGACATCATTTGCTGTTATCACAGATAAAAATCTAGGAAATACCAAATATCCACTGGCTGACTATGAGCTGACTCCTGACGTGGCGATCGTAGACCCTGAGTTTGTATACTCGCTGCCTAGAACAGCTGTAGCTGACACAGGTATGGACGTACTGACACATGCGATTGAAGCTTATGTATCTGTTATGGCGAATGACTATACGGATGGATTAGCGATCAAAGCCATTCAACTCGTGTTCCAGTACTTGGAGCAATCAGCATTACAAGGCGACAAACTGGCACGTGAGAAAATGCATAATGCTTCAACGATTGCCGGTATGGCATTTGCCAACGCATTCTTGGGTATTAACCACAGCTTGGCGCACAAATGGGGCGGTCAGTACCATACAGCCCATGGACGTACCAATGCGATTTTGATGCCACACGTTATTCGATACAACGCGAAAAAACCGACTAAATTCGCATCGTTCCCGAAATACTCGCACTTTGTGGCAGATGAACGATATGCCGAAATTGCCCGCATTCTCGGATTGCCTGCACGCACAACCGAAGAAGGGGTTAACAGCCTAATCAACGCTATACGCAAAATGAACAAAACATTGGGTATCGAGGAATCGTTCCAAGAAATTGGATTCGATGCAAAAGACTTCGAAGCACATGTAGACTATCTGGCTGATCGTGCCTTCGAAGACCAATGTACAACTGCGAATCCGAAGCTACCACTGGTAACAGAATTAGCAGATGTATACCGCAACGCATTCTACGGTAAGTTTGAATAATAATCATCCGAGTCATGCAACACTTGGTGAGGATGGGCAATAGGTTCAGGGTTCCCCGAAATGGGGAGCCCCGATTGCCGTATGTCTTGAGGAACACGCAATCCACGCTGTAGCAGGTAGAGCCAACAGTTCACAGCGAAAAGGAGATGGGCAGAAAAACGGAGCAGCGAAGCCCCCGCTTTTTCAGGAACTTCATCACTAATGTTCAGGCTCCAGATTGAGAGGGAGCCGCTCATCTTTTAAAAATGCAACACGGAATCCGTGATGTGGCAGTTTGAACCACCCGTTCACACGTTACGGAAAGGGCAGAAAAACGGAGGAGCGAAGCCTCCGCTTTTTCAGGAACCTCATCACTAATGTTCCGGCTCCAGATCGAAGAGGAGCCATTCATCTTTTAAAAAGATGAAACGAGGAGTCACGATGTGTCAGTTGGAACCAATGCGTACACGTTACGGAAAGGGCAAAAAAACGGAGGAGCGAAGCCCCCGCTTTTGCAGGAACTTCATCACTAAGCTCGGGCTCCAGATCGAAGAGGAGCCACTCATCTTTTAAAAAGATGCAACACGGAATCCGTGATGTGGCAGTTTGAACAACCCGTTCACACGTTAACGGAGAGGACAGAAAAAACCTGAAGAAGCGAAGCGCTCGCCTAAAAGCTTTCTGAAAGAAAGCTACATCGGAAGCATAAGCTATTCCCGGATTTTCACCTTTGAGAAAGTAAATTGAAAAATCCGGGAATAACAGCGATCGGAAGGTTGTTCTGTCAGCGGAGTGGCCAGTGTGAACCATTTCCCACGGTTCAACATGACACACCGCAGGTGGAGTGCGTTAGTTCACTGACTTTGTGATAAAAATCACAGATGGTGAAATCGCCACGACGTATACTGAAAATGTAAGAAAAACATTCATTCCGCGGTTCCGGTTCCCAAGTAGAGAGAACGTGTTCCGGTTTATGTGAAACAATTCACATTAATCGCGGCTCTGGACACACAATGATACGAAGACGCAGCATGTTATGTGTCCAGAAATCCAAATTAGTGGAGGGATTACGATGTCGGTGATCGAAAAAGATGTCAAACAACAAACAGGCTGGAGAAACTTTACCAAAGGAACTTGGACTAAAACCGTTAATGTGAATGACTTTTTGGAACACAATTTGTCTCCTTATTATGGAGATGAAGCATTTCTCGAAGGTGCAACCCAGAATACAAAAGAATTGTGGGATATCGTATCTGATCTGACCAAAAAAGAACGGGATAACGGTGGTGTCCTTGACGTAGACGTAAATACGCCTGCGACAATTACTTCTCACCAACCTGGTTATCTGGATCAATCCAAAGAACAAATTGTCGGCGTTCAGACCGATGCTCCATTCAAACGTTCCATTCAGCCATTCGGCGGAATTCGCATGATGATTGATGCATGTGAAGCATATGGCTTCGAAATGCCTCAAGGCGTCATTGATATATTCACAAACATTCGTAAAACACATAACCAAGGTGTATTCGACGCTTATACTTCTGATATGCGTGCAGCGCGTAAAGCAGGGATCATTACAGGATTACCAGATGCTTATGGTCGTGGCCGGATCATCGGGGACTACCGCCGGGTAGCATTGTATGGGGTGGACTTCCTGATTCGTAACAAAAAAGGCGAATTGAACGCCTTGGAAGTAGATGTTATTGATGAAGATGTTATCCGTCTGCGCGAAGAGTTGTCTGAACAGATTCGTGCTCTACAAGAACTGAAACAATTGGGCGAAATGCACGGTTTCGATATTTCCTTACCAGCAACAACAGCAAAAGAAGCGTTCCAATGGTTGTATTTCGGTTACCTCGCAGCGATCAAAGAGCAGAATGGTGCTGCAATGTCACTGGGACGTGTATCATCCTTCCTGGATATCTACATTGAACGTGATCTACAAGAAGGTATTCTGACGGAAGAACAGGCTCAAGAGCTGGTTGACCATTTTGTTATGAAGCTGCGGATCGTGAAATTCTTGCGTACGCCGGACTATAACGAACTATTCAGTGGAGACCCAACTTGGGTGACTGAGTCCATCGGCGGTATGTCTGTAAATGGAGAGACACGTGTAACCAAAAACAGCTTCCGTTTCCTGCACACGCTGCATAACCTGGGACCTGCACCGGAACCAAACTTGACTGTACTATGGTCTACTAAATTGCCGGAAGCATTCAAAGAATATTGCAGTAAAGTATCTATCGAAACGAGCTCGATCCAATATGAGAATGACGATCTGATGCGTCCGATCTATGGCGATGACTACGGTATTGCCTGCTGCGTATCTGCAATGAAGATCGGGAAACAAATGCAATTCTTCGGCGCACGTGCGAACCTTGCAAAAGCTCTCTTGTATGCAATCAACGGTGGCCGTGACGAGAAGTCCGGAGCACAAGTAGGGCCTGAATACCCTGCCATTACAAGCGAAGTGCTGGATTACAATGAAGTAATGAAACGCTTCAAACCGATGATGGAATGGCTGGCGAAACTGTACATGAACACCCTTAACGTCATCCATTACATGCACGATAAATATAGCTACGAGCGGATTGAAATGGCATTGCATGACCGTGACATTGTTCGCACGATGGCTTGTGGTATTGCAGGTCTCTCCGTTGCAGCAGATTCACTCAGTGCAATCAAATATGCCAAAGTAAAACCGATTCGTAACGAACAAGGCATTGCCGTTGATTTTGAAATTGAAGGAGAATTCCCTTGTTACGGTAACAATGAAGACAGCGTAGATAGCATTGCCGTTGAACTGGTTGAGAGCTTCATGGGCATGATTCGTAAGCACAAAGCATACCGTAACGCGGTACCAACGCAATCCGTACTGACCATCACTTCCAACGTAGTTTACGGTAAGAAAACAGGAACTACACCAGATGGCCGTAAAGCAGGCGAACCATTTGCACCAGGTGCAAACCCAATGCATGGACGTGATAAAAAAGGTGCACTGGCATCCCTTGGCTCTGTAGCCAAATTGCCTTACGAACACAGCCTTGACGGTATCTCCAATACCTTCTCCATTGTGCCAAAAGCACTGGGTAAAGAGGAGAGTACACGTAAATCTAATCTGACTGCGATGATGGACGGATACTTTGGTCAAAATGCACATCACTTAAACGTCAACGTGTTTGATCGTCAGCAATTAATGGATGCGATGGAGCACCCGGAAAATTATCCACAGCTTACTGTACGGGTATCCGGATATGCGGTTAACTTCATCAAGCTGACTCGTGAACAACAACTCGATGTCATTAACCGTACGTTCCATGGCTCCATGTAAACCAAGTATTACAGTGTGAAGACAAATCCAGTGGAACATCTGGTCAACAATTAAACGCACAGCGGATGCGGATATAGAAAGGAAGAGGCAGCATGGTTAAAGGACATATTCATTCACTCGAAACTTTCGGGACGGTTGACGGCCCAGGCATCCGCTTCGTGCTCTTTATGCAAGGATGTCTACTCAAGTGTCAGTATTGCCACAATCCCGATACGTGGGCACTGGACGGAGGCAAGGAAACAACTGTAGAGGAGGTATTGGCGGAGATCGAGCCTTACCTTTCCTACTATCGTAGTTCAGGCGGGGGACTCACCGTATCCGGTGGGGAACCAACGCTCCAAGCTCATTTTGTAGCCCAAGTGTTCAAGGAAGTCAAACGCCGCTGGGGACTTCACACCACGCTAGATAGTAATGGATTCAACGAACCTGAGCGTATACATGAACTACTGGATAACACAGACTTAGTGTTGCTCGACCTGAAGCATATCGATAATGAGAAACATATGAAGTTGACTGGAAAATCCAATGAACGAACGCTGAAGACAGCTCAGTGGTTGTCTGAGCAAGGACGCAAAATGTGGATACGCCACGTATATGTGCCTGGCATTCACAATGATGAAGAGGACTTACTTAACCTCGGAAGATTTATTGGTACATTAAATGGGGTTGAGAAGTTCGAAATTCTTCCCTATCACCAGATGGGGATCTACAAATGGGAAGCGCTTGGCAAGGTGTACCCGCTTGAAGGTGTCCCTTCTCCGAGTGAAGAAGAGGTTGAGCGTGCTTATCGATTGATCCAGCAAGGGAGAGAGGAAACATCAGGGGCAGCTTGTTCGAGCCAATGATGAATATACAGAAGCAGCCAAAGCGATGACGAATCGCAAGGCTGCTTTTTTATTTGAATGGGTTGAAACCAAAACGTCTGTTCAAACGTTTATACCAGGTGTAAATGTTGATAGATCAGTAGTTTCATAGTATTGAAGAAATTCATGAGCTTGATTAAAGCCTTGTCCGGAAAGTTTTGGCGAGGTTTGTTCACATTATTCAAAGTTTACATTTCTATTAAAATATTTTTAGCAACTTTTCCCGTTTATAAGCGTCTAATAGTATGACTTTTTGAGGGGGATATTTATAAAATGGGAGCAGAAGGAGCCAAAGACAAAGAATGAATCTGAAAAAGAACTTGTCCATACTTACCGCTTTAGCTGTTTTTCAAGCGTTTGCAGTACTTCCAGCTAGCGCACAATCAACCGACCAAAGCGAAACTACACCCGTAAATAAAGCCACAGTTAAATCCGTGGAGGTATTGAAAAAAGAACAAACGATTTCCGAATCGGATGTGAAATCCGGGGCAGATACACAACCAACGCAGAATGATGCAAACGAAGAAGTAAATCCTGGAACAACAGAACCTCCAGCGACGGAAGTGACTCCTGTTGAGCCGGTAACGGAAACGGAAACACCAGAAGCTGAAGAGGGAGAAACGCCTGCACCTACACCGGTAGAAGTTGAACAGCCAGCCACTGGCAATCAAGTGAGTTCCGGTACTACAGGTGGTGACCTGACGCTGTACATGAACAGCAACAAAATGATGCAAGATGGCAAGACGTACCTTGCTGGACAACCGATGGCTGTCAAAAATGGTGTATCTTATGTTGCAATCCGTGCTCTGGTAGATCGGGTTGGATATGACGTGAAATACGATAATACAACGAAAGAAACCATTATTATTAGTGGTGAAGATGAACTTCGTTTTAAGACTAACAGCACGATCTATACCGTAAATGGTGAATCAAGATCCATGAAGGGTCCTGCTTATCAAGAGAAAAATACGTTTATGGTGCCTTTGACTTCCATTACACAGGCGCTCAACATTACTTATACAGTAAATCAATCTGCAAAGACTGTTGTATTGAACCTAAATACAAAGCCAGCAGCTAGCTTCACTGTTCAAAAAGAAATTTTTGCTGGCGATGTAGTGACATATACAACGAAATCCAGTTCTCCCAAAGGCCTTGCCATTGTGGATGAGCGCTGGACAGGCCGTCAAGATATATTTGACCAACCAGGTACATACACGGTAACCTATGCGGTCCAAGATTCAAGCGGTCAATGGAGTGATCCATACTCGCTGACGATCAAGGTGGAGAAACCAAACCTTCCGCCAGTAGCGATGTTTACAACAGATAAAGAAGAGTACAAAATGGGTGAAAAAATCACCTATATTGACCAAAGCACGGATGACGAAAATGCAATTACCAAAACGGTATGGGACAATAATGCCCTTGCATTCTTTGTACCGGGACCAAAGACTGTAACGATTACCGTTACGGATAAACATGGTGCAAGCGATAGCTACACCAAAACGATTAATATTACGGGCGAAACGCTTTACAGCTTGTCCGATTTCAATCAGTTGTTCACGCCGGTAGGTGACAAGTTTACCTTCAACGGTGGCGAAGTGCCTGCGATGGAGAAAGTTCCTTATACGTACACGGATGAGCCAAGTTTGTTGATTCGTAGTAATAGCCCTGAAACCGTAAATACGGAAGGAATTGTATACCAGGAATCTTCATTCGGTCAGACACGTTTCATGATTCACCATGTAAACAACACAGGTAAACGAGTGAAAATGTACGTTATCGCAACAAATAACAACCCGTACACAGCTGTATTCGAACAGCAAAATATGGGCTTTGCCGGACCTACACCGTTTGCTACCGTAGCTGGTAAATTGTCCATTGATAAATGGTTCAAGTCAATTCAAACTGGAGTCGATACGAAGAAAATGTATATTCTCCCTGGCGAAAGCAAGCTGATCTTGACTGAGCTTAATGCTATTCCAATGAAAGAAGGGCAAGTTATCTCCCTTTATTCGGATACTTTCAGCGATTATACACTCGATTATAACGTCATCATGATTGAAGAAAATAAAGATCCTTTTGAAGCTTTAGCGACGCTGCCAGTTCTGGATCGTGACGGGGTTCATAACCGTGGAACGTATCCTAACGCAACTCGTGTAATTACGTACGATCAGGAAGTAGGTTCGAAGCCTGCACGTCTTCCGCTCGGAGACAACTCAAGTGATCCAAACTTGGAAGGAACAGACCCAATGGCTCACACAATAGCGTCCAACGCAGGTAACTTCGGTGTTCTTTACAAAATTACGCTCAATAACGTGGCTCCACGTACACTGATTTCATTTAACCCTCGTGGAGGTAAATACTCAGGTGTGGCGCTTGTTAATGGTCAAGTTGTACAACTGGCAAGTGACAGCAGATCTCTAAGTGCACCAAACGAGCAAGGTGTTCTCCATCGTACAGGTTCTTTCGGTGAGAGTGTAACAATTATCTTCTCGGCTGCACCAGGAAGTAACCTTCCTGTAAATCTTCTGTTCACACCACTTCCGCAAGAGAAGTAGTTGAGCAGTAACATGCTACTGTTTCAGCAAAAGACGGTTTGAGTGAAGCTTATATCATATATACCCTGTCACCCCAAAAGTCTATGAGAGGTTGTTCAAAAAGTCATCCCATCTTCTTGGCACTGAAAACCGACCTTTTTGAACACGCACTTTGAAGGATTAATTTCTTCTGAACCGTCGGGAAGGACTCCATTCATGGAGTCCTTTTTTAATATAGACAGTGTGAAAAATAGGCGATTAAGGAGCTTCGTTGACTCTAAACTCAATTTAGGGCATTATGATAAGAGAGTTGTTGAATTTTTTTCATTTTGTTAGACTATTGAACAATTATTGCAGTGCTTGAATGACAGGAGGTGCTTAGGTAATGCTGTCAACAGAACAGATTATTAATACGATGTCCTCGCAGGGACTTCGCATAACGGATCAGCGGAAGACGTTGGCTCGTTTGTTTGCGGAATCTCCAGGGTATTTAACGCCTAAGGATGTTTATGAATATATGGGGAAAACTTATAGTGGACTGAGCTTTGATACGGTGTATCGTAATCTTCGTGTCATGCAGGAGTTAGGCGTATTGGAGCAGGTCGTATTTGAAGATGGTGTGAAGTTTAGAGCTTCTTGTAGTGAGGATCACCACCACCACCACATGATCTGTCTGAAATGTCAGAAGACATATCCGATCGTGTTCTGCCCAATGCAACTCGCAGATGCGCCCGAACAATTTCAGGTCGTGGATCATAAATTTGAAGTATTCGGATATTGCAAAGACTGCGCTGAACATGCACCAGCCAAAGTTGCATCAGGACATCAACATTCCCACGGGAAACATTAATAATGAAAATATCTCGTCGAATTATGCAAGCTCCTATACGGGTCTATCGTAATTATATTTCTCCCCTGAAGCCCCCGAGCTGCCGCTTCTATCCAACGTGCTCAGCATACGCAATGGAAGCGATTGAAGTGCACGGGGCGTTCAAAGGCTCATTGCTCGCTGCGAAACGGATCGCTAAATGCCATCCTTTTCACCCAGGAGGAGTCGACTTAGTGCCACCTAAGACTGAGAAATCGATGGTGATTTCGGAGTAAAGGTCTTGTGTGAAGATGAATTTTCTTTCATCTGGGCAGGCTAAGTGAATGCCGCTATGAACTTGACAAATAGGGTCGTGTTTCAGTATATTTTTCGTATAATGATTTCCAGTGAAGGGATAAGTACAGACACACCCCCAGTGCAGAGAGCCGGATGAGCTGAGAACCGGTCTGGGAGGAGGATGGAAATGGTCCTGGAGGAACCTCTTTCGAGCGTACACACAGGGATAGACCCGTTGTCGTAAGGCTGAGGCGTGATCCAGCGTTAATGGACGGTCGAAGGACCGACAGAGCCTGTGTTTTGCAAAAGATACAGGGAATTTGGGTGGTAACACGTGAGAACAACTCTCGTCCCATAGGGACGGGAGTTTTTTGTGTTCTTTTTCAAACTATTGTGAAACGGATTAAAGGAGGAGAAGTCATTCATGGCTGATCAAAAAACATTTTATTTAACAACACCGATCTACTATCCAAGCGACAAATTGCATATTGGGCATGCATACACAACGGTAGCTGGTGACGCAATGGTGCGTTACAAGCGTCTACGTGGATACGAGGTTCGCTACTTAACAGGCACGGATGAGCACGGACAGAAGATTGAACGTAAAGCACAGGAGAAAGGTCAATCGCCTCAGTCTTTCGTAGATGACATCGTGGTAGGTATCAAAGAGTTGTGGAACAAGCTGGACATCTCCAATGATGATTTTATCCGTACAACGGAAGAGCGTCATAAAACGGTGGTTCAAGATATTTTTGACCGTTTGCTGAAACAAGGAGATATCTACAAAGGTGAGTATGAGGGCTGGTACAGTATTCCAGACGAAACGTATTATACGGAAACGCAATTAGTCGATGTTGAGAAGAATGATAAGGGTGAGATCATTTCGGCGAAGAGCCCGGATAGCGGACATCCCGTTGAGCTTGTGAAAGAGGAATCATACTTCTTCCGCATGAGTAAATACGCTGATCGCTTGCTCAAGTATTATGAGGATAACCCAGGGTTTATTCAACCGGAATCCCGTAAGAACGAGATGATTAACAACTTTATCAAGCCGGGTTTGGAAGATCTCGCTGTTTCCCGTACGACATTTGAATGGGGCGTTAAAGTAAAAGGCGATCCAAAGCATGTCGTGTACGTGTGGATCGATGCGTTGTCTAACTACATCACAGCATTAGGCTACGGATCATCTGATCCTACCCTGTATAATAAATTCTGGCCTGCGGATGTTCATCTTGTAGGTAAAGAGATTGTTCGTTTCCATACGATTTACTGGCCAATCATGCTGATGGCGCTTGATCTGCCATTGCCGAAAAAAGTGTTTGCACATGGTTGGTTGTTGATGAAGGATGGCAAAATGTCCAAATCCAAAGGTAATGTTGTTGATCCGGTAACCTTGATTGACCGTTATGGTCTGGATTCTCTTCGTTATTACTTGCTTCGGGAAGTTCCATTTGGTTCAGATGGCACGTTTACACCAGAAAGCTTCGTTGATCGTGTAAATTCGGATCTTGCCAACGATCTTGGTAATCTGTTGAACCGCACAGTCGCTATGGTTGATAAATACTTCGGAGGCCAAGCGCCTGCATTTACATCAGGTGTAACAGAGTTTGATGTATCGCTCGAAGAAGCAGGTCAAGCAGCTGTGGATAAAGTAGAAACCGCTATGGAGAATCTGCAATTCTCCGTTGCGTTGACAGCTATCAGCCAATTCGTTAGCCGCAGCAACAAATATATTGATGAGACACAGCCGTGGGCACTAGCTCGTGATGAAGCTAAACGCGATGAGCTTGCCTCTGTAATGGCTCACTTAATTGAAAGCCTGCGGATTGCTTCCATCCTGCTACAGCCATTCCTGACACGCGCTCCGCGTAAAATCTGGGAACAGCTAGGTATCCAAGAAGGCGAGCTTACTGCCTGGGATACTGCGAAACAATGGGGCGTAATTCCGGCTGGAAATGCTTTGCAAAAGGGTGATCCAATCTTCCCACGTCTTGACTCCGAACAAGAGATTGCTTATATCTCCGAGGCGATGACTGGTGGTAAGAAATCCGAAGAACAGTCTGAAGCTCCACAAGCTGCTTCAGAGGCGACTGAACCTGTTTCTGCGCCAGAAGGCAAAGAAGAGATCGGCATTGATGACTTTGCAAAAGTAGAACTGCGTGTTGCGCAAGTTATTGCCTGTGAGCCTGTCAAAAAAGCAGATAAACTGTTGAAGCTTCAGCTCGATCTTGGTTATGAGAAACGTCAGGTTGTGTCCGGCATTGCCAAATTCTACTCTCCAGAAGAGATGGTTGGACGCAAAGTCATCTGCGTTACGAACCTGAAGCCAGTAAAATTGCGTGGAGAGCTGTCTCAGGGCATGATTCTGGCTGCATCGCACGGAGATCAGCTTACACTCGCTACCGTACCTGATAGCATGCCTAACGGTGCTCAAGTTAAATAAGAAGCTTTAACACCGAGACTCATATGTAACCGTTCAGTTGGACATATCGAATCAATGGCAACATATGGCTATTCTCAAGAGGTGACCCGATCATTCGGGTCATCTTCTTTGCATATTCTGTAACTTCTGATCTGATCGTGAGAAAACAAGCATATATTGTTATGAACTCTGTATACCAGGTAAGAATGAATAGGAAGCTGCTTGACAATGAGAGACAGGTTCCCTATAATTCTTTCAGTAATATTTACGATTAAGAGATACGGAGTGATTATAAACATGCGTTTAATAAACAGGAATACAGATGGGCAGAACCATGCATCGAAGCATACAGGGATGAACCGGATGAAGTGGGTATGGAGCGGCTTCCTCATTGTTAGCTTAATTCTCCTAACGGCTTGTGGCCAGAGTACATCGAATAATGCCAAGATTGTGGAAGATAAAGTGAATGTTGTCACGACCTTTTATCCTGTATATGCATTTACAGCGGCTATTGGTGGAGAAGATGCGAATGTAATTAATTTGCTGCCTACGGGTGTTGAACCCCATGAATGGACACCTAAGAGCCAGGATATTGTTAATACATCCAAAGCTCAATTGTTCCTTTATAATGGTGCAGGTCTTGAGGGGTGGGTTCCGAATTTCCTCAAATCACTGAACAGCGATACACAAGTGAAATCTGTTGCTGTAAGTGAAGGCGTTACGCTGTTAACAGCTGAAGGTGATGACGGACACGGACATGGTGCAGAGCATGATGAAGAGCACGCGGACGAACATGCAGATGAGCACACAGATGAACATTCTGATGAAGAAACGGCCACTGAAGAAGTTGCGGATCATCATGTTGATCCACACACATGGGTAAGTCCTAAATCGGCTATGATTATGGCAGAGAATATTAAAAATAGTCTCGTTGAAGCAGATCCTTCCCACCAAGCCGGGTATGAAGAGCGTTATGAAGAACTACATGCTAAACTTGTAGCACTTGATCAACGCTTTACGGAACAGTTGTCTCAAGTTCCTAATAAAGAAATTGTCGTCTCTCATCAGGCGTTCGGGTACTTGGCACGCGATTATGGATTGACTCAACATGCTATTATGGGACTATCTCCTGATGCTGAGCCGACTGGTCAGGACATCGTTAACCTGGCGAAGCTCGTTAAGGATGAAGGCATTAAGTATATTTTCTTCGAAGAGCTGGTATCTGATAAACTTGCCAAAACACTTGCGAGTGAAGCAGACGTAGAGACGATGGTATTAAATCCAGTTGAAGGATTGACTAAAGAACAGGTGGATAATGGTGATGATTACTTCACTTTGATGGAAAAAAATTTGCAAAATCTATTGATCGCATTAAAATAAGGTAGACTGAAGGATTTTAACTTAGAATCCTCATATATAATGAAGGGCGGCTTTGCAATGCAGCAAATCATGCCACTATGTCATGATCCAATCATCGAGATCGAGAAGCTTTCCTTCTCTTATGGAGATCAGAAAGTGATCAACGATCTTAATTTTATGGTTAAAGAACGGGACTTTGTTGGTATAATCGGATCGAATGGAGCGGGGAAAACAACATTATTGCGGATGCTGGTAGGACTATTACCTCCGGCACAGGGGGATATTAAGTTGTTCGGACAATCCATTCGCCGGTTTAAGGATTGGGAGCAAATCGGTTACGTGCCGCAAAAAAATGCGTTTAATCCACTTTTTCCAGCAACAGTGCGTGAAGTGGTCATGTCTGGCTTGTACAATAACAAAAATATGTTTCGGAGAATATCACGTAAAGCGCAGCAACAATGCACAGATGCCTTACAGGTGATGCGCATTGAGGATCTGGCGAACAAGCGGATTGGACAATTATCCGGAGGACAGCAACAGCGTGTGTTTCTCGCAAGAGCACTGATCAATCATCCAGATTTGCTTATTCTGGATGAACCAACGGTTGGAATCGATGCAGAATCGCAGGACAGCTTCTTCGAATTAATTACCCATATGCATGAACACCATCGGATGACGTTTTTGATGGTATCCCATGATATGGATCGGATGGAGAACTATCTGGGTTCGCAGGCGGCTGTAACGAACGGTAAAATTCATTTTCATGTTCGCCATTCCCATGAGATTGAAGACTGTGCGGAAACGAATCTACAGCATACTACTTCCTTGGTAAAATAGATGCAGTGTTGGGTACGTTTGGATTAGAGCAAGGCCGAAGAAGGAGTCGTGTATGTTTTGGAAATTTTAATGAGTGATTTTTTTCAGCGGGCACTAGCCGGTGGATTGTTAATTGGCATCACTGCTCCGCTGATCGGGTTATTTCTGGTATTACGACGTTTGTCGATGATTGGGGACACGCTCTCTCATGTGACGATTGCCGGGGTTGCACTTGGATTCCTCATTGAGGTATATCCGATTGGCGTAGGACTTGTATTTGCTGTACTGGCTTCGTTTGCGATTGAGAAGCTGCGTAAGGCATACAAGAGTTATGCAGAGCTATCTATTGCGATTATTATGTCCGGAGGCGTAGCGCTGGCGTCACTGTTCTTCACGTTAGGCAAAGGGTATAACACAGATGTTATGAGTTATTTATTCGGAAGTATTTATACTCTAGATGCCACGGATTTGAAACTAGTAGGGGTGGTCACTCTAATTGTGGTCATCGTTGTAGCTCTGTTACATAAAGAATTTTTCCTGCTTAGTTTTGAAGAGGACGCTGCGGCAGTTACGGGCTTGCCCGTCCGATTGTTAAACATGTTGATTACAATAATGACTGCGCTCGTGATCAGTACAGCTATTAAAATCGTGGGTGCTCTGCTTGTATCGGCATTATTGACGATTCCGGTAGCTGTCAGCCTGCTGATGGCGCGAAGCTTCAAGTCGGCTATTATTTTGTCCGTAGTTATTGGTGAAATTGCCGTAGTTATTGGACTGGTTGTAGCCGGGATTTGGAATCTCGCACCAGGAGCAACCATTGTATTGCTACTCATCATGATGCTTATTCTGACGATGATTGGAAAAAAAGGGTTCCGTGCCTAACGACTGAACGAGTAAGCAAGCGAGCCCGGAGAAGGGAGACATCCGCATCATGCCTGATGTTAACGTATGGGTGGCTTTTGTTGCAGGAGTAGCTTCGTTTATATCACCATGCTGTCTTCCACTGTATCCGTCATACTTGTCTTATATTACAGGTATGACGGTGCAACGCTTGAAGGATGATCGTAATCTGCGAGAAGTTCGTTTTAAGACGTTGACTCATACGCTGGCGTTTATTTTAGGCTTCTCAGCTGTATTTTATACACTTGGGCTGGGAGCTGGATTATTTGGTCAGTTTTTCAATGATCATCGAGAATTGATCCGTCAGTTGTCTGCTATTTTAATTATATTGATGGGGTTGTTTTTGCTCGGGGTATTCAAACCGCAATTTCTTATGAAAGAGCGTAAAATGGATATGAAATGGAAACCAGCAGGGTACCTTGGCTCTTTTATCTTCGGTATAGGGTTCTCTGCTGGTTGGTCACCGTGTATCGGGCCAATCCTGACTGCGATTATTGCGATGGCTGCTAGTGAGCCAACAACGTGGTTTACATTGATTACAGGGTATACAGTCGGTTTTGCTTTGCCATTCTTTGTGTTAGCTTTCTTCATTGGTTCAACACGCTGGATCTTGCGCTATTCGAATGTGTTGATGAAGGTTGGCGGAGCATTGATGGTCTTTATGGGTATTTTGCTATACACAGGTCAGATGACCAAAATAACGATTTGGTTGCAGAGTATCACACCAGATTGGATGATCATCTGACGAATGGCTTCATGTGTGAACCCATGAATTTATAAAAGGGTAGGAATAAGGGGATACAAAAGCAGGCTACATGTGAGCCCAGATTATTCTGGATCATGTAACCTGCTTTTTGTTTGTAGGAATCCATATAGAAGTCCGTATCCGTGTCATACTCTGGATTGTTTGTAATTTTAGGTGAAGTAATCAATGTTAGCTAAAGGAAAATGCTCGAAAATCCGTTCCGTAATGAATTCACGCAAAGCGTCTTGTTGGTCGTCTTTATACACATACTTATACTGTCCCCAGCGCCCCCACTTCATCTTACGTTTTTCCATATCCATCTCAAGCTTTGTTTTGGGGTAACGCTTCTCAATGGTCGCTTTCGCTGTTTTGGTAAAACGGTGCTGGATCATCTCAAACGTGAGATCCTTGGTTGCTTCTTCGGGCAATGTATCTGCAAGCTTTTGTAGCAATTCCGAGTACCCTTCTTCCCATCCGTCATACCACATGATTGGGGCAATAATGAAACCTAAGGGATAACCGGCATGAGCGATCTTACCGGCAGCTTCGATCCGTTCTTCAAAGCGGGACGTTGCTGGTTCGAAGTTTTTGATGACATAATCGGAATTAACGCTAAAACGGATTCGGGTGTGACCGTTATGTTTCAGGTTTAACAATGGATCAACGTGATGATATTTGGTTACAAATCGCAATCGCCCGTATTCTTCATCAGCCATAAATCGAATTAGATCACTTAAATTTTTTGTAATGTGTTCCAGTCCTACCGGATCTGACGTACAGGCTGCCTCGAATCGTGTAATTTCAGGAGCGCGCTCCTCGATATAACCTTTGGCCGCTTCAATAATCTCTTCCGTATTCACATACACACGTACATAAGGTTTGGCACCCAGTGTGGTTTGTAGATAACAATAATGGCAATGACCCATGCAACCTGTCGAAATTGGAATAGCGTATTCTGCCGAAGGCTTGGATTGATCAAACTTAAGCGTTTTTCGAACACCTACCACCAGTGTACGCTTAGCCATCCGATACTTTTCTTGCTCCGTCTCACCAGGGAGGTTCGTGATACGATTATGGGATGTCGTCATCTGGTAAGGGATATCTCTAGAGGTGACCCATTCCATGATTCGTTTTCCTTTATCATAATCCAGCGCACCAGGTTCAA
The DNA here is from genome assembly GCF_036884255.1 of Paenibacillus tundrae. Taxonomy (NCBI): domain Bacteria; kingdom Bacillati; phylum Bacillota; class Bacilli; order Caryophanales; family Paenibacillaceae; genus Paenibacillus; species Paenibacillus tundrae. The sequence goes on along the minus strand of NZ_CP145605.1, from coordinate 4,275,874 downwards.
AATACACTAAATCGGGAATAAAGGGTTTAGTACCCTTTGCTTTGCGAACTGGGGGCTGCGCTACACTTGTACTCACATCAACACTCCTTTCGATACGAAACTGTACTTAGTTTGTCTCAAGAAGGGTGATGTCAACCTTGCCAATACTTGCGTGCGGATGGTGTTTTTTAGACATTCAAAATCGCAATCAGGTTCATGCATTTCCAGAGGACTTGCCAATGCGCATTGATAACATGTATCATTATAAGATAGGGATCAGGCAGGAACAGCTGCCGATCAGAGAGAAGAGAGGGAAGCAGATGCCAACGCCCAGTATGGAAGATTATTTGGAGCGTATATACAAATTAATTGATGAAAAGGGCTATGCTCGTGTGTCTGATATAGCTGAAGGATTGGAAGTGCATCCTTCATCGGTGACGAAAATGATCCAAAAGCTGGACAAAGACGAGTACTTGATCTATGAGAAGTACCGCGGCTTGGTACTCACTCCAAAAGGTAAAAAGATGGGGAAACGGTTGATGGAGCGCCATCATCTGCTTGAGCAATTTTTGACAACGATTGGTGTCCAAGAGGAAAATATCTATAAGGACGTAGAAGGAATTGAACACCACTTAAGCTGGGATTCAATTACGTGTATCGAGTCTTTAGTCGAGTATTTCCGTCAAGATGAAAGCCGGTTGCGTGACCTCAAAAACCTGCAGGATGTTATGAGTAATACAGAATCGTAATAGATATTCATAACATCGAAATTGGATCATAAGTAATGAAATGATACCAAATGAATGCTTGTAAAAGCCTTCTGAAAACCAGCCAACGATGCTTATCGTCATGTGATAAAGCGCGTAAGCTGGTTTTTTTCTATCCAACATTTGGTGATTGATCGCAACTAAACCATCAGTAGGAGCGTCTATTAAACTAGCAGAATTTGCCGCGAGTTTAAAAAAATGATGGAGGATTGCTATCGATGAAGTTTCGTAAAGGATTGATCCTGTTGCTTATTTTTGTGCTGGGTTTGCAGACAGCAGGAATGACGGCACATGCAGCAGGACAGAAGGAAATCGTCATTAACTTGGACGGACAACGCTTAGACTCAGATGTAGCGCCTTACATTATCCCTAAGGTGAATGTAACCATGGTTCCTTTGCGTGTTATTAGTGAAGGGCTGGGGGCTTCTGTATTATGGTCTCAAGCAACACGTACCGTAACGATCAAAAAGGCTGATTCAGTCATCAGCATGACTAGTGGTCGTCAGCAGGCTACCGTGGATAACACAGTGGTTGGTTTGGATGCTTCAGTAGAACTGAAGCAAGGTCGCGTTATGGTTCCTATTCGTTTTGTGAGTGAGAATCTCGGGATTCGTGTGAATTGGAATCAATCGGAGCAAGTTATCGATTTGACGACAGATGAAGGAACATCCACACCTGCACCAACGCCTACCCCAGCTGTTCCTGCTGAACCAGGTGGCACTGGACAGACGCCTGCTTCAGAAGAAATGCGTGGGGCTTGGATTTCAACAGTAAACGGTGATTGGCCGTCATCTGGAGCAAGAAACAACATAACGAAGCAAAAACAAGAGTATACACAGCAGTTGGATGCATTAAAGGACATGGGAATCAATGCGGTGTTCGTTCAGGTTCGGGCGAATGCTGATGCAATCTATCCATCAGGACTTGTGCCATGGAACACGGTTCTCACAGGAACTCAAGGTAAAGATCCAGGCTATGATCCACTGTCGTTCATGATCGAAGAAGCACATCAACGTGGGATGGAGTTCCATGCATGGTTCAATCCGTTCCGTGCTACGAATTCAGCGAGTACCAGCGGATTGGCAGCGAATCATGTCTCCAAATTACATCCAGACTGGATTGTCAATGTATCAGGCAAGCTTTATATCAATCCAGGTATGCCGCAAGCCAGACAGCATATTATTGATACAATCATGGAAGTGGTTAATCAGTATGATATTGATGGTGTGCATTTGGATGATTATTTCTATCCCTCTAACGCTACGTTTAATGATGACGCCGCATTCAAGACCTATAATACCTTGAATACCAAGGATCGTGCGGAGTGGAGACGCGATAATATTAATCAATTCGTGAAGCAGCTTGGAGAGAGTGTACATCGTGTGAAGCCCAACGTTCAATACGGCATTAGTCCTTTTGGCGTGTGGCGTAATAAAGCGGATGATCCAACAGGATCCGATACAAGAGCAGGAGTGCCGGCTTATGACAGCATGCATGCAGATGTTCGCACATGGATCAAACAAGGGTGGATTGATTATGTCGCACCTCAAGTGTACTGGAGTATGACACTGAGTGCTGCTCGTTATGATAAAGTTGTGGACTGGTGGGTTAATGAGGTAGCGAACACCAACGTTAAACTGTACATTGGCCATGCGCCTTATAAGCTGGGGACATCCGAGATTGGCTGGAATACCTCACAAGAGATTATAGACCAGCTCATTTATAATGAAAAGTATGACTTGATCAAGGGTGATATCTACTTCAGCTCACAGCATTTGACGAAGAATACATTGGGCTTGATTGCCAGACTCAAAGCATATTATGGACTATAGAATTTTTTAGTGTGATATACGTAATATAACCAACCCCTGTTCTCATACAGTTGCAGTAGAAACATGGCTGTCTGGAGAACGGGGGTATTTAGCATGTTAATTAATGCGGTGTTTGAAGGTGGAGGCGTTAAAGGAATCTCACTTGCGGGTGCAGTGCAGGCAGCGCAGGATTACGATATGGTGTTTCACCGTGTGGCAGGTACATCCTCTGGCTCCATTGTAGCTGCTCTGATTGCGGCAGGGTACCGAGCAGAAGAAATGAAGACCATTATTGAGAATATGCCATTTGCTTCATTGCTGCGTCGTTCTCCTATATTTGATGTACGCTGGATCGGTCCTGCGGCAAGGTTGTTTCTGAAGAAGGGGCTATACTCTGGGGAAGCACTCGAAGAATGGATTCGCAATATGCTGAAGCAAAAAGGAATTCGAACCTTTGCGGATCTTCCAAAAGGCAAATTACTCATTACCGCTTCGGATATTACAAACGGCACGATATTGGTTTTACCTGACGACATTGCGCGCTTTGGCATTGATCCTAGTATGCTTGAGGTAGCCAAGGCTGTTCGCATGAGCTGTAGCATTCCTTACTTTTTTGATCCGGTTGTCATTCGAAGATCTCCAATCCTGTCTAAAGGCATGCGTTTTCCCGATCAGTTTGTGTATGTGGTGGATGGTGGGTTGCTCAGTAATTTTCCGTTGTGGTTATTTGATGGGGAACGCTTAGAGCGAAGCGGTGAACCGATTCCGGTCGTTGGATTTAAAATGGTTGGCAAGACAGAAGGGAAGTCAGCACGAATTAGAGGGCCACTCAGCATGCTTCAGGCGTTGGTGGAGACGATGCTTACCGCTCATGATGAGCGATATATCGAACAGATTAATCGTTTCCGTACGATCAAAATACCGACCATAGGAATTAAACCCACAAAGTTTCACCTTTCAGCCCAGGATAGCACAGCTTTATATTTATCCGGGTTAGCTGCTGGCACGGACTTTTTTAGTGGGTGGAATACAAAATGGTATGACGAACAATTGAATAAGCAGCGCAAAGAACTTCGGAAAAAACAAACCGAATCACTACCCCTGACACCTGTATAAGAAGATGCAACTGTTCAGATACACTACACAAAAAAACAGCAATTCTCATGATAGAGAGTTGCTGTTTTTGGTGATTTCCTTTATTCAAAGTTAATGAAATTTGGGAATATCTTCATCACTTTTACCTTTTTGACCTTGAATGACTTGGAACGGATAATCTTTGCGTTTCTTGGATGATCCGCTAGTGCTCTTTTTGGTGCTGCCTTGTTGTGCATTAACTTTGGCCATCGTTCGTGCCGATGGTTTAACCTTAGGCGTTGATTTACGTCTCCAGCGCTGGGGAGGATACTTATACAGCAGGAATATTCCGCCTAACACAATCAGAGGTATGACAATTCGGGAAATTCCACCGCTGCTCAAAAAACCTAATGCTCCAATAGCAGCAAGTACGATGAACGTCCAAAATAAGATCGCCTGCTTGTTCATATCAATCACCCTTTCACAGGATCAAGTGATGCAACAGGAATTTCTGACACTGCAGAAGCATTTGCAAGTTTTGCATCCAACTCACGCATACGGTTAAATGAGGCGATGGATACTTCAACCTGTTCATTTGTAGGCTCTTTCGTCGTTAATAACTGTAGCCACAACCCCGGATAACCGAGATAGCGTAACAGCGGAATATCACGAACGGAATTGGTGATTTTCAGCAATTCGAAGGAAATGCCCAGAACTACAGGTAGCAAAATCAACCGCTGACCCATGCGTTCCCATAGGTTGTCGTAAGTGAAGAGGGAGTATAAAAATACACCAATAATCACCGTCAACATAATAAAGCTACTGCCGCAACGATAATGAAGTCGGCTATATTTTTGCACATTTTCTGGCGTGAGCTCTTCACCTGCTTCATGGGCACTGATTACTTTATGCTCCGCACCGTGGTATTGGAACAAACGTTTAATCATGGGTGTCTGTGAGATCAACCAGAGATAAGCAAGCAACAGAATCAGCTTAATGCCGCCTTCCAGTAAATTATGCAAAAACTGATTGTCGAATGCATTCTTGAAAAGAAAATTCTCAATGACCACCGGTAGCAGGGTAAGTACAATCTTCCCGAATAAGAATGAGAGTATGGCTACTGCGGTTACTCCAATAATCATGCTCAGGCTCCAGCCAGAGCCTTCTTTTTCTTTTTGTTTTGCTTTTTCTTCCGGTTCCAGTTCATCATCAGCATACGCGTCAGCAGAGTAATTCAGGTGTTTACTGCCCTTAACGCTCGAATCTATAATGCTGACAATCCCGCGCACTAACGGAATCCGCCGTAATTTCATGACCCAGGACTTGTCTTGCTTGGGAACTTCCAAATACGTGATCTCGCCGTCTTTTCTTCGCACAGCCGTAACATTGACGTGTTTCCCACCAAACATTACGCCTTCAATGACAGCTTGCCCCCCATAGCTGACAGGCTTGGATTGTTGAGGCAAATTACTCACCTTCCTATTCTGTTCTATGCCTTCATGGTAGAAGGCGGTTTAATAACCCTATTGTATCGAATTTTGAGAGCAATTTCTAGTTTGCAGGACAATCCGTGCTGGATGTTGTTAAGTTTGGTCAGATTGGAACATACTACCCCATAAACAATCCGTGTGAATCGAAGCTTCACAATGGGAATACCAGCCTTGTACCGATGCAGAAGAGAGAAATGGAAGGAGCTTAACACATGACAGAGCATACAGAAAATCAAGGTCATCGGAAAGACCGAATTTCGGATAGTGAAAAGCCAGCAGAGCGGAATGTCCGTAGGAAGCAAAAACAAGGGGAAGCGCATTACTTGACCAAGCCATTTCCGTTTGCTCTAGAATTAGGATTTTTCGCGGGGTTTATATGGGGTGCAATATATTTACTGTTTTATGTCATCCATTTTACGATTGTACCTTTAGGTTTTTTGGCAGAGCCTTTTTTCAAACATGCATTCGTGTATTCCATGGCAGGGCATTTGACAGGATGGTTGTTTTTTATCGCGTTTTCTATCCTAGCTGCTGTTCTCTATACCTTTACACTTCGCAAGCTGAAAGGGCCGATCCCGGGTATGATCTACGGAATCGTCTGGTGGCTTATTATCTTTGTGCTGGTCGGACCTAAGGTGCATATGATGAAGCCTCAGAATGAATTAACTTGGGATTCGATCATCACTGAGTTCTGTTTCTTCCTGCTGTGGGGACTCTTTATCGGTTATACAGTAGCTATGGAGTACACAGACGAACGTAAGCGTGAGCCAGAGAAAGCAGGAGCATAGCCGCAAAAAAGCTTCTCAATCCGGCAATGGCTGTGTTAAAATAGCAGATGGTTATTTGCAGAGAGGATGGAGCAGCTATGAAACGGATTGTTGTGATCAATGGCCCGAACCTAAACATGCTAGGTGTACGTGAACCTGGCATCTATGGAACGCTTAGTCTGAAGGATATTGAAGACAAAATTCGCAGACAGGCTGAAGAGCTGGGCGTCTCCATCGCTTTTTATCAATCTAATCACGAAGGGGACATCATTGATCGAATCCACGCAGCGATGGGGGAAGACGACGGAATCATGCTGAATGCCGGAGCTTTTACTCATTACAGCTACGCTATACGGGATGCGATTAATGCCGTAAAAGTCCCTACAGTGGAAGTTCATCTATCCAACATTCATGCACGCGAAGCGTTCAGACATCATTCAGTAATTGCTGCAGAAACGATCGGGCAGATTGCCGGATTTGGCGAAGTAAGCTATGAACTGGGATTGCTGGCTCTCGTGCGTCATCTGGACAAACAAACCTGAGCCGGGAACCCGGGAATGTGAGAGAAAGAAGGGTTACCGATGGAAAACAAACGAGTGAATAAGTTGCGTGAGGCTATGCACGAGCGTGAACTCACGGCTATGCTGATTACTAATCCGATTAACCGTCGTTACATGACGAACTTTACGGGTTCAGCGGGATACGTGCTTATTACGGAACAGGAAGCATACTTGCTGACCGATTTCCGCTATATGACACAAGCACCTCTACAAGCTAAAGGATTTACCGTTGTGGAACACGGACCAAAACCGATGGATTCCGTGCGTGAGCTGTTGCTTTCCGCAAACATCAAAGAAGTTGGCTTTGAGCAAGATAGCGTGACATTTGGCACGCATGCATCTTATGCTGAAACACTTCACCCGGTTGAACTGAAAGCTGTATCCGGTATTGTGGAACAACTTCGCATGTTCAAGGACGAAGATGAAATCGCTGTAATGCAAAGAGCAGCAGATTTGGCAGATGCAACGTTCAGCCACGTTTTACAATTTGCTAAACCGGGCATGACTGAGCGTGAGGTCGATTTGGAGATGGAGTTCTTCATGCGTAAGCATGGTGCGACGTCTTCATCGTTTGATACGATCGTTGCCTCAGGTGAACGTTCTGCAATGCCTCACGGGGTAGCGAGTGAGAAGGTTATTGGACAGAACGAATTGATTACGTTTGACTTTGGTGCGTTGCTGGACGGTTACTGTTCAGATCTGACTCGTACCATTGCAACAGGTACACCGGTACCTGAGCTGCGCAAAATCTATGATATCGTACTGGAAGCCCAGTTACATACGCTGGAGAACCTGAAACCGGGTATGACCGGACGCGAAGCCGATGCACTGGCACGTGATGTCATTGCAGGCTACGGCTACGGAGATCAGTTCGGACATAGCACAGGTCATGGCTTAGGTATGGAGGTTCATGAATCTCCTCGTTTGTCCAAGCTTAGTGATGATGTATTGAAACCGGGCATGGTCGTAACTGTTGAGCCGGGTATTTATATCGACGGTCTTGGCGGTGTACGCATCGAGGACGATGTGGTTATCACAGAGACAGGCATTCATATTTTAACAAAATCGGATAAGAAATTTACCGTTATCGGCTAAATAACTATCCACCGGTGATAAAGGAAATTTTTGATTTAGAAGGTGGGAGATTATCTCCTGAATGGTGAGGAATATATTGCGAAGTAGTGGAAGAGACGGAATCGATTCTAAAGAAGCGTCAGCGTTCGCCTTTGTCTCCCCATTTTTAACCTTATTATAGTCTAATCAATAAAAATGGGGAGACAACAGCGATCGGAAGAACGATCCGACTCTGGAACGGTCTCAGCGGTAATTTTCTGCGAATCAGAAGATTCCCCACCTTCAATCAACGTATTGTCCTGTATCACCTACTTTTCAACTATACCAGGAGGGATCTTTGTGATTTCAGTAAACGATTTTAAAACAGGCTTGACTGTACAAGTAGATAACGATATCTATACCGTACTTGATTTCCAACACGTTAAACCAGGTAAAGGCGCTGCCTTTGTACGTTCCAAATTGAAAAATTTGCGCAATGGTAACACGGTTGAAAAAACATTCCGTGCAGGTGAAACAATTGGCCGTGCAATCATCGAAAACCGTGGCGTATCTTACCTGTATGCAAGTGGTGCAGAGCACACGTTCATGGATAACGAAACATATGACCAGTTCACTTTGACTAGTGACCAACTGGAATGGGAATTGAACTTCCTGAAAGAAAACATGAACGTAAAAATCGTTAGCTACCAAGGAGAAATCCTCGGGATTGACTTGCCAACAAGCGTTGAGTTGAAAGTTATCGAAACAGAGCCAAGCGTTAAAGGTAACACTGCACAAGGTGCTACCAAAAACGCGAAAGTAGAAACAGGATTGAATGTACAAGTTCCTTTGTTCATTAACGAAGGTGACGTTCTCCTGATCGATACACGTGAAGGTAAATACTCTTCCCGTGCGTAACTTTCAATGACTGTAAGCGAATAAACGGTCTGATCAACCCTTTGCCATTTGTTTGGCAGAGGGTTTTTTCGAAAAAAGGTTAGCCTATCAGACGCTTTCGTAATATACTGGGTTAAAGTCATTTTTCGGAGAGAATAATGGCGATGGACATCAATTATGCATACTGCACAAGGTAGGGAGTGGATTTGCGTTGTCATTGTACGTCATGAAATTTGGGGGCAGCTCGGTCGGAGACACGGAGCGTATGAAACGTGTAGCTGGACGTGTTGTAGAGAAAATGGATGAAGGCCATCAGTGTGTAGTTGTCGTTTCGGCAATGGGAGATACAACCGATGATTTGATTGATCAAGCGAAACAATTGAATAGTGAGTTACCCGCACGTGAGATGGATATGCTTCTTACGACTGGAGAACAGATTTCAATCTCTTTGTTATCCATGGCTATTCAAGCACTTGGACGCAAAGCTGTGTCGTTTACAGGCTGGCAAGCTGGTTTCCGCACAGAGCCAGTTCATGGCAAAGCGCGTATTAACGATATTCAGCCTGAGCGAGTAATGAGAGCGCTTGAGGACGGTAATATTGTTATCGTTGCAGGTTTCCAAGGGATGACAGAAGACGGCGAGATCACTACATTAGGTCGGGGCGGCTCGGATACAACGGCCGTAGCGCTGGCAGCAGCTATTCAAGCGGATGCGTGCGAGATCTATACGGATGTGGACGGAATTTATTCTACTGATCCAAGGATCGTGAAGGTTGCACGTAAACTGAAAGAAATTTCGTATGACGAAATGCTGGAATTAGCAAATCTGGGCGCAGCCGTGTTGCACCCGCGTGCAGTTGAGTACGCGAAGCATTCCGGTGTACCTTTGATTGTTAGATCCAGCTTTAACCATAATGAAGGAACGGTTGTGAAGGAGGAAGCAACGATGGAACAAGGTGTAGTGGTTAGTGGTATTGCCTATGACAAAAACGTAGCTCGCATCAGCATTTTGGGTGTTCCAGATGCCCCAGGAGTTCTAGCAGAGGTGTTTGGTGCTCTGGCGTCTGAACAGCTTGACGTTGATATCATCGTGCAAAGTGGTGTAATGGACGGGAAAGCAGACTTCTCCTTCTCCGTAGCATTGTCTGATCGTGAGAACGCATTGCGTGTCATTGAGAGCCTCCACAGCCGTTTACCGTATCGTGAAGTGACTTCTGAAGAGAACTTGGTTAAAGTATCAATCGTTGGCGCAGGTATGGTGAGTCATCCAGGCGTGGCTGCGAAGATGTTCCAAGTGATCTCAGGTGAAGGTGTGAGCATCAAAATGGTAAGCACTTCTGAGATCAAAGTCTCCTGTGTCATCGATGGGGAGAAACTGCATGATGTAATCAAGGCATTGCACACAGCTTATGACCTCGACACGGCGGAACAAGCTGTAGTTGGCGGGCCGCAAGTTCGTCGATAATTGCATCAGTATATCGTCTGGAAGTCTGGTTCGTAGCAACATAGACCGATAGGCATAAGAAAAGGCTAATCGAAGCACATTCGGTTAGCCTTTTTTGGTTCGTTATTATACGTTATGCCGCCTTCAGCGCATTGTTGACTCCCGATGAGTCTTAGGAACGACGACATCATTCCTATACAGCATGCTTCTCTTTTGTTATGATGTAAACGTGTTAGTTTGGTTTACAAAATCATTTTGTAAACCTTTTAGAAGAGGCGGGTGGAGTAGCGTTGGACAAGAAGAAAAAAGTAACGATGCAGGAAATTGCCGATAGAGTAGGTGTATCCAAATATGCAGTATCGAAAGCGTTATCTGGCAAGGCAGGCATCAGTACGGCAACACGTGAGCGCATATTTGAAGTGGCTTCGAATCTAGGTTATTTGGATCAGCAACTAACTAGACGCACGATGGCGCCTAAGACGCAGGCAGAGGAAGAAGAGCGAATGATCGGTATCCTTTTTCCCAATATCCGTAGTCAGAATCGAGAATCTTTTTATTGGGGGCGTGTGCTTGAAGGCGTGTTTCGCGGTTTAGAAGAGCATGGGATTTCATCGGTACTCATTACAGACGACAGTCCTCATAATTTTAACAAACTCATGCGACCAGAGGCGTTACTGGGTATCATCGGGATCGGACTGATTGATACAGCTATGCTGGTTGAGTTACGTACACTTGGTATTCCTTTTGTTATCATAGATCACGAGGATGAGTTAGTTGCTTCAGATACGGTGTTTATGAACAATTATGATATTTATCGTAAGCTAACGAAATTTCTGATCGGTAAAGGCCATCGACATATTCAGTTTGTAGGAGACTGGTCGTATGCCCGTAGTTTTGCCGATCGTTGGAGTGGATTTAAGGCGATTCTTGATGAAAATGGTATACCTTACGCTCCACATAAAGAGCTGCTACAGATTAGACCGACGCATCATCACGATAATTTAGAGCTGATTCGCACAGCAATGCAACAGCTCAGTGAGAATTCTTCCACCACCGCGATAGTATGTGCCAACGACAAGGTGGCTTCATTATGCATGGCTGAACTGGAGAGACAAGGTAAACGAATTCCTAACGATATTTCAGTTGTTGCTTTTGACAACGATCCTGACGTTCAGGCGCAATATCCTGAGTTGTGTACTGTAAACGCGGAGACTGAGGCGCTAGGAGTGCAGGCAGTAGAAATCATGCAATGGAGGCTGAAGCATATCGCAATGCCTTATGAGAAGAGACTAATTCAAGGTGAGCTGATTATCAAAGGCAGCATTGATAGCCTAGTCTAACATACAACCATGTGAGGTTATCCATTACAGGGGAATGTAAAGGATAGCCTATTTGGTATGAAAGGAATATCTACCAAACGAGGAATATTCATATTATTATCTATGTAAACGCTTAAAGTAAACCTATTTAAATTTTGTAAACATAATATAATCGATAAATTAGTTGACAGAATACTTCGAAAATGACTATGATGTACTCAGATACAGCGTTTCACGCTGACAGACTACAATGGAAACGGGGTAATGCTATGTTCGGCAAAAAGCGGGGAATCGGCTGGATCTACCAGCAGAATGTGGCTGGTTATGTGTTTATCTCGCCTTGGCTGATTGGTTTTCTGCTATTAACACTGTGGCCGATTCTGCAATCGTTCTATCTTTCGTTCACAGACTATTCTCTTTTAGATTCGCCAACATGGGTAGGCACGCGTAACTATAGCGAAATATTACAATCTGACAAATTATTTTTGAAATCGCTTACAGTAACGTTTGTATTTGTACTACTAGCGGTGCCAATTAAACTTTTCTTCTCACTCATGGTTGCGATATTGCTGAACAAAGACATTAAGGGCATGAATGTTTATCGTACTGCGATTTACTTTCCATCCTTAATTGGAGGCAGCATTGCAGTGTCCGCGTTGTGGCGGAACATGTTCGGCATGGATGGTTACATCAACCACGTACTTGGCTGGTTTGGAATTACCGGAATCGGTTGGATATCCAATCCGAATACAGCACTAGGTACTTTGATCTTGCTGAATGCCTGGCAGTTTGGGTCAACAATGGTCATTTTTCTAGCTGGATTGAAGCAGATTCCCAAAGATCTATATGAATCCGCCTCTGTGGATGGAGCTAGTAGTATTCGCAAATTTTTTTCTATCACCATCCCGATGTTATCACCGGTCATGTTCTTCAACCTTGTACTCGGTATTATTAACTCATTTCAAATGTTCACATCAGCTTTTGTCATTACCGCGGGAGGCCCGGCGAATTCTACGTACATGTATGTATTGTTCCTCTATGATAAGGCGTTCAAGCAGTTTCAAATGGGTTACGCTTCAGCGCTGGCATGGATTCTACTTGTCATTATCGGTGTCTTTACAGCACTGAATTTCATCGTATCTAAGTACTGGGTCTTCTATGAATCCGAAGGAGGTAAATCAAAATGATAACTAGCAGCCAGAAGACATGGAAGGCACACCTTATTCTGATTCCATTTTCACTGCTCATGATTTACCCGGTGTTATGGTGGATTGGAGCCTCCTTCAAAAGCACAACGGAGCTATCCTCACCGTCATTATGGCCAACAACCTGGTTATGGGAGAACTACAGCAACGGCTGGAACTTTACGTCTGATTTTACGTTTGCTCGTTTTTTTGCCAATACGTTAATGATGGAGTTTTGGAATGTACTTGGTGGTGTCGTAACAGCAGCTCTAGTCGGTTATGGATTCGGTCGGTTAAATTTCCGATTTCGTAACTTCTGGTTTTCGGTGCTGCTTCTAACGATGATGCTGCCTTCACAAGTAACCGTTGTACCACAGTACATTTTGTTCAACAAACTTGGATTAGTGGATAGTTATGTTCCGCTGATATTGCCACATTTCTTCGGAGGCGGCGCATTCTTCATATTCTTGATTGTGCAATTCATTCGTGGTATTCCACGCGAACTGGATGAAGCGGCGCAGATTGATGGAGCCTCCGTTTACGGTATCTTCTTCCGTATTATTGCTCCGCTAATCAAGCCTGCACTTGTTACCGTAGCGATTTTCACCTTCTTATGGAGCTGGGACGACTTTTTCTCGCAATTGCTATACCTCAATTCGGTAGAAAAGTTTACGGTGGGGCTTGGACTTCGGATGTTTATTGATCAGTTTGAGGTACAGTGGGGTCAATTGCTCGCGATGTCATTACTGTCCGTTGTTCCTTCAGCAATCGTCTTTTTTATCGCTCAAAAGCATTTTGTGGAAGGTATCGCGACAACAGGGATCAAGGGTTGATTTTTGGTGAGAGGTATCACATTAACTTCACATACAAGGGAGTGTCATTCAATGGTGATCAAAGGTAAACGTTGGTTAAAGACTTTGACGATCGGTGTGCTGGCTGCGGTCATGGTGACAGGCTGTGCAGGAGGATCTAATTCGGGCGCAAGTGAAGGCCAGGGCAACGGCACACTCAAAATGATGTGGTGGGGCTCGGATGCTCGACATGAAGCAACCAAAAAAGCAATCGAACTATACACATCGAAACATACCGATGTCAAACTCACAACAGAATTTACATCATGGGATGGTTACTGGCAGAAGCTTCCTACTCTTGCGGCTTCGTCCTCTCTCCCAGATATTCTGCAAATGGATGCGGCTTATATCCAGGGCTACGCGAAGCGGGGGCAACTGGCGGATCTTTCTGATCTGGACTTGAGTGGTATTGTGGATGAGAAGGTTCTGGAGAACATTAAGATTGATGGCAAATTGTACGGAGTGCCTCTGAGCTACAATGGTGCAGGATTGGTCTATGATAAAGTGACACTAGAGAAATACGGAATCAAATTACCTTTTAACAACTGGACTTGGGATGACTTCTTTGCTTATGCCAAAGAGGCACGGAGCAAGCTGCCAGAGGATAAATATCCGATTGATGACCTGCGCAACATCTGGGAATTCTATCAATTTTATCAGACTGCCAAAGGTAAAGGACCTATCTTCCAAGATGGGAAATTCAATCTGGATAAAGATACCTTTTTCGAATTTAACAATATCTATGCCGATTTTCAAAAAGAAGGTGTTGTACCGCCAGCAGATCAGCAGCTAGCTTTTAAAGAGAATGATCCGCAGCTTGACTCACTGGGTTCTGGTAAAGTTATGCTTCGTACAGCATCGGTCGGCTCGGCGAGTGCAATTGAAGCACTTAAACCAGGTCAGCTAGCCGTGAACAGCAATCCGATCGGCGAGAGTGGAGGTGGCTGGGCTCAGTCAACGATTTTCTTCTCTGTAAGTGCAAATTCCAAAAATGTCGAGCAGGCGAAAGAGTTTATCAAATGGTTCATCTCTGACCCAGAAGCAGGTCAGATTTTGGGGATGACGCGTGGTATTCCAATTGATGATGAAGTGTACGCTTCCCTTGAGCCTAATCTTACGGATGGAGAACGTTTTGGTAAAGAATTGCTTGATGTTGCTAAACCGAAGGCATTACCATTCTATCCTGCGCCTGCTGGTGCTGAAGATTTTACGGCTACGTATAAGTCGGAGATGGAGAGTGTTATGTTTGGTCAGGTGACATTGGATGCAGCTTATGATGTATTGGTGGAGAAAGGTAAACAGGCCGAAAGTAAAATAAAATAAACAAAACTCATTGGATGGACATTGAATGATATAGATGGAGGCAGAAACCATGCTATTAAGTGATAATTGGAGAATTCAGCAATATGAAGTGGGCGAGAAACCGCCGCTGACCATTGCGGATGCAGACTTGGATGACCGTTTCTGGATCAGTGCGAGTGTACCGGGTGATGTACATTCCACGCTGATTGAACGTAAGTTAATTGATCATCCATATTATGGTCATAATGATATCAATTCGCGCTGGGTGGAGCAGAAGGAGTGGTGGTACCGCACACGCTTTCAGATGGATTCCGATCCAACCAAACAAGAGCGCTGGGAATTGATTTTTGAAGGGTTAGATACGCATGCTACCGTTTATGTAAATGGTCTTGAGATTGGAACGGCCAGCAATATGCACCGAACGTACGTGTATGATGTCTCCCGCGTTATACGCCAAGGCAAAAATACGATTGCTGTCCGCTTTGATCCACTCTACCTTCATCATAGAGACAAAGCATTGATGCAGTGGTCGTCGTACACGAAGGAACGTCCATGGATTCGGAAGGCAGCGATGAATTACGGTTGGGACTGGGGGCCGCGCATCGTAACCGTGGGGATCTGGGGCAAGGTTAAGCTGGAGCGTCATGTGCAAGCCAAGTTGGAAGGGGTATATGCATATACGAAGCGCTGTGACAACCGAGAGGCGGATATTAAAGTTGAGCTTGAAGCGAAAAAGTATCGTGGATGTGGTCATCTGACTTACCGTGCTCTTCTACTTGATGAGAATCAGCAGGTTGTGGCTCAAGCAGACGGTGAGTTGCTAAGTGGTAAGGTAGGGTTCGATCTGCAAGTATCACAGCCGCAATTATGGTGGACGCATGATCTAGGTAAGCCCTACCTCTATCAACTGGAAACTGTCTTGTATGCAGACGGAGTGGAGATAGATCGCAAAGAGCAACGAATTGGAATTCGAACCGTGGAGCTGGTGCTGGAAGATGAACAGAGACAGCCTGCATTTGCTTTTCATATTAACGGGGTGAAGTTGTTTGCCAAAGGCTCGAACTGGATTCCAGTAGATAATCTAATTGGGGCCGCACCTGACTCTCGATATAAACATCTGATCATGTTGGGCGTAGAAGCTAATATGAACATGCTACGAATCTGGGCAGGAGGCATTTATGAAAAAGATGTCTTTTACGATCTATGTGATGAGCTCGGGTTGTTAGTGTGGCAGGACTTCGCTTTTGCCAACGCACTTTTCCCTGATTACAATGCTGATTTTGTGGAAAATGTACGGCAGGAGGCCATTTGCAATATTCAAAGGCTGCGCAATCATGCATCACTGGCTTTATGGTGCGGCAATAATGAAATTGACTGGCTGTACGATATGAAATCGTCATCTGGCGAAATCACGACACCATTTTACGGTGAGACCATTTATCATGAGATTTTACCAGAGCTGCTAGAACAGCTTGACCCTGCACGCCAATACTGGCCCTCATCTCCTTATGGCGGGAACGATGCGAATGATCCAAATCATGGAGATCGTCACAACTGGCAAGTATGGCATGGTTCCGTCTATCCACGTAAATTTGGTGAGGTGCCTTTGCTAGATTACAGTGTCGAGGGCGTCACATTCAAAAACTATAAAAATGATTTCACGTTATTCAGTAGTGAGTTTGGTATGCATGCCTCGGCTACGAAATATACGTTGGAACGACATATTCCAGAGGATCAATTCTATTGGGGAAGCGTTGAAATGGCTTATCGTAACAAGGATACGAACCATCAGAAGGGCATTTTGCTTATGGAAGGGTTCACAGGAGTGCCCCAAGATCTAGATGAGTATATCCAGTTCTCAATGCTGACTCAGGCTGAGGGATTAAAATACGGGATTGAGCATTATAGACGTAACAAAGCGCGCACAAGTGGCTCATTAATCTGGCAGCACGGCGACAGTTGGCCTGGAACCAGTTGGTCATTAATCGATTATGAGTTGCTTCCAAAAGCATCCTATTATTATGCACGTAAATTTTATCATCCATTACTATTAAGTCTGAACCATGAACCTGGGGAGCAGTTAGAGTTGTGGGTAATTAATGATCACTTATCTTCTCTTAGTGGGCTGGTCATCCTTGAGGTTTATGATATGCAAGGTCATTCGATTCATCGTATGGAGCTGAATGCCGAAGTGGAAGCCAATGGTGTCGTGAAGCTAGGAGAGTGGGACGAAAAGCAAGTTTTGCAAAATCTGCCTCCAGAACAGGCGGTGCTGAAGTTATCTGCGCCTGCATGGGAGTGCTTAGATAACGTTTATTATTTACGCGATGCAAAAGATGTACAGCTTCGTCCGAGCAGCATACACGCTTCATATAATGAAGAAACCCAGCAATTGCTAGTGCAAGCAAACGATGCGGTAGCTAGAATGGTTCAGATTCTGATTCCGCAAGGTAATGTGCGCATGAGTGATAACTATTTTGATCTTCTTCCAGGGGAGCAGCGAACCATTGATATACGTCAGGCAGATGGGCAATCACTTGAATACCAACATATCACCGTATCAGCATTAAATGCCGAAGAGGTACCCGCTACACTAACAAGGTGATGGATGAGTAAGGTGCCTCAAGGCATGCTATGTAATCAAAAGAGGACTTTTTGAACAACCTCTATACTAATTCGACAAAAGACCGAAACAGGGAAGCATGAACGATGCTTTCCTATTTCGGTTTTTTTGACATGGAGCAAGAAGTGACGTCTCTCATTTTGCAGTTAAAAAGAATTGCTAGATTCAGCGTCATAAATTCGATGTACAGGCATAAACATGAGATATGAACAAGCACCAGCAACGAGATCAATTTGATTACAAGGTTGGAGGAGCCTACTCATGAAAGTGAACTGGAAGGAGCTTTTTCCGGAACCGATCCGAACCATTCTAGGAAGAATGCCACCTGCCGTATTAGAGAAAGTGGAGGAAGTGCGCATCCGGGAAGGGAGACCGCTCGAGATCAATGCTGGAGATACCTATCACTTTCTTACCGCACAGGGCAGTCTGACAGCTAAGCCTGAAGAAGCCTACATTCCTCTAAAAGAAGTAACGCACAGGCTGCTAGATCTGATTAGTAATCACTCACTCTATACATTGGAAGAAGAACTTCGTAAAGGATTCATTACCATTCCCGGAGGGCATCGGATCGGACTTGCTGGTCGAACGGTGCTAAGTGGTGGACGGGTGGAAACCTTACGCGATATCAATGGATTCAATGTGAGGGTTGCCCGAGAAGTTCATGGTGTGGCTGATCGTATTCTGCCTTACCTTCTGGACATGAAAAGCGGACAGGTATTCCATACGTTAATCTTATCCCCTCCACAACAAGGCAAGACGACATTGCTGCGTGACCTAGCAAGACAAATAAGCAATGGTTGCAGATTAGTAGGTGGAAGCGAGTTCGTGCAAGGGCTGCGTCCTCGACTTAAGGTAGGCATTGTGGATGAGCGTTCCGAAATCGCTGGAAGTTATAAAGGGGTACCCGGATTCGATGTTGGACCACGCACAGATGTGATGGATGGATGCCCAAAGGCAGAAGGCATGATGATGATGCTTCGCTCCATGTCTCCAGACGTAATCATTGTGGACGAGATTGGTCGTCCAGAGGATGCGGAAGCTGTTGTGGAGGCGCTGCATTCGGGGGTTTCCGTGATTGCGACTGCACATGGGAGGGATCTGGGAGAGTTATCTTCTAGGCCAGCACTGAGAACACTCATCCAGGAACAGATGTTCCAGCGTTATGTGCAACTCAGGCGGACGAGCCGAGGGATGAACTTTCGCTTGGCAGATGGGAAAATGCGTGTTTTACAGCAGCCGGATGCAGGAGGTGAGGCATTTGGTTAACATACTGGGTGCTGTCATTATCTTGTTCGCAAGCACACTGGCTGGCTTTTACCGTGCAAGGCAATTTGCTCTTAGACCACGACAGTTGCGGGAGCTAATTGCTGCATTACAACGACTGATGACGGAGATTAATTATGGATTGACCCCGCTTCCTGATGCTATGGGAAAAATGGGAGCTCAAACGAAGGAACCTGTACGATCCTTGTTTCTCCATGCAGCAGGTCAGATGAATCCGCCACACGGACACACTGCACGTGAAAGTCTTCAGGCTGGCATTGAATACATGTGGAACAAGTCCGCAATGAAAGCTGATGAGCGAGAAGTCATGTTGCAGTTAAGCTTCAGTCTTGGCACCAGCGACCGTCAGGATCAGACCAAACATATCTCGCTAGCCATTCAACAACTCATGCATGAAGAATCCCGTGCACAGGCTGACCAAATGAAATATGAACGGATGAGCCGTAGCCTTGGGATGCTTGTCGGAGCGTTAATCGTCATTCTGATCTTCTGAAATTGCCGGGATAGTGAGGTGCCAAGGTCATGAATCTAGAAGTGAACGCAATTTTCCAAATTGCGGGCATCGGAATCATCATTGCAATGATTCACACGGTGCTGAAACAAATGGGAAAGGAAGATATGGCGCACTGGGTAACTGTTATCGGATTTGTCGTTGTATTATTCATGGTTGTTCGTATGTTAGACGGGTTACTGCAAGAGATCAAATCGATCTTCCTTTTCCAATGAAAACGGTCATGAAGCCAGGATGGTGGTGACCCGTGGAAATTATTCAAGTGGTAGGGCTAGCGTTGATTGCAACAGTTCTCATTCTTGTCATCAAAGAGCAGAAGCCTATGTTTGCATTTCTCATCGCTGCGGCTACAGGCATAGTCATTTTTATGCTATTGATTGGCAAAATTGGTGCAGTCATCGAGGTGTTGAAGAGACTCGCTGAAAACTCAGGTATGGAGAGCATCTATCTGAAAACCGTATTGAAAATTATAGGCATAGCCTACATTGCTGAATTCGGTGCCCAGATTGTAAGGGATGCAGGTCAGGAGAGCATTGCTTCGAAAATAGAGCTTACGGGGAAAGTTCTGATTCTGGTTCTCGCTATACCCATTATTAGCATTATTATCGAAACCGTCATGAAACTAATGCCGGTATAGAAGGAGGCATGCGGACTTTTGATGAACAACAACCATTTCAAGCCGCAGTGGAGCCTTACTTTTGTACTAATGCTATGTTTTCTGTTTGCGATGGTTGGACATGTTACCGCAAGTGCACCATCCGGAGAATGGATGCAGCAGCAGGCTGACCAGCTTCCGAAGGATCAAGTCGAGAAATACTGGGATCAGCTCATGGGGCAATATGGTGGATTTTTCCCAGAGGGGAAAACACCCTCTTTCATGGATATGTTAATTCCGGGCAATGAAGGATTTAGCCTGAAGTCGGTATTTATAGCGATTGGAACATTCATGCTGCATGAAATCTTGTACAACGGCAAATTGTTGGTAACCATTGTGATGTTAAGCGTACTTAGCATGATTCTGGAGACATTACAAACGGCATTTGAGAAAAACAACATTAGTAAGATCGCCTATTCCATCTGTTATATGGTCATTATCGTCATTGCCATCAACAGTTTCAGCGTAGCTATAGGATATGCCAAGGACGCCATTGAGGGCATGGTGAGTTTTATGATGGCGATGGTTCCCCTGCTCTTCACGTTACTTGCGTCGATGGGGAATGTAGTGACCGTCTCGGTCACTCACCCGCTGATTATTTTCATGATTCACCTCGTGAGCACATTAATTCACATGCTGGTGTTTCCGCTGCTGTTCTTCTCAGCCGTGTTGCATCTTGTCAGTTCGCTATCGGATAAGTACAAGCTCACACAGCTTGCGGATCTCCTGCGTAATATCAGCGTGGCCTTACTAGGCATTCTACTAACGATGTTTCTAGGTGTAATTTCGGTACAAGGTGCATCAGGCTCCGTTGCCGATGGGGTTAGTTTAAAAGCTGCTAAGTATATCGCAGGTAACTTTGTTCCCGTCGTAGGCAGGACATTTGCAGATGCGACAGACACGGTCATTACAGCTTCGCTGCTGGTGAAAAATGCAATTGGACTTACGGGGGTTATCATCATTCTGTTTTTGTGTGCGTTCCCTGCACTCAAAATTTTAACCCTTGCACTCATATACAACATTACTGGAGCGATCATGCAGCCATTAGGTGACACACCAATCGTGGGATGTCTACAAGCGATTGGAAAATCAATGATTTATGTATTCGCAGCATTAGCTGCTGTCGGACTCATGTTTTTCTTGGCAATCACTATTCTGCTCACAGCAGGGAACCTGACTGTCATGATGAGGTAATGCAACAATACGCAGAAAGGACGTGAGAAGGATGGGGTGGCTGAGCAACTGGCTCCAGGAATTAATCATGATTGTTTTACTCGCAACGTTTGTGGATATGTTACTGCCCAATCGCTCAATGGAGCGTTACGTCAAGCTTGTGCTGAGCCTCCTTATCCTGCTTACCCTCCTATCACCTATAACTAAATTGCTTAAGAGTGATCCAGTTGCCGAACTCAAACGAGCAATGACTGCTATGGAATCTCCATCAGAGGGGAATGCCACTTTGGAGCAGATATTGGCACAGGGGAAACGTCTTCAGCTGAATGAACAGGAGCAATCCTTAACGTGGACTGCGAAGGAACTAGCCAAAGTGATGAAAGGCCAGATTGAACAAAGCACCGGGGAACGAGTTCAGTCTGTGGAGGTAAGGCTTCTGATGGATACGGTTCAACCAGAATCCGAAGCATCTGCTCCAGTACATTTACCAGTGATCCAAAGCGTTATGGTCGAAATGAGTAGTCAGGCGGAGGGGACGAGGATTCCCGATGAACGTAACGAAGCCGAAGCAGGCAGTACCTCTGTGTTTGAAGTAGACGATGCTCAGGCAACAGATGAACCCTCATCTCGACAAGAACCTATACAAGTTGGTGCCATTCACATTCCTACTGTGCAGATTAAGGTGAGAACCGATGAGCAACCTTCAGGAAGCTCTCTCTCAGAACAGCCAGATGGTCATGAAGGTAGCGCTGATTCGGAAGCTGAGCCGGTCACTGGCAGCCAAGAAACGCTCACTCGACCTCAAGGCGGTGATACTTCATCCCGCTCGAAACATGCTGTTCAGATTATTTCGCTCTTGACGGAGAATTGGGATATCGATGCGAGCCAAGTGCAGGTTACAGAACAAAAGAACGCGCAGGCGTTATAAGAAGGAGGGTGTGCGGTGAGGAAATGGCTTAAAAAAATAGAAGTGTGGCTTGGCGGCGGGGAAGATGGAGGTCGACGAAGTCAAACATTCCGATGGCTCATTATTTTGGGGTTAATCGGCGTTGGCATTATGCTATTCAATTCATTTGTTAACGTCAAACAGATTGATACGGAAAATATCGGCCGGGAACCGCCTGATCCAGCGACATCCATGGCCACAATGCAAAATGACTTGACTGATCCGAACCCTTTTCAGGCGATTGAGATGGCGTTTGAGGACAAGATCAAGAGTGTTTTGGAGAACATCGTTGGTGTAGGAACGGTCGATGTAATGGTTACCGTGGATTCAACAGAGGAGTTAGTGGTTCAGCGCAATGTAAAAGACTCGCAGCAGCTAACGGAAGAGACGGATGCCAATGGGGGCAAGAGGCACATGACCCAATACACCAGGGATGGTGAGATCATTACTTATGAAATTTCAGGGGATCAGACACCGATTGTGACCAAAAAACTGAAACCACAAATTCGTGGAGTGCTTGTTGTAGCTAAAGGCGCAGAGAACAAAGTTGTGAAGGATCTCATTACTGATGCTGTGGAAAAAGGCTTGAATGTGGCCGCGTATCGAATCTCGGTTGTACCGCGCAAGCAGGATTAGCCTGGATCAATGATCCAAGGGCAAAGGATGTAATTCAAGATTGAAGCTAATTCGAGGAGGAAGTATTAATGAATAACAAACGCCAAACGGTATGGCTTGTGTCTATGCTCAGTCTGATGGTTATTTTGTCTGCATATTACCTCTTTACAGAAGACTCGGGTCCTGTGAATCCACCTGTTGCGGATAGCCAGCAAGTCGATGGAATGAAGCAAGATGAGGCTACAGAGACAGCAGGCATTCTTGATCCAACAGAAGGTTTGGTTGTGAACGAAGTTGTTACTGGCGGAGAAGTGGATGAAACGGATGCGAGTACGGGAACAGAAGGAACGACAGCCGAATCGAATGATCCAGCTGCTGTTGAAGGCAAGGAAACGGCAGAACCAGGCAAAACACCAGCTGCTGAATCGAATGAGGGCAAGAGTGAGGCTGGCAAGGAATCAGACAAAGGAACAACAACTAGCCCTGAGGCAAGTGGAGCTACAGAAGAGAATGCAACTAAAACCGATGAGGAAGTTCTGAAAGAGATGGAAGAACAGAACACAGCGGTGTCCGCAAGCAGTCAGTTCCAAAACTATCAATGGCAGAGAGAAGAAAGCAACAATCGCAAATATGAAGAACTTATGACCGTGGCCGGAGATCTTAGCAAAACGCCAGAAGAGAACGCTAAAGCTACGGAGCAGATCCGTGAACTTGAAGAGAGAACAGCTAAGATTAACGGGATTGAAGAGACGCTCTCCCAGCAATTCTCCAATGCGATTATCGAAGAAAACGAAGATAAGTATAAAGTCGTAGTGCTTAGTGACAAACTGGATGTAAAACAAGCGGTTTCCATTGTGGATTTGGTGATGAAGGAACTGGCTGTCGCACAGAATAAAATCAGTGTTCAATACGTGACAGAACAGTAAGGAAAGGGCTTGAATGGAGGCCTGGGAGCTTGTTAAAGTCCCGGGCTCTTTCCATTTTTAACGATTATGATATAATACATAAAGCCATATGACCGTCTAAGTGAGACTGGCATGATGCCGAAGGAGTGAATAATGCTAATGTTTAAATTGAGCGAAATCAAAGAACTGATTAAACTGGTAGATGAAAGTTCCGTTCAGGAGTTGGAAATTGAAAATGAGGGATCACGTCTCTCTATACGCAAACCAGGTAAAACGGAATATGTTCAAGCAGCTGCTGTGCAACCTCAAGTTGTTGCTGCTCCACAGGTTCAACCTGCTGCAGTAGTCACTGAAACTGCACCACAAGCCGATACTACAAGCCATTTACATAAAATCGTATCTCCGATGGTAGGTACTTTTTACAGAGCTTCTTCTCCGGAAGCAGGTCCATTTGTAAGCGCTGGTGATAAAGTTGCCGAAAAAACAACGGTTTGTATCATCGAAGCGATGAAGCTGATGAACGAGCTTGATGCTGATATCAAGGGAGAAATCGTTGAAGTGTTGGTTGAGAATGGACAGCTTGTTGAATACGGACAACCTCTGTTCTTGGTTAAACCGGAATAACGTTTATTGCCCGAGATTGGCAACCGCATGAGCTTCGAAGGAGGACAATAACGAAATGAAATTTCAAAAAATACTGATTGCAAACCGTGGCGAGATTGCGGTTCGTATTATTCGTGCGTGCCGTGAGCTCGGTATTTCGACGGTAGCCGTCTATTCGGAAGCAGATAAAGATTCACTGCATGTACGTCTAGCGGATGAGGCATATTGTATCGGCCCGACGTTGTCTAAGGACAGCTATTTGAATTTTACTAACATCATGAGTGTGGCTACACTTACCGAGTGTGATGCCGTTCATCCAGGATATGGATTCTTGGCAGAGAACGCTGACTTTGCAGAAATTTGCGAGTCTTGCAATATTACATTTATCGGCCCATCCCCAGAAGCCATTACCAAAATGGGAGATAAGGCCGTTGCGAAGCAAACGATGAAGGACGCGGGAGTTCCGGTTATCCCTGGATCTGACGGACTCGTCGAAAGCATCGAGGAAGCCGTGATGCTCAGCCGCGATATCGGTTACCCTGTCATTATCAAAGCTACCGCAGGTGGCGGAGGTAAAGGGATTCGTATCGCTGAGGATGAAGAGTCACTGGTAAAACAAATTACCGCAGCTCAGCAGGAAGCACAGAAGGCGTTTGGTAATGCAGGCGTATATCTCGAAAAATTCTTGACGGGTATGAAACACGTTGAAATTCAGATTATTGCTGACAAACATGGCAATGCAGCTCACCTTGGTGAGCGTGATTGTTCCGTTCAACGTCGTCGTCAGAAGCTGGTCGAAGAGGCGCCTTGTCCTGTTCTGAATGAAGAAGTGCGTACGCTGATGGGAGATGCTGCAGTGCGCGCTGCGCTTGCAGTAAATTACTCTGGCGCGGGCACGCTGGAATTCCTGCTCAGCCCCAATGGTGAATTCTATTTCATGGAAATGAATACACGTATTCAGGTAGAGCATCCCGTAACAGAAATGGTTACTGGCGTCGATCTGATCCGGGAGATGATCTCGGTTGCAGAAGGTAATCCACTTTCATTCCGTCAGGAAGATGTAGTGATCAATGGTTGGTCTATCGAATGCCGGATTAATGCCGAAGATCCTGATCGTAATTTCATGCCTGCTCCAGGCAAGATTGGATTTTATCTGGCACCAGGTGGTCCTGGTGTGCGCGTGGATAGCGCTGCTTACCCAGGCTATACAATCTCCCCGTTCTACGACTCCATGATCGCAAAATTGATCGTGTGGGGTGCAAACCGGGAAGAAGCTATTGCCAAAATGAAACGTGCGCTCGCGGAGTTTGCAATCGAAGGAATTTCCACGACGATCTCGTTCCATCAGAAATTGCTGGAGCACCCAACGTTCATTCGTGGGGACTTTGATATTAAATTCCTTGAGGAAAACGAGATTTAATATGCATATTGGGCTTGTTTGTCATAATGTAGCCCAAATGATATAGTATTTAATAATAAGAGCGCATGTCTCCTGTAAAGGATAAGCCCGCTTTGCGGAGATAAAATGCAGGAGTTCCGGTAAAGCCGGATCGGAACGGTATCTGACGGTCATAGACCTTGGTACCTGCGCCCTCACGGATTGCCGCAAACTTATCTCGCGAAAGGTGTGTTGAACAGTTATGAGTACATTACCGACAGAATTTGAACGAACGGATATCGGTGAAATCCAGATCGCACCTGAAGTCATTGAAGTCATTGCTGGACTGGCTACAGTTGAAGTAAAAGGAGTAGCTGGCATGAGCGGCGGATTCGCAGGCGGATTTGCTGAATTGCTCGGTCGCAAAAACCTTTCCAAAGGCGTAAAAGTCGAAGTGGGACAGCGCGAAGCTGCTGTAGATGTTTCCGTTATTATTGAGTACGGATACCGCCTTCCACAGGTGGCTACTGAAATTCAGCAAAACGTGAAACGTTCTATTGAGAATATGACAGGACTGAATGTAAACGAAGTTAACGTTCATATCCACGATGTTCAATTCAAGAATGCTGAGAAAGTGGAAGAAATTGACGTGAACACACAACGCGTCAAATAACAAAGGGCAGATTCCCCCGGCATAACTGCCGGGGGTTATCCCGTCTTGGACGAGTCTTGAATCCATCTGAAGTTTGGCTGAAGATGGGGCATACGAAACAGATGTCAATGTTAGTGAGCAAGGGAGGCTGTGCAGTTCGTGGCGAAAATACTGGATCGGCTTCTGTTGTTTATATACAGCATAAGCGTTGGAGCAATATCGGCAGCAGTTATTCTTCTAGTTAGTGGAGTGCTGCCTTACGAATTGAATTACCAGCAGGAACAGAACGTCATTGTTGCAGCCGTTGTTGCAGCAGCGATTTTGTTTATCCTGAGTTTACGTTTCTTCTATATCTCGGTTCGGCGTGAACGTGCTTCATTGCCATCTGTAGATCAGCGTACAGAATACGGTGATGTGCAGATCTCAATGGAGACGATTGAGAATCTCTGTTTGAAGGCGACTTCGCGTTTTCGTGGGGTTCGTGATGTAAAAGCACGAATTCGCGTGGTGGAATCCGGGTTGGAGATTATGATTCGTGCAGTAGTGGACGGGGAAAGCCCGATCCCTGCACTGACTTCCGATCTGCAAAAGGCAATACATGATCATGTACAGGAGATTACGGGTATCCCGGTTTCTTTTGTTACAGTATATATTGCTAACGTTACCCAGTCGCCTAACTACAAGAGTCGAGTGGAATGAGGTGAGTTTCACTGATGCTGTGGAGAGAGATATGGGATAGTCACAGAGGCCGAGTATTAGGTATTGCCTTTGGTATCTTTTTTGGATTTCTTTATGTATGGATCGGTTTTTGGGATATGTTGTTCTTTGCACTTTTGGTGTTCATCGGTTATACGTTAGGCAGACGAAGTGATTCGAAGCTGGGTTCTTTCATTCCTTGGAGGGAATGGGGACAATGGCTGGGAGATCGCTGGCGTATGTTTAAGTAAGACCATCTGAGCCCTGCAATAGGTTTCTTCCGAAAATAGAGCTTAGTTTAATATGCCCGTTTTTTGGAGGAAACGTACTGCAGGTTTTTTTGTGAAAAGAGTTAACACTAATTAGACATCAAGGACATTGTGTATCAGTTTGTGGATGATGGGATGCCCTGAATGATTATAAAATAAGCAGGATGACGCTTAAGAGCAAGCGTTGCAGGAGGCAGGACATGAAAAGACGTTTAGCAAGGGAAATTGCAGTACAAAGTCTGTATCAAATGGAAATGAACGAAGTGAGCGCGTCTGAAGCGGTTAACATGTTGATCAATGAAGCGGCTGAAGAAAACGAAACCGATGTTGTCATTCGTGATGCAGATACCATGCGCACCTATGTAACAGATATTGTGCAAGGAACATGGAACCAAAAAGAAGCTATCGATGGATTACTTGTGGATTACCTCAAAGGCTGGCAGATTAGTCGTCTGTCACGTGTAGATCGCCAGATTTTACGTCTTGCGACTTTTGAGATGGTCTTCCGTGAAGATGTTCCAGCGAAAGTTGCAGTCAATGAAGCGATTGAGCTATCAAAACACTTTGGTACGGATGAATCCGGTAAGTTTGTTAACGGTGTGTTAGGCCGTATGATTCAAGAAGTTAACACGCTCAAGGAAAAATTGTCTTAATTCAAGGATTACACACTATATATTCGCATAAGGGAGAGAGTACAATGACAGCATCTATTATTAACGGTAAAGAAGTTTCCCAAGAGATCCGCGCAGGCATAACAGCAGAAGTGAAGCAGCTTAGCGAACAGGGGGTAGTGCCTGGTCTGGCAGTTGTGCTCGTCGGGGAAGATCCGGCATCCCAAGTTTATGTGCGTAACAAAGAAAAGGCATGTCACGACCTTGGCTTCTACTCAGAAGTACATCGTTTAGATAAAAGTACGTCACAAGAGGATCTGCTAGCACTTGTGGACAAGCTGAATAATCAGGCCAACATCAACGGGATTTTGGTTCAACTGCCTCTGCCAAAGCACATTGAAGAGAAAGCAGTTATTGATGCGATTTCTGTTGAAAAGGACGTGGATGGCTTTCATCCTGTTAACGTAGGAAACCTTGTGATCGGTGATGATAGCTTGTTGCCATGTACCCCTGCTGGTGTAATCGAATTGATTAAACGTACAGGTCTTGAAATGTCAGGTAAACATGCTGTTGTTATTGGACGGAGTAATATCGTGGGCAAACCGGTATCCCTGCTT
This sequence comes from Paenibacillus tundrae, assembly GCF_036884255.1. Lineage (NCBI taxonomy): Bacteria > Bacillati > Bacillota > Bacilli > Caryophanales > Paenibacillaceae > Paenibacillus > Paenibacillus tundrae. Next base: position 4,247,838 of record NZ_CP145605.1, on the reverse strand, counting down.
CTTCAACGGGAGAACGCTACTGTGACCATGTGCCATTCCCGTACAGCGAATATGAAAGAAATTACGCGCCAGGCAGATATTCTGGTGGTAGCTATCGGACGAGCTAATTTTGTAGATGCCGATTATGTGAAGCCAGGTGCAGTCGTTATTGATGTGGGCATGAACCGTTTAGAGAATGGTAAATTGGCTGGTGATGTTGATTTTGAAAGTGTGAAAACTGTATCGGGCCCAATTACTCCAGTTCCAGGCGGCGTAGGTCCTATGACCATTACGATGTTGATGCAAAATACATTGATCGCAGCCAAGCGTGCGCACGGATTGGCATAGGTTAGTCTGTGGCAGAGCAACAGATCTACTCCATTAAAGATCTGAATCGGTACATCCGGATGAAATTGGAGTCCGATCAGATTCTGTCGGACGTTTGGTTACGCGGAGAGATCTCTAACTTCACACATCACTCCAGCGGTCATATGTATTTTACTCTGAAGGATAAGGACAGTCGCATTAAAGCAATTATGTTTGCGTCACATAATCAGAGATTACCTTTTTTACCGAAAGAGGGTGCAAGGGTAATCGCAAGAGGGAACGTATCCGTATATGAGCGGGATGGACAATATCAATTCTATGCCACCCATATGCAACCTGATGGTATCGGAAGCTTATACCTAGCCTATGAGCAGTTGAAGAAAAAGCTCGAGGAAGAAGGGTTATTCTCTCCATCACGCAAAAGGGCGATCCCTCGTTATCCGCACACCATCGGTGTGGTGACCTCTCCAACAGGAGCGGCTGTTCGGGATATTTTAACGACGTTACAACGGAGGTATCCTTCTGCCAAAGTGGTTTTGTATCCTGTATTGGTACAAGGAAAAGGAGCAGCACCTTCGATTGTCAAAGCCATTGGCAATTTGAATCGTCTTGGGGAAGCGGATGTACTCATTGTTGGACGTGGGGGCGGTTCTCTCGAAGAATTATGGGCATTTAACGAAGAGATCGTAGCTAGAGCTATCGTCGCTTCATCAATCCCTGTTATCTCTGCTGTGGGACACGAAACCGACTTTACGATTGCGGACTTTGCGGCTGATTTACGTGCTGCAACACCTACGGCTGCTGCAGAGCTTGCTGTACCTAACCGGGCTGAACTGCTTGATCAGATTCAACGGAGACAGCGTCAGCTCCAGCAAAGCTTGCGTCAACGAGCTGTGCATAATCGTGAGCGTCTTGCTAGACTGCAGCGCTCTCCAGTCCTTGTGCATCCTAGACGGACGTTGTTGCAGCACTCAGAACGTTTGGACATGCTTCATCAACGTCTGCTTCGAACGGTGGACACGAGGCTTAAGTGGACGGGGGAGAAGCAGGAACGATTGCTTGCAGCGCTCCAGCGTTTTAATCCTCGCGAACAGGTTGCAGTTGCTCAGCGTGAGCATGCAGCTGCTAGACGTCAACTAGAGCTTGCTATGAAGGCGATAACCAGATCCAAGCAACAACATTGGAAAGCTTCAATTCGTCACCTGGATGCCCTCAGTCCGCTTAAGGTCATGTCTCGTGGGTATAGTCTCGTGTATGACGATCAGGAGCAACGTTTAATTAAATCATTGAAGGATGTACAACCAGGTGATTCAATCAAGATTAAATTAACAGACGGGCAGCTGGACTGTCAGGTTTGGGGGATGAAGGAGGACGATGACCATGGCGAATGAACCGGAACTGAACTTTGAAGAAGCGATGGCAGCGTTGGAAGACATCGTAAGTCAGCTGGAGCACGGGGATGTTCCTCTAGAGCAAGCGATTGACTTATTTCAGCGAGGCATGAAGCTTTCGCAGCTTTGTGGCTTAAAGCTGGAGCAAGTGGAACGTAAGATCGAGATGATCGTAGAAGAAGATGGGGAACTTCGTAAGAAGCCGTTTGCTGATGAGAGTGGTGATGTTAATGAATAATCGTCTTGCATTTGAATTGTATCTTCAGGAGATCACAGAGCAGATCACTAATGAGTTGAAGGAAATTCTTCCTGCTGAATGGGACGTGCCTCAGTCTCTGCGTGATGCGATGCAGTATTCATTAATGGCCGGAGGCAAGCGCCTTCGACCACTGCTGGTCGTTGCTGCGGCGGAAGCTTTCGGTGCGGAGCGTCAAGCTGCGCTTCCGGTAGCCTGCGCCGTAGAGATGGTTCATACGTACTCCTTGATCCACGATGACCTGCCTGCTATGGATAATGATGACTATCGCAGGGGAAAATTAACGAATCACAAGGTATTTGGCGAAGCTACGGCAATCCTCGCGGGTGATGCACTGTTAACACATGCTTTTTACAGCATCGTTCAAGCAGGGCGCAAGAGCGGAGTTTCAGCGGAGTCGCTGCTGTCCATCGTTGAGGATCTGTCTGAGTTGGCAGGTGCTCGAGGTATGGTTGGCGGACAGGTAGCTGATATGGAAGGCGAGCAAGGAATGACCAACCTGGAACAGCTACAATACATCCATTTGCATAAAACAGGGGATTTAATTGTATTTTCCCTTATTGCAGGTGCACGGATTGGTGGAGCAACGCAAGGGCAACTGGAGGCACTACGAGTTTTCGGTAGAGACTTGGGGCTTGCTTTCCAGATTCAGGATGACATTCTTGACCTTACTGGCGATGAACAGAAGATGGGCAAAAAAACGCAAAGCGATGTGAATCAACAAAAGGTTACTTATCCTTTCTTTATTGGCTTGGAACAGTCCCAAGAGCAGGTTAGCACGCTGACTCAATCGGCTAAGGATGCACTCGGCAGAGCGGATCTAACCGATTCCTCCAGACTAATGGAGATTGCAGATTACTTAATGCGTAGAGATCATTAATTAATGATTCGTCTCAGTTGAATTATGAAAGTTCTGTTTCAATTGATTGAGAACCGTGTAATTATATTGATGTCCTTTTTATAGCGAAGGAGTCTAGCTCACCGAGGATACATAATGATCGAACAGGGTGTCCCCTGCTGGCGATGATACGTGCTATGGGTAGTGAAGTACCGTACATTATGATTCCTTTTCATTTATGTTATAATGATTTAATGTCAATTTATGAATTATGCATGAACGTATTACACAAAATTCAAACATTCTAGGAAAGCGGGGAGATTCTCGTGCTGCTTCCACAAATTAAACAACCCAGCGATCTGAAGTCGATGTCTCAGGATGACCTTGTTTTATTATCGGCGGAGATCCGGCAGTTTCTCATTGAGAAGTTGTCCGCTACAGGGGGGCATCTTGCACCCAACTTAGGAGTGGTTGAGCTCACGGTTGCCCTGCATTACTGTTATAACAGTCCGGTAGATAAAATGATCTTTGATGTTGGGCATCAGGCTTATGTACACAAAGTCCTTACAGGTCGTATGGATCGATTCGATACTTTACGTCAACACAATGGATTGTGCGGATTCGTTAAACGTAATGAGAGTGAACACGATGTATGGGAAGCCGGTCATAGCAGTACTTCATTGTCTGCGGCGATGGGTATGGCACTTGCTCGTGATCTTAAAGGTGAAGACAACAAAGTTATACCTATTATCGGGGATGGAGCGCTTACGGGCGGTATGGCTTTTGAAGCACTCAATCATATTGGCCATGAGCAGAAGAAAATGATGGTCATCCTCAATGATAACGAAATGTCCATTGCTCCAAATGTAGGGGCAATGCATAAATATCTAAGTAAAATTCGTTCGGATCGCCACTACCTGAAAGCCAAAGACGATGTCGAGGGAATGCTGAAAAGAATTCCTGCCATTGGCGACAGACTGGCTAAATCAGCGAGCTGGATCAAGGATAGCGTGAAATATATGATGGTTCCAGGTGTTCTTTTTGAAGAGCTGGGATTCAAGTACTTGGGTCCGATCGACGGACATGATATTCCTAAGCTGATCGAAGCGTTCAAACAGGCGGATAACGTTGAAGGACCTGTGTTAGTTCATGTCCTTACAACCAAAGGTAAAGGTTATCAGCCAGCAGAAGCCGATTCGCATAAATGGCATGGAATTTCACCGTACAAGATCGAATCCGGTCAAGTTCTAAAGGCTGTTGGAAAACCGATGTATACCGAAATATTCGGCCAAACGTTAATTGAACTGGCTAAGGAAGATAAACGTATTGTAGCAGTGACACCAGCGATGCCTACGGGCTCGGGTCTCATTCCATTCAGTAAGGAATTCCCGGATCGGATGATTGACGTTGGTATTGCAGAGCAACATGCGGCCACGATGTCTGCAGCACTGGCAATGGAAGGTTTGAAACCGATCTTTGCAGTGTACTCGACCTTTATGCAGCGTGCGTATGACCAGATTGTGCATGATATTTGCCGTCACAACGCTAACGTCATCTTTGCAATCGACCGTGCTGGATTTGTAGGGCCGGATGGTGAAACGCATCAAGGTGTGTATGATGTGGCGTTCATGCGTCATATTCCTAACATTGTACTGATGATGCCTAAAGATGAAAATGAACTGCGTCATATGATGAAGACTGCAATTGAGTATAATGATGGACCAATCGCATACCGTTATCCACGGAATAATGTCGTTGGGGTACCGCTTGACGAGCAACTTGTACCGATTCCGATCGGTACATGGGAGCAGATCAGACCAGCGGAAGGGTACGCTATTATTGCATCAGGCTCCATGTTGCAAATTGCGGAAGAAGCTGCTGAGTTAGTGAAAAGAGAGGGCATCACGGCTGGTGTAATTAATGCTCGATTCCTCAAACCACTGGATGAGCAAATGCTACGTGATTTGGCTGTACGAGGCACTAAAATTATTGTGCTGGAAGAAGCGTCACAAGCGGGAAGCATGGGTAGTGCTGTGCTGGAGTTCTACGCAGAACAAGGCTTACACGATGTCCAGGTGCATTTAATGGGGATTCCTGATCGGTTTATCGAGCATGGAAGCATTAATGAGCAGCGGGCAGAAGTTGGACTTACCGTAGAAAATGTAAGCTCCGAATTACGTTCGTTGGCAGCACAATCGTCATACAGCATGTCACGAACCAAATTCCCTTCTTAATAAATAAGGATCCAAAAGCCTCGATCATAAGATCGATTCACAACAAACTTTTAATGTGATCCCTGTGAAGCATCGTCTGAATGATTAGCATTACTTGATGATAGGAGAAAGACATGTCACTCCCCAAAGAACGAATTGATGTTCTGCTGGTCGAGCAAGGTTACTATGAGAGCCGTGAGAAAGCAAAAGCGGCGATTATGGCTGGACTAGTGTATGCCAATAATGAACGAATTGAAAAGGCTGGGATGAAGATTCCACGGGAAGCAGAACTGAAGGTTAAAGGTTCTGTTCACCCTTATGTGGGTCGAGGCGGGTTAAAGCTGGAAAAGGCGATCCGTCATTTCAATCTTGATATGAACGAACGGGTTATGCTGGATATTGGTTCGTCTACCGGCGGTTTTACGGACTGTGCCTTGCAGCATGGCGCTTCTCATGTCTACGCCATTGATGTCGGATACAATCAGCTGGATTGGTCTTTGCGTAACGATGAGCGTGTCACGGTCATGGAAAGAACCAATTTTCGTTACGTTACCCCAGAAGATCTGATAGGACCTGTACCGAACTTTGCGAGTATTGATGTCTCGTTCATCTCGCTGCGCATTATTTTACCGCCACTAATCGCTCTGCTTCATCAACCTGCGGATATCGTAGCTCTGATTAAACCACAGTTCGAAGCTGGACGTGAGAAAGTGGGCAAGTCAGGCGTTGTTCGGGATACTGGGGTGCATAAGGAAGTGTTGGAAACGATGCTTCGTTATGCAAAGGAACTCGGATTGAAGCTAAAAGACTTAACCTTCTCACCAATTACTGGTGGGGAAGGCAACATTGAATTCCTTGCACATTGGCGACTGGAAGAACCAGGCGCAACACAACCAGAGAACAATGTAGCTGACCTAGATGCACTGGCACAACAGGTTGCAACTCAAGCTGCGCATACATTTAAGGGAAACTCATCATAAGATGGGTTTCTTTTCGCTGGAAAGGTGATCCTAATAACAGGAGAATGACTGATCAACCGCGAATAAGTCTTCGAGGTGAAGACAATGGATGGGCAATATGACACAATCGTGATTGGTGTGTTTGCTATCTGTTTGATCGTATGGTTATTCTATGGGTTACGTAACTGGATTAATCGGCCGCAGCCTGTAAGCTTGACTGGCATTCAATTGAATGCAGATATTCAGGAATCGCCTGCGATTGACCTACTTGAAGCACAGGGGTATGAAATCATCGGTGGAAAGATGAAGGTGCCGCTTGCTTTTGAAGTGAATGAGTCGGTGTATCACAGTAGATTATTCATTGATTATGTCGCGCAGCAGGATGGATATCGATATCTTGTGAAGACATCCAGACGCAGGCAACCTGTGGAATTTACAGGCTCAGGCCTTCGCGATCGTTTTCTTCACTATTTATTGTTATATCCCGGCTGTGAGGGCTTGTTATATGTGGATCTTGAGGACTCAAGTGTGAAGTTAATCCGATTGATGGATTATGAGGAAGATGCATACGATGGTGAAGATTTGGACTAAGATTAAGGCAATTACTAGAACTGGAGGCTTTTATGAAAGGACAACGACACATTAAGATACGTGAAATTATAAGTCAGAATGAAATTGAAACTCAGGATGATCTCGTTGAAGCTTTGCGACAATCGGGTTTTCAAGTAACTCAAGCCACGGTATCCCGTGACATTAAAGAATTGTTACTGATTAAAATCCCTATGGATGATGGGCGATATAAATATTCTCTTCCAACCGACCAAAGGTACAATCCGATCCAAAAGCTGAAACGTGCATTAGTGGATAATTTTCTACACATTGACCATGCGAATAATCTGGTTGTTATGAAATGTTTGCCTGGGACAGCTAATTCCATTGCGGCATTACTGGATAATATCGAATGGACAGAAGTGATGGGAACAATCTGTGGAGACGATACGATTCTGATTATCTGCCGTACTGAAGATAACAGCGTTACAGTGATTGACCGCATTATGGGTTATATTTCCTAGGAAATCATATAAATTGAAGTGCTAAGTTTTGTCATCCGGAGGTGTTTTTGCAGATGTTAGTTACTTTATCGATTCGCAATTTGGCAGTTGTTGAAGAGGTGGATGTTGTATTTCATGCTGGCTTTCATGTGCTTTCAGGGGAAACGGGTGCGGGTAAATCAATTATCATTGATGCCCTGGGTTTGATTGCTGGTGGTCGTAGTTCAGCTGATTTAATCCGTTATGGTTGTGAGAAGGCAGAGATGGAGGCTCTCTTCGAAATGGAGCAAGGGCATCCGGTATGGGAAACACTTGAGAAACTGGGCATTCATTGTGAACCAGAGGAGCACTTGGTCATCCGTCGGGAATTGAATACGCAAGGTAAGAGTACTTCTCGTATTAACGGCCAATTGGTGAATTTAACGATGCTCCGTGAGGTTGGCGAGAAGTTAATCAATATCCATGGTCAGCATGAGCATCAGAGCTTGCTTCGACCAGAGAGCCATCTGGGGCTTCTAGATACGTACGGAGCTACAATCATTGGCCCCATTAAATCAGAATATCAGGCTCGTTACAGCCAGTTTATCGCTGCGGAGAAGGAGCTACGCGCTCTCCAAGAGTCAAGTCAGCGTGCATATCAGTTGCTGGACATGTATCGTTTCCAACTTGAAGAGATTGCAGCAGCCAGCCTTACAAGCGGGGAAGATGAATTACTCGGTGAAGAACGGGTCAAACTATCCCATAGTGAGAAAATGATGGACAGTGTTGCGGGTGCATATGATTTGCTTAGTGGGCAACGTGGCTTAGAAGCGATAAGCATTGCACTTTCACGAATCGAGGATATCTCTGGCTATGATAGCAAAGGCCTACAGCCAATTGTGGAGCAGTTGCAATCTGCCTTTTATCAATTGGAGGATGTAACCTTCCAACTAAGGGATTACCGCGAAAAAATTGAATTTAATCCAGACAGGCTGGAAGAAGTCGAACAGCGATTGAACTTAATCTCTGGACTTCGTCGCAAATATGGAGACAGTGTTGAACTTATACTGAATTATTATGAACAGATTAGCCACGAGACAGATCAGCTTGAAAATAAAGATGAGCGCTTAGAGAAGCTACGTAGTCAGCGTGATAAGCTGCTTGTTCTGGTTATGGAATCAGCTGAGGAATTAAGCCGTGTGCGGAAACAGTGTGCGGAAGACCTTGCTGCACAGGTGGAGAGTGAATTGAAGGATCTGCAGATGGAACGAACAACGCTGCGTGTGCAAATAACTCCGTTTGAGGATCCGAAAGGCATCGAATGGAATGGGCGACGTATTCGTTTGACTCGTCAGGGTGCGGACAATGCTGAATTCTTGATCTCTCCGAATCCAGGTGAACCTCTTCGTCCATTGGGAAAAATCGCTTCAGGCGGTGAATTGTCGAGAATGATGCTGGCGATGAAGAGTATTTTTGCACGTCATGATCGCATTCCTGTACTGATCTTTGACGAGGTGGATACAGGTGTGAGCGGTAGAGCGGCTCAATCCATCGCAGAGAAGCTATTCCGACTGTCCTCAACCTGTCAAGTGTTCTCCATAACGCACTTGCCACAAGTAGCGTGTATGGCTGATCATCAATATTTGATTGAGAAGCACGTCGTGGACGGACGTACGATGACTCAAGTGGAATCGCTGTCAAACGAGGGCAGAGTGAAGGAATTGGCACGTATGCTCGGTGGCGTGGAAATTACAGAAAAAACACTGCATCACGCACAGGAAATGCTGAATTTGGCGGAAGCCAAAAAAGGGGGAAACGAGCGGCTGGCGTAATGATTGACAGTAATAAAAGCCTGGGGGCGAGGTTATCTTATAGGTACGCAATTGGCGACCACCTTTCGTCAAGCGAAAGAAGCAAAGGGAGTGTGACAGCCATTGAATTCCCCCCTCAGGAAGAAATTGCTAGGTCTTTTATTTGCCTTCTTTCTCTGTTTAATTAGCCAGGCGATTCAGCCTGTGCAAAGTTATGCCTCATTGCCTGATGAAGTTCAGGTATTTGCGGGTAGGCAAGCAGAGGTTCGTCTTGCTGTGCCTGCTACGTCAAGTGCAGTTGTGGACCGACCGGATATCGTTGGTCTAGATGGACAAGAACAAGCCGTAAACGTAACCAAGCTAGAGCCTCTACACCTTCACCCACAACAAACAGGTCATGCTAAATTAACCTTGAAATTGTGGGGCAAAATACCGGTGAAGACGGTTAACGTAAATGTTATTCCAGATTTGCGTGTTGTACCCGGGGGTCAAACCATTGGCGTCAAAGTAAAATCAGCAGGTATTCTTGTGGTCGGTCATCACTTAATTGGTGCTGGACAAGATCAACGTGTTTCGCCAGGAGAAGATGCAGGAATTAAGCTCGGTGATCTGATTACCCATATGGATGGTAAACGTCTGGAGGGTGTAAGTGGTGTAGCCGAGGCAGTTGAACGAGCAGGCAAGAGTAAAAAAGGGATTGATGTCGTTCTTAAACGAGGCAATGAAACGGTCAAAACCCGTTTAACACCGGCCTATGATGCAGAGGATCAAGCGTGGAGACTTGGATTATATATTCGGGACTCCGCTGCTGGAGTTGGCACGCTGACGTTCTATGCTCCTGACCAAGGCGTATACGGGGCACTGGGACATGTGATCACCGACACGAACACTCAAACGTCCATCGTTGTAGGCAGTGGTCAGATCGTGCAGTCTAATGTAACGTCTATTTCTAAAAGCGAATCAGGCGATCCAGGGGAAAAGCGAGCACATTTCCTGAAGGAAAGTAAAATTTTGGGCAATATTGAGCGTAATACGGCATTTGGCATTTTCGGTAAGATGTCTAACAACCCTGATCACAGCTTGTATTCGAAGGGAATTCCCGTAGCCTTTTCTCGTGAAGTGAAGGAAGGTCCCGCTGAAATTTTAACGGTTGTTGAAGGTCAGCAGGTTGAACGATACTCCATTGACATTGTGCATGTAGCAGATCAGTCTGAACCAGCAACTAAAGGGCTTGTGTTGCGGATCACCGATCCAAAGTTAATTGAAAAGACCGGTGGTATTGTTCAAGGGATGAGTGGAAGTCCAATTGTACAGAATGGCAAGCTGATTGGTGCCGTAACGCACGTATTCGTCAATGATCCTAAATCAGGTTATGGTTGCTTCATTGAGTGGATGTTACAAGATGCAGGAGTTATGCTCAAAAAGGAAACGTCTAAAAATCTTAAGGCAGGTTAATCCGCCTTAAGATTTTTTGTCGAATGAATACATAAATGCTCGGATAATGAAATAAATTATTTATTATATAGCAACGAGAAAAAAAAATAAAGAAAAATAATTTTCGACAGAAGGAATTTCCTCTCTCATGTCGAAAATTTAACCTGTAAGGAAATGTACGAAATGATGTTTAAATTAAAGGAGGATACCGTTTTGCAAAAAATTGAGGTATTGCTGGCCGATGATAATCGTGAATTTACGAATTTGCTTGCCGAATATATATCCGAACAGGAAGATATGGAAGTAACCGGGATTGCTTACAACGGAGAAGAAGTTCTGCAATTGCTGGAACAGACTCGTAATGTACCGGATGTCTTGATTCTGGACATTATCATGCCTCATCTGGATGGTCTGGGTGTGCTTGAGCGTCTACGTAATTTGAATCTGTCTCCACAGCCTAAGGTCATCATGTTAACCGCATTCGGGCAAGAGAATATCACACAGCGTGCCGTGCAACTCGGAGCTTCATATTACATCTTGAAACCATTTGACATGGAAGTTCTCGCAAATCGTGTACGCCAGCTTGTAGGCTCGCAAACAACGATCTCCTCGAATAATAACAACAGCAGCTCATCTATGTTCATGAATAAGTCCAATGTGGTGCCTATGGGCAAACACAAAAATTTGGATGCGAGCATTACATCGATCATACATGAAATCGGCGTTCCTGCGCATATTAAAGGATATCAGTATTTGCGTGAGGCCATCACAATGGTGTATAACAATATCGAAATTTTGGGTGCAATCACCAAAACGTTGTATCCAGCTATTGCTGAAAAATTCAAAACCACGCCGTCCCGCGTCGAACGTGCCATTCGCCACGCCATTGAAGTGGCATGGACTCGCGGTAATATCGACAGCATCAGTCACTTGTTTGGCTACACGATCAACATCAGCAAGTCGAAACCAACGAATAGTGAATTCATCGCGATGGTCGCTGACAAGCTGAGAATTGAGCATAAGGTGTCTTGAAAGGATCCGGAACAACACATCTGAGAACTTATTATTGATAGGTGTCATTCGTGACACGATCCACATAAATGAACTTATTTTGACCCAGTCGACTATTCTAGTTTACTGGGTTAAATTTTTTGTTGGTAAAAATTGATGAGACAAATGGAAGATCAAATGTCTAATGAAACTGGCAAAGAGATAACGGCAAATCATCAATCATTACTTTACAGTTAAAAATTACAATTCATCTCAAAATGGCACCGTCATGTAACGGGGAGTAACAATAGCCTTTACATGGCGTTTTTTTGCTATTTTCTGCTTTTATTAACTCTCCACAGGGTATATAAAAGTATGCGTCCTCTTAGTAGAGAAAATGATGATTATTCTGATTTGGCGTAGGATGTATTTATTATGAGAGCAAAGAGGAACGTTGATACTTTAACATGTAAATTTAGAAAAGGTAAAAGGTAGCTCGCATCAAGACCTCAAGATCTCAAGATCGAATTCAGATTTAATTTCAAACTTTACGTTAAATTGATTCTTTTTATAGTTGAAGGTGGTACGATATGACTACATATTTTTATAACATTATAGGCATACCGGAGTATATTTGATTTCATAGAAGTTTCCGATTCTACATAAAGAGCGATGAGAAGAAGGTGAACGGTATATTTACACATATAGGCGACATCGCAGAAAGTATTCCTGTAATTACGTCTGACACGAAATGTGAAGCTGTATATCGTCTTTTTAGATCCAATCCAAATCTGGAAGGGGTAGCCATTGTAGGAGCAGAAGGTATGCCGTCGTTATTGATGCGAGCACGTTTTTTTCAACAGATTGGAACGCAATATGGATATAACTTGTACATGGGTCGTTCTGTAGAGCTTGTGATGAACAATAGCCCGCTCGTGGTTGACTATATGGAGCAGATCACGGACGTTAGTATTCAGGCTATGAATCGCTCTGAGGAAGAACTATACGATCTTGTGCTGGTTATATCCAAGGGTGCTTTGTGCGGTGCGATTAGCATTCGTCATTTGTTATTAGCCGTTGCTGATGTTAGAGCCGAGATGGCAAGTTTTATGAATCCGTTAACGGGTCTTCCGGGCAACCGAATGATTGATGATCGTTTATGCCAATCCTATCTGCTGGAGCGCTTTAGCGTGCTTTATCTCGATCTAGACTATTTCAAATCATATAATGATAGCTATGGTTTCAAAATGGGGGATGCGCTTATACAAGCAACCGCTGATTTATTACGTGAATATTTTACTGTGCCAGAGGCATTTTTAGGTCATATCGGTGGTGATGATTTTATTGTCATCCTGAATCACCATGACTATCTGAAAGATTGCGAGGAAGTTGTTGCAGGTTTTGAAAAGCTCAAAAGAGAGTTTTACAACAGCCAAGATCTAGAAAATAATCACGTTGTAGGGGCAGGACGCTCTGGGCTACATGGACAAATTCCACTCGTTTCTCTTTCTATAGCGGTAGTTACGAATCGATCCAAAAGCTTTGCTCATATTGATGAAGTTATTCATGAAGCTACACGGATTAAGAAAATTTGTAAATCGACGCTAGGCAGCATTATTTGTGACAATGAAGAGACGGTAAGAAATCTTAACTCATAATGTGAAGTGTCCTTTCTTTATAAACGATAAATAACCGTTACCTGATGATTAGAAGCTCGATCGGTAACGGTTATTTTTGTTTATATAATAAATTATGTAGTTGGACTTCCGTTCTTTTGTAGTTCGTAACTGGAGCGAGGTTTAGGAATTATGATTTATCTTTTTAATGAGTTATTAGTTCATCCTTTTAGATGCGGACATCTATAGGCGTGTAGGATTGAACGGTTGCATTATCCTTTGGTGGATGAGCGCTAGGTTCTTGATCCTGTGGAAGAGACGAATCTTGGGCTGACTTAGGCGTTTCTCCCGTTTGTTTGTCTTCAATAGTGTGCTCTTCGGATGCAGAAGTAGAAGGAGTTGTTATTGGTTTTTGGCTTGATGGCTGATGGATGTCCTTAATTAGTTCCCCTAGCTTCTGGTCTACCTTATGAATTTGAGACTGAATGTCTTGCACAGCCTCACGTTTCTTCTGAAAAACAGTGCGTTCCGCATTAGCGAGCATATCTGATTTTCCTGTATCATTCTCCGCATTAATCTCCAAGACTAAACGATCGAATTTGGTCTCACCCTCAATCGTTTGAATGGAGCTGTTCATTCGTTCACGCATTCCCACTAATTTCCCTAACTGATCATAGGTCTGACTATGCTTGATTAGATGATCCATGTTACGAAGCTGATTCTCTTCAGTTGGTTGATTGTTTTGCTGTTGCTTGGTGTTTTCAGGTTGTCTAGACTTATTCTTTTCCTGTAGCTCCTCTGCTTTAATCTGGGCAATCTGACTGTCTACTTGGGCGATGGAGCTGGTTAAGGATTTAACCCGTTCGGCTTTTGTTTTGACATCAAGCTCATCATTAGCTCTAACTGTCTGTAGTTCTTCGTTTAATTTAGTCTTTCGTTGCATTAGTGCTTGAATATCTTTATCCCGATTGGATTGCATGTGGCTAGAATTGAAACTGGTATTGGATTTGGATGCAGGCGTTATTGAACTCATCGTCTTCTCTCCTTATACGTTATTTTCTAGACTTAATTACATATATCGGATGTTATGTGAAGGAAGTGAATATCATAATCGAGATCTACCTTGTATACATAACCTGGTATTGCATCTAAACGCATTTTAAATGATAATGGTTATCAATGAAAAATAGAGCGATAATGACGTAGGTGGATTGGAGAGTCATAGATGCATTTGAATGAACAAATAAAACAGTGGAATCAAGCGGCTGTGAAGATTCTCGATATTCGCAGGGTGATACTCAAGGCCGGAGAAGAGGTGGAACCCTATGATTTGCCGGCAAACGGATTTATGTACGCTACTCGTGGCTCTGCATGGATTGTAGTAGACGGGCAAGAGCATGAAGCGAATTCATTTTATATGCTCCATGCAGCCAAAGGTTCTCGTCTTCAATTTCAGGTGAGAGAGGAATTTGAATATGTGCTTCTCTTCTATCGAGCATTTCTGGCATTCCCCAACCTTCGAAACACGGGACGTTGGGAGCAGAAATGGTCTTCTCCCTTTGCCCAGCAATATGCCTTTATCCCCCAAGCACCGCTTAGTTTAATGAAGCATTTGGATCATTTGGAGAAGGCATGGTTTCAACCAGGGAATATTGAGAGGTTATATGTAAAAAGCCTATTTTATCAATTTATCCATGAATTAATGCTTCAGTTATCCACAGAAAAGAGCTCGGTGATGAGTTCAGATCCGGTACAGCATACGCTCCGTTATCTTCATGACCACTACCGGGAACAAGTGACATTGGATGATCTGGCTGAACGCTTCAATTATAGCTCTCGTCATTTATCGATGCAGTTTAAACAGAAAACGGGTTCAAGTCCGATTGACTATTTAATTCAGATCAGACTGGCTGAGGCTCGCAGAATGCTAATCAAATCTAATGTGACACTTAGGGAAATTGCAGTAGAAGTGGGATATACGGATGTGTATTATTTTAGTAGATTGTTCAAAAAACATGTTGGAATCTCCCCGACTCGCTATCAGCAAAGGGTACGTCAGCAAGAGATTATAGAGGATCGTCCATTAGAGGTCTCCGAATCGTCCATTGGCTGGAAATGGAAGCGAGGATATATTGGTTATGAGAATCATTATCAATATATAGACGGAGGGTCTACACCGATGAGAAGAAAGAAAACAACAACAGGTATGTTTTTAGTCGCCTTGTTAAGCTTAACCATGATGTTAGCTGCATGTGGGGCGGGTTCAGCCACGCCAATGGCAAGTGAGAGTACGGGAGCGAGCTCCAATAAAACCAATACAACAGTAGCTGCAACATCAGAGCCAGGCAATCAGGTGAACACGGATAGTGGCACCCGTACTGTGTCTACAGTTAAAGGTGATGTTGTTGTACCAGCTAACCCTAAAAGAGTCGTTGTACTCTATCTTCAGGGAGATGTAGTGGCACTGGGAATTAAACCAATTGCTACATCAGACGTATATGATGGGGCTGCATACAAAAACGAGCTTGAAGGTGTTAACTCGTTAGGTACATGGTTTGAACCTAATCCTGAAGCAGTCATCGATCTTGATCCAGATTTGATTATTGTTCCTTCGGAGGAGACATATGATCTATTAAAAGATATCGCGCCTACAGTGTATATCCCCTATGAGAAATTGACAACTGAAGAGAGACTTGTGAACATCGCAACTATTTTTGGCAAAGAACAAGAAGCGGAGAAATTACTTTCCGATCTGAACAGCAAAGTTGAAGAAAGTAAGAAAATACTAGCAGACGCAGGTATCCTCGATAAAACAATTTCCATTGTAGAAGGCGGATTCAAAGGGATGGCCGTCGTGGAAAGCAAGCAATTTGGCCGAGGCTCGCAAGTGGTATACGAGTATCTGGGGATGAAGGCGCCAGAAGTTGTCCAACAGAAAATTGATGTGACTTCAGAGGCTGCTGGCTCTACCGTATCTATGGAAGTTTTACCTGAATACGTAGGGGACTATCTGTTCCGTTCCGCATATGAGGGAATGGACAATTTGTCAGATAATCCGATCTGGAGTAGTATTCCAGCTGTCAAAGAAGGCCGTTTGATAGAAATTGATTTTAATTTCTTTTATTACTCAGATATATACTCCATTAACAAGCAACTTGATTTTGTTGTTGAACACTTGCTGGATGCACCAAAAGTGAAGTAAACAGAGTACGATGAGATAAATATCATCTTTGTACAAAAAATGTTTGTTAAATATCCATTGTATTTTGATAAGTTTCCCATTACACTAGGTATTGAATGATAATGAGAATCGATATCAAATGGTCGCGTGTTATGGATCGAAATAACGGAGGTAACGTAATGGACCAACCATTGGAATTGTATGATGTAACAATTATTGGCGGGGGCCCAGCCGGGATGTACTCTGCATTTTATAGCGGTATGCGTGATATGAAGACCAAATTAATTGAGGCTCGGGATCAGCTTGGAGGACGCATGTTGTTTTATCCTGAGAAGATGATCTGGGATGTGGGCGGTGTTACACCTACATTATGTGCTGATCTGATTAAGCAGTTGGAACAACAGGCTAGAACATTTGAGCCAACCCTGGTGTTTGAGCAACAGATTGAAGGATTCGAGCGTCAGCCAGATGGAACTATTATATTGACTTCCTCCACAGGGGAAAAGCATTGGACTAGAACCGTCATCATGGCCATTGGTTATGGTATCTACAAGATGGCTAAGCTTGAGATTGAAGGTGCTGATCGTTTTGAGGTGACCAACCTTCATTATACCGTACAGGAGTTGGAACCTTTCCGTGGTAAAAAGGTATTAATCTCTGGCGGGGGAGATTCCGCTGTCGATTGGGCAAACGAGCTTGAACCACTGGCTGAACAGGTGACCGTCGTGCATCGTCGTGAGCGGTTTGGTGGATTGGAGCGTAACGTCCTGCGTATGAAGGAATCTTCGGTGGATGTGCGTACCCCGTATGCTGTGGAAACATTGCATAGCACGAATGGTGAAGTTATTGAGCAAGTAACCATTTCTCACATTGAAACGGGTGAAAGTGAATTGCTCGATGTGGATGCCATTATTGTTAACCACGGAATGAAGAGTGATTTTGGGCCTATCCGTGACTGGGGTTTAGATCTTGGTGAATGGCATGTGAGCGTATCCGAGAAGTTACATACGAATATTCCCGGAGTGTTTGCGGCAGGGGATTTTGTAAACTATGGCAGTAAACTGCATCTCATTGCAGGTACGTTTACGGACGCAGCACTTGCGGTAAATAGTGCGAAGCTGTATATGGATCCAGAGGCTGATAAAGTAGCTTATGTATCTTCCCATAACAGCAGATTTAAAGAGAAAAACAAAGCTCTTGGCGTTACAGAAGAGTAAATGGATAGGATCAAATATGTGGATTTGGACTAAATAAGTATTCAAAAAGGAAGCGGCTTTGGGATAACCCAGAGCTGCTTTTTTACATAGGAGTTGTATGAATCTCCCTGATCTGTACATTCTATATAAGCAGTCTAATTGATCGGTTATGCTCCACTGTCTATAATAGGCTTAGAGAGCATAACAGCTTGATAAACCAACTCAATCATTGTGGAGGCAGACATTAATGAAGAATGTGTTTCGACGTGCATCCACCCAGATCGTACAGTGGCTTAACTTATTAAGGAAAAAGAAAATAAAAGGCTCCGTTATTTATTTGGCGTTAGCAGGTGCATTGCATCGACTGTTGGTGGAACGAAGACGTGAACGTACCGCTGCAAGACGACTGCAGCAGGATCGGCCGATTGCTGATATAAGTGAGATTAAGCTAGAACCAGGAGACATCGTATATACGCCGAGCTCAGAGTCCACATATTATGCTGGACATATGGGCATTATTGGGCTCGACGGTAAGATCTATCATGTGCATCCTTATGGACCTGTATTTGCGGATACGATGGAGTGGTATCTAAATCGGTTTTATGCAGGGGATCGTTTTATTGTTTTTCGATCTCGGATGAATATGGCAGGTCTAAGAGCCGCAGAATGGGTGCAAGAGTATTATCCACAGGTCAAACTGTATCGTTTACAGACGAATCTGCGTAGCATTGAACGCAATTACTGCTCCAAATTTATATATCAGGCTTATCAGTTTACATCTGGCCTTGATCTATGGGGGAGAAAGTTCAAACGATTGAACATGGGGTATATCTATCCTTTTCGCATCGAGCGGTCATCTGCACTTGAAGTATTAGGTACGTATTATAAATAAAGTAACATAACCGACGCAGCTTTTCTTTTTGATGTTAAGAGAAGAGACATGTTTTGTCGGTTTTTTTATATGTATAGCGATAATAAAAACAGGAAATATAATAAAAACGTCGAATAGTTTATGAGATAGCCATGCACAACTTGGTTACGTATACATAAGAGCATAATTGCACAGCCTCAAGAACCATTTGGGAAGAAGTAGACATTAAGGAAGAGTGAGAGAGATGAAGTGATTTGGCTTTTTATGCGGATCCAGATAGTCTCAAAACGCAGTAAAATGATTGAATTAGACTACCCAAGTAGAGAGGAGGTACTTCTGCTCGCTGTGCCAGAAAAAGGTCAAAATTATATTTTCATGGAGATCCAAAGGGAAAAGTTGCAGGTGTATGCAGTTCCTGTAAAACGACTGCTGATTGTAAGGAAATGGTTCCCATTTAATTCAAAAAGATGCGCTAAGGAAATAACATTACTTTGATTTATGCGCGTTTTTGTAGTACATTAGCAAATGTATTCGAAGGAGGATTCTAATGTACTCAGGTAGACAAGACGATACTTTATACATCATGACCTACACCTTAAACAGCGGTATCAAGGGTACGGTTCCACTGTCTAACAAGCAAATTATTGAGTGGCTGGATTGCTACAGAAATGAGAAGCGCTTCGTGACTGAGATCGGCAAGGAGTTCTTTGGATTAAACGCTGGTCTTGTGGCAGACTTTAAGGTTCAGAATCATTTATCCGATTATCAACAGACGATTATGCCTACACAGCAACAGGATAACCTGGAACGCTTGTCCAGTGCTTATAAATCAACCGAATTATTGATGAAGATTGATTGCAAATGTGGCACGGCTTACGTGACAGAATCTCCTTACAAGCGTACGAAGTGGTATTGCACGAAGTGTAAAGAGATTGTATTTCTGGATGCCAAAAAAGGAATGGTGGAAACGTCCCGAGGTGACGCTTACTACATGACCAACAAATATTTTGTCTCTCGCGATTAGCGAGATTCATCTGTGGAAGCATCGCCAGTGCGCGGTGCTTTTTTTTGTTCTGCTAAATGTGAAACTGGGAAGATCATTGGGCGGGGCGGTAGAAGGTGATTGGATGGAGTTGAAACAGGATCGCTTAAGAAAATATAATAAAGTAAATAGTAGAAAAAAAAGCCCCTAAGGGCTTTGGGAATATATTAGGTTTCAGGAGTAGCAGAACTCGCTGTTAAGAAACCAATATTTAAATACAAGGATCCTAACACTCCACCTTATGTGGTGGAATGAAGCAGCTCCGGCAACGTGGCTCATAAGCTTCCGAATCTCCGATCATCACTACGGGGCCAAGGGTTACGGGCTCTCCATTTACAATTCGCTGTGTAAAAGCAGCGTCGGGGCTTCCACATACTGCACAGAATGCAGAGAGCTTCTCGATGTCGTCAGCCATCGCAAGTAGACCGCCTATATATCCAAACTCTTTGCCGCGGTAATCCATATTAAGTCCATCCACAATGACATGTTTACCACAATAAGCGAGTTCTGATACAAGCTCCATAATAGCACTACTGAAAAATTGAACTTCATCAAATGCAACGACATCTGCATCTTTCGTTTGAGTTATAATCGTCTCCACCAGCTCGTTCGTCAATTGACGGGGAATGGAGTGTGCGGTCAGTCGATAGCCGATCCGGCTAACAATTTCGTCTTGAGCAAAGCGATCATCTTCAGCAGGTTTATAGGCAACCACCTTTTTACGTCCAAATTGGCTTAACTTTTGGCAGCGGCGAATAAGTTCCCCTGATTTTTCACTAAACATAGGTCCTGTAATAACGGTTATACGTCCTGTTGGCACGATGCTGCTACTCCTCTCACATACAGAATTAACGAACAGCATTTTGCAAAAATATAATCCTATTATTGAAGTTTGCAAAATGCTGACAAAAAAAGCGACCATTACAGAGTACCACAAAATCTTTGTTCAGAGCCAGAACTAATCCTAACAGCTTTGTGTTACTATATGGAATGTGAAGTGGTTGGCGACGGCAGGTCACCATCCAGCAACGAAAGAGAGAGGTGTTACAATTGAGTGAAGTTTTAACTGAGTTACAGGCGAGATATGATCGCTTGAAGGAACAAGCCGTATTGGATGAGACAACGCAGGTCTTCATTGCTGATTTATTGTCAGAAGTAGAGAAACTGCAGACGAGCAATGTAGCTTTGCGCCGTACAATTCTTAAATCCTCTTCCAAAGAATCACGCATGTCGACAAAACTTAGGGATGCGTTATACGAATAACCCGGAGACTACTCCGGGTTCTCTTCTGTCTTCTTTTTGCGAGGAAATAGAATACCTGCTGTAATTTTGGCAATCATGGCGAAGGTAAGACCAATACCTGCAAACATGTAGATTACGGTGAACGCTTTACTGAAGCCTGTGGAAGGCACGAATTCAGGATGTCCTACCGTGGTTAAAGTTACGGCGCAGAAGTAGAGCGCATCTATCCAGTGTAAACCCTCTACACGGCTGTAAAATATAGTGCCTGAAAGTAAGGTAGCCAATGTCAGTGTGAATAGAGCGATAAACTGCGAGTCTTTAAAAGCGTGAAAAATTCCTTTCAGCAGTCGTTTGAGTGTAAGTAAAAAAGAAATCACGTTTATTTCATCCTATCTGTATTAAATGTGAAACAGGGTCTCCTGGCGATCCCAGTGGCCTAAATACGAATGTAAGTGGCTAAGTCCATTTCATAACGTACTATAAAATCGATTTTGCTATATGTAAATACACAGACAAAAAGCCCGGACTTATGAAGTCCCTCCGGGCGTCTCAGTCGCTTCAGGTGTGCTTTTGGAACGAAAACGAGGGCCTACATAATTTCTCTTGCGGTCACGAAACAGAATCCAGCCTCCGAGAAAGCTCATACCTGCTGCAAATAGGACAAGTCCGCCGCCAAAGGACAGCCACTGGAATCCTGGTGAGATCTGCTCATTACCGTGCTCGGCGTAAAAGAGGAAAAGCGCATCTTTCATCATTAGAAAACCCTTCATCGCCATCAATCCGGGTATAACCAGAACCATAATAGCCAAGAAACGCGCAAAGACAAGCCTTGTATTCATCATCATAACCCTTTCTGCCTTATATCGACGTTAAATAAAGGTTGCGCTTACAGGTGATGTCTAATTCCATCATAGCTTGGTTTCGTTGAGCTGTCCATGGCGTTAAGGGTAAACTTTGAGTTGCTAGGTGAAGGAGAGTACAATGGAGTATAGCGGATTATAGCTACAACATAAGAAAGATTTATCGGAATTGTATTATTACTCATACAACATGATCGAAATTATTATAACCATAGAGGAGAACAGATAAGATGCCTATTACATGTGATGTTGCCATTCTTGGAGGAGGAACCGGGGGATATGTAGCTGCCATTCGAGCGGCTCAACTTGGTAAGCAAGTCGTGATTATTGAAAAGGACAAGCTTGGAGGAACCTGCCTGCATCGTGGCTGTGTTCCTAGCAAGGCATTACTCCGAAGTGCGGAAGTATACGCTGAAATTCAAGAGAGCGAAACCTATGGCATAGAAACAACTGGGTCAACGCTTGTATTCCCGAAAGTGCAGGCACGTAAAGATGCGATCGTTGAGCAATTACATCAAGGTGTTCAGTATTTAATGAAAAAAAATAAAATTCAAGTTGTACACGCCAATGGACGCGTAATCGGGCCATCCATCTTCTCCCCGCAAAGTGGAGCGGTTGCTGTCGAGTTTGAAGATGGTGAAATGGACACTGTTGTACCGACTAACCTTATTATTGCTACAGGTTCCCGTCCACGTGTATTGCCTGGTCTAGAGCCGGATGGTCAGTACATTATGAGTAGTGACGAGGCATTGCGGATGGATGAGCTTCCTGCTTCCCTCATTATTGTAGGTGGCGGCGTAATCGGACTAGAATGGGCTTCAATGCTGAATGACTTTGGTGTTGAAATCACGGTGGTGGAAGCGGCGGAACATGTACTTCCAGCAGAGGATGAAGACGTGGCGAAGGAAATGCAACGGTTGCTCGGCAAACGTGGTGTTCGTTTCCTCACAGGAAGCAAGATTCTGACAGAAACGTATATCGCACAGAAGGACGGGATCCAGATCGATGTTGAGCTGGGAAATAACAAACAAGAGACATTAACAGCAGAGAAAATGCTCGTATCTGTAGGAAGACAGGCGAATGTTGAAAATATTGGACTGGAGAACACGGATATCAAGTTGGAGCGAGGATTCATTGCGGTGAACAAGCACCTGCAAACTGGCGAAGGACATATCTATGCGATTGGTGACTGTATCGGTGGATTGCAACTGGCACATGCCGCAAGTCATGAAGGCATCCTCGCTGTGAATCATATCGCGGGCGAGCAGGTTCACGCAGTAGAATCTCACCGGATACCACGCTGTGTCTATACACGTCCTGAGGCGGCAAGCATCGGATTTACGGAGACTGAGGCGAAAGAGCGTGGATATGAAGTGAAGACAGGTAAGTTTCCGTTTCAAGCCATTGGTAAATCACTCGTACAAGGTAGCCGGGATGGTTTCGTGAAGGTGATTGCTGACGTCAAAACGAATGATATATTGGGTGTACATATGATTGGAACCCATGTGACGGAACTTATTGCCGAGGCTTCTTTGGCACAAATGCTTGATGCTACACCATGGGAAGTTGGACAGACGATCCACCCTCACCCGACGTTGTCGGAGATTATGGGGGAAGCGATGCTGGCGGTAGATGGAAAAGCCATTGGCATGTAACTTAGATGAGTTATGAGAAAGGTCCTTTCCTTTTTTGGGCAAAAGGGATTATAATAAGGTTAAGCCAAGTCTTAGTACCAGGTTATAAGATCGGGTTGTAAGACTGGCATAGGCTCTGATTAAAAGGAGGTACCTCATATGAGTTCACAAGGTACTGCAGACGCGGTTCACCGGCATCAACAGCTTGGACTTAGCGATGGAGAAGTATTAGACATGTACAAATATATGCTGCTTGCACGAAAGTTCGACGAGCGTTGCTTGTTGCTTCAGCGAGCCGGCAAAATTAACTTTCACGTATCTGGTGTAGGACAGGAAGCTGCACAAGTGGGTGCTGCTTTTGGCTTGGATCGGAATAACGATTATTATTTACCTTATTACCGTGATTACGGATTCGTACTGGCAGTAGGCATGACTCCGCGTGAGTTAATGTTGTCTGCCTTTGCCAAAGCAGAGGATCCGAACAGTGGCGGCCGGCAGATGCCAGGACACTTTGGTCACAAGAAGCTACGGATTGTTACAGGCTCCAGCCCAGTGACAACGCAGGTTCCTCATGCCGTAGGCTTCGCACTTGCAGCCAAAATGAAGAAGCAGGAATTTGTTTCTTTTGTTACCTTTGGTGAAGGATCAAGTAACCAGGGAGACTTCCATGAGGGTGCTAACTTTGCAGGTGTGCATAAGTTACCTGTAATTATCATGTGTGAGAACAACCAATATGCCATTTCGGTACCGATTCACAAGCAGCTTAGTGGTAAAGTTTCGGATCGTGCGTTGGGTTATGGCTTCCCAGGTATTCGTGTGGATGGTAACGATGCATTAGAAGTATATGCAGCTGTGAAGGAAGCACGTCGTCGTGCAATCGCTGGCGAAGGCCCTACCCTTATTGAAGCGATGATGTACCGTTTGTCACCGCATTCTACTTCTGATAACGATTTGGCTTACCGAACGAAGGAAGAAGTTGATGAGAACTGGAAAAAAGACGGCGTCCCACGCATGAAAAACTATTTGATCGATTGCGGCATCTGGGATGAAGCCCGGGATGCGGATCTGGCTTCCCAGCTCGCGCTGGAAATGAAAGAAGCGACTGAATATGCAGACAACGCGCCATATCCAAAACCTGAGGATACTCTGACGCACGTATATGCGGACAGCGAAGAAGGGGGACGGTAAACATGGCGGTTATGGAATATATTGATGCAATCCGTCTTGCGATGAAGGAAGAGATGGAGCGAGACGAGAATGTATTTGTGCTCGGGGAAGACGTTGGAGTCAAAGGCGGCGTGTTCACAACGACCAAAGGACTACAAGAACAGTTTGGCGACATGCGAGTCATGGACACACCGTTGTCTGAGTCGGCAATTGCTGGTGTAGCCATTGGTGCGGCAATGTATGGCATGAAGCCGATTGCTGAGATGCAATATTCGGATTTCATGTTACCGGCAACGAACCAGATCATCAGTGAAGCGGCCAAAATCCGCTATCGCTCTAACAATGACTGGAGTTGTCCTATTGTCATCCGTGCACCAATTGGCGGCGGTATTTTTGGCGGACTGTATCACTCCCAATGTCCAGAATCGATCTTTTTTGGTACACCAGGATTGAAAATTGTAGCTCCTTATTCGGCATATGATGCCAAAGGACTGCTTAAGGCGGCTGTTCGTGATCCGGATCCTGTGCTCTTTTTTGAGAACAAAAAATGTTACAAACTGATCAAGGAAGATGTACCAGAAGATGATTACATCGTTCCAATCGGCAAAGCCAATGTACTTCGCGAAGGTGCGGATATTACCGTGATCGGATACAGTCAACCGTTGCACTTCGTTATGCAGGCTGCGGAAGAACTGGAACGTGAAGAAGGTATTACAGCACACGTTCTTGACTTGCGTACATTACAACCGCTTGATCGTGAAGCCATTATTGCATCCGCAAGGTTGACGGGCAAAGTACTGATTGTACACGAAGATAACAAAACGGGCGGCGTTGGTGCCGAAGTTGCTGCCATAATTAGCGAAGAGTGCTTGTTTGAACTGGACGCTCCGATTCAGCGCTTATGCGGTCCAGATGTGCCAGCTATGCCAATCAGCCCAACCTTGGAGAAGTTTTATATGCTGAGCAAGGATAAAGCGAAGGAAGCTATGCGCACACTCGCCGAGTATTAAAGGTCTAGAGAGGTTGTTTGAAGGTACTGAATAACAATCTCTCTGAACATGAACGTATAGATTTGTTTTTCAAGAACGTTGTATGAAATTGTTCTGAAGTATAACTGCTTCCAAAGTTCGTGTTATGCTACAATTTCCATATGAGGTTAAATGTAAAGTTTGGAGTGATAAAACCAATGAGTATGAAATGGATCGAGGTCATTATGCCACAACTGGCGGAATCGCTGGTCTCGGCTACCATAGCGAAATGGTTGAAAAAACCGGGTGATCAAGTGGAGCAGTACGAACCGATCTGTGAAGTCATTACGGATAAAGTTAATGCTGAGATTCCATCGACTGTTGATGGAATCATGGGTGATCTTCTCGTAGAGGAAGGCACGACTATTGCTGTAGGTGAAGTCATTTGCCGTATGCAAGTTGAAGCATCTGAACAAGACGTGGCAACACAAGAGATGCAGGCTTCGCAGGGTCTACATCAAGAGCCAGCTCGTGAACAACAAGCTTCGGTTCAATCGGCAAGTACAAATGCTGGCGGTGCAATTGCACATGATCCGAATCAGCCGATGCGTAACCGCTATTCTCCAGCAGTACAAACACTGGCAGCGGAGCACGGTTTGAATTTACAGAGTATCCAAGGTACAGGCACGGGTGGACGTATTACACGTAAAGACGTACTGGCAGTCATTGCACAAGGCGGACAAGGAGCATCTACGCTGGCTACACCATCGACTGGGCAGAATGCTTCCGCTGGGGTATCAGCTGCTTCGCCGTCACCGTTTAGCGGACTGAATCGGAATGATGCACAAGTCTCTAATGCTGCTTCAGGTGCAGCTGTTCCGGCTGCTGATGCTGGCATTCCAGTCAGACATTCGGGCATTCATCTGACCGAGAGTCCGAAAATTCCGCAAATTGAAGTGGAAGGCGGCGGACAGGGAAGATCGGAATACTTTATTGATGTTACCCCTGTACGAAATGCAATCGCTCGTAATATGCGGCAAAGTGTATCGGAAATCCCTCATGCTTGGACCATGATTGAGGTAGACGTTACTAATCTGGTTATGCTGCGTAACAAACTCAAGGATGAGTTCAAGCGCAAAGAAGGCATCAATCTGACGTACTTATCATTCATGATGAAAGGTGTCGTAAATGCAATTAAGGACTACCCAATTATGAATTCTGTTTGGGCCGTCGATAAAATTATTGTGAAACGCGACATTAACCTATCTATGGCTGTGGGTACAGAAGATTCGGTCTTAACGCCTGTAATTAAACATGCAGATCAGCGTAATATCGCGGGTCTGGCTCGTGAGATTGATGACTTAGCACGGAAAACCCGAGAAGGAACGTTGAAACTTGATCATATGCAAGGTGGAACGTTCACAGTGAACAATACCGGCTCGTTTGGTTCAATCCTATCTCAACCGATCATCAATTATCCACAAGCGGCTATTCTGACATTTGAATCTATTGTCAAAAAACCAGTCGTTATTAACGATATGATTGCAGTTCGCTCCATGGCGAATCTCTGTCTGTCCCTAGATCATCGTATTCTGGATGGTGTAATCAGTGGGCGATTCTTGCAACGGGTCAAAGAGAATCTTGAAGGTTATAACATGGAGACCAAAGTTTATTAAGTTTTTGTTGATGATGCTGTAACTAAATATTCCGAATAGAAACATCGATGTTAGATGTGAAATGAAGGGTTATGGATAAGTGTATGGCCGTAGGCCGTGCACTTTTCCCGCTGTATATGGTTGGGCGCTCATGAATACATTGCACATTGAAGGAAAAGGGTGTGGGAGATCATGAACAAGCCTATGGATGTGGCATACATACCAATGCTTGATTATGAAGAGGCTTGGAACCGGCAAAAAGCGATTGTGCAGCAACTTGATGAAGGCGTAGGGGTGGAACAACTACTTTTGCTTCAGCATCCACCTACGTATACAATTGGTTCTCAAAATCATCCTGAGCATCTACTTTTAAGTGAGGAGCAATTACGAGAGCAAGGAATCTCCGTGTTTCAAATTGACCGCGGCGGTGATATTACTTATCATGGCCCTGGTCAGCTTGTGGGTTATCCTTTGCTTGTGCTCGGACGAGATGAAGATCTCGATTTACATGCCTATCTGCGCAGGCTAGAACAGGTCATCATTGATTATTTGGCAGATCAAGGCGTTGATGCAGGACGCAAAGAAGGGTACACAGGAGTCTGGATCGGGGATATGAAGATTGCCGCGATCGGTGTAAAGTTCAATCGTTGTAAGACGAGGAGAGGTTTCGTAACAAGCCACGGGTTTGCTTTTAATGTTACGTCAGGGATTCAGCATGAAGGATTCCAAGGCATTGTCCCTTGCGGCATTGAGCAATATGGGGTGACCTCACTAGAGGATATGACAGGACAAACCTACGAGATACAACGGGTTGCACAAGATATCGTTCCCTATTTCAGCAGGCTGTTCTCGTATGAGATGAATTGGATCTCAGAAAAAGAAGCCCTTCACCGTCTGTAATGGAGACAGTTCAAGACTTCATGTTTTAACCAAATAGTAATGGTTCGAGAGCAATGAATAGGGTGGAGCCAACCATGGCGATTAGCATGATGTAGACAATGATGCGAAACCATTTTTTTCTTTGCATGATGAGCGAACTCCTTTCAACCAAGAAATAAAAAACCACAGTAATGTTATTGTACCGTATCCACGTAAGGGAGGAAAGTCCTATGATTAATCAAAAGCGTGTCGTAGATCATTTTATGGAACTTGTACAGATCGATAGTGAGACTAAGAACGAACATAACATCTCTAAGGTGTTAAAAGAACAGTTCGCGGCTCTTGGTCTCAGCGTATATGAGGACAATACAATGGAGAAAACGGGGCATGGTGCCGGTAATCTCGTTGTTACATGGGAAGCAGAAGGAACTGAAGGGGTAACCCCGATGTTTTTCACTTGCCATATGGATACTGTAACACCTGGGCAAGGCATTAAGCCTGAACTGGGTGAAGACGGCTGGATTCGCAGTGATGGAACAACGATTCTTGGTGCAGACGACAAGGCCGGCATTGCGGCACTGTTTGAAGCCATTCGCGCGATTCAGGAGAACAACGTGCCGCATGGTAAGATTCAGTTTGTTATCACAGTTGGCGAAGAGTCAGGACTGGTTGGAGCACGTGCCATGAATCCTGATGATATCCAAGCTGAGTTCGGATATGCACTCGATTCCAATGGAGCAGTCGGTACGATCTGTGTTGCTGCACCCGCAAGAGCCGAGATTCAAATGAATATTTATGGTAAGTCTGCACACGCTGGTGTGAATCCGGAAGACGGTATTAGTGCAATTCAGGTAGCTGCCAAAGCGATTGCTGCAATGAAGCTTGGACGTATTGATGATGAGACAACCGCGAATATCGGGAAATTCCAAGGCGGTTCTGCCTTGAATGTGGTATGTGATTTTGTTCAGATTGAAGCAGAAGCGCGTAGTATTGTTCAAGAGAAAGTAGAATTGCAAGTTTCACAGATGCGTGAAGCGCTGGAGACAACATGTCGCAAATATGGAGCAACGGCTGAATTCCGCAGTGAGATTCTATATCCTGCCTTTGGATTCCATGATGAGCATGAGGTCGTTCAGCTTGCACAGCGTGCCATTCGCAGCGTAGGCCTTGAGACGAGCACATTCCCTTCTGGTGGCGGTAGTGATGCCAATATCTTCAACGGTTTCAATATCCCTACTGCGAACCTCGCCGTGGGATATGAGGATATTCATACGACGAAAGAACGCATTCGTGCGCAGGATATTGCGAAATTGTCCGAAATTGTTGTTGCTATTATTCAGGAAACAGCATCGACGAGTACGAAGTAGGAGAGCCTAGAGAATAAATTGATGTTGTAGTTGTAGTGAAAAGTCCGAAAACGGGTTATGTACCGGATTCGGACTTTTTGCAAAATCATGTTATATTTCATGCATATGGATTAGAACTTATTTGCGACCGGCAAGAAGGTCAGTTAGTTTGGCATCTGGACCCCATTCACGCAACCACTGTCTAAGGATAAGTTGCACTTGTTTTGCTTGTCCAACCAAATGCACGGATCGCGGCGTCAGATAACTGTTCATTGGTATCCCCCTGATTGATCATAATAGGCTAGCTTGCTCTATACGCTCACCATATGCCCAAAATCGAAGATTTATACATCCATATTCTTATGTGAACTACAGAGGACAAAATTAAAATCAAAGAAGCGGAGTTGACAACCATGAATCCTACGCATTCTAAACATCAATCACATCCAGCCAATCCTAAATTAGACGAAGAAACAGTATCAACACAGCCCATTTTTGAAGGGAAAGTGATTACACTTCAGGTGGATACGGTGAAGTTGCCCAATGGACAGACAGCAACCCGAGAGATCGTTCGCCACCCAGGAGCTGTAGCTGTGCTTGCATTGAATGGGGATCGGATGTTGGTCGTAGATCAATACCGGCAAGCTATGGGACGAACCGAAGTGGAGATTCCAGCAGGCAAGCTTGATCCAGGGGAGGAGCCAGAAGTTGCAGCTGCGCGTGAGTTACGCGAGGAGACAGGGTATGTGGCTAAGTCACTTCGTCTTGTGCGCTCTTTTTACACATCGCCAGGATTCGCAGACGAGATCATACATTTGTATATTGCTGAAGAATTGGAAGCCGGAGATATGGCTCTGGATGAGGATGAATTTTTAGAGGTTAGTGAAATTACGCTGGAAGAGGCTTACGCTTTAATGGATCAAAATCGGATTAGTGATGCCAAAACGATGTTAGCGGTGTACGCATGGGATCTGTACAGAACAACGGGACGGTTATAACGATGAATGATCAGCAGCAAGACGTACGTAATCTGTGGGAGCCATGTTATGCAGACTTGCACATTCATATTGGGCGAACGTCCCGTGGTGAAGCTGTAAAGATTAGTGGAAGTCGGGATCTGACGTTTGAAAACATTGCTCGTGAAGCATCGGATCGCAAAGGTATCCAGTTGCTTGGCGTTATTGATTCTCATTCACCTGTTGTGCAGATGGATATTGAGCAGTTACTGGAGGACGGCACAATGTCTGAGCTGGAAGGTGGAGGGATCGCTTACCAGGACACCACTATTTTGCTCGGCACAGAGATTGAACTGCGGGAGCCAGGCATGCGGGAGTTTCATTTGCTTGCTTATTTTCGAGATTTAGCGTCGATGAAGTCGTTTACTGCATTTATGCAGCGTTATATGAAAAATGTGAATTTAAGTTCACAGCGTGTATACGTGCCAACAATGGAGATACAGTCGGAAATTAAGGCTCGTGGAGGACTTATTGTGCCTGCGCATGCATTTACCCCGCATAAAGGTATCTATGGCAGTACAGCACCACGGATGGCTGATGTGCTTGATACGAGTCTTATTGATGCCGTTGAACTTGGATTAAGCTCAGACTCTACGATGGCAAGTTATATTCGGGAGCTGGATCGCGTTCCTTTTTTGACGAATTCAGATGCCCATTCCCTAGGTAAGATTGGTAGAGAATACAATGAATTAACACTAGCGACGCCTTCTTTTGATGAATTTCGGATGGCACTGCAAAACGAGGGTGGTAGGGGAATAACAGCTAATTATGGATTGAACCCTAGGCTTGGCAAGTATCATCGAACGTATTGTTCGGCATGTGGACGTATCTTGGACGAGCAGGCGTTATCGGCAGAACGTTGTCCACATTGTGACAGTACCAAGCTTGTTCAGGGTGTACTTGACCGAATTCTTGCGATAGCTGATCGAGATAATCCAGAGGTACCTGACAGTAGACCTGCCTATCATTATCAGGTGCCGTTAGAGTTTATTCCGGGTCTTGGAAAAGCGAAGCTACGTCAATTACTTGAACGATTTGGCACAGAGATGAATGTGCTGCATCGTACGAGCGAAGACGAACTTGCCACTGTTGTTGGCCCTGTGATGGCGTCTATGATCGTTGCAGCAAGAAATGGTCAGTTAGCTCTGTCCTCTGGTGGCGGTGGAACTTATGGTAAAGTTGCTGGGAACGACCGTGTAGATCACTAATGGAGCTAGAAATCGTTTACAATAAAATGAATCAGCCTCTTAAATGTATATAACACCTATTCTGGACAAGATGTCATACGTTCTCTTTCCGGTTCATAGAATGACTGTGTGGGTTTCAGTTCGAAATTCAGCAGCGTGACAACCGGAAAGGAGACTTGTGTCTGTGCGATCTTCCACCTTTATATTCAAAGGTCAAACCTCGTTATATGTATTTGTGGCGGTTCTATTCCTGGTAGGTGTTATCTTCGGGGCGTTGATGGTTAATGCGTTGTCCTTAGAGCAGCGTCAGGATTTGGAAGGATACCTAGGAAACTTCTTCATGACAGTGCAGCATGGGGGACAGGTTGTAGAGACGGGCACCTACTGGGAAATTGCTATACTACATCTGAAATGGGTCGGTCTAATCTGGATCCTTGGTTTGTCCGTTATAGGCCTACCAGGCATACTTGTACTGGATTTTCTAAAGGGTGTGCTGATCGGATTTACTGTCGGATATCTTGTTGGACAATATTCATGGAAAGGGCTGCTGTTTGCACTTGTTTCCGTTGCTCCGCACAATCTATTCGTCATTCCCGTGCTATTAATCTGCAGTGTATCTGCGATAACTTTTTCCTTATATATCATTCGGAATCGGGTTTTGATGCAACGTACTCCAGGTGGTCAAAGACCTTTTGCATCGTATGTATTGTTAACTTTAGCTATGGCGGCACTGCTGCTCGGGGTAGCTTCTTTTGAAACTTGGGTCACACCAGCGATGATGCGCTGGGTCACGCCAATGTTACTACCTGCATAGGTTCAGGCAGTAAAGTGTAAATTGTTGACTTTAATTATACACTCCCCCTATAATGAAAGAAGTGGGTTAAGTTGCAGTGTGCAGTGATTTCCTAGGGGGAGGGAGAAAATGGAAGCACGGATCGATAAAATTAAGCAGCAACTACAGTCCCAAGGATACAAATTAACGCCCCAGCGGGAAGCCACCGTAAGAGTACTTCTTGAGAATGAAGAAGATCATCTGAGCGCAGAAGACGTATTCATGCTCGTTAAAGAAAAGGCTCCCGAAATCGGTCTGGCAACCGTGTACCGTACCCTCGAACTACTAAGTGAGCTGCATGTTGTAGAGAAAATCAACTTCGGCGACGGCGTAGCCCGTTATGATTTGCGCGGAGATACGTCCAAGCATCATCATCATCACTTAATCTGTGTTCAATGTGGCAGTATGGATGAAATACGCGAAGACTGGCTTGGGCCGCTTGAAGAGCGACTGGAGCGAGAATTTAACTTTTCGGTGGTAGACCACCGATTGGATTTCCATGGGATTTGTTATCGTTGCAAAGCAAAAAATGACCAGAAACCCAAAGATGAAGAATAACATAACATATCTTCAAGCTCTCACCGGCGGTTTTGACGGGAGAGCTTTTTTGGTACCGGATCTGATGTGAGCTTTACCCAATGTCATATTCTTGTGTTTGTCCTCATACCTTGTCTGTAGACGCTTCTCTGCCCATGATATGGTGCAGGGAACGAGGTTCCAGCTTCGTAGAACTGGGGCTAGGATCGAGACTTAGGAGGCGGACAAACGATGATCATATCACTACGGAGAGGGCTCCGTTTTATTCGTTTTATAATCTTTTTTTCAGCATTAGTTTATTTGTTCTATAATGTTCTGGATCTGTTCAACGGCTGGATCTCACCTGTAGATCAGTATCAGATTCCTTCAGGTAATGCGGTCAAAGTATTTCAGGAAACGGATTGGACAGTTCATGGGGAAGGGCGACCTTCACTTGCCGAACGGCTACGTTTGTTTTACTGGTATGGAGAGTAGTTGGAGCATCTAGGAATGCAAATACGGTAACAGGCTGCACGCGGGGCAGTTCTGGAGATGAGGAGCGTTGTACATGAAACAGACGATACACGCCTATGCCATTTACTTGGAAGAAGACAAAGGGATGTCAAGCAGCACACTGGAGTCGTATCTTCGCGATGTGGACAAGTTCATCGAATTTGCAGAGAAAGAGTATGATATACGTGATGCCGGTCAGGTGCGGCGTACACACGTTATTTTATTTGTAGGTAAGTTAAAGCAATCCGGACGCGCTAATGCTACGATTGCTCGGAGTATTGTATCCTTACGTTCCTACTTTCATTTTCTAATGCGCAGGGGAGATATCCTTCAAGACCCTACATTTGATGTGGAGGCTCCTAAGGCAGATAAAACCCCGCCTCAAGTATTGACCATTGATGAGATTGAATTGCTGCTTAATGCACCGGATACGCGTTCACCCCAAGGAATTCGAGATCGTGCGATGCTGGAGCTACTGTATGCCACAGGCATTCGTGTCTCAGAATTGATTGCACTGGATGTCCGAGATGTTCAGCCGAGTATGAAGTTTATTCGTTGCGGGGGGGCAGGGAAAGAACGGATTCTTCCGATTGGTGCTCCTGCAGCCCATTGGATCGATGTGTATCTGGATGAGAAACGCAGCCGATTGCTCAAAGCAAGTTCGGACGAGCAGGCGCTCTTTGTCAATGTCTCGGGGAGACGTCTGACACGCCAAGGATTCTGGAAATTGCTCAAAAAAGCTGCGGTGGATGCAGGAATCCCAGGCGAAATTACGCCACATACGTTAAGGCATTCGTTTGCTGCTCACCTTATTGCTAGCGGAGCTGACACAAGAGCCGTTCAGGACATGCTAGGTCATGTTGAACAGCCAGGTCAGCAGTATGGTAATCATGGTCGTAAAACGATGAAGGAAATCTACGAAACACATCATCCACGGGCTAAATAGGTTGGACGTGAATGTTTTTGCAAAAAAATGCAGAACATGTTGCCTATTTAGGATAGAATAAATTGAATACACTAAACGCCGTATACATAAGCATATGCTTCCGTCTAGTGGGACTAGCCTGGAGCTGATCTGCATACATGAACGGATCGTTTCAACTCAAGGAGGAACATCGTAATGACAGCATTAACTCAACAAATGATTTTGGAAGCAGCATCTTATATTCAAAGCAAAAGCCCCGTTAAGCCTGAAGTAGGCTTGATTCTTGGCTCAGGTCTTGGCATTTTGGCTGAACTCATTGAAGATGGTGTGAGTATCGCTTATCAAGACATCCCCCATTTCCCTGTATCTACGGTAGAAGGACATGAGGGTGAGCTGCTGGTTGGAACAATCAAAGGCCGTCCTGTTGTTATGATGAAAGGACGTTTCCATATGTATGAGGGCTACGGTCCAGAGCTTACTGCTTTTCCGGTTCGTGTGATGAAGGAACTTGGAGTTACATCGGTACTTGTAACGAACGCAGCAGGTGGAGTAAACACATCGTACGAACCAGGTGACTTGATGTTGATCTCTGATCATCTGAATCTTACAGGCAAAAACCCACTCATCGGTCCTAATGATCCAGCACTGGGTGTGCGGTTCCCGGATCTGTCTGAAGCTTATAGCCGCCGCTTGCGTGCGTTGGCGAAAGATACTGCAGCATCCCAAGGCTTCAACGTACGTGAAGGCGTCTATGCAGGTCTGCTCGGTCCAAACTATGAGACACCAGCTGAGATTGTTATGCTCCGTACTCTGGGTGCAGATGCTGTTGGTATGTCCACGGTGTCTGAAGTCATTGTGGCTCGCCATGCAGGTTTGGAAGTTCTGGGTATCTCTTGTATCAGCAACATGGCAGCGGGTATTCTGGATCAACCGCTCTCCCATGATGAGGTTATGGAGACAACAGAGCGGGTGCGTGAGTCTTTCCTCGCCCTGGTTGTAGCTGTTATTCCTCAAATGTAATAGTTTACAGAGCCGAGTTAGTCATCTAACTATATAACTGGGCTACTGAAGACGAGAAGGATAGTTCCTTCCTAGACATACAGCTCCATAGGATACTATCGCATCTTGAAGAGACATGCCTCTATCACATTCAGTGAGTAGGGGCATGTTTTTTGCGTTTTTGTTCGACGATACATTTTACAAAAAAAGTTTCGGGAAATCATGCTTTACATGGAATAATTTACTGTAAACGAGCCGACAATGATTAGCAGTACATGCATGGAAATGCATTAAGCAAGTCATTTGAGGAGGTTACCGATCGTGAAGAAACGTATAATGGCATCGTTCATGACCCTTTGTATTTTGCTGTCTCTGATGGCATCCACAGCACTTGCTGAAGAAAAACCTACCCCAACAGGTGGAACGGATTTGGCGCCTTCAGCACGTTCAGCAATATTGATGGATGCAGACACAGGAACTGTAATCTACGAGAAAAACAGTCATGATCAACTGCCTCCGGCAAGTATTACGAAGATTATGACCATGCTTTTAACGATTGAAGCGATTGATTCAGGTAAGTTGAAGCTGACCGACAAAGTGAGAACAAGTGAGTATGCTGCTTCTATGGGTGGATCACAGATCTTCCTTGAACCCGGTGAAGAGATGACGGTAGACGACATGCTCAAAGGGATCGCTATGGCCTCAGGAAATGATGCATCTGTAGCTATGGCTGAGAAAATTGCCGGCTCTGAGGAAGCTTTTGTACAGATGATGAACGAACGTGCGAAAGAACTGGGCATGAAGGATACCCATTTTGCCAATTGTAATGGGCTCCCGGTTGATAATCATTATTCGTCGGCACATGATATTGCGCTCATGAGTCGGGAATTATTGAAACATTCGGGCATTACCAAATATACTGGCGCATATCAGGACTACCTCCGGAAAGATACGGAGAAGCCTTTCTGGTTAGTGAATACTAATAAGCTCGTCCGTTTCTACACAGGTGCAGATGGTTTGAAAACAGGTTACACTTCGGAAGCTAAATTCTGTTTATCAGCAACAGCGATGAAGGATGGATTGCGTACAGTTGCTGTTGTGCTGGGAGAACCAAACACGAAAACACGTAATGCTGAGGTTTCCTCCATGTTCGACTATGCCTTTAGTCAATACACGATGAAACCTTTATACAAAGCAGGCGATCTGCTCGGTAGTCTGAAAGTTGAAAAAGGCGAGGTTGCCGAATTGCCACTGAACGCTACGCAAAATTATAGTGTGCTCATGCGCAAAGGTGCCAAGTCGAACGATATTCGACATGAATTGTTGATGACAAAAGAATTAAAAGCACCGATTAAAGCAGGTCAAAGTGTAGGTAAGCTCGTGGTTTATCAGGGTGATGAGGTTATTAAGGAGTTCGACATTCAGGCTCCTCAGGATGTAAACAAAGCCGGCTGGTGGAAGCTATTCAAACGCACCACTTCCAATCTTTTTGATTAAGCGTCAATTTACGTGTGCTACCTGCATCCTTGAACGTATTTTGTAGTTAATTAGGGGTTTTCTTCTAGTTTTGTCGGGGTGCAGGAAATGCTTTGGGCAACGTAGAAATCCTTGTTCAAGACAGGGAGGAGAGTGAGCAAACGTGAACTTGCATGTGGAAATGGAACATCACCGTGGGATTCTGATTGTGCGACTATCGGGAGAACTGGATCATCACACTGCGGATATGGTACGGATGCAGATGGATGAAGCGATCCAGCGGAGACAATGCGAGCACTTGGTGCTCAGCCTGAAGGATCTGCAATTTATGGACAGCTCAGGCTTGGGTGTCATTTTGGGAAGATATAAGCTCATTAAGAATAAAGGCGGTAAGATGGTTGTATGTGATGTTAATCCGCCAGTGTACCGTTTGCTGGAGATGTCGGGTTTGTTCAAGATTATGCCGATTTACGAAAATGAGGGAACTGCTCTCTCGGGTCTGGAGGTCGTCTCATGAATGAAGGAACAGGGAGAAATTTCATGAATCTGCAATTCGCGGCCAAGTCGGAGAACGAATCGTTCGCGCGTGTAACGGTTGCGGCCTTTATCTCGCAGCTTGATCCTACGATGGACGAGCTCAGCGATCTGAAGACGGTTATTTCCGAAGCGGTAACCAACAGTATCATTCATGGGTATAACAATAACCCAGAAGGGGTTGTATCCATTCAGGCGGAGATTCGTGAAGACATGATTACGATCATCGTGGAAGATCGTGGCGAAGGTATTGAAGACCTGGAGCTTGCCAAGCAGCCGCTATATACATCCAAACCCGAACTTGAGCGCTCGGGTATGGGCTTTACCATTATGGAAAACTTCATGGATGAATTCGAAGTCAGCAGTGAGCCCGGCAGAGGCACCTCCATCAAGATGAAGAAAAGGATTGAATCCAAGAAAGCATTGTATAATTAGGGGTTGGTCTTATGGATGCTGAAGTGAAACCATCTTCACAGACCTATTTGGATGATGCCGAGGTCAAACGATTGATTGCGCTCAGTCAATCGGGTGACCATGATGCGCGAGACACGCTGGTAAACTGCAACATCAGACTTGTCTGGTCTGTCGTACAGCGTTTTATGAACAGAGGTTATGAACCGGAGGATCTGTTCCAAATCGGCTGTATCGGACTGCTCAAGTCGGTGGACAAATTCGATCTCAGCTATGATGTGAAATTTTCGACCTACGCTGTACCGATGATAATCGGAGAAATCCAGCGTTTCCTGCGGGACGACGGCACACTTAAGGTCAGTCGCTCACTTAAGGAGATGGCGAATAAAGTTCGCAAAAAAAGAGATGAATTGTCCAAACATCTTGATCGTCTGCCAACGATTAAGGAAGTAGCTGAACAACTGGGGGTAACCCCAGAGGAAGTTGTATTTGCTCAAGAAGCCAATAAACCGCCTACGTCGATCCATGAGACGGTGTTCGAGAACGATGGTGATCCGATTACGCTAATGGATCAGATTGCTGACGAGTCACAGGAACGTTGGTTTGACAAACTGGCATTGAACGAAGCTATCGGTGGTCTGAGTGAACGAGAACGGCTTATCGTATACCTTCGGTATTACCGGGATCAGACACAGTCTGAGGTTGCCAGCAGACTTGGAATATCACAAGTTCAGGTATCCCGTCTGGAGAAAAAAATTCTACAATCCATCCGCGACCAGATCGCACAGTGATTGGTGATTGAATGAGCTACATGGTGATGAGATCTGCGGTTTATCACCAAGATACGACAACTAACAACCTTCTTTCGCGCTACAATTTGCGTAGAAGGTTATTTGTCGTTGATGGTAAGATCCTTTTGGCGACTCAATTGCATTAATAAAATGAGACCAATAATACATGCCGTGCCTAACCATTGAAATAGTCCAAAGGGTTCCTGAAGCCAAATGACCGTTGTGGCAACCGCAGCTAGTGGTTCTGCACTTCCCAGTAAGCTGGTTTCTTTAGCAGAGAGACTTTGCAAACTTTCGACGTAAAACCAGAAAGCGATCATGGTACCGAAAATAATAGTAAATAATAGATATCCGTACGCTTCGAGGGGCACGCTCGTGAATTCAAATTTCCAAGGTGGATGAATGAAACTAAGTGCAGTTCCACCTATTATCATGGCCCAACCGACGATTACCAGGGAATCGAACTGTCGTATTAATTTCGCAGCATACAATGTATAAAAGGCAGCGGAAACACCAGATAAAAGCCCCCAAATGATAGCGATGAAGGGTACAGACAACTGGGAAATGGAACCATTAGTTAACAAGAGATAACAGCCGCCTAAAGCTAGAATAATAGATAATAGATCTTTGGAGTCCAGTACGGCTTGTTTGCGCCAGATCAGGTAAAGCATGATTATAACAGGGGACAGATATTGCA
Organism: Paenibacillus tundrae; assembly: GCF_036884255.1. Taxonomy (NCBI): domain Bacteria; kingdom Bacillati; phylum Bacillota; class Bacilli; order Caryophanales; family Paenibacillaceae; genus Paenibacillus; species Paenibacillus tundrae. The sequence goes on along the minus strand of NZ_CP145605.1, from coordinate 4,209,055 downwards.
ATAATGTAGCAACAGCAGAGTTACCATGTTGGATAGAGGCCATGTACGTATATTGCACAGCAAGCATGCCAAACAAACCAAAAATGATTAACTGAAAGGCTGTTACTTTGTTTCTCCATACTTCTAGAATCTGTGAGCGCTTAGGTCTGAAATATTGAACGGTTAGAAGCAGAATGCCTGCAATGAACAATCGAACAGTAACAAACCAGTTGACCTCAATGCCGTAATGCTGAAACAGCTTTTGTGACACGGTTCCGCCAACTCCCCAACAGATCGCTCCGGTCAAAACCAACAACAACCCTCTTTTTCTGGAATTAAAATGTGCAAATGATCGTTTACTCATGTAATAACACCTTCGTCCTAAAATATAAGAATAGTGTTATATTAGGATGTAATATTAGATATTAATATCATTATTGAATAGATAAATATAAATATATTGAGGGCGTATGATAAACATGGTAGACAAAATGGAATTCCACATCGATCAAAATCTGAAGGAACTGACGGAGCATCGTACCGTTTCGTTGCCGATTGCTTGTTATGAAACGACAATTATTCATAATGTACATGGTTATATACCGCTTCACTGGCATGATGAACTACAGTTTGTTTTTGTAATGCAGGGGGAGGCACTCTTTCGAGTAAATCAGGAGGAGATTAGTGTGCCCGAAGGCAATGGAATATTTATCAATAGTGGTTCCATGCATATGGCGGAGGACATTGGAGAGGGGAATGTGTGCAAATATATCTGTTTGAATCTTAGTCCGCAATTTATTCTGCCGGCAGAGCTATATATGAAATTTGTACACCCTTATGTTACGGCGACCAATGTGCCCTATCTGTTAATCCGAGGAGATCAGAGCTGGGGAGTGAAGATCCTTGAAGCCATTCAAGCTATTAAGCAGAACCTGCGGAATCAACCTGTGCATTATGAATTAGATATCTCTGCTCAACTACTCACCATATGGAAACAGTTTATTTCAAACGGATGCTTACTGGAGTACGATCCAAACGAGATTACACGCAATCGGCGCATGAAAGGTATGCTGGAATGGATTCATTTACATTATGCTGAACCGGTCAAGTTAGAGGATATTGCAAAGGCAGGGCAACTGAGTCGCTCAGAGACCTGTCGTTATTTTAAACAAATATTACGAACAACGCCGATTCATTATGTGATGGATTATCGTATTCGGAAGAGTCTAGAATTACTTCAGCTTCCTGAAATGAGTATAACTGAGATCGCATATCAGGTTGGATTTAACAGCACAAGCTATTACATTAATCAATTCGGCAAAATAATGAACACAACCCCTTTGAAATTCAGAAGGGAGATGGCGATAAAGAGACGAGTAGAGGTGAATAACTAAGAATAATGAGCATAAGCCCCAGATTCATTTTTAATGGTAGTACTCTTCCTTCCACAGCTTTACGGCTCATACTCATACAGCCTTCGTTTACACCAAAAAATATAATCATTCTAAATTTCGTCACCAATAGGGTGACTTTTTTTATTTTTAGTCAACAGCGATCGGAAGGTTGCTCTGTCACTGGAACGACCGCGAGTATCTCATCGAGCCTTCTCAGAACAGCGGCCGGCATTTACTCATCCCTCAGCGCTTCACATTCCATATCCTTTCGACCATACCCCCACCCAGCAAATTTCTTTCAAGCGTTTGGACAAAGGGGAGCTGATGCAGCGGAGGGATGGAATTGGTTAGAGGAGCGGAGCGCGAAGGTTTTACTCTGATACACAAGCAGTGGAGGTGGCAGGAAAAACCTGAAGAAGCGAAGCGCTCGCCTTTGTCTCCGAATTTCTAACCGATTAGAAATACAATGATAAGAATTTGGAGACAACAGCGATCGGAAGGTTGGTCTGCCACTGGAACGCCCGCGAGTATCTCATCCAGCCTTCTCAGAACAGCGACCGGCAACCAATCCATCCCGCAGCTCCTGCACAGTCCCAATCTTTTTCCAACCTCCATGTAATAAATTTGCACATTCTTCAAATACTAGGGCGTATCTGGAACTCCGAAGGAAGTGAGTTTTAAGATACGTCCTACCTAAATTACGCAGTAAAGGAGTGTATCGGATGTCCCTGACACCCACTCCAACGGTCTACATTCGTTTGCGCAGCCGCGTCCGCATCCAGCGGGGAAAAGAAGTCAGGCTTCGGGATATCGCCCATGTGCTGACCTCTTCAGAAGAACAGGAGCGAAGGCTGATTGAGCTTGAACTGCTGCGCCCTGGACCGGAAGATGGCAATCTGATTCTCATTGATATTCTGCAGATTATTCCTCAGATCCGAGGTGTGCTTCCCGATGTCAGTGTCGAGTTGATCGGCTCGGGACATACGCTGGTTGAGGTCGTTGAGGGAAATGGCAAACCGTCCAAATCGTTGTTTATTCTGGTGTGGCTGCTGCTTTTTTTTGGCTCAGCATTAACCATTATGAATTTTCACGCGGACGTGAGTATGCAGGAAGTTCAAATTCGAATTGTGGAGATGATTACAGGCCGCCGAGATGAGCATCCCTATTTATTTCAGGTGGCGTATTCCATCGGGATTGGATTTGGTATGGCTGTGTTCTTCAATCATTTATTCAAGAAGAAGTGGAATGAAGAACCGACACCTCTTGAAGTGGAAATGTTTTTATATCAGCAAAATGTCGACCAGTATGTCGTTATTCAGGAAAACGAGCGTATGCATGACCAGAAACATGGGGAGATGAGTGCAGATGAGCGTTCTTAATGGAGCGATTAGCATCGTACTCGGCATTGCTGGAGGAATCGCAGTAGGAAGTGGCGTGATCGCGCTTATCTTAGTACTAGATATGATTCCACGGCTGGCTCAATTGACTCAATCCTATGACAAAACACATTGGTATGAAGGTGCACTTATCGGAGGCTCGTTAGTAGGCACGGTTGCAGATTTCTGGCACTGGAAAGTACATGGGGTGCTGTTGCTTAGTCCAATCGTTGGGCTGTTCTGCGGTGTGTTTATCGGCTTACTTGCGGCAGCGCTGACGGAAGTATTAAACGTATTGCCTGTACTTGCCAAAAGGTTAGGAATGAAGCCGTATCTTTTTGGATTGCTGCTTGCCATGATTCTGGGTAAGATGACGGGTTCGTTATTCGATTTTTTTGTATACCAGCGTTAGAGAGCAATGGTTGAAGGAGGATGGACATGGATGTGAGATCAGATCACGGTGAACAGGAACATGATGAGGGAGTACCCGAAGAGTTATTGAATAAGTCACCGTATGAGATTCAGAAGGAAGAAGAAGAGAAGGCTTATCAAGAGAAAAAGCAAAATGAGATGTCTGACAGCGTGGAAGAATCCGTGCATTACTGGCAGGAAAATGATGAAATCTCTCCACGAATGAGCGACAACAAGAATACACTGAAACAAATTTTGGGGCTCGGAGAGTCCTTCGACGTAGATCTGCGGGAAATGGTTCTGGGAGGCAAGCATGTTGGGATACTGCTACTGACTGGGTTTGCCAAAGATGAGATTTTACTTGAAGTGTTAAAAAGATTAACCTATCTCACTCCGGATCAAGTGTCGGAACATGCGCTGAAATCTTACTTTGAATGCTACATTCCTCATATTCAGGTGGAAAAAGTAGATAGCATGAGCGCTGTAATTAAAAAGGTTCTTATGGGTATGAGCGCGATGTTTGTTGAAGGAGATCGCTCCGTGCTTATCATGGACACACGGAGTTACCCGGTTCGATCACCTGAAGAACCTTCTTTAGAGCGGGTGGTAAGGGGATCGAGAGATGGATTTACAGAGACGCTTTTGACCAATGTGGCCTTAGTTCGACGGAGAATTCGTGACCCTGGATTAAAGTTCGAGCTCATGCAAGTGGGTCGTAGAACGCAAACGGATGTATGTGTAGTCTACATTGATGATATCGTGGATAAGGTTCAAGTGGATTCTGTTCGTGAAAAAATAAAACGGGTCGATATCGATGGTATTCCCGCGGCCGATAAGCAGTTGGAGGAAGCGATTATCAACAAAGGGTGGAACCCATTTCCGCTCGTCCGATATTCGGAAAGACCTGATGTTACAGCATCTCATCTGCTTGAAGGCAGAGTTGTTATTTTTGTAGATACCTCACCAAGTGTGATGATCCTACCAACAACCTTTTTTGATCTCTGCGAGCATGCGGAAGAAAACAGGCAAACGGCTTTCATGGGAACCTACCTACGTTGGGTACGGTTCGCAGGTATTCTAATCTCGCTGTTTGTGCTTCCGTTGTGGCTTCTCATGGTGATTGATCCTGCCATTAAACCGATGGGGTTTGATTTTATCGGCCCACAGGAGAATGTTAAACTTCCACTTATTCTTCAGTTTCTGCTGATAGAACTCGGTGTCGATCTCTTACGGATGGCAGCGGTGCATACACCTACACCGCTTGCCTCAGCGATGGGTTTAATAGCAGCTATACTTGTCGGGGATATTGCCGTCAAAACAGGATATTTTGTTAATGAGGTTGTGCTCTACATGGCTATTGCTGCGATAGGAATGTTTGCAACGCCTAGTTATGAACTTGGACTAGCCAACAGGCTGGTACGGCTGTTCCTTCTGATTGCGGTGGCTATTTTCAAAGTACCCGGATTCGTGATCGGTACCACCTTATTAGTCATTGCGCTGACAATCCATCGTTCCTACAATTCATCTTATCTGTGGCCGTTCATACCGTTTAATGCAAAGGCGCTTGGAAACTTTTTATTCCGATTACCATTGCTTGAAAGTAAAAAACGTCCATCGTTCAACAAAACTCGTGATAATACCAAAATGCCTGATGATCCAGACGGAGAATCACGAAAAAGTAAAAAACACAAATGATCTGCTGAAAAATCCATTCTTCTTGATGCCTAATTTGGTATACTGGTGTAAAATCATTGGAATAGATAAAATTCCAGTATATAAAGTGAGGAATGCAGATTATGTATTTACATGGTACAAGTAAAATAAATGCACAAGGACATCTAGAAATTGGTGGAGTAGACGCAACAGATTTGAAAGAACAGTTTGGTACACCGCTGTATGTGGTGGACGAGCAATTAGTGCGTGATCGTTGCAGAGAGTATATGGATGCATTCCGCGCTTCGGGTCTGGGTTTCCAAGTGGCTTACGCAAGTAAAGCATTCTGCGTAATGGCGATGTGTGCTTTGGCTGCAGAAGAAGGACTTTCACTAGACGTTGTATCTGATGGTGAGTTGTTCACAGCATTGCAAGCAGGATTCCCTGCTGATCGTATTCACTTCCACGGTAACAACAAAACGCTGGAAGAAATCGAGATGGCACTGGATGCAGAGATCGGTTGCTTCGTAGTAGATAACTTTAATGAACTTCACTTGTTGCAAGCTGTGGCTGCGGACAAAAACCGCAAAGTTAACATCTTGCTGCGCGTAACGCCTGGTGTTGAGGCACATACACATGAATATATTTCTACAGGTCAGACTGATTCGAAATTCGGTTTTGATATCGGTAACGGAACGGCATTCGAGGCAATCGAACTGGCTTCCAAACAACCGAACCTGGTTCTGCTCGGCGTTCACTCTCACATTGGTTCCCAAATCTTTGAGGTTGAAGGGTTCCAGATGGCTGTTCAGCGTGTTGCTGAATTTGCGGCAAGTGTGTATGAGCGCCTAAATGTTGCATTCAAAGTGGTTAACCTTGGCGGAGGATTCGGAATCCGTTATATCGATGGAGATACGCCGCTTGAAGTTTCACAATACGTGAAGGCTATTACAGATGCGGTTAAAAATCATTTTGCTACCATCGGCTATGCTGTACCTGAGATCTGGGTTGAGCCAGGTCGCAGTATCGTTGGTGAAGCGGGAACTACACTTTACACAGTGGGTACGAGCAAAGACATCCCAGGCGTACGTAAATACGTTGCTGTAGATGGTGGAATGACAGATAACCCTCGTCCTGCGCTGTATGAGTCCAAGTATGAAGCGGTGCTTGCAAACCGTGCCAACGAAGCCGTTCAAGAGACCGTTTCAGTTGCGGGTAAATGCTGCGAGAGTGGCGACATGTTGATCTGGGATCTGGATTTGCCAAAAGTACAAAGCGGTGACTTGCTTGCCGTTGCGTGCACAGGGGCATACAACTATTCCATGGCGAGTAACTACAACCGGATTCGTCGTCCAGCGGTTGTATTTGTTAAAGACGGTCAAGGTGATGTAGTCGTTCGTCGTGAGACATATCAGGACATCATTCAGAATGACTTGGTACCTGAGCGTATCGCTAAACAGCCGGTAACTCGTTAATCTTCATAGATGCGTGGGTGGCATGTGCAATAGCATTGTAAATCAGTAACTCATTTAGGAAGAAGGCAAAGGAGCGTTGCTCTTTTGTCTTCTTTCTTATGTTACAGCAGATCCGAGCAACTTGAAGACGAGAACAGATCGGACAGAAATCACCCTTTTTAGCCGGATTGTGCGAAAAAAATTGCTGATTATTTTGCGGTTGAACGCATTTCGGTGTACACTATGAAAAGTGCTATTAAGCTTGACCTAGGGTCATGTGCTTCTGGCACCACTAATGATGGTCAATACGAAAGGAGTCATTTACATATGGCGAAACAAGCGAAAATTAAAATGGCAAACGGCGGAGAAGTTCTGATCGACCTGTTCGATCAAGAAGCTCCAAACACAGTAGCAAACTTTGAGAAACTGGCAAACTCCGGCTTCTACAATGGTTTGACTTTCCACCGTGTTATCCCTGGCTTCGTAGCTCAAGGTGGATGCCCAACTGGTAACGGTACAGGCGGCCCTGGTTACACAATCAACTGTGAAATTAACCCGAACAAACATGAGCGTGGAACATTGGCTATGGCGCATGCTGGCCGTAACACAGGTGGAAGCCAGTTCTACATCTGCTATCAACCACAACCACATTTGGATGGACAACATACTGTATTTGGTAAAGTAACCAAAGGTATGGAGTTCGTTGACGCTTTCGAAGGAAGCGACAAAATGGAAACTGTTGAAGTTGTTGAAGCGTAAGTTTTACTAAATACTTATGTTTTACACAAAACCCTTAGTGCTTCTGTTACAGATGCACTAAGGGTTTTTTACATATTTGGCTTGTCTATAAATGGGCATATCGATTCTGGTGAATCCTTCAAGCATGGGTTATTCTTGGTTCAGAGGATTTATGAAGTATAAAAATCATCCATCAAGATATGGTACTAAGAAGGGATGACGGAATTTGGATATTGTAAACCAATTAAGATTATTGAAACAAATTTATAGCGAAAACATGGTCTGGGACGAAGAACTACAGGCTTCTAGGCATGTCATGCCAGAAAGCATACCCATTCAAGACCGGGAGGCACTAGAAACGGCAGGCCGTCATCCCAATCAGTTTATTAAACCGCAACATGACGAAACGATTGCTGAGTTGAAAATGCTGGCGGAGCATTGGACGTTGGATGAGGCAGTGCAAGCTTTTGTGGCTTCCTTGTGGTCTTCACCGATGATCTGGCGCTCATTGCTAACAGGTAAGCTTATTGCGAGTAACATGCCTAATCATGAACACAGGCCATATCCTTCATCGGAAATCTGCGAAATTTGTGGATTGAGTGTAAACCAGGCAGAGGATAAGACAATACAATGGTACTGGCGTATGACAGAAGGAACACCTTTGGACGGTGATCCTTTTGGGCATGTGTTAGCGCTGAGAGAACTTATAGATGTGAAAGAGAAGGATCTTCCTGTTCCAAACGAATATGATCGCTGGACATTTCGCGCTGTGTTAACCGTACTTCGAACACTGCCTCCCAAAACCCGCTATAGTAAGGCAGCGGCTCTGCTTAAGAAAGAGGGTCTGCTTCCAACTAAAACTGAATATGTCTACCGTAACCTGCTTGAGACCCTAGCCTTAATTGGCATCCTGGATACGCCTGAACATCCGGGTTTGATCACGGCGTTCACATCCTATAGGGAGCGTGACCAGCGCCCGAACGTTCGGGTTGAAGTGCAGGCTCCACTTGCATGGTGGGATAGCTCTGTAGGTGTGAATGAAGAGAATCTGGCTAGACTATTTCATGATTTTGATCGAAGGAATGTATTGCTTGAGGAGAAACCTGCTCAAAGCCCACCTTTGGACGAAACGATGCTGGGTCAACTGGTGAAAAGAAAGATCGTCCGTAGTAAAGTTCCAAAGGCTTCTCCTGATGCTGGAACAGGATCGGTACAGCCCGGCGATGTTTATGCGGTTCGGGTTCGTGAAGGGGTATGGATCACAGTGTACTGTCATGAACTGAAGGACAATCGAGTGGTGGTGGAATATCTGGATGGTGTCTTTCCAGAGATGCCAGGGAAATCGGAGCTAATTATGACCGTTCGACCGAGACCACATGAACGCTGGCAGTGCTCCGCGCTCGCTATCGACTCCACAAGCTGGGTAAGAAGGGTAGCGAGAAATATGCCTCAGCCATCATCCATGCTGCCTGTACCTGATCGAATTCCGTTTCATCATGCCAAGGATTTGAAACATATGGCCGGTTGGTGCTTTCCTAATCTATAGATGGTGTTGTGGCCGATTCGATCGAAACTTAGACAAAACCGTTTCTCATCCGGGAAACGGTTTTTGGCATCATCTTTGCTTATTAAAAGTTAGTATGTGACAAAAAGGAACAAAAAACAATTGATTTTTTGACGTTAAAGTGCTAACATCCAATTAATAACGCAACAATCCTTCGGGGAGGGTGAGATTCCCTACCGGCGGTGATGCACATGTTCGTGAATCATTTATGTCTATGTGCAAAGTCCGTGACCTGTCTGCTGAGGCAGATGGCTGATCTGGTGCAATTCCAGAACCGACAGTATAGTCTGGATGGGAGAAGGAGAGAGTGTAGCTTCTGGCTGCATTCGCAGATGTGTTGGTGTGCAGTGAGTTTGTGACTGTACATGGAGAAAACGGGTGTTTCCCATTGCCTCCATACATAGGTTATGTCTTAGAAGCGCTTTACCTAAAATGAATTTCATTAGGGTATGTGTTTGTTTTCACTTACCTGAATCGATCAAGGTAGTGATTTTGTGCGCTTTATAACCAGTGTATCAACGCTGTCTTGCGACGACGTAGTGTCTCTTCTCCCCATCGAACGGACTGTTCGACGGGGATTTTTTATTTTTCTTAACGGAATCCTTAAACATTCGATAGCGAATTGAAAATCATTTTACAATGAAGATGCACATCATTTTCTCCACTAGGAGAAGATAATAACAAAATAGATTAGACCGTGGGGTGACGGACTTGGAAATGATTAATGATGAATTTTATATGGGACTCGCATTGGATATGGCAGAACGGGCACAAGGACAGACTGGAATTAATCCCGTTGTAGGTTGTGTTGTGGTCAAGGAAGGCCGCGTAGTCGGGCTGGGATCACATCTTAAACGTGGTACAGGTCATGCCGAAGTGCACGCGTTGAACATGGCAGGCAGCGATGCTGAGGGCAGTACGGTATATGTTACGTTGGAGCCTTGTAGTCACTATGGCAAAACACCTCCATGTAGCGAACGTCTGATTCATGAGAAAGTAAAGCGCGTAGTGGTGTGTTGTGAAGACCCTAATCCTCAAGTATCGGGCAGAGGGATTAGCATGCTTCGCCAACAAGGAATTGAGGTTGAGGTTGGCATTTTACGTGAACGTGGAAGACGCCTGAACGAAAAGTTCATTAAATACATCACCACAGGATTACCGTTTGTGACGCTCAAAACGGCCTCGACATTAGATGGCAAAATTGCTACCCGTAGTGGAGATAGTAAATGGATTTCCAATGAACCTGCTCGTGAGATCGTGCATGCCCTTCGTCATCGTCACCAGGGGATTATGGTCGGCGTTGAGACTGTCATCGCGGACAATCCTGAATTGACGACTCGATTGCAAGTGGAAGGCATTCACCCAGTTCGAATTGTAGTGGATTCCAAGCTACGCCTACCTGTAGGCTCGAAAATGGTCAAGGACGGGATTGCACCGACCTGGGTACTTACAACGGATGAAGCAAGCCCTGAAGCGGCTGAGCGCCTAGAGGCATATGGTGTAGAGGTTATCCGCTGTGGACCAGGACCACGTGTCGATCTGCTTAATGCACTCAGCAAACTGGGTGAGCGTGAGATTGGATCTATTTTGCTTGAAGGTGGAGGCACGTTGAACGGCGCAATGCTGGAAGCTAGACTCGTGGATCGTATGCTTATGTTCATTGCTCCCAAAATTGTGGGAGGGTATGATACGCCGGGAAGTTTCCGTTTCGAAGGTGTTGAGCGTATGAGCCAGGCCATTCAATTGAATCAACTGGAAATCGAGCAAGTTGGAGATAATATTAGCATTGGCGGTATCCCGGTCTGGCCAGAATAAGGGAGATCGATGAAGCGTGAGTGCTAAGAGGATGTACAAGAAGGAGGCGGTAGCATGTTTACCGGTCTAGTGGAAGAAGTCGGTCACATTCGGCGCATCGGTCGAAAGGGCGAAGCATTGGTTCTGAACATCGGAGCTTCCGCCATCATGGATGATTTGAAAATTGGTGATAGCGTGGCCGTAAATGGAGTGTGTCTAACGGCAACTACGCTGGAAGGCGGAGGTTTTACCGCTGACGTTATGCCAGAAACGTATCGACATACGAACTTGAACCACCTGCAATCAGGAAGCAAAGTAAACTTAGAGCGTGCAATGCTATCTGGTGGCCGGTTTGGTGGACATATTGTACAGGGGCATGTGGATGGCACGGGAGTGATTGGCAGTATTACTCGTGACCAAAATGCGGTTGTTTTCGAAATTAAACCGGATGATCATGATCTTTTTAAATATTTGATTCCAAAAGGATCTGTCACCTTAGACGGCATCAGCCTTACCGTTGTGAACACCACTTCCGGATCATTCACGGTTTCCATTATTCCTCATACCATTGGAGAGACTGTGCTGAATGTTAAGAAAACTGGAGATACCATCAATATTGAATGTGACATCTTGGGTAAATACGTGGATCATTTACTTCATTACGGGAACGGTCACTCCAGTACGAAAGAGACGAAGCCCAAGAGTATAAGTGAAGAGTATCTGGCCAATCACGGCTTTGCGTAAAATATAGGTTTGAATAAACTTTTTACACGAGAACGGAGAAAGACAGATAAAAGAATTGGAGGGAGACGTATGACAGAGCAATCCATTCTCGATCCAATCGAGGAAGCCATCTATGATCTGATGCGAGGAAAACCCGTGATCGTTGTGGATGATGAAGACCGGGAAAATGAAGGTGATTTCATCGCTTTGGCAGATAAAGCAACGCCTGAAGTCATTAATTTCATGATCACCGAGGGTAGAGGTCTAGTCTGCGTACCGATTACACAGCAACGTGCAGACGAACTTAATCTCAAACCGATGGTTCAACAGAACACGGACTTTCATGGAACAGCGTTCACCGTGTCAGTTGATCACAAAGATACAACAACTGGCATTTCTGCGTTTGAACGCTCCATTACGGTGAAGGGTTTAATTGATCCTGATGCCAAAAGCTCGGATTTCCGCAAGCCGGGCCATATGTTCCCGCTCATCGCCAAAGACGGCGGAGTGCTGCGTAGAGCAGGACATACTGAAGCTGCAGTAGATCTGGCAATCATGTGTGGTTCATACCCTGCAGGCGTGATCTGTGAGGTTATCAAGGAAGATGGTACGATGGCGAGATTACCTGATCTACAGGAAATCGCACGTAAGCATGATCTGAAATTGATTAGCATTCAGGACATGATTCGGTACCGTAATGAGAAGGAACAGCTAGTACAGCGCGAGGTAGCTGTGCGTATGCCTACGGATTTTGGTGAATTCCAGGCAGTTGCATACACCAATGCGGTGGATAATAAGGAGCATGTCGCACTGGTTAAGGGTGAGATTGATGGTTCCAAGCCTGTATTGGTACGCGTTCACTCGGAGTGTCTCACAGGGGATGTATTCCACTCTCATCGCTGTGACTGTGGGCCTCAATTCGATGCGGCACTCAGACAGATAGATGAAGAGGGCAATGGAATTCTGCTCTATATGAGACAGGAAGGTCGGGGCATCGGATTAATCAACAAGCTCAAAGCCTATAAGTTGCAGGAGGAAGGTCTAGACACCGTGGATGCCAACCTGAAGCTTGGATTCGCTGCGGATCTTCGTGATTATGGGATTGGAGCCCAGATCCTCAAAGACCTTGGTGTTCGTCAGATACGCCTGTTAACCAATAATCCACGAAAGATCAAAGGGCTAGAAGGCTACGGCCTTGAGGTAGTTGAACGGGTACCGATTCAGATCCAAGAGAATGAGGATAATACGCTGTACCTGCATACCAAACAAGCGAAGCTAGGACACATGCTGAAATTTGATGAAATCGAGCAAAATGAAAAATAATTGAGCATCGATTCATATATGTAATTTGTGGAAAAAGAATACGACAAGATCATTCGATTATATCTCATACTAATTATAGGAGTTGACTAACAATGCCAAACTTTTTCGAAGGACATTTAGTGTCAGAAGGATTAAAATATGGAGTAGTCGTTGGACGTTTCAATGAATTTATTACGAGTAAATTGCTCAGCGGTGCACTGGATGCTTTCAAACGCCATGGCGTTCAGGACAATGAAGTCGATGTAGCGTGGGTTCCAGGAGCCTTCGAAATCCCGCTTATTGCGCAGAAAATGGCCGAGAGTGGCAAGTATGACGCCGTTATCACACTAGGAACAGTTATTCGTGGATCAACAACTCACTATGACTATGTATGTAATGAAATGGCAAAAGGTGTTGCGGCAATTAACCTCAAAACAGGCGTGCCAACGATCTTTGGTCTCGTGACTACAGAGAACATTGAGCAAGCGATTGAACGCGCTGGGACAAAGGCGGGCAACAAAGGTTGGGATTCAGCTACGGCCGCAATTGAAATGGCGAACTTGACGAAACAGCTAAAATAGTGCTTATTTAATGTAGTGCCCTGCTCTGCGCAGACGAAAACGGGAGACCGAATTCGGCGGCTTAGCAGGGTTTTGTATTTTTCTGGCGGGAGGATTCGTCTAGTGACGGTAGTTACATACAAACTGGAGACTTTTGAAGGTCCTTTGGATCTGCTGCTTCACTTGATCGACAAGGCAGAGATTCAAATCCAGGATATTCCCATCAGCGATATTACCGATCAATATATGGCGTATCTGCATTCGATGCAAGAATTGGAGCTCGATATTACAAGTGAATTTCTCGTGATGGCTGCAACACTTTTATCGATCAAAAGCAAACTATTACTGCCCAAACCACCGGTAATTGAGGATTTTGAGGATTATGATTATATCGAAGATGAAGATTATGATCCACGTGCTGAACTGATTGCACGTCTGATTGAATATCGCAAATACAAAGGGATTGCACGGCATCTGCATGAGCGGGAGTGGGAGCGGAGCCTCATCTTTTCCAAAGAGCCTGAAGATCTTAGACCTTATATGCCTGTGGAGACACAATCGAATCCGGTTCAGGGTCTTCATACCTCGGATCTCATCGCTGCTTTTCAGAAGGCGCTACGTAAGGCTGAGAAACGAACGACCGTTGCTCGTATTCAACGAGATGAAATATCGGTTAAAGACCGTATTCGTGATGTCATTGGTGCACTGGAACGTGTAGGGCCTGGAGGTAAGTTGTTGTTTTCTAAGCTGTTAGATGAACAGATTTATCGGCATGAAATCGTCGTTACCTTTCTTGCGATCTTGGAGCTTATGAAGATGAAGCAGATTGTCTGTTATCAGGAACGGATGTTTGAGGATATTGTTATGGAGTGGAGAGGGGAAGCAAGGAATCATGGATTTTCCGAAATTGAAGTCGATTATTGAAGGCCTGCTGTTTTTGTCCGGAGAAGAAGGTCTGAGTATCAAACAAATTGCCGAAATCGTAGATCAACAACCGGAACGGGTGTCCGATGCGGTGGAGGAAATGGTCGCAGATTTTGCAAATCAGGGAAGAGGGGTTCAGATTCTCAAACTGGCAGGTGTTGTACAGCTTGGTACATTGCCGGAACATGCCTCTTATTTTGAGAAACTTGCCTATTCTCCAGCGCGTACTTCGTTATCTCAGGCAGCCCTAGAGACGCTTGCCATTGTGGCCTATCGTCAGCCAATCACTCGGGTGGAGATTGAAGAGATTCGCGGCGTGAAGTCTGAACGTGCGATTCATACGTTAGTGAACAAAGATCTGATTCATGAAGTGGGACGAGCAGAGGCGATCGGGCGCCCGATCCTGTATGGAACAACCAAGTCATTCTTAGATTATTTCGGACTGGCTACAATTAAGGATCTTCCTGAGCCAGGGTTATTCGAAGATACGGAAAACCTAGAGGAAGAGACACAGCTCTTGTTCGATAAATTAGATGTGCAACAGGTAAGCTTGGATGGAAGTGATCAGACGGATTCATTTGATGAGGTAATCGATGATCATGGATTCGACATTGCTGAAGACTTGGATGATGGAGATCACGAAAATAGGTAAAGGATTAAACAGTTGTCATCGCGTTACACGCGCATGTAGGCCGATCCCTTTTGTACATAAAGGCTTCGGTCTATTTGCGTTTGTATGAAGCGGAAGGGTTATGACTGAATGGTGTAAGTTCAACGGTTTTTCTATGAGCCATGAATTTTTTCCAATATATAGTGTCATACTATTCAGGAAGAGAAATGTAGCCTTGGAGGTAAGGCCTGTGTGGATTTGGCTTGGGGGAATCGTGCTATTTGCCATTCTTTTACTTGCCATTGTTCTCATCTCGAATATTCATATACACTTTACGTTCCGTAAACATAGAAGTGATGATTATGCTCTTATCAATATTCGTCTTCTCTACGGCCTGGTTCGAATCAAATATGAAATTCCGAGTATCGTCTTCAAAAATATGAAAGAAGGATTTCTTGTGAAGACGCAGCAACGAACGAACCATTCGCGGGGGGAAGCAGAGGGCAACGAGCGTGTGAACAAACGCAAAGTTAAAAAATGGGCAAAAGAAGTAAAAGTAATGCTTAGAGCGACGGACGCACTCAAAATTTGGGTCAAACAAACGCTCACCCGTGTACATATGACTGATTTATCCTGGTCTACCCGGATTGGAGTAGCGGATGCGGCCTATACGGCCATCGTTACAGGCTGGGTATGGACAATAAAGTCCATTATGATTGGATTTTTATCCTATCAGGTACAGTTTAAACGCACACCTTGTCTGGAAGTCATTCCAGTGTGGGGGGATGAAATGGAATTTCAGACAGAACTAGAGTTGCATATGCGCATTCGATTTAGTGCTGTCTTCACCGCAGGACTCCGTCTGATGACGCGTGTTCTCAAAGTAGAAGGGGGCTGGCGGATGTGGTTTCGACTTGTACAAGAACAGCGACGCAAACACAAGCAGAAGCTCAAGGAACAACATCATAATTCTCACATTTAATTGTGAGCCTTGCCAAATGATGGTTTAAACTAATTCAGGATGTATCCAGGTATGCACTGGTACATAACTCCCTTGAAATTGGGGATGATATGGTTTAGATCAAACCTAGTTAAAATGAAACTGGAGGGAACTTACATGTCAGATCATCCAATACAAGGCTTAATGGAAACTGCTATGGAGAATATCAAGGCCATGGTAGATGTCAATACAATCGTTGGCGATGCAGTTGAAACACCGGACGGTACGGTTATTTTGCCGATCAGTAAAGTGGGCTTTGGTTTTGCAGCGGGCGGTAGTGACTTTAATGTAAATGTCGAAAAGAAAGAAAGTGGTTCTGCGTCAACTGCGGAACATGCAAAATCAGCCAAGGTTGCTTCTCCATTCGGTGGAGGTAGCGGGGGTGGCGTGTCCATCCGTCCGATTGCCTTCCTCGTCGTAGGAAAACAAGGTGTTCATATCGTACCACTTGATAATTCAACACATCTATTTGAGAAATTAATCGATTCAACGCCATACGTTATGGATCGAATTCAGGAGATGTTCCGTCGTAACCCTTCTAAAGATGAACCGGAGATCCGAACTCCTGATCCATCGACTTACAGCTAAAATAATGGATGTATTGAATCCCTCCCGCTGCACATGCGAGAGGGATTTTTAGGTTGTTTTGTATCACTAGGACATACTTCGGGTTGTCCAGACATAAAGTAGTACAAGATTCCAAGTGACCCGGAGGAATGGTTGAATGAAAATGTTAACGAAAATGATTGCGAGTTTCCTGATTCCATTATTATTGTTGTCTTCAGTTGGAATTGCCGGTGCATCTGGAACGATTCCAAGCCCCTCAACTCATGCTCAGAGCGCAGCTCTCATTGATGTCACGTCTGGGCGGATTTTGTACAGCAAGTCTGGAGATCAAGAATTGCGTATCGCCAGCTTGACCAAGATCATGACCGCGATTGTCGCCATTGAACATGGAAAACTACAAGATAAGGTAAAGGTGACAGCCTCTTCGTTTGCAAAGGAAGGATCGTCGCTTTATCTCAAACTTGGCGAAGAGATGACGCTTGAGAACATGCTGTATGGACTTATGTTGCGCTCTGGTAATGATGCAGCTTCGGCTATTGCCGAACATGTTGGTGGCTCAGAGGAAGGCTTTGTGCTTCTGATGAATAAGAAGGCAGAGGAGATCGGGTTAACCCGTTCCCATTTCATGAATCCTCATGGCTTGGATGCAGAAGGGCATTATTCTACGGCGAATGATCTGGCACGTTTAACGGCGTATGCGCTACATAATCCCGTGTTCAAACGCATCGTGGCAACAGAGAATAAATCGGCACCGAATCCTAACGAAAGCTGGGAATACTCCTGGCACAACAAAAATAAAATGCTGCGATTGTATGAAGGAGCTGACGGGGTTAAGACCGGTTATACCAAAAAAGCCTTCAGGTGTCTGGTAAGCTCTGCGACGCGGGATGGCCAGCAGCTAGCGGCTGTAACCCTGAATGATGGAGACGATTGGAACGATCATGCACGTATGCTGGATTTCGGATTTAAAAACTTTCCTTTAAGAGAAATCGCCGAAAAAGAACAGCCTGTGGGGAATACCACGGTTGTTACAGGACGAGGATTTCAATATCCGCTGGCTGAAAGTGAGATCGACTCTATAAGTAAAAAGCTGATCTTAACGAACAATCGTAGTCAAAATGAATCGCAAAACGAAAGTAAAGCGAATGATCTTTCATTTGGTCTAGCTGGTCGTATTGAAATGCAACTGAATGGGAAGTTCATAGGCTCTATTCCCGTGTATCACAAAGGAAGTTATATTCCTCCCCAACCTGAGATGCAAGAAGCTGCATTTGCTGGGATCGGGGAAATTACAACTTGGGCAGCCGCATGGCGTGCCGTGATAAGTCACTTGTTGTCCCCGTAAAGGAGGTTTTCCTGGTTGATCAATCTAATCTGGTTACTGATGATTGTGATTGGGTTTGTTTTTGCAGCAGTGAATGGAAAGATTGAAGTGGTCACACAAGCGGCTTTTGATGGGGCGGCCACCGGGGTTACGGTTTGTTTAGGACTGATCAGTGTGCTTGTATTTTGGATGGGTATGATGAAAATAGGTGAAGATGCTGGACTGCTTAGCAAAATTGCTAAGCTTCTTGGTCCAGTCGTTGCCTTCTTGTTTCCGGACGTGCCTCGTAATCATCCAGCCATGGGTTATATCCTATCCAACATGAGTGCCAACCTGCTGGGTCTAGGGAATGCTGCTACACCAATGGGCATTAAGGCGATGCAACAGTTACAAGAACTTAACCCTGATAAACAAACGGCATCCCCAGCTATGTGTACATTACTCGCGCTAAATACGGCAAGTATTACGCTAATCCCTACGACACTAATTGCTATTCGGTTAAATTACCAATCTGCCAACGCAACAGAGATTGTGGGAACAACGCTAATCGCAACAATTATCGCAACACTGGCAGCGATTATGGCAGATCGTTGGTATAGAAATAGAACGCTGAACAAACCGCCACGTATCGTGAAAAGTGGCAATCCTGGCATGAAAGGATGAATAACCTTGCTAACCTTCGTCAACTGGATCTCTGCCTGGGCCATTCCGGTTATTATCGCGTTTGTTCCATTATATGCGTTTACCAAGAAGGTTCCAGTCTATGAATCCTTCGTTGATGGAGCAAAAGAGGGGTTCTCCACTGCGATTAGCATTATTCCTCATCTCGTGGGAATGATGGTTGCGATAAGTGTATTTCGTGCTTCGGGAGCCCTTGATTTTGTGATTAGTTGGTTTGCTCCACTTGTATCTTGGATGGGTATACCAGGAGAAGTCTTGCCACTGGGAATTCTTCGTCCGCTAACGGGGACAGGCTCTCTGGCTTTTACAACCGATCTAATTAAGACCTATGGACCCGACTCCATGATTGGTCGTATGGCCTCTACAATTCAAGGCAGCACAGATACGACACTCTATGTACTAACCGTATATTTTGGGGCGGTAGGCATTCGAAACGGTCGATATGCACTCAAAGTAGGTCTGTTTTCAGATGTTGTAGGCTTCATTGCGGCACTTGTCATCTGTTTAATCGTTTTTGGATAAATCTATTTCGATATATTCTATAACTATAGTTAACCAAGTTGCATTCTCCTTCCGATATACAAGATATGCTAGAATGGATAGCGGGAGGAGAGTTGCACATGCATAAGAGATGGAAACGAGTGCTTCAGTTTGGGTTGTCAGGCATGATGGCGATAGGATTGCTAACTGGCCCTACTGGAAT
Source organism: Paenibacillus tundrae (assembly GCF_036884255.1). Classification (NCBI taxonomy): domain Bacteria; kingdom Bacillati; phylum Bacillota; class Bacilli; order Caryophanales; family Paenibacillaceae; genus Paenibacillus; species Paenibacillus tundrae. The sequence goes on along the minus strand of NZ_CP145605.1, from coordinate 4,190,298 downwards.
GGTGGATGCGCAAGCGGTCAACACGATACATTTTACCGGATACTTTGATAAACAATTACGAGAAAAGTTTGCGGTTACCGCGGATTCTTTTCCAGTCGTTAACGTTCGTTTAGTCAAGCAGGATGAGCCGGACGTGGTGTATTATGATGTCGGAACTTCCATTTTGATATCCAAGGACGAAGTGCTTACGAATTATCATGTCGTTCAGGAGTATGCGGAGCTAGCGAAGGGTGATGAGGGAACGTTAACTGTTGCCAGTCCAGGCGAGCTGAAGCGTCCGATCAAAGCCAAAATTATAAAGACTGATCCGGTAACAGATATGGCGCTACTGAAGCTGGATGAAGAAATAAATGTACAGCCTGTAACGTTTGCAAACGCAAGGGATAATCAACTTGTGTATACAATTGGTTTTCCCAAAAATCCAGATGGGGATTTAGTTATTCTCGATGATGAATTCCCTGCGACTTACAATACGATTGCTAAAAGCCGGGTTTCCAGCCCTAATGCAACCGATGTTCCAGGTCGAAAAGGCATAGGCAGTATTGTGAAATCCATGGCACAAGGTAACTCTGGTGGCCCTGTGTTGGATCAAAACAATCAAGTCATTGGCATGATGACCTTTGTCTATGGTTCAAGAACGTACTTCATTACATCACAAACCCTGCAAGACTTTATTAAAGACAGCGCGAAACCTACGAGAAAGCAAGTGGTTGTTGCAGGCAAGGTTTCAAATTAGTTGAATTATACTTATGATGTTATAAAAAGTAGAGCAAACAAAAAACATAGCTGGATGCTGCTCATCCTTCTTGTTCTCGTAACAGAGATAAGAAGGGTGAGTTTTTTTGCGTTAAAAGTTATACGGTTAGTACTCGAAATGGTCATTTAGAGCCTCTGTTTACATTTTCCTTGGATTATCCTTGTGATTTCCCTCCTTGATGGGTATCATTAGTGTGAGGTGACATGACAAACATGGAAAGATTACAAAAAATTATTGCTCAAGCTGGTATCGCATCCCGTCGCAAAAGCGAGGAACTGATCCAGTCCGGCAAAGTAGAAGTCAATGGGGAGGTCGTGACCGAACTCGGCACGAAAGCAAACCCTGAAGAGGATATCATTACGGTAAACGGGAAGCCGATCCGCAGTGAGAAAAAAGTGTACTTGCTTATGAACAAACCAAAAGGTGTAATTACAAGTGCATCCGATCCAGAAGGACGGAAAATTGTTTCCGATTACCTTAAAGGGGTCAAAGAACGTGTATATCCAGTAGGAAGACTGGACTATGATACGGAAGGTTTATTGATTCTTACGAATGACGGCGAATTTGCACATTTACTGACACATCCAAAGCACCATGTACCCAAAACGTATTTGGCAACAGTCAAAGGCGTTCCGCATGGATCGGCGCTGGAAAAATTAAAGACAGGGATTATGCTTGATGATGGTATGACCGCTCCGGCTGAGGTTGAATACAAGGATGTGGATACCGCAAACAATGAGGCCGTAATCTCAATTACTATTTATGAAGGTCGTAACCGCCAGGTTCGACGGATGTTTGAAGCGATTAACCATCCGGTGACACGCTTAAAACGTATTGCTTTCGGTGGGATTTTGCTGCAAAACCTGAAACGGGGACTGACTCGTAATCTATCCAAAGAAGAAGTCAATAACCTAATTCAACTCGCAAAATCAGAACCAGCCAAAAAAATGAAGAAAAGGTAATGTAAGGACACATAATTTTCATAAAACTGCCGCAATTTTGTGACGGAATTCGCTATAATTGTTCATAGGATGTTCACAGATATCTGGGACAGTTACGTATTGCGAATGATCTATATAAATTGAACTAAACATTTACACGAGAGGTTTGTGTACTATTCTTTAGTTCAATTTATATAGTCACCTTAAAAGGAGAGCGCACATGGGGAAATCAAGAAGAACGGTGCAGATCGTCATTTTGTTTTTGATCCTGGTGTTGGGCGGATATGCAATTAGTACATCCGCATCCGGCTCGAATGGCAAGCCAAAAGAAGGAGATCGAGCACCTTCTTTTGAACTGCTGGGCTTGGACGGTCAAGTACATACGTCTGAGGAATACGAGGGCAAGGCACTAGTCGTCAACTTCTGGGGGACATGGTGTGAGCCTTGTGTGAAGGAGATGCCTGCACTTCAAGCACAAGCGGATAAGTGGAAAGACCAGGGTGTTCAATTTATCGGGATTAATGTAGGGGAAGATCAGATGACCGTAGAGCATTTTGTGAAGCAGGTTGGTGTTACATTTCCTATTATGCTTGATCGTGACAAAAATTCAGTTCGAGATTATGGGATATCTCCGATGCCGACTACATTCTTCGTGTCTAATACGGGCAAAATTTCTACCATTCACATTGGTCAACTAGATTTAGACACACTTGACGCTCAAATTTCACAACTGGCTAAACAGCCCTGAACGGAGGTCCAGTCGTGTTCCAAAACACAAAATGTGAGTGTGGACACCAAAATCCAGTAGGCACGGTGCTGTGTGAAGCCTGCGGAAAGCCACTGCTTGAAGCTGAGGCCAAATCAGATGAAGTGCTCGAAATGCGTTATGATGGAATGGCTCGACGTTCACAGCGCAGCAATCCTAATATCATTGATAAGGTTTGGAACTTTTTCTCATCCGTAAAAATTGCTGTATACGTGATTGTGCTTACGCTGCTTGGATCTATACTCGGGACAATCTATCCTCAAGAAAGCACGTTTCTTAATATTGACCCTTCCGTGTACTACAAAGAGACGTATGGGCAATTAGGTCATATCTATTATCTACTGGGCTTATCCCATACATACGAATCATGGTGGTTTATACTTTTACTTGTGTTAATTGGTGCTTCGCTAGTCATATGCAGCCTTGACCGAGTACTCCCACTTTACAAAGCGCTGAATAAGCAGAAAATCCGAAAGCATATGCAGTTTCTTACCCGACAACGTCTCGTGTACCAGGGTACAATTGAGGGTGATTCTGCGGATTGGATTAAGAAAGCGGTTACGCCGCTTAAAAAGAAGGGGTATCGTGTACATACCGAAGGTGATGCATTGCTTGCTGAGAAGCAGCGATTCAGCCGATGGGGACCTTATGTTATCCACATTGGACTCATCATATTTTTACTAGCTGTGCTTGCTCGGGGATTACCGGGATTGAACTTGGACGAGCATGTGGCATTTCCCGAAGGTGAGATTAAGAAGATTCCGAATACATCTATGTATTTGAAGAATGAACAGTTTAATGTGGAGTTCTACAGTGAGGAAGAGGTGACGGAACAATTTCGTAATTTGAATCGGATGGTTCCTAAGCTCTTTGAAACCAAAGTTGTGCTGTATGAATGTACTGCTGACTGTTCGGATCTGACCAAAAAACCTCAGTTGTCTGAGGTTGCAAGACATGATGTGCGAGTAAATCATCCATTAAACTACAACGGGCTGAAGGCATATCAATTTGATTACGACTTAACCCCGACCATACGATCAGTTACTCCTGAATTGGTTAATGCTCAAACAGGGGAGAAGATTGGCGAACTGAAGATCGATATGGTGGATACGCAGCCAAGCTTCCAAGTTGGGCCATATACGTTAGAGGTCAAAAATAAATTTATGGACTTTGCTTTGGATGCGCAAGGGAAACCCACCTCGAAGTCGCCCTCACCAAATGCACCGGCTTTTTTGTTTTTGATTACCGGGCCAGAGCTGCCTGAAGGGGGCATTCAATATTTGTATTTTGCTAAGCAAATCGACAAAGAGCGATTTCAACAAGATTCAATTAACCAACAGCTTTCGGGTGATCCAATCCCATTTCAGCTAGAAGTGGATAGTATGGATAAAGTGGACATCATTCAATCGGTAAGTTATCTCAATATCCGAATTGATAAAGCAATGCCTTTTGTCTGGGTAGGGGCTGGAATTGTCATGTTGGGTCTGATTATGGGCTTCTACTGGCATCACCGCCGTATATGGATACGTATTGATGATGGTCAACTTACGCTTGGAGGTCATACCAACAAAAATTGGTTCGGCTTTAGGCGTGAGGTCGCAACTGTGCTAAAACAGATGAATGTGGAAGTAGATGAGAAGTCGTTGGATAACGGGGGGAACCAAGCATGAGTTTATTGGATTTCAGCAGCGACGCATTTATTGTATCTTTTTTTCTCTATAGTGCAGCGTTTATGTTATATGGTGTGGCGGTTATGGGCAAAAAGTGGAGTAATCGTGATCCTCAGGCTCATGTTGAAAAATGGGGCAAGAGAGCCTTTGTTGCTTCAACAATAGCGCTTGCAGCTCATTTGATCTTTTTCTTCACTCGGTGGGCTGGTGCAGGGCACATCCCTGTAAGCAATATGTATGAATTTATGAGCTTTTTATCCATGATGATTATGGTGGCTTTCATCGTAGTCTATGCAATTTATCGTAAAACATTAATTGGACTTTTCGCGCTACCGCTTACCATTATTATTATGGCGTATGCGGCCGTATTTCCACAGGAAGTGCAGCCACTCATTCCTGCGTTACAATCTATTTGGTTGAAAATTCATGTCACCTTGGCAGCACTAGGTGAAGCCTTCTTTGCAGTGGGCTTTGCGGCAGGGTTTATGTATTTGTTGCGCACCGTTGATTTCAGTGGCAAGGATAAATCCTCTAGACGTCAGCGTGGTTGGGTCGAATTTACACTGATTACGATTGTGGTCGTCATTGGATTTATCGGTACAGTATTTGCTTTTCGTGCGTCTGGATATGAAGCTGTGTTCGTCAAAGAAACAGCGAGCATTGACACAGAGGTACAGGGAAATAGTACAATAGAGAAAGTGATTTATCGCATGCCTCCTATCTTTGCACCGTATCAGAGTGAGGTAGAGAGCATGAAACCGTTTCTTGGCATGAAAGAACCGCTTCTTGAGACACCATCTTGGATGAACGGGGTAAATGCTGGACGCAAACTGAATACGGTGGTCTGGTCTGTCATCGTGGGTCTGATCTTGTATGGCATTATTCGTTTAATTGTAAGAAGACCACTTGGACAAGTCCTACAACCTGCACTAGATGGTATTGATGCTGATGATCTAGATGAAATTAGTTATCGAGCTATTGCCATTGGCTTTCCGATTTTTACGTTAGGCGCGTTGATTTTTGCTATGATATGGGCTCAGATTGCTTGGAGTCGGTTTTGGGGCTGGGATCCGAAGGAAGTATGGGCATTAATAACGTGGCTTTATTATAGTGTATACTTACATTTACGTTTATCCCGAGGATGGCAGGGACGGAAATCTGCTTGGCTTGCGGTGTTAGGCTTCTTGGTTGTGATGTTTACATTGGTTGGTGTCAATCTGATCATCGCAGGGCTACACTCTTATGCAGGGGCAGATTAAGGCGGTTGTTTCATAACGTTCTGGAGAGAAACCCATGAAACATAGGTGTGAGCCCTCACGTTAAAAGCGGGCATTCAAATATTGTTCGCCAGATCGAACATAATAGAAGTGACGAGCAGTTATTGCAAAGGGGCTGGAGTTGGAATGGCAGAGCATGAGAATCGAATTCTCGTTGTGGATGATGAAGAACGAATCCGCAGACTTTTGAAGATGTATCTTGAAAAAGAAGGCTACGAAATTGATGAGGCAGAGGACGGAGAGACCGCATTGCGGAAAGCTACGGCAGGAGATTATGGACTGATTCTTCTGGATGTTATGTTGCCAGGAATGGATGGCGTTGAAGTGTGTACGCGACTGCGTCAAGTTAAATCAACTCCTGTCCTGATGCTGACCGCAAAAGGTGAAGAAATTAATCGGGTTCAGGGTTTTGAGGTTGGAGCTGATGATTATGTGGTCAAGCCATTTAGTCCACGTGAAGTGATATACCGAGTGAAGGCTATATTACGTCGTTCATCTGCAACAGCGTACTTGTCCAAAGAGAGCAACTCAAGCAACAACATTGTATTCCCACACTTGGTTATTGAACATGATGCTCACCGCGTTACAGCAGGCGGAGAAGAGATTAGTCTTACACCAAAAGAATACGAACTGTTGCATTATTTGGCTACTTCTCCAGATAAGGTTTTTTCTAGAGAAGAGCTTCTCAAGGATGTTTGGAATTATGAGTTTTTCGGTGATCTCCGTACTGTAGATACACATGTTAAGCGTCTTCGTGAAAAATTAAACAAGGTTTCGCCTGAATCGGCGGCGATGATTACGACAGTTTGGGGTGTGGGCTATAAACTGGAAGTACCGAAATAGTTTTGCGTTCTGGAGATCGCTCGTTGGCAAGTTATGGATTACGATTATTTTCCTTGTGGGCTGTGTACTCATAGCGCTGGGGCTTTTTTTGCTGCCTTACATTGATACCAATTTTGCTGAATCAGAGTCGAGGGATATCAAGAGATTATTTACGTATGTCTGTATTATAGGCTTCAGTTTGACAACATTCTTTGCGTTATTTCTCTTTACTAAAATCACTCAGCCGATGCAGCAATTAATTCAAGCAGCTAACTCCATTCGAAAAGGAAATTATGATACCCGCTTATCACTCGTGACGAGTGATGAAATTGGCGAATTGGCAAACACCTTCAATCATATGGCTGCGCAACTGGAAGATAATATCCGGAATCTTAATCATGAAAAAGAGCATCTAGCTAGTGTGCTACGAAGCATGACGGATGCAGTAGTTACGTTTGATGGTGAAGGCAAAGTGATTCTAACCAATCCTCCAGGCGAGAAAATTATGCAGGTTTGGTGCGATCTAGATTGGTCACAAGCGGATATAGATGATACATCAGAACGGGCAGGTGCTTCTCGGGATGTACCCGAACCGCTCATTCCTCTGTTCAAGCTCGTTATGGACCAAGGTGGAGATCAGAGTTCCAACGTTCATGTTCAACAGGGAGTATGGTCTGTTCAGATGACTCCGCTATATGCGGATAGTGTGATCCGAGGAGCTGTTGCTGTACTTCGTGACGTAACGGAGGAAGTGCGCCTGGAGAAGATGCGGCGAGATTTTGTTGCGAATGTATCACATGAAATACGTACGCCTTTATCCATGATGCAGGGCTACAGTGAAGCTCTTTTGGATGGTATGGCAGCATCTCCGGAAGAGAGCGAAGAATTAATTCAGGTTATTCATGACGAGTCTCTTCGTATGGGGAGATTGGTGAAAGATCTATTGGATCTGGCTAGAATGGAAGCGGGTCATACAGATATGGCGATGAGAGAAGTTGATCTGGTGGAAGTACTTGAACGAGTTTATCGTAAATTCTCGGTACGTTCCAAAGAACAAGGGATTTCGCTCCACCTGGACTGTGCACAATCCTCCATTAAGCTGCATCACGCAGATGAGGATCGCCTTGAGCAGGTCTTCACCAATCTGTTGGACAATGCTTTTCGACATACTCCTACGAATAAAAACGTTATGATATCAGCAAAGCTTGTAACAGATAGTCGAATTCCTGCAGTCAAAATCTCGATTAAGGACGAGGGTGTAGGCATTCCAACGTCGGATCTACCGTTTATCTTTGAACGGTTCTACAAAGCTGATAAAGCTCGTGTTCGCGGAGAAAGTGTAGGCACGGGTCTGGGACTTGCTATTGTAAAAAACATTGTAGATGCTCATCATGGAACCATACAGGCGAATAGCATTCTTGGCGAAGGAACTGAGTTTATGATGCAGTTTCCTGTTGATTCTCCGAAATAGATTGATTTTATACAAAAAGTGCGAAGGCACCCTCCAATGGAGGGTGTTTTTTTGTTGAAGTCACCCGTTTAATCTTGTTCAACGTGGAACAACGATGTCAATAATTTCAGTGAAAAGATGTGTCCAAGATAATTTTTCCTCCACAAGCTCATATGCTTGAGGAATAAGGTGATTAAAGGAGGATTGAATTACGCATGTCCGATCGGCGCAAAAGAGTAAATATTAAGGCATTTTTGGACGGTAGATCGTTTAGAGCAGGTTCTCCATTTATTCCAATAACCGAAAGTGAAAGGGAACAGTTTGAAGCGATCTTGCGAACCCTTGCCATTAGTATTCCAGCAGCTATTAGTCAACCTACGGCATCCAATATAAGTACATTACAAACTGGATTGAAGAACTTGCTTGCCTTTGTTAACGATTCAGGATTTCGTGCTGGAGTAAAGGCGGAACTTCAAGCTGTGTTAGAGTTAAGTATTGCAGGTTCGGAAGTTGTTCCGGTAGCTTTGATTAATTTGGCAGGTAACCTACAAAATCTGTTAGATGACTTATTAAGTGTAACTTTGCTGCTTGAAATTGCTCCGGCAGAAAAAGATAATCTGGTAGGATTAATTCGTTCCATATCTGTGTCACTTAGTAGAGCAACGACAACATTTGGCTCATCAGGAATTACTGGCCCAGCTGGGCCACCTGGAGCACCAGGTGTACCAGGTGTTCCCGGCGTTCCAGGCGTACCAGGACCAGCGGGGCCTCCAGGAACAAATGGTACTGCGGGAGTAGCTGGGCCAGTAGGTCCGATTGGCCCGCAGGGGCCACAAGGGATTCAAGGACCACAGGGATCGGCAGGCGCTCCGGGTACTGGTTTGAACAACATTACCGTATTTGATCCGGCTCTTGCCCCATCGTACGCCCAAGGCCAGGTTGTTAGTTTCAATGGGAGTGTTTATGTTGTTGATGTAAATGGTCCAATTGGAATTCCAGGCAGTTCTCCAGATTATAGCTTGTTGCTTTTGGCTGGCACAACAGGAGCTACAGGTGCGACTGGTGTTGGGCTGTCTGGTTCGGTTCCCTTTGATCCAGCATCTGCTCCCTCGTATGCGGCAGGTCAAGTGGTCACGTTTAATGGAAGTACTTATATATCAAGTGTAGCCGGTCCATTGGGAACACCAGGCACATCTTCAGATTACACCTTACTTGCTGGTGCAGGAACAACAGGTGCAACCGGAGCAACGGGTATAGGGCTTGGTGGTGCACTTGCCTTTGATCCAGCTCAGGCACCAACATATCCGGCTGGTCAGGTTGTGACATATAACGGTAGTACGTATATTACGAATGTAGCTTCGCCCGCGGGAACACCGGGTACATCGCTAGATTACACATTATTAGCAGGTGCCGGTCCTACAGGAGCAACAGGTGTAACGGGTGTGACAGGAACTACAGGTGTAGGTTTAAGTGGCATTGTACCATTTGATCCAGCATTGGCACCGACGTATTCTTCGGGCCAAGTTGTAACGTTTAATGGAAGTACGTTTGTTACGAACGTAGCTTCGCCAACGGGCACCCCGGGCACATCGCCAGATTACACGTTGTTGGCGAGTGCAGGAATAACAGGTGGCACAGGGGCGACTGGTGCCACAGGTTCTGGTGCGACAGGAGCAACAGGCGGTACGGGAGTGACCGGTGTAGGACTAAGTGGGATTCTGCCATTTGACCCGGCAGTAGCACCAACGTATCCAGCGGGTCAGGTAGTTACGTTTAATGGCAGTACGTATGTTGCGAATGTGGCAGCGCCAACGGGCACCCCGGGCACATCGCCAGATTACACGTTATTGGCGAGTGCAGGAGCTACCGGGGTAACAGGTATAGCTGGGGTTACGGGAGCAACAGGGGTTGGTACGACAGGAGCAACAGGCGGTACGGGAGCAACCGGTGTAGGATTAAGTGGGATTCTGCCATTTGACCCGGCAGTAGCACCAACGTATCCAGCGGGTCAGGTAGTTACGTTTAATGGCAGTACGTATATAGCAAATGTAGCTTCACCGACGGGCACCCCGGGCACGTCTCCAGATTACACGTTATTGGCGAGTGCAGGAGCTACCGGGGTAACAGGTATAGCTGGGGTTACGGGAGCAACAGGGGTTGGTACGACAGGTGCAACTGGTTTAACAGGAGCGACCGGCGCAGGCTTAACGGGCATTGTACCATTCGATCCAGCGGTGGCACCGACGTATCCGGCTGGTCAGGTAGTCACGTTTAATGGCAGTACGTATGTTGCAAACGTAGCTTCACCAACGGGCACACCGGGCACGTCTCCAGATTACACGTTATTGGCGAGTGCAGGAGCCACAGGAGTAACAGGTACAGCTGGAGTTACAGGAGCAACTGGAGCTACGGGTGCAACTGGTTTAACAGGAGCAACCGGCGCAGGCTTAACCGGTATTGTGGCATTTGACCCAGCGGTGGCACCAACGTATCCGGCTGGTCAGGTAGTCACGTTTAATGGCAGTACGTATGTTGCAAACGTAGCTTCACCAACGGGCACACCGGGCACGTCTCCAGATTACACGTTATTGGCAAGTGCAGGAGCCACTGGAGTTACAGGAGCAACGGGCGTTGGTACGACAGGTGCAACTGGTTTAACGGGAGCGACCGGCGCAGGCTTAACGGGCATTGTACCATTCGATCCAGCCGTGGCACCAACGTATCCGGTCGGTCAGATAGTTACGTTTAACGGTAGTACGTATATTGCAAATGTGGCAGCACCAACGGGCACCCCGGGTACGTCGCCAGATTACACGTTATTGGCGAGTGCAGGAGCCACAGGAGTAACAGGTACAGCTGGAGTTACAGGAGCAACGGGAGCTGGAGTGACGGGCGCAACTGGAGCGACCGGTGCAGGTTTAACCGGCATTGTAGCATTTGACCCAGCCGTTGCACCAACGTATCCAGCCGGTCAGGTAGTCACGTTTAATGGAAGTACGTATGTTGCAAACGTAGCTTCACCAACGGGTACCCCGGGCACATCGCCAGATTACACGTTATTGGCGAGTGCAGGAGCCACAGGAGTAACAGGTACAGCTGGAGTTACAGGAGCAACTGGAGCTGGAGTGACGGGCGCAACTGGAGCTACGGGTGCAGGTTTAACGGGCATTGTAGCATTTGATCCAGCGGTGGCACCGACGTATCCGGCCGGTCAGGTAGTCACGTTTAATGGAAGTACGTATGTTGCAAACGTAGCTTCACCAACGGGTACCCCGGGCACATCACCAGATTACACGTTATTGGCAAGTGCAGGAGCCACAGGAGTAACAGGTACAGCTGGAGTTACAGGAGCAACTGGAACTGGAGTGACGGGCGCAACTGGAGCGACCGGTGCAGGCTTAACGGGCAGTGTACCATTCGATCCAGCGGTGGCACCGACGTATCCAGCGGGTCAGGTAGTCACGTTTAATGGCAGTACGTATATAGCAAATGTAGCTTCACCAACGGGCACACCGGGCACGTCTCCAGATTACACGTTATTGGCAAGTGCAGGAGCCACAGGAGTAACAGGTACAGCTGGAGTTACAGGAGCAACTGGAACTGGAGTGACGGGCGCAACTGGAGCAACCGGTGCGGGCTTAACCGGCATTGTAGCATTTGACCCAGCGGTGGCACCAACGTATCCAGCCGGTCAGGTAGTCACGTTTAATGGAAGTACGTATGTTGCAAACGTAGCTTCACCAACGGGTACCCCGGGCACATCGCCAGATTACACCCTATTGGCGAGTGCAGGAGCCACTGGGCTAACAGGTGCAACTGGAGTGACCGGTTTCACCGGGGCTACAGGCGTAGGAGTAACAGGAGAAACCGGAGCGACTGGTGTTACGGGAGCCACAGGTGTAGGAGTAACAGGAGAAACCGGAGCGACTGGTGTTACGGGAGCCACAGGTGTAGGAGTAACAGGAGAAACCGGAGCGACTGGTGTTACGGGAGCCACAGGCGTAGGAGTAACAGGAGAAACCGGAGCGACTGGTGTTACGGGAGCCACAGGCGTAGGAGTAACAGGAGAAACCGGAGCGACTGGTGTTACGGGAGCCACAGGCGTAGGAGTAACAGGTGCAACTGGAGTGACTGGTATCACTGGGGCAACAGGCGTAGGAGTAACAGGAGAAACCGGAGCGACTGGTATCACTGGAGCCACGGGCGTAGGAGTCACAGGTGCAACTGGAGCGACTGGTGTTACGGGAGCCACAGGTGTAGGAGTAACAGGTGCAACTGGAGCGACTGGTGTTACCGGGGCTACAGGCGTAGGAGTAACAGGTGCGACCGGAGCGACTGGTGTTACCGGGGCAACAGGCGTAGGAGTAACAGGTACAACCGGAGCGACTGGTGTTACCGGGGCAACAGGCGTAGGAGTAACAGGTGCAACTGGAGTGACTGGAGTAACGGGAGCCACAGGCGTAGGAGTAACAGGTACAACAGGAGCGACTGGTGTTACCGGGGCTACAGGCGTAGGAGTAACAGGTGCGACCGGAGCGACTGGTGTTACCGGGGGAACAGGCGTAGGAGTAACAGGTACAACCGGAGCGACTGGTGTTACCGGGGCAACAGGCGTAGGAGTAACAGGTGCAACTGGAGTGACTGGAGTAACGGGAGCCACAGGCGTAGGAGTAACAGGTACAACAGGAGCGACTGGTGTTACGGGAGCAACAGGTATTACCGGAGCCACCGGCGCAACAGGAATCACAGGTGTTACGGGTACCTCCGTCACTGAAACATCAGCGTTTGCAGAAAATTCCAATGGAACGATTCTTGTTCTCTTAGGGGGAACAGCGGTACCCCTTCCTACGAACCAAAATATAGGAACAGGAATAACTGTCAGCGGTGGGAGTGAGACATTCACACTAGCCACTGCAGGTCGTTACTATATCAGTTACAAAGTCAACCTCACAGCTGCCCTTGCTGTTCAAACACGTATAGTACTCAACGGAACTGCTATTCCTGCAAGTGTTATATCACCTTTGCTTTCTCTAAGCCAGTTAGGTACAGACTTTATAGTTACAGTGACAGCAGGATCAACGATTCAGCTCCAATTATTCGGTATTGCCGCAACAGCAGTTCTTTCACCGCCAGGTGCTACGCTGAATATTATTCGATTAAGTTAGTTATTAAGAAGCAATTTAGTCGCTAGCAATTTCAGATGCAAAAAAAAGAGGCGAACCTGCGAAGGTTCGTCTCTTAATAATCCGATCAATATCATCCCGTATTTACAGAACGATCTCAACCGCGGTATTTAATTCTGGAAGAGCCGTGAGTTGAACAAGGACATCTTTTGGAACTTCTTTATCGACTGTAAGAATCATGATTGCTGCTCCACCGATAATTTTACGTCCTACCTGCATGGATGCGATGTTTACGTCATTTTGACCAAGCAAGGTTCCCACACGGCCGATAATTCCCGGTTTATCATTGTGAGAAATGAGGATTTGGTGGCTCTCTGGAGCGATATCCACTGGGAATTTATCCAGACGTACAATTCGCTCACCGTAACCTGCAAGAAGAGTACCTGCTACGCGGCGTTCTTCAGCTTCCTGTGTTGTCACTAGAGTAACGGTGATCAAGTTCGTGAATCCTTTTGTCGTAGATGTTTGGCTAACTACAACGTTCAGATCTCTTGTTTTGGCCAAATGCATGGAGTTAACGATATTAGCTTCTCCACCCAGATGTCTAGCAAGGATGCCTTTGACAATGTAGCGAGTTAGTGGTTGAGTATCGACCTCTGACAGATCACCCGCATAATCAATTCGGATCTCTTGAACCGCATTTTGAGTGATTTGAGCTGCAAAACTACCCAGTGTCTCGCCAAGTTTAAAGTAAGGCTGCAATTTGTTCATAACCGTAGGAGCTACCGCAGGCATGTTCACTGCATTTTTGAACGGTTCGTTACGCAAAATGTGAAGCACTTGTTCCGAAACATCAATCGCTACATTCTCTTGTGCTTCAACAGTAGATGCACCCAAATGTGGTGTCACGATAATGCTCGGATGATTTAGGAATGGATGATCCGCTGCTGGCGGCTCGCTCTCGAATACGTCAAAGGCAGCACCGGCAACGATACCTTCATCAATAGCTTCCACGAGAGCCATTTCGTCAACAACACCACCACGGGCACAGTTCACAATGCGCATACCTTTTTTCATGACTTCGAATTGAGGACGCGAGATCATATGACGAGTCTCAGGTGTTAAAGGTGTGTGTACAGTCATAAAGTCTGCATTGCGAATGATATCATCAACGCTAGCTAACTTCACTTGAAGCTTCTCTGCACGCTCTTGTGTAAGGAATGGGTCATAAGCAAGAATATCCATACCAAATGCTTTGGCACGCTTGGCTACCTCGCTACCGATTCGTCCCATACCAAGGACACCCAATGTTTTATTCCGTAATTCCACACCTAAGAAAGTTTTGCGATCCCATGTACCTTGAATGGTTTTGGCATAAGCTTGAGGAATATGACGCGCGAGCGCCATCATCATTGCAAATGTATGCTCACATGTGGTGATCGTGTTACCGTCAGGTGCGTTAATTACAATAATACCGCGTTGTGTAGCAGCTTCCAGATCAATGTTGTCTACACCGACGCCTGCGCGGCCAATCACTTTAAGGTTGGTACCCGCAGTCATAATACGATCGGTAACACGTGTCTGGCTTCGAACGAGTAGGGCATCATATTCGCCAATAATGGCAACAAGTTCATCTTCACTAAGACCGGTTTTCTTTTCAACAACCACATCATTTGCATCCACCAATTGCTGAATTCCCAGATCACTAATCGGATCCGACACTAACACTTTGTACATGGTTTCTTCCTCCTTAGGTATGTGTATCTATATCGTTAAGGCTACTCCCCATCGAAGAGGATTTCCTTAAAACCAGTTTAATCCTTCCCTCCAACAACGCGGTGTCGTAACAGAGGGGGAAGGTGTAACAATAGGGTGAATTCCACGTCTATATTCCTAAAATAATCAAAAAAACTCTCAATCCACATACTGCTTGCGCAATAAGGGACGAGAGTTGTCGTGGTACCACCCTAATTCACCGCCGTTTCGCAACGACAGTCTTAGCGGTCAATGAAGACCGAAGAGGATAACGGGTCTAAACCGATTGCACCTACTCCAATGTTCAATGCAATAACTCAGGAACGCTCAAGATCATTTGCCAGCCACCGATTCTCACCAACCATCGGCTCTCTGAAAGACACAGCAACATCTTTTTTCCATCATCGTGTTTAACGTGACTAATTTTTTCATAATGTATCATGGCTAACATGACCGTGTCAATAGGCATAAATGTTTTAGTTTGAAAGTGTAGATACAGTTTGCCTATCATGGAAAACACGAATGATTTTTTATGAATGTGGTTATCTACGGCATATATTTAGCTTATTTACTAATTGTTTTGTGAAATAGGTTTTCAAAATTCGCTTTTGAGCTTAAATGAGTTTATAGGCTTCTTAAACCGGGACTTGGGGCAGGTCTTGAACCAATTTGATTTTTTGGCTATCATTTAGTAACGATCCTATTGGATCGGTTTTTTCATCCATCAAATTTAAGTCAAGAGGATAGACACAGTCAATGAAAAAATGGAAGTTTCCCAAGTTTAAGATTCAGAAGGCTGAACCCCAACAGCTTACCGAGCGCTTACTTCTGATCAATTTATACTTTACACAAGGTTTGACTTTAATTATTGGCGTTGTGTGGATTTTATTACAGAAGAGGAATTTGCTTGATGTGCTTGCATTGCCTGACAATCTTCACTTTATTTGGTGGGGACTTGGTCTTGCAGGGACTATGCTTGTTATGGATCTGATTTTGTCTTATGTCATTCCTCAGGAAAGTATGGATGATGGCGGCATTAATGAGATGTTGTTCAAAAATCGACCTATTTGGCACATTGTATGTATTGCAGCCGTTGTCGCGATTTGCGAAGAATTGTTATTTCGTGGAGCGATACAACATGCAATTGGCCCTTATTGGACAAGTATTTTATTTGCAGTGATCCACATACGTTACTTAAGGCATTGGATTCCAACAGGGTGGGTGTTTGTCTCAAGCTATGGATTGGGTTGGATATACTTGCAATCCGGCACATTGTGGGCGCCGATACTATGTCACTTTATAATTGATTTGGTGTCCGGATTAGCGATACGTTTTCGGAGGGGATCATGAACCAGCAATTGAGTAGAATGAAAACATACGGAAGTCAGCGTCATCGGAACTTGGAACAAAAAGAGAAATCCGAGCCTATTTTGACGCCAGAAGTGAGCATGTTTGCTGAAACGGCCGTAGCCGTTGACCAAGGGGGAGCAGCGCCGATTACCGCTATCTCCTTGCCTAGATCCAAACGCAAACCCCTATCAGCATCGCTGGAGAGTCCGGTACTTCCAAGCCGTGCCCCAACACGCTCCAAAACATCTCAGAAACAGAATGAAGAACAAAGCGTATCGGAAGCAGGTTCACTTCCTACACGTACGGAGCTTCATCCTTCTCGCCGTTTGCGATTAAGCAAACGTTTTGTTAATTCGCTTATCTTTCTTTTCGTTCTTCTCACGGCTAGTTTAGTGTGGTGGGGAGTAAAAGGAGCACCGCCTCTGCATACGTTCTTACCTTGGCCGGGGTAGTAGGCATAGTCTGAAATGAAGAAAAAGCAAAAAAACAGCCTGTAGTTAGGCTGTTTTTTTGTTATTTAACGCACTTTCAGTTCGATGGAGCGAGGATCTACAAAGGAGTAACCTTTCTCTTTGAGTTTAATGAGTAGCCCATCTAAAGCTTCAACTGTCCATGGCAGCTCATGCATTAATATGTTGCTCCCAGGGTTCAGTTGATCTAATACATTTTGAATTACTTTATCCGGTCGATCCTTCGTACTTTTATCCCAATCAAGTGATCCGTTAGACCAAGTCATGTAAAGCATATCATTTTTATCGACCACCGCTTTAAGTGCGTCACTTCCAGAACCGAAGGGTGGACGGAAAAATTGAGGCGTTATGCCAATCGTTTCTTTAACGATGTCTTGTACAGATTCCACCTGTCTCGCAGCATCGGCATCGGACATTTTTTTGAGATCTTCATGATCCCATGCGTGATTACCTATGATTTGACCTCGTTCATGGATGAGCTTGAGTAAGTCTGGATTGTTTTGGACTCGATAACCATTAACGAAGAAAATTGCTTTTGCATCGTGTTTATCCAACGTGTCGATTAATTGGTTAATCATGCCTTCTTCTTTGGGACC
This sequence comes from Paenibacillus tundrae, assembly GCF_036884255.1. Lineage (NCBI taxonomy): Bacteria > Bacillati > Bacillota > Bacilli > Caryophanales > Paenibacillaceae > Paenibacillus > Paenibacillus tundrae. Next base: position 4,173,321 of record NZ_CP145605.1, on the reverse strand, counting down.
GTCGTCAAATGTCAACAAGACCACCTTTTTCTCAACGGAATCGTCATTGGGCTTAATGAAATAATTTTTATTCATATGATACATTTTTGGAATTTCTTCTTGTATCGATTCTGATTCAGCATTCTGTATGGTATCGGAAGTTTCTTCATGTGCAGTTTGCGAAGAAGAAGGCTCCGAAGGTGTAGACTTATCCGGATTGTTAACTTGATCTGTATCTTCGGTTTCATTGGAGTTGACGGTCGTATCAACGGTTGGGCTAGACGTATTATTAGGGTTTTGAGGAACCGTTTCTGTTTCGTTTCCACAAGCTGTCAGAAGCAAACAAGTGGCGATTAAACATGTCGCGGTAAGTCTGAACATCAGTAACAACTCACTTTCCTGTATTTATGCGGAATGAGATGCTGTCATCCAGCAAACAATAGTTATGATTTTAACATTTAGAGGAGGTTGGTGTAATGAAGGCTTCATCCTTTTTCTGGGGTATCGTCGTTGGCGTTGCTGCTAGCTCATGGATTGCCAAAGGCAAAGTACCCATGCTGTCTTCTGGTTCGTCACGTAACATGATGGACCAGGCTAAGCATAAAATGATGGAAATGACATTTCCAGGCATGGACGGATTTGATGTTAAACCGAATGCACATAGTGACAACCATAAGAGCCCATTAAAGAAAGAAGCAAGACCGATCACGCCGCAAGAAAAAGAAGAAAATATGAAAATGCTCAAGGATTTTATTCGTTCTAACCCAGAAGTGAAAAACGAAGTTGAACAAATTTTGAGCCAAACACACACAACTGTACCGGGTTTATAAACCAAAACTTCTGTTTAGAATCAACCACAGTCTTTATTTGCTGTGGATTGATTCTTTTTTTTGTCGATTTTACTTCGTGCATTTACAGGTATAAAATGATAACATAACTACATAGATTTATTTTCAGCACATATTGTTTTGTGCTTCATAATCTGTTATAAGACTTGCTTATAAAGGGGAGATCCTGTATGAAAATAGAACGATTAAGTCACGATAAGATACGGATTTTCCTGACCTTTGACGATCTGAGCGAGCGCGGAATACAAAAAGAAGATATGTGGCAGGAAATACCTAAAGTTCATGAACTGTTCACTGAAATGATGGATCAGGCTTATTCCGAACTTGGGTTTGATGCCACAGGTCCACTTGCTGTCGAAGTATTCGCACTTCCCGCTCAAGGTATGGTTGTCATTGTTACCCGTGGGAAATATGATCCGCAACAATATGGCTCAGGCAATGAGGATGATCTTCCTGAGGAAGTATATGAGATGGAAGTTACGCTCGAACAAAGCGATACCATCGTTTACGCCTTCAAAGATTTCGAGGTGCTCATTGAAGCAGCGCATATGCTGCGTCAACATGTCACTAATGCCGGAACACTGTATTCATATAAAAACAAATGGTTCCTGCACTTGGAGCCCGATGATGTTGATTCCACCAAACATGCAGCATTGATCGCATTGCTCGCTGAATTTGGTGAGGGATCATCCGTTACACCGGCAGTGATGGAAGAGTACGGGAAAGTAATCATTCCTGAACAAGCCATAGAGGTTATCTGTACGCATTTCAAACGTCAAGATTAAGTTCATCATTGTAATCGCGTCTTAGTCAGAGGAGGGAATTTTCGGTGCTTTTGTTCTCGGTATTAGCGGCAGCAGTAGCTCCGGGTCTCGCCTTGTTAACATACTTTTATCTGAAAGACCGTTATGATTCTGAGCCACTTCACATGGTGCTGAGAGTGTTCGTGATGGGGGTCTTAATGGTGTTACCTATCATGATCATTCAACGTGGCATGACGATTTGGCTCGGAGACAATCCTTATCTTGAAGCCATTGTAATCTCTGGTGGTGTTGAAGAATTTATCAAATGGTTTGTGATTTATCACATCATTTATAATCACACCGAATTTGATGAACCCTATGATGGGATATTGTATTCAGTAGCGGTATCGCTCGGATTTGCAACTGTTGAGAATGTGTTGTATGCCTTTGCGGGGAATGCCTCAGTCTCAGCGATGTTTCTCCGTGCACTGCTCCCTGTTTCAGGTCATGCGATGTTTGCAGTGATTATGGGATACTATATGGGGCGGGCTAAGTTTACCGATGGTAAGAAAAAGCGTTGGTATCTCATGTTATCCTTGATCTTGCCGTTTTTCTGGCATGCACTCTACGATGTGATTATGAACACGATGGTTAATCACTGGCTATGGTTTATCGCACCGCTCATGGCGGGATTGTGGTATGGTGCAATCGGGAAAATTACACGAGCCAATAATCGTTCTCCATTTCGTTTTGTGAAGCGAGAGGAAGAGGTTAAATTATAGAAATACGGACACACTGGTGGACATGAAGCGCATGCTGCGCACAATGCCCCGGTGTGTTTTTTTTGTATGAAAATAGAAGATCTCCGGGGAAATCTAACAGAAACGGGGATTAAGCTTATTATGCGGATTAAAATTAAAATTAGATGCAAGCAGTGTGGGGAGCGTTTTACGCTGAGAGGAAAGAAAGAAAGAGGGCGGATTGAAACGGGATTTAAGCAATGTCTCTGCGATAATCGGGATCAATTTGAGATTGAAGAAGAAGGAAGAGCCTCATGGGTTCAATTAAATTAGGTGAGTGTGTTTACTAGGGCAAGTGACTGAACTGGAAATTCGATGCATAAGAGGTCTTTCTTCGATCCACAATATAGATAGCGGTTCAGAAGAAAGGAGACTTCCGATGTATAAACGTTTAAGTTCAGTCATGTTTCCGATCGTCGCAGTCCTGTTGATCGGTGCTCTCGTTTGGGGTTACCAAGAGAACCAGGAGAAAAACGCGATTCTAATTAAAGCGGAGAATCAATATCAACGAGCTTTTCACGATCTATCTTTTCATATGGATAAGTTGCATTCCGAGATTGGTAACACCCTTGCTGTTCACACAAGCTCACTCGGCATGCATCGTAAAGGTCTGATGAACGTGTGGCGACTTACCAGTGAGGCTCAAAATGAGATTAGTCAGTTGCCTCTGACCATGCTACCTTTCCATGAAACTGATGATTTTCTGTCGCGAATCTCTAACTTTGCCTATAAGGCATCGATGCGAGATCTAACGAATGAACCTCTGAGTGAAAAAGAACTGGGCAACCTGAAGCAGCTGTACCAAAATTCATCTGAAATTACGAAGAACTTAAAAGAAGTGCAGCAAAAAGTTCTATCGGATCGTCTGCGGTGGATGGATGCAGAAACGGCTATGGCAGCCCAAGGTAAAGTCAATGACAATACGATTGTAGATGGATTCCGGTCTGTCAACGAAAAGGTACAACAGTACCCTGAATTGGACTGGGGGCCGTCGGTTTCTAGTATGTACACCAAGCGAACAGTGAAGAAGCTAGACGGTATTCCGATGACCAAAGAACAGATTCAGCATAAAGCTGCTAAGTTCTCCAATCAATCGGTTGGTAATATCCAAGTACAAGAGAACGGTAAGGGTACTGAATGGGAATCATTTACTGCGTCTGTCGGACAGGCGAATGACAGTAAACTCATGATGGATTTCACACGTAATGGTGGAATGCTGATCTCGTATAGCGACACTCGTCAGATTGGAACAAAGAAAGTTTCACGTAATGAGGTTATGGCTAAAGCGGATCAATTCTTGTCCGACAAAGGTTATAAAAATATGAAAGCTGTCAATTACGATGAGTATGGGAACTTGGCGAACCTGACCTATGTGCGCAAGCAAGGCGATACCTTGATTTATCCTGAGAAAATTTCTGTTCGTGCTGGCTTGGATACAGGTGAAGTAACAGGTTTTCAAGCAAGTGACTTTGTCAACGAACATAAAGATAAACGCAACATTCCAAAAGCGCGTCTTACAGCTGAGCAAGCCCGGAAGAAATTGAATCCTGATTTTGAAGAGAATTATGTCCGTAAATCACTTATTGAGAATGAATTCAGTAAGGAAGTGTTGTGTTACGAATTCGGTGGACGGATCAATGGAACCCGATATCGAATCTACATTAATGCGGACACAGGCATGGAAGAAGCTGTTGAGGAAATAAAACCAGTGAATGCGACTTCGTAGGATATTCACTTAAGAACCTTACCTAATTTACGTAACCGAAAGAACAGATCGCAAGACGGTCTGTTCTTTTATTTTGTTATTCACTATGAGAAAGGTCATGGTATAATGGTCCTTGTACATATGAAGACAATACATAAAGTGACGGTGAGCAATTTGTATCCCAAAATAAACGAAATCCTATTCATTCAAATAGCCTCAGCAGATGAAAAAGAAGCGATCAAAGAATACAAATCCCGTATTGCTGATGTGGAAGATAACAGTTTTCTGATTGAAGTTCCAATGCAGCAAGGAAGCAGCAGACTGAAAAGACTCTTTTTTGGTGAGGAATTATCGATTTATTATATTACGGAAGATGGCGTCCGGCATTATTTTAATACGTATGTTACTGGTTTTGAAGAAGATGTCGTTCGACTTGTCCGTATTCGCAAACCGTTACCAGATGAAATTTCCAAAATTCAGCGCCGAAGCTTCTTACGTGTTCACGCAAATCTTGAATTAGCCATTCAAGCTGAAGATCTGACGAGAGCAGTAGCTCTGACTGAGGATATTGGTGGTGGTGGGTTATCCATCTACGGGGAACCTAACTTCTCGCTGATTGAAGGCCAAAAGTTGAATTGTTGGTTACTCGTTCCTTACCGTAACTCTGCAATAGAACATGTTGCTTTTGAGGCAGAGGTTGTGCGGATCAAGGAATTAGAGACGGGTAGACAGCTCTGTATGCTGAAATTTGTGCAAATCACGGATTCTGAGCGGCAGAAGATCATTAAATTTTGTTTCGAGCGCCAACTCGATTATCGCACCAAATAAGTAGTTGTAATGTTGGATAAATAGGGATTGCGGTGGGTAACGTAATGGAAAAACCAGAGGAGTGCGTTATGGATAACCACCGGAACTCTCTTCGATACGAACGTCTCTATTATGTGTGGTCTCATCGTATGGAAAAACGATTTCTCAAACTGATTGCGGTTCTTTGTTTGCTGCTGATCTTATATCAACTGCTTCTGCAAATTCCGTATTTGAGAAATAAAATGACGATAATCGATCACATGGAAGGAACGCCGATTGAGAACCAAATCTCGACATGGCAACAAAATTATTGATTTGCCTGTTTTTGCATCCCTCTTTATAGTGTGGTATAATTTTCACGATGCAGGCAATGCCTGTTTTTTTATTGAGGCTTAACGTTTGAGGAGGAATGCCCCGTTGGCAAGCCAGAACACATCAGAGAACGGGAAAATGAACGTCGCAATTGACGGTCCTGCCGGTGCCGGGAAAAGCACGGTGGCTCGATTAGTTGCAGAGGCGCTCGCGTACATTTACGTTGACACTGGCGCGATGTACCGTGCGGTAACTCTTCACATGATTCGGAATGAAATAAAGCCGGAGAATGTAACAGAGGTGCTTCAGGAAGCCCAGAAGCTGGTCATTGATTTACAACCGGATCCCGACGGACAGAAAGTGTTCTGTAATGGGGAAGATGTAACCTCGGAAATCCGCTCCCGTGAAGTAACGGGAATCGTGTCACGATATGCGCAAATCGAGGGGCTGCGTACACAATTAGTGGATACTCAGCGGCAAATGGCTTTGCGCAAGGGCGTCGTTATGGATGGACGCGATATCGGAACGACAGTATTGCCCGATGCGGAAGTGAAAATCTTCATGACTGCCAGTGTGGAAGAGCGTGCACTTCGCCGCTTCAAAGAACTGGATCCCTCTGAAGGACTGACGTTGGAGCAACTAGAGCGAGACATTGCCACCCGTGATAAATTGGATGAAGAGAGGGAGATTTCCCCACTTCGGTGTGCAGAGGACGCCACTGTTCTTGACACAACTGAGATGAGCATCCATGAAGTGGTTGACAAAATCGTATCTTATTGCACAATGGTCAGAGGAGAGATCGGTCTATGATTTACACATTTTGCAGCACTTTACTGCGGATCATCTACACCATTCTTTTCCGTCTTGAAGCAGTTGGTCGGGAGAATATCCCGCAAGAAGGCGGCGTACTTTTATGTTCCAATCATATCAGTAACTTTGATCCACCAACGGTGGGAATCAAGATTCGTCGTCAGGTTCGTTTCATGGCCAAAAGCGAATTGTTTGATATTCCCGTATTCGGCCGTATTATCAAGGCTGTAGGAGCCTTTCCCGTTAAGCGGGGAGGCGTAAGCAAGGAATCCATCAAAACCTCACTCAATATTTTGCGTGGTGGTGAAGTGTTAGGGATTTTCCCTTCGGGAAGTCGCCACAATGATGGTGGAATTGGTAAAAAAGGTGCAGCGAGCTTTGCTCTTCGAAGTGGTGCTACTGTAATCCCTACTGCTATTATCGGCAACTACAAGCTTTTTCG